>CAINED010000071.1 GCA_903847605.1 uncultured Hyphomicrobiales bacterium | reverse complement strand
GTCCATCAGGCGAAGAATGTTCGGCTGAAAGACCTCGTCAAACGCGGCGCCGATAGATTCGTGTATGTTTATGATTTCGGCGACAATTGGCGTCACGACGTTCTTTTCGAAGAAATCCGCGACGGCGAAGCGGATACAGATTATCCGGCATTCGTCGATGGGGCGCGGCGTGGGCCGCCCGAAGATGTTGGGGGTGTTTCAGGCTTCATGGAATTTCTGGAGGCGGTCCTTGATCCGACGAACGAAGAACATAAGCGCATGCTGACATGGTATGGCAAAGCGTTCGACCCATATGATTTCGACGAGAAGCGCGTTCGGAGAGTTATCTCGTGGTTCGCCGATCGCCGACGTGGTCCATTGGCGAGCCATCGACGCGGTAACCGCTAAGCGCGATCTGAAAACCGATCGAATGCATCAATCCGTTTGGTCGGAATGTCCATCTCGCCGCGATAGATTTCGGTTTCGAGGAAGTGCAGTTCCGCCGTCTTCTCGTTGTCGAGCACGTCAATGAACCACGCACGACGTGGACCATGCCCGCCGCCGTTCCATCGGTACCCCCGCGCCTTCAGGGTGTCTTTCAGATCGTAAGGCGCGTGACTGGCCCAGATGCGCCACGTCGGAACGCGGGCCCTTTCCAGCAGGCTCGCCATCACCAGCGCGCCAGACCTTGGAAGCTGCGTGGCCAACAGTTCGATGGCGGCGTAGCAGTCATTCAGTGCGCGGTGTCGTTCGTAGAAGTAGCCAGCGCCAGCCACAAGATAGGCCAGCCGTGTCCCTTCGAAGCCCTCGCCCTTCCAGTCGATCTGGGAGTTCGAACAGGCCCACGGTTTATGGGCGAACGCCGGGCAGAAGCGCTCCAGAAAGCGCCGGTCGAACGACGCATTGTGCGCAATGATCAGGTCGGCGGACTCGATGAACCCAACAACTGCGTCCCGGTCAATGGACTTACCCGTCACCATGGCATGGTCGATGCCGGTAATGGCCGTGATTTCGGCGGGAATCGGTTCGTCGGGTTCCCGCAAACCGTGGAAAGGCTCTCCCGTCCCGAAAATGCTGCCGTCTGCGCCGTAGGTAAAAGGAACCATCGCGAGTTCAATGATCTCATTCCGTTCTGGATCAAGGCCTGTGGTTTCAACATCGACGAACAAAGCCGTGCGGGCTGCGACGCCGCCGTGGGGCTGGAATTCGCGGCGCGGCTTCAACTTCCGAAGAACGCGGTATTCGCCCGTGGCGTCGAGCGCGGCCGCCATTGTTTCGAAGTCGGGGTGGCTCATTTGGTTTCGAGCGCCTGCCGGACCGCAGATAGACTGACGCCGAATTGCCGAGCGATTGTGGGTGGCTTCACCCCGGCCTTGAAAGCCGCCCGTATGACGTTGATCCGTGACGCTGTGAGCGGCTGTGGGGCAGGCTTCGGGGGCGTCGGCGCTTTCGATGGCTTCGGCGCAATGCCCCGCACGGGCGCAGGCGGCTTTCGGCGAGCCTGTTCCTTCGCAACCGCGACGGCAAGTTGATCGATATCTGCGTCGCTCAAAAGGGTAAGCGCCTTGCTCAAGTCGCCCGGGAGCCGGAATGCCGGGACAGCGGATGGGGAGATATGCTGACCGACCGCAGGCGGCGGCCGCCGTTCAGTGGCCCCGAAAAGATTGGGCGTCGATTTTTGCGTATCGCGAGCTTTGCCCATTGGGAAGATTATTATCCAGACCGGCGCGGTGATCAACCACGCGATATTTCCATTGAACTTCTGGCTCCATTATTGACGAAAAGCCACTCGATTGCTCCTCGCAAGCCGCAATGCCCTCAGGATTCGTCGTAAGGCTCGCTGGCTGCGGGGATCGATTCTCCGCGACCCGTTCC
>CAINED010000070.1 GCA_903847605.1 uncultured Hyphomicrobiales bacterium | reverse complement strand
GGCGTCGAAGGACTGCGCGTCGCGGACGCCTCGGTCATGCCGACGGTGACATCGGGCAATACCAACGCGCCGACCATGATGATCGGCGGACGCTGCGTCGAGATGGTGCTGGCGGACGCGTGAGATGCCTTCTCACAGAAAACCTCGCGCTTCGATACGCTCGCTTCGCGAGCTACTCAGCATGAGGTTTTCTTACTTGCCGCCTAAGGCCCTCGTCCTGAGTAGGCGCGCAGCGCCGTATCGAAGGACAAAGACGCGTGATTATTCCGCAGCGACCGCCTGATCCTCGATCAGGCCTTCGATGATACGGCGCCCTTGGAAGAGCGCGCTGTCATGCACGATGGCCTGCATCCGCACATTGGGGTCGAGATCGATGATGCGCTGCTGCGCCTCGATTATATCCTTGTCCTCGATGAAGGCTGTCGTCACCGTCTTCAGCAATTGCTCGTCGAGTTCGGCATTGCCCGGCGCAAGCGCCTGGGGATGGCCGAAGAAATAATGCGTCGTATTCGCGGTTTCCGGCGTCTGCACGGAGAGATGGCGAAACTGCACGGCATTCTCGCGCGCGCCCTGATGGCCGCCCGTGCCGAGCGGCGCGAAGCCCGAGTCCATGGCCAAAATGTTGCCGCGCGCGTGCCAGTCGTAGATGTTCCAGCGATCGGCTCGCTCGCCGACATTACGCAGCTTCCTGACGAAGGCCGGCGTGACGTCATTGTCGAGAATGCGCCAGATTTTCAACCCGTAGGGCGTGCGGTCGATCTGCGCGCGCGTCTCCGCCAGCGACATCGAGCCGATCGTATGCTCATGCACAAATGAGAGATGCGAGAAATCGAGCAGGTTGTCGACGATCAGAAGATAATTCGCCTTGTAGTGAAGATAGCTGGGCTTGTAGCTCCAGTCGGGATGATCGAGGTATGGCCAGTCAAGGATGTCGCTCTCGCGCGCGAGAGCCGGATCGCCCATCCATATCCACAACAGCTTTTGTTTTTCGACGAGCGGGAAACTGCGAACTTTCATCGAAGGGGGAATGCGATCTTGCCCGGGAATTTCCGTGCACTTGCCTGACGCATCGAACTTGAGCCCGTGATACATGCAGCGCAATTCGTCGCCCTCGATGCGCCCGATGGACAGCGGCGCGAGGCGATGGCAGCAACGGTCTTCAAGCGCGACAGGCGTTCCGTCTGCCTTGCGATAGATGACGACGGGCTCGTTCAGGAGAACGCGCGCCAGCGGCTTCTCGCGGGTAACTTCGTTCGCCCATCCGGCGACGAACCAAGCATTCCTGATCCACATGATCCGGCTCTCCCCAGATATATGATATATCAAGCATACATGGAATTACTCGCTTTTCAAGCGCCCTGAGGCTCCGGCCCGTTATTTCCGGTTCACCAGCTTTTCGAATTCGGCGATCACGCTCTTGGGAGTCGCGACGGCCTTGCGCAGCAGGCGTTCGATTTCAACGTGATCGATGGGGCTATGGTCGATCTCCAGCTTCTTGGATTCCGAAATGTATTCGGGGTCGTGCACGGCGGCCATGAAGGCATCCCGTAGCGCCTTGGCGCGATCCGCTGGGATGCCCGCCGGCGCCACGAATGGCCGCGCCATGAAGAAGGACAATTCCGCGAACTCCAGCAGCGCCAGTTTGTCGGGATCCTTCACCAGTTCGCGCGCTGTGGGCACATCGGGCAGCGCCGGATGGCGCGTCTCGCGGGCAAATTGCGCGAGAGGCCGCAGGAACTTGCTGTCCCACATATGCCTCTGCGTCGACAGAACCGAGGACATGCCGATCATCTCGCCGTCGACTTCTCCGCTCTGGATGGCGATAGCAATCTTCGATGTGCCTGAGTATCCGGATATCGGGATGATGTTCACATCGAGCACGTAGCGCGCGATCTGCGTCAGCGTGAGATTGGCCGAACCTTGCTGGCTTGCGCCAAGGCGCGCGGAAATGCCGGGCTTGCGCAAATCCTCGACTGTTTTCGCGGGATGCGTGTTGGCGAGCAGGAGCATGTAGGCGTCGTCGCGATAGGACGAGAGCGATCCGAGCCATGTCAAAGCCAGAGGATCGAAGCGCGCGTTGGCGTCGCCCATCACGGCATATTGCGGCACTGTGCGTTCCATGGCGGCGAATTCGGAGCCATCGCGCGGCGCGGCATTCGCAATGCGATTGGCGCCGATGAGTCCCCCGCCGCCCGGCAAGTTCTGTACGGCGATCACAGGTTGCCCCGGCATATGCTTGGCCATGAAACGCGCAACGAGCCGCGACATCAGATCGCCGCCGCCGCCAACTGTGGAACCGGAGATCAACTTGATCGTGCGGCCCTTGTAGAATTGTTCAGGCGTCTGCGCCTTTGTCGTTTGCACTTGCGAGCCGAAGACCGCACAGGCAATCGCGGCCGAAAAGAATACTGAAAGTTTGCGCACATCCCTCTCCCGACAATGATGCGCGGCCTTCCGCCGCTTGCAGACAGTTTGCGACGAATGAGGCGACGCGGCAAGCTGACGCTTGTACGCTCCGCCTGCACCGTTAAACTGCGGGGAAACGCGCAAAGCTACGGGTGGAAACGACATGCAATTCGGCCTTTACGGAACCAATGCGCACGTCACGGTGGGCGCGGCTGAAATCGCCGAAGCCATTCAGGAATCGCGCGGGCCGCTGCCCGAGGGCGCGCGGGACAAGCAGTTCGAATTCAGCCTGAGCGTGCTCGAGGAAGCCGATCGCATCGGCTTCAACATCATTCTTTTCGCCGAGCGACACCTCGGGCCGGACTTGACGACATGGGCCGTCGCCGGCGCGATCGGCTCCCGCCTCCAGCAAATCCGCAGCATGGTGGCGGTGCATCCTGGCCTCTGGCATCCCGCGCTCATCGCGAAACTCGCGATGACTCTCGATCGCATCTGTCGTGGCGGCATGGCCGTCAACATCGTCACGGGCGCGAACGAGGCCGAATTCCAGATGTTCGGCGGGACGGCGATGCTGAAGGACGACGATCGTTATATCCGCGCGACCGAATTCATCGACATCATGCGAGGCCTGTGGACCCATGACAATTTTACCCTGGAAGGAAAATTCTATCAGGTGCGCGGTACGGAACTGCGCCTGAAGCCACGCAATGAAATGCCTCCGGAGATATTCACTGCCGCGCGCTCTGATCGAGGCCGCCAGATGATAGCGGAAACCGGCGACTGGTGGTTTCTCGACTATCCCAAGAGCGTGCAATCGACAGAGGAGATGCTGCGCTCTCTTGAAGATTCGATTGCAGACATGCGCCGCCGCATGGCGCAGACCGGCCGCAACGTGCGCTTTGCCTTCAATCCGTTCGTGCACTTCGGGCGCGACCGGCAATCGGCTTTCGACGACGCCGTACATCGTATCACCGCCTACGACAAGGAACCGGACAGTGCGAAAGTGCGGGTGCGTATGTTACCGGCGGCGATGGGCGGATGCATCGGCACGCCCGAAGATGTGCGCAAGCAGATCGCGCGTTTCGCCGACATGGGCATCGAGCTCATTCTGTTCAAAATGGCGTCGGGCATCGAAGACGTCAGGCGCATCGGCACAGAGATCGTCGAACCCCTCGGCGTGCCAAACGCCCTGCATCCGCGCGCAAGAAAGCCTGTGCCCGCCTAGAGCATCGTGCGAAAAAGTGGACCCGGTTTTTCGCGAAAACGATGCTCTACATAATAGATTCGATCATGCGCCCATGACGGGCGCGATATCCGGGCTTGGCGCAGCCCACGTCTTCGGCGTTCCGCCCTCTGCGATAATGCGCAATTCGCGCGCAAGAATGCGCCGCCAGGCAATGATGCCGGCATCGGAGCGCCCCAAAAATTCATTTTCCCTGTCGGCTATGGCACCCTGCCCCGCCTGAACCGCGATATCCTGTACGCGCGCTAAAAAGGGATGGCGCACATCCTGATAAAGCAGCCTGCCGCTCCAGATGTCATTGACGACATCCATCACCGGCCGCGCCTCTTTCACCTTCTGCAGCATTTCCTTGCGCTTCTCGTCATAGCGCGCGCGCTCTGCGCCTGAAACGAAGACCTTGCTAGTAGCAAACCATCGGCAGTTCTCGTCATCGACAGGCGTGAAAATAAGCGTCATGTCGGGCCAGCCGCCCACGCCGTCCATGCCGAAATTCGCCGGCACGAAGACGCGCACGGCGTTGGGCGCCAGATGCATGGTGTGGCGCACCTTGCCATCCTTGCGCGTGCCGAAGCGCATCATGCCCCACGGCGTTTCTTCGGCGGTGATGACCGGCAGGTCATGCGCGAGTTTGGCATGCGTGCCGCCCGGCGCATGGGTGAAGGCGACATGCACTTCGTCCATGCTGTTTTCGAAGCATTGAAGATAGTTGCAGGGCACGGCTGTCGTGGGGCGAACCTCGATCACGCCCTCGCCTTCCGGCTCCGGAAACGGCGGGAAATGTGGCGGCTCGCCTTCGCCGAAATAGGCGAAGATCAGGCCCATGTGCTCGCCGGTCGGATAGGTTTTCAGCTTCACCTTTTCGTTGTAGCCGGCTTCCTCCGCAGGCTGTTCGGTACAGCGGCCGGAACAATCGAATTTCCAGCCGTGATAGATGCAGCGGATATCATCGTCCTCGACCCAGCCCAGAAACATCTGCGCGCCGCGATGAGGACAGCGGTTCGCGATGACCTGCGGCTTGCCGGATTTGCCGCGATAGATCGTATAATCCTCGCCCATGATGCGGATCGGCATGGCGCGGCCTGCGGGCAGGTCGTCCGAATCGTAAACAGCGATCCAGAACTGGCGCATGAAGACGCCGCCGGGCGTTCCTGCTTTCGTCGTTGCCAGATCGACGCCATAGCGGCTGCGAACAGGCGCGCCCTCGCCTGCATTGTGTCCCATCATCGACATGCGCTGCTCTCCACGCGCCTTCTTACCTTTTACATTGGCTTCTGGAATTTCAGCACGAATTCATCGTTGCGGATACCCGAGCGATGAACGGAGACGGTGCGCGGATCATCGGGATTGCGCAGAAAGTCCGCAGAGCCGACGAGCCTGAAACCGGCAGCCAGCACCTCCTGTTTCAGGGTGTCCTCCTCGATCCTGTGAAGTGACTTTCCGACCGTTGCGCCTTCGCCGGGCTTCGCCGAGTGATCGGCGATCACGAGAAAGCCGCCGGGCTTCAACGCATCGAACATGGCCTTGTTCATTTTGGCGCGATCGACCTGCATGAAGGTCGTGTCGTGATAGACGAAGAAAAATGTGATGAGATCGAGATTGCGGAGATCAGCGGGAACCGGATCGTCGAAGGGACGGTCGAGCACGATGACATTCGCCATGGGCGGCGTCGCCGCCCGCGCCTTGAAGCGATCCGACAACGGCGTGTGCTGGCCCCAGACCTTGCCCGTGGGGCCGACAGCGCGCGCCATCAATTCCGTGCTGTAGCCGCCGCCGGCGCCCATATCGAGCACGCGCCAACCTGTCTTCGGTCCGCTGAATTCCAGCAGACGCACGGGGTCGCGGCGCTTGTCGTTCGTGCGGTCGGCGTCGCTGCGATCCGGCGCGGCGATGAGTGCGGAATAATCTTGCGCGGCCACAGGCGACACTACAGCGCCGGCCGCCAGCAGCGCGACCGCGCAAAAATGCGCGGCGAAATTTGTAAAGTTCATTTGATCCTCCCCGGAAGGTCTGGCCTTCCGGGAAAGAATTGCACGCGAAACGGTTGCCCGCAAAATCAACTGCGCGTGCGCGGCTCAGACCCTTCCGGCGAATGCGTCGGCGACGAAGGCATGGGCGAGCATGTAGCCGTAGCGATTGGCATGGGCGGAGAATTGCGACATCGGCGCACGATTGGCGTTCATGTCTGTGAAGCTGTGATAGACGTGGCCGAAATTCAGCAATGTCCAGCGCGCGCCGGCCGCACGCATTTCCTCTTCCAGCGCATCGCGATCGCCCTTTGGCGCAATCGGATCGTCAGCGCCGTGCACGACGAGGACGGCGGCTTTGACTTCGCCCGCTTTAGCTTCCATGCCCGATTTGAGGTTGCCGTGAAAACTCACGACGGCCGCAACATCGGCCCCGGAGCGCGCGAGGTCGAGAACGTTGGCTCCACCGAAGCAATAGCCGAAGGCAGCGCGCAGTTTCGGATTGCCGATGCCCTTTTCGGTCGCCGCTTTCGTAAGCACTTCCATCGCCGCGTTGACGCGCGCGCGCGTCTCCGCCGGATTGTTGGTGAGCGGCGCGAGGAAATCCATGGGTACTTCCTTGCCGGTCGGGCGGCGGTCAAGCCCGTGCATGTCGGCGCACAGCACCACATAGCCTTGGGCTGCGAGCTGTTTGCTGTATTCGATGGCGTTGGGCGTCACGCCCATCCAGTTCGGAGCCATCAACAAGAGCGGACGTGGCGCTTTCGCCGTGTCGTCCCAAACCAGTTGGCTCTCGAAATTGCGTCCGGCATGGGTATGCGCGATAGCCTCGACCTTCATATGCGTTTCCTCGTTTTTGATCGGATAATTTTGTCGAACGAACTCAAGCGGGTCAATGGCTCGCGACGCGCTATGAGCCGTATGCGTTCCAGGCGACGCGGGATGGTGCGGCTTTTCCGGGCTTTCCCTTTGACAGCAACTCGCGCATTATCAATATAATGGCAAATTGTTTCCGGGGTGGACCGCGGCCATGCCGCTGCATTTACGCATAGAGAACGAGACTTCCCTGCCTGACGGCGGGCCGATCAGTTACGTCATGCATTCCGCGCGCGGCGGTATCAACATCGGCCGCGATCAATATCTCGACTGGGTGCTTCCGGATCCGACCCGCTTCATTTCAGGCACACATTGCGAGGTCAGATTCCGCAACGGGCAGTATTGGCTGCACGACGTTTCGACCAACGGCACATTCTTGAACGGCAGCGAATTCCGGCTTGCCGGGCCGCATTGTCTGCGCTCCGGGGATCGCATCGAGATCGGGCGCTTTATTGTCCTCGTCGAGATCGAGGGCGAGCCCAACGAACGCAAGCAGCTCACGCCGCAGCTGCTCCTCTCGGTCGTGCAATACAGATAGAGCGTGTTTCGGGAATGCCGCACATTTTTCCGTCAATAACGCGCGCCAAAATTGTTCTCCGACGGGTCAGGCAGGCGCGCGCAATGTGCGTACGACGCGGCGGCCAATGTCGGCGAAAGTTTTCGTACCAAACGTCGCGATGACTTCATTGAGCCGCGCAGACCACTTCGCCGAAAGTTTCTTGCCCAGACTGACCGCAGGCCCGTTCGCATTATGCTGCCTGATGGCGTCGAGGATGCGGCCGGGATCGGGCGCCTTCGCCAGCGCTTCCGGCGCAACCTTGTGGCCGCGCTGGAGAAAGACACCGGTGCTGTCCTTGCAACGCTCGACTGTCGCCGGCGCTTCCTCGAGTCCGGCCATCGCAGCAACCGCCCGCAGTGTCCAGGGATCGAAATTGTAGATATGTCCGTAGTGGAACATGCTGCCTTTCGACTTGTAGCGGCAGTAGGCGACGATATCGGGCACTTCGACGTAGAGAATGCCGCCAGGCGCGAGCCATGATCCAATCATCTCGAGATAGTGCACGGGATCGTTGAGATGTTCGAGCACGTGATTAAGACGGATGAAATCGTAGCCGCCTTCTTCGAAGAGATCGGCTGAAAGATGCGCCGTTTTCACGTCGATGCCGTAAGCGTCGCGGCTGAAGGTCGAATAGTCGACGTTAGGCTCTATGCCCCGTCCCTCTTTACCGAGTTCCTTCATCACGAACAGGAATTCGCCCGAGCCGGCGCCAAGATCGAGGACGCGCCTCGCCTTCATCAGGACGTCGCTGTTCCTGCGCACGAAATCTGCGACGCGCCGGAAGTTGCGCAGGGCCTGACGCTTTCGCGGCAGCGACGCGCCCTTGTAGGAGACGCGATAATCTTTCGAATAAAAACGTGCGAGTTCCTCGTCCGTCGGAATAGGATCGTTGCGAACGAGACCGGTGTTGCGGTCGAATACCGTCCGCAACGGCTTGCCGTGCCGGTCGGTTTCCGAAACGATTTCGTGGGCGCCGGCCTCGCCGGTGAGCCATGCTCTCGGTTCCAAGGAAATGTCCCGTGCAAAATGCCTCTGGCCACGCTCAGCGTCACCGTTCGGCTCCGGCAATAGCGCCTGCGCCAACGGTTTGGCAAGTATGGCAAGGCTCTAGGACAAGGCCATGAAGCGTAACCCCTGCCATTGGATCCGCGCGCTCATTGCCTGCGCGGCCTTCGGCTGGGCCATCCCCGTCATCGGCGAACCGCAATCTCAGCCTTCCAAAATCGAAAATCTGGAGATTTCAACCGGTTCGGCCAGACGATTCGTCGCCGCGCTCGAACTGCGCGCCAATCGCTCCGCCAACGACCTCGGCTGGGAATGCATGGCCGCAGCGGCGCTCGTTCCGGCCTACGGCGAAGCTGCACGACGAAAGCTTGCCGTGGTGGCTGATCGTTTGCTCGCGGATATCCAGCGCTCTTCCGCGGGCCAGCCTCTGGGGTGGACCGCCTCGATCAGGGATCCCCGTTGCCCCGAAGGCGGCTACGACGCTTTCGGCGACGGCAGCTGCAATCCCGCTCATGCGACCTATGCGTTTCAGACCGGGCTCAGCATCGCCTGCCTCGGCGCGGCCTTTCGCATGACGCACGAAGAAAGATTTTTATCGACAGCCGAAGCCGTTTTCGCGCATTGGCGGCAATTCGTTCTGCCGGAAAAGTTGTGCGAGGACTGCGTCTATTTCGCCACCAGCGATCAGGCGAACGACGCGGGACGCTACATCCGCAACATGAACGTCTTCATGGCCTTCGGCGCCGCAGAATTGGGCCGAGCGACCGGCAAAAAGGAATATCTCGATATCGCCGAACGCGCCCTTCGCTCCGACGTCGCCGAGCGCGCAGCGGGCAATCGTGGCTATTTCGGCAGGAACGATCCGGACTGGGCGAAGCGGCCGCGAGAAGCCGAGCGCATCGAAAACCATACGGCGGCCATGGCGGTGCTATCGCTTGCGATGGCAAAGAGTCTGGGGCCGCTCGCGGCAGATCATGGCCGCGATATCTGGCGCGACTGGGCGACGTGCAACAACGAGGCGTGCCGCAACAATCCCTGCCGTTACTGGGCAGGCAACGCCGAGCTATGTCAGGCCACGACAACGGCGGCGCACTGCGCCTTCCGCAACGATGAGCCACGCGCCATGGACCAGTGCCGCATCTATCTCGGCAAGCTGCCCTCCATCCCCGCCTTTGCAATATGGGCAATCAATCTGCGAGACTTTTGAAGCGAAACTTCACTCCCGTTTCAGCGTCAGGCCCGTATCGCTGATGATCTTTTGCCAGGTCTCGGATTCGGCGCGCAACTGCGCTGCAAATTGCCGGGCATCGCCGAGCATTGGCCGCAGCAATTGCGGCTCAAGGAATTTTGTGCGGAATTCGCTGTCTCTCAGGACTTCCTGCACATCGGCGTTGATACGGTCGACAATCGCCGTGGGCGTCGCTGCGGGTGCGGCAAGCCCGAAACCGACCATAGCGGCGTAGCCGGGTACGACACTCGCCATGGGCGGAACATCCGGCAGTTGCGCGACCGCCTCCTTGCTGCCAACGCCAAGGATCGCGAGCTTTCCCGCCTTGTAGGACGGTAGCGCCACCGAAGGGCCCATTACGATCATGTTGACGTGACCGGCAGTCACATCGTTCAGCGCAGGCGCAACGCCGCGATAATGAACTGCCAGCAATTTCACGCCCGCAAGCCTCTCCAGCATCAACACGCCAAGGTGCGGAAACGTGCCGGGGCCAGCGGTGCCGTAGGTTATCGAACCGGGCTTTGCTTTCGCCAGCGCAATCAGTTCGGCGAGGGACTTCGCCGGCACGGATGGATTGACGATCAGCGCGACGGGAATGTCAGCCATGCCCGACACGGGCGCGAAATCCTTCTGCCCATCGAACGGTCTCTCTCCGGGCTGATAGAGAAAATGCTGATAGGTGAACATGCCGAGTTCGCTGGCGATCAGCGTATAGCCATCGGGCGCGGCGCGCATCACGGCATTGGCAGCGATGGCATAAGCTGCGCCGGGCCGCGCCTCGATGACCACAGGCTGGCCCCATTTGCGCGAGAGGCGTTCGCCAACGACGCGCGCGAGAACGTCCGTCAACGCGCCTGCGCCGCTCGTGCCGATGATGGTCACGGCGCGCGCCGGATAGTCCTGCGCGCTGGCCGATGCGCCGGACAACAGCAGCGCGGTCAGACAAGCCGCGCGAGCAAGCATCTTCATGAATTTCTCCCTGCTCCGCCGTCGCGAAGATCGCGCGAAGCTAGATGTCCAAGCGCAAAATGAAAAGCAGGAATCCCGGTGATTTTATCGTGCCAAGCTACAGCCGGTTGCTTTTTCGTCAGCACTGCCGTTTGTTTCCGGCCATGTGGAAGCCCCCCGAAAGAATCGCCTTCGCTTCGTCGCCGGGCAAAATACCCGACCGGCAGGCGGCGGCAGGTTCATTGCTTTTTTCGCCGCTTTCGAGCGGCCGCCTGAACTTGCGCAATCGCACCTGGGTGCCCGCGATGGTGCCGTGGCGCGCGACCGAAAACGGCGAAGTCACGTCGGAAGTGCTCGACTGGTACGGGCGCTTCGCCAAGGGCCGCCCCGCCGCCATCGTGATCGAAGCGACGGGCATTCGCGATGTGCCCTCCGGTCCGCTGCTGCGAATCGGCCATGACCGCTACATTGACGGGCTTAAAGCCATCGTCGAGCGCGTGCGCGCGGACAGCGGCGGCGCGACGAAGCTGTTTGTGCAATTGATCGATTTCCTCGCCATAAGGCGAAGGCCCGAGCGCGACAAATTTCTGCAGCGTTTCCTCGCCATTACGGACGCGCACCGCACAGCGCTCGATATGCGCGATGCGCCAGACGAAGATGTGCGCAATGTCCTCATCGCGATGACCGACGCGCAACTCGCGCACATTCTTTCGGCGCGCGAATATGAAGCGATGTCGATGGGCTATCGCGAGACGGTCAACGACACCCATCTGCCGCATATCGCTGATTTGCCGCGCGTCCTGCCGGATCTTTTTGCCTCGGCTGCGCTACGCGCGCAAACGGCCGGCTTCGATGGCGTCGAGCTTCACTATGCGCACGCCTATACGATGGCCTCCTTCCTCTCCGCGACCAACCGGCGCAAAGACGGCTACGGCGGCAGCATCGAAGGTCGCGTGCGATTGCCACTCGAAGTATTTCATAGCGTGCGCGCGGCAGTGCGTGACGAATTTGTCGTCGGCGCGCGCTTTCTCTCCGACGAAATCATCGCAGGCGGCAGCACGGCCGAGGATGCGGCGCTATTCGGCGTCGCCTTTGCGCATGCGGGCATGGATTTTCTCTCGCTGTCGCGCGGGGGAAAGTTCGACGATGCGAAACAGCCGAAGGCCGGCGCGGCCGCTTATCCCTATACCGGACGCAGCGGCTATGAATGCATGCCGCATCATATCTCCGATGCGCAAGGTCCGTTCGGGCGCAACTTCGCCGCAACGAAGCAAATTCGCGACGCCGTGCGCGCGACAGGTTTACAAACGCCCGTGGTCGCCGCTGGCGGCATTCACAATTTCGAACTGGCGGAGCGCGTGTTGCACGAGGGTATTGGAGATATCGTCGCCTCGGCGCGTCAGGCGCTCGCCGATCCCGACTGGTTTCTCAAACTCGAGACAGGGCGCGGCGCGCAGATCCGCCTGTGCGAGTTCACCAACTATTGCGAGGGCCTCGACCAGAACCACAAGCAGGTCACCTGCAAGCTGTGGGATCGCGAGGCGCTTGACGAACCCGGCATTCTCAAGTCGCCCGATGGCAAGCGCCGGCTCACCGCGCCCACATGGACGCCAGCATGAGCGAACATATCAGCCCGCAGCGCGACACGTTCGTGCGCGACCGTCTGCTGCCGCACGAGCAATGGCCTGTCATCCTTCCTCTTCCTCACGTGCCTATGGATGGGCCGCTCAATTGCTGCGCCTATTTTCTCGATCGGCATCTTCACGAAGGACAGCGCGAGCGCCCTGCCCTTTTCAGCGAAGACCGGGGCTGGTCCTACGAAAAGCTGGCGGACCGTGTGGGACGCATCGCCAATGTCATGATCGATCGTCACGGCATCGTGCCCGGCAATCGCGTGCTCATCCGCATCGCCAATTCACCTGAAGCCGTCGCCGTGTGGCTGGCGATCCAGCGCATCGGCGCAGTCGCCGTCACCACGATGTCGCTGCTGCGCGCGGCGGAATTGCGCACGATCATAGAGATTGCGAAGCCTTCGCTATGCATTTGTGAAGAAGCGTTGGCCAGCGAGCTCGAAGACGCCATCGCAACTTGCAAGTTCACACCGGCACTCATCACATGCGGCAAGGAAAGCGGCGAGCTGTTCGACGCGATGCAGCAAGTCTCGCCCGATTGTCCGCTTTGCCCGACGCTCGCGGACGATATATCCATCATCGGCTTCACATCCGGCACGACAGGCAAGCCAAAAGCGACTGTGCATTTCCATCGCGACATGCTCGCGATCTGCGAGACGGTTGCGCGTCACATGCTGTCGCCGACGCCTGAGGATGTCTTCATCGGCACCGCGCCGCTCGCCTTCACCTTCGGTCTCGGCGGCCTCCTGACTTTTCCGCTTTACTATGGTGCGGCATCCGTGCTGCACGGCCGCTACGCGCCCGCGGAATTCGCCGAAGCCATCGCGCGCTATCGCGCGACCATCTGCTTCACCGTGCCCACCTATTATCAGCAGATGATGCGGCTCGACTTGAGCGGCAAGCTGGCGTCTCTACGGCTCGCGGTGTCCTCGGGCGAAGCCTTGCCGCTATCCGTGCGCGAGGCGTGGCAGGCTGCGAGCGGGCTCAGCCTGACGGAAGTGCTTGGTTCGACGGAAATGCTGCACGCCTTCGCGGGCGCGACCGGCAAGAACGTACGTCCCGGGTTTATCGGGCCGGCCATTCCCGGCTACCAAATCGCAGTGCTCGATGAGAGCGGCAACCGTTGCGCGCCGGGCGAGATCGGCCGTTTCGCCGTGCGCGGTCCCACGGGTTGCCGTTACATGGACGATCCGCGCCAGAGCAGTTACGTGCAATATGGCTGGAACCTCACGGGCGACGCCTGCGCCATGAGCGAGGACGGCTACGTCGCCTATCACACGCGCTACGACGACATGATCATTTCAGCCGGCTACAACATATCCGGGCTCGAAGTGGAAAATGTGCTGCTCGATCATCCCGATGTCGCGGAATGCGCGGTCGTCGGCGAAGCGGATAGCGACCGCGGCCAGATTGTCGCCGCCTATGTCGTTTCGAAAACCGGCGTTGCGGCGGATGCCGCGCTTGCCAGGGCGTTGCAGGATCACGTCAAGGCGATCATCGCGCCCTACAAATATCCGCGCCGCGTGGTCTTCGTTGAAAAGCTGCCGCGCAACGAATCCGGGAAGATCCAGAGGTTCAGGCTGCGGGAAGACGAGCGCTCACAGCGGACTTAGCCCGGCGTTCCAAGCGCCCGGGACCATTTTCCGCCTTTATGGACGTTGGGTTTGATCCAGCCCTTGGCATTTCACTGATGCCCACAAGACCGGGTTCCTAGCAGCGCCCCGATAGCACATCGCTTATGCCGCGACATACGCATGAAGGAGTGAACTGGCGGCCGCGCCGGCGCAGTCGGCTGCCGACGGATCGCGCGTGATCATCGCCACCACGATGGCGCCGTCCATAAGAACGCCAATCTGGTGTGAGAATTCTACGGGTGACTTCACGCCGGCTGCCTGCGCCCAGCTTTCGATTTGCGTCAGCACCTGCTTCTTGTGCTGAAGCGTGATCGCGCGGAGCTTTTCCTCGCTCTTGTCATGCTCGCCGATCGCGTTGATGAACGGACAGCCGAAGAAGCGCTCCTGCGCGAACCATTCCTTCAAGGCAGGAAAGATCTGACGCACCCGGCCATCGCCCGATGCAGCAGATGTCTCGACGCGCTTGAGAAACCATTCTCTCCAAAGCCGGCCCTCGCGCTCGAGAACGGCTTCGATCAGCCCCTCCTTTGAGCCGAACAGCTTGTAGAGTGTCGTTTTCGCGGTCCCTGCCTCGGAGATCACGGTGTCAATGCCGGTCGCATTGATCCCATAGCGGCAGAACAGGGCGGATGCCGCGTCGATCAGGCGCTCGCGGGGGGTGCGCGCGGCGGATGCGTCCTGTTCGATCACGTCAGCCTTCATGATGCGCATCTCTGCCTCTTGATTGGGCGGCCACAATCCCGGCCACTCCCTCGCTCACCCGATTTCCCGTTCGGGCGCTTCATGGCTGCAGCAAATCCCCGCCTCTGCCCGCGATTCCCGACGGTTTTTGTAGGACCGCGAAGCTGGCATGGTCAATGCATAAAACAGACCGGTCTGTATCCAACCGCCCGGAGGGCAAAAAGGAGGCTTGCATGAACGAGACCGTAGTATTGACGGGGTGCCTTGCACCCGAACCCGCGACCGCGCTAACCGGCTGCCTGACTCCCATAGACAAGGGCGACCTGGACTCCCTGATCGCGGCAGGCAAAGCCAATCCCAAAGTCATCAAGACCCTAAAGTGCAAGACAGTCGCCGAAGGCCGCTTCCGTCACCTGAACTTCATCCGCAACCTGCCGCCTTATATCGTAGACGAGCCGCCGGGCCTCCTGGGTGACGATACCGCGCCCAACCCGTCCGAAGCTTCACTCGCGGCGCTCGGCTCCTGCCTCGCGGTCGGACTCCATGCCAACGCCGTGCATCGCGGCTGGACGGTGCGGAAACTCGAACTGCAGCTCGAAGGCGACCTGAACATCACTGCGGTTTGGGGCACGGGCGATCTCGGCGAAAAGCCTGTCGGCTTCACCGATGTTCGCATCGGCGTGGACATGGAATGCGACGGCATCAGCAAGGAAGAAGTCCAGAAACTCGTCGACCACGTGAAGAAGTGGTCGCCTGTCGCGAATACGTTCATCCGCCCTGTCAATGTTGAAGTCTCCGCGATCTGACGCGCTTTGGACCGGAGTATTGCTCCGGTCCGCATCCCGCATACGGAAAGGGCACTGAAATGACGTCTGCTGCTTTGCTTGAGAACGGCACGAATTCCGCGCCGTTGGGTTGGCTCGAACGTGTCGGCGAGATTGCCAGCAACGACCTTAATCGCGCAGCAGCAGATATTGATTCAGGCAAGCTTTATCCCGCCGACATCTTGCGCGCGTTCGGCAAGGCAGGCGCGTGGCGTCAGCATATTTTACCGGATGGCAAGGTTGACCTTCTGTCTGCCATCAAGGGCATTACGCTCATCGGCGAAGTGTGCGGCGCAACGGCATTCATGGCCTGGTGCCAGAATACGCTTGGCTGGTACATCGCGAATTCAGACAACGCGATTCTGCGCGAGAAATATCTCGAACCCGTGCTCTCCGGCCGGCAGCTTGGCGGCACGGGCCTTTCCAATCCGATGAAATCCTTCTTCGGTATCGAAAAACTTCGCCTGAAGGCAAAGCGCGTCGACGGCGGCTGGCGCGTAAAAGGCAATCTTCCCTGGGTGTCGAACCTCGGGGCGGACCACCTATTCGGAACGATCTGCGAGAACGCGGACGACGCCACGCACAAGATCATGATCCTCGTCGATTGCGCCGATCCCAATGTCACCCTTCTGCCGTGCGATCCCTTCCTCGCCATGGATGGCACGGGAACCTATGGCCTGCAGTTCAACGACATGTTCATCGCGGAGGAGATGGTGCTCGCCGATCAGGCCATGCCCTATGTCGAAAGGATACGCGCGGGATTCATTCTGCTGCAGGCCGGCATGGCCGCCGGAAACATGCGTGATTGCATTTCGATCATGGAGCGCACAAAAGCCTCACTAGGACACGTGAACTGCTATCTCGACGAGCAACCCGAGGACTTCGCCAAGTCGCTCGCAGAAATCGAAACACTGGTCGCGGATCTTTGTGCGACACCCTACGATCGTTCGCCGGCTTATTGGCGGCGCGTCGTCGATGCACGTCTTGTCGCAGGCGAGATGACCGTCAAATGCGCGCACGCCGCCATGCTGCACTCAGGCGCTCGCGGCTATGTGATGGCGAACCGCGCGCAGCGCCGTCTGCGTGAAGCCTATTTCGTCGCCATTGTTACGCCGGCAACGAAACAATTGCGCAAGATGCTCGCGGACATGCCTGCATGAACTGGCCTGAATCTTGATTGACCGTTGATTGGCAAGCGCCAGAACAGAGGAGCGTCATATGTCAGAAGTCCTCGTCACCGCCTCAGAACTTTCCACCATGATGAAAGCAGACCCGGTTGTCGTTATCGATACGCGCAATCCTGACGCCTATGCGGCAGGACATATCCCCGGCGCGGTAAACCTCCACGATATCTTCACCTATCTCGCGACATCGACGCCTGATGGTATTGCCGAACTGAAATCGAAATTTGCGGAAGCATTCGGCGCCGCGGGGTTGTCAGGCAAGGAAACCGCAGTCTTCTATGAGCAGTCGATGAACTCCGGTTTCGGCCAATCCTGCCGCGGTTATTATCTTGCGACACTGCTTGGCTATCCGAGCGCCAAGGTTTTGCATGGCGGTCTGGATGCGTGGAAATCAGCAGGTATGGAGACATCGACCGCGCCAGCAGCGACAATGCCTGCAAGCTTTCCCGTCGATCCTTCTGCCTCCAGTATCATGATCGATGCAAAGACGATGCTCGCCGCGCTCGACGATCCTTCCATCGCCGTGCTCGACGTGCGTGATGTCGATGAATGGATCGGGGAAAGTTCATCGCCCTATGGCAAGGATTTCTGCCCGCGCAAGGGCCGTATTCCCGGCGCCAAGTGGATCGAGTGGTACCGCATGATGAAACCAACGGGCGAAGGTCCGCGTTTCAAGTCGCCGTCGGAAATCCTCGCAGAATGCGCGACTGTCGGCATTACCAAGGATACGCCCGTCTATCTCTATTGCTTCAAGGGCGCGCGTGCATCCAACACGTTCGTCGCGCTGAAGGACGCCGGCATCAAGAATGTCGCGATGTACTTCGGCTCGTGGAACGAATGGTCGCGTCTGCCCGAACTGCCGATCGAAGAAGGCGCGCCCATGGCAAAGGCCGCTTGAGGCCTGACATGGAAATCATCCACTACTTCGCACCGATATCCGGCTATGCCTATCTTGGCATAGCCGCGCTTATGGAAATGGCGGCGAAGCAAGGATGTTCCATCGTTCACGCGCCTGTGGACATACAGGCCGTATTCGCTGCTTCAAGCGTAACACCGCCAGCGGCTCAGAGTGCGGCCAAGAAGAAGTACCGAGCGGCGGACATGAAGAGGTGGGCTGCGCGCCGCAGCCTCCCTGTCAATCTCCAGCCAAAATACTGGCCAGCCAATGGCGTCCTGGCCGCGCGCTACATCATAGCGGCGGGCGAATTGAGCGGCGAGCGCGGCCCGATGGCGCAGGCTGTCCTCGAAGCCACATGGGCGCGCGATCTCGACATTGCCAACGAAGACACGATGCAGCTTCTGTCTCGCGAGCTTGGGCTTGATGCGAATGCGATGAAGGAAGTCGCATCGTCTGCCCAAACGACGGGCATTGCGCAGCAACATACGGACGACGCTATCGCGCTCGGGCTCTTCGGCTCGCCTACTTACCTCTTCGCAGACGAGATGTTCTTCGGCCAGGACCGTCTCGATTTCCTCGAACAGGACATCGTCAAGCGCAAAGCAATGGCGATGGCCTGACAATCCTGTGACGCCTCGCAAAAGGAGTGAAAATGTCGCTGTTCAAGAACCCGTTCGACAAGTCATCGAAGCTTCGCGGAGGCTGTTCTTGCGGCGCGCATGACTCTCAGGCGCAGCATGAACGCGCATGCAGCAGTGTGGAGCCGCAGGATGAAGACGCTCGCTTCCAGCGCGTGATCGAGACGGCGGTCATGCGCGCCATGTTTCCCGATGACATGAAGCGCCGCGCCTTCCTGCAGGCCGTGGGCGCCGGCACGGCCGCAGCGGCGCTTTCGACGATTTTCCCCATAGCGACAGCGACAGAGGTTTTTGCGCAAGGCGGCGCAGTCGAAAAGAAAGACCTGAAAGTTGGCTTCATTCCCATTACATGCGCCACACCCATCATCATGGCTTCGCCCATGGGCTTCTATGAAAAGCAGGGACTCAATGTCGAAGTAGTCAAGGCCGCCGGCTGGGCCATTATCCGCGACCGGACCATCAACAAGGAGCTAGATGCAGCCCATATGCTGGCGCCCATGCCGATCGCCATCTCCATGGGCGTCGGCGTCCCTCCGGTCCCATTTACAGTTCCCGCGATCGAGAATGTGAATGGGCAGGCAATCTGCCTTGCGATGAAGCACAAGGACAAGCGCGATCCAAAGATGTGGAAGGGCTTCAAGCTCGCAATTCCCTTCGATTTCTCGAACCATAATTATCTGCTGCGCTATTATCTGGCAGAGCATGGAATCGATCCCGATCAGGACGTGCAACTTCGCTCCGTACCGCCGCCGGAAATGGTCGCCAATTTGCGCGCCGACAATATCGATGGCTTCCTAGCACCCGATAACATCGTCCAGCGCGCCGTGTTCGACGGGGTCGGCTTCATCCACATCCTGTCGAAGGAGATTTGGGACGGCCATCCCTGCTGTTCCTTCGCAGCGAGCCGCGAATTTGCGACCACGATGCCGAACAGTTTCTCGGCCTTGCTGCGTGCGATCATGCAGGCGACGGCCTATGCTTCGAAGCCCGAAAACCGAAAGCAGATCGCTGAGGCCATTGCGCCTCCAAACTATATCAACGCGCCCGTTACCGTGCTCGAGCAGGTGCTGACCGGCACTTATGCCGATGGTCTTGGAGGCATCAAGAGGGATCCGGACCGCGTCACATTCGATCCCTTCCCGTGGGAGAGTTTCGCCGTATGGATTCTCACGCAGATGAAGCGCTGGGGGCAGATCAAGGGTGATGTCGACTATCAAGGCATTGCAAGGAGCGTTTTCCTCGCGACGGATGCGGCCAAGGCCATGAAGGAGGCCGGGCTCACGCCGCCGTCAGGCGACAAGAAGATCGTCGTCATGGGCAAGGCCTTCGATCCGTCGAAGCCCGAGGATTACATCAAGAGCTTTTCAATCCGGCGCTCCTCTTAGGAGCGCTGCGACTTGGGCAATTCCTAGGGCATCAAAAACGGACGTGACGCAGGTGCATTCACGACATGATCGTCGTGGAGGCGGCTTTGTCATTCGCTCCAGCGAGCACAGGGCAGATCGAGGCGACATCCGTGACCCAGCCGAAAATGCCGCCCTGCGCTTTCACCATGTCGAGCGCGACGCGATGAAATTCTGGAAAATAGGAGCCGCAGGCATCGCTTGCGACGAGACACCAGAAGCCGCGATCGTTCGCCTCGCGCAAGGTTGTATGGACGCAGACTTCCGTCGTGACGCCGCAAAGAATGAGCTGACTTATGCCGCGATTGCGCAGGATGGCTTCCAGGTCGGTCTGGTAAAATGCACCCTTGCCGGGCTTATCGATGACAGGCTCGCCCTGGTGCGGCGCAAGCTCTGGTATGATGTCATGTCCAGGCTCACCGCGAACGAGTATGCGTCCCATAGGACCTTCCGCGCCGATACGCTGGTTTTCCGCGCCGCGCTTGACTTTGCGGTCCGGCGCATCGCTCAGGTCGGGTCGATGGCCCTCACGCGTGTGAATCACAAAGATGCCAGCGCCGCGCGCGGCATCGAGGAGACGTTGCGCGGGCGCTATTGCGGAAGCCAATAGGGAAACGTCGTTTCCGAGCGCCGCGCCAAACCCGCCCGGTTCGAGAAAGTCGCGCTGCATATCGATAATGACGAGCGCGGTCTTCGCAGGATCGCAATCGAATGCGTCGGGTTCGGCCGGAATGAACATTTGCCCCCACCAGGTCGTTCGCAGAAATTTAGCAATCGTTATGCCACCCGCCTCTAGCGCTGGCGGGCCAGGGTCTCGAATGCGTCTTCAACCTGCAGGACGTGATCGTGCATGCGGGCGTGCGCAGCGGCCGCGTCGCTGGCCAGAATAGCTTGCAGAACCGTATCGTGTTCTGTGTGCGAGCGCTTCAGCCGGCCGGCCGCGCGAAATTGCGCGCGCCTGAAAGGGTCAAGCCGACGCCGCATGGCCAATGCTATATCGAGCAATGTCGTGTTGTGCGCGCCGCTATAGATGGCCAGATGAAACTCGCGGTTCGCATCCGCGTATTCCTGTTCCGATCCTTTGCGCGCCAGCTTGCCCATTGCGAGGTGAAGAGCCGCAAGCCGTTTGCGTTCAATGGGATTCATGCTCAAGGCGGACAAGCGCGCACAGGTTGCCTCGATTTCGGCCATGGCCACGAAGAGATCGTTGAGTCGTTCGGACGTGATCGCGCTGACGACAGCTCCCCTGTGCGGCCGCATCTCGATAAGGCCTGACGCCGCCAATTGCCGCAGCGCTTCGCGGACCGGCGTACGCGACACCTCGAAACGCTCGGCAAGCTTCGTCTCGTCGAGACGGCTACCGGGCGGGAAAACACCATCGACAACAGCCTGACCAATATCGCTCGCGAGCCTGTCGGCGAGTGTGAGGTTCGCCATGGGCGCGGCGGCCGTTTCGCTATCTGACCGAATTTCGGCTACGTCGAAACGAGGGCGCTGCGAGGGACCTTTGCTCAATTATTGATCCTTTCCGACGGAATCTTTGTGCAGACTAGTCCAACATTTGAGCATGCAATCGCGCGTAATTGTATGCAATCTATCCATCAGGCATGCATCTAACAAGCCCTATCCGGTGGCGCAAGCGGAGTCTCAGATGGATCGTCGTACATTTCTCAAATCAACGGCAGCCAGCGCACTCGTGGGTTCCGGAGTTTCTGCTCCCGCGGTCTGGTCGCCCGCCAAGGCACAAGCGCGCCGCGACACGCTTCTCGTCGTCTCCGAGAGTGGACCGAACAATATCGACATCCATGGCGTTGGCACCAATGTGCCTGGCTACGAGGTGTCGTGGAATTGCTATGATCGCCTGATCTCGCACGAGATGAAGACCGGTCCGAACGGACATCCTTACTACGACCGCGACAAGTTCAAACCCGAGCTCGCAGAAGACATGAATGTGGGCCCGAATTCGGTAACCTTCAAACTGCGGAAGAATGCGACCTTCCACGACGGAACGCCGGTAAAGGCCCAGGACGTGAAATGGTCGCTCGACCGTGCCGTTTCCGTCGGAGGCTTTCCCACTTTCCAGATGAAAGCAGGCTCGCTTGAAAAGCCGGAGCAATTCGTGGTGGTCGACGACTCCACGATCCGTGTCGACTTTATCCGCAAGGACAAGCTGACGATTCCCGACCTTGCTGTGATCGTTCCCTGCGTTATGAACTCGGGGCTTGTGAAGAAGAACGCGACCGAAAAAGATCCGTGGGGCCTCGAATATACCAAACAGAACACGGCGGGCAGCGGCGCCTATCGCGTCACCCGCTGGACGCCGGGCACCGAAGTCGTGATGGAGCGGTTCGACAAATGGGCATCGGGCCCTGCTCCTACAATTCAGCGCGTCATCTGGCGCATGATACCCTCGGCCGGAAATCGCAGGGCGTTGCTGGAGCGCGGGGACGCCGACATTTCCTACGATTTGCCGAGCAAGGATTTTGCCGAGCTAAGAGAAAACAAAAAGCTCAAGATCGTCTCGACGCCGTTCTCGAACGGCGTCCAGTATATCGGCATGAACGCCACAAGGCCGCCCTTCAATGACGTGCGCGTACGCAAGGCCGTCGCCTATGCGATCCCCTATCAGAAGATCATGGACGCAGCGATGTACGGACTCGCCAAGCCCATGTTCGGCGCGGCGGCCAATGCGCCCACCGAGGTCGCCTGGCCGCAGCCCCACAAATACGGCACCGATATCGCCAAGGCGAGGCAGTTGCTTGCCGAAGCCGGATTTCCCAATGGCTTCGAGACGACCATCTCCTTCGACCTTGGCTTTTCGGTCGTCAACGAACCGATTTGCATTCTCGTGCAGGAATCGCTGGCGCAGATTGGTATCAAGGCGGAAATCAACAAGATACCAGGCGCGAACTGGCGCACCGAGCTCAACAAGAAAGTCATGCCCCTGTTTACGAACGTATTCTCGGGCTGGCTCGATTACCCAGAGTATTTCTTCTTCTGGTGCTACGATGGTCAGAACTCCGTGTTCAACACCATGAGCTATCAATCCAAGCAAATGGACGCCTTCATCGATGGTGCGCGTGTCGCAGCCGCCGATGGCAATTCGGCGGACTACGACAAGAATGTGAGAGGCTTTGTGGACCTCGCCTTCGAGGATGTACCGCGCATTCCCCTGTTCCAGCCCTATTCCAACGTGGCGATGCAATCCAACATCGACGGCTACCAATACTGGTTCCATCGCCGTCTCGACTATCGCGCTTTCACCAAGGCCTGATGCGAAGGATTGATTCATGCTGCGCCTGATAGGACGGCGGCTTCTCACGGCCCTGCCCAGCATCGTCGGCGTGATCATCGTCACGTTCCTGCTCACCCGCGTCTTGCCGGGCGATCCTGCGGCCTATTTCGCGGGTCCAGCAGCGACGCCAGCGGCGATCGCGGAGGTGCGTACGAAGCTGGGCCTCGACCGGCCGCTTCCGGAACAGTTTTTCAGCTATGTTGCCGGTCTTGCACGAGGCGATCTCGGCACATCGCTCACAACCGGCCGGCCTGTTATGACTGAACTGGCGGCGCGGCTTCCGGCCTCGGCAGAACTCACATTGGCCGGTCTGATACTTTCCTTCATGATCGCCGTTCCGCTCGGCATTCTCGCGGCAATCCGGCAGGGATCTTGGATCGATCATCTGTGCCGCGTGCTGGCGACTGCAGGCGTTTCTCTGCCGGTCTTCTTCACCGGGCTCCTGCTTGTGTATGTCTTCTATTATCTCACCGGCATAGCGCCCTCTCCCGTCGGCCGCATTGACGTCTTTTACTCGCCCCCGCCTTCCGTAACCGGATTTTATGTGATCGATGCGCTCATCGCCCGCGATTTTGGAGCGTTGCGCGCTGCCCTGTCGCAACTCGCGCTGCCAGTCGCAACGCTCGCGATCTTCTCTCTTGCGCCGATTGCCCGCATCACGCGCGCCTCCATGCTCGGCGTTCTGTCATCCGAATTCATCCGTACTGCACGCGCGAGCGGGCTCAGGCCGACGACGGTCGTGATTACATACGCCTTTCGCAATGCGTTGATTCCCGTTGTCACGACAATTGGAATGGTCTTCTCGTTTCTTCTCGGCGCCAACGTCCTGGTGGAGAAGGTCTTCGCGTGGCCCGGTGTCGGCTCATTCGCCATCGAAGCGCTCATCGCGTCGGATTTCGCGCCCGTGCAGGGCTTCGTTCTCACGATGGCAATCCTCTATATTCTCATCAATCTGTCGATCGATCTCCTTTACGGCGTGATCGATCCGCGCGTGCGGATAGAGGGTTAGCCATGACCGACGCGACGCAAGCAGCTTCCGCACACACCTCGGGTCTCCTCGCGATCTGGCGGCATACCCGATACGTTCTCGGAGAAAATCCCGTCACCGCCTTTTCGTTTGCGCTGTTCCTGTTCTTTCTCCTGTGTGCGACCATCGGTCCCTATGTCGTCCCCTTCGATCCGCTGACGACGAACACGCAGTCCGCGCTGCAACCGCCTTCTTTGCGACACTTCTTCGGAACCGACCATCTGGGACGCGATATTTTCAGCCGGGTCGTCGTCGCAGCCCGACTGGATCTTTTTATCGCCATCGCATCGGTGGCGCTCGTCTTCGCGATGGGCGGCGTCGCCGGGATAGCCGCAGGATTTTTCGGCGGATGGACCGACAAGATCGTCGGGCGTATCTCCGACACGATCATGGCTTTTCCTCTTTTCGTGCTTGCAATGGGCATCGTTGCGGCGCTCGGCAACACCGTGACCAACATCGTGATTGCGACGGCCGTGATCAACTTTCCGCTCTACGCGCGCCTCGCTCGGTCGGAAGCCAATGTCCGCAAAGAGGCAGGCTTTGTCCATGCCGCCCGCCTTGCCGGAAACAGTGAATTACGCATCCTGTTTGGCCACATACTGCCGAACATCATGCCGATCATGATGGTGCAGATTTCGCTCACAATGGGCTACGCGATTCTCAATGCCGCCGGCCTCTCGTTCATTGGCCTCGGCGTCCGACCGCCAACGCCCGAATGGGGCATCATGGTCGCGGAAGGCGCATCCTATATCGTCTCAGGCGAATGGTGGATCGCGCTTTTCCCCGGCCTCACGCTCAT
Source organism: uncultured Hyphomicrobiales bacterium (assembly GCA_903847605.1). Lineage (GTDB taxonomy): Bacteria > Pseudomonadota > Alphaproteobacteria > Rhizobiales > Beijerinckiaceae > Terripilifer. Next base: position 21,867 of record CAINED010000070.1, on the reverse strand, counting down.
GCTGGCGGTGTTCTGCTTCAACCTGCTCGGCGACGGCTTGCGCGACATCGTCGATCCCTTGCGGCGCACGTGAGGCTGGAATGAGCGATCTTCTCGACATCCGCGATCTCTGCGTTGAATTTGAAACCCGCAAGGGCATCGTACGCGCCGTCGAGAAAATCGACATATCGCTGAAGAAAGGTGAGACACTCGGCATCGTCGGCGAATCCGGTTCTGGTAAATCAGTCACTTCCTATGCGGCCATGCGCATCCTCGACCGCGCCGGGCGCATTACCTCCGGAAGCATCGTATATTCCGGCATCGATCTCGCCACTGCCGGCGAGGCTGAAATGCGTGACTTGCGCGGCCGCGAAATGTCGATGATTTTTCAGAATCCGCGGGCCGCGCTCAATCCCATCCGGCAGATCGGTCGCCAGATCGAGGATGTACTGATTCAACATGTCCAGGCGACGCGCGCCGAAGCGCGGCGACGCGCGATTGCTGCGCTGGAACAGGTACGCATCGCCAATCCGGAGGAGCGGTATAACGCGTATCCCTTCCAGCTTTCGGGCGGCATGTGCCAGCGTGTCGTCATTGCGCTTGCGCTCGCCTGCCGGCCCCAGCTTCTGATCGCAGACGAACCTACCACAGGGCTCGACGTGACCACGCAGAAGGCGATCATGGACCTGATCGTCGATCTGACGCGCGAGCACGGCATGTCTACAATTCTCATCACGCACGATCTCGGACTTGCTGCCGCCTATTGCGATCGAGTGACCGTGATGGAGAAGGGCAGAGTTGTCGAATGTGCGAGTTCGCAGGACATTTTCGGGTCGCCGCAACACGCCTACACGCGCAAGCTGATGCGGGCCACGCCACGACCCGGTGCGCTGTTGCAGGACCTGCTCCCTGAGGACTCGCCGCCGCAATCTCCCGCGAATGCGCAGTCGACGGCGGCAAGATCGGACACGCCGCTGCTGCGTATCGAGGGTCTCATCAAGGAATATCCGCGCATGAGCGCGGGAGGCTGGCTTGAGAAATTGCGTGGGAGCAACCCGGCGGACGAGAAACCGTTTCGTGCCGTGGACGATGTCAGCTTCGATGTCGGCCGTGGCGAGACAGTCGGGTTGGTCGGAGAATCCGGATGCGGCAAGTCGACGACCTCCATGATGATCATGCGTCTGCTCGACCCGACGCAGGGTCGAATCTTGTTCGACGGCACGGATCTCGCGCTTTTTCCGGCGAAGGAGTTCGCTCGCAACCCCCTGCGCCGGCGCATACAAATGGTGTTTCAGGACCCCACCGAGAGTCTGAATCCCCGATATACGGCCATGCGTGCGATTGCGGATCCAATCTTGCAGGCCGCTGACCGGCCCCGGCGCGATGCAGTTCGCGCGCGTTGCGAGGAATTGGCAGGTCTCGTCGGGCTGCCGTTGAATCTTCTCGACCGGTTGCCTCATCAACTTTCCGGCGGACAGAAGGCGCGTGTGGGCATCGCCCGCGCTCTCGCGCTCAATCCGGATCTCGTCGTTCTCGATGAGCCGACAGCCGCGCTCGATGTTTCCGTGCAGGCAGTGGTGCTCAACCTGCTTCAGAGTCTCAAGGAGCGGCTCGGCATGAGTTACCTGTTCGTCAGCCATGACCTGCATGTCGTTCGGCTGTTGTGCGATCGCGTGATCGTCATGCGCTCCGGCCGCATTGTCGAACAGGGGAAATGTGAGGACGTCCTCGAGAGGCCGGCGAGCGCCTATACGCGCGAGTTGATCGACGCCATTCCCAAACGTCCGGTATAAAGAATAGAACACAAGAGCCAAAGATGACCAGTACGCCGTTCCAGAGTCTGGATTTTATCAGTCTGCGCAATGCCTATGCTTCAGGACTGTCGCCGGAACACGTGATTGCGGATGTATATGCGCGCATCGAGGCGGCATGCGATCCCGGCATATTCATATCGTTGCTACCGATGGACCAGGCGCTCGCCATGGCGAAAGCTCTGGGCGCATACGATGCGGCGCGTCCGCTTTTTGGCATGCCATTTGCGATCAAGGACAATATCGACCTTGCCGGACTTCCGACTACGGCTGCCTGTCCTGCCTTTGCCTATAAACCGCAAAAGAGCGCTTTCGTTGTCGATCGCTTGATAGCGGCCGGCGCAATTCCCATTGGCAAGACAAATCTCGACCAGTTCGCGACAGGACTGGTCGGCGTCCGCTCGCCATTCGGCGTGCCGCGAAATTCCTTCGACGAGAAGGTGGTTCCAGGCGGATCGAGTTCCGGTTCGGCGGTCGCTGTCGCACGCGGTCTCGTCAGCTTTGCGCTCGGCACGGACACGGCAGGTTCCGGGCGCGTTCCCGCAGCGCTCAACAATATCGTCGGACTGAAACCGACGCTCGGCGCACTTTCGACAACGGGAGTTGTACCGGCGTGCCGCTCGCTCGATTGCGTCTCGATCTTCGCGCTCACAGTCGATGACGCCCATGAAGTTTTCGCCGCCGCTACAGCCAGCGATGACAACGATGCATTTTCGCGCCCGATCGCGCCTGGCGTGATTTCGGCTGTGCCGCCGCAATTTCGTCTTGCCGTACCCGACGCTGCAAGTCGCAAGTTTTTCGGGGATTCACGGTCCGAAGCGGCCTTCGACGAGGCAGTCGAACGCGCTGTATCCCTCGGCGCCAGCATCGCTCCGACGGATCTCTCGCTATTCTTCGAAACGGCGCAGCTGCTGTACGAAGGACCGTGGGTTGGCGAGCGCTATCATGCGGTCCGCCAGTTGATCGAAAGTTCACCCGAGTCTTTGCTACCGGTAACCCACCGGATCATTTCTGCCGCAACGCGCTTTAGTGCGGTCGATACGTTCGACGCCCTTTATCGTCTCGCGGGACTGAAGAAGCGCGCTTCCGCAATCTGGCTGTCGGCCGATGCGATGCTGCTGCCGACCTACCCGCGGCCACGCACGACCGACGATCTCGCCGCCGATCCAATCGGTCCCAATAGCGAATTGGGAACCTATACGAATTTCGTCAATCTCCTCGATCTCTGCGCGCTGGCTGTTCCGGGGCCGTTCCGAACGGATGGCTTTCCGTCTGGCGTCACATTGATTGCCCCAGCGGGACGAGATCACCTGCTTGCTGGCATCGGCGCCGAACTTCATCGCACGGCCGGCGTGGCGCTCGGCGCAACCGGCGTCGCCTTACCCAAAGCGCTGCCGCGCCTGTCGGTGGCAAGCAACGACGAGATCGAGATCGTCGTGGTGGGAGCGCATCTTTCAGGCATGGCGCTCAACAGAGAACTTGGCGAACTCGACGCACGCTTCCTGCGCAAGGCTTTCACGACAAGCGACTACAAATTATTCGCCTTGCCTGGCGGACCGCCGTTCAAGCCTGGATTGTTGCGCGTTGCCGACGGCGCCGGGGCTTCCATCGAAACGGAAGTCTGGGCCATGACTCCGGCAGCCTTTGGCTCCTTCGTATCGCGCATTCCCCCTCCGCTCGGCATCGGCACAATCCGTCTTGCCGATGGAACATCCCCGAAGGGCTTTCTGGCGGAATCGCTCGCTCTTGAGGGCGCAACTGATATTTCTCATTTCGGCGGCTGGCGTGCCTATATGCTGGCGCGCGCAAGTTGAGGAGCAAGCCATGGACGATGCCCAACACGAAATTGACGCCCTCATCAACGCGCTGGCCGCATCGAACGGCATTACGCTCAACGAGGAGATGATGCCGCAAATCCGAATTCATTACGAGATTGCGTCACGCATGGCGAAGGCGCTGCTCGAATTTCCTCTCGACGACCATGAGGAACCTGCGCCGGTGTTCACGGCATGAGAAAACCCGTCAACCAAATGTTTGCGAGCGAAATCGCCGCTGCCGTGCAGTCCGGATCCCTGTCCGCCTGTGAAGTTGTCGAGGAGACATTGGCGCGCATCGGCAAACTGAATCCGGCGCTCAATGCATTTACCGAGGTCACGGGGGATCGCGCGCGCGCGAACGCCGGCCAGATTGACCAGCGCCGTCGCGATGGCCAGTCGCTCGGGCCTCTCTCCGGCGTACCCTTTTCAGTCAAAAACCTGTTCGACGTCCAAAACGTCGGCACGCTTGCCGGATCGAAAATCAATCGCGGTTATCCACCCGCGCAGGCCGACGCCACGCTCGTCGCAAAGCTGGAAGCCGCCGACGCCATTCTCGTCGGATGCGTCAATATGGGCGAATATGCCTACGACTTTACAGGTGAGAATGCCCATTACGGTCCGTCACGAAATCCACACGATCCCAGACGCATGTCGGGAGGCAGCTCCGGTGGATCGGGAGCCGCTGTCGCTTCAGGAATGACGCCGATTTCGCTCGGCTCCGATACAAACGGATCGATCCGCGTGCCCTCCTCCTTTTGCGGGCTCTTTGGGCTGAAGCCAACGTATGGCCGACTCTCGCGGGCAAATACATTTCCCTTCGTTTCAAGTCTGGATCACCTCGGTCCATTGGCCCGTTCCGCGCGCGATCTTGCGCTCGCTTACGACGCAATGCAGGGGCCGGATGCGCTCGACCCCATGCAGGCGGGAAGACCGATCGAGCCGGCACTGCCTTCGCTTGAAGTCGGAATTGGCGGGTTACGTATTGCACGCGCTGGCAGCTATTTCGCGCGGGGCGGCGAAAAGATCGCATTCGATGCGGTCAATCATGTTGCCGCCGCGCTCGGCACAAAGGAAGAGGTGGAAATCGAAGACGCAGCCATGGCGCGCACCGCCGCCTACCTCATCACAATGGCCGAGGGATCGGCACAGCACTTGTCACGCTTGCGCGAAAGTCCCATGGATTTCGATCCGGATGTGCGCGACAGGCTGATTGCCGGCACGATGATACCCGCGGCCTGGGTTGTGCAGGCACAGAAATTCCGCCGTCGTTACAGGGAAAAGGTGCTGCGGCTTTTCGACAAGGTGGATGTCATTCTGGCGCCCTCGACACCGTGCCAGGCGACATTGATCGGCCAGAAGACCATGACGCTCGATGGCGTTGAAATGGCGGTGCGGGCGAATATCGGCATCTTCACGCAACCGATTTCCTTCATTGGGCTTCCCGTCGCCGCCGTACCAGTGTGGCTGCCGGATCAGAAGCTTCCGATCGGCGTGCAGGTGATCGGCGCACCCTGGCGCGAGGATGTCGTTCTGCGCGTCGCACATTATCTCGAAACGATCGGCGCGGCTGCAGCGCCTGTCGCGAATGTATGAATTGAAGCTCGCGAACGGCAGCAGTGAAGCTTTGTTTGAGCCTTAATCCAGCATGGTACGAGCGAGGTCGACGGCCTCCTTCGGCGCCGCCGCGATTTGCGCAATGATTTTTTCAGCGTCTTCGCCCCCGACAGGATCGATGTCCATCTTTGCTTTTTCCGCGAAGGCGAGGAATTCAGGATCTTTCATTGTCGCCATGAAAGCCCGCCGCAAAATCTCCTTGCGGTCGGCTGGGATTGCAGCGGGGGCGATCACAGGACGGCCGAGCGCTTCTGCTGCCGTGAGGAAGCCTATCACCTTCTTCTCGTTGTCCGACCGCGCGATCTCGTAGGCCGTTTGCACATGCTGCAGATCGGGATGGCGCACATCGGCATATTGCACGACGACGTTGAGTTTCTTCTTCGCGAGCAGGTCTGGATATTGCGTGACGAGGCTGCTGTAGATCGTGCAGGTCCCGTCGATCTCGCCGCGCTCGGCCGCCCGCAACATCGGACCGGTCGCGCCATAGCCGAATACTTGCTTTACATTCTTGGGGCTCATGCGCTGCAATATGGCGGAGTACACATAGCCGCCGCCATTTTTTGACGTACCGCCGATGATGACATCGCCGGAAAATTGCGCGATTTCGCCAACGGATTTCAGGCCTTTGGTTTCCCAGAGCACGCAGACGCCGAACTCGCGGTTCATACTGCCGATCCACGCGAAGTTGCGGAAATCGACATTCACCATTTTCGGATCGAGGATCGATTTGGCGATCAGCCCGCGATCGAACATGCCAAATTGCGTACCGTCCTTCGGCGCGACATCAGGGATGTAACGCACGTAATTATAGGTCGAGGCGCCGGGCATGTTGGCGACCACGACTGTGGGATTGCCTGGTATATGCTTGCCCATGTAACGGGCAGCCGCGCGCGTATAGGTATCGAAGCCACCGCTGGGCGGATAGCCGACGCCAAACTGGACTGTCTTGCCACGATAGAATTCTGCAGCGGGCTGCGCCATCGCCGCGCCGCTCCAGCAGACTGCCATGATTGCCAGAGCGATAAACGGGCCGCCCCGGCGCGAAAGGACGCAGGAAATCGTCATCTCGGCTCCTCCCTTTGCTCGCTCGCAGTTGCCGCACCCGTCGCGAATTATTGCCGCAACGCCTGCCTGAAGGCGACGCGTCTCTCGTTCTTGTACATATCCTTGTAGCTGCGCGGCCCGAGAACGCCCTGTTCGACATTCACACAGCCGAACACCGGCCCCTCGGCATTGAATATATCGTCGAAGCGCTTCTCCAAGGACTCTATGTCCGAAACCGTGAAGCAGTGCCTGATCTTCGCGGCGCGCGCATGTCCCTCGAAATCCACTTCGGGATTGGGAATGGGATGGCCCCCATTCGCTTCATAAGTGCCATTGCGAAAGACGAGATGCGTCAGATTTCGCGGGGCCATGCGTCCAATGGTGACCAGCGTCGGCAGGTTCATCAGCAGCGAGCCGTCGCCGTCGAGAACTATGACGCGCCTCTCAGGTCTTGCAATCGCAAGTCCTAGCCCATGGGAGGAGGCTAGCCCCATTGCGCCGGATGAGAAATAGTTGAGAGGGCGGTCGATGATGCTGAGCCAGTCCGTGGCGGAACTATAGGTGGCCACGACGATCTGGTTGGTGATTTTGCTGGCGAGAAGCGCCAGCGCCTGTTTGCGGTCGATCATTTCGCCTCCGGGCGTCCGCCGATGAGAATGGCTGTGGGTTTGGACTCGCGCCAGGCGAGTTCGATCATGGGCGCAATTTTTGGCAGATCGCGGTCGTCATCAATGCAGACATGAGGAATGCCAACGACATCGAGGATCGGCTCAATGATGCGCAGGCCGAAGCGGCTCGACTTTGTTGGCACGACGCCTGGTTCCTTGCCGAGCAATCCGATCATCAGGCAGATCGGCAATTTCTGCTCGCAGGCGACGCCACGAATGGCGTTCAGCGCGTAGAGAAAGCCCGTATATTGAATGAGGATGAGCGAGCGGATCTCGCCATATGTGAGGCCTGCGGCGATGCCGAGGCACTCGTCCTCCTTGCAGACGCGAATGAGGTTGAAATCCGAATCCTGTGAAATCGGTTTCAGCAGCCCGCTCGATGTATGCTGGTCCGGCACGGACAAGACATGGGTGATGTTCGCTCGCTTGATTTCCTCAATGACGCCAGCGCCGCGAAGTTTTGGCGGAGCTATCGTATCTGCCATACTCATGGCTTTCTCCTGTTGTTCGATGTCATCGCGGTTTGCCCATTTTCGATGATGCTTCCTTCCCGAGTGTAACCTCGCGCAATTCGATGATGACCTCGCGCGGCAGGGCGGAAACGCGCGCCAGCGAGGCCTGAATGGACACGCCGTCGACTGGCGAGATTTCAAGCTGCTGGCTCTCAGCTGTCATCATGAATTCACGGTCCCTCGCCATCGCGATGAAAGCCTGACGTAGCGCGTCGACGCGATCCCTGGGCAGGCCCGGCGGGGCTGCAAAGGGGCGCGCCATCGTCTGCGTCGTCAGGATGAGATCGATCATCATGCGCTGGCGTTCGTTCCTGACGATCTCCGTCACGAGTGGCACGTCTGGCAAGGCCGGGTGCTTCTGCTCGGCGAATTGAACGAGAACGTTAAGCTTCTTTTCCTTCACCCATGCGGGGCGCGTGCCGATGATGGAAGACCACGACCAGTTGCAGCGGCCCTGCACTTCGCCGCGTTCAAGGGCGAGCAGCACGTCGTTGCCGCCGGGATAACCGGTAACCTGCTTGATTTTCGCGCCGAAGAGCGAGTTCAGGAGATTGGCGTGATAAACGGCGGTGGAGCCGATGACGACGTCTTGCGAAAGGAACTTCTCCAGCGTGTCGATGCCGGTCGTGTGCCAGGTGACGCAAGTGCTCGTGTCGATGTTCAGGCTGCCGATCCAGTTGATCTCGTTGGCGGCGAACTGCGCCGCGGGATTCTCCCAGAGGGAATGCAGCACGGCCGAACGGTCGAAGGTAGCAATCGCCGTTCCGTCTTTCGGCAGCGTGCGCTGCAACTGGTTCGCGAGCACGAGACCATTGGCGCCGGGCACGTGACTCACCGCGACGACAGGCCGGCCCGGAATGAAATTGCCAATATAATTTGCGAGAATACGCGCATAGACATCTGTGCCGCCACCGGGCGAGGACCCCACGTAAACGGTGAGGCGCTTGCCCTTGTAGAAATCCTCGACGCTCTGGGCACGAACATGCCCGCTGCATGCTCCGACGATCAGAGACGCAGCGCAAAGCAGCCTTGCAACGCTCATCATGCCTCCCCCGGTTCTCTGCACTTGTCGCCAGCAGTCAAAATCCATGCAGCCGCGCCGGATTGTCCACGAGAATACGTCGTATCAACTCGCGATCGTGATCGGCGTAGCGGTAAAATAGTTCGACGAGTTCGGCCTCGTTCGGCATGCGGCTCTTGCGCCAGCGTACATGCGGCCAGTCAGAACCCCAGATCGTGCGGTCTGGCGCGGCTTCGATATACGCCTTCGCAAACGGCACGGCGTCGTCCCAGTCATCGGTCATTGCCGAGAGGCGCGCGCCGTTCGACAGCATCATCCACCAGCCATGATTTTTCAGCCGGTCGATCAGAAATTTCATGGTCGGAGAATTCAGCCCTTCGGCAAAATCCACATGGCCGAGATGATCGACGACATAAGTGATGTCTTTCACCCTGGAGAGGACATCGGCATGTTCGTGAATATGATGACCGGCAACGTGAATACGCGCGTGCCAGCCGATTTCCCTTGCACGCTCGATGGATCGCAGAATCGCCTCGGGAGGCTGCGCTTCCTTGTAGTAGCTGCCGATGTTGAAGCGTGCGCCGACGACGCCGAGCGACTTCAGTTTGTCGAGTTCCTTATCGCTGACATTGTCCTTGATGATCGCGATCGCGCGTATGTTGGTGCGGTCGTCCAGCGCGCTCAATGTGTCGATGAGCAGGCGATGGTCGGTGTCATAGGGCATCGCGTGAACTATCACGCCGCGCTGAAAGTTCATTTTTGCATGCACGCGCCGCATATCCTCGAAGCGCCCATCGGGCGGATCGTAGAGAGCCCCCTGTTTGGGCGGATAGACCTGGGCATCGCCGTAGATATGGAATTGGCAATCGCAGCTTCCGTCCGGTGGCAGCGGCGCGGGCGCGCGAATATTCCTGTCCCATCCAGGGAATGCTGGCGCCGCGACTTCCATTTCATTCTCCCCGTTTTTCGGGGATATTGCCGCCAGCCTTCATGCTAGACTAATATCAAATTGTCTTTAGGCCATAGCAAATTGCTATGAGACCGGTGCGTCGCTCACCTTTTGTGGATATCGCGCCCGGCAGACATCCTGTGCAATCTGCACGAACGACCTGACCGCCGGGGACATCGGCTCGCGCGCCCGGCGCACGACGCCGATCGGCCGCTGCATCAGAGGCGAGGCAATGTCGGCGGCCTTCAGGGAACTCGACTTCAATTCGCGTTCGATCCCCAGCCGCGCGATGACGCTGACAAAATCGCTGCCGGCGACGATCTCCTTGAGGACAGCGGGATTGCGGCATTCCATGCGCGCTGCCGGCAAGGGCAGACCGGCTTGTTCGAAGTAGAGGCGCAGCCGTTTCTGGTTCCAAGTGTCCGTATCGGCGAATACCCACTTTTCTGCCACCAGATCACGCGGTTGCAAATTCTTGCGTTTGGCGAGCGGATGGCGCCCGCTCATCACCATCACGAGGCGATCTTCGAACAGCCATTGCCGCTCCAGGCCTTCTTCCGGGAATTCATCGTAAAGCATTGCCACGACGAGATCGAAATGGCCTTCGACGAGATCCCTGAACAAGTCCTTGTTCTGCGACACGATGCGTATCTGGAGCTTGGGCCGGTCGTTCGCCAGACGCACGAGAATCTGCGGCAGGAGTTCCGTCGCGATCTGTGGTGGCGCGGCGACGGTGACGACGCCTTCAGTCCCGTTGCGCAGCGCGGCAATCCGGCCTTCGGCTTCCGCCATGCCGATGCAGGCGGCTTTGGCATAGCCTTGCAGGCTTTCTGCGAAAACCGTCGGACTCATGCCCCGGCTGACGCGATCGAAAAGCCGCACGCCCAGATGCTCTTCAAGCCTCTGAATGCTCTTGGTCAGCGCCGGCTGGGAGATATTCAGCTTGAGTGAGGCCTTGCCGAGGCTTCCCTGCTCAATCACCGCCAGCATGTTTCTGAGATGGCGAATATCCATGACTGCCCTCCGCGCGGAAAGGGCCCCCTCCTACTGCCCCGCCCGCCACAAGAGTCATAATCATTTTTTATCGAATTTGAAAACTCCCATAAATAAGTTTGCTTAAGTCTCAATCCCCCTGAGCAATCCCAGCAGCTTTCACGATCGCCTTGGTCGACTCGAAATGATTGGCGAGAAGTTGGGCGAAATTGGCCGGGCTCATGGGTTTCGGCTCGATACCCTGCTGTTCGATTTTCTCGAACACCGCAGGCATGGAGATGACTTTCGAGACTGCGGCATTGATCCGTTCGAGGGTGTCAGGTGGAATTTTCGCCGGCCCCAGCAGGCCAAACCACGAGGAAAATTCGACGCCGGTCAAGCCACTTTCGACAACGCTCGGCGTGTTCGGCAACGAGGGGATACGTTCCCTGGACATAACCGCCAGAATGCGCACATCGGGATTCGTGACAAAAGTCTGCGAACCGAGCGTCGGCACGATGAGAACCTGCGTCACGTTCGTCACAAGGGCATTCAGCGCTTCGGCCGTGCTTTTGAAGGGAACATGAACGACACTGATGCTTGTCCTGCTGGAGAAATTCGCCATCGCCATATGCGTCGCGCTGCCGACGCCCGCGGAAGCATAGTTGAGTTTGCCGGGGTTCGCCTTCGCGTGTTCAACCAGTTCCATCACCGATTTTGCCGGAAGCTTCGCATTCACCAGTACCATCATCGCTCCGGTGCCGACATGCGCGACAGCCGTGAAATCCTTCACAGGATCGAAGGGCAGGTTCTTGTTGATCGCAGCGCTGATCGTGTGACTCGAAGCAGCCATGACGAGCGTACGGCCATCTGGCGCAGACCGGGCGACAACGCCAGCGCCTGTCGCCCCTCCCGCGCCCGCACGGTTCTCTATAATGATGGTCTCGCCGAGGAGCGTACCGAGTTCCGGCGCAATGATGCGGGCAAGCACATCCTGCCCGCCTCCGGGCGCGAAGGGAACGATGATGCGCGTCGTGTTCGCCTGCGCGAGGGCGGTAACGCAGGAAAACGTGAACGCAGCGAATGCCATGGAAAGCTTCGTCGCGATATTCGTCATGTCATTCTCCCTCGTGCAGACAAGTATCAGCGGGCAAGCTTCGGATAAAGCTTTTCGGCGGTTTTGCGCAATATCCATTCCTGCTCGTCATCCGAAAGGAAAGCGAGTGCTTTCAGACTCTCGTCGACGATTCGCTTGAGTGAAGCATCCGACGTTGGAAAGTTCGAGCCCCAGGCAATGCGAGAGGGACCGAACGTGTCGACGACTTTACGGAAATAGGGTTCGAACGGGCCGCCGCCTTCGGCGATCATGCGTATGTTGCGGATCGTGAGCTTCAGGTGGACATTCGGGTAGGCGGCAAGTTCGAACAGCGGCTGCGCTGCAAGATAGGGCGCGCCATCGCTTGCATCGGGGGAGGCGAGATGATCGAGAATGACGATTGCGCGCGGAAACTTCTCCAGCAGCGTGCGCAATTGATGCACGGCTTTCAGGCGCATCTGCACGCAAACAGGTATGGCCATCTCCTGCGCACATTCCCAGGCAGCAAAGGAACGGGGATCGTCGAGCCAGCCGGCCTGGTCAGGCATCGTGCTGCCGGTCGTGAAGAGGCGCAGGCATGACAATCCCTCGCCGACCCATTTGCGAATTTGCGCCGGCGCATCCGCTGCAAGGACATCCACCGAGAACACGCCGTCGAAACGGTCGGGATAGGCGCGCACGGCATCCGCGACGAGCGAGTTGTCGTAGCCGTAGCACGTTGAAGCTTGCACCAGGGCGGAACGTGCAACCCCCGCTTCGTCCATGGCGGCAATCATCATGTCGGGGGTGACTGGACGATCGCGCGCCCAATCGGAGAGGATTCCGCCGAGCGGATCGCGGGGGTATTTGCCCTCGTCGGGCGAAATCACATGCGGATGAATATCGACAATCGCGGACGCCATAGTCGCTCCCGGTCCCTTGCTAAAATTTCGGATGATGACTTCAGCCCAGCGGCTTTCCCCGGACGTCGGCAGCTCGGTCGAGGCGGATCAGTACGCCGATCCCGGTGTCTGCGCCGTCGTGGGTCTGTTCGCGTTCGCTGAGGCGTGCGAAGATTGCCTCGCGCATCGGCCCGCTTTCATGTAATTCCGCGCGTCCGTAGAAGCGCAGGATACCCGACGACAGTCTCCCATCCTTCTGAGCATGCATGTTGCTGTAGATAACGCAGACGCGATTGTCATGTGCGAGATTTTCGAGCGCCTTTTTCTTCGAACGCTCCCAATAGGCGAGCGACTGGTCGTCGAAAATCATCATGCTGCCCTTGGGACTGACATTCGGCCCATCCGGGCCCGCTGTGGCGAGAAGGCAGACATAGCCTTCCTCCCACGCATTGTTCACGAGTTTGCGGATATTTTCGCTGATGGCCAAGGGAGCCTCCGATGATTGTGGTTCAGATTTTCAGTCCGTATTGATCGTAATTGCTGAAGCGGCGGGAATTACTGATGTCGTGACTAAGGCTGATGCTGTGGCTCGGACAATCGTCCTCGCAGAGATGGCAGACCTGACAGTCGGCGGGATAAGCGACGATCGCTTTTTGTGTCGCCGCATCCATCCTGATAACGTCGACCGGGCACGACAGCGCCGACGCCATGTTACGAGAGGCCACATAGCACACGACTTAAATCTTTGAATTTTCGATCTTTTATAGATTGGCTGGGGAACCTGGATTCGAACCCCGCACTCTCGCATTCAACCAAATCAAACAGTTGCGACGCTATGTTTGAGTAGTGTGGTACTCTTGTGTGAGCAAGTCAACGCTCTCCATCCGCTAATACAGCGAGGGCCCCAATTTCGCATTAGGTAAATCCATCAATTCGTGTCCAAATGCCTCTGTAACGAATGACGCATGGGGAGCAGAGACATGAGATGGAGCGCATTGGCATTGACGTGTGCCGGCTTAGGTTTACTGCTCGGAGGATGCATTCGGACACAAGAGCTTGCCCTCGCCCCAAATGTGGTCCGGTTAGATACACAGGCTTCAGGTATGCTGTTTGCGGGACAGGCTAGCACGCATACGCAGAAGCGCGCGGCGCAGTTAACGTTGCAGAATGGGTATACACACTTCAGGTTCGATCAGGCGCAGGTTTCACAGGGTTCACAATTGACAGGCGTCTATTCTTCTGGCCAAGCCAATGCCACGCGTTTCGGCAACAACGTTTCGGCGTTCGGTACCAGCAGCTCCACGCCAATCTACGCGCCAACGGCGAACGTTGGAGCTACTGTCTACATGTTCCACGCCAACGAGCCGGGCGCGCAAGGAGCATTCGACGCTGCGGACATGTTGAAGCGTCTAGGCAATTAGAGCCTTACACTTCGGTTACTATCCTACCCAGCTTGGAAAGACGCTGCTGATGCTAAAAGGTTTACTAGAAGCGGCTCTGATATCAGGATGCTTAGCATTCAGCGCCAGCGGACCGGCAACTGCCCAAGAGAATACAGCGGCGGATGCAGTAAGAGCCTTTAAGAGTAAGAACGCGGGGGCGCTGCTTTACATTGAGGGGGTCGCGGACGGCCTGAGAACATCAAACGCGCTTGCGCAGGTTCTTCAACGCGACCGACTGTTCTGTGTGCCTCCGGGGCAAACACTGTCCGACGTAAAGATGATTGACATTCTCAGTGATTATTTGAATTGGAACCCGAAGACCCGGGCAGACCCATTTGTATCGACTCTTGTCTTTGCAATTTTCAAGGAATACCCCTGTCGCCGCTGAGTTGCGTTCACTGCAAGCTTCAGGCGAACAACAGCCCGCCGGTTTACTGTGTGTTTTTGAAGCGTTTGCCAACGAGGAATCACAAATAGAGTACCCCGAATAGGGTCCCATTTTGCCATGCAACAGAGTCATTAGGGGGCCGTCACTTTCAGTTCGCCAAGGTGAACTGCTGGCGGGATGAGGGATATACTGCGCAACACCTGCGCCAATTAGTTTGGAATTCCGTTGGAAAGACGCTGTGGGCTTTCGCGGGGTGGTAAATCTCGTCGAGGCTGAGGGCAGCTGCGCACAGCCGGACAGTCCGCACCTCGTCGCTAACACGCCGCTAGGACGCGCTAGCAGCCTCAAGGATGCGATAGACGCTGGCCCGGCCAATCCCCGCCTGCCGTGCGATATCCACCGGCCTCACGCCTTCCTTGTGCATCGCTAGGACTGTCTCGCTCTTGGCGCGTGCAGTGGGCTTCCGGCCCTTGTATTTCCCTTCGGCTTTGGCCTTGACGATGCCCTCCCGCTGGCGCTCCAACATGATTTCCCGCTCGAATTGCGCGATGGACGCAAAGAGGTTCAACGTGAGGCGGCCGGACGCGCTGCCAGTGTCCAAGCTGAGGTCTAGCACCCGCAAGGAGGCTCCCTTGGCCTTCACAGCGGCGTCTATCGTAAGGAAGTCCGCAACGGAGCGCGCCAGCCGGTCCAGCTTCGTTACGACAATCGTGTCCCCATCCCGTACGTAGTCGAGCGCCGCATCTAGTTGCGCACGTTCGGACACAGAGGAAACGCGCTCTTGGAACACCTTGTCGCATCCGATGGCGTTCAGCGCTTGGACTTGTGCGTCTAGGCCGGCGATTTGGTCAGCAGTGGAAGTGCGGGCGTATCCGATAAACATGTTTGTGGTCCCCAGCCCCTGCGAACGTCTCGCTAGGCTCTTAGGACTTGTGAGCCAATCTGTCCCAAATGTCAATATCAGCTCTAATGAGACATCTTAGTGCTTTGCGGACACTGTCCCGCATGGGCAGGGCCTATTGGGACTCGCCGCGCAGGGCGTTGGGAGATTGTCTCAGGCGGCAAGCGCAATGTCCGGCCGAGGCCATCGCATTCTACCGCCGTCTGGAAATGCACCTAGTCGGCACTGGGTAAGCAGCTTGGAGGCAACCCGTGTAGATTGATCAGATGCGCCTAAGGGACCGCCGCCAACGTCAACGGCATGGTGACGGGTGGACCGTTTCGTACGCCCCCCTGAGCGATTTTCAGAGCCCATTTCTGACTTTTCTTATGTATTGACCACCTGAGTGTACTTTTATCACGATTTAACAGTGACTTAAGTTGGCCGATGGCCCGGAAAGTGACCCTCTAGACGAGGGACGCGATATTCGGCCCTCTTCTTGGTTTTCAGTTCAGGCGGAAAAACCAATCCCTCAACTTGCTGGCGTCGCATCTCCCGAACCACTTGGGAGACGTTGCTGGCAGCCAACTTTGGAACTCAAATGAATGAACAACGAACCTCTGCGAACTCCGCAGGCGCAATGAATGATATCTGTAAGCTCCCGATGTCCAACGCCGGCCACTTTGTCGTCGATGCAATTGACCGAAATGTCGTGGGTAATGGCCCTTTCTTTTCGAATGGAAATGGTCGCGGCAGACACTACCCGCGAACGCATGGAGTAGATAACCTTGTCGGAATCGCACGGATTATCGTGAATGCAGGACCCGGCCAACAAGTGAAATACCGTGACGGTGATACCACCAATTTGAGGCGCGAAAACTTGCTGGTCAAAAGCTTCGGCAAGTCCAAGCGCCGGGATTCACTCTTGGTTGTACCGGCTCACTCAGAAATCGAGCACGCCGCGCACTAGGAGAACACGAAACGTCCGCCGCTAGAGAGCCAATCGGCGCACTGGCGGCGGCCCCTTTAACCGACGATTGGTGCATGCTCGAAGCCGATACGACTGAAGGTGTCGCCCCTCCTAAAGTTCCTCATCACTACTCTGCAATTTTGATCTGTGCCGCTTCAATGACGCGCTCCCATCGCCGCGTATCTTGCGATATCACTTCTCGAGCTCGTTCCGGGGAGGTACCCAAAGTAAGGACGCCAGTTTTTGCGGCCAGCTCTTTATCTTCAGGGGAGTTGATAGCCTCATTGATTGCTGCCGACAATTTTTCTAAAATTGGGCGAGGAGTACCAGGAGGCGCGACAACGCTGGTGAAAGTATCGGAAAGCAGCTCTTTGAGTCCGGCTTCCGATGCTATCGGTACGTCACCGAGCATTTGGACTTTTTCAGTCGTCAAGGACGCTAGAATTGACAGCTTGCCGCCTAGCGCGAGGCGAAGAGCGGTTGACATGTCCGAGAACATGAAATCGACATGTCCCGCTGCAAGATCGTTGAGCGCGGGAGCTATGCCCTTGTATGGCACATGGAGAACCTTAGTGCCGTGCAACCGTTCAAACCATTCGGCAGTCAGATGATGAATCGATCCCATGCCAGGCGTGCTGTAGGACAGCTTGCCCGGATTTGCCTTAGCAAATGCTACGAACTCAGCGGCGGTTCGGAAGCGGCTGTCATTGGGCCGCACCACAAGTACGAATGGAACATAGTTCACTATAGATATCGGCTCGAAGTTGTCTGGAATAAAGCGCATCTGCTTATAGAAAAACCTGTTGGTTGTTAGCGGGGCTGGAGCCGTAACCAGAAGGGTATGCCCGTCGGGAGCTGAATCGAAGACGAATTGGGTTCCCAAATTGCCGCCCGCGCCCGCACGGTTTTCCACAACGATAGGCTGGGCCCAGACGTCTTTGAGTTTATTAGCAATGCGTCGGGCAGTTGCATCAGTCCCGCCGCCCGCTGGAAATGGAACTACCAATCTTATGGGCCCGAAAGGAAATCGACTTGCTGCGTCTTGCGCTGTGGCGGCACCAACGCCGGAGAACAAGCAAAGAGTGATCAGCAGCTTTTGGCAAAATTTCATCCGATAGGCTCCAGATGGACGCGAGACGAATTCTAATCTGACCTGATTTCTGTTTATTAACAAGAAGCACGAGCTGAATTAGCTCATCTGCAATCGCAGAGGCTAGAGGGAAGCTGGTTCCCCCTTGGCGGCGAACCGGAGGAGTGGCAACATCAGTGTTTGATAATCGGGTACTGCCATATGCGGGCCTTCGCTGGGTTAGCCTGTGTTCCGACCGTGAGCCGCGGCCCATACCAGCCGCCTCATATAGTGTTGCCTTAATACCACATGGGCGCAAGGTGTCATGCCAAGGAGCTACGAGGGCTTTTATCGAGCATAAAGCGTTATTTTGTGAGCTATGCCCGCGCCCCCGCGATTGGTGCTATCGTGCGCAATGAGCACAACGTCCACACCCACACGACCAGGTTACGTCCCGCCCCCCAAGGATACTGCGCATTTCGCATCACTCACTTGCCTTGCCGTCACACCCGAAGCAACGCAACTGGTTGACGCGTTATTGGCGATCGTCTCGGCGCATGAACTTTCCAGCAGCGCACGCACCAACAATAGGCGCACCGGGGAGGCAAAGCTTCGGACTGCCGTAACGGGCTTCTTGGGCGACTTATTGGCGGCTGCCGGCGATAAGAAAGCGGCAGGCTGGACATATCGATCCATGAGAGCGGAGGAATATACCGGGGAGCCCGTCAGCGTTCGAACCTTTCAGGCACTGATTGCGGCCCTGTTGTCGCTCCAATATGTGGCACATGTCAAAGGAAAGAAGTACGTCACGAAGGTGGCATTTGCGGACGACTACAAGGTTTATCCCTCGGGGGGAGTTGCGGCTCACTTTCTGGCGCTTTCTCCACTACTGCGACTAGCACACCAGTTTGGCATTACAGGCGCGAACGTGGACGCACATTTCCTAGTGCCGCTTCCTGCCAATCCTATCACGCTGAAGACCGCTTCGTCAGGCAAGGGCCGGCGCAAAGTTCCACCCAAGAGAATGCGATACGTTGCAACCGCCGAAGTGGATGCGCTCAAAGCTGAGATGACAACACTCAACGTGTTCCTCGATAGCTTCCCCATTCAGGGCGCAAAGCATAGGGGCTACTGGCGCATCTTTAACGAAGGTGACGTTGCGAAGCCTTACGGTTGGAACAAAGGTGGCCGTTTATATGGCCTGAAGGGCAGCTATCAGAATGAAAAGAAGCCGGTCCGTAGTGCAATGCTGATAGGGGGCCGTCCCGTCGTTGAGATCGACGTCAATGCAAGCTATCTGACAATTCTGCATGGGCTGGCGAAGCTGCCTTTCGATACTGAGAGCGACCCTTATGACGTGGGGATAGATCGCGACGCCGTGAAGATGTGGACCGTGGCGACCTTAGGCCACACCCGACATCACGTTCGGTGGCCCGCCAAGCTAAGCGAGGACTATTTCGAAGCGCACGGCTGTAAGATTTCCGACGTGGCGTCAGTTAAACACATTCGGGACCTCATGATCGCCAAGCATCCTCTGCTGGCAGGTTGGGCTACTAGCAGCACCACTTGGGCCGACCTGATGTTCGCGGAAAGTAAGGCAATGCTCGGCTCGATGAACGAGTTGATGCGCAAGGGCAAGCCGTCCCTTTGCGTTCACGATAGCCTGATTGTGCGACTTGAGGACCAGCAGGCTGCGGAAGAGGCCTTGGGCCGTAACTATCAATTGGTGTGTGGCATATCGCCGGGACTTAAGGTTTCACCCCCTGCTACGCGCGGTGCTCCCTAGGTGCCTTGGGACTTTGCGCCTCTGCGGGTTACCGGGGGACCACTTGGTGCCTTAGGGTTGATAGCAATTGTGGTGATAACGATTGCGGTGCCCATTCGGGTGGCGTTGGGGCTACCTTCGGTTCGGTAGGCACGTTGGGATACCTCAAGATAACAGGGGGAGTAA
The DNA here is from genome assembly GCA_903847605.1 of uncultured Hyphomicrobiales bacterium. Taxonomy (GTDB): domain Bacteria; phylum Pseudomonadota; class Alphaproteobacteria; order Rhizobiales; family Beijerinckiaceae; genus Terripilifer. The sequence goes on along the minus strand of CAINED010000070.1, from coordinate 2,803 downwards.
CGGGAGGGGGACACTTGAGGTATATAGCGAACGTTTTACACCCGCTGGTTCTTAGCCTGCCCCATTCGGCTCGCCGCCTCGCTCTACCTCGGGGCCGACCGCAGCCACAGACTGACACCTCCTGACTCTAGGGAGTCCACTGACGGCAGTATAGCTCTAACAGTAGTCACCCTAGCTCAAACCGGTAAGACCCGCCCACGAGTCCCTTATGAGCTCCTAGAGGCACCGTTCAGTTACCGCCTTCTGTGATGGCCTCAGTGAGCCTCTGGGGTAGCCACCAGCTTAAAGCTAAGTCGCATCTGCAGGCGTCAGCCCGTGCCTCACTAAGTGTCGAGCGGCAGCAGCCCGGTGAGCACAGCGAGGTCCTTAAAATTGAACCAATTGGATTTCCGATTTCAGAGGACTTAAGCGGTATTAACTCTTTCGGATGTCCGGATGACAACCGTCACAATGCGGACAGAGGGGCCTATGGCATACGAACAGAACGTATCGGCTTTGGTGGTGGACGACCAGAAGACCTCAATCGCGGTGACCTCCGCGGCCTTAAACGCGCTGGGCTTCAAACACGTAGAGGGCGTGTGCACCGCAGAGGAAGCCTTGAAGCGTATCGCCGAGAAACGGTTTGACGTGATAATCTGCGATTGGCACATGCTGCCTACTAACGGGCCGCAGCTGTTGGAGGCCATGAAGCAATTATCCAACAAGAACCGCCCAAGGTTCTACTTCCTTACAGGCGATTCGACTTGGGGATGCATGGCCACGGCGCGGCAACTCGGTGTTGACGGCTTTATTGTCAAACCGCAGAGACCAGGAGAACTGGCAGGTCGCCTCTCTCAGGCTTTCCGCTTGTCGGGACGGGCTGCAGCTTAGTGGTATGGCGGCATGCAAGGCAGCACGCACCGTGCCTTCGCAGAGCCACCGAGCGACTCTCCCAGACTCTAGGGAGTCCACTGGCGGCGATAGGGGCAAATTTGGTACAGCCCTAGCCGGAAACGTAGGGGCCGCCCACGGGCTTCCTAGGGCATCTTAAGGCTGCGGCTTACACTGCTGCGTGCAGCGGGTGCATCGTCCTAACCTGCAACCGCCACTTCGGAGTAGGTCACGGTAGCCATCGCTTCAGCAAGGACAGGCAGGGGGACCTCCTTTAGGTAGACCGCGCTGCTAACGTGCTTGCCTTCATGGCCGACCAGCACATGCACCATCGCCTCGCTGACACTCGCCACGTAAAGCTTGGTAATGAAGCTAGCCCGAAACGAATGGTAATCGAGCTTGTCTTCATAAACGCCCACGGCCTTTCGATAGGCTCCAAACCATTTGGAAAAATAAAAACCCAACTTCCTGTCTGAACCGCCGGGTTGCAAGTTTGGAAATACCAAACCGGATGGCTCCGGGGGGAAGCTCTTAACGTAGTCTAAAAACCCCAATCGGCAGACTTCGGGGTGGATGGGCACGCGACGGCGCGACTGCGCGTTCTTGAGCTGTCTGTTGCCTTCGTCGTTGATCCGAAAAAACCAAATCCCCTCTTCCTCTTGGATATCTTCGATGCGCAACTGTGCGAATTCTTCCAATCTATTGCCGTGGTAGAGTCCCAGCAGGGGAAGCCAGTATTTCTCATCTTTAATGATTTTCGTACCGGGTACCGTGCGCCGTGATTTCGATGCACACCCTGTCCATACTGGAGACTGGAATAGTTTGGCTAAGGCTTGCCCTTTCCATTCCTGCCTCCCTTCATTTGAGCGCTGCTTGGGCTTCGGATACTCAAAGCCTTTCGCAGGGTTTTCGCCCTCGCGCTGTCCATTTGTATGAAGGTGCTTAAATAACTTGCTAATTGCCGTCATGTGGCGTTTTACCGTCTTCATCGAAAGCTTAGGCTCATCGGCCGCGCTTTTCTGTTGCGCGATTTCGGCTAACGGCATGCCTCGCCATTCTACTGGACGAGAATAATTGGCAGGAAGATTTCGCAAAACATCATAGTATCCAGCAGTGAGCTTCCTGTCATAGGCTTGTACCGGCAGGTCTCCAGCAACCTCCAGAAACATGCTGAAGCTCTTTTCATTCTGCGCCAAAGTTTGACCAGTCCAGCTCCCACTGGTTCTCATGAAATCGGTGTAGACCGGGAGCAGTTCGGACAACTTTGGGCCGTCCGTTGGTTTCGGTGGTTGTTGGAATGCCAATACCTCTGACGGGACTGGCTGCCTTTCAAATTCAATACGGTCGATAATGCCTTTCTGAAGCCACTCCGCTTTCTTTTCGAACATCTGAAGTGATACTTGGGCCAATCCCAAACTGAGTTCTGCGAGAGCATCCTCGTCGTCAGGGAGCCCAAACTTCGATGCGAGTTTTCTCGCCGTTGGCATCGCCGGCCGGATGTCCCGGCTCACCAGGGTATCCTGCATGTTTTGTATCATCGCCCTAACGAGGCGCAGGCTGGTCGCATTGGAGTCCGGCTCGGGAAAGTCGGGGTCACCTCCGGTCCGTGGCACGTATGGCGCACGCAACAAGTCCTTTCGCGTTTTCTCCAACGTCTCTTTTAGGTGATCCCGCAGGAACGCGCTGATGTCAGGATGCATGCCGTCCAATCCTTCCAGAGCGTTGTCGAATACGCAGGTCAGTCGGCTGGCGAGCCAGCGCGCTTCAGCAAAGCTTTTCGTAGCGAGAGAGACGTAAGCGTGATCTGACGACCGCGGATCGCTATGCGGCAAGAGCTTGGGGCATGGCTTTCTCCCATTTCCAGGGGAGCAATTCGTCGACGCGATTGATCGGATGATCAGCGATGCGGGCGATGACGTCCGCAAGCCATGCT
>CAINED010000069.1 GCA_903847605.1 uncultured Hyphomicrobiales bacterium | reverse complement strand
GTCTGCGCGCGATTCTACCCTCCCCCTTGTGGGGAGGGTCGGCTCCGCGAAGCGGAGACGGGGTGGGGGTCGCGCCAAGACTAAGTAAGTCTCGCAGGCATTATTGAACATTCGCAAGATTTCCCGACCCCCACCCCTAAATCCCCTCCCCACAAGGGGGAGGGGACTTTGGATCGCGAATGTTGCATCGACTTTTAATTCTGATTTTCCGCGCGACGCTAAGCGCAAAGCGCGAGACGCTGGCGCACCGGCATTGCATCGATATGAACGAAGGCGGCGAGACGGCTTGCAAGGCTTGGTGCGGATTTTATGTCCTGCGCAGGCGTTTGCACAGGCGCGGCTTCGCAAGCCTGTTCCTGCACAATGACTTCGACCTCAACCCAGCTCTCCGTCGTCTCCATCACCGAAGCCGAGGCGTCGCAAGTCGTGTCGTCTGAATTGCTGCCGCGATCTTCCTCGACTTCGTCATTCCCTTCGGGCGGCGCATCGCGCGTATCGTTGTCTTCAGCCGCCGCAGCGCCGATATCGAAGGCCTTCGTCAGCGAAGCGAGCTGCCGCGCCTCCTCGTCAATCGACGAACAGATCGAGCCGGAAAAGCCGCGTTCGCGCATGTACCAGGAAATATCGAGCAGGCGTTCGCTAATGCCTTCCATGCGTTCGCGCATGTGCAATTGCGCCTGCGCATCCGCGCGCGGCGCGTGTGTCAGCGTGACGATGCGTTCGATACGCTCCAGAGCCGCATGCAGGCTTGCCGTCTCCGATGCGCGCATGCGCCGTGCATATTCCTTCAGGAACCAGCGCCCGCGCGCCGTTTCCATCACGGCATCCTCGATGGCTTCGTAGTCGCTTTCGCTGATGCCCTCCGGCGGCGGATTCTGCGCCACGGTCTGCAAGGCCCGGCCGCTCCCGGTATCTTCGACGTAAGAATGGTCCGCCATCGCCTGCAATCCGCTCCAATCTGGAACAGTTGTGCATCCGATATGGGTAACGAATGGTTAACGGCGACAAGAGTTGTCGTCCCGGACGTCGGAGGCGTCTCGATCTCGCATCGCGACGCCGGGATGACTGCTTTGCAGTTCCTATTTCTTCGCAGGCCGCGCCGTCGGCTCGAGCGATGGCAAGGTCTTCAGATATTCACCCATCGCCATCAGGTCGGCTTCCGGCAGTTCCGCCATGTTCTTGATGACCGAACCCATGGCGCCGCCGACGACATCGCCCTCCATGTTGAAGCCGGTCTTCAGGAAGCCGGCGATGTCCTTCGCCGTCCATTCGCCGAGCGCCTTGGGATGCTGGCTGATGTTCGGGTTCCAGCTTTTCCCGGCGGGATCGGGACCGCCGGCAAAGCGCCGGCCTGATACAATGCCGCCCAACGCATTTCGGGGCGAATGACATTCGGCGCAATGGCTGAGCGCCTCGACGAGATATTGCCCGCGCTGCGCCTGCGGGCTTGCGCCCGGCGCAGCCGCCAGCGGCTTGGTATCGAAGAACAGGAGCTTCCACATGCCCAGAGAGCGCCTGACGTTGAAGGGAAACGGCACATCATGCGTCTTCGCCTTGCCCGCCACCGGCTCGAGCGTGCGCATATAGGCCATCAGGTCCTTCACATCGTCGAGCTTCATCCTCGCGTAGCTCGTATAGGGAAACGCCGGAAAATAATGCGATCCGTCCGGCGAGACGCCTGCGAGCAATGCATTGGCGAGATCGGCCACGGTCCACCTGCCGATGCCGTCCTGCGGATGGGGAGAAATGTTCGGCGCGTAGAAAGTGCCGAAGGGCGAGGGCATCTCATAGCCGCCGCCGAGTTTCAGCCGGTCGTCCTGTCCGGGAGTCGCATGGCAGGAGGCGCAACCGCCAGCCATGAAGATGATTTTGCCACGGTCCTTGTCGCCGCCCTGCTCCAGCGCCGCATTGGGAACCGCCACGGCGGGACGCGGCGCGCTGAGAACCCAGAAGATTCCAAGCCCGGCAAAGCCGGCAATCGCGAGCAGGACCAACCATTTGCGCATATGAAACTCTCCGGCGCTGGGCGCGCTTGCATCGGTTCCGGTCTAGCAATCCGGCGCGCGGCCGGGAATCCAAATAAATGTGAAACGGCAGCAAAATCCATGCTTGGCCGCATTTCGTTGAATCGACAAGGCTTCGAGCCTTCATTATTTATCGTTGCGGGGAACCAAGGGAGACCTTCACATGAAATTCCGGACAATTGCGGCCACGCTCGCGTGCGTCGCCGCTTCGACTGTTGCTGCCCATCAGGCTGCCGCTCAATCCTATCCGAACAAGTCGATCAAGCTGGTCGTGCCTTTCGCACCGGGCGGCACGACGGACGTGATCGCTCGCATCATCGCGGCGGCAATATCGCCGCATATCAACGGACAGACGCTAGTTGTCGAAAATCGCGCAGGCGCCGGCGGCGCTCTTGGCGCCGGTGAAACGGCGGCAGCCGCGCCTGACGGTTATTCGCTTGGCGTTGCGACTGTCTCGACCATCGCGACCGTGCCGGCGCTCAATCCGAAGACCAAATACGATCCGGTCACGGATTTCACGCCGATCATCAACATCGCGGCGACGCCGAACATCCTGACGGTGCATCCATCTTTTCCCGCAAAGGATTATGCGGGCTTTCTCGATCTCGTGAAAAAGAATCCCGGCAAGTACAGCTATGCGAGTTCGGGCACGGGCAGCATTCTCCATCTGCAGATGGAGCTTTATAAAACGCTGACCAAGACCGATATCGTGCATGTGCCCTATCGCGGCTCGGGGCCGGCGCTGAACGATGCCGTCGCCGGCCAGGTTCCCATGATCTTCGACAACCTGCCCTCGACGCTCTCGCATGTGCAGAGCGGCAAGCTGATTCCCATTGTCGTTGCCGCTTCGCAGCGTTCGTCCGCCTTGCCGAATGTACCGACTTTCAGCGATGTCGGCCTGCCCGCGATGGATCGCATGGCCTTCTATGGCATCTACGGACCGAAGGGCCTGCCGCGCGACATCGTCGACACCATCAATCGCGCTGTGAAAAAGACGATGGATGACCCGATCGTGCGCAAGAGGATCGACGACACTGGCTCGATCATCATCGGCAATTCGCCGGAAGAATTCGCACAGCAGATCAAGGCGGAATTCGAGGTCTACAAGAAAGTCGTGAACGAACAGAATCTCAAGCCGGAGTAACCGATCGGCATCGGCAACAAAAAACGGCGGGCCAGAGCCCGCCGTTCTGTTCGCCCGTAAAGGCAAGCGAATTGGAAATCAGCCGCGCTTCAGGCGGTAATCCGTGTGGCAGCCGCCGCAGTTTTTCGCGACTTCCGGGAAAGAGGTCTTGAAGGTCGCCTCGTCCTTGATGTCCGCGAGCGCCTTGTTGGCGGCGGCGGCAAGACCCTTCATCTTGTTGTCGAAGTCGGCCTTGGTCTGCCAGATCTTCGGCGCAGCGGCCGTATCGCCCTGGCCCGAACCTTCCGGAAAGAGAGGCTGTGCCTTGGTGGCGGCATCGGCAATCGAACGCAGCGACGTCTGGACTGTCGCGAGATTGAACGGCTCGGTGCCCTTGAGCATGCCGCCCGGGCCCTTGGTCGCCGCGCCCATCTGCTTCATGGCGTCCTGACGGTCCTTGATGACGCTCGTCTGGGCGACCACGGCGCTCACGCCAAGAGCAACGACGCCAGCGACGATCAAACCACGAATCATGAAAAACTCCCTTCGTTATCTGCGCCAAGCTCTGCTTTTCCAGCGCGGGCGCACCATAAGGGAAAACGCCGCCGCAAATGTGCAAAGGCGCCCGGCGGCGGTTCAATTCCTTGTGAGTCGAATGTGTGCAGGAAGGGTTGCCTGCTACTCCACCTTGCCGATGGCCTGCACGGCCTTCACCAGCCGCTTGTGGTCGGCGTCGACGAAAGCCTTGAACTCGGGCTCGTCGAGATAGGCCGGCGGGCTGCCGCCCTTTTCGAAGATGCCGGTTATCTGCTTGTCGGACATGGCTTCTTTCATCGCGATCCGCAACCGCGTCACGACATTCTCAGGCGTTTTGGCGGGTGCGAAAAGACCGGCCCAGATATAAAATTCGACATCCTTGTAACCCTGCTCCTGGCAGGTCGGGACATTCATGAAGCCGGGCACCCGCGCCGTGCCGGTATTGCCGAGAACGCGCATTGTGCCCGCGTCCACATGCGGCTTCACCACGCCGGGTCCGCCGCCGGTCACCTGCACAGTCCCCTGCAACAGCGCGTTGACGGCGGGCCCGCCGCCCGTGAACGGCACATGCAGCAATTTGATTCCCGCCGCAGTCGCATACATCTCGATGGGCACATGGAGCGCGCCATAGGAGCCAGACGAACTGAAGGGAATCGTCCCCGGCCGCTTGCGCGCATCTTCGGCGAGTTCAGCCAGCGTCTTCCATGGCGCATCCGCGCGGACCGTAATCATCAGGGGATCGGCGAGCACGCGCGCGATGGGCCGCAGGTCGGCCACTTCATAGGCGACCTGGCGACCGAACAGCCGGTCCGCTTCCGGCAGAACGAGAATCGAGGCCAGCGCCATCAGCAGCGTATAACCGTCGGGATTGGCGCGCGCGACGGCGGCATTGCCGGTCTTGCCCCCGGCCCCGCCGCGATTCTCGACGACGATTGACTGGCCGAGCGAGCGGCGCAGCGCTTCGGCGATCGGACGCGCGGCGAGATCGGCCTGCCCGCCCGGCGGAAACGGCACGACCATCGTGATGTTGCGCGTCGGCCAGCTTTCCTGCGCCTGTGCGAACGATGGCAACGTCGCCGCAGCGCCTGCTGCAGCCGCAGAGGAAATGAAGTGTCGGCGGTCCATGACGATTTCCTGATATTGGCGAGTGGCGAATAGTGAGTAGCGAGTAGCGAGTAGAAACAAGAGTGTTCTCTATTCGCTACTCACTATTCGCCATTCGCTACTGGCTCCTTACAGCGTGCCTTCGAGCTTGAGATCGCGCACGACCTTGCCCCATTTCTCCGCTTCCGAAGCGATATATTTTTCCATCCCTTCGAAATCGGGCGTCGTATGCGGCAGCAGGCCCATGTCCGAAATTCGCTTGGTGATGACCGGATCGGCCATGATCGTCTTCATCTCGTTGTGCAGGCGCTCGACGATGGGCCGCGGCGTTTTTGCCGGCGCGAGCAGGATATGCCACGACACCAGTTCGAAACCCGGCGCATTGCCGGCTTCCGCAAAGGGCTTTACGCCCGGCAGGGCCGGGAGCTCGGTAGCCGACGACACGGCCAGCGCATTCAGCTTGCCGTCGCGGATCAGACCGAGAGCGGCTCCAATTTCGGAAAAGCCCGCAGAGACGTGACCCGAGGCGATGTCGCCAACGGCTTGCGGCGTGGACTTGTAGGGCACATGCAGAATGTCGACCTTGTAGAGCTGCTTCAGATATTCCATCGACAGGTGCTGCGAAGCGCCAACGCCAAGCGAAGCGTAGGACAACGGATTCTTTTCGGCTTCGCGCTTGCGCGCCAGCGCAATGAACTCAGGCACCGTCTTTGCGCCCAGCGAAGGGCTTGAGATGAAAATGAACGGCGACTTCACGTAAAGAGCGATCGGCGCAAAATCCGATTTCGGATTGTAGCGCAGGTTCTTCATCATGATGGGATTGACGACCATCACGGTCGTCGTGGCGATGCCGAGCGTATGCCCATCGGGATCGGCTTGCGCAACGGCCTGCGCGCCGAGACCCAGCGACGCACCCGGCCTGTTTTCCACGATCACGGAGCGTCCGAGATTGGCGGACAGTTTTTCCGAATACATGCGCGCGATCAGGTCCATGCCCGTGCCCGCAGCAAGCGGCACGACAAGCGTGATGTTCTTCGATGGATATTGCTGCGCAAAGGCAGGCGAAGCCGCGATGGCGGTGAACGCGAAACCGGCGGCGATGTGACGATAGTTCATATGTTCCCTTCCTCCTCAAGTTCCAATTAGCGCGATTACTGGGAGCCTTCCAGTCCCAGCTTGCGCACGAGCGATCCCCATTTCTCCTGTTCGCTCGCGATATACTGGCGGATGCCATCGACATCCGGGGTATCGACAGGCAGCAGGCCCATGTCGGCAACCTTCTTCGTGAGTTCCTTGTCGGCCATGATTCTCTTCATTTCCGCATGAAGGCGGTCGACGATGGGCTTGGGCGTCGCCGCATGCGCGAGCAGCACATGCCAGGACACAGCTTCAAACCCCGGAAGTTTTCCCGCTTCCGCGAAGGGAGCGACACCGGGCAAAACAGGCAATTCCTGCGACGAGGACACCGCAAGCGCGCGCAGCTTGCCTTCGCGAATCAGAGATAGCGATGCGCCAGCTTCCGCAAAGCCGCCCGAAACATGCCCCGAGGTGACATCGAGAACGGACTGCGGTGTGTTCGTATAGGGCACATGCGTCATGGGTACGCCGAACTGGCTCTTCACCAATTCCATCGAAAGATGCTGCGGCGAGCCCGGACCGAGCGACGTGTATGAGAGCGGGCTCGCCATCTGCGCCTTCGCATGCGCGATGAAATCGGCGGCGGTTTTGACGGGCATCGCCGGATTGACGACGAGAATGAATGGCGACTTTACATAAAGCGAAATCGGCACGAACTCTTTTGCGGGATTGACGCGCATGTCCTTGAAGAGCGTCGGGCCGATCGCGAGTGAGGAAGAAGTCAGGACCACAAGAGTATGCCCGTCGGGTTCCGCCTTCGCGACGGCGGAAGCCGCAATCATCTGGCGACCGCCGAGCCTGTTTTCGATGACGACGGGGCGGCCTAAAGCGGGCGAAAGCTTGTCGGCATAGAGCCGCACGATCGTGTCCATGCCGCTGCCGGCCGCGAGCGGCAAAACGATGGTGATTGTGCGCGATGGCCAGTTGGGAGCCGCAGCCTGAGTCTGAGCCTGCGCCGACAACGACGCGAACGCCGCGAATAAGGCTGCGCCAAGTCCATACTTGCCGAGCATACCAGACCCTCCCGATCCTCCTCTGCGATTGTGGGATGCAGCCACGGCTCTTGGCAAGCGCGTTTTGTGCAACGGCTTGCACATGCAACCGTCCAGAGCGAAAAGTAGAACCCGCCGCATCGCTGCGACGGGTTCCGATCGAAGACGAAAACGCCCGTGGGTGCGCCGCTGGATCACACAGTGGTCTGCGGCACGCCCTTTTTCGCCTTCAATGCCTCTTTCGCCCCATCCTTGAAGGGCACGTTTCGCTTGAGCAGGATCGCCGTGGCGCGCACGCGCTGCTCCTCCGGCGTCCGCGCAGGCGGCAAGGTTCCTTTTTCGCGCAGGGCCTTGGCAGCCTTCATGATGCGGTGACGCGCCATGATGATGCCGTTGTCGCAACCGACGAGATTTTCCTTCGTGCGGTCGATGATTGGCCCCATGCTCTCCTGCAGCGAACCGTCCTGGATCGCGATGCCATGCACGCCGCTATAGGTCGTGCCGAGCTTCTGCGCCTGACGGTCCATGAGATAGTCGTTCGACTTGTTGGCGAGCGGCATGTAGGTGCCCGGCACATATTTGCAGTGCACGCCCTTGCCATCCTTCATGTGCTGGACTTCGTCGCGCGTCAGCGCACGTACGGGATGATAATCGAAGCTCCAGGCAATGCAGGAGTGATCGTCGATCGGCACCCAGAAATGGCCATGCATCGGATAATCGCCGCGCGGCGGCACTGCCGTGAAGCAGGGCATCAGCCACGGCGTGATGCGCCAGTAATACTGATCGTCCTCGGCCATACGGCGTGCGCCGATGAAGAGGCCACCTTCGCTCTCGATGACTTCAAAGACGGGCGCGAGATCGTTGAGGTTATACTTGTTGCCGCCGGCATTCTTGAACAGCGGGTCGGCTTTCACGTCGCCGCGATGCAGCCACGACACGTGCGAGGAGTCGATGCCGCCTTCAAGCGATTGCAGCCAGTTGCAATCCTGATAGCGCTTCGAGGTAAAGCTCTGCTCGCGCGGCACTGTGCAGAATTCGTACTCTGGCTCCGCCGGCATGTTTTCCGGCTTGCCCATATAGGTCCAGATCACGCCGCCCTTCTCGATGACAGGATAGGATGTGAGCTTGATCTTTTTGGCATAGCCGGATTCTTCCGGCTCCGACGGCACTTCAAGGCACTGGCCGTTCACGTCGAATTTCCAGCCGTGATAGGGGCAGCGAATGCCGCATTCCTCGTTGCGACCGAACCACAGCGAAGCGCCGCGATGCGGACAGAATTCATCGATCAGGCCGAGCTTGCCGCTGGTGTCGCGGAAAGCGAGGAGGCGCTCCGACAGAATCTTCACGCGGACCGGCGGACAGTCGGGTTCGGGAAGTTCTTCGCTGAGAAGGATCGGCAGCCAGTAGCACCGGAAAAGGTCGCCCATGTGCGTGCCGGGCCCCGTCTGCGTGACGAGATCGTTCTGTTCCTTGGTGAGCATCGGTATTTCCTTGGCCGTTCCGGCGCCTGAGCGGTTTTTCCGCTGGCGATGATTTGTTCCCATATGCGGAACATCGTTCCGCAATTTGAAGAACACCACGGCTGGCCCCGCAAAGCCTTGCGCTGGATCAAGGCGGCTGCCCATAGTTCGCCCGCCGGGCGCACAGGATGGCCGTCAGGAGACTAGCGTGAACCTCAGTTCTGCCGACGTGCTCATTCTTCTGCTGACCCTTTCTGGTCTTGCAATCGTGAGCGCCGGCATCGTGATGATACGCAATCGCATGCCGCTGATCTGGCGCGGCGTGCGGGTGCGCGGGCGAATTTCGCACATCGAGAGGCATTCGGGGCGCCCAGGCGATCGCACAGCCTTCACGCCCTCCGTGACCTTTACAGCCCCCGATGGCGCGGAGCGCACGTTGCGGCTCGATCACAGCCCGCGCACGCGCCCCAAACCGGGTGGCGAGGTCGAAGTCTTTATCGATCCAGAACGTCCCACACGCATCTTCACGATTTCATGGCCGACACTTGTCGTCTTTCCGATCGTCACAGTGATCGGCGGACTACTCGTCACGGCGATCATGCTGGGCATTTATTTCGGCAGGGAACCGCCCGGCGGCTGGCCGAAACCGCAGCCGCCACCTTTCACGCGCAACTGATTACCCGGCATCTTGTCTGCCTCTTCAAGCCTTGCGTTCGCGACACGCAGGACGCATCGTACGGCCGCCTCGCACCGGAGCCGGCCGGAATGAATTTGGATATTACCGATTTCCTGGCCGCGATTCTGTTGCTGTTTGGCGGCGGCCTTCTGATAACCGGCAGCGTTATGTTGAAAAATCGCGCGCCGGTCTGGTTCGGCGGCGTTCGGATCAAGGCGAAGCTCTTGAATGTTGGACGCGTTCCGACGGCGATACGAACCCCGTCTGTCGGCTTCAGTGTCAACGGCAAGAGCTACGAAGTGACAATCTATCGGGTCATCCCCTCGAACAAAATCCCGTACGATCTCATGTGGCCGATCAGATACGATCCAAACAATCCGGAAATGGCATTCGATGACACCTGGAGATCGATCCTGCTGAAGCCTCTCTTCACCGCAATCGCCGGGCTTTTCGTTGTCCTGCTTGCTCTCGCCATTTTTTTTGGTAAAGAGCCGCCCGGTGGTTGGCCGAAATACGAACCTCCGCCGTTCACACGGAACTAAACTTTATTCCGCTGGCGCGACCGCGCGGCGATAAACGTGCCATGTCGCATGTCCCAGCAACGGCAGAACAAAGACGAGCGCGGCGAGACCTGACATCAAGGAAAAAGCGACGAACAGCGCGATCGTCAGCGCCCACAGGATCATGCGCTTGAGATTGCGCCTGACGACACGCACGCTCGTGATCATCGCCGAGACGAAATCGACGTCACGATCGAGCAGCATGGGAAAAGAAACGACGGTGATCGAAAACACGAAGAACGCAATCGCCGCGCCGACGAGATTGCCGACGAGAAAGAAAAGCTGGCCGTGGGGTGTCGTCGCAATATCCACGATCAGCGCCCAAGGGCCCGGCGCCTTCATGCCGAAGAACATCGCATAGAGAAATATCGCGATGTCGATCCAGATGAAAAAGGTGAAGGTCGTCACCAGCGCCATCCAGCCGAGATCGCGCCTGCCGCCGCCCCGGATCGCTCCAAATACATCGTCCCATGTCAGCGGGAGATCCGCCTCGAGTCGGCGGCTCACTTCGTAAAGGCCCGCGCAGACGAAAGGCGCGATCAGCGCAAAGCCCGCTGCGAGCGGATAGGCCAGAAAGTAATAGCCGGAGACCGTAGCGAGCAGAACGACGGTCCAGCCGCCTGCCGCGTAAAGCAATCCGAAGAAGATACCATATTGCGGCGCGCGCTTGAAATCGCCCCAGCCGAGCACAAGTGCGTCCCAGAGATCGTTACGCCCGAGTTCGCGCACCGCCGGAATCGAAGAAGTATTGACGCTGCTAGGTTGCGTTGAACCAGAAGCCAACGACGATCGATCGTTCATGGCGCACCTCCCCTCTTGGGAAAGATTGCTTTCCCCGGCAAGCGTCGCCTTGCGCTGGATCAAATCGATAGGCCACGGTCATCACCGCCGCGCGCATCGAATGCAATTTCGCCCGGCCGCTCCCGCATAAACGCTTCGGTCTTGCGCGATAAGATCCTATTGCCCCTCGAAAGCCTTGCGCGCTTTCTCGACGATGTCGGCAGGCGTTGCATAGACTTCGACGATCTTCTTCTGCAATTCCTCGCCGGGCGTAAAATCGACGTCGACCTGCATTTTCGCAGCTTCCGCCTTCAGGCCAGGATCGCTCATCGCTGCAGAGAAAGCCTTGCGCAGAATGGCAACCCGCCCCGCCGGCACTTCGGCCGCGACCACATAGGGACGTCCGAACACCGTCTGGCTATAGACGAGATCGAAAATTTTGCGCTGCTCTTCGTTCTTGGCCAGACTGCGAACCAGCGGAATTCCCTTGGCATTGAGTTCGGGATAGCCCTCGGGATCTTCCTGCACGAGCACCTTCACGAGATTGTCCTTGAACCAGTGCGGATAGGTCGCGGCCATGCTCGACCACGATTGCCCGCACCCGCCCTGCACTTCGCCCTTCTCGATGGCTGCATTGATTTGCCGCGTGCCGGGATAGCCGGCGACGATGCGAAACTTCGCGCCAAGGATGTTTTTCAGCAGCAGCGGAAAGTCGCGCGTCGAAGCGCCCCCTGCGCTGGCGCCGACGACAAGTTCCTTCTCCATCAGGTCCTGAAAGGTCTTCACCTGCGCATCCGTCCGCACGAGGCAGACGTAAACGTCCTTGTTGGCGTTGCCGATATAGTTGAACTTGACGGGATCGTGTGTCTTGCGCGCGCCCTGCGCCGAGAACAAGGGATCGACAACGGTGCCCATGAAGATCGCGCCGATCGCCGTGCCGTCCTTCGGCGCGACATTGGCGATATGCGCGGCCGCGACATTGCCGCCGGCCCCGGGCATGTTCGCGACGATAAATGTCGGGTTGCCCGCGATATGCCTGCCCATGAAGCGGCTCAAGAGCCGGCCGTAGAGATCGTAGCCGCCACCCGCCGAAGACCCCACGGTGATCGTGATCGTCTTGCCGGCGTAGAAATTGGCGTCGCCCTCTTGCGCCATTGCGCCCTGCGCAAGCGCCATCGCGAGCGCCAATAGTCCCGTGCCGAACCGAATTGCCTTCATCGTCGCCTCCCGGCGTCCCCTGTTTGAGTTGGCCAAGGATTTATGCGAGGCAGCCCTGCATCGCAACCGTCTTGCCGGCCTGCTTGGCAGGCGGTTGCGCGAACCCTATGGTAGTTGAAGGTCCAAAAAAGTCCGCAAGAGGCTTCCGGAGGAGAGGATGACGATCAAAGTCGAAAAGCTGGACGCCCCGCTCGGAGCCGAAATTCACGGCCTCGATATCCGCGCGATTTCAGGCGAGGACGCGAAGGCGTTGAACGCTGCGCTGATGCAACACCACGTCATCGTCCTGCGCGATCAGAAACCGACCGACCAGCAGCTCGTCGATTTCGGCAAGAGCTTTGGCGACATCAAGAAATCGCGTTTCGTTTCGCCGCTCTCCGGCCACGACCAGATCATGGTCATCTCCAACATTCGCGAGGACGGCAAGCCGCTCGGTCAGTTGCCGGATGGCGAGATGTGGTTTCACATCGACCAGATCTATACGCCGCAGCCCTGCAAAGGCGCAGCGCTGCACGCCATCGAAATTCCATCGGAAGGCGGCGATACATGCTTCGCCAACGCCGTGCTTGCCTTTGAGACTCTGCCCGAAGCCACGAAGAAACGCCTCGATGGCCTCACCGCGCAGCATTCCTTCCAGTATGGCGCCACAACAACCGACGCCAAAAAGAACGACGACCGCCCGCGCTTCAGCCATCCGCTCGTGCGCCGCATTCCCGAAACGGGCAAACGCGCCATCGCAATCTG
Source organism: uncultured Hyphomicrobiales bacterium (assembly GCA_903847605.1). Lineage (GTDB taxonomy): Bacteria > Pseudomonadota > Alphaproteobacteria > Rhizobiales > Beijerinckiaceae > Terripilifer. The sequence goes on along the minus strand of CAINED010000069.1, from coordinate 34,219 downwards.
CCGGCTGATGACGGACCGCATCAACGAACTGCCTGAAAACGAGAGCCGCGCGCTGATCGACGAACTCTGCGATCACGTCGAAAATCCACGCTTCGTCTATCAACACAAATGGCGCATCGGCGACATTCTCGTCTGGGACAATCGCTGTACCAGCCATGCGCGTACGGATTTCAGCGAAAGCGAGCGCCGCCTGATGAAACGTGTCACCATTGCGGACGACTTGGCGCCTATCGCGTAGCGAACGGACTATCCGGAAGGAACAGGACTTGAGCATATCGAAAGAGCCAAAGCGCATTCTGCGCGCCAACGACGAGTTTCACTGGAAGGGCCACGCGCGCGTCGCCATCGTCTTCAACATCGCTTTCGAGGCATGGTCGGATGGCGAGGCCCCGCCCATCGGCCCCATGGGCAATGTGCTCAAACCTGGCTATTTCGATTCCAATGCGCATTCATGGGCGAATTACGGCATCGTGCGCGGCATTCAGCGCCTCGCCCGCATCGCCGATAACAACGAAATCCGCACCAGCGTGATGACCAACGGCGTCGTCACGCAGCGCAATCCGGACATGATCCGCAAATTGCACAAGGACGGACACGACGTTTACGCCCATTCCTGGGGCATGGATGTCATTCCCGTCTATCTCGACGAAGCGGGCGCACGCGCCAATATCGAGCGCAACACGAAGGTTTTGCAGGAAATCACTGGCGAGCGCCCGACGGGCTGGCTCTCGCCGCGCGGCACCGGGGCGCCGGGCCACCCCGCGCTTCTCGCCGAAGCCGGCTATGTCTGGCACGGCGACTGCAATGACGACGATCTCCCCGCGATAGCCGAATACGACGACGGCAATGGCGGCGTGCGCCGCATTGTCAACATACCCCTGACGATGGATGTCAACGATCTCCCGCACAGCATCCGCTACGGCAACAATCCCGGCGCGCTGGTCGATCACTTTCAGGATGTTCTGGATGGCACGCAACAGGCCGATGACCAGCCCTTCATGCTCGATGTGACCGCGCATACCCATGTTTACGGACGGCCTGCCGGCGCATGGGCTTTCGACGCCATGATGAAGATCGCGCTCGAACGCGACGACGTCTGGATCACGACGCGACGGAAGATCGCGGAATATACGCTCGCGAACGCCACCACCATGTTCTCGCCGGGACTCATATGATGAAAACGAACATCGCAGCCGCCATCTCCACCGCAAGCTTTGTCGCGCTCGCTGCGCCCGCATTTGCGCAGGCGAACTATCCCGACCGCAACGTGCGCCTCATCGTTTCCTTTGCGCCCGGCGGGCCGACCGATGTCGCCGCACGCATTCTGGGCGCTGCGCTGCAGGAACAATGGGGCAAGACCGTCGTCATCGAAAATCGCGGCGGCGCAGGCGGCAATATCGGCACGGTCGCCGTCAGCCGCGCCGAGCCCGACGGCTATACGATCCTCGTCACGACCAGCGCCTTCTCGGTCAATCTCGCCTATAGCGCCAATCCCGGCTATTCCGCTGCCGATCTCAAGCCCGTGGCGCTTGTCGCGACAACCCCGAACATCATCGTCGGCGCGCCCGACCTCAAGGCGAATAATCTCAAGGAAGCGCTCGAACTCGCGAAGACCGGCAACTTCGCCTATGCATCTGCCGGAGCGGGCACCACACCCCATCTTTCGGCCGAGCGCGTCTTCAAGCTCATCGGCAAACTCGATGTGCGGCATGTGCCATTTACCGGCGCGGCGCCGGCGATGAATGCGGTTTCGGCCGGACATGTTCAGTTCGGCGTCGTCGCCATGACGCCGGCCATCGCGCTTGTGAAGGCCGGGAAACTCAAGGGCTATGCCGTCACATCAGCCAAACGCTCCTCCGAATTACCTGATGTCCCGACCGTGACCGAAACGGGCGTCGGCAATATCGACGATGCGACATGGGTTGCGCTCTTCGTGCCGTCGAAAACGCCTGCGGCGATCGTTGCGAAGATCAATACGGACGTGAACGCATTGCTGAAGCAACCGGCGATCGTGCAGCAGATATCGAAAGCGGGACTTGATCCGCTCGGCGGCTCCCTTTCCGATATCGAAGCCTACGTGGCCTCGGAAACGAAGAAATGGGCCGAGGTGATCGCAGCCACTGGCGCGCGCGAGGACGTGAAGAAATAATGATCTCGGCAACGCCGCGAATAGCATCGAGTTCCGGCCATGAAGACGGATGCCGTGCGGCATGAACAGGCGCGGAAAATGGCCTGGAATATCCTGGCGGGACGCAGCAACGATCCTGCTGCTCGCGAGCGCCTACATGCTGCTCGAATGGATCAGCTCGATCCACGAATACAAGGGCCTGCCGTTCACGGCATGGGATCCCGGCCTCGGCATACTCTTCGCAGCGATGATTCTGCGTCCTGCCATCGCCGCTCCGGCCCTGTTTCTTGGCATCGTGTTTGCCGAAGCAGTGGTGCTGCATAGCACGCTGGAATGGCTCCAGATTGCAGGCGTCGCATTCATCATCACAATCGTTTACACCATTGCGGCCTATGGCGTCAGACGAGTCAGCGGCTTCGACGAAACGCTTCCACGGATGAAGGATATTCTCTTCCTTCTCGGCGGCGGATTGCTCGGCGCTATCGCCTCTGCCGCGCTGCTGCTCGCATTTCTGATTGCGACAGGTGATTTGCTGTTCGCCGACATCCGGCCCGCCGGTTGGCCGCACATCGTCGGCGACACCATCGGCATTTTGGTCGTGACGCCGCTGTGCCTGCGCTACATGGACCGGCTCGCATTTCGCATGCCGCGACTTTCTCCGGAACACGCATGGGAGGCGCTTTTCTTCGTCGTCTCCATATTGCTCTTTGCCTGGCTGGTGTCGGGCAGCGCGTCGCGCGAAAGCCTGCAATATTTCTATATTCTCTTCATACCTGTCGTGCTGGCGTCCGTACGCCATGGCCTTGCTGGCGCAAGTGTCATGCTGGCCCTGACGCAGGCGGCGCTCGTCGGCATTCTGGACTGGCTGCAGGCGGATGCGCGCAACTTCACCAACTATCAGACTCTCATGCTCGCGCTGACCGCAACCGGCCTTCTTGTCGGCGCCATCGTCAGCGAACGCGATCTCGCGCAACAGCGCGCGCGCGCGATGGAATGGGAGGCGGCGCGCGCCGGACGCTTCAATCTGGTGAGCGGCATGGCGGCGGCGCTTTCGCACGAAATCAGCCAGCCGCTGACGGCAGCGCGTGCGCGCGCCCGCACTGTCGAACTCCTGCTCGAGCACAACGGCGATATCGCCCGTATCAGGGATAATCTGAAACCGCTCGTCGAACAGATCGACCGCGCCGCCAACATTCTCCAGCACATGCGCGAATTTCTGCGGCGAGGAACGCCAGCGCGTGCAGCAACGGAATGGGCCAAAATCGTCGATGGAGCGCGCTCTTTGCTCGTGCCCCTGGCGGTGGAAAAGAAGGTCGTTCTCGATATTGCGTCGGCGAGCGGCCTTCCCGCGATCGATTGCAATCGCGTGCAGATCGAACAGGTGCTGATCAATCTCGCCGGCAACGCTTTCGAAGCCATCGCTTCCTCGGGACAGGCCGACGGACGCGTCAGGATCGACGCGTATATATCGGACGACGGCGACGCGCTCGAGATCGCCGTGCGCGATAACGGACCCGGCCTCGATCACGCCATGGTCGAAAATCTTTTCAACGCCACCGCGACGACGCGGCCCGACGGACTTGGGCTTGGCATTTCCATCTGCGTCGCGATCGTGGAATCCCATCGCGGGAAGCTGTGGCTTGAACATTCCGAAAAAGGTAATACGGATTTCAGGTTCCGCATTCCCCTGGCGGCAAAAGGAGACACGGCATGAGCGCCGCAAAGCTGGCATTGATCGACGATCAGGAAGATGTGCGCAAGGCGTTGGCCGAAATGCTTGGCGTATTCGGCTACAAGGTCGATTCATACGCCAACGCCGATGCTTTCCTGGGCGGAACAAACCGGCCCAGCTGCATCGTCAGCGATGTCCGCATGCCCGGCCTCGATGGCATTGGCCTCGTGCGAAAAGTGGCAGCAAGCCCGCTTAATGCGCCAGTTATCCTCATTTCCGGCCACGCCGACGTGCCGATGGCCGTCGAAGCGCTCAAGGCAGGCGCATTCGATTTCATCGAAAAGCCTGTCGACGATGTAAAGCTCGTCGCCAGCATCAATCGTGCCCTCGCCAAGAGCGCCGAGCAGCAGGATCTCGCGCGTAACATGGACGAATTGAATGCGCGGTTCGAACGGCTGACCCCGCGCGAGGCCGAAGTCTTCGACCTCGTCACACGCGGCTTGACGAACTATGCTGTAGCCAGTGAACTCGGCATCAGCGTTCGCACCGTGGAAAGTTACCGCGCGCAGATCATGGAAAAAATGCAGGCCGATGGGCTTGCGATGCTGGTGCGGCAAGCAATTAGGCTCGGCCGGCTCGCTGCGTGACCCGTAAAGTTACGGGTGACACTTTACTGATGCGAGGTCAGTAATAGTACACCGCTCAACATGCTAATACACCGCGAGGCTTGATCGCCTTACTTTTCCCTACTGAGCAGACTCTCGTCCGCTCAGGGAAATAGGGGGAAGTCATGTCTATCACACAAACCCGCTCGGCGCGGGAAAACGTGCTTGCTAACGTATCGTCAGGAAGTGGCGCCGTCCTTGGTTCTATAGCCGTACTGCTGGCAATTGGCGTCACTGCGGCGCTTGCTCTGCCGCATGTACTGGTGCTTCCGGCGATCGCGCTCGCCGCAACACTGCTTTGCTTCGCCACTGGCGCAGCGGCCTTGCTTGGAGGCGGACATTTCCGCGAGAGCGCGCTCACCTGTACCGGGATCTTCGCGCTCGTGGGTATCGCAGCTTCGATGCTGGGCGATCCCGATCACGTCGCACTCTTCCTGAAATAGCCGGACAAGCACGCGCGGAAGCGTGCTGTCTCCGCGCGTTCATAACAGGGACAAGAAATCCAGATGTTTGCTGAAATCTTCTCGGCCTCGGCGCTGACGGCGCTCTTTCAGGTCATCATGATCGACTTGGTTCTTGCCGGCGACAATGCGATCGTCATCGGCCTTGCTGCCGCGGGTCTTCCCAAGGAGCAGCGCGCCAAGGTCATCTTCATCGGCATCGCCGCCGCAACGCTGCTGCGTATCGGCCTTGCACTCATCACCACGCAGCTTCTCGGCGTCGTCGGGCTTCTCCTGGCAGGTGGCATCCTGCTGCTCTGGGTGAGCTGGAAGATGTGGCGTGAGCTGAAAGTCGGAGGCCACGCCGAGGAGGAGGAGGCCGCCAGAACGCTTGATGGCGAGACCGGCAATGGCCACGCGCCGCGCAAGACGCTCAAACAGGCCGTTTGGCAGATCATCGTCGCCGACTTCTCGATGTCGCTCGACAACGTGCTTGCCGTTGGCGGCGCTGCCCGCGAGCATCCCTGGGTACTCGTTTTCGGTCTCGCCCTGTCGATCGCCCTGATGGCGCTTGCGGCGTCGTGGATCGCCCGCCTGCTCCAGAAGCATCACTGGATCGGCTACGTCGGTCTCGCGATCATCGTCTATGTGGCGCTCGAAATGATCTGGCGCGGCTGGCATCAGGTTGAGCCGGTTGCCATCTCGACGGCCAACAACGTCGTCCAGATGGCGGCGGCCAGCGGCATCAGCTCTGTCATGCTGACGCTCGGAGTTCTGCTCGCGGCAGCCATGCTTGCCGCCGGTGCCTTCGGGCTCATGCGCAAGTCCAAGGCTGGAACCTAACAAGGGGTTCCAGCCACGCGGGAGCGGCGAAAGGTTCCGTCTCCGGAAAGCCACCCCCCGGCGCCCCCCGGGGACGGAGAACGTGCCCGCCAGCGGCTTGCCGCTGGCGGGCTTTTTTCTGCGGCTGCGTTCGTGCGAAGATCGGAACATGCAGCAAGACCAATCACGGCGCAGGATCGCCTTCGCAGCCGCCGCTACCGCGGTACTGCTGCTGCTCGCGGTCATGTTGTGGGTGATGCAGTCGCTTCTCGAACAGCAGCGCATGGAACGCTGCCTCGCCTCGCGTCAGCCCGATTGCTTCCGCATCGACGTTCCGCCGCGCGACGCCGGCCCTGCCAATCTGAAGCGCTGACTGCAAATCGCCGGCGGGTGCGCAACGCAAGGCCTTTCATATTGGCCGGGCAGGCCCTATATTCTCATCGTCTCCTCGGAGACTATGGCGATAAACGGACATCGTAATAAACCAACCGGACCCGGGGGCAGTACCCGGCGCCTCCACCAAAGCCAGCAGGACAGCCTTTCACGGCTGGTTTTGGCGGGGGCGAAACAGGATCGACGGGGGTGTAAAAGGTGCTCTTTTGCCCGGCATGATACCGCCGTTATCGGGTCAAACCTATAGTTGCCAATGACAACTATGCTCCTCAGGCTGTTGCCGCGTAAGCGGTTCCGGTCAGGGAAATCAAGCCCTTCAGGGTAGCACTTGAAGGCGGGGCTCGGAGGCGCCTGGCAACAGAAGCCTCCACTTCCCTTTTTGCGCCAGCTTACGGTCCGCCGGGAAGGGCGACGCCGTTGATCTTGGGCAGACCGCCGTCAGGATTCTCGATCACCCAGGTCAGCGAGCCGTCCGGCTCCGATTTCCCAAATCCCTTCGCCGCGATGAAGAAAATCAGCGCCTTTCCGGCAGCATCATCGCCCTGCACTGCCTGCAGCGCTGCGATCGTCTCTTCCACGCCCTTCGCCTTCACGACCAGCCGCCCGCGCGGAACCGGCTGGATGATGGTCATTTCGCCTTCCAGGGCGATCGTCAGCAGTTTCGAGACGATCTGGGACGGACCCAAGGCAACTCTTACCTTGCCCGGAGGCGCAAGCGCATAAACGGCGCGCTCCCCCGCCGCCTTGCTTTCGTCGGGACGAACGTCGGCGCGCATGACCTTGAGGATTTCCTCCGCCGCGGCCTCGAGGTCGTAGCCGAGCGCTTTCAGGTCCAGCACGAAATCGTTGGGCAGGAGGTCGCGCGACCATGCGGGTATCATGGGCAGCTGCGGGATCGATATGCCGTTCAGCGCCATGCGCAGTCCGAAATCGCCCTGCCGGTGCACGCCCGTCAGGTTGAAGGCCATGCCCAATTCGCGCATGCCGAACGCGCCGACGGGCGTCGTGATCGAGACGGTCTGGACGCTCGCCCGCTGTGCGACGGAATTGAAGATCGGAAAGGTCGCGCGAACCTTGGTCTTGATTTCTTCCATGCGCGCCGCCAGCTCATCCGCCGATGGGTTGGCGACGAGAAACGCCCAGATATCGAGTATGCCGGCGTTACGCAGGGAATCGAGCGTCACATCGGATACGATCGGCCCGGTCGTCACGCCAATTTCAATCGGATTAGGGCCAGCGATAATCTTGAAGGTCTGGCTGTGCGATTCGTTGCGTCCGCGCATGACAGCCGACATCACGCCCGGCCCCGTGCCCGTGCCGGTCATTTCTGCGCTGGTTCGCCCGTCGCGCCGTGTGTTCAGAAAATTTGGCGCCGAACTCTCCAGGATCGAGGCGGCATGCCCCATCTTGCCCAGGACGAAGCCGAGGAACCGCGGATCGTAGAGGCCGTCGAAGGAATAGCCTTCGAATCGCAGCTTCATGTCCTGATCCTTGATGCGAATTTGCAGCTCCGGCATCGCCGATTGCACGACACGCCAGAGCCCGTCGCTCTGCGGCGTAATCGTCATCGACAGCGGTTGCGCCTGCATCAGAAAGCCGAGCGCGGCGAGAGGACGCGCGATCTGCGCCATGTCGATGCTGACCGCATAATCCTCGCCGCGCGGCGTTACGACGATAGGGGAAACGCCGCTCACGCCGCCATTTCCGAGATAGGTTTCGAACACGGACTTCAGCCGGCTGGCCTCTGCAGGCGTCGCAGGCGCGCTCACGGCTTGGTGGATGCTTCCGGCGAGAAGCGCAATCGTTGCCAGGAGACGCGAGACCCGTTTCATGAGATTTCTCCGTGGTGCTCGGGAGGATACTGCCTCCAACATGCGGCAAGGTCAGGAAGATCGCCGAATACGGCTTTGGCGTGGCAGGATATACCTGTGGCCACCGTCGGCAACCGTGGATAGCGTGTGGCAGGCTTGCATGCGAAGATGGCTGCCCGGCCTCCGGTTCCGGACGGCGGCCTGAAGCCGCGCAAATGCTGCTTTCCCTTCGCGCGGCTGCGATTTAGTCTCCCGGCAGACTCGGCGTGAGGAAACGCGCCCGCGGACAGGAATGATGGACAAACAGAAAAATGCCCCGGATTTGATGCGTTACGATCTGCGCATCCAGGAAGCCTTGCGTGGAGCGGTCCGCTCCATCCTGATCGACATTTCGCGCACCGGCTTTCCCGGCGATCACCATTTTTATGTCAGCTTTCGCACCCGCGCGCGGGGCGTGCAGATGTCGGAGCGGCTGCTGAAACAATATCCGGACGAAATGACGATCGTCCTGCAACATCAATTCTGGGATCTGAGCGTTGGCGAAAAGGAATTCAGCGTCGGCCTGTCTTTCAAGCAGGTTCCGGAAAAGCTGGTGATTCCTTTCGAGGCCATCACCAGCTTCGTCGATCCGACCGTTCACTTCGCGCTGAAATTCGAAGTGGCCGAAGCAAGCGACGCCGAAAAATCGCCGGCACCGGCAGCCCGGCCCCTCGCGCCTGTGCCGGTGCAATCCGCAGACAAGGACGAACCGCTGCAGGAGAAAAGCGCTGCGCCCCGACGTTTGACGCCGAAAGCCGGCAACGCATCGTCCGAGACTTCGAAAACGCCGGAAAAGGCGCAGGAAAAGGCTCAAGATAAGCCGGCTGCGAAAGAGCAGGAAAAGCCCGGCGGCAAGCCGGATGCCGAAGCGCAGACCGCAGGAGGCAACGAGCCCGGCAAGGTCGTTTCCATCGACGCGTTCCGCAAGAAGACCTGACGGGGCGTCGGCGCATGAGCGAGATCGTCAATCTCCGGCAATTCCGCAAGCGCAAGACGCGCGAGGAGGCGCAGAAGGCGGCGGAGGCCAATCGCCTTCAATTCGGCCGTACGAAAGCCGACCGCGAATTGACGGAGGCGCGCAACGCCCTTTCGCAGCGCCAGCTCGATGCTCACAGGCGCGATGCCGAAATCAAGGCTAACGAAAAGCCGAAGTCGTGACCGCGAACGAACGGGCAAGCACATCGGCTTTGCCGCCGGGGCGGGTTATCAAACATTCGCTGTCCATTGCCGGCCACCGCACTTCGATCTCGCTCGAGGCTGTCTTCTGGGACGCGCTGCGCGAATGCGCGCGAATGCGTGCAATGTCCCTTGCCGCGCTCGTTGGTGAAATCGACGCCGGACGTGGCGAAGCCAATCTCTCGTCAGCGATCCGCGTGTACGTCCTGAACGAGGCGCGCGGTCTGCCGGACGGCGGCAGAGATCAATAGCGCCCGGCGGCGGCGGGATCGTTCAACACCGGCGGCGGGCGAAGAATGGGCGCGCCAGGAGCCGCAGGCGTCGGCGCAAGCTGGATCGGCGCGCCGGTCGCGGGTGTCGTAACAGGGCGGCTCGCCCGTTCCTTCTCGCGCTTTTCGCGCTCCGCATCGGCGGCGGCGCGGCGGGCAGCGGCGCGCTGCTCTTCCTGTTCGCGCTGTTCACGCCGGCGCGCCTCTTCCTCGGCCTTGCGCTGCTCTTCTACCGCTCGGCGCGCCTGCTCTGTATGCCAGAGCGCGACTTCCGTTTCGCGCTGTTGTAGGAATTCGCGCGAGCGGATGCGGCGGTTGAAAGCCGCGCGTTCGCGGGCTTCATATTCCAGCAATTCGATGCGCGCTGCCTCCCGCTCGATGGCGCGCGCGCCGAGCCCGTTGACAAGCGATGCCAGCGAAAGCGACCGCGCCGGCGCGTTGACAGGCCCCGACCATCGGATCGCCGCTTCAGGCGCAGGCGCGTTCCAGCCGTCGGGCTTCGGCGCCTGAAAAGCCGCCGTCACATCGAGCGCAAGCGTCCGCAAGTTGAACTGGCCTGAGACGCGCGGCGCTGCCGGCGCTGTCTGCGTCAGCGAAGCGATGCCGCCGGCGATGGCGATGTCGAAGGAGGCTTTTCCGAGTTGCAACGTGGACTTTGCGAGTTCGCGCGCCAGCGTCGCGGATATCCGCCCTTCCGTGACATCGGCCATTTCTTCCGATGCCGCCAATACGCGCGTGAGAGCTGACGGATCGGCATTGGCGATTCGCAGGTTCTCAACCGTCGCTTTGCCTTTGCCTGCAAGGCCACCCGCAATGGCGGCATAGCTGGGCCCGGTCCCCGCAAACTCAATGTCGCTATTCAAAGCGCCGGACCAGTCTCCCTGCGCAATCGGACCGGAAAACAGCACTTGCCCAGCAAGCGAAGCATTTGCTCCATCACGCCTGATGCTGGCGCGGCCACGCAACTGCCCATTCGACAGTTTGATATCGGCATCCGATATGCCGACGAGATTAGGCGCGAGTTCGAGTCGGAAGCGTGCGTTCTCGCCCGTTCCGCCATTGGGGAGAAGCACCCTGCCCGCACTGATCGCAATATCGGCAGGAACGGGTTCCGCCATCGCCGCCGCAAAGCGGAAGTCGGGCCATATCGTATTGGCGCGCGCCGGCGGACGGGGCCCGAGCACGAGCGCCGCAAGGCTTTCGAGCGTCAATGTATCCAGGCGTAATTCGCCGGTGAGCTTGCGCGTCTGAGCTTGCGCGCCCGCGTAAATCAGCGATCCCGCCACGCGGCTGCCCAACGCGACACCTTCGAGCCGGTCGAGATTCAGCGCACCCGCGCGCAGACGCACATTTGCCGTGAGTTCGACGGGAACGCGCACTGTCGCGTCGGGCAGTGCGAGCGCCAGAACTTGCAGCAGCGGCGAAGCATCCTGGCTCGTGATCTGCAACTTGCCGTCGGCGTCAGGCTGCGGCAGCGCGCCGCCCACCTTGCCATCATAGCTGACGTTGACGCTGGCGAGCGTTGCGCGCGCGCGCACCGTAAATCCATTTTCCGGCGCGCCCGTCGCTTCGATGTCGATCCGGCTTGGCGGCAAGCGATCGAGCGGCACGGTTTCCAGCCCAAGCTGCCGCAACAACATCGGCGTCTGCGCATTTGCGAGAGATAGCCGCGCCGAGAGTTCGCGCGAATTCGCACCGGCTGGCGCGAGGTTGCCGCTCACGCGCGTGCCGCGCGCCGCGCCTTCGAAGGAAAGATTCGTCACGCGCAAGGCATCGCCGGCGCGTTCGGTTTGCGCCGAGAAAATCAGTGTCGATGGCGACAGCGACACGGCGCGTTGCGCCAGCGCATCGCTCCAGACGCCGGGCGCGATGCGTTGAAAGAGTTGCGCGAGTTCGACGAGACGCTCGGCTTCGAGCTTGAAGTCGAAACGTCCGCCTCCCGCACCGGATATGCCGCGTGCGTTGACGGTCGCGCCGCCGAGATTGGCAATGTCGAATTGCTCGATCTCGACATTCGCGCCCTCGCGTTTCGCGCGCAGTTTTATTTGCCCCGCGTCGACCATCCCCTGCCCTACGCGTGCAAGGCGCACGGCGCGCGCATCGAGCGCGATGGAAAAATCCGCCGATGTCGCAGCCGCAGTCATAACCGATAGATCGGGAAGATGATCGAGATCGAGCGCGGGCGAAGTGAGATCGAATGCAAAGCGGGCGCGTTCATTGCCGATAGCGCGGGTGAAATTGATCAGCCCGCGAAATCGCGATCGGTCGGCGCCGATGTCGGCGTTGCGCGCCAGAAAGCCTGCCGCGGAGATATCGATATCGCCTGAAAAATCGACGCTGCGAAATGGCGAAGTCGCAATCTGCATCGCGAGCAGGGGCGAGGCCGATTTCACCCATTGAGACAGGCGTTCGGGATCGCGCGCACTGAATTTCGCATGGCCACGAAAATAGGCGGCGCTTCCGCCTTCGATATCGCCTTCGAGCGAAATCGACGCGCGTCCGGGCAATCCGCTGCGCAGCGTCACGCTGGCCGAACGCTCGTCGCGCGGCGCGACGGTCATGGCGACATCGGCCAGCGTATCGCCGCCGATGGTTACAGCCGGCGACGTAAATGAAACGCGCAACGGCGGCAGCGTGCGCAGCCCCGAGACCAGCGACCCCACAAAGTCGCCCAGCGCTGCCATCGCTCCATCGGGCTTGCCTTGCGCGCCGGTCAGTTGATCGGCGTCGATACGCGGTGTTTCGAGTTTCAATTCGGCGAGCTTTTCGCCCGCGACATAGCCGAATGCGCCGGTGGCGGCGAGTTGCCGCTCATCCGTACCCATCCGCAATTCCAGCGGCTCGAGCGCAATGCCGCGCGCGTTGGCGCGCAATGGCCCTGCCACATTCCATGCAGCCTTGAGTCCGTAGCCTGTGAATTCGCCCTGAAATTTCGCCTGACCTTCAAGCGAGTAAACTTGGCGCCCCTCGCGTTGCGCCTGAGCGACGATCGCCCCGTCGAACTCCATGCGCGGAATATCGCCTGCCGGATCGATCGCGAACTTGACGCGCAGACGCTTGTCCTCGGCGACGCCCGAATTGAAATGAAATGCGACGGTGTGACCGGCGACCTGAACCGAGCCTGCTCCCCGCCACGGCCCTGCCAGCGAAAGCGCCGAAACTTCGAGACCAATGCCATCGAGACGGATCGCGTCGGCCCTCCCGGGTAGCGAAAGCCGTAGCGCGCCACCGGTGACGACGGCATTTTCCAAAGTCACATGATCGGGTTGCACCCCTGCGATCATTGGCAACGAAAAACTGCCGTCTTCTCCCAACGACAAGTCGACTTCGGGCCGGTCGATCAGAATGTCGGTAAACCGCAGGTCGCCGCGCATCAGCGCCGTCGGCGCAATTTCGAGCGTCACGTTTTTCGTCGAGGCCAGCGGCGAATCGCCTTCGGCGCGCAGCACGCGGACATCGCCGAGTGAAATGCGCGGCGAGGGCAGGACGCGCGCCTCGATATGACCGCCAATCGTAACGCGCAGACCTGTAGAGGCGGAAAGTTGCCGTTCGATATCGGCGCGATATTTGGTCCAGTCGATGAACCAAGGCGCGGCGAGTGCCGCCGTCAGCGCAACGACGAGCAGCAGAGCCAGAACGGTCAGGGTTTCGCGGAAAAATCTCAAGCTGCGCAGAGCCCCTCGCCCAAATCACCGGCGGAAACTCTAACACAGCTTTCGTGGCGGCAGGGTGGCATCCCTTGCCGCCGCATTGAACTCAGTCGAGCTTCACTTTCTGCTCGACCGGCAGATCCTTGCCGCGCGACCACTCGGACATCGAGCCGTCGTACATTTTGGCTTTCGTGTTGCCCATGAGTTCATGCGCCGCGAACCAGCCGAGCGAGGCCCAGTGGCCGGTGTTGCAGAAGCTGATCTGTTCGCCCTCGGCCGGCACGCCCTGCGCGGCGAAAATCTGCTTCAACTGCGCCGCCGAGCGGAAGGACCCGCCGCCGTTCCGCGTGATAAAGCTTTCCTGCACGTTCTTCGCGCCGGGAATGGTGCCGGGGCGCGTGGCCGCGGGGCTGACGCTGATGCCGACGTAAAAATCGTTCGGCCGGTTATCGACGAGCGGCACATTATTGGCGATGGCTTTCTGGATATCCGCCGACGAAACCAGCATTTCCTCGCGCAAGCTCGCCTTGAAGGTCTTGGGCTGCGCCTGCGCGCCGCCGGTCGCCAGCTGATAGACGCGCTGCTTGGTCTTGGGATCGATCTTCGACCAGTCGGTGAAACCGCCATCGAGAATCGAAACCTTGTCGTGGCCGACGACCTTGAAGGTCCAGTAGATGCGGGTCGCCGTGCCCATGTCCAGCGCGCGCTCGCCGAGCGGCACCAGGATGACATGGGTATTGTTGTCGATGCCGAGCGAGCCGATCAGCTTTTCCAGATTGGCAGGCGGCGGCACCTTGCCGGCGACGCCGCCGACATTCACGCGCCAGCCGTCCTTGGCGTAGTCGGTGAAGATCGCGCCGGGCACATGCCCGGCCTGATATTGCTCCTGCGTGCGCCCGGTGACGTCGAGGACCACGACATTGGGCTTGTCGAGATTGGACTTCAGCCATTCCGAATCGACCAGAGGCTGCCCCAATGCGGGCACGGCCAGGGAAAGACCGGCGACCACCGCCAGCGAATTGAACAGATGACGCATGGAAATACTCCTTATCCACATCGTGGCGCATTCAATACGCCATTGAGGGGGAACGCGCTACCGATTGAAAACGCGGGGCTATCACAACTGGTTTAGGATCGTTCAAGCCGATGCAGCCTTGGCTACACTCTCGGGCTTAATGTACAAGTATCTGTTTTTGCTTGCCTTTATTCAGTCGACCGGGTAAAGCCGCACAACCTCTTTCCGGATTTACCCCGTGTTGCAGACCGCCATTCTCGCCTTCGGCCTTTCGACCGACGCCTTTGCCGCCTCCATCGCCAAGGGCGCGCGATTCCCGAACATGTCGTGGATGCGGACCGCGGGCATCGCCCTCGGCTTCGGCGCGCTCGAAGCGCTCGCGCCGCTCATCGGCTACCTGCTGGGCCGCCAGTTTGCTGGAGCGATCGAGGACTACGACCACTGGATCGCTTTTGGAATCCTTGCCGTTCTCGGCGCACGCATGGTCTGGAAAAGCTTTCACCCCGAGGTGGAAGCGAAATCAGCGGCCACGCCGACCTGGGCCGTCGTGTTCGCGACCGCGCTTGGCACCAGCGTGGATGCGACTGCGGCGGGCATCACGCTCGCCCTGTTCACCAGCAACGTTATACTGACGCTGGCCGCCATCGGCTTCGTCACCTTCGCGATGACATTGATCGGCATGCGCCTCGGCGGCGTGATCGGTGAACGCACGGGCCGCTGGGCGGAATGCCTTGGCGGCATCGGCCTCATCCTCATCGGAACGCAAATCCTAGTCACCCATCTGACGCGATAAGCGTTTTGACAGCTTGGCTTTTTGGTCTAGCCTGACCGTTACGTTTCGCCCCGCACTCTCAAGACGGGACGGCGACGGGAGGAAAGCATGATCCGCAGAAACCTGCTGGCGGCGACAGCCATGTGCGCGGCCTTTGCGACGGGCGCTATCGCCCAGACCGATTTGAAACCTGTCACCACCGAAGTGTTGCAAAACCCCGATCCGGCCGACTGGCTGATGATCAACAGAACGCACGACGAGCAACGCTACAGCCCGCTCAACCAGATCAATAAAGACAACGCGAAGAACCTGACGCTGGCGTGGTCGCGTGGCCTGTCGGTTGGCACGCAGGAATCGACGCCGCTCGTCTATCAGGGCGTGATGTTCGCCTACGATCCCGGCGCAGGCATACTCGCGCTCGATGCCAAGACCGGCGATTTCCTGTGGGAATACCGGCGCGAGTATTCGCGCGAAGTCGCGGAATTCGTCGGCAGCCCGCAAAGCGCGCGCTCCAAGTCGCTCGCGATCTGGCAGGACATGCTCTACTACGACGCACCCGACGGCTTCATAGTCGCTATCGGCATCAAGGACGGCAAGCTGCGCTGGCAGACGCAGGTCACCGCGCCCGCGACGAAAAGCCAGCATACCGGCGGCGTGATGATCGCCGATGGAAAGGTGATCTCGAACCGCTCCTGCGAAACCTGGGCCGGCTGTTTCATCGCCGCGCATGACGCCGCCACCGGCAAGGAGTTGTGGAAATTCTACACGGCGCCGCGCACCGGCGAACCCGGCGGCGACACCTGGGGCAACATGCCCGACGATCAGCGCATCGCAAGTTCGTGGGGACTGCCCGGCTCCTACGATCCTGCCACGAAGACGGTCTTCTGGGCCATCGCCAATCAAAAGCCTTACACGCGCCTCAAACGCCATGGCAATCCGGACGGCGTTTCGCGCATTGCGCCAGCGGAACTCTATTCGAATTCCACCGTGGCGCTCGATGTCGAGACCGGCAAGCTGAAATGGTATTATCAGCATCTGCCGGGCGACGACTGGGACGCCGATCACATTCATGAACGCACCATCGTGCGCGCGCCCTTCGATCCAGATCCGAAATCCGCGAAATGGATCAACCCGAATGTGAAGCGCGGCGAACAGCGCGACATGGTGATCGCAGTCGGCGAAGGCGGCGGCATATTCGCGCTGGACAAGAATAATGGCCAGTTTCTGTGGGGCTCGCCGTTTCCCTACGACATTCCACAATACAACGTGTCGAACATCGATCCGGTCAGCGGCAAGGTCGAGATCAACTGGAACAATGTTATGAAGAAGGAGGGCGATGTCGTCATCACCTGCTTCCACAACACGCGGTCCTACTGGTCGACGGCCTATCACCCCGGCCTGAATTCGCTCTACGTGCCCTTCCACGACCAGTGCCTGAGCATGGAAGCCCGGCAGGCTAACCCGCTTGGTTTCGGCAAACGCTTTGGCATCCTGCGGCCGGGCGCGGACATCAACAAATATGCCGGCATCGCCAAGATCAATCTCTCCACCGGCAAGATGGACGTCATTCATACGCAAGCCGCGCCGGGCAACGGATCGGCGCTCACGACGGGCGGGGGGCTTTTGTTCTGGGGCGACGTGAACAGACGTTTCCGCGCCTTCGATGCGGAGAATGGCAAAATTCTCTGGGAAGCCATCGTGGGCGGCGTCGTGATGACGAGCACGATCACCTATGCAGTGGATGGTCGGCAATATGTCGCGATCTTCACAGGCGCCGGGCAATCGGGCACAGCGGGCGTATTGAGCATCGCAAGGAGCGTGCGCGCTATTCGCAATCACAACGCCATCTACGTGTTCGCGCTGCCGAAGTGAAAAAACGGGCCGCGCAGGAGCATCCTGCGCGGCTCTTCTTCAGCCGACGTGCTTGCCCGGATTCATGATGCTCAGTGGATCGAGCGCCTGCTTGATCGCGCGCATCATGGAGAGCGCCGCGGGCGAATGTTCGGCGTCGAGATATTTCATCTTCGCCTGCCCGATACCGTGCTCGCCGGTGCAGGTGCCATCCATCGCGTGACCGCGCTGTACGAGGCGGTCGAGAAATCCCTCCGTGCGCTGCACTTCGTCGGGATCGTCGAGGTCGATGAGCAGGTTGACGTGGAAATTGCCGTCGCCGACGTGCCCGACGATGGGGCCGAGCAAACGGGACTCCGCGAGATCGCGCTGCGTCTCGACCACACATTCGGCGAGGCGCGACAGAGGTACGCAGATGTCGGTCGCAATCGCCTTCGCGCCGGGACGCAAGGTGAAACAGGCCCAATAGGCATCGTGCCGCGCCTGCCAAAGCTTTGTGCGATCTTCCGGCCGGCTCGCCCATTGGAAATCGCCGCCACCGAAATCGCGCGCAATCTCGCCGAAGCGCTCGGTCTGCTCCTGCGCAAAAGCCTTTGTGCCGTGAAACTCGACCAGCAACATCGGCTGTTCCGGCAAGGCGAGTTTCGAATGAAGATTGACCGCGCGCACCATCATCTCGTCGCAGAGTTCGACGCGCGCGATGGGAATGCCCGATTGTATCGTCGCGATTGCAGTATCGCAGGCATCCTGAACGCTGGGGAATGTGCAAACCGCAGCCGATATGGCTTCGGGAATGCCGTAAAGGCGCAGCGTGATATCCGTGATGATGCCGAGCGTGCCTTCCGCACCGACAAAGAGCCGCGTAAGATCGTAACCGGCCGACGATTTCTTCGCGCGCCGCGCCGTGCGCATGATTTCACCACGCGCCGTGACGGCCGTCACCGATAAAACATTGTCCTTCATCGTGCCGTAGCGAACGGCATTGGTGCCGGAGGCGCGCGTCGAGGTCATGCCGCCGATCGAGGCGTCGGCGCCGGGATCGATCGGAAAAAACATGCCCGTGTCGCGCAGATGTTCGTTGAGTTCCTTGCGCGTGACGCCCGGCTCGACCACGCAATCGAGATCTTCGGGATGGACTGATATGATGCGCTTCATCAGGGACGTGTCGACGCTGACGCCGCCGAACGGCGCGTTGACATGGCCTTCGAGCGACGTGCCCGTGCCATAGGGAATGATGGGCACACGATGCGCCGCGCAGAGTTTCACGATCTGCGAAACCTCTTCGGCGCTCTGCGGAAATACGACAGCGTCCGGCGGCTGGTTCGCGGTCCATGTAAGCGTATGGCCGTGCTGCTCGCGGATCGTCGCATTGTCCGAGAAGCGATTGCCGAACTGCGATTGCAGCGCACGTGTGACAGCCGACAGCGCCGCTGCATCGGGCCGGATCATCCTGCCATCGTCCATGAGATCATCCTCCGCCGGCCCATGCAGCAGGACTGTTAAACGTGTCGCATGACAGGATCAACAGAGAGTGGGTGGGGGCCGGTGCGCCGGCGCTACGGACGGCAATCGCAAGACTTGCGCCCTGATCGCACGCATCCTTCGCCTTGGCGAGGCAGCCTGCCTCTCCGGGTCCGTTCCCCCACCCTTCGCTCCTCTACCGCCGCAACCCCACCCTCTTTCGAGGCCCCGATTACGGCAGGAGGAGGAACTCGCAACGCCTCGCCAAACGCTACGCGGCAGCCGTTGCTCCTCAATAAAAAAAGGCTAGCCCGCGAAGCCGCCAGCGTCAAGAAACGTCTGTTCCTGCGGCGTGGTGATGCGTCCGAAGACTTTGTTGCGATGCGGAAATCTTCCGAACTTTCTCACGATATCGCGATGATCCTCGGCAAAGGCGATGTTATCGCCAAGACCATGCGCGCGGCAGAGCGCAACACATAATTCCTGATCCGCGATATTCTCCGAATGCATCAGCGGCAGATAGAAGAACTGCTTCATCTCCCTGCCGCAATGCGCATCATGACCACGCTGTAAACTCGTGCGCGCAACGGACAGCGCCATCGCGTCGGTGGCGAAGGCATGGGCGCTGTTGCGAAAGAGATTGCGCGGAAACTGATCGGTCAGAATGATCAGCGCGAGAGCGCTTTCAGCGTTTTCGACCCATGGCGCATACTCGCCGCGCGCGGCGCAGAAGTGTGCATCGAAAAACCGCTCGCGGATGGCCGCATCGAAGGCGTCGCTTTTCGCGAACCATTTGGCTGGCCCGGCCGATTTCCAGAAGCTCACGATATCCTGCGGCGTCGCTGACATGGCCTCATTCTCCAATTCGATTGCGCGGCGCGCGCTCCCGGACAATATGGGTATATGATCGCAGGTTGAAAGAGCCGGAGCCACCATTGTCCTTATCCGCCGAAGGCGTCCCGCCCGGACGCATCAATTACTTCAACCTCGTCTGGTCGGCGCTCGCCATCATCGTCATGATCGGCGTGATCGTCTGGGGCGATCTGCATGCGCTGAATTTCCTGCATGTCGGCGCGGGACTGCTGTGGACAGGCATCGACCTCTTCATGGGTTTCGTGATCGGCCCGGTGCTGCGAAGCGTGCCTTTCGAGATGCGGCGCGCCGTGATGACCCGCCTCACGCCACGCACAATTTTCATCCTGCCTATCCTCGCCATCATCACGGGTACGACAGGCTGGTATCTGGCGGGGCGGATGGGCTACCTCGAACTCGGCTATCCCGCCTTCTGGTGGATCGTCGCCGCGCTCGTGATCATCACGATCCTGACGATCCAGGGCATTGGCATCCTGCTGCCGACGCAAATCCGCGTATACCGGGAAATGGTGAAGCCGCAGCCGGACGTTTCGCGGGTCATCGCGCTCAGCCGCTGGTATTTCTGGCTGGTGGCCTCGCAAGGGGTGATGCAGATCGCGATCATCGTCATCATGACGAAAATGCGGGCGGGCTTGTGAATCCCGTCTGACTTACTCTTGACGCGATGTTCGACTTTTGTGCCGGAAGACCCCACATTGGGCTCAACCCGAATCGGACCGCCCAGTCAGGCTGAACCGCCGGCCCGGATGCGATCAGAACAGAGCGCAGGATAGAGAATTTGTCCGACCCGTTCCGCGACGAATGGGACGCCGACGGCGGCGAACCCGACATTGCGCGCGCGCCCGTCCCCCGGGCGGGCGGCATCGCCGCGCGCGCGCAGGCAGCGGCAAGGGGCGCGTCTGCGCAATATCTCGATGTCCTGAACCCGGAACAGCGCCTTGCCGTCGAAACCATCGACGGCCCTGTGCTCGTGCTCGCCGGGGCCGGCACCGGCAAGACGCGCGTGCTGACGACGCGTATCGCACATATTCTGGCGACAGGCCGCGCCCGGGCTCATGAAATTCTCTCCGTGACCTTCACCAACAAGGCCGCGCGCGAGATGAAAGAGCGCGTCGCCGTGCTGGCCGGGCCAGTCGCCGAAGGCATGCCTTGGCTCGGCACGTTTCATTCGATCTCGACGAAGATATTGCGCCGCCACGCCGAACTTGTCGGCCTGAAATCGGGCTTCACGATTCTCGATACTGACGATCAGATCCGCCTCATCAAGCAGATCCTGCAGGCCGAAAACATCGACGACAAGCGCTGGCCCGCGCGCGCCTTCGCCATTCAACTCGACAACTGGAAGAACCGCGGCCTTGAACCCGCGCGCGTACCCGCAGGCGAAGCGGAAGCCTTCGCCAACGGCAAGGGCCGCAAGCTCTATGAACTCTACCAGGAGCGGCTGAAGATTTTGAACGCCGCCGATTTCGGCGATCTCATTCTTGAATGCCTGCGACTCTTCCGCGAGAACGCCGACGTTCTGGCCGATTATCAACGCCGCTTCCGCTACATCCTCGTCGACGAATATCAGGATACGAATACGGTTCAATATCTCTGGCTGCGCCTGCTCGCGCAGGCGACGCCGGAGCGGCCGCGGCCGAACATTGCATGCGTCGGAGACGACGACCAGTCCATCTATGGCTGGCGCGGCGCTGAGGTGGACAACATCCTTCGCTTCGACAAGGATTTTCCGGACGCCAAGGTCGTGCGGCTCGAGCGCAACTATCGCTCCACCGGACATATACTGGCGACTGCGGCGCATCTCATCGCCCACAACGAGGGTCGCCTCGGCAAGACGCTTTTCACGGACGGACAGGATGGCGAAAAGCCGAGCGTCACAGGCGTCTGGGACAGCGAGGAAGAAGCGCGCACCATTGGCGAGGATATCGAGCAATTGCAGCGGCGCGGCCAATCGCTCGAAGAAGTTGCTATTCTGGTGCGCGCCTCCTTCCAGATGCGCGAATTCGAAGAGCGCTTCATCACGCTTGGCCTGCCCTATCGCGTCATCGGCGGCCCGCGTTTCTATGAGCGTGCGGAAATTCGCGATGCGCTCGCCTATCTGCGCTGCGTGGCGCAGCCTTCGGACGATCTCGCCTTCGAACGCATCGTTAACGTGCCCAAGCGCGGTCTCGGCGATGCCACGATACAATTGTTGCACGAACACGCGCGTCGCGAAAAAATCCCGCTGATGCAGGCGGCCCGTGCAATGATCGAGACGGAGGAATTGAAGCCGCGTCCGCGCCAAACGCTGCGCGCGCTCACCGGCGATTTCTCGCGCTGGGCGTCGATGCTCGATTCAAAGCCACACAACGAACTGGCCGAAACGATTCTGGAAGAGTCCGGCTACACGGACATGTGGCAGAAGGACCGTTCCGCCGACGCGGCCGGCCGTCTCGAAAATCTGAAAGAACTCGTGCGCTCCATGGAAGAATTCCCGGATCTCGGGAGCTTCCTCGAACACATATCGCTGGTCATGGATACCGAATCCGGCGAGGCAGTCGAGCGCGTGTCGATCATGACCCTGCATGCCGCAAAGGGCCTCGAATTCGAGACGGTCTATTTGCCGGGCTGGGAAGAAGGACTTTTTCCGCACCAGCGCTCGCTGGACGAACAGGGCCGCGCCGGCCTCGAGGAAGAGCGCCGCCTCGCCTATGTCGGGATTACGCGCGCGCGTAATCGCTGCAAGATGTTCTTCGCCACCAATCGCCGCATTCGCGGCCTCTGGCAGACCACAATCCCATCCCGCTTCCTCGACGAATTGCCCACAGCGCATGTGGATGTCATCGAAGCGGTGAACGCTAATTACGGCGGCTATGCCTCTTCGCGGTTCAACTCGGCGGACGCCTTCGGCTCGACCTACGACACGCCGGGCTGGCGTCGTGCACAGGCGAACAAGAGCGGCGGTTTTTCGGACAATTCACAGACCGGCTGGAACAGCGGCGGCAGCGCGCCACGCGCGTCATCGAAACCGAAGACCATCGAAGGCGAACTGCTGGCGAAGTCCTCGACCGAATCAGGCTACCAGAAGGGCGCGCGCGTCTTTCATATCAAGTTCGGCATGGGCACCGTAGCTGCTATCGATGGCAACAAACTGACCATCGACTTCGACAAGGCCGGCCGCAAGATGGTTCTCGAAAGCTTCGTTCAGGCGAAGTGAGGCTTCGCCATCACTTCTTCAGGCGCAAGGCCGTTATAGCGTTGCCGATCTGCGTAAAGGCCTCCGACAGCTGCGTGGCGTTCGCCGCATCGAAATAATTCGCGGAGCTTGTCGCGCAACCCTCAAGTACGTTCTTGATTGTCGTATCCGTAACATCGAAGGCGATTGTGAATACGGTGATATTCTCGTTCTTGATACCCATGCAGAGCTGGCTGGTGAGCTGATTGGCGACAGCGGCATCCGAACCTTCGTGATCGGGATAGTTGGGCGAGCGCGTATTGGCGCCGTCCGTCATCAGGATGAGATATTGCTGCATCCGCGCCGACGTCTTGCCCTTGTCGCTTTCGCTGAAGGGATCGGTAGGCGAAAGCGTGCGCCAGCCCCATGAGAGACCAGCAGGGATATAGGTCTCCCCCCAAGCCGACATATCGTTGATGCCTGTGACGATTTGCGATGCATTCGTCGTCAGCGGAACGATGGGGCCGGGACACCAGGCGACGTCATCGAGGAGGCCGGGGACCGTCGTTCCGTAATTGCCGTCCTGAATGTTCAGCGGATAATTGCGCGAACCGACGCATCCTTCCCATTTCACATCCCAGGAGCCGCACACCTGCTGCGGCGGTCCGTAAGTATAGTCGCATGTTTCACTTGTATAGCTGGTTGGCGTGCCGTCGTTGTTCCAGGTGCCCGTGACGGTCCGGCAATTCGTGGTGCTGGTGACGGGCGTGTCCATCCAGCAACCGCTTTCCGTCCTGTCGGGCGGCACGCTGATCCACGGCTTGTTGCGATTGCCCATGCCGATGTTCACATAGATATTGAACGGCACCAGCGAATACTTGATCTGGTCCGCCGAAATCTTCTTCGCATCGAGCGTGTTGATGAGATTTGTCGCAGCGACCTTGAGCGCGTCGAGTTTGGCGCCGGCCATGCTGCCCGTTGTATCGAGCACGAGCGCAAGTTCCAGTTTTCCGCCATCGCCAAGCGTCGCTTCCGCGCGGGTGCCAATACTTACCGAAGGCTTTCCGAGAATCGGACCGAAGAACGTAACGACATCGGCCGTCGCCTCGACCTTGAATCCACTGAGCACGCCGGCGGCGCTCACATCCGAAGCGGTGAAATTGACGCCCGTCACCCCGGGCATCTGCGAAATGCTTGCGCTGAAAGTTTCCTGCGCCCTCGCAACGCGCTGCGCCTCCGTCGCCCCATAGAGTTGCGCCCCGGCCAAGGAGGCCGCATCAGCGGCGACCGAGAGCTTGTTCCGCATGGTTTCGGCGTAGGTATAGTCCAGCGCCAGCGCGCCGACGCCAATTAGGGGAATGAGCGCGAGA
The DNA here is from genome assembly GCA_903847605.1 of uncultured Hyphomicrobiales bacterium. Lineage (GTDB taxonomy): Bacteria > Pseudomonadota > Alphaproteobacteria > Rhizobiales > Beijerinckiaceae > Terripilifer. The sequence goes on along the minus strand of CAINED010000069.1, from coordinate 10,658 downwards.
GCCGTCAGCATCGCAGTATTGCCGCTGCGGTCCTGCGCGAACCGTTTCATCGAATGCGAAGATATCATGGACATGCAAAGCTCATCGAAATGGATGAGCTCATGCCTAGACCCGAGGTCTTTCACCCGTCTTTAGATCAAAGGAAAAATGCCGGTTAATTCCCGTTCATCATTTCGATTTTAATCAATATTTCCGCAGCAGCAGCCGGATGACCGGCTGACGCAACCTGTTACAACACAACAACTACTTCACAACAACAGCGCGGAAATCGTTGACATTTGTGAGCGTGGGCCCGGTCACGACGAGATCGCCTGTCTTTTCGAACAGTGTAAACGCATCGTTGCCGTCGAGGACTTTCAAAGGATCAAGACAAGCGCGTCGCGCCCGTTGCAAGGTGTTGGGATCGAAACATGCGCCCGCATTCGCCTCGCTGCCGTCGATCCCGTCGGTGTCCCCGGCGAGTGCATGAATGCTTTCATTCCCGTCGACGGCCAAAGCCAGGCCCAGAAGATATTCCGCGTTGCGCCCGCCCCGCCCATTGTGCCGTACGGTCACCGTGGTCTCGCCACCTGACAGCAGAATGCAGGGAGCCGCAATCTCCGCACGCCCTGCCAAAATGTCGAGCGCAAGCTTGCCGTGTTCTGCACCGACTAGCCGCGCTTCGCCCTCTATGGCGTCGCCTAGCATGATCGGCGTCAGACCATGCGCCCCGGCGATCCCCGCCGCGGCTTCCAGCGATTTTCGCGCGGTCGCAATGACATGAATTTCATTGCCCGCGAGGCGCGGATCGCCGGGTTTTGGCGTCTCGTCTTGCGCGCGCAGGATGTAATCCACGGCGGACCTCGGCTCGGAAATGCCGTAACGCCGCAAAATGTTCTGCGCCTGGACGAACGTCGACTTGTCGGCCACGGTCGGCCCCGACGCGACGATCGAGGGATCGTCGCCCGGCACGTCCGAGATGACAAGAGTCACGACCTTCGCCGGCGAAGCCGCCGCGGCGAGCCGGCCCCCCTTGATGGCCGAGAGATGCTTGCGCACGATGTTCATTTCGCCGATGGGCGCGCCGCTTGTCAGCAGGGCGCGGTTGATCGCCTGCTTGTCCGCGAGCGTGAGCCCTTTCGCCGGCCATGACAGCAGGGCCGACCCTCCGCCTGAAATGAGACACAACACCAGGTCGTCAGGCGACAGCCCTTTCACCGCCTGCAGAATGCGCCCCGCTGCCGCCTGCCCTGCTGCATCAGGCACGGGATGGGCTGCCTCGACGACCTCGATGCGCTCGCAAGGCGCGCCATGGCCGTAGCGCGTCACCACAAGTCCGGAGAGTACGCCTCTCCAGTTGCGCTCGACTGCCTGCGCCATGCTGGCCGCAGCCTTCCCGGCGCCGATCACGATCGTCCGGCCCTTCGGCGGCGGCGGCAGAAATCCGGGCACGACCAGCGCCGGATCTGCCGCTGCGATGGCCGCGCGAAACATCTTTTCCAGCAGAGCGCGCAATCGAAAATCCTCCTGCAATCCGTTGTGCAATCGGTTGTCGGTCCGGGCAAGCCCGATGGCGGCAAAAACTTGACAGGGGAAGGCTCGCGGCTAGTTTGCCGGCCAACAAGGCCGCCCCGGCGAAAGCCGGACAGAACGGCGGGAGGAAACCGGCAGCGCCGCGTGCGAACCGGCGAAGCAATCGGGACGGACATGGCGCGCTACAGGGTTACGGTCGATACGGGCGGCACTTTTTCCGATTTCGTCTATGTCAACGAGGAGACACGCGAGATTTCCGTCGCCAAGTTTCCCTCGACGCCCGACGACCCCTCGCGCGCTATATTGACCGGTGTCGAGCATCTGATCGCTCGGGGCGTATCTCCTGCCGACATCGGCTATTTCTGCCACGGCACCACAGTGGGCACGAACGCCTTGCTCGAAGGCAAGGGCGTGCGTACGGGCCTTCTCGTCACCGAAGGTTTTCGCGGCATCTACGAAGTCGCCGAACAGTCGCGCCCGCACGGCCCGACGATTTTCGATATTTTCTACGACCGGCCTGCGATGCTTGCGCCCGCCAGCCTGACTGCCGAAGTGCGCGAGCGCATCGCGTTCGACGGCTCGGTCGTGACGCCGCTCGACGAACGGCAATTACGCGAAGCCGTGCGCTCGCTGAAGGACAAGCGGCTCGATTCAATTGCCGTATGCTTCCTGTTCTCATTTCTGGCGCCACAACACGAACAGGCGGCCCGCCGCATCATCGAAGAAGAAATGCCCGGCTGCAGTGTTTCGCTCTCGAGCGATATCGTCCCGCAGATCCGCGAATATTACCGGCTCTCGACGACGGTCATCAACGCTTACCTGCAGCCTATCCTCGCAAACTATATCGCCAATCTCGATAACCGGTTGAATGGCGCAGGCGTTGCGACGAAGCAGAAATATATCATGCAGTCGAACGGCGGTATGTCGACTTTCGAAGCCACAGCTAAGAAGGCTGTCGCCACGGTGCTCTCGGGCCCGGCAGGCGGCATCGTCGCCAGCATGCAGGCTTGCCGCACCACGCCTTATCGAAATCTCATCACCTTCGACATGGGCGGCACGTCCTGCGATGTCGCGCTGATCAAGGATGGCGAACCGTCTATCGCGAGCCGAGGCAAGATCGAGGGGCGCGACATCGCGCTTCCCATGATCGAAATCAACACCGTGAGCGCCGGCGGCGGCACGCTCGCCCGCGTCGATCGTTTCGGGCAACTTGAGGTCGGGCCGCAAAGCGCAGGCGCCATGCCGGGTCCCGCCTGCTACATGCGCGGGGGAACCGAGCCGACGATCACCGATTGCAATCTCGCGCTCGGCTACCTCAGCCCCGGCAACTTTCTCGGCGGCGGCATGACGCTTGATCCCGCGGCCGCCGATCGCGCCATCGACGAAAAGATTGCCAGGCCGCTCGGCATGGGCAGGCTCGACGCAGCCGAAGGCATCGTACGCATCATCAACGTGAAGATGCAGGAAGCGATCAAGGCGATTTCGACGATGCGCGGCCACGATCTCTCCGAATTCATGCTGCTTGCTTTCGGTGGCGCGGGCCCCCTGCATGCCGGCAAGATGGCCAGGGATCTGGGTATGGCCGGCGTCATCGTGCCGCTCTATCCCGGCGTCTATTCCGCCATGGGTCTCGTGATGTCCGATGTGAAGCACGACTATATCCGCTCGCGCATGACGCAACTTGCTCGCACGAACGAGACAGCGATCAACGCCGTTTTCGCCGAACTCGACCGCGCTGCGCGCGCCGATTTGCGCACCGAAGGTTTTGCCGAAGATGCAATCCGGATCGAGCCCTCTCTCGATATGCGCTACGCTGGACAGGGTTACGAGCTGACGCTGCCCTGCCCATATCCGATGCAGACAGGGGATATCGCGACTTTGCGCAAGCGCTTCGACGAAACGCACAAGGAGATGTACGGCCACACTGCGCCCGAGGAACCCGTCGAGATCGTCTCCTGGCGATTGCGCGGCGTCGGCGTCGTGCCGCCTGTAGAACTGCAGAAATTCCAGAAGAAAGGCTCGACGCTGGAAAGCGCGCGGCGCGAAATTCGCAAGGCCCGCTTCGATGGCGAAACGGTGGATTGTCCGGTCTACCAGCGCGAAGGCCTCGACGTTGATCTGGAAATTTCGGGCCCCGCCATCATCGATCAGCTCGACTGCACGACAGTCATTTTTCCCGGCCAGCGCGCTCGGGTGGACGATTATCACAATCTCATCATCGACATGCGGAGCGCCTGACATGAGCGGCCAGAAGCTCGACGCCATCGACATCGAAATCATGCGGGCCAGCCTCGAAGGCATTGTGCTGGAGATGCAAAATTCGCTCTTCCGCACCGGATATTCGACGATCATCCGGGAGTCGCAGGATGCATCCTGCGCGATCATGAACGCGCGCGGCAAAGTCATCGCGCAGCATGTCGTCCTGCCTTTGCATATCGGCTCCTTCCCCGCTTGCTGCGATGCCGTCTTGCGCGACTACGGCGAGGATATCGCCGAGGGCGATGCCTTCCTCATCAATCACCCCTATGAAGGCGGCTCGCCCCACGCTCCGGATATGTGCGTGCTCACGCCTGCCTTTCACGACGGCAAGCTGATCGCCTTCTGCGCCTCCATCGCGCACAAGAGCGATATCGGCGGCCCCGTGCCCGGCTCCTGCTCCGGACAGGCGCGCGAAACCTATAACGAAGGCCTGCACCTGCCGGCGGTTCGCTATCAGCGCGGCTTTCAGCGCAACCTCGAAATCGAACGCATCATCGCAGCCAATTCCCGCACGCCGGAACTCGTCCTAGGGGACATTCGGGGACAGCTCGGCTCCGCGCGCCTCGGCGAAAGGCGTCTTCTGGAACTCGTCAACAAATTCGGCATCGAGCGGGCCTCGGCTTCATTCGATCGGCTGCTGCAACTTGCGACGATCCGAATGAAAGCTGCGATCGCCGAATGGAACGATGGCGTCTATGAGGCCGAAAGGTTCGTAGATGACGACGGCGTCGATCTGGAGAAGCCGGTACGCATTCATGTGCGTGTCGAAAAGAAAGGCGACTCGATCCGCTTCGACCTCTCCGGCTCGGCCGACCAGACGCGCGGTCCAGCCAATATTCGCCCGCCCGTCGTGCGCGGCGCCTGCGCTTATTGTCTCATCGCATTGACAGATCCGCATACGTTCATCAACAGCGGCCTCTTCGACGCCTTCGAGATCGTTGCGCGCGAGGGGTCGATGATGAACCCGCGCTTTCCAGCGCCCGTGAACACCTATAACCCCACAGTTCACGCCCTCGTCGAATGCATCTTTGCCGCGCTGACGAACATAGCGCCTGCAAAGGCGCGAGCCGACGGGTGCGGCAGCCGTTCCATCATCATTGGCGGACGCTCGACCTATACCGGCAAAGGCTACGTGCAGTACGAAATCCTTGGCGGCGGCGCGGGCGCGCGTGCGACAAAGGACGGACAATCCGGCACGTCCATCAACCAGTCGAACGCGAAGATCGCGCCTGTCGAAATACTGGAAAGCGAATTCCCGACACGGGTAACCCGCTTCGAACTGATTCCGGACTCCGGTGGCGCAGGCGAATATCGTGGCGGCCTCGGCATTCGTCGCGAATATGTCAATCTTGCCGATGCCCGCTTCTCGATCCGCTCCACGAAACACGTGATCGCTCCCAATGGCGTCTCCGGAGGCAACAAAGGCGCAACGGGCGACATTCTCATCAATCCCGGACAGGACAGCGAGAAGCGGCTACCGACTCGCTATGCGGATTATCCGCTCAGGCAATCCGACACATTCCGTCTTGTCACACCGGGCGGCGGCGGGTCGGGCAAGCCCTTTGAACGCGATCCGCAGCGTGTGCTCAACGATGTCATCGAAGGATATGTTACGCCTCAGAAAGCGCTTGCCGATTACGGTGTCGCGATCGAGCGCAGCGGTAACGCCTGGCGGATCAACGAAAGCGTGACGCGTGATGCGCGCGCTGCAAACACCAAGTAAGGGAGAGAAAAATGAAACTTGCCAATCGCGTCGCCATCGTCACGGGCGCAGGCCGCAATATCGGTGAAGAAGTCTGCAAGCTTCTTGCTTCGGAAGGCGCAGCGGTCGCTGTGGTCGATCTCGACAAGGGCCGCGGCGACAAAGTCGCCGCAGGCATCGTGAAATCAGGTGGCAAGGCCAAGGGCTTTGTCTGCGATGTCGGCAAGGAAGACGATATCGTAAAATGCGTGAACGATGTGGTCGCGGAATTCGGCAAGGTCGACATTCTCGTCAACAACGCCGCCATTTCAGACAACAAGACGATGTTCGATATTTCGACCGACGACTGGAACCGCGTGCTGGCCGTCACACTCACTTCGCCGTTCCTGTTCAGCAAACATGCCGCAAAGTCGATGATCGACAAGGGCCTGCCCGGCGCGATCGTCAATGTTTCCTCAACGTCAGGCTACTACGGACGCGACCGCGCCATTGCCTACACGGCCGCGAAAGGCGGGGTGGTGAATCTGACGAAGAGCCTCGCCATTCAGCTGGCGCCGCACAAGATCAGGGTCAACGCTGTGGTGCCCAACAAGATCGGCTCACCCGTCGGCAAGGACGAGTTTGACCCGACGCGTCCCGTGCTCAATCTTGCAGGACGTCCCGGCCTGCCGATCGATCTTGCGAAGGCAGTGCTCTTTCTTGTTACCGATGATTCCGAATTCATCGTTGGTGCGCAGCTCTTCGTCGACGGCGGCTGCACGACGCTGATGCCGGGCAACGCGTGATCACTTCCAGATCACGCGCACATCGACGGCGCAGACGCCCTGCCCGGCCGGACGCACCATCAGCGGATTGACCTCGATATCCGCGATGACGGAACGATGATCGAGATAGAACTGCCCAAGAGCGGCAATCGCACGCACCAGGGCAGTACGGTCAGCCGGTGGCTTGCCGCGATAACCCGCAAGCAGCTTGGCGAGCTTCAAATCGTCGATCATGTTTTCGATCTCCTGCTCTTTCACGGGCAAGAGTTTGAGCCTTGCATCCTTCAGGAGTTCGACAAGAACGCCGCCCGAACCCGCGAGCAGCATGGGGCCATAAAGATCGTCCTCGCGCGCGCCGACGATGGCCTCGACGCCTGAGACCATTTCCTGCACGAGAAATCCATCGATCCTCGCGTCGGGATAAGCCGCTTTAGCCGAAGCAAGCAGCTTTTGCGCAGCGATTTCCACCGCCGCCGCATCGCGCAAATCGAGAATGACGCCGCCAGCCTCTGTTTTGTGCAGAATGTCCCTCGACGAAATCTTGAGAACGACGGGATAACTTATCTTCTCCGCTGCACGCGCGGCTTCGGCAGGGTTGGACGCCAGCGCGCTTTTCGGCCCCTCGATGCCATAGCTCTTCAGCACGGATTCGAGCGTGTCGGCGTTGAGCGGTGTCTTCGTAGCTTCGCCCGGCGAGGCCGGCGACTTTCCGGCGCGCTGCGCATGAAACCACAAGGCGTTCATCGCGCGGCATGTCGCAGGCAAGCCTTGCAGGAACGGAAATCCAACCGCGTCCTGCAAACTGACCGATTCCGGCCCAAGCTGGTAAGCCATGCGCGCAAAGCCGATGACGGGCTTTTGCGTATTGTCGCGCATCTGTTTCAGACGCTCGTGGTCTACCCATGCCGCGCGTTTTCCTGGCAATTGATTGGCCCAGGCGAGCATGTCGACATTCTCATCCGCCAGCACGATCTCGCAAAGCTCGGCGGCCTTGGCAAGAGTCGTTGGTATCCCGGAATCCAGAGGATTCTTAGGATGTATGCCTTCCTGCATGTAGGGCTTCATCGCTTCAAGCGTTGCAGGCGCAAATGTCGAGGTGACGGAACCTTCTTTCTCAATGCAGTCGTAAAGAAGATCGACCGTTCCGCCCGATGTCGTGACCCATGCAATGCGCGGTCCTTGCGGTACGCGCCCGCATTGAAAGGCGAGCGTCACTTCGACGAGATCGTCGAGTTGATCGCAATTGATGATGCCATATCGTTCGCACATCGCGAGATAGGCGGCATAGTCGCCAGCGATAGCGCCGGTATGCGAAGCGGCCGCTTGCGCCGATCCTTCCGTCGCACCGGTCTTGATGGCGATGATGGGTTTGCCGGCTTGAAGGGCACGTCCCGCCGCGATCATGAAAGCCTTGGGTCTGCGAATGCCTTCGATGAAGAGAACGATCTGCTGCGTCGAGGGATCGTCGACGAGCCAGTTCACATAATCGGCAAGATCGAGATCGAGTTCGTTGCCGGATGAGAACCCGTAGCTGAATCGCAAGCCGCGCTCGGCTCCCGTCGACATGAAGAATTGCAACGTGCCGCCGGACTGAAAAATGCAGCCGACATGTCCGGGCGCAATATCCGCAAGACGCGGATTGGGATAGGCGAAGAGCTTTTCGGGATAGCTGAAACCGCCCATGCAGTTTGGCCCGGCGACAATCAGCCCCGAGCTTGCAACGAGGTTACGGACGGCTTGCCCGCGCTGCCTCGACTCTTCGCCCTCGCCATCGCCGATGCCGCTGGCGTAGATCGTCGCCGAACGTATGCCGCGGGCAACGGCGTCTTCCAGCACGGCCGGCACAGCGCTGCCGGGCACGATGACGATGGCATGATCGACAGGCTCGGGCAATTCGCGCAACGAGGGAAAAGTCTTCTCGCCATAGACCACCGCCTGGCGCGGGTTCACGAGATAGATTTTTCCCGCGTAGTTGTGCTTCTTCAGGCTGCCGTAGATATCGGCGGGCCAGCGCGCCCGCTCGGAAGCGCCCACGATGGCAACGGATTTCGCGCGCAAAACGGTTTCGGGCGAACGGAAGCCCGGTCTTTCGGCAGCCACGGCATTTCACTCCCAATTGCTTTTATGGTTTCTTCTTGCCGCAGGTCAGTTCCGCCGTCAACGAAAGGTCGCGCGGAAGATTTTCATCCACTCGTCCATCTGGTTTTCGCTTTCTTCCGGCGTGAAGAACAGGCCGGTAAAGCGCTTTCCGTCGGGTACGAGAGTCGGATCCTTCGGTGGCACTTTCGGATGCACAGGCAGATAATCCTCCGCCGCGAAGAGAAGCTGTCCCTCCTGCGAAACGAGATAGGACATGAACAGGCGCGCAGCATTGGGATGCGGCGCATTCTTCATGACCGAAGACGTATTCATGGTCACCATGGCAGGCGATACCGGCAGCCATTTCACCGGCGCCGCCTTCGCCGCGCTGATGACGGCATGATGATTGAACATGTTGATGCCGATAGCGTATTCCCCGGCGATGACGCGATCGAGAATTTGCCGCGCGGCAACCGGCGCGCTCGCGACGTCCTGTTCGGCAAGCTTCTTGAGATAGTCCATCGCCTTGTCGCGGCCGAGATGCTTGATCATGAGACCGACGAAGCCGGGCCCCGCGGAGGTTGAAGGCGTCGACCCCCAGGCGATCTTGCCTTTCCACTTCGGATTGAGAAGATCGTCGTAACTTTTCGGCTCGTCTGCTGCCTTCACGATATCCGTATTGATCGCCAGCGTATTCGTGAAGAAATTGTTGGCGATCCAATAGCCTTCCGCGTCGACGGTGCGCGGATCGAAGGATTTGATTTCGTCCGGCAGCCACCGTTCGACAAGTCCGGCGCGCTTCAGCGGCACCGCGGTCGTCGTGCCATCGAAGACGTCGCAGTTCACCCTGCCGGCCTTCGCCTCGTTCATGATGCGCAGCGTAATATCGGAAGCATTCGCACGGATATAACTCACCTTGACTCCGTACTTCTTCTCGAAGGCGGCCGCCACCGGACGCACGAGTTGCGGAATCGTCTGCACGGTGTACCAGACGAGTTCTTTTTCAGCCTTGGCTGCATCCACGAGATTTTGTTGCGCCTGTGCGCGCGAGATCAACAGGGCTGGCGACGCCATGGCTCCTGCGACGACAGCGCGACGCGTTATTCCCGGCTTCTTCATCGCAATCTCCTTCCGTTCGCAGCTCTCATTCAGGCTTTGGCCGCATGCGAGCGCACGGCATCTTCGTCGATTTCAGCGCCCCAGCCCGGACCATCCGGCAATACGAGACAGCCATCCTCAACCTTGTAGGGAATTGTCAGCAAGCTCGAACGCCATGGCGCCTCGTCGACATCGAGTTCGAAGATACGGAAATTCGGAATGGCCGCACAGAAATGCGCTGCGATCAGCGTCGAGAGCGGGCCATTGAAATTATGCGAGGCCACGTTGACTTCGTAGGTCTCGCACATGGCCGCCATGCGCAGGGATTCCGGCATGCCGTTATACTGAACGTCGATGATCGCGATGTCTGCAGCCTGCGCTTCAAGATAGGGCTTGAGGGCGCGACGGCCGAGTATGGCTTCGAGCGATGCAATCGGCGTCGAAGTCGACTGCCGCACCGCTGCAAGCGCCGCCGGTTCATACATGTCGAATTCAAGCCAGGTGAGATCGAATTCTTCCAGCGCCTTGGCGAAACGCCTGTAACCTTCGGCCTTGTAGTTGAAGTTGAGGTCGATCATCAGGCCCATGTCTGGACCTCCGCCTTCGCGCAAGGCCGCCATCTGCGCGCGCGCGGCATCAAGCAGTTCGCGGCTGACATTGAGCTCTGGATGCCCTGCGCCCGCACGCGCGGACCCCGGCGCATACATGCGCCCGCCCTTTTCATCGAAGAGGAGAAGGTTCGTCTTGAGAGCGCGAAAGCCTTTCTCGCGTGCTTCCCGCGCCGCCGCCTTGAGATCGTCCAGTTTGCGCACCGCGGGCGCATCGATCAGCTTGCCGTCGAACAGGTCCGCATTGCGCGCACGCACGACACCACAGCGCGACCAGTAGCAGGTCAATCGCTTGCGCAGCGCGCCGCCCAGCAAGTCATAAACGGGCACCCCGAGCGCACGCGCCTTGATGTCGAGGCACGCATTGACGATGGGCGCCATTGCATGGCTCATCAAGCCGCCGGCGATGGGCCGCACATGTGCGACGAGTTGCGCCTCGATCGCCGAGACGTTGCGCGGATCCTGTCCGATCAGGCTGGAGCACATCGTGGACACGATGGCGCTGAGACCGGCGCGGCCGCGTGCTTCGTTATACTCGCCCCATCCGATGACGCCTTCATCGGTGACGATCTTCAGGAAGGAATAGGTATCCCAGCCGGCATCGGCGTGCATCGTCTCGAAGGCGACGATCTTCAT
>CAINED010000068.1 GCA_903847605.1 uncultured Hyphomicrobiales bacterium | reverse complement strand
TGGCGGGCACGCTTGGCGGCATCGCCGAAATCGCGCGCGGCGCAACGGGCGAGGGCGCCGGCAATCGTGCCTCGCAGCAGACGAGGGCCGCGACATCAGGCTCGGGCGTTCCGCCGGCCGGCCGCTGAATCAAATTGGAATTTTGAGGGAGAATCAGCTTGTTCGAATCCATGGTTGCTCAGTCGTCGTGGCTCTGGGTCGCCGCCGGCGTATTGCTCTGTGCGGGCGAGATGCTGGCCCCCGGCGTCTTCCTCCTGTTCATTGGCATCGCCGCCATCGCGACCGGCTTGTTGCTGGCGATATTCCCGATGAGTTTCGTCTGGGCGTTGCTGGTGTTCGCGGCGCTTGCGGTCGTCGCGGTTTATCTCGGCCAGAGATTTTATGGGTCGCGGCAGACGGCGAGCGACCAGCCGTTTCTGAACCGCCGCGCCGACGCGCTTGTCGGCAAGACATTCGCATTGACCGAAGCCATCCGCGGCGGCGAGGGCGCGATTCGCGTCAACGATACGAAGTGGCGTGTGCGCGGTCCCGACATGCCCCAGGGAACGCGGGTGCGCGTACTCGGGGTCGAGGATGCGACGGTGCTGACGGTGGAGCAGGTTTAGAAGTTGTTGTCATCCCGGCCGAAGCGACAGCGGAGAGCCGGGATCGTGTGAGAGAAAGACCTCGGCACGGTCCCGGATAAAATGCTGCGCATTTTTCCGGGATGACATCCTCAATTCCGGCGCACCCTTTCAATCGCCTTCTGCGCCTCGACAAGCGCATTGAATTCATCGCGCGTGCCGGGAACAAAGGCATCGAAAGCCGCCCAGAACTGGCCACGCAGATCGTCGCGTTCCATCAGCAATTCATGCCGTCCGCGCGACAGCATGATCATGCGCCCGGCCTTGAGCCTTGAAGCAAATCTTTCGATGAAACGAAGATCGACGACGCGGTCGCCTGCACCGGCGACGATCAGGATAGGCGTCAGCGTGCGGCGCGGATATTCGGGATCTGCGAATTCGTCGAAGATCGCAAAGGCCGCGTCGATCCATCCGATCGTCGGATCGCCGATGGCGACATGTGGCGCGGCCGCGACGATGTTGGCGTTGCGTTGGTAACGCGCGGGATCGGACGTGAGTTTGTTATCCGGAAAGGGTTTCGTGAGCAGCGCGGTTTCGCCGCCACGCGGAATGAACGCGCCGCCAAAGCCCATGAGATCGAGCACTTTCGCGACGATGCGCGTGAGGCGTGGCGCGGCAAGGCCATGCAATTCCAGCATCGGCGCGGTGAGTGCGAGGCGCTCGAAGGGCGAGCGTCCCGCACGCGCCTGACGAATGAGAATGGCAGCGCCCATCGAATGGCCGAGCGCGAACCACGGTTTCGGACAAAACGGAATCAGCACCTGATCGAGGATCGCGTCGAGATCGCGCTCATAGAGAGAGAAGTCGTCGATATGGCCTTTGCGCGAATTGTCGAGTTCGCGTTCCGACAATCCCTGACCGCGCCAGTCGAAAGCAACGACCGTGAGCTTGCGCGCAAGAAGTTCACCGACGGTCTCGAAATACTTTTCAACGAATTCCGCACGGCCCTGCGCAATGACCACAGTGCCGCGCGATTGCCCTTCGGGATGCCAGCGCACGGCGCGCAGCCGCAATCCGTCGACCGCGCGAATGGCGGCCGACGTCGCGCCCGGCGGCGCGGGATTGTCGGGCGTGCGAATGAGCTCCATGCGCGCTTTCGCTCCT
>CAINED010000067.1 GCA_903847605.1 uncultured Hyphomicrobiales bacterium | reverse complement strand
GATGCCATAGCGTGCGGAGACATCCGGGAGCGATTCCGTATCGAGCTTCGCAAAGCGGACCTGCGGCTCCATCTTGCGCGCCGCAGCTGCAAACTGCGGCGCCATCATCTTGCAGGGGCCGCACCAGTCGGCCCAGAAATCCACGACAACGGGAATATCGTTGCGGGAAATCATGCGCTCGAAAGATTCCGTATTCCCGATTTCGACTGGTTTGCCCGAAAAAGTCTCCACCTTGCAGCGCGCGCAGACGGGACGCGCTCCGGCGTCGAGTCTTTCCTGCGGCGCGCGGTTGACTGCGCCGCAGGAAGGACAAACGAGGTTGACGGCATCGGCCATCGGGAGATTTCCGAATCCTAGTGCGCCATGACGATCGGCACGGTCATGGAACCGAGAATTTCGCGCGTGGTTCCACCAAGTACGAGTTCGCGCAGTCGCGAATGTCCGTAACAACCCATCACGATGTAATCGGGAGCACTATCGGCTGCATGCGAAAGAAGTATCGCGGCGATATCGTCGGTCGCCGGCAGCTGCTTCAACGTCGCGTTGATGCCGTGGCGCGCGAGATGGCGTGTGATGTCGAAGCCCGGCACGGAATCGAAATCCTGATCGGCCTTCGCCACGGTGACGACCTCGACCTTTCCGGCCTTCTGCAACAGGGAGAGCGAACCCGAAAGCGCGCGCGCCACCACGACGCCGCCATCCCAGGCGACCATGGCCTTGCCGAGTTTCGCGGGCCCCTTGTGGATATAGGGGAGCATAATGCAGGGACGCCCGGAGCCGAAAATCGTACCCACGGCGAGTTGCGACGCAAAACCGTCCTCGTCGGGCGAATTCTGGCGCACGATTGTCAGATCGTAATGGCGCGCCAGACGCGCGACGCGGTCTATTGCTTCGCTTGTAAAGCCTTCCACGGGAACGTAGTCGACATTCACCCCGGCAGGCGCTGCCGTGTTCAACCGGTCGAAGGCGCTCTGGGCAGATGCGCGCGCTTCATCGGTCGCCTGCGCCATCAGTTCGTACGGGTAGTCGCCCATAAAGGAAACTGGCGCTATGGTTTGCAGAGCAACGCCAGCGGCCGTGAGATGCGCGCCAAGCTGGGAGGAGAGCGAAAGGGCAAATTCGTCGACATGACGGCCCTCCGGGCCGGGTTCGAGAACAACGAGAATATCCTTGATCGCCATGTCGAGCTCCTCTTGCGCCTTCACCGCGACGGGCCTGCGCGGCTTTCGGCCGTATCATTTGATAAACGCAGGCCCGTGAGAATGCATTGATCTGCTTCAAGGATGAAATTGTGCATTGCTCCTATGAATTTATCAATTCCGCTACTCTTGGAGAACGCCATGTATAAGCATTTGCTCGTTGCCACGGACGGCTCCGAACTTGCGACCCGCGCCCTTGCGCATGGCGCAGCGCTTGCGAAAGCTCTGGGGGCGCAACTCACTGTCGCTGCAGTGACGGATCCCTGGCCAGTGCTCGAAATGGCGCAGAAGGCGCAGGAAAAGAAGCCCGATCCGATTGGCGCCTATGAAAAGCACGCCGCCGAATGGGCACAGGGCGTTCTGACGCAAGCGAGATCCACGGTCGAGGCTGCGGGCGGCCGTTGCCAGACGATCCATGTGCAGGACAAGCATCCCTCGGAAGGCATACTCGATACCGCGAAAGAACTCGCCTGCGACGCTATCGTGATGTCGACACATGGCCGGCGCGGATTGCGGCGCGTCGTCCTTGGCAGTCAGGCCAGCGACGTGATCGCGAATGCGACAGTGCCTGTCATCATCGTCAAATAGCAGGACGGACTGATTGAACACACAAAAGAAATCCCCGCCAGCCGAGCCGACGGGGACGTCTTAGTCCGGTCGGCCGTGAATTAACCGCGCGGCTCGATCTTGGCGATGCGGATATACTCGCCCCAGTTCTGGATGTCCTGAAGCAGGTAGGCCTGCCCTTCGTCGACGGTGGTGATCCAGGGATCGCCGCCGAACTGGTTGAGGAACTTTACCGTCTCATCCGAAGTCAGCATTTCCTTGAATATATCGTTCAGGCGCTGGACAATCGGCTTCGGCGTCGCGATCGGAACGAACGCTGCGAACCAGCCGTTGAGGTCCATTCCCTTCACGCCAGACTCGTCCATTGTCGGCAGTTCCGGCAGGAATTTCATGCGTTGCTTCGATGCGATACCGAGGACGCGCAGCTTGCCCGCTTTCAACATCGCCGAAGTGAATTGAGGATCGTGCATCGCGTAGTCGATACGTCCGCTGGACAGATCGTTCAGGGAATCCTGCGCCATGCGATAGGGAACCTCCACGGCTTTCACGCCGGAGATCGCCTTGTACAACTCGCCCATCACGGTGCCGGATGTCGCCGACGTTGCATAGCTCGCCTTGTCGCCCTTTTCCTTGAGATAAGCGGTGATCTCCTGCACGGTCTTGAACTTGGACGAGGGATCGACCACCATCATGAAGGCCTGTCGGTTGATCGTGGCGGCGACCTGAAATTCCTTGCCGGCGTCGACTGGCGGATTTTTATACAGGTGCATGTTCGCCGACATCGACGAACCCGTGTGCAGATAGATCGTGTGGCCGTCCGGCTTGTTCTTGATGACATAGGCCATGGCGAGATTGCCGCCGGCGCCCGGCTTGTTCTCCACGATGATGTTGCGCTTGACGATGGGCCGCATCTTTTCCGCGAAATAGCGCACGACGACATCCGAACCGCTGCCCGGCGGAAAAGCGCAGACGAGGCGAATATCCTGCGAAGGAAATTCCTGGGCGAAGGATGCGCCCGGCAGGATCGTACCGGCGGCAGCGGCCGACAGGCCTCCGGCCAGAAACTCGCGCTTGTTCATCTTGTGCACGGCATCCTCCTATTCTTACCCTTGCTTGTGATTGAATATCCGGACCGAAAATTATCCCTTGGGTTCGATCTTTGCGAGATCGATCAGACGGCCCCATTCCTTGAACGATTCCAGGTATCGTTTCTGCGCATCTGCCGCAGAAAGGCTCACGGGCTCGCCGCCGGACTTCAGGATGAATTCCTTCGATGCAGGTGTTGCGACGACATCGACAAAGACCTGATTGAGCTTGTCGATCACGGCTTGCGGCGTTCCCGCCGGAACCATCACGCCGAAGAATCCGGGCACGTCGAGACCGGTCACGCCGAGTTCATGCAGCGACGGCAAATCGGGCTGGCTCGCCATACGTTCCTTTGCGCCCATGGCCAGAATCCGCAGGTTGCCTGCACGCTGCTGGGCATAGGCGAAAACGCCGTCATGAAAGCCAAAGTCGATGACGCCGCCCTTGTAGTCGTTCACCGTGTCGGGGCTGGTTCGATAGGGAACTTCGACCGATTTCAGATTCAACAGTTGCTTGAAGAGATTACCCATCAACTGGCCAGGAGGAGCGGTCGTCGCGAAACTCGCCTTGTCGCCCCGTTCGCGAAGATAGGCGACGAGATCCTTCACGTCTTTCCACGGCTTGTTCGCTTCGACCGTAAGATAGAACGTGAAATTCAACAGCGTCGCCACCGTCACGAGCGACTGGCTCGGATCGATCGGCTTGTCCTTGAACATGAAATAGTTGGCGGCCAGCGACGTCGGCGAATGCATGAAGATCGTGTAGCCGTCCGGTTTGGCGCGCGCGGTATAGGTCGTCGCAATCAATCCGCTCGCGCCGGGCCTGTTGTCCACAATGATCGGCTGCTTGACGAACGGCTTGGCCTGCTCCGCAAAGAAGCGCACCCATACGTCGGCGCCGCTTCCCGGCGGGAAGGCGCAAACGATTTTGATTTCGCGCGCCGGATAAACCTCTGCCTGTGCGTCAGCCTGCTGCGGCGCCAATGCGAGCAAGAGTCCTGCACATGCGACAATGGCCAGCGACTTCAGTCCTGCCATAATCTTTCTCCCGTTCGATGACTGCGAATACTTCAGCCGCGAGGCTCGATCTTGGCGATCTTGATCGCCTCGCCCCAGTTCTTGATCTCTTCGAGGAAATATCTCTGCGCTTCCTCCGGCCCCATCACGAATGGATCTGTCCCGGCTTTCACCAGAAACTCCTGCGTCGCCGGCGCGCGCGCCATCGCCAGAAAGGCGTCGCTCAGCTTTTTCTTCACCGGTGCGGGAATACCGACAGGGCCCATGAGTCCCCACCAGCCGATGACGTTGACGTCGCCCACGCCCTGTTCCTTCATTGTCGGCAGATCAGGCATGGACTTCATGCGTTCGCGCGAGGCGATGGCCAGGAGACGCACGCGGCCGGCGCGCACCTGCGCCAGTGCGAATGTCGGATCGTACATGGCATAGTCGATATTGCCGCTGCCCAGATCATTGAGCGAGTCCGGGCCGGTACGATAGGGAACCTCGACAGCCTTCAGGCCCATCAACTCTTTCATCATGGCGCCGGCTACCTGGCCGGTCGGCGCTGTCGTTGCATAACTCGCCTTGTCGCCCTTATCTTTCACCGCAGAAAGAAGATCCTGCAAGGTCTTGTAAGGCGAGTCGGCGCGCACGGCGACGGTGAAAGCGAGCTTGCTCACTGTCGCCAGCACGTCGATCGCCTTGCCCGCATCGACGCCCGGATCCTTGTAGAGGTGCATGTTCGCGGCAAGGCCGCTCGGCGCATGGATGAAAAGCGTGTAGCCATCGGGCTTGGCGCGCGCGACGTAATTTGTGGCGAGATTGCCGCCGGCTCCGACGCGATTTTCGACGATAATCGGACGGTTGAAATGCGGCTTCATGCCTTCCGCATAATAGCGCGCGAGAACGTCGGCGCCGCTGCCTGCGGGGAACGCGCAGACGATCTTGATTTCGCGCGAAGGGAAATCATCTGCCTGAGACCATACTGCGGGCGCGAAGAGCGGCGAAGCCGCTACACTCGCGGTCAATCCCAGCGCATGGCGGCGGGTGATTCTTGTGCCGGTGGTCATGTCTCCCTCCTGCTGTCCCATGAACTCTAGAGCATCGGGCGAAAAAGTGGACCCAGTTTTCGCGAAAGCGATTTTCTACAGTGTAGAGTCGATCAGCCCCGTGGCTCGATCTTCGCGATCTTCACGTAACGCGACCAGTTCTCGATATCCTGAAGAAAGAGCTTTTGCGCTTCCGCCGCAGAGATCACGAAGGGGTCGCCGCCGAACTTGGCAAGAAACTCGCGCGTTTCCGGTCGCTCCGCCATTTTGCGAAACGCATCGGAAAGTTTTTGCTTCACGGGTTCCGGCAGGCCCTTCGGCGCGATCAGGCCCCACCAGCCCACGACATCGACGCCGGGCACCCCGCCTTCGATCATCGTGGGAATGTCAGGCTGCGATTGCATACGCTTGCCCGACGACATGGCGAGCACGCGAAGCTTGCCGGCGCGCTGCTGCGCAAGCGCAAAAATCGGATCGTACATTGCATAGTCGATGTTGCCGCTGAGAAGATCGTTGAGCGAATCGGCGGCGGTTCTATAGGGAACCTCGACATTTCGCAGTTGCAACTCGCTGTTCATCATCGCGCCGGCAACCTGGCCTGTGGGTGCCGTGGTCGCAAAACTCGCCTTGTCGCCCTTCGCCTTCACATGCGCTATGAGCGCGCGCAGGTCTTTCCAGGGCTTGTCGGCGGCGACTGAAACGGTAAAGGGCAGCGAAGCAACCGTGCCAAGTATGTCGAAGCTCTTGCCAGCATCGGCGCCCGGATCCTTGAACAGGGACATGTTTGCGGCGAGCGCAGAGGGCGCGTGAATATAGAGCGTGTAGCCGTCGGGCTTGGCGCGCGCGACGTAATTGGTCGCAAGATTGCCGCTCGCTCCGACACGATTTTCGACGATGATATTCTTGTCGAAGGCAGGCTTCATGCCCTCGGCGAAAAACCGTGCGAACACATCCGCCCCGCTTCCCGCCGGGAAGGCGCAGACGACCTTGATCTCGCGCGCCGGATAGGTCTCCTGCGCTTGCGGAAGGGCGGTCGAAGCCGCCGAGAAGCCAACGGCAAGAAAGCCTGCAAATAGACGATTAAACCGGCGCGCCATAGCGTCTCTCCCTTCGCTGGAGCTGCAGTCTGCGCTGCATGACTCATGTTGGCATAGGCTGTCGGCGGCGTCCAGAATTCCGCGGCCGCCGGATGGTCCGGCGGCCATGGCGTTCGCCGCGATCAGCCCTGCGGCTCGATATTTGCGAGTTTGATAAATCCCGCCCAACTCTTGATGTCTTCGGCGAGCATCTTCTGGCCGTCTTCCGGCGAAATCGTCCAGGCGTCGGCGCCGAATTTGGCGAAGAAGTCGAACGTCTCCTTCGAATTCGTCACTTCGTCGAACATGGCGTTCAGCTTCTTGACGATCGGCATCGGCGTCCCTGCTGGCACCATCGGCGCCCACCAGCCCGGCACGTCGTAACCGGTGACGCCGAGCTCATGCAGGGTAGGCAGATTCGGCATGGACTTCATTCGCTCTTTCGTCGTCACAGCGAGCATGCGGATGCGGCCTGCGCTGGCGTTGGCGACGGCGGTCACGGGATCATGGAAGGCATAGTCGATCTGGCCGCTCTGCATGTCGTTCATCGTCTCGGAGCCGGTCTTGTACTGAACCTCGACGGCCTTGAGATCGAAATGCTTCTTGAACCACGCGCTGGAGACTCGCGCCGTCGGGTTATTCGTTGCGAAACTCGCCTTGTCGCCCTTGGCTTTCATAGCGGCGACAAGTTCGTCCATCGTTTTCCACGGCTGCTGAACGCCGACTGTCAGCATGAACGGCTGCCTGTTGAGGCCAGCGACGACCTGCAATTCCTTCACGACGTCGACGGGCGGAGTCTTGAAGAGATGCATGTTCGCTGCAAGCGAGCTCGGCGCGTGGATGTATATCGTATAGCCGTCCGGCTTGGCGCGCGCGGTATAGGTCGTCGCCATATTGCCGTTCGCGCCGACGCGGTTCTCGACGACGACAGTGCGCTTGAAAATGGGCCGCATCTTTTCGGCGTAATAACGCACGTAAACATCTGCCCCGCTGCCGGCGGGAAAGGCGCAGACGAACTTGATGTCGCGGGACGGATAAGCGTCGACAGACTCCTGTGCCCGCGCTGCACCGCCAATGACCGCGGCTGCGCTGCCGGCGACGAAGGAACGCCTCGAAATAGTCAAGCTCATCATTTCTCTCCTCGATTGCGGTTGGCGCGCTTCTGCCACAACCTCCGCCTCTATTCCACTGTGGGAATTGCGGCAGCGGCGCGGCGGACTGCCGCCGCGCCTTGTTAAAGGTTCGTTAGAAAGTCGCCCAATCGGCCTGCCTGTCAGCCTTGCGGCTCGATTTTGGCCAGCTTGATGTGCTCGCCCCAGGCGCGATAGTCCTCCTGGAATTGCTTGAGCGCTTCTTCGGGCGTCAGCATCCATGTGTCAGCGCCGAACTTCGCGAAGAATTCGCGCGTCTCGCTCGTCGACGTGACCTGATTGAACATCGCATTGATCTTGTCGACGATCGGACGCGGCGTCGCCGCCGGGACGACAGCCGCCCACCAGCTTGGCAGATCGATATCCGTGCCGCCAAGTTCGTGCAACGTGGGCACATCCGGCAGCGATTTCATGCGCTGCTTCACCGCGACGGCGAGGATGCGCAGACGTCCTGCATTTCTTTGCGCGAGCGCCGTGACAGGATCGTGCGCGGCGAAGTCGAGCGCGCCGCTGGCCAGGTCGTTCAGCGTGTCCGCGCCGGTGCGATACTGGATCTCCTGCGTCCTGAGACCGAAGGCCTTGGCCATCCATGCTCCAGTCACGCGTCCCGTC
Organism: uncultured Hyphomicrobiales bacterium; assembly: GCA_903847605.1. Taxonomy (GTDB): domain Bacteria; phylum Pseudomonadota; class Alphaproteobacteria; order Rhizobiales; family Beijerinckiaceae; genus Terripilifer. The sequence goes on along the minus strand of CAINED010000067.1, from coordinate 78,925 downwards.
GGATTGTTCGTGGCGTAATTGCCCTTCTCGCCTTTTTCACGCAACGCCGCGACCATTTCGCCAAGCGTTTGCCATGGACGGTTGGTAGAGACAGTGATCATGAAGGTCTGCAGATTGATCGATGCCGCGACTGTCAGCTCCTTCAACGCATCCGTGCCGGGATTCTTGAAGAGATGCATGTTGGCGGCAAGCCCACTCGGCGCATTCATGTAGATCGTATAGCCGTCGGGCTTCGACCTTGCCGCGTAATTCGTTGCGATATTGCCGTTGGCGCCGACACGGTTCTCGACAACAATGGGCTTGCCGATGTTCTGACGAATCTTTTCGGCGTAATAGCGCACATAGGTATCGGCGCCACTGCCTGCGGGAAAGCCGCAAACGAACTTGATTTCGCGCGAAGGATAATTCGGATCGATCTCCTGTGCGCGCAGAAGTCCCGGACTTGCAAGACTTGCGATCGATGCGCCGAGCCCAAGCCCGACCTGTCTGCGGTTGATCATGACACCTCTCCCTTCCCTGCGGCCGCTTCCGTTCCCGCGAAAGCGACCGCCGCCATGAAATGTCCCGTGTGCATCAGCCCTGCGGTTCGATGTTCGCAAGCTTGATGTAGTCGCCCCAGGCTCTCACGTCTTTTGCGAATTCGGCCTGAGCTTCTTCCGGCGATGCGGACCACGTATCGGCGCCGAACTTCGCCATGAACTGGCGCGTCTCCTCGCTGTCGATCACTTCGCGCCATAACTTGTTGAGCTTGTCGACGATCGGCTTGGGCGTATCCTTCGGCACCATTGCCGCCCACCAGCCCGGCACATCGAGATCGGTGACGCCCTGTTCGTGCAGCGACGGCAGGTTGGGCAATGCCTTCATGCGCCCCTTCGTCGTCACGCCGAGCATGCGCAGGGCTCCGTTGTTGGATTGTGCGACGGCATGCACGGGATCGTGCATGCAATAGTCGAGCGCGCCGCTCTTCATGTCGTTCATCGTGTCGCCGGCCGTCTTGTAGGCGATCTCGACGGGCTTGATGCCAAAGACTTTATTGAACCATGCAGCGGCGACCTTGCTCGTGGGCGCCGTCGTCCCATAGCTCGCCTTGTCGCCCTTCTTTCGCAAGACTTCGACGAGTTCGTTGATTGTTTTCACAGGCGAATCCGCATGCACCGTCAGCATGAAGGGCTGGCGGTTGATCGTTGCCGCCACCTGCAATTCCTTGACGACATCGACAGGCGGATTCTTGAACAGATGCATGTTGGCGGCGAGCGCGCTCGGCGCATGAACGTAAACCGTATAGCCGTCCGGCTTGGCGCGCGCCGTATAAGTCGTCGCGATATTGCCGTTAGCGCCGGCGCGATTTTCGACGACGATCGTGCGCTTCATGACAGGGCGCATGCGCTCGGCGAAATAGCGCACGTAAACGTCCGCGCCGCTGCCGGCGGGAAAGGCACAAATGAATTTCACTTCGCGCGAGGGATAAGCGTCCGCGGCTTCCTGTGCGAATACCGGCGACAGGCCCAGGCCGTTGGCCGCAGCAAGCGCCGGGATTCCCGCAACCAGTTCGCGCCTCGTAATCTTCATGACGTTTCTCCCAGAACACCCTGCGCAGGTCTCTTCCTGCGCCTCCAAGGCGGAAGATGTCACAAGGAAAACGCCGCGTCCATGCGCAAGAAAACGGAGCAAGCAATCGCGAAAGAAAACGGCGCGGCGATGGGAATGTGCCCAAGGCCGCGCCGCCGATATTCGGACGGAATTCGCCAGTCGGCTATTCCTGGAACGCCACCTCGCGCGTCTTGCGGAAGGACGGCAGGACGATCAGGAGTACGACGCAAGCGGTCAGCGCCAGCAAGGTCGCCGAGATTGGGCGTTGCATGAAGATCATCGGGTCGCCGCGCGACAGCACCATGGAGCGGCGCAGATTTTCTTCCATCAGCGGGCCGAGAATGAAGCCCAGCACCATCGGCGCCGGCTCGCAGCCAAAGCGCATCAGGATGTAGCCGAAGGCCGCAAAGAACACCATGATGAGAAGCTGCGAGGGCTCGCTGTTCGACGAATAAACGCCGATGCAGCAGAACATGATGATTGCCGGATAGAGGAGCCGGTACGGCACCTGCAGAAGCTTCACCCACATGCCGATCAGCGGCAGGTTGATGATGACGAGCATCAGGTTGCCGATCCACATGGAGGCAACGAGGCCCCAGAAAAGATCGGGGTTGCTGGTCATCACGGCGGAGCCGGGCTGAATGCCCTGGATCATCATCGCGCCCATCATGATTGCCATGATAGGGTTCGAAGGCAGTCCCAACGTCAGCAACGGAATGAACGAGGTCTGCGCCGCCGCGTTATTGGCAGCTTCGGGACCGGCGACGCCCTGGATGGCCCCCTTGCCGAAGGCGAAGCTCGGGTTGCGCACGACTTTTTTCTCGACCGTATAGGCTGCGAACGCCGCGAGCACCGCGCCGCCGCCGGGCAGGATGCCTAAAAGCGAACCCAGCGCCGTGCCACGCAGGACCGAGGGCGAAGCCTCCTTAAGCTCCTGCCGATTCGGCCACAAGTCGCGCAACTTTGTCGAGATCGGATTGCGCTCGATCGACTCTTGCTCGAGGTTGCGGATGATCTCGACAAGACCGAACATGCCGATGACCATCGGCAGGAAGTCGATGCCGTCCCATAGCGACGAAATCCCAAACGTGTAGCGGGTCGCGCCGGAATTCACGTCGGTACCGACGAGGCCGAACAGAAGTCCGATGATGATCACCGTTACGGCTTTCAGGACCGAGCCTTGCGCCAGGATGACGGCTGTCACCAGACCCAGCACCATCAGCGAGAAGTAATCTGGCGAATTGAACTTCTGCGCGAAGGAAGCCAGTGGCGGGCCGAAGCCGGCTATGAAGATTGTGCCCACACAGCCCGCAAAGAAGGAGCCCAGCGCCGCAATGGCGAGCGCCGATCCGGCGCGCCCGCGTCGAGCCATCTGGTGGCCGTCGATACAAGTTACGACGGACGACGACTCGCCGGGCATGTTCACGAGGATCGACGTGGTCGAACCGCCGTACTGCGCGCCATAATAAATGCCCGCCATCATGATCAGTGAGGACAGCGGATCGAGGCCGAAGGTGATCGGCAGCAGCATGGCGAGTGTCGGAATCGGCCCGATGCCCGGCAGAACGCCGATGAGCGTGCCGACCATGCAGCCCAGCATCGCGAAGCCGATGTTCTGAAACGTGCCTGCCGCGACAAAGCCCGTCATCAGGTTGGAGAAGACGTTGAAATCCATCTCAGCGCCCCCTGATGGACGAGAAGATCGAACCGATCTTCGAGAAGACGGGAGCAATGTAGTCCGCCGTGTAGGTCGGCATCGCCTGTCCGAGGAGAACGACGAAAATGGTGACCGCCGCGATCGACATACACACCGAAAGGATGACCGTCTGCCGCGCGTCGCGCTCGCCCCACGTCAGAAGGGCGTAGATCGCAAACAGTGCGAGACATATCCACTGGCTGACACCGAAGACCGCATCTCCGAAAGGCTTCAGAAAAGCGAAGGTCTGCACCCGCGTCGCGATGATGGCGATGCCAAACAGAATGGCGAAGCCCGCCACGATCTTTTGCGTCAGGTCGGTCTGGCGGCGCGACTGCGTGGCGACCACCGCCAATGTCAGCAGCGCCAGTTCAAGCCGCACATGTTCGATCAGATAGCCGAACAGCAGCACGCCCACGCTGACCCAAAGGATCGGCCGGATCGGTATGGTTGCGATCGGATCGCCTTCGAGCGTCACCGATCTCACGAGGCATACCGCGCCCATGAAGTTGATGATCCAGCTCAGCCAGATCGGAAAGAAGCCAGGCCCCATAGCGCGCGCAGACCCGTAGGTAAGATCCTTGCCGAAATAGAGGCCAACACAGCCGATAAATATGAACAGCAGTCCCGCGCCCAAGTCTTGCGGGCTCTTTACGCGCAGCATGCACTTTCCTCCCGAGGTGTCCCAGTTTCCCCTCTGGCTTCCGTATTTGTACTTATTCCACCTGTAACGTAAACCACAAACGCGCGCCGGATAAAAGATGCCGGAGCCGCCTTCCGGCTAAAATGCCGGGTGGGCATCGCTCCCTTCGCGAATTGCGAAATCGCCGGCTTGCCATGCCTTCCTTTTTTCGCGCAGATTACTCTTAGAAAAACCGCGTCAATTGCGCGCAATTGGGAGACTACGCTGATGGGAACGAAGATCGCTTTCGCCCGCCCCGATGGGAAAGAAACCACGGGCTATCTCGCCAAACCCGGCCGCGCCAATGCGCCGGGTATCGTTGTCATTCAGGAGTGGTGGGGCTTGCAGGATCAGATCAAGGGGATCTGCGACCGTTTCGCACTTGCGGGCTATGAGGCCTTGGCGCCAGACCTCTATTCGGGCGTCGTCGTCCCCTATCACGACCATGAAGCCGCAGGGCGCGAAATGAATTCGCTGAACTTCATGGACGCCGCCGATCAGATCGTTCGTGGTGCAGTGCAATATCTGAAACGCAATGGCGCAAAGGCCGGTCTGACGGGCTTTTGCCTCGGTGGCGCGCTGACCGTCATCGGTTCCGCGCGCATACCCGAACTCGACGCCGCCGTCTGCTTCTACGGCATCCCGCCGGAAGCCGCCGCAAAGCCTGCGGACATCAAGGTGCCCTTCCAGGGACATTTCGCAAATACGGACGACTGGTGCACGCCCGCTGTCGTCGACGCATTCGAAAAGGGCCTGCGCGCCGCCGGCAAACAGGACGAAATCTTCCGCTACGATGCGCAGCACGGCTTCGTGAACGAGCAACGCGTCTCGGCGCACGACCGTCCCAGCGCGGAACTCGCCTGGAGCCGTACGCTGGAGTTCTGGAAAAAGCATCTGGGCTAAAGGAAAGTCATCCCGGGGGAGCGCAGCGAGACCCGGGATCGCTTGGCTTGTGCGCACATTCGTTGCGGTCCCGGATCGCCACTTTGTGGCGTCCGGGATGACACCGATCTCATTATACCTTCAAAGAATACCGCCCGAGATCGTCGCGCTCGAGGCCCTTGTCGCGCATGGCGAAGAGCTCGCGCACGATTTCGCGGCCATCCTTGCTGCCGGTTGCCGCCATCAGATCCTCGAAGCGCTTGGGTCCGTCTTCCAGCGCAGCGCGCAGGCTCGGATATGCCTTGCCGGGATATTGCGGCGGTACGGGAATCTGCAATTCCCACTTGTTGGCGTGCTGCATTGGCCACGTGCAGTCGAAACCGGCCTTCGTGCCGGTGTGCGCGCCGTGCAGCGACGGATCGAGCGGCGAGAGGCGCACATTCGTTTCGGTGACAAGATCGCGGTCAGCCTGGAAGCGCGTGCCGAAGGCCCATTCGAACTGCTGGTCGTTGAAGATGTCGATATCGGGATCGACCGCGAAGGCGTGTTTAGCCGCTGTCGAGCCGAGCACGGTGTAGAGCGCGCTGCGCGCCTCGCCGGGATAGCGCTGCTTCAGGGAGAAGCGCACGCTCATCGAGCCGCCCGCCGACACCGGCGCATAGATGGCGACGGGTTCGCGCACCACGCTCTTCAGCGCTTCCCAGGCATTGAGTTCGGTGCGTAGCGCCTCGAGGTTCGACGTGTCCGTCAGGTCCATGCGGCTGCCTGAAATCGTCGTCGTCTGAAACAACGCATCCTTGCGGTGCGTGATCGCCGTGATGCGGAAGACCGGGTTCATCTTCACACCGCCGTAATAGCCAAGATATTCGCCGTAAGGGCCCTCCTTCTCGGTATAGCCTGCGGGATCGAGATAGCCTTCCAGCACGATTTCGGCGTCGGCCGGCACCATCACGTCGTTGGTGACGCATTTGACGACCGGCACGGGCGCCGCGCGCAGGGACGAAATCAGTTCGAGTTCATCGCCCGGCTGTTTCATCGTCGCGGCGACATGATCTATGGGATGCATGCCCAGAACATAAGCGACCGGCAGTTTCTCGCCGCGCGCCTGCGCAGCCATGTAGATGGCGCGCAAATCGCTCGGCGCGTTGAGATCGACGCCGGTTTCCTTCGGGCCGCGCATCATCAGGCGTCGCAAGCCGCAGTTGGACAGACCTGTGGCCGGGTCCACGCAGAAGTCGACGGTCGCGGAAATATAGGGCGCGCCGTCGAAAGCATGTTGCAGATGCACCGGCATTTTCAGCACATCGATATCGTCGCCTGTGATGACCACCTGCTGGACCGGCGCTTCCTCGCGCGACAGCTTGATGAGCTGCGCGGGGAGACTCAGGCGACGCAGCAATTCCTCGACGATGGCCTTTTGGTCGACGCCGAGGGCGCGCGCTAGCCGCTCGCGGCCGCCAACGACATTGCCGACGACTTCCACGCCTTCCGGTCCCGCCTTCTTGAACCAGACGGCCTTGGGATTGCCCTGCATGACCGCGGCCATGTCGGAAAGCGCGACGGGCTCCTCGCGAATGTCGAGCTGATCGGACCCCTGCAGGTTCTCGATGAAGTTACGCAGGCGGAAACGGTCGAGATCAATACTGTTCTTCAAATCGGATGTGCGGTCGTCCATGATGTCCTCCCAAGCCTTTGCTAAACCTTCGCCGTTGCTTCAGCGGAATTTTTCGCCGGTGACTATACCGTTGATCAGACCTGCGTGCACCTTGCGCGCCGCGAATGACATTTCCATTGCCGTGGTGAGATAGGTCTTGATGCCGCGCACGACCGGCGGCGTATTGCTGGCAAGCTTGGCAAGGACGCGTTCTGTTTCGGCTTCAAGCTGTTCGTCGGGCACCACGATGCCGACGATGCCGATTTCCTTGGCCTCCGCCGCCTTGATGACATCGCGCGTGAAGACCATGCGCGCCAGCGTCGTGCGCGTGACGCGTTCGGCCAGTGCGGTCAGGACGAGCGTCGGCGCGATGTCGTGGTTCATCTCGGGGATGGAAAATTCCGCGCTCTCGGCGCAAACGGCGACATCGGCAAGCGCAGCCAGCGCACAGCCGACGCCGGCCGCCTTGCCGCGCACCTTCGCGATGACCGGAACAGGCACGTTGCGCAGCACTTCGTAGAAATCGAGCACGGGATCGGCGACGATGGCCTTGAGTTCGAGCGCCGTCTTGCGCGTGCCTGGCGGCGGCATGGAGGCACGGCGCCCCGCGCAGAAATCGGCGCCCTCGCCGGTGAAAAGCACGACGCGCGTGTCCGGATCGAGATTGGCGAGCGCCCTGGCGACATCGAGCGCCATTTCAGCCGAGAGCGCATTGCCTGCGGCAGGCGCGTTAAGCGAGATTTCGAGTATGCCATTGTCGCGTTTGGCGACCTTTACTTCCGATGCCATGTTTCCTCCACTCATTTGACCTGTGCACCTTGATCAAGGATCGAGGGACAGTCGTTGTTATCCGTGTTTGGCGCGTTGAGCGCCGACCAACAGCCTGACTGCGTCTCCCCGAACGAGATAGCTCGTGACCAGAAGGTATGCCGAAAGAAAGAATACGCCGCCAAAGAAGGCAAAGACAGCGAGGGATAGTCCTGCAAGCGAGAACTCATGCCTCCATGCCACCCAGATCGCTCCAAGCAGCAACATGAACATGAAGTCCAGGTTGAATTGTCCCGCCCAACCCATGCTAATCATGTCGCCGAAAAATACAGGCAGAAAGCCCAACCCGTGATTGGCTATTACGGCGCCGGTGTAAGTGAGGACAATCATCCATATTGCAGCGAGAAGGACGCGAAACATGTTCATGAATTTCTCCCTACCAGTCGCTCAGAATTAATTCGAGTTCAACGCCTTCCAGATCTTCTGCGATGTCACGGGCATGTCGATATGACGCACGCCGTATTCTTTCAGCGCGTCGCAGATGGCGTTGACCATGCATCCGAGCGCGGGCGTCGTGCCGCCTTCGCCGCCTGGGCGAAAGCCGAGGGGATGATTGACCGAGGGTACTTCAGACAGCGCCGTCGTGAACATCGGGAAATTGTCGGCGCGCGGCATGGCGTAATCCATAAAAGACGCACTCAGCAATTGGCCGTCCTTCGGATCGTACCAGCATTGCTCCATCAGGGCTTGTCCCAACCCGGTGACGATACCGCCCTGCGTCTGTCCATGCAGGATCATCGGGTTAACGGCGCGCCCCACATCGTCAACAGCGACATAGCGGATGATCTCGAGCACACCCGTATCCGGATCGATCTCAACTTCGCAGGTGTGCGATCCATAGGGGTATGCAAGGCCGATCGTGGTCTTGTCGCAGAAGGCTGCAAGTGGTCCGCGCAATTCCTTCGGCACTTTCGTTGTCTGTGCAGCAGCGGCCACTTCGAAGAGACCGAGTGAGCGATCCGTGCCCTTGATGCCGAAACGCCCCGCCTTGAACTCGACATCGCCGGCGTCAGCTTCCATCAGCACACCTGCGATTTTCTTGCCTTTCTCGATGATTTCGAGCGCGGATTCGTAAATGACCACGCTGCCGAAGCGCATGGAACGGCCGGAATGCGAGCCGCCGCCCGCCTTCACGAAGGCGGTATCTCCATAGCGCACGTTCACGTCGTCGTAGGCGACGCCCAAAAATTCGCAGATCAGCTGCGAGAAACTGGTCTGGTGGCCCTGCCCCGTCGCCTGCGTGCCGATGATGACATCGACCTTGCCTTCGGGCAGCACGGTCACGTCGGCGCGCTCGCGCGGAAAGCCGCTGGTCGTCTCGACATAATTTGCAACAGCGATGCCGCGCAGCTTGCCGCGCTTCGCCGCTTCCTTGCGGCGCTTCTCGAAGCTCTTCCACTCACCGAGTTCGAGGGCCGCATTCATCGTGTCTTCGTAATTGCCGTTGTCGTACTTGATGCCGATAGGGTTCTTATAAGGCTGCTGCTTCGGCCTGATGAGATTCTTGCGGCGCAATTGCACGCGATCAAAACCGCATTCGCGCGCAGCAATGTCGATCATGCGCTCGATGACATAGATGACTTCCGGACGGCCCGCGCTGCGATAGGGGATGGTCGAGGGCGTATTCGTCAGGACGGCCTTACCACGTACATAGGCGACGGGCACGTCGTAGACGCTCGACATCAATTGCACGCCCTTGTTCAACGCAACGAAGCTCGTCGTATGAGCGCCGATGTTCGACAGATTGGTGCTGCGGATGGCGAGGAACTTGCCATCCTCGTCGAGCGCCAGTTCCGTTTCCGTATAGAGATCGCGGCCCTGATAATCGGTGAGGAAGGCCTCGGTGCGGTCGCAAACGTGTTTGATCGGCCTGTTGTACTTGCGTGCAGCCCAGCAGATGATGACATATTCCGGGTTCGTCGCATTGCGCGTTCCGAAATTTCCGCCGACATCCTGCGGCGCTTTGATGCGAACCTTGTCGAGTTCCATGCCCAGCGCGCCGGCAATCTCCTGCCGGAAGATGATGACACCCATGCCGAGCGAGGCGTTCAAGGTGAGGCTGTCATTCTTCGCATCGTATTCGGCGAGCGCGGCGCGCGGCTCCATGTGAACGCCTGTTACCCGGTTGATCCAGGTATTGAAGGAGACGATGTGCTTTGCTGTCGCGAAAGCCTTCTGCGTGCCCTCCTTGTCGCCTACTTCCGCATCGAGAGAGACATTGCCGGGGATCGCATCCCAGAGCAGCGGCGCATCCTTCTTCACCGCCTCGAAGGAGCGCGTGACCACCGGCAGCGTCTCCCACTCAACCTCGACTTTTTCTGCCGCGTCTCGCGCCGCCCAGATCGTCTCGCCGAGCGCCACGGCGATCACTTCGCCGGTCGTGCGCACGATATCGCTGGCGAAGGCCGGATGCGGCACGACGAGGCGTTCGGTGCCGTCGATGTTCTTGAGCGGCACGTCAGTGCCGGTGAATGAATTGCCGGTCGAATGCGGGACGGGTTTCAGTCCGTCGGCCAGAGCATCCTTGCCCGTGAGCACGGCGACGACGCCCGGCGTCTTGCGCGCCTCGGTGACGTCGATTTTCTTGATGCGCGCATGCGCCTGCGTGGAATGAACGAAAATCGCATACAGCGGGTTCCTGGCCGGGATGTCGTCGGCATAGCAGCCAGAACCGGTCACGAGGCGCAGGTCTTCCTTGCGCCTGACTTCCTCGCCAATGCCGCGGATTGCCGATTTCGCGTCGTCCATTGAGGTTTCCCCTGATTTGTTGGCCGGTCTGATAACACAAGGCTGGGCGCTGCGGAAACCGCCGCTTGCGCTCCCAATTGACACCTCCGCGTCAGGCAATAGGCTCGCTCGGAACAGCGCCTCGAAAGGCGAAGGGAGGGATCGATGGGACTGCAAGCCGTTGCTCGAAATGCACTGGCGCTGGCCGTTGTGGGCGCGATTGCCTACGCCTTGCCTGGCATTCCTGCCCATGCCCAGAAGTCGAAGGACACCTTGCGCGTGGCGCTCGTCGATCCCGTGTCGACGCCGGTGCTCTATGAAGATCCCAAACCCGAAACCGGCTTGCTCTCTTCGGCCGCTTTCGACTCGCTGCTCTGCTTCGACGAGAAGCAGGGGGCAATCCGGCCGCATCTCGCGACTTCATGGGAAATGGTCGACGAGCGCACCCTCGAAATGACTTTGCGCAACGATGTGAGGTTCCACGATGGCGCGCCGTTCACCGCCGATGACGCTGTCTATACGCTGAACTGGCAGATCGACCCCAAGAGCAAATATCGTTTCGCCTCCAACATGTCGTGGCTTGAGCGCGCCGAGAAAATCGACGACCACCGTCTGCGCGTCATCGCGAAATATCCCAATCCGCTGATGCTGCTGCGCCTTGCGGTCGGCGCTCCCATTTTGCCCGCGAAGCTGCACGCGTCCTTCACGGAGGCCGGTGATTTCGGCCGCAAGAAGCCGGTGGGCACCGGCCCTTACAAAGTGGTCTCCATCGATTCGACCAACGGCGCGGTACTCGAACTCAATCGCGATTACAAACATGGATCCGACTGCAAGCCCGCCGGTTCGATCGGCCGCATGCACGCTATTCCCATGCCGGACATGCAGACGCAGGTGGCGCAATTGATGACGGGCGGCGTCGATCTCCTGCATGTCGCCGAGCGCGACCAGGTCGAGATGCTGCAACGTGACCCGCGCGTCGCCGTCACGGCGACGCAGGCCATCACCTTCCACTACTTGACGATGGATGCAGCGGGCCGTTCCGGCAACAAGGCGTTGCAGGATCTTCGCGTGCGCCGCGCGCTCGTGCAGGCGCTCGACCGCAATCGCATCACGCGCTCCGTGGTGCCGGGCGGCGACGAGGCCAAGGCGTGGGACATGTTCTGCTTTCCGATCCAGAGGGGATGCGGCGGCAGCGTGAAACCTTATCCGCACGATCTCGACGCCGCGCGCAAGCTGCTGGCCGAGGCCGGCTATAGCGGCGGGTTCGATGTCGAGATTGCGGCGACTCCGGGCTCGCATGATCTGGCGACGGCCATTGCCGGCGAATTGCGCCGCATCGGCGTGCGCGCGACGGTTGCGCGCCTCACTTTCGGCGCCTATCGCGCCAATCAGGTGGCCGGCAAGCTGCAGATGCTCGTGGGACAATGGACATCGGGCGGATTCCCGGATGCCTCCTCGACGGCGGATTTCTATTTTTCCGGTGGCCCGCGCGATTACTGGCGCGACGCGGAACTGACGAAGCTGGAGAAAGAGGGCCTCGCCACCGTCGACGAGGCCAAACGCCGCGAAATTTACGCCCGGATGTTCGATAAGGCCAACAGCATGGCCTATGTTCTGCCCTTCTCCACCAAGCCCGACGTATTCGTCCATACGCGCGACCTCGAAATCGACAAGGGTTCGCTCAACACCTACGGCGCCGATCTCTTTGGGATGCGGTGGAAGTAGGACTTATCCCACTTCTTTTGCCCACGGTTGCGCCGCTTGCATCGATAGTGCTACGGGCTGCGCGGGCGCCGCCGGCGTCTGCACCAAAACCCCAAGAGATAAGGAATGCGCATCTGTCGCTTTAACGACGACCGTGTCGGCGTCGTCGAAAATGATGTCGTGAAGGATGTCACCGCCGCTGTGCTCGACAAGCTGCCGCCACTGAGTTGGCCGGTTCCGCCAGGCGACCATTTCATCGCCCATCTGCCTGACCTGCTGCCGGTCATGAAGGAAGCCGCCAGAACCGCAAAGGCTTTCGCGGTGAAGGACGTGAAGCTTCTGTCGCCGGTCGCCAATCCGCCGCGCGTCATCGCTGCGCCGCTGAATTACAAGCTGCATGTGGAGGAGTCGGCCAATCCCGCCATCAATCATGGCGTGCATATGCCGACGCACGAGGGCTTTGCCACCCCGATCGACAAATACGGCCTCTTCCTGAAATCACAGACCGGCCTTATTGGCGCATCCGAAGATGTCGTGCTGCAATGGCGAGATCGCCGCAACGATCATGAAGTCGAACTCGGCATCGTTATCGGCAAGGGCGGCCGCAACATAAGCCGCGAGGACGCGCTTCAACACGTCGCCGGCTATGCCATCGCACTCGACATGGTGGTTCGCGGTCCGGAAGACCGCAGTTTCCGCAAGTCGGCCGATACCTATTCGGTGCTCGGCCCGTGGCTGGTGACAGCAGATGAGATCGCAAATCCGGATGCGCTTGAGTTCGGCATCGAGGTCGACGGCGAACGCCGCCAACATTCGAACACCGCCGATCTGATCTGCGATTGCCGCGACCTGATTGTCCGCGCATCGGAGATTTACGCGCTTTACCCGGGCGACGTCATCATGACCGGAACGCCGGACGGCGTGAGCGAAGTCAAAGCCGGCAACACGATGCATGCGTGGATCGAGAAAATTGGCGCGATGGACGTGCGGGTCGTCTGAGGGCTCGGCCTACAACGCAAAAAATGCGCGAGAGTCGAACTCTCGCGCTTCCGGCGCCCATATAGCATATACAAGGGATGGCTCTTATAGCTCAGCTTTCGCTGCCGTCCTCGCGCGCGTGCGAAGCATGACCGCCCTTGCGTCCCGCCTCGCTTGCAAGCTCGTGGTTTCGCGAGAAACTACGCATCGCCGGCCGGACGCTCTGGCCGCCCTTGCGGCCAGCCTCGGCGGCAAGCGAACGGTTGCGCGAGAAGCTGCGCTTCTCCTTGGGTACGCTGGTGCCGCCCTTGCGGGCAATGGCGCGCTGCTTTTCCCGATCCATCGAAGCGAAACCTCGAGTGGACTTGCGCGGTGCTTCCGGTGTTTCGTCCGACATGTCTTGTTTCCTTACTATGAGACCTAAGCGAAAACGCGGCCGCAAACGGAAAGTTCCGCCTGAGCCTAAAAATTTCGCCTATGGCATTTATGGTCATGCCGAAGGCACAGGCCCCGGCTTTTCTTGAGATGTCACATAACGATCGCGCGAAACCATTTCGGTAGCGCACGACATTTACGACGACATAATGGAGCCCATATTGAAGCGCTCCGTTGTTAAGGTTCATGTAGGTATTGGAGCCAGACTTGACCAGTGTTGAAAATACCGATGCGCGTGAGATTTTCGGCGCGCGCACCGAACGCGACAGTTTTGGCGCGATCGAAGTTGCTGCCGACAGATATTGGGGGGCGCAAACGCAGCGCTCCCTGCGAAATTTCGACATCGGCGTTGAAAAAATGCCAATCGAAATTATTCACGCGCTGGCCTTAATCAAAAAAACGGCAGCTGAAATCAATCGCGACAGCGAAAAGCTGGATTCACCGCGTGCAACTGCAATCATTTCGGCCGCGCAAGAAATCATTGACGGAAAACTTGACGATCATTTTCCTTTGGCTGTCTGGCAGACGGGCTCCGGCACCCAGACAAACATGAACGTCAACGAAGTCATCGCCAATCGAGCCAACGAATTGATGGGCTCGGAGCCCGGCGCCAACGTTCCGGTCCATCCGAACGATCACGTCAACTACGGCCAGTCGTCCAACGATTGCTTTCCGACCGCGATGCATCTGGCCATCGTGCGGGAGGCGCTGGGACGTCTACTGCCGCGTCTGTCTGCGCTCGGCGACGAGTTACGCTACAAGAGTCAGTCGCTTAACGATATCGTGAAAATCGGTCGCACTCATTTGCAGGATGCGACGCCGCTCACCCTCGGTCAGGAATTTTCGGGCTACGCCGCGCAGGTCGCGTCGGCCGCCGCGCGCATTCAGACCGCCCTTCAACCTCTGTTTGCACTGGCGCAGGGCGGAACGGCGGTCGGCACGGGGCTCAACGCTCCGCCCGATTTCGCGGAAACATTCGCGGCGCGCATCGCCGAAGTCACCGGCCAGCCCTTCGTTTCGGCTCCGAACAAATTCGAGGCTTTGGCCTCCCATGACGCCATCGTGTTTTTCCACGGCGCGCTGGACGCCGCCGCGGCCGGCCTATTCAAGATCGCCAACGACATCCGGCTTCTGGCCAGCGGGCCGCGCGCCGGCATCGGAGAGTTGCGCCTGCCGGAGAACGAGCCGGGCTCGTCTATCATGCCCGGCAAGGTCAACCCAACCCAGGCCGAGGCGCTGACGATGGTTTGCGCCCGGATCTGCGGCAATCAGACAACCGTAAGCTTCGCTGCCTCGCAGGGGCATTTCGAGCTCAATGTCTTCAAGCCGGTCATCGCCTATGCCGCCTTGCAATCCATCCGCCTGCTGGGCGACGCCGCTGAAAGTTTCCGGGTTCATTGCGTGGAGGGAATCGAGCCCAACCGGGCGCGCATTGCCGAACTGGTCGAGCGCAGCCTGATGCTGGTGACGGCGCTCTCGCCGAAAATCGGTTACGACAACGCCGCAGCCATTGCGAAACACGCGCACCGCGAAGGTCTCACGTTGCGTGAGGCCGCCCTCGCCTGCGGCTTCGTCACGGCGGAGGATTTCGATGCGCTGGTGCGGCCGGAGCTTATGACGGGCCCCCGGGGTTAGGTCTTCACGGCCACTTTGCAGAGCCGCGCGCCTGTGAAACAATCGTCCTAACGAGGCGTCCAAATAAGGGGCGCGACGGGAGGGGACAATGCGGGGAGCGTGGCGAATTGCCGTTGCGGCGATTTTGATTGCCGGCGGGTTTACAAATGGGGCGCGGGCGCAGGACTGGCCGCCACGTCAGACCACCATCGTCATTGGGTTCGGCCCCGGTTCCGCGGCCGATCTCCTCGCGCGTGTCGTCGCCGAGGCGATGCAGAGGAAACACGGCCGGCCTTTCATCGTCGAGAACAAGGCCGGCGCGGGCGGCAATGTCAGCGTCGATCAGGTGGTGAGAGGGCCTCTTGACGGCAGCGTACTGCTCGCCTCGATCTTCGCGCCCATCATCATCAATCCGCTGACGATGGAAGGCGTGAAATACGATCCCTGGAAGCAACTCGTACCGCTGACCGTGATGGGCACGACGCCGAGCGTCCTGGTCGCCAGCAAGAAGCTTGGCGTGAAATCGATGGCGGAATTCCGGCAATTGCTGAAAGCCAATCCCGGCAAGTACTCCTATTCCTCCGTCGGCGTCGGCACGATCGGCCATCTCTCCATGGAGATGCTCGCCGATCAGGTCGGCTCGAAGATGGTGCATGTGCCCTTCCGCTCGACGCCTGATTCCCTCAACGCAGTCGTGCGCGGCGATGTCGATGTGGCGACAGTGGCGCTGGGCATTGTCGCGCCCCAGCTTGAGGCTGGAGAACTTGTACCTCTGGCGATCACATCGGCAAAACGCTGGCCAACCTTCCCGAATATTCCCACGGTCGCCGAAGCAGGCATTCCCGACATGCCCGTCGATGCCTGGTGCGCGTTGTTTGCGCCCGCTGGCGTACCCCAGCCCATACTCGACAAGCTGACTGCGGAGTTGCGCGCAGTCATTGCGCAGCCGGATGTGCAGGAGAAGATCGTCAGGGTTTTCTATAATCCTTCCGGCAACTCGCCGGCGGAGTTTGCGGAAATCCTGCGCAAGGAAAGAGAGCTTTGGCCGCCAATCCTGCGCAAGCTCGATCTTCTCATCAAGAAATAAAACAACGACCAGGTGGAAACACGGGCATGGCATTCGAAACGCAAACACTCGATATCAAGGGTAACCGCCTGTCACTAAAACGCGGGGGACAAGGCGAGCCCCTGCTCTACCTGCACGGCACCGAAGGGCTCTCGCACTGGCCGCAATTTCTCGACGACCTCGCGCAGAAATACGATGTGATCGCGCCCGATCATCCCGGTTTCGGCTCCTCGCCGACGCCCGAGTGGATGGATGACATTTCCGATCTCGCCTACATCTATCTCGACCTGATGCAGGCGCTGAATTTGAAACGCGCGCATGTCGTCGGACATTCTCTCGGCGGCTGGATCGCGCTGGAAGCCGCAGTGCGTTCGCAGGAACGTATTGGCGATCTCACACTGCTCGCGCCCGCCGGCATTCATGTGAAGGGACAACAGAAGGCAGATATCTTCCTGATCGATCCCGACGAGCAGGCGCGCATGGCCTATGCCGATGCGGCGCTCGGCGCTGCTGCTTCCGAGCAGGCGAATGCTGAAAAATATCAGGAAGTCGCGATACGCGAGCGCATCGCCTCCGCGCGCTTTGGGTGGAATCCGCGCTTTTACAATCCGCGCCTCGGCCGCTGGCTCCATCGCATCGGCGTTCCGACCCTGCTGATCTGGGGCGATACGGACCGGATCTTCCCGCCGGCCTATGGACCCGCATTTCAGTCGCTCATTCCCGGCGCCGAACTCGTCACGCTCAAGAATTGCGGACATCTGCCGCATGTCGAAAAGCGCGCAGAGACATTGGCTGCGATGCAGACCTTCATGGCACGCTAAGGGCTGCGGCCCAAGGGAGACGCTGGCCATGAAAGTGATGGTCTTTTACCTGATGCCCTATGCGGATCTCGATCCCGGCATCAAGGACAAGTATCGCAGCGCATGGATCGTGTTGCCGAACAGCCATTTCGATCCGGAAAAGGGCCACGCGCTCTACAATCGCTATCTCGACGAACTCGAACTCTGCGATGAACTCGGCTTCGATGGCGTCTGCGTCAACGAACATCATCAGACCGCCTATGGCATGATGCCTTCTCCCGTCGTCACCGCGTCCGCGCTGTCGCGAAGCATCAGGAAAGGCCGGATCGCCATTCTCGGCAGCGCTTTCTGCCTGCGCGAGAATCCGCTCACGCTCGCCGAAGAGCATGCCATGATCGACGTGATCAGTGGCGGTCGCCTCATCAGCGGCTTCGTGCGCGGCGTGGGCTCCGAATATTTCTCCTTCGGCGCAAATCCCGTGCATTCGCTCGAACGCCATCAGGAGGCGCACGATCTCGTGGTGCGCGCATGGACCGAGCCGGGTCCTTTCGCATTCGAAGGGAAACACTATCACTTCGAATATGTGAACCTCTGGCCACGCCCGCTGCAACAGCCGCATCCGCCGATCTGGTGTCCGTCCATGGGTTCGCTCGAGACCATCGAATGGGCGGCGCATCCGGATCGAAAATACGTTTACCTGCAGAACTTCTCGCCACGGCTTGCCGTCGCGCGCTATCTCAACCTCTATCGCGAGATCGCCCAGCGCAAGTTCGGCTATGAAGCGAAATCAGATCGTATCGGCTATGGCGCGCCTGTTTATGTCGCGGACAGCGACGAGGCCGCGGTGAACGAGGCGCGGCCTCACATCGAAGCGCTGTTCAACATCTTCCTGCCGAAAGTCTCGGAGATGATGTTCTATCCGCCCGGCTACATGTCGCCCGAGTCGCTGAAGTCCGTCATGCAGCTCAAGCGCGCGAACGCCGGCGGCGTGAAGATCGAGACGCTCATCGAGCGTGGCATCATCTTCTGCGGCAGTCCCGATACCGTTCGAAGCCAGATTGCCGCGGCGCAGGCCGAACTCGGATTTCAGGAATTCCTCTGCATGCTGCAGTTCGGCACGATGCCGGCGGCGCTGTCGGTGAAGAATATCAGGCTCTTTGCCAAGGAAATCCTGCCGCATCTTCAGGCTCTCACGGACCGGGATTACCGTGGTTTTGAGCTTCCCAAGCACGCAGCGGAATAATAGAACGGCCTAGAAGGCGCCGGCCAAGGTCAGCGCGCCCTATCGGAAACGCCTCGGGAAGAAGCAAAGGACAAGGAATGAGCGCGCGCAAACCTTTCATCGTCGGCATGGGCGGGACCACCCGCACGGGGTCATCCTCCGAACAGGCGCTGGCCATCGCCCTGAAGCATGCGGAAACGCTTGGCGCGGAGACCAAGCTTTATGGTGGCAAGGAACTCAACCTGCCGATGTATGATCCCGACCCGGGCACGCTTACCGATGCCGCCAGGCAGTTGATCGAGGACCTGCGCCGCGCCGACGGCGTCATCCTGTCATCTCCCTGCTATCACGGTGGCGTCTCGGGCCTTCTGAAGAACGCCATCGACTATACTGAGGAAATGCGGGCCGATCCGCGCGTCTATTTCCATGGCCGTGCTGTCGGAGCCATCGGCTGCGGCTATGGCAATCAGGGGCCGAACAGCGTGCTGCTGCAGCTTCGACAGATCACTCACGCGCTTCGTGGCTGGAACGTGCCGCTCGGCGTCGCCGTGAATTCCGCGGAAGTGAAATTTGCAGATGGCAAATGCTCCGCCGAAGGCATCGGCAAGCAGATCGAACTGATGTCAGGACAGGTCGTCGAGTTCGCCAAGAAATTCATTACCTGACGTCTTACAATGGACCTTCCGGCGCAACCATCTGCGCCGGCAGGTTCGCGCGCTCAGCCAGGAAGAAACCGTTCTGCGCGATACCGGCTGCCACCGCCGCCTGATTGTCCTTCCATGCGACGTCCAACCCCCAGGGCGGCGATCCGCCATCGAACTTGACGGTGCGCAGGTATCGCCAGTCTGCGCCTGAATCTTCGGGCGGCAGATTGGCGCCGGTCCGGTCCTCCGTCAGGCCAAAGATATCGGCATTGCCGGATTGGAAGATATGCAATTGCGTGTGCATCGCCGAAATCCTTCATCGCGCCTTTTCGTCAGCTTGAGCGCATAACGCGCGACAGGCGATTTAGGTCCGTGAGTTCGAATGCAAAACTTTTGTTGGCCCCCTTCAGAGTCACAGCACACGCGTTGCGGAGAGCGTGGTCAGTTCATGTCGGCAAATAGCCGCCGCCGTTCACGTGGATCGTCTGGCCAGTGACATATCGGCCGGACGGCCCTGCAAGCCAGCGCACCATGGCGGCGACCTCCTTCGGATCGCCCCTGCGGCCGACCAGCGTGGTGTGATGGCGATGATGATCCGGCTCCCTGGCTGACGAACCGCCGCGCGCCGTCGCGATCAAGCCGGGCGAGACCAGATTGGCGGTGATCGCATAGGGCGCAAGATCGTGCGCGAGGCCACGCGTAAATCCGCCGAGGCCGGATTTGGCGGCCAGAACATGCACCCGATTCTTCGCGCCCGTATAGGCTGACATGCCGCCGAGATTCACGATAGCGCCGCGACCGCTCGCCTTGAGCAGAGGCAACAGGGCATGCGCCGTAAGAAAGGCGCCATCGAGGATGACGCCGGTGATCTGCCGCCATTGGGCGAAAGTCATCTCCTCGAACGGCGTTTCGTGACGCACGGCGGCGTTGTTGACGAGGATATCGAGCCCGCCGAACTTTTCAGCGACCCGATCGTGCAATCGCGCGACATCGGCTTCCTTCGTTACGTCGCATGCGATGGCGAAGGCTTCGCCGCCAGCGTTTTCGATCTCTTTAACAACGGCGTTCGCGCCATCCATGTTCGACAGCGCGGTGATGGCGACTTTCGCGCCTGCGCCTGCAAGCTCCATCGCGATGGCGCGGCCGATATTTTTCGGCCCACCCGTGACAACTGCCGCATATCCTTCGAGTTCGCGCATGTTCATCCTGCCGCCATTGAAATCTGAACCGGGCCGCCAGCGGCAATCGTTTCGATCGCCTGCTCCATCGCCGTTGTGCGTGTTTCGTCCCAGCCGCCGTAGCGCGCATTGGCGCGATACTTCGCCAGAATATCCTGCGAAGCCATCGGTTCGTGCGCGCCGCCGCGCATATGCGCGCGCCGCTTTTCGATGACGCGGCCATCTCTCAGCGTCGCCCTGATATGGCCCGTGAATTCGCGCGGATAGGGATTTGCGGGATCGATGACGAAGGAGACTTTCGCAGCGAGCGCGCGCACGGCTGCATCCCGCGTGCGTTCGTCGGTGAATTGCCTGAGGCCTGCGTCGCCGTCGATAAAGCCGACCGCGATACAATAAGGCGTCGAAAATTTTCCCGCATATCCATTGGGCGGGGCCTGTTTCAGCGCTAGCGGCTCCCACAGACGATGCACCGTTCCTTCACCGACATCGCAGACCATGCTGACGATATCCTCTGCCGCGATACCCTCGCGCGCGAGTTCGATGGCGCAATCGACATAGGGTTGAGTCATCGTCCCGCAGGCGAAAGGCTTGAAGGCGACTTTATCCAGCAGCCACGCAGCCCCGAGATCGTCGAGAATATGCGAGAAGTCCGGCTTCACCGACGGACCGAAGGCGCGATAAAAGCCATGCGTTCCCTCAAGAACGGTCGATGGCCCGACGAAGCCGGCCTCGGCGAGAAAGGCGGCGCGCAAGCCCGCCTGTGCGGCGGAACCCGCATGCAGACGCTTCGTCCAGCTTCCGTCGGCAAGATATTCGATAATGCCTGACGCGAGAGAGCCCGCGGTCCCCATGGCGCGAGCAATCTTCTGCGCGTCGAGACCAATCGTTGTGCCGACAGCAACCGAAGCGGCGAGGCCGCCGATGACGGCCGTCGGATGAAAGCAGGCGCGATGCATCGCTTGGGGCGTCACAAGCGACATCCGGCACATCGTCTCGACGCCGGCAGCGATGCCTTTCATCACGGCGACGCCATCAAGGCCGCGTTGCTCGGCTGCTGCGAGAACGGCCGGAACGATTACGGCGCCGGCATGGACGGGGCCGCCTTCAAACGTGTCGTCGAAATCCTCGCCATGCGCAGCAGTGCCATTCACAAGCGCAGCATCGTAAGCGTTCATTCGGCGACCGTGACCCATAGCTGTTGCGGGACCATCAGACAGAACGCTTGCGAGGCTCGCCCTGACATAATCGGTCTTGCGCGCCGCAACGCACAGGCCCGCCACATCGATCATCAACTCGCGGCATATGCCGCGCGTGACCGGCGACAACGAGGCGACATCTATGGCCGAAGCGAATTCGCCGATGGCGAGCGCAACAGGCTTTTCGCTGAATGCTTGCATGCGTTCAATTCATCCCTTCGGTTTTTCTCGCCCTGGCGTCTTTCACTTCGCGCCACAGCGAAAACAGGAGGAAGGCCATAGCCGTCAGAAGAAGGCCGATGGCGATCGGGTCTTCGAGAAAGATCGAATGTTCGCCGCCCGACAGCAAAAGCGAACGCCTGTAATTGGATTCGACGATCGGCCCAAGGACGACGCCGAGAACGGCGGGCAGGAACGGATAGCCGCATTTCACCATCAGCCAGCCGATGAGGCCGAAGGCCATCACGAGGGCGATGTCGAGAAAAGAGCCGTTCAATGTATAGACGCCGCTCATGACCAGCATGAAGACGAAGGCGGCAAGATAGGGCCTCGGCCGGTTCACCATCCACATGCACAGGGGCAGAATGATCAGTCCGATGGGAATTTGCCCGAGCGTTGCGATGAACGATCCGACGTAAAGTCCCGTGATGACATCGCCGTTCTGCTCGAAGAGGCGGGGCCCCGGCAGCAGGCCGTGAATGAGCAGGCCGCCCAGCAGGATCGCCGCGGAATTCGATCCGGGTATGCCGAAACTGAGAAGAGGGATCAGCGACGAACTCGCAACCGTATTGTTCGCGGCCTCCGGCGCAGCGACGCCTTCCACCGATCCCTTGCCGAATTCCTCCGGCGTACGCGACCAGCGCTTCGCTTCGTTATAGGCGAAGAACGCCGCCACCGAACCGCCGCCGCCGGGCAACAAGCCCTCGATCAGACCCGCGCCGCATCCGATGCCCTGCGGCTTCACGAGACGCCGCATCATCGGCAGCGATGGAAGCACGATACGCACGGTCATCGTGGCCTGCGCGCCCGAGATCGCGCTGCCTGATTGCCGCAACAATTCGCTCATGGCGAACAGGCCGATCATCACGATGACCGGCTTTATGCCGTTCAGCAATTCCGGCAGATCGAATGTGTAGCGATTGACCCCGGAGAGCGGATCGATGCCGATGGTCGCGATCATCATGCCCACCAGCGCGGCCGCGAGGCCCTTGAGCAGCGAGCCGCTCGACAGCGAGGCGATGATCGAAAGCCCGAGAATGCCGAGCGCAAAATAGGACATCGGCTTGAACGCGAGGGCGAGCCGCGACAAGGGTTCGGTCAGAAGCACCAGACAAAAGAGGCCGAACAGGGAGCCGACGACACCTGACCAAAGGGATATGCCGAGCGCTTCGCCCGCGCGGCCCTGCTGCTTCAACTCGTAGCCGTCGATGACCGTGGCGGCAGCCGAATTCGTGCCGGGCGTACGGATGAGAATGGCGGGAATGGAGCCGCCATATTCCGCGCCGATGTAAACCGAGGCGAGCAGCACGATGGCCGGCATCGGATCGAGCGTATAGGTGAGCGGCAGGATCAGCGCCATCGTCACGGAGGCGGAGAGGCCCGGCAGGGCGCCGCCGATCACGCCCCAGATGAGGCCGATAAAGGCGGCGGGCACGAGCGCCGTACCGAACAGCATTTGAAAGAGGGCGCCGAGACTTTCCACATCAGCCTCCGAACAGAAGGCCGACGGGCTGCGCGACGTTGAGCAGCTTCACGAACAGCAGCCAGAACAGGGCAGCGCCAACAGCGGCGACGCCGAGCGTCCGGACATTCAACGGCGCGCCTTCGTAGACGGACACGGCGAGGATCGCGATAAAGGTTGCAACGATATAGCCGGCCAGCCATGCGGCGAAGATATAAAGTCCGGCGCAGGCCAGCAGGCCGAGAACGCGCGGCAGCCTCCCATCGTCGCCCGTTTCGGTCTCCACAACCGGCGCAGCGCGCGCAAGCCACGCACGCGCCGCGATCGCCAGCGCGACGATCAGCAAGACAATGCCGAGCGCCTGCGGCATGCCGCGCGCGCCGACTTCGTCGGACAGAGAACTATGCGGTATCAGTCCCGCGCCCCAGATAAAAAGCGCGGCGACGACGGCGAGGACAAGCGCGCCGGCGAGATCCTTGTTCAGGCAGGCCCCCTATTTGATCACGCCGGTTTGCTTGAGAAAGGCTTCCGATTCCTCGGCGAAGGATTGCACGAGTTGCGAGGCCTGCGCCGCCGTGCGAGCATCGACAATCAGACTCTCGGCCCCGTAAACCTTCTTGTAGTCGGGATCGGCGAGCAATTGCGGAACGGCCTTGTCCCAGATGGCGATGATGTCAGCCGGCAATCCCTTCGGTCCTGCAAGTCCGCGGAACTTGTGCACGACGACATCGAACCCCTGTTCCTTCACCGTCGGCAGATCGGGGAAATCGGCGAGACGTTGCGCAGTGAAGGAACCCAGCAGGCGTATTTTCGAGCCCGCGAGTTGCGCGCGCAATTCCTGAATTTCGCCGACGCCGCCATCGAGCGTGCCGTTCAGCACGTTGATCATGAGATCGCCGCCGCCTTCGTGCGAAACGATGGCGGCATTCACGCCCGCCGCCGTTTTCAGCCGCTCGGCAGCCTGCCGCTCGAGGGAAGCGGGATTGGCGACGCCGAAGCGCGCCCGGCTCTTGCGCGCGCTTTCGATCAATTCCCGCACGGTTTTATGCGGGCTTTCGGCGCGCGTATAGAGAACTTCGGGATCGGCGAAGAGAACGGCCAGCGGTTCGAGATCGCGCCAGGTGTGGCGCGGCTTCGACATCAGCGATGTGTAGATATAGGTCGGCGTGATCGCGTAAAAAATCGAACCATCGGGCTTCGAGGTGGCGAGGCGCGACATGGCGCGCGCGCCGCTGCCGCCGGACACATTCTCCACGATAAAGGTGGCGGCGATATATTTGCCGAGATGTTTCACCATTTCGCGCAGAAAGACATCGCTGCCGCCGCCCGGGCTCGAATGGGTGACCAGCGTCACGACCTTGTGCGGATAGGGCGCCGTTTGCGCCTGCGCGCCGGTCGCAGCCAGCAGCGCGGCGGCGGCAAGGCCTGCCAGTTTCAATCGCATGTCCGCCTCCCTCCTGCGCCACAACATGCGCGGCGGCGCACCCTTCCCGAACGGCCATAGTCGAGTGCGGCCTGCGTGGCGTCAAGGGCGGAAGCGAAGCGAATCGTTGAAGCGCCGCAATTACGTTACGATCGTGAAATCTCCCGCCGTCAGCGCTGGCATTCCCGTCAGCGTTGCGATCTGCACGCGCGCGGCGCCGCCATCGCCGTCGATGTCGAAATAGAGCGCGCCGTTCGACGAGTTGTAGACGAAGCGGTCGTCGCTATCGCCCGCAAAGCCTGTTCCGTTCGAAACGAACTGGTTCGCGGCGAGCGATCCGGCGACGAGCCCGCCGCCGAAGAGCGAGGCTGACACTTCGATCCTGTCGCCCGCCGCAAAGTCGCGGATCGTGTCGCGGTCCGCGGCGAGGTTCTGCAACACGAAGATGTCCGCGCCCGCATTGCCGAAGAGCGTGTCGATGCCTACGCCTCCGACAAGCCTGTCATTGCCGGCATTGCCGGTCAGCGTGTCCGCGCCCGCGCCGCCGTTCAGCGTGTCGTTGCCGCTGTTTCCAAACAGCGCGTTGTTGAGTTCGTTGCCGGTCAGCGTGAGGCCTGTTGCGCCCGCGTTGGCGTAAAGACGCTCGATGCCGAGACCTGCCCCCAGCGCATAGTCGACGATGGCATAGACGATGTCGAGCGTGTCGGTTCCCCCGCCTGCCGCCTCGTGAATCACGTCGCCGGCATTGTCGACATAATATTTGTCGTTGCCCGTCCCGCCGGTCATGTCGTCGGCGCCGATGCGCCCGTCGATGATATCGGCGCCCGCGCCGCCATCGAGCGTGTCGACGCCGTTTTGGCCTTGCACGGTGTTGGCGAGTTCGTTGCCGGTCAGCGTGAGGCCCGTGCCCACATTGGCGATCAGCAGTTCGATGGATTGGCCGGCCGCCAGCGTATAATTGACCGTCGTAACGACGCGGTCGCTGCCCTGTCCGGCGACTTCGATCACGACATCGCCCGCGTTGTCGACGTCGTAACGATCGTCGCCCGCGCCGCCGGCCATCGTGTCGATACCGCCGCGCCCGTTGATCGTGTCGTTGCCGCCGCCGCCATTGATCGTGTTGGCGTTATTATTGCCGGTGAGCGTATCGTTGAAGGCCGAACCGATGAGATTTTCGATATTGGTCAGCGTATCCGTGCCCGCGCCGAGCGTGTTCTGCGCGGTCGCCAGCAAAAGGCTGACAGAGACCGCGGCGCTCGCTGTCGCGTAAGTCGCGGTGTCGGTATCCGCGCCGCCGTTCATGACGTCGTTGCCCGCGCCGACGCCGCCATCCAGCGTATCGTTACCCGCGCCGCCGTCGAGCGTATCGTTACCGTCGAGGCCGTTCAGCGTATCGTTGCCGCCGTTGCCGTTCAGCGTGTCGTTGCCGGTGTTGCCGTCGATGCGGTTTGCGGTGTCACTGCCGCCAATGATCATACCCGTCGTCAGACGCGCGACGATGGTTTCGATCTCGGATGTCGCGAGCAGTGTGACATTGGCGAAGGCCTCGACACGGTCGGCCGTGCCCTGGCCCGCGAGTTCGATGGCCTGATCACCCGCCTGCATGATGTTGTAGCGGTCGCTGCCAAGTCCGCCGCGCAACTCGTTGGCGACAGTTGTGTCGCTGGTCAGCGTGTCGTTGAAATTCGAGCCGATCAGGTTCTCGATATCGATCAGCCAGTCGGAGCCCGCCGATACCGTATTCTGGAATGTGACGCTGCGCATATCGATGCTGACGGCGCCCGAAGCGTTGGCATAGGTGACTGTATCGATATCGGCGCCGCCATTCAGTGTGTCCGTGCCGAGCCCGCCTTCGAGCAAATCATTTCCGCCAAGTCCCGACAGCGTATCGTTGCCGCCGCCCCCTCTGAATATGTCGTTCCCGGCGCCGCCGTTCAGAGTGTCGTTGTTCGCACCGGTGGTGATGTCGACTTCTTCGACACTATACATGTCGATATACAAGGCGCCGGCATTGAGATCGCCGTTGAAATCGATCGTCGTTGCATAGCCGGAGAGATCGGCGATCAGCCGGTCGTTGCCGACCGTGCCGTCAAACGTCAGGAAGCCCGATGTGGTGGAATCGATGGTCAGCACGTTATTGCCGCCATTGCCGGTGAACGATGATCCATCCGCATTGGCGCTGCCGTTCAGATTGAGCGAATCGTTGCCCGAACCGCCGATCAGAATGAAGGCCTCGAAATCCTGCACGCTGGTGCCGTCGGAAAGCGTCAGCGCCACGCCGGTCTGCGCCATGTAGCTCACAGCGAAGTCGAGCCCGGACGAGGTATAGTTCAGGATCGCACGATCGATATCCGCGCCGCCGTTCAACGTGTTGACGCCGCTGCCGGAATCGATGCTGTCGTTGCCCGCGCCGCCGCCAAGTATGTCGTTGCCACCCTGGCCCGTCAGCGTGTCGTTGCCCGCGCCGCCTTGAAGATTGTCGTCCCCGCTCGAACCGTTGAGCGTGTCGTTGTTCGAGCCGCCGGTGACATGCATTTCTTCGACAGAGTAAATGTCGATATACAACGCGCCGGCGTTGAGATCGGTGTTGAGATCGATCGCCGTTCCATAGCCGGAGAGATCGGCGACCAGCCGGTCGTTGCCGACCGTGCCATCGAAGGTGAGAAAGCCAGACGTCGTGGAATCGATGGTCAGCACGTTATCGCCGCCGTTGCCGGTGAACGACGATCCGTCCGCGTTGGCGCTGCCGCTCAGGTTCAGCGCATCGTTGCCCGAACCGCCGATCAGAATGAAGGCCTCGAAATCCTGTACGCTCGTGCCGTCGGCAAGCGTCTGCGCCGCGCCGGTCTGCGCCGTGTAGCTCACCGCGATGTCGAGGCCGGACGAGGTATAGTTCAGGATCGCACGATCGATATCCGCGCCGCCGTTCAGCGTATTGACGCCGCTGCCGGAATCGATGCTGTCGTTGCCCGCGCCGCCGCCGAGACTATCGTTTCCGCCCTGGCCCGTCAGCGTGTCGTTGCCCGCGCCGCCCTGCAGGTTATCGTCCCCGCTCGAACCGTTGAGCGAGTCGTTGTTCGAGCCGCCGGTGACATGCATTTCTTCGACAGAGTAGATGTCGATATATAGCGCGCCGGCGTCAAGATCGGTGTTGAGATCGATCGCACCGCTCAGACCCGAAAGATCGGCGACCAGCCGGTCGTTGCCGACAGTGCCATCGAAGGTGAGAAAGCCCGACGTCGTGGAATCGACGGTCATCAGATTGTCGCCGGCATTGCCGGTGAATGACGAGCCGTCCGCATTGGCGCTGCCGCTGAGATCGAGCGCATCGTTGCCAGTTCCGCCCGTCAGAATGAAGGCTTCGAAATCCTGCACGCTCGTGCCGTCGGCAAGCGTCTGCGCCGCGCCGGTCTGCGCCGTGTAGCTCACCGCGATGTCGAGGCCAGACGAGGTATAATTCAGGATCGCGCGATCGATATCCGCGCCGCCGTTCAGCGTGTTGACGCCGCTGCCGGAATCGATGCTGTCGTTGCCCGCGCCGCCGCCGAGTATGTCGTTGCCGCCCTGGCCCGACAGCGTGTCGTTGCCGGCGCCGCCCTGCAGATTGTCGTCGTCGGTCGAACCGTTGAGCGAGTCGTTGCCCGAGCCGCCGGTGACATGGAATTCTTCGACAGAGTAAATGTCGATATACAACGCGCCGGCGTTGAGATCACCGTTGAGATCGATCGCCGTCGAATAACCAGAGAGATCGGCGACCAGCCGGTCGTCGCCGACAGTGCCATCGAAGGTGAGAAAGCCCGACGTCGTGGAATCGACGGTCAGGAAGTTGTGCCCGCCATTGCCGGTGAACGACGATCCGTCCGCATCCGCGTCGCCGCTGAGATCGAGCGCATCGTTGCCCGAACCGCCGGTGAACTGGAACACTTCGAAATCGCGGATGACGGTTCCGTCGGCGAGGACGACATCGGCGCCCTGCTGCGCCGAATAATCGATGGTGAAGTTCAACGACGAAGCCGAGACGTCGAGGACGAGCGTGTCGATTCCCGCGCCGGCGTCCAGCGTGTTGACGCCCGCGCCGCCGTTCAGGACATCGTCGCCGCCATGGCCATATAGAACATCGTTGCCGCCGAGGCCCGTCAGCGTATCGTTGAAATTGCCGCCGACCAGCGTTTGACCGAGGCTTGTGGCGGTGCGGTTGACCGCAGCATCGGGCAGGCGGCTGTAAACGATATAGGCCTCGCCATCGCCGGCGTTGGGCTGGGTGGTCTGGTCGCGCACCGAGCCGATCATGATATCGCCGAGATGATCGCCGTTCATGTCGCCGAGACCAGCGACGGAGAAGCCCGCCTGATCGAAGGAATCGACGCCGTCGATGCGAAAGCCCGCCTGTCCCGTGAAGGCGCTGGTGAGAATGCGCCCGTCGGTCACGCCGTCGGCGGCGTCCTGCACCGCAAGGCCATTGCCGCCGAAGAAGACATAAACAGCGCCCTGACGGCTGGCGCGGAAATTCGCGCCGATGATGATGTCGTCATAGCCGTCGCCGTCGATATCGCCGCCGGCGTCGACCGCCTGTCCCACCCATTCGCTGCCCGTGCCGCTGATACGGTAGCCGGTCGTTCCGTTGAGGAAATCCATGTCGAGCGAGCCGTCGGTCGTCCCGTCGGCCGCATCGAGGGTGGCGAGATTGGCCGCGCCGCCGAAGACCAGATAGGCGTCGCCCGCATTGGTGACGCTGAGGGGATCGGAGAAGGGATCGCCGATGAGAATGTCGCCGATGCCATCGCCGTTCACATCGCCCGCGCCGGTGATGGTCAGGCCGAACTGGTCGCCGTCGTCCGCCGAGACGAGGCGATAGCCCATCGTGCCGTTGACGGCGGTGATGTTGACGATCCCGTCGGCAGCGCCGCCGCCCGCCGTATCGAGCGCGGCGAGATTGGCCGTGCCGCCGAAGAGCAGATAGGTTTCGCCGAGGCCGGCGGCCGGCGTCTGGTAGGCGCCCACGAGAATGTCGGAGACGCCGTCGCCATTGACATCGTCGATGCCCTCGACGCGAAAGCCCGCGTTATTGCTCGTGACGAAACCCTGCAGCAGGTAGCCGCGCGTGCCGCCGTTGAGATTTGTGATGGCGATCGCGTGATCGGTCGAACCGTCGGCGGCGTCGAGATCGGCGAGATTGGCTGCGCCGCCGAAAACGAGCGCCGCTTCGCCGCCATTGGTCGCGCCGGTCTGGTCGGCCAGATGCGCGCCGATGAGAATGTCGAGCGTGCCGTCGCCGTTGATATCGGCGGCCGTATTCACGTCGATGCCGAAGCGGTCGCCCGCATTGCGGCCGGTGAAGCGATAGCCGCCGCTGGTCGTGGCGTTGTCGAGATCGATCACGCCGTCGACCGAGCCGTCCGCGCCGTCGAGCGTCGCGAGATTCGCGCCGCCGGAGACCAAAGTCGCCGTGCCATTGGTCGAGCCGGGCGAGCCGATCAGGATATCGCCGCCCGCGACCCCGTCGATATTGCCGACGCCGGCGACGGACGCGCCGGTGGCGTCGCCAATATTGCCGTAACTGAGGCGATAGCCTGTCGCGGGCGTGAGGAAGGAGAGGTTCAATATGCCGTCGGCCGCGCCGCCATCGGCCGTATCGAGCGTCGCCAGCGATGCGCCGCCGAAGACGAGATAGGCATTGCCCGCTGCGATCGGCGGATTGGGTCGGTTTTCGCGCACATGCCAGGCCGGCGCGCCGATGAGATAATCGTTGATGCCGTCGCCGTTCACATCGCCTGCATTGGCGACGGAAAGGCCGAACCAGTCGGCGCTCTGATTGGAGCGGAAAACAAGCCCGGTCGACAAAGTCAAAAACTGCAAATCGATGGAAGCAGGATATTGAGGCATGACGCTCTCCACGGGCTGGGCGTGCCGTCGTCCCGAAGGAAGCGTATGGTTGACAAATGTTTACGTCAATCGAACGACAATCACACAATGGTGATGGCGCAAGGGAAAGCGCCCGCGCAACGTGCTGCGATGCGCGAAAAACAATCTTCAAAGCGAAGGGACGGCCGGCCCGAAAGCTCTATTTCGCGGCTTCCATTTCCTTCATCTGCGCCTTCATCGTGACATAGGCGCGGCCCCAGCAATGGGCCATATGTTCGCCGGCCGAGACGGCCTTGGAGCGCAGCGGCTCCGGCAGATATTTCTGCGCAGCGGGGAGCCAGAGATCGCGCCAGCGGTCGAAATGATCCTGGGTCATGTCGAGTTTGAGATGCGGCGGAAAGGGCGCGGCCTGATAGCGCGTCGTGCCTGTCAGCGCGCCGGACCAGAAATCGTTCATCGTCTTGAGATGGGCCGCCCAGTCGCGGATCGCGCCGTTGAAGACCGGGCCGAGCAGATCGTCGGCGCGGGCGAGATCGTAGAAAGCGCGCACGCAGGCGTCGATGGCGGCCTCGTGTTCGGGGTTCTCGGTGGGCGGGGCGGCTGAAGTCATGGGGAATCCTCCTGCCGCCTTGTGGCACGAGGCAGCGGGAGGCGGATTGATGTGGCGCAAGGCGGTTTATGCGCACGCCATGGCGCGGATGTCCTCGAATTTCACGATGTATCCGGCAGGGCCTCGCGGGCGAGGTGGTGGCATCGTCGCAGGATATCGTCGATCTCGTGCCGTCGCCTTGCGCGATGACCGGGGGGATGGCCCGGCCTGATAGCCCCCTGCAATTTCAGACGCGGGATTTTTTGGCGGCGCTGCAGGGCGCGGGCGAGACGGCGCGCCTGACGCGGCAGATTTTCGAGCGCCGATTTGACCGCTGCGAGCCGTCGCAGGAGGGCGGCGGAGGCGATCAGACCATCGCGGTCCCTATTGTCAGGCGTCCTGCCGCCGAGGTCGACAGTGCGGACTTCGCCGTCGCCGAAAAACGAAATGCGCGGCGTCGCGCGGGTTTTTGCAGGCGCTTTCCTTTCCCTGCGGACGAGACGCAGACGCGGATCGAAGAGCCTGAAGGCGCGGCGCGCCTTGTCTTTGCGGCTGGCGGCAAGGGTCTCGGACAAAGTCCGGGGCATGGGCCGAACCGTCCCGGCTTTCGTTTTGAGAGTCAGGGACACGAGGACAATCAGGCGACGCACGGCGGCTTCAGCCGGACGCAGCACGAAGCCGATCATGCCGTGCAGTGTCAGCGCAATCCGCTGCGGCGCAAGGCTGCCCGACTGGCCGTCCAACTGATTTGCCTGCAGTCCCAGCAAGCCGAACAGCCCGGCGACGATGCGCAGGAGGGCTTGCTTGTCCCGATGTATGGCGGCGGGCAGGTCCATGAGGCTTCCGAATAAATAGAACAAAGTAGGAACATATGGGCAGATGGCCGTCTTGTCAAATGCGCCGCTTCGGACTTGGACGGACTGGTCCTTCAGGAGCGAGGCATGGGCCGGGAGCCGAGCAATCTAATCGGCGGCGATTCGAGTGGTCACTTTCCGTCGAAGACGGAGGTTTCGCGGAACAACTGTTCCAACCGCGCATGTCGACGCGGCGGCGCATCGAGCGCGGCGACGAAGGCGTCCCAATCCTTCGCGCCTAGCGTGAATTCGCGCCGTTCCGCCAGCAGCTCTTCCGCCTCGGCGAGCGCGCTTTGCAATACGAAGTTGCTCACCGACGTACACATCGCCACAGCCGCCGCCTGCAGAGTCTGCTTGTCGGAAGGGCTGAAGCGGAGACAGAGCTTTTCGGAGCGTGTGGCGGCGTCTGGCATGAGAGGAAGATTGGCGAATATCGCATATTGTCAAGACATGTCAGGTTTAACTGGCCGCTGAAGAATCGTGAGCGAAATCCTCGTGGTTCGAGACGCAGCGCTTCGCGCTGCTCCTCACCATGAGGGTAAGTTTTTGACTCGGGATGCGGAAAGGGCGACGGGAGTCGGCCATTCCAAATTTTAGCGCATCCGCGACGCGCGATTGGGGCGCTTACATTCGACAGCATAATTACGATTCGGGAACTTCTCGACGAAGATGTGGAATTGAACGTGAGTTTGCCCGAGGCGTAACGCTGTGGGATAAGTGAGGAGGGGGAGCATGACTGAGAGAATTAAGCCTATGAAAAAGGTCAATGTTTATGAAACGACTATTCTCTGGCGCATAACTGGCTTAAATAGATTTGTGATGCGCAGAAAACGCTGAGGGAAATCGTGAAACTTCAAGACTTCAAAATCGAACTCCGACAAGGCGTCGAAAAACTGTGCAACGAAAATGACTGGAATGTAAATGATAATAAACAAAGGGGGATGGCATTTGAAGATTGGTGTTTCAATCTATTGGCAGAAAAATACCCTACAGCTGACAATGATAAGTCAGAATCTATCTTTCGGACCGACGATTTCGAAATAGATGTGACTTTTTCATCTGGCGATACAAGGGAGATATATTTCCTCCAATGTAAATACCCGTACCTTGCCCAATCAAGACCGATAGTTGAAGGCGAAGTAAAATCGTTCTTTTCTACCTTTGATTTGCTGCGCGATTCTGATTATTTGAAGCAACGCGGAAAGGGATTTAAGATAAGGGAACTGTCAAACACGCTCGACTATTCCCTAAAGCAAGACTGGACGGTACATTTCGTTTTCGTGACCACAGATATTATAGACCAAAAGATTGAAGCACTTGCCGCCAAATTTAACAGTTCATATGCCGAGTCGGCTGCAAATATCAATTTTTCCGTTTGGGACATCAATGTTCTTAAAGAAGTCTATTTGGAAACGTCCAGCCCGGAGGAGGCCCATCCAGAAATGGTTTCCTTTACGTTGGCAGATGATCACTTCATGCAACCAGATGGCAAGCTTGAAAATATCACGTTTGCAGTTCGGGGAACGGAACTGCAAGCGGTCGCCAAACGCTTCAAAGAAGCACTTTTTAATTGGAACATTCGCCAGTACCTTGGACGGAAGGGCGAGGTCAACAAAGGAGTACTTAAAACAATCGAAGACGAACCAGAGAATTTCTATTATTATAACAACGGAATTTCTGCTCTGTGCGAAGACTTCGAATTTTCTGAAAAATCAAAGAATTTAGTTGCGCGTAAGCTTCAGATCGTTAATGGCGCACAAACAATTGGTGCAATAAGAGTTTCTCATCCAGATAAGCTGAAGTTGGTATTGGTGTTAGTTAAACTGACACGCGTTAAACATTTTTCCAGAGAAACCGGCATAGCTGCTGAATTGATCAGATCAAATAATACGCAAAACAAACTTGCAATTCCCGACTTTCGATCCAACGACAAGATTCAAATATGGCTTGAAAAGAAGTTTAAAGATACAAAATCGCGTGGTAGCCTGTTGCAAATTGACTATGGGCGAAAAAAACCTTATCCTCGTTCATCAATCAATAAACAAGTTATCAAACTTCAAGAGCTAGGCAAAATCCGCTTTGCATGGCTGCACGATCCGAGAATACCGATTGCCGATCCGGCGTCTCTCTTTGTCCTCCCTATAGACAATGGCCTCTACGGAAGCTCTTTCGGAATTGATGGCGCACTTTGCGATGTGTGGACTGAAGAACAATTCCGAGACACTTTGCTTGCGCTACATACTTCAAACAAAATAATTGAAGCTTTAAATCAACTCCAAGAAGAAGAACCGAAATACAAACAAATCATCAGATTGAAATACTATGCCTTGAATCTCTTTAAGAAATATCTCGACAACTCTCTTTCTGAGGACGCCGAGCTAAAAATCGATGAATTATATCAATTTGGCAAAAAATATGACGCATTTTTTGACGACGCAATGGTGATGATTATTACTGCGCTTACAGAAGCCTATGATGAAATGATTGGGCAGAAGGGCGGCACGTTATTCGCTCTTCCCAGAGACATGAGCGTTTGGAGTCTTGTTCAGGCAAAGTTCGAAAACAGCTTGAAACTTGCGAAAAGGCTGCAAGCGAGGGCCGAAAGAGCTACTCGCAGGTAGACCGCAAATATACGCTTATCTGCAGTCGTAACGACTTCGAATTCGTCAGAGCCCCTCACTCCGCCGCGATCAGCACTTCGGCCTGCTGCAGGTCCACGCTCACGAGCTGGCTGACGCCGCGTTCGGCCATCGTCACCCCAAACAACCTGTCCATGCGGGCCATGGTGATGGGGTTGTGGGTGATGGTGACGAAGCGTGTGTCGGTCTTCTTGCGCATTTCTTCCAGGAGGTCGCAGAAGCGTTCGACGTTGGCGTCGTCGAGCGGGGCGTCGACTTCGTCGAGCACGCAGATCGGCGAGGGGTTGGTGAGGAAGACCGCGAAAATCAGGCTCATGGCCGTCAGGGCCTGCTCGCCGCCTGACAGGAGCGTCATGGTCGAGGGCTTCTTGCCGGGCGGGCGCGCCAGGATTTCGAGGCCGGCTTCCAGGGGGTCGTCGGATTCGATGAGCTGAAGTTCGGCCGCGCCGCCGCCGAAGAGCGAGGTGAACAGCTCCTTGAAGTGGCCGTTGACCACTTCGAAGGCGGCGAGCAGGCGCTCGCGTCCCTCTTTGTTGAGGCTCTGGATGGCGATGCGCAGCTTGCGGATGGCCTCGGTGAGATCCTCGCGCTCGCGGGCCAGCGCATCGCGCTTGGTCTCGACGTCGGTGAGTTCGTCGTCGGCGCGCAGGTTCACTGCGCCCAGACGTTCGCGATCCTGCTTGAGGGCTTCGAGGCGCTTCTCGACTTCCGCGAGATCGGGCAGATCGTCGGCGGGCGAGACGCCGGCCAGCGCGGCGAGCGCCTGCGGCTCGCATTCGAGATCGGTCAGGATTGTCTTGACGATGTCCTCGCGGCGCTGGCGCAAACCCTCGACGCGCGCTTCGGACCGCGCCTTTTCCTCGCGGATGGCGGACATGGCGTCGAGCGTCTGGCGGGCCACGCGGTCGGCCTCCATGAGGCGGTTCTCGGCCTCGGCGCGGCGGTCCGAGGCTTCGCGGCGGCCTTCTTCGGCCTTCTCCACCTCGTTCATCAGGGCGCGGCGCTTTTCGAGGAAAAGCACGGGCGCTTCCTCGAGCTGCGAACGCTCCTCGCGCGCCTCCTCGATGCGCTCGGAGATTTCGGAAATCTGGGAATTGGCGCGGTTGCGGCGCTCGTCCCAGCCCTGACGTTCGCTGGCGATGGCGGCGCGGCGGGCCTGCCGGTTCTGCGCCTCGCGCAGGATGCCCTGAACGGCAGCGCGGGCCTCCGCGGCGTCGGCCCGGGCGATGCCGGTCGCGCCGCGGGCGCGTTCGAGCTTGCTGGTGAGTTGCGCGGTCGGCGCCAGCGTTTCGAGCGCGTGGGCGGCTTCGTCCTTCTTGCCCAGCGCCTCGTCGCGGCTCTGGGCGAGGCGGTTCGCCGCTTCGCTGAGCGCCGAGATGCGCGAGGAGACCTGACCGCGCTTGCGCTCGGCGGCGGAGAGGATTTCGTGCGCTTCGGTCAGCGCGCGGGCGGCGCTGCGCGCATCGTTGCGCGCCTGGGTTTCGGCCATGGCGGCTTCGCGCAATTGCACCTGCGCGGCATCCATGCGGACGCGGTGTTCGTCGGCGAGGATGCGGGCGGCTTCCGCCTGTTCGTTGAGGTCGCCGAGGCGGTTCTTTTCGGCGAGGCGGCGGGCGGCCGGGGTCGGCGCTTCGGCGGCGGCGACGAAGCCGTCCCAGCGCCAGAGATCGCCTTCCCGGGAGACGAGGCGCTGGCCGGGCCGCAGAAGCTTCTGCAGGTTCGCGCCATCGCCGCGCACGACAATGCCGATCTGGGCAAGGCGGCGGGCGAGGGCCGGCGGGGCCTGCACCAGCGCGCCGAGCGATTGCACGCCCGGCGGCAGCGCCGGATCGCTGGAGGCGTCGCCGGCAAGACCCCAATGGGCGGGGGCGGAGGTGTTGGCGGAGGCTTCGAGATCGTCGCCAAGGGCCGCGCCAAGCGCCGCCTCATAGCCCTTCTCGACCGACATTTCTTCGACGACAGGCGGCCAGAGATCGCTGGCGGCGGAGGCGAGCAGTTTCGAGAGGGTGCGGACTTCGGTTTCGAGACGCTGGGCGGCGCGGTCGGCCTCGCCGAATTGCTGGCGGGCCGCCGTGTCCTGTTCGCGCAAGCGCAGGTGGCGCTCTTCCGCCTCGACGGCGCGGCGCTCGGCCTCTTCGACGGCGGCTTCGGCCTCGCTCAGGCGTTCGCCATGGGCAAACAGCTCTTCCTCGCTGCCGGCGTCTTCCTGCAGCACGGCGAGTTCGCCGTTGACCTGCGCGAGTTCGGTTTCGAAACGCTGCAGGCGCTGGGCTTCCGCTGACAGCGCCTGTTCCAGCGCGTTGCGGCGGGCGTTGAGATCGGAGAGGGCGGATTGCGCTTCGGCCAGCGCGCGCTCGCTGTCGGCGAGCTTGCCTTCGGCGTCGGCGAGTTTTTCCTTCGCCTCGTATTCCACTTCCTCGGCGGATTGCGCGGCGAGTTCGAGGTCGGAATCTTCGGCTTCGAGCTTGGAGAGAACGCCGGCGGCGTCGTCGATCAGAGCCTTTTCGCGCGCAAGATCGCGGTCGAGTTGCGCGAGGCGGCGCTCGAGTTCGGCCATGCGGCCCTTGGCGCGCTCTTCTTCCGCGTCGAGCTGTTCGCGCGCCATGACGAGACGCTGCAAGGTCGCGCCGGCTTTCGCTTCATTGTCGCGCAGCGATGGCAGATCATGGGCCGCGATGGCCTGCAGGCGCGCGGCTTCAGCCTGATGCAGGGTGCGTTCGGCGAGTTCGCGCACGTCGGCTTCGAGCTTGCGCTCGGCCTCGGTGATGTCCCGTGTCACCCCACGGTGCGCGATGAAATGCACCAGCGCATTGGCTTGGCGGATTTCCGACGCGAGACCCTTGTAGCGCGTCGCCTGCCGCGCCTGACGCTTGAGGCTGTCGACCTGGGTGTCGAGCTGCTTCATCACGTCTTCGAGGCGGTTGAGATTGTCTTCCGCGCCCTTCAGGCGAAGCTCGGCCTCATGGCGGCGCGAATGCAGGCCAGCGATGCCGGCGGCTTCTTCGAGAATGCGGCGGCGCTGCTGGGGCTTTGCCGAAATGATCTCGCCGATCTGGCCCTGCCGCACCATGGCGGGCGAGCGCGCGCCGGTGGAGGCATCGGCGAAGAGAAGCTGCACGTCCTTGGCGCGCACTTCCTTGGAATTGATGCGGTAGGTCGAGCCTTCCTCGCGCTCGATGCGGCGGGAGACTTCGAGCGTCTCCGCGTCGTTGAAGGCGGCCGGCGCGGTGCGGTCGGAATTGTCGAGAATGAGCGCGACTTCCGCCGTATTGCGCGAGGGACGGTTGCCGGAGCCGGAAAAGATCACGTCGTCCATGCCGGAGGCGCGCATGGACTTGTAGGAGTTCTCGCCCATGACCCAGCGCATGGCCTCGACAAGGTTCGACTTGCCGCAGCCATTCGGCCCGACGACGCCCGTCAGGCCCGGTTCGATGTGAAAGTCCGTGGCCTCACAGAAACTCTTGAAGCCGACGAGCCGCAACCGGCTGAATTTCATGGTCTTTACGCTCCCGCATCGCGCCCCGGGCAGAGCTACCCCCTCCCGCCCGGAACCTCACACTCTACATGGGGCGCACGACCCCGGATTGCCGCCGCGCCGCCGCTGATTCGCGGCGCTGCAGAGGGGACTATAGGTCGGATTTTGGGGCGGCCGAAGCAAGGGAGCGGGGGGAGAAAGCTGTGGAGCAGTTGACTTTTGCACGACGGCGTCTGGCGAACTCACTGTTCGATCCGCCGCGGCTTTTGTGTTATAGATCGCGGATGCTGCCGGACACGCGAAAACTCTTCGAATCTGTCTCCACCTGGCCGGTGGAAGACCAGCTTGAACTGGCGCAGGCGGCGCGCGACATCGAGGCGCGCCGGACCGGACTTTATCCGCTTTCCGACGAAGAACGAGCCGAAATCGAAGCTGGTCTTGCCGAAGCGGATCGCGGCGAATTCGCCAGCGAAGAGGATGTGGCGGCCTTGTGGAAACGCGCCGCGCAATGATCGTGCGCTACACGCCGCGGGCGCTGAGAAATCTCGAATCGATCCATTCCTATCTGAGCAAGCGTAGCCCCAGCGGGGCCGCGAACGTTCTTGCGGCAATTCGCAGGAGCATCGACATGATCGCGGAATGACCGATGGCCGCCCAGGCAACCGATACGGCCGATGTTCGCGCCAAACTGGTGGCGGATTATGGATACCGCGAGTTCTACCGCGTCGCGCCCGGAGCTGTGGAAGTCCTGCATATCCGGCATACTTCGCGGCGGCCGTGGCGGAGCGGCCCAACAAGCTCGCAGACTTGAGCGCCGGGCTTCCAATCGATCATGATTGTGTTGAATGATGATCGATAGAGCATGGGCCTATCGATCAGCGGCTGGTTTTCCGAGACGTCTGGCGCCAGGAAAAAGTGCTGGCGCGCATGTTCCGCGAAGGCCCCGAGGGTTTTCGCGGCGGACTGAGCGCGGCGAACTATCTGAGCATCGCAAAGACCTCGACGGCGACGGCGACGCGCGATCTGCAGGATCTTGTCGCGAAAGGGGCGCTGTTGCAGTGCGGCGAGAGACGGCATGCGCGGTACGGGTTGAAGGTGAGGGAGGATGGGGGAAGCTTAACGCTGTGCGAATTTGTTCGATCCTATCGCCCCTGGATGCCGTCCAGCCGCTGCCAGTCGGCCTCGGTGAAGCCGACGACTCCGAGACAGACCTTGGGATCGTCGCGGCCCTTCTTCACGCGGTCGCGGATGGCGGTGAGGTTGACCTGGTCGAGAGTGAAGAGGCGGTTTGAAACAAGCCAACGTCCGCTCAATGCCCGCGCGACATGTGGCGCTCCTGCCGGCGCGCAGGCGAGGTCGCCCAGAATGGTCGCCAGCGCTTTCCGGTGCAAGTCGCCATCGGGACCGAGGGGTTGCAATTCCCATCCGGCCCACCTGGCGATATCTGCCTTGTCCTCATCCGCCGTCGCGCCGTCGGGGGCAAGGCGAGCGAACCTGTTGTCGATTTCCTTCTTGCGTGCCACGTCGCCAACATGCCATGTGGCCGTTTCCCGCCAGCGTTTGACGTCTTCGGCGGTCATGGGTTCGAAGTCGCCACGACCATTTGATTTGACCGCGTCGGCGCGATTGCGCGTTAAGATAGACAAGCGCAAATCTGTATATCGAGTGATGACTCGAAATGCGGATGTGCGAATAAGTTCCGCGCCCTGCATTTCCGCCAAGTTGAGGTTCGCACCCTGCATCTGCGCCTCCGCGAGGTTCGCGCCCTGCATCTGCGCTTGGGTGAGGTCCGCGCCCTGCATTTGAGCCCGTGAGAGGTTTGCGCCCTGCATGTGCGCCCCTGAGTGGTTCGCGCCCTGCATTTGCGCCAAGTTGAGGTTCGCGCCCTGCATTTGCGACCCTGAGAGGTCTGCGCCCTGCATGTGCGCTTGGGTGAGGTCCGCGCCCTGCATTTGCGACCGTGAGAGGTCCGCGCCCTGCATTTGCGCCAAGTTGAGGTTCGCGCCCTGCATCTGCGCTTGGGTGAGGTCCGCGCCCTGCATTTGCGCGCTCCTCAGCGCGACGCCGCGTAGATCGGAACCCTGCAACATAGCGGCCTGAAGGTCGCGCCTATCGAATTTGTGCGTGGGCACGAAGTTATAGCTGCCCGCGCGCGAGGCCTGTTCTTTTTTCTTTTCTTCCAGTAGCGCCTGCCCGACGATGATTTCATCGACGAGCCACAGCCGGTCCGGAAAGGCGCCGAAGGTGCCGTGCGCTGTCGCCTTGTAGCGGTCGTTGCCAGCCAGCGCCTCGTGCGGACGTGGGAGATAACGAATAGGTCCATCCTCCCCCGCCCATCGCCCTTCCCAAAATGTCATCCAAGCCACAATGACCATAGCAACGGTGCGCAGCGACGCAGTCTTCCACCAATCGCCTTTGTCGTTCCGGAAAAATCCAAATATTGGCAACCTCGTCACACCACGATTGTGCCGGTAACTCGCCCAGAGTGTCGTCACGAGCAGGAAATCCATAATCACCATCGCGCGATGCCACCATGTAATTTCCAGACTGTGATAGGGCAGAAACATCATCTGCATCAGCACCAGCACAATGACGGGCGCGATCGCCAGCGTGATGAGCGCTATGGCGGCGAGCAGCATCCCGTTGAAGCCGGTGCGTTCGGTCTTCGCGCCGATCAGCAATTGCAGGAACAGCGCATTTTCGCCGCGCATGCGATAGCGCTCTCGTTCGGACTCGATGGGGAAGGTTTTCTTCAGTTCCTCTTCAAACGGCCCTGTCGTGCGCGCCAGCAGCACCATCATCATCAGCATGTAGAAGTGGATGACGACGTAGAACAAAGGCGCGATAACGAAGAAGGGCAGTAGCGGAATCTTCATTTGCAGGATTGGAAGAGTCATCGGCTCTTCCAGCAGAAGCATGCGATGCGTCGTCGTCAGCGCCGTGATCGCGAAATAGATCGTGATCGTCAGAAACGTAAACCACAGCGTCTGCAACCGTTCCGCCGAGCGGTTCAGCGAGGCGAGGAGGGCGTCGAGTTCCTTGGTGTCGGGCTGGGCCATGTGTTCCGGCAATTCATGGGTTGCAATCGCCGCAAACTAGGCCGGATTTGGCGCGCTGCGCAATATGGCGGACCGTGCCCGGCGCTCACTCGGCGTCCGGGGCTGGCGACAGGATTCTCCCAACCTCGGCATCGATCTCGCAATCACGCCTGTGGCGATTGCGGCAGGATGCGGGGGGCGCTTCGAAGCGAAATGCTCATTATCCACTGGAAGTATTTCGGGACTTATGGATGATGAGCGCCAAATCAATCGGCCTTGAACGGGAGAGAACGCCATGACTAAGCGCGGGCCAATGAAGCTCGGCATGTTCTATTGGCCGGGCGGCGGCCAGCACATGGCG
The DNA here is from genome assembly GCA_903847605.1 of uncultured Hyphomicrobiales bacterium. Taxonomy (GTDB): domain Bacteria; phylum Pseudomonadota; class Alphaproteobacteria; order Rhizobiales; family Beijerinckiaceae; genus Terripilifer. Next base: position 38,107 of record CAINED010000067.1, on the reverse strand, counting down.
GCGTGGCGTCATCCCCAGGGCATTCCGGATTTCGATGTCGACGTGCAGCGCATCGTCGATCTCGCGAAACTCGCGGAACGCGGCCTCTTCGACATGTTCTTCATGGCCGATGCGCTGAGCTTCTGGCGCGGACCGCTGGAAGCGATGAGCCACGATGCGGCGGGCGCGTGGATCGAGCCGATGACGGTTATGGCGACCGTTGCGCAGCATACCCAACATATCGGCCTCGTCTGCACGGCGACGACGACATTCGACCAGCCCTATCTGCTGGCCCGCCGCTATGCCGGGCTCGATCTTGCGAGCGGCGGACGCGCGGGCTGGAACCTCATTACATCGGGCAACGACGCGACGGCGCAAAGTTTCGGCCATGCGGAGCATGTCGAGAAATCGAAACGCTACAGGATGGCGTGGGAATTCGCACATGTGGTGCGCGGTCTCTGGCAATCGTGGCGCGGCGATACATTCGTGCGCGACAAGGCTTCCGGTCTTTTCATCGATCCGGAAAAGCTTTTCGTGCTCGAACACGCGGGCGAATTCTATAAAGTGCGCGGGCCGCTGATCGTGCCGCCCTCCGCGCAGGGCGAGCCTGTCATGGTGCAGGCCGGCGCATCGGACGAAGGCCGCGAACTCGCTGCGGCGACGGCGGAAGTCGTTTTCGCCGCCCAGCAGCATCTGGAAAATGCGCAGGCCTTCTATGCCGACGTGAAGCGCCGCATGCCCGCCTATGGCCGTGATCGCGACAGCCTGAAAATCATGCCGGGCCTTACTTACTTCGTCGCGGAAAGCCGCGAGCAGGCGCAGGCGGAATTCGACGAGCTGCAGGATCTCATCGACCCCGTGATGGGCCTCGCCATGCTGACCAACCGCATGGGCGTCGACCTCTCCAAGTTCAATCCCGACGATCCCGCTCCCGTGATGCCGGAAAATCCGCGTGGCGGCAGCCGGGCGCAGCTCGTCAACGAGCTGATTGCCAAAAGACCGGGCATCACCTTGCGCGAACTCTACAAGCATTTCGCTGGCGCGCGCGGGCATGGACTCGTCATCGGCACACCGAAAGAGGTCGTCGATCACATGGAGCAATGGTTCGAGGAAGAAGCCTGCGACGGTTTCAACATGATGCCGCCGCTCTATCCGCGCGACCTGCAGCGCTTCGTCGATCTCATCATGCCGGAACTGCAAAGACGCGGCCTTTATCGCCGGGCCTATGAAGGCAAGACACTCCGCGAGAATCTCGGCATCGCGCGGCCTGCATGGCCAACGGTCCGGATAAAGCAGGACATGCCGAAGGAAGCGCAGCAGGCCTGAGGGCGGCGCATAACGCGGCTTCATTCGCCTTGCGGCGGAAGGCGACAAGCGGCAAGATCGCCGCAGGCCACAGGCCCAGCGGACGAAGATCCGCAAAATCGGGAGGACCAATCATGGCTCGCATCGTTCTGACTGCGCTCGCCCTTGTCGTTGCATTCGCTTTCTCGCCGACGAACAGCAGCGCGCAGACGGCCTGGCCGCAACGCGCCGTCAAATTCATCATTCCCTTCGGGCCCGGCTCGGGCGCAGACATCGGCGCGAGACTGATCTCCGACAAGCTTGCGCAACGCTGGGGCAAACCTGTCGTCGTCGAGAACAGACCGGGGGCCGATGGCCTCACCGCCATCTCCGCCTTTCTCGGCGCCAATGACGATCACGTCATGATATTCGCGGGCACCGGTTCCTTCACGGTGCATCCCTATACCCGCGAAAAGCTGCCCTACGATCTGCAACGCGATCTGCTGCCGGTGGCGCGCTTCTCGTCGACGGTCATGGCTCTGGCCGTGCCGGCGGAAATGAAGATCAACAGCGCGAAGGAATTCGTGGAACGCGCGCGAGCAGAGCCCGGCAAGCTGAATTCAGCGGTTCCGCAAGGCATTTCGGAGTTCTTTTTCGACGGGTTCCTGAAGGTCGAACGGATCAGCGTGCCCAAGGTGCCCTATCGCGACATCGTGCAGGGTTCGAACGATCTCGCCGAGGGGCGTCTCAATGTGATGTATGCATCCTTTGCCACGCTGCTCGCAGCGACCCAGGGCGGCAAGGCGAAAGTCTTGCTGCAGGGCGGCGCATCGAGAGCCCCCATGCTGCCTGATATTCCCACGGCCGCGGAAGCCGGCGTGCCCTCGCTTGAACTCGAAGGCCTTGTCGGCCTCTTCGGTTCGAAGACGCTTCCGCTGGATATTCGCAAGCGCATCGGCGCAGACATTGTCGAGATCGTGAAGGCCAATCCCGATATCGCCGAAAAGCTCGCTGCGACGGGACAGGTCGCCACGCCCGGAGGCCCGGAAGAATTCGCCGCTTCGGTCAACAAGCAGATCGAGCAGGTCGAAGCTGCGGCAAAGGTGCTGGGACTGAAGAAGCTCAACTAGCGGAGTGGCAGATTAGACCGTCTTTGCTTTCAGGCTGGCGCGGTCCCAGCCGGCCACCTGCTGGTAGTTCTGCGAAATGGCCATCAGCTCCTCGCGGCTGATGACATCCTCGAGCCGGTCGAATTTCTGCTTGTTGGCGCGCTGCTCGACCGTATCGATGATGAGATCGGGCGGAGCGGTCCGGTTCTGCAATACGATCGCGCGCGTGGGCGCAAGTCTTTCAGCCTCGTAGGCGCGCAGGGCTTCGAGGGGCGACGCGGCCTTGACAAGGTGGCGCGTCAGGGCGGCTGCATCGAGGATGGATTGCGCACCGCCGTTGCCGCCGCGCGGATACATCGGATGGGCCGCATCGCCAAGGAGCGTGACCCGGTCAAAAGTCCATTGCGCTATCGGATCGCGGTCGACCATCGGGTAGGTCAGAACGAAATCTGCATTGCGCATGATGGTTGGCGGATCGAACCAGTCAAAGCGCCAGCTTTCGAAATGCGCTAGCACCTCGTTGACGTCGCCGAGCCGGCTCCAGTCGGCAGGTTCGTATTTGTCCGAGAAAAACTCGACCACCCAATTGATGAGCTGATTGCCATCGCCGTCGATATTATTGCGGATCGGATAAAAAAGCAGCTTGCCCGTTGTGAACAAACCGCCGATGCGCGTGATGCTGGCGCCTGTCAGGAACGGCTTTGCCCTGGTCACGCCACGCCACATGTTGATGCCGTGGAATACAGGCTCGCCCTCGAGAGGATAAAGCTGCTTTCGAACGGCTGAATGAATGCCATCGCAGGCGATGAGAATATCCGCGCGTCGCGACGGCAGCGATCGCCCGTTGCCATCGACAAACTGGGCGCTCACGCTGCCGCCATCCTGTTCGAAGCCTATGCAGCGTTCGCCGAAAGTGAGGGATGAAGGTCCAATTCTTTCGACGAACGCGTCGTAGAGAACCTTGTGGAGATCGCCGCGATGAATCGAAAAATGCGGCCAGTCATATCCGGCATTCAGGCCGCAGGGTTCGCTGAGGATAAACTGACCATGGTGCGTGAAGTAGGCAAATTCTCTTGGTTCGACGCCGACCTTGCGCAGCGCCGTCGCGAGCCCGAGCTGGCTCAATTCGCGCATCGCATGGGGAAGCATATTGATGCCCACACCCAGAGGCTTGAACTCGGACACCGCCTCGCTGACATGAATGCGACAGGACAGGCCCGACGCCTTCAGATGCAGGGCCAAGGTCAGCCCGCCGATGCCGCCGCCCACGACCAGAATGTCCATTTCTCTCCCCGACTTTTTGTTGTTCTGGCATGAGCCTTCGTCGCTCGCAAGGCGATACAACCTGTCGTGCAGCAGACTGGCGCGCGCGCGCCAGTCGTGTAATGTGCGCGCCGGAAAATCGAGCGCGAATGGCGTCAAGCTCGCGCGAATGGGAGGATCAAATGAAGCGCAATTTCCACGATGGCGGCGAAGCGATCGTCGAAGCGTTCCGCAACATGGGCGTCGACTACATCATGTCCTCGCCCGGCTCCGAATGGAGCCCTGTGTGGGAGGCGATGGCGCGCCAGACCGTTCAGAAGAACGCCGGTCCGAAGTTCATCGATTGCTGGCACGAAACGGTCGCCGTCGACATGGCGCTCGGCTACACGGCCTATACCGGCAGGCCGCAGGCGGTGCTCATTCATGCCGGCGTCGGCCTCATGCACGGTTCCATGGCGATGCTGTCGGCGACGCAGCAGGAAATTCCGATGGTGGTGATGTCCGGCGAGTCCACGACCTTCGGCGAGGATCCGGAAGTCGACGTCGAACCGCAATGGTATGGCGGTGTCAGCGTCGGCGGCGCGGACAAATTCGTCGATCCCATCGTGAAGTGGTCGACGCAGATCACCAATCACGCCACGCTCTACAACACGATCACCCGCGCGCATGAAATGGCGCAGCGCGTGCCGCAAGGCCCGGTCTATCTCAACGTATCGCTCGAAGCGATGCTGCACGAATGGAAGAAGCCGGACGATCTGAAGCCCGTGCCGCCCGCGCCGAAGACCGCGCCGCTGCCGCAGGATGTCGCCGAAGTCGCAAAGTTGCTGAAGGCGGCGAAGAATCCGGTGATCGTCGTCGAGACCGCGGGGCGCGATCCGGCCGCCTACCGAGCGCTCGTCAAACTCGCCGAGACCTTTGCCGCGCCTGTGATCAACGGCCGCGCCAGCGTTTACACGAATTTTCCGCGCAACCATCCGATGTGGATGGGCTACACGAATTTCGATCACCTCAAGGATTCCGATCTCATCCTGTTGGTGAGCGGACGCACGCCCTGGAATCCGCCCTCGAAACGTTTCGGCACGGGCAAGATCGTTTCGATCGGCGAGAATCCGATCAAGATGCAATTCGCCTATCAGGTGCTCAGCGCCGACATGTATCTCGAGGGCGATGTCGCCGCCGCGATCAATGCGCTGATCGAAGCGGCCAAGGATGCCGACAAGGGCGTGATCGAGGAACGCCGCAAGCGCTGGACGGCGACGCATGACGCCTATGTCGCGAAACTGGCCGGCGATGCGAAGGCAGCGCTTGAAAGCGGCAAGCTCGACGCTGTTTCAGTGGCGGCGACGGCGGCGCAGGCGCTTCCTCGGGATGCCGTCGTCTGCGACGAGACGATTACGCATATGCCGGTCATGCGGCCGCATCTCAATCTCGACGAGCCGCAGAGCTTCTTCCGCGTCACAGGCGGCGCGCTGGGTCAGGGGATTGCAGCGGCGCTCGGCACGAAACTTGCGGCGCAGGATCGCCCCGTCGTGCTTTTTGTGGGCGACGGCTCGTTTCTGTACAACCCGATCATCCAGGCGCTCGGCGCCTCGAAGACCTACGACATTCCGATCACCATCGTCGTCTGCAACAACGCCAAATATGAAGCGATGCGCAAGGGACATGTCATCTATTACGAAGGCGGCGTCTCCGACACGACGAAGTTCCATTACGGCGTCAATATCGCCGGTCCGGAATATAACGAACTGGGCACGCACTATGGTCTGAAGGGCTTCAAGGCGGAAACGCCGGACGAACTGAAGAAGGCTTTCGAAGGCGCGCTCGCCGAGAACAAGGCAGGGCGCACGGCGATCATCAACGCTGTTATGGTGAAGTGATATCGCCATATTGGTCGCGCTTTCGAACGCCCCCCGGGACAGAGGAACGACCTTCCCGGGACGCGTTCAGCATCGCAATTCGAAGGGATTGATAAAATCCGGCTAACTGCCGGGCTTTTACGATTGCGGGGCGAATTGGCGCATCAACGGCGGCGTGCGGGCCCGCGCCCCTCTCGACAAGTCATTGTAATCAAGCTGAAAAGAAACAGGTTAACGTATAGTTGACGAAGCTCAGCGCTGCCCGAAATTACTCTTTCTTCACAGGTGTTCGCTAACGTTCCGCGCGATTATCGCGCAAGGCGTTGGAGTTCCCAATGGATAGAGTCGATCAGGGCGGTATGCCGGCGAACCGGGCGGCCGCTGCAGGCGAACCGCCGGTATCGGCGGTATCTGCCGCAACCGGCGTCGTCGGCCTTGCCGGCCTCATGATCGCGCTCGCAGTGATCGCCTATCTCAGGCTCCCGCTGGCAGCGGCGGCGTTGATCAGCCTGACGGCCACTTTCCTGCCGATGGTTTTATGGTCGGTCATCGTCGAAAAGGTTTGGAAAAACCCGAGCACAGGCCTCGATTTTTCAAAACCGCGCTCGCACGAAGAAACGATGGAGACTACCAAGGTCAAATTGATTGGGCTGTTCGTAACCTGGGTGATCATTTGTTTTCTGTATTTCGTACTCGCCAATTACACGATCAAGAAATTCGGCTTTTACTATCTGATCCTCTACCATTGCGCTCTTCCTGCGACGGCCTTCGCGCTGATCTACGTCTATTATGTCGACATGCACATGCGCGATCCCAAAGATGCGCTCTGGCATTTCGGCGCATGGATATGCGGCCGACGCGATGAGACGGACCGGGAAAAGCTGCTGGATCATATGCGCGCATGGGCCGTGAAGGGTTTCTTCCTAGCGTTCATGGTGCCTATCGTTCCTGAGAACATGTCGGCATTCGCCCATTTCAACTGGAATGCAATTACAGCGTCGCCCGTCGCATGGTTCCTCGCCATCATCGGCCTGCTTTACTCCATCGATGTCGTGTTCGGAACGATCGGATATCTGGCGACATTCCGTTTGCTGGATTCGCACATCCGCCGCGCCAATCCCTATGCGGAGGCGTGGTTGTTCGCCCTGATTTGTTATCCCCCGTTCGCAGCGGGCATTATCGGTGGCGCTCTGAATTATCGTATTGGCGGCGGCGATTGGCATTTCTGGCTCGCGGACTATCCTGTCGCAATCGTCGTGTGGGGCATTTTGCTCGTGGCGCTGACTGCCCTCTATGCATCCGCGACGATCATTTTCGGGATTCGCTTTTCGAATCTCACGGACCGGGGAATCATCACCAACGGCCCCTACCGCTATTTCAAGCACCCGGCCTATGTGTCCAAAAACCTCAGCTGGTGGCTGATGTACTTGCCTTTCCTGTCGAAGATCGATGCGGCGTCGGGCTTTCGCGCCTGCGTTCTGCTGGCAGCGGTCAACTGCATCTATTATCTGCGCGCCAGGAGCGAGGAAAAGCAGTTGATGGCCGACCCGGACTATCGCGCTTATTCCGAGTGGATCGCCGAGCACGGTCTTCTCGAGCGCGCCTGGCGCTGGACCAAGGGAAAGTTTGCAAAGCCGGTCCCCGCGATGCAGGCCGCCGAATAGACCTCGGGAAGTAGCGTAGCCAGTGTTTACGCAAACCGCGTCGCATAAACCGGCGGCAGCGTATGGCTCACCATCTGCCAGTCGTCGCCCTGATTTTCGCTGATCCAGAGACCGCCCGTCGTCGAGCCGATGACGAGACGATCGCCGCTGCCGTCGATATCCATAGCGTGACGATAGACGACGTCATAGGCGTGTTCCTGCGGCAGGCCACGGCTTAGCGTTTCAAAGGTCTTGCCGCCGTCGCGCGTGCGCGTGACGACGAGCCTGCCGCCGACGGGAATGCGCCGCTCGTCCTTAATCTCCGGCGCGAACCACGCCGTGTCAGGCTCGCGCGGATGCACGACGACGGGAAAGCCGAAGACCGAAGGTTTCACATCGACGATCTCGGTAAAATTTCGTCCGGCGTCGGAAGACATGAAGATAGCGTTGTGATGCTGCACCCACATGCGTTCGGGGCTCGCCGCGCATTGCACGAGGCAATGAACGTCCTGCGATATGGGGTCGTGCGTCATTTCGGGCGGCACATGTTCGGCGCGCATGCCCTCGCCGCGCTGCGTCCACGTCGCGCCGCCGTCGGCGGTGAACCAGAGCCCGCCCGTGGAAACGCCGATGCAAACGTGATCGGAGTTGCGCGGATCGACGCAGATCGAATGCAGGCCTGGCAAATCCGCGCCGCCGCCCATCCACTGAATGCGTTTGGGATGACGCCACAGCGTTTCGCACATCGTCCAGCTTGCGCCGTGATCGTCCGAGCGAAACAACCCGCCCGGCAATGTGCCGCACCAGAGCGTTCCCGGTTGATCCTGCCCGCCCGGCGCCAGCGCCCAGATGCGGTTCGTGGTCCACTGGATCTCCCTGCCCCACATGTCCTTCTCTTCAAGACCTTCGGGTTTGGGCGGATAGACGGGCGCGTGAGTTTCGCTCCATGCGCCATCGGCAAAGCGCTGCATCTTTACGCCGAAATGGCCGTGATCCAGCGCGGCATAGAGATGACCGCTGCGCGGGTCCGAAATGGCGAGCGTGACGTTGTCTCCGAGGAAATCGGCCCCGGCGATCTTCCACGAACCGTTTGCGCGTTCGACCGTGAAAAGCCCCTTGCGAGTGGAAACGAGAATGCGATCGCTCAAAGCCTATCCTCCCGAAAGCGCCTGCATGACGTAAACTATTCCGTCTTCCGGGACGGGATCGCTCAGGCGAATGCGATCGCGCACCAAAACGCGATTGACGAAGACTGCGATGTGCTTTCGCAATGCCGCTTGGTCGTCGAGGATATAGCCCCGCGCGCGCGGATTTTCGCGAAACACGCCTTCGAGCGCCGTGCGTACATCGCTGCCCTCGACGAACGTATCGGGACATTCGACGAGGCGCTGAATATTCGCGGTGAAAACAACTTTCGGCATGATCCGAACCGGGCAAATTCGTGACGCCGAAACTATAGAGTCATTTGGCCGAAAGCGACGAGTTCCTGCAGCCAAGCCAATCAAATTCTCTGTTGCAAAGTTTCAGGGCGAACGGGCGCAGACCTGAAAGTCGGAACCAGTCCAGCAGGAGCGATCCTGTGTCGAGCGGCGCGCTTCGCCCCAGCGCGAATTTGCGCCGCCGCGGGTGAGGCCGCGCACTTCGGCAACGCCCGGAGATATCATGGTGACCGAAATGAGCACGACATCGCCGTAGAGCGCGGCGCCTGTGTGGCGTGAAGACAGTGTGAACGAGCCGTCGCGGCCGTCAGGCTCGAAATTGCAGGGGCCATCGAGCGGCGTCGTGCGGTATTCGTGAACTGTGCAGCGGACATCGCGCGCCTGCGCGGCGGGCGCGTCAAGACAGGCGAACGCAAGCGTCGTTGCGAGAGCCAATACGGTCCTCATCAGATCGGCCCTGGAATGCGTCAGTTGCGGCAGGAGATGAATTCGCGGAACACCCAGCCGTGCGTGCTGCCGTCTGTGCCTCCCACAAGGCCCCATGCCCTGCCATTCGCATCGCGCGAGGTCGTGCGCAACACGACATAATCGCCGTTATAGAGATTGCCGACGATGCGGCCGCCGGGCGACGCGCGCACGTTAAGCGGCGTCCCCGTGGGGTCGGCAATCAGACAGGTGCCGCGCGGAACTTGCGCGCTCGCCGGAGCAGCGAGAAAAGCAAGCGCCAAGGCGCTGCCCGCGATCATCGTCAGCGTCGTTTTCATTCCAGCCTCCTGCAGTTAGTTTGCCACGCACTTTGCCAAGTGTATTACCAAGTGCATTGGCGCACACTTGCCGGAAACAGGCGCGATGGCTGTGCGATTGCGCACTTACGCTGGCACGCGCGAGACGCGCGCGGAGCCCAAATTGCCCGGCAGATGATCCTGCCAGCGCTCGTTGTGCGGCACGTTGGTGTCGGCGAGGCTTCGCACCTTGCTGTAATCGGCGATAGAAAGTCCCAAAGGCTCCTCGCCACGTTCGTGACGGCGCAGATTCTCCAGAAGCCGCTCGCGCAGGCGCACCACGGCGGCGTCTGCCGCCACAAGCACTTCCTTCTCGCGCTCGACGATCGGACCCATCGAGACCGAAATGCTGGAATCCTCGGGAACGAGGCCCGCAAGGCCGGACCAGGTTTCCTCGATGCGGCTGCGATCCTGGAACCATCTGTTGTCTTCGGTGGCGCGATATTCGAAATCGCCTTCTTTCCAGAGACGGTCGTTGTCGAGGCCGAGCACGGCGCGCATCTTGACCCGGTCGAAAGGCTTCGGGCCGTGGGCGATGATATAGGTCGACGTCTTGTGATCGTCCTGCGGCACTTCGAAGACAAAGAACTGATATTCGCGCAGGGGAATGATGCGGCATGTCGGCATGATGACGGGCGTCACGCGCACCGACCACGTCGGGCTGCCGTCATCGAGCGGCGGTCCCTGCCGCTTCGCGCCATAGTGATAGCCATAAGGGGTGTTCTCGATTTCGAGTGTTGGCGCGTTGTCGCCGGTTGCGAGCGCAACGGAGGTATAGTCCTCCATGTCGGGCACGAAGGAAGCCTTGTTCTTCCAGTCGGGGTTGGCGAGATTGCAATGCAGGATTCCGACATGCGAGGAATCCGTGCCGCCTTCCCAGAGCTGCAGGAAGTTGCAGGGAATGTTGATGCGGAAGACACAGCGGTTTTCGTCGGGACCGTCGAAAAACTCGTAGCGCTGGAAGACGGGCTCCTTGTCCTTCGGGCCGATATAGGCCCAGATCATTCCGCCCGCCTCGCGAACCGGAAAGGCCGGCGCCTTGAGGCGTGTACGAAATCGCTCGTCGCAATGGTTGGGCGTTTCCTGGATCGTGCCGTCCACGCCGAATTTCCAGCCGTGATAGAGGCAGCGGATGCCGCCCTCCTCCACACGGCCCATGGCGAGCGAGGCGCGGCGGTGCATGCAATACTCTTCGAGAACGCCGACATTGCCGGCCGTATTCCGGAAAGCGACAAAATTCTCGCCCAGCAGCTTCACACGGACCGGATCGCCATCCGGCTTCGGCAATTGCGCCGACGTGCAGACCGGGAGCCAGTAGCGGCGCATGAGACTGCCCATGGCCGTTCCGGGCCCGACACGCGTCAGTAGCTGATTTTCCTGCGCCGTGAGCATTTGCGCCTCCCTGTATCGTTATGCGGCGCGCCCATGCGAGGACCGCTTCTTGGTTTCCGGCGGCAGGTTATGCTCCGATTTCCCAAGGCGTCAACGAAGCTTCCGATGAAAATCCAGTGACAAGTGCATTTGCACATAATACGATGAAGGCGGTCTAGGTGGGAGGCCGGGCGCAGTTTGCGCTTTCCGGCCTGCGACGATGGCTTATGGTGACGGCTGCGGTCCGAGAGAGGACGTCCGGGCGCGATGGGTGGTCAGGGATTTTTGGAGAGGGAGAGAACCATGCTGAAGAACTTCATGCGCGCGGCGGCGGCCGCGCTGCTCGTCGGGGCCGCTGCGCCCGCGGCGCAGGCGCAAATCAAGATCAAGATATCTTCGCCCACCGTGAACGACGCCAGCCAGGAATGGGCGCGGCTGTTCAAGGAGCGCGTCGACAAGCGCGCGCCGGGCAAATTCGCCGTAGAATTCTATCCGGCGAACCAGCTCGGCAACATTCCCGCAACCGTCGAGGGCGTAGCGCTCGGCACGATCGAAATGGTGATCGTGGCCTCGGGCTTCTACGTCGGCCTCGAGCCGCGCTTCCTTGTGTTCGACACCCCCGGCCTGTTCGATAATCCCGCGCACGGCCACAAGATCTTTTCCGATCCCGACATCCGCAAGCGCATTCAGAGCTTCGGCAATACCAAGGGCGTCGAGGCGGTCTCGTTCTTCGTGCATTCGCCGCTGTGGATGCTCTCGCACAAGCCCGTGCGCGCAGTCTCCGACCTGAAAGGCCAGAAGATCCGCGTGCCCGGCGGCGCGCCGCTGCATCTCGAGCCCTTCAAGAAGATGGGCGTCTCGCCGCTGTCTTTACCGCTCGGCGAAGTGCTGCCTGCCATGCAGAACAAGACCATCGACGGCTTCATCGCCGGCCTCACGGTGTTCACTTCGTTCAAATATTATGACGTCGCAAAAGCGCTGACGGAACTGCCGGCTTCGGTCATCATCGGGCCGGTGCTGTCGAATTCCCGCTTCCTCAAGTCACTCGGCCCCGATCTCGAAAAGATCGTGCGTGAGGAAGCGCAGGGGCTCGAAGCCAATCTCGTTCCCTGGGCGACGGCGGATATCGAGAAGGCCAAGGGCGTTTGGTCGTCCAACAAGGGCGAACTCATCGTCATGCCGGCGGCGGAAGCCAGGAACTATCTTGAGCAGACGCATTCCGTCCTGCCGCCGATCCTCGAGCGCAACGCCGCCTTCAAGGCGGATTACGAAGCGCTGAAAGCCGCAGCGGACAAGTATCGCTAGTCAGAAAAGCAATGGGAATGGCTGCGTGCAAACCAGCGCGCAGCCATTGTCTTATGGATGCAAAGGGTCTGGGGGCTCCTGTGAAAAAGACAGTCGGCGCGCTGATGCGCGGCCTCGAATGGTTTTTGGGCCTTATGCTCATCCTCACGATTTGCCTGAATTTCGTGAACGTCATCGGCCGCTACGTCTTCAACAAGAGCATCCTCGGCGCGGAGGAAGTACAGGTCTTCGCGCTGATCTGGATGGCGTTTCTCGGCACGGCTGTCGTGACGTGGCGCAACATGCATTTACGCATGGACGCTTTATCAAATCGCTTTCCTCCTTCGATCCGCAAAACCCTTCGCGTCGCCGAATTCGTCATCTGCCTGTTCGTCGTCGGCTACACGGTGGTGCAATCGTGGGACTATGTCAGCCGCATGATGATGCTAGGCTATGAGAGCGATGTCGCGCATATCCCCATGTGGATTCCCCATGCCGCCGTACTCACCGGCCTCGTGCTGATCGTGCTGCTTCTGCTCGCGGCGACGATCACAGGCGGCGAAAAACCAGTGGGTGGCGACGCCGAATCCGGGAGCGCGCAGCCATGAGTTTCGCGCTCATCGTCGTTCCCATCGTTCTTCTTCTTCTGGGTTTCCCGATCTTTCTGGTGCTGCTGACGGCTGTGACGGTCGCCGTCATGTTCTTCCTGCAAGTGCAACCGATCGTGCTGCATCAGCATCTCTTCGGCTCGATCAACGCCTTCGCCTTGCTGGCCGTGCCGTTCTTCATCTATGCGGGCGAATTGATGGGGCGCGGCAGCGTCGCGCAGCGTCTCGTCGATTTCGTGCAGGCGGGCGCGAGCCCGGTTCGGGGATCGCTCGGCGTCACGACCGTCGGCACCGCCGCGATCTTCGGCGCGATTTCCGGTGTCAGCGCCGCGACGGTCGCGACCATCGGCAAGGTCATGTATCCGGCCATGCGCCGCGGCGGCTATCCCGAACATTTCGCAGCGGGGCTTGTGACGGCTGTCGGAGCCATCGACATCATCATCCCGCCGTCGATTCCCATGATCGTCTACGGCGCGGCGGCGCAGGAATCCGTACCGCGCCTCTATGCAGCCGGCATTGTGCCGGGACTTCTGATTGCTGCCATGCTTGCCGCTTACGTGATGTGGTACGCGAAGAAGCATAATTTCGATGCGGGCGAACGCTTCAACGGCAAGCGCATGTGGACCGCGACGGTGCGTGGCCTTTGGGCGCTCGGCGCGCCCGTCATCATTCTCGGCGGCATCTATGGCGGCGTGTTTTCGCCGACCGAAGCGGCGGCGGTCGCCACGATCTACGCAGCGCTTGTCACGCGCTTCGTATTCCGCGAACTGTCGTTCCGCGACATCGTCGCTGCGGCCGGCGCCACGGCGGTCTTTACGTCGCAAGTGTTGATCATTGTCGCCTGCGCGGGCGTCTTCGGCTGGATTCTCACCGTCAATCAGGTGCCGGCGGCGATGGTCGCCCTGTTGAAAGACTACAGCGTCTCGCCGTGGATGCTGCTGCTGGCGATCAACATTCTCCTGCTCGTCGTCGGCTGCTTCCTCGACCCGCTCTCGGCGATCCTGCTGCTGACGCCACTGCTTGTTCCCGTCGTAAAGGCGGTCGGTATCGACACCGTGCATTTCGGCATCGTCGTGACGGTCAATCTCGCCATCGGCCTGTTCCATCCGCCCTTCGGGATAAATATCTTCGTCGCGCAATCGGTGCTCGGCATCAAGCTGGAGTCGATCTATCGGGGCATCATTCCCTTCGTGGTGATCTATCTCATCGCGCTGGCGCTGATCACCTACATTCCCGAGATATCGTTGATCGGCGTGAAGCTGATGATGTCGAACTAGACCAGCTATTTCGGATAGTCGCTCGCAGCCATGCGACGCATCACGATGCTCGCCTTGCGATTGGCGAACTGCGAATTGCGCTGCCGGTCGTAGCGCTTGGGCGCAGGCAGAATCGCGGCGAGCCATGCCGCTTCGCGTTGTGAAAGCTGCGCGGCGGATTTATTGAAATAGTGCCTCGACGCGGCCTCGATGCCGAAAACGCCGACGCCCCATTCCACGGAATTCAGATAGATTTCGAGAATGCGGCGCTTGCCGAGAACCGCTTCCATCATATGCGCGATGACGATCTCCTGCCCCTTGCGAAGATAGCTGCGGTCGGCCGAGAGAAACATGTTCTTGGCCAGTTGCATCGAAATCGTCGAGCCGCCGAGTGCGATACGGCCGCGGCGCTCGTTGGTTCGCAGGGCCGCGCGCACAGCGCCCCAGTCGACACCCCAATGCGCCATGAAGCGCGCATCCTCCGAGGCGATGACCGCCTGTTTCGCCGGCACGGCGATTGCCGAATAGGCAACCCAGTTCCGCCTGATTTCGACCGGCGGCTTCAATGCGCGAAGGCGCACGCGCTCCGCATCCATGAAAGATGTGGTGGCGGGATAGGAATAGGCGAGGATGACGACGCGGGCGAGAAACCATGCCTGAACCGCCACGACGAGCAGGACAGCGGCCAGCAGGGCGCGGCGTAACCACCTCAGCCAGCGCCAGCGCGGCCTCGCCTTGCCCGCCCCGGCTTCGCCCGGCCCGGTTGCCGAACTGGTCCTGTTCATCGACGACATGATCGGGAATATAGGACACTCCGACCCTTCCGCCGAAGGGAATGAGCACGGCTACCCGCTTCCCCGCCGCGCCGCCATCCCCAGAGTCACAAAATTCTCGCAATTCGGGCCGCTCCATGTATTCATGAGCCGGCGCCGGCCACCGCCAAGGTCGTTCGCGCATGCGAGGGAACCGGGCGGTCTATGCAGGGCGAGGACATCGGGCAAAATGGCAAGGGCGCGCTCGCCGAGGTGCGCCGCATCGCCCATGCTTTCCATCTGCTGACCCGGGGATGGTGGAGCGGGCCGACCTTCGCGCAGGCCTGGTTTCTGACACTTGCGCTGGCTGCGTCGCTATCCGTCCTGCTCGGCGTGAACGTGCTCGCGAACCGGTGGCAGGGCTGGTTTTTCGACGCCATCGACAAACGCGATTCGGTGGCCATCTGGCGCACCGTCGCAATCCTGCCCGTGCTGGTCTTCGCAACCGCATTTGTCGGCGTCTGCATCGTGCTGTCGCGCGAAATTCTGCAGACGCGCTGGCGCGAATGGATCACCCGCAGACTCATGGACCGCTGGCTGGGCGGCAATCGCTTTCAGAAGCTGAAGGCCTCCGGACGCGAGCCGCCCAATCCGGAATATCGGATCGCCGACGACGTGCGCATGACGATCGAGCCGCTGACCGATCTCGTCATCGGCCTGTTCTCGGCAATCCTCTCCGCCTCGGCCTTTATCGGCATTCTCTGGAGTGTCGGCGGCGGTTTCAATTTGCCCGTCGCCGGAATGCAATTCTATATCCCCGCCTATTTCGTGCTGGCGGCGGTGCTCTACGGCGTCTTCACGTCTGGCCTCATCGCGATGATCGGGCGAAAACTCATCTGGAAGGTCGCCGCCCGCAACGAAGCGGAAGCCGCGTTCCGCTCAACGCTCACGCTTCTGAGAGATCGCGCCGAAGAGATTGCCGCCTCGCACCGCTCGCGGGCGGAGCACGAGCAGGCGGTATCGCGATACGATCTCGTGGTGAGGCGCTGGCTGGATGTCATTCGCACCCATGGCCACATCACCTGGATCACCAATTCCAACGGCATCATGATTGCGACCGTGCCGCTGCTGCTGGCGGCGCCGAAATATCTGGCGGGGGAAATGTCGCTGGGCGATGTGGTGCGAGTGGCCGGCGCATTCGCGGCGGTGCAATCGGCCATTTCGTGGCTCGTCGACAATTTCCGGGTCATAGCCGTCTGGGCGGCTTCGGCGCGGCGCGTCGTCGAGTTGGGCGACGCCATCGATGACGTCGAGGGGCTGCATCCGGTAGCGGACACGGATCCTGCAATCATGCCGGTTTCGGCGGCCATCAAGCCGGCGGCGCCGGGCGAGTAAATACGGAAGGGAGAGTGCAATGCTGAATATCTGGGACGCCAACTGGGGACTCGAACTGGGCCTTTGTCCCTGCGACCAGCATTTTGTCGAATTTCTCGAAGAGCGGAAGATCAGCAATTCGGTCATCTATCACTTCGGCTCGGGCGGCCATCATCTTGTCGGCGTGCAATGCATGAAGGCCGGCAAGGGCAATGTCGTGATGTCGATCACCGCCGCGCCGCAGGAGCACAAGGAATACGAGAAGCTCATTATCGCGGAGCCGAAACTCGCGCATCATTACATCTGCTACTTCAGCGATATCTATACGTTCGAAGGCCGGCTGATGCCGATGTTCGATATCGTCACGCTGTTCCATCTCGGCGAGTTCCGCACGGAAGCGAACGACGCCTATGGCGCGCATAGCGAGTGGGAAGTGACGCGGCGCTTCTGCGCGCAGACCAGGACAGGCGGCCTCGTTTGCTTCTACAATGGCTCGAACGGCTGGGGCGAAACGGTTCCGCTGATCGAGCGCGCCGTGAAGGAAGGGCTGCTCGAAGCCGATGGCGTCTACAAGACATTGCCGATCTATCGCCGTACGGCCAAGCCGGCATAGCTCGCCCGGCTCCACGTGCGGCAATCAACTATTGGCGCGCCCGGCCATCTGTGTCAGCTTCCCCGAAGGGAGGATAGGATGTTGGGTCGCACGTTAGCTGTTCTCATGGCCGCGTCCTTGGCGTTAGCGTCATGCGCAGGCCATGCCGCCGATTATCCGTCTGCGCAGGTGCGCATTGTTGTGCCATTGCCGACAGGTGGAAGTTCCGATCTGGTCGCGCGCCTTCTTGCCACGCATCTCGGCGAGAAATGGAAGCAAACCGTCATCGTCGACAATCGCGCCGGCGCCAACGGGTTGATCGGCATGACGGCAGTGGCGAAAGCCAGGCCCGATGGCCACACGCTCCTCTTCGGCGTGCCGTCGGTGACGACCGTGCGCGCCCTTGTGAAAGACGCGGCCATCGACCCGGTCAAGGATCTGGAAGGCGTTTCGCTGGTGCTCGAAAGCCCCTATGTCGTGGCGATCAGCGCGCAAGTCCCGGCCCGCAACGCGCAGGAATTCGCCGCTTACGTGAAGGCCAATCCGGGCAAGCTCAACTACGGCACCTATGCGGCGGGCAACCGGCTCATCGCCGAGCTTTACAAGCAGCTCTCCGGCCTGAAGATGGAGCACGTTTCCTACAAGGGTGAACCGCTGGCCATGGCGGCGCTGGCCGCGGGCGAAGTGCATATGGTGATCGGCACGGCCGTGACGATGAAGGAAAGAGTCGCGCAAGGCGTCATCAGGATCATCGCTGTCTCAGGCGACAAACGCATCCCCTCGATGCCGGACGTTCCCACGGCGGCCGAAAGCGGCATCAAGGGTTTCGATCCGATCCTGTGGTTCGGCGTTCACGCGCCGGCAGGCACGCCAGCGGATATCAAACGCGCCGTCGCAGACGAGATCGCCCAATTCGTGAAGCGGCCCGACGTGATCGACAGGTTGAACAGCTTCGGCTTCGCAGCCAGGTCTTCCACGCCCGACGATTTTCAGACGTTCCTCGCGCGGGACGCGCAAATGTGGATCGATGTCGCCAAGGCAGCAGGCATCGAACTCCAGTAACCAGTCGCAAGGAGGGTAATATGAAGGGCTCGATCAAACTCGCCATAGCCGCAGCCGCGGCGATCGTCACAGTCGCGCCGGTCATGGCGCAGGACTATCCGACGGCAGCTGTGCGCATCGTCGTTCCATTTCCGCCTGGCGGCAGCACGGATATCGTCGGGCGGCTCCTGGCAAGCCATCTCGGCGATGCGTGGAAACAAACGGTCGTCGTCGAGAACCGGCCGGGCGGCAACGGCATGCTCGGGCCGACTTTCGTCGCGCGCTCCAAGCCCGACGGCTACACGTTCCTTCTGGCCGCGCCTTCGATTGCGACGGCAGTGACCTCGATGAAGGACATGCCGATCAATCCGGAAAAGGATCTTGAAGGCGTCAGCCAGCTCATTTCGACGGATTACGCGATGGCCGTGAACGCCAAGCAGCCGATGAAAACGCTTAAAGAGGTCATCGACTTCGCGAAGGCCAATCCGGGCAAGTTGAACTACGGCTATTTCGCCGTGGGATCGCGCCTGACGACCGAATATTTCAGCACGCTCGCCGGCATCAAGATGAACCCCGTCGGCTACAAGGGCGAGAACCCGATGGTGACGGCGCTTGCTTCCGGCGAGGTCGAGGTCGGACTGTCGACGATCGCGGCCATGCGCGAATTCGCCAATCGCGGCGAGGTCCGCATTCTCGCCATCACCGGCGAAAAACGCTCGCCGGTTTTTCCGGACGTGCCCACTGCCGCTGAAGCCGGCCTGCCCGCGTTCGATTCCAGCGTGTGGTTCGGCATCTTCGCCCCCGCCGGCACGCCTGCGGCGATCAAGAACAAGGTCTCGCAGGAGATTGCGCGCTTCACGCAAAAACCCGACGTCATCGCGAAGATGGAAAGCTTCGGCCTCACGCCGAAGGCCTCGACGCCGGAGCAGATGTCGCGGCATCTTTCAACCGATATCAAGCGCGCTGTCGAAACCGCCAAGCTCGCGGGGATCGAACCGCAATAAGAAATTGCCGGAAAGCCATGTGGGCTTTCCGGCAACGGAATTCGTGAAGCGCTAATCAGCCGATGGCGACCACCGGCGTTCCCACGCGCACGCGGTCGAAGAGATCGACGATGTCTTCGTTGTACATGCGGATGCAGCCGTAGCTGGCGGCCGAACCGATGGACTTGCGCATGGCCGCCGTCGTGCCGTGGATCGCGATTTCCGCGCGGTCGAGGACGAGCACGCGGGGACCCATCGGATTGTTCGGCGCGCCGCCGGGAATGAGGTCCGGCAGGTTCGGATTGTCGCGCTTGACTTCCGCCGGCGGTATCCAGGCCGGATTGGCCTGCTTGTCCTGCACGCGGGCAGCGCCCGTCCAGGATTTGCCGGCGCGGCCGACCGCCACGGGATAGGCGATGGCGCGGCCTTCGCCGATCGTGAGATAGAGCTTCTTCTGGCTGAGCGAGATCACGATCATGCCGCCCGCGTAGTTGGCCGGGAAGGAGACCACTTCCGGCATCTTCTGGCTGCGCGGCAGTTTCGCGCCGGAGGCGTGATTGACGGCAGCAGCCGCGTTGCCGGCAAATGCCGACGTCAGGGTGACAGCAGCCGCAGCCGAGCCGAACGACCTGAGAAAAGAACGACGATCCATTTGAGCCTCTCGATAAGTCCGGGCCGCCACGGCGGCCGTCGATGTCCGTGGCTTCGAGATCGCACGGGATCGGAAATCTCGTTGTGCGTGAACGCACACGGGGCAAACGGGTTGCGCAGCGCTTGACGCGACGGGCGAAGCGGCTTCAGATCGCGTCAATCAAACGGGAGGAAACATGCCGCGTCGCAAAGCCATCTATACGGAGGCGTTCAGCCACTCGAATCCGATTCCGGCGGCATGCCAGCTCGGCAACATTCTCATGACAGGCATCGTCAACGGCATCGACCCTGCAAAACCCGACGATCCCGGCACGCTGGAGCAGCAATGCGCGCTGATGTTTTCCCGTATCAGCGAGATCATGAAGGCGGCGGGCGGCTCGACCGACAATATCGTCAAACTCAACGTGCAGATGGCCGACGTGAGCGACCGCAAAGCCGTGAACGTCGAATGGACGAAAATGTTTCCGGACGCCGCCGCACGCCCTGTCAGGCAGACGCTTCACGCTGTGCTCGATCGCGGCAAACTGATCCAGTGCGATATCATGGCGGTCATGGACCAGAGTACGTAACGCAATGCCAAACGAGAACAGCGGCCAACACGGGAGGATGAAATGACGGATATTCCGGTTCAGCGCGCGCATGTCGGGGTGATCGTTCCCGCTGTCAACCGCACTTGCGAAGAGCAGTTTCATCGGCATGCGCCTGCTGCGCTCGGCGTGCACACGATGCGCGCCCGCATTGCCGGCAAATGGGCAAAGCCGATCACAGAACTCGAGCCGGAGATCGTGATGACATCGCAGATGCTGGCCGAATGCCAGCCCGATCTCATGGTTTACAATTGTACCGCCTCATCCATGCGCGAGGGACCGGACGGCGAGAAGCGCATTCTTGGTATCATGGAAAAGGCGACGGGCATTCCCTCCATCTCAACAAGCGCAGCGGTCGGCGATGCTTTCAGAACCTTCGGCATCAAGTCCGTCGTCATCATCACGCCCTATCCAAACAACGACGAAATTGAGTTCTATCTCAACAAGATCGGTGTGAAGGCGGTGGGTAGCGTAGCACTGGCCTTGCCGAC
Organism: uncultured Hyphomicrobiales bacterium; assembly: GCA_903847605.1. Taxonomy (GTDB): domain Bacteria; phylum Pseudomonadota; class Alphaproteobacteria; order Rhizobiales; family Beijerinckiaceae; genus Terripilifer. Next base: position 17,762 of record CAINED010000067.1, on the reverse strand, counting down.
CTCGCGCTATGGCGCCGTCACGCCGCAGGAGTGGGCGGACCTTGCGCTCAAGCATGACAGCAAGGACGCCGACGCCATCTTCTTCTCATGCGCGGCGACAACGCAGATCGACGCCGTCGCGCCGACGGAAGCTGCTCTGGGCAAGCCGGTCATCAACAGCAACCAGTCGGTGCTCTGGGCTTCGATCAAGCGCCTCAAGGACAAGCTGGGCGACATCGAGATACCGCAGACCGGAAGCCTGATGAAAACGCTCCAGTAATGGACGACACAGCAGCAGACGCTGACCTCGTGGCGATCCACAAGCTGATTGGCCGCCAGTTCGAAAGCATGAGCTGGAATGCGCCCAGGTCGCCGGACTGGAATGCTTTTTCGGAGGACTTCATACAAGGCGGGCAACTATTCGCCTCCGCGCGCCCCGTGAAGCCGCAATCCGTTACCGCCTTCGTCGAACGCATGAAATCTCTCGCGGGCACAGCGCTCTCGACATTCGAGGAAAGCTTGCTTGGCTCGAGGATCATCGTTTTCGGAAATGTCGCTGTCGCGGTGGCGGCTTGCGAGAACGTGGAAAACGGCTCCGACATAAACCGCAACGTCGAAATGATGCTGCTGGTGAAGGACGGTGGGCGCTGGCGCATCGCGGCACAATGCTGGGACAAAGCGCCCGGCGACGATCAGTCGTCGGCGCTGGCCTGGAAGGAAGGCTAGGGAGAAAACAATGAAGGCATTGTCGGTTGCCGCCGCGCTGGCCGTGACGATGGCAGTCTCGCCAACGTTTGCGCAATCCGCATATCCCGAGCGCACGGTGCGCGTCATCGTGCCCTTCGCGGCCGGTGGCGCAACCGACGCCGTGGCGCGGCCATGGGCGGAGAAGATGCGGCAGGCGCTCGGCGCGCTCGTTCTCGAAAACATGGGCGGGGCAGGCGGCGCAACGGGCGCCACGGCAGGCGCGCGCGCCAAGCCCGATGGCTACACGCTGCTCATCGGCTCGATCAGCACACAGGTCATCACGCCCATCATCACATCGCCAAAACCCTTCGACGCCGTGAAGGACTTCGAACATATCGCGATGCTGGTCGTCAGCAATCTTGCTTTCGCCGTGCACCCTAACGTGCCGGTGAAATCGCTTGGAGAACTCGTCGACTACACGAAGCAGAATCCCGGCAAGATTTCCTATGGCACGCCCGGCTCGGGCTCGCTCAATCATCTGCTCGGCGAATTGTTCAAATCGCTGACCGGCGCGGGCGACATGGCGCATGTGCCCTATCGCGGCGGCGGGCCCGCGCTTGGCGATCTCATTGCCGGGCAGTTGCCGATGCTGACGCCTGTGATGACGGGGCAGATCATAGAATTGCACAAGGCCGGCAAGCTGCGCGTGCTCGCCGTGACGGGCGAGGCCCGACTGTCCAATCTGCCCGAGGTGCCGACGGGCGTCGAGGCGGGCGTTCCCAATCTTGTAGCGCAGGGCTTCTTCGGGCTCTTCGCGCCGGCGGGAACGCCGAAGGAAATTCTCGACAAAGTGGGCGCTGCTTCGAAATCCGTGATGAACGATCCCGATATCGGCAAGCAGATGCGCGATGCCGGTTTCGAGCCTGTCACCGATCCCTCGCCCGAGAAAACGCGCCGCACGCTTGAGGCCGACATCGCGCGCTGGACGCCTATCGTTCAGCAGGTCGGCTTGAAGCGGGACTGACGCATTCGCATCAAGTCTACGTTCAAACTGCGACGCTGCGATGCTTGCGCGTAGCGTCGCGCGCATTATGCTGTGAATCATCCGGGTTGGTCCGGCAAGAAGTTCAAAAAACAAGGAAACGCACCAGTGGCTGCAACGGCGCGCGAAGCCGAGATCAACGGTACGAAACTCAAGGTTCAGGAAGCAGGCTCGGGCGAACCGCTGCTCTTCCTGCATGGCGCGGGCGGGTCCAACTGGAGCCCGATGCTCCACAAGCTCGCGGAAAGCTTTCGCGTCATCGCGCCGGAGCATCCGGGCTTCGGGAGATCGCAAATTCCCGAATGGATGATGAGCATCGGCGACCTCGCGCTGTTCTATCTCGACTTCATGGAAGCGCAGGGCCTCAAGGATGTCCACCTCGCAGGCCATTCGCTCGGCGGCTGGCTGACCGGCGAAATCGCGATCCGCAATACCTCGCGCGTGAAGAGCGTGACCTTGATGGCGCCCGCCGGCATCGCCAACCCGGATGCGCCCTTCGGCGACATCTTTCTCTGGACGCCGGAAGAGTCCGCACGTGCGCAATTCTTCAATCAGGAACTCGCGGAAAAGCGCCTCGCCGTGAAGCCCGATCTCGATATCGTCTTGCAGAACAAGGCGGCCGTTGCGCGTCTTGCCTGGCAGCCGCGCCTCGCCAATCCGCAACTGAAATACTGGATCCACCGCATCGACAGGCCGGCGACGCTGGTGTGGGGGCGCGAAGACAAGGTCGTGCCTTATGCCTGCCACGGCGCATGGGTCGAAGGAATCAAGGGCCTCAAGCTCTTTACGCTGGAAGAATGCGGCCACGCCATTCATAACGAGAAGCCCGGTGAAGCGGCCGCTCACATCGCCAAATTCTGCACGGGAACCTGACCATGCAAGTGCATTTCTTCCACCTGATGCCCTATGGCCTGCTCGATCTCGACTATGCGGAAAAATATAACTCGGCGTGGGTGACGCTGCCGAATTCCTATTTCGATCCGTCCAAAGGTACGGATATCTACAATCGCTATATCGGCGAACTCGAACTCGCCGACAAGCTTGGGTTCGATGGCATCTGCGTCAACGAACATCATCAGACGGCCTATGGCCTGATGCCCGCACCGAACCTGATCGCAGCTGCGCTGACGCGTACGACGAGCAAGGCGAAGATCGCCATTCTCGGCCGCGCGCTGCCGCTGGTGAACAATCCCGTCGCCATCGCGGAAGAATTCGCGATGCTCGACCAGATGTCGGGCGGGCGCATCATCACCGGCTTCGTGCGCGGCATCGGCTCGGAATATTTTGCCGCCGGCGTCGATCCGACATTATCGCATGCGCGCTATTACGAGGCGCATGACCTGATACTGCAGGCATGGACGAAGGAAGGCCCGTTCAAGTATCACGGCCGTCACTATAACTTCGACTATGTGAACATCTGGCCGCGCTGCCTGCAGCAACCGCATCCCCCGGTCTGGGTTCCCTCGCAGGGCAGTCGCGAAACCATCGAATGGTGCGCGGCGAAGGAACGCAAATACACCTATCTGCAAACCTTCAGCCCGATCGAACTGGCGCAGAAGAACTTCGATAATTACAGGGCAGTCGCGCAGCAGCAGGGCTATCAGGCTGATGCATCGCAACTCGGCTGGGCGATACCCATGTACGTGGCCGAAAGCGACGAAGTGGCGCGGCGCGAAATCCAGCCGCATATCGAGGCTTTCTTCAATCGCTTCCTGCGCTCGACACTCGAACTGCGTATGCCGCCGGGCTATTCTTCGGTCGCATCCACCAAACAGCTCATCGAGCAGAAGTTTGCGATCCGCTCGCAGCAATTGACGGTGGATAAGCTGGAAGAGATGGGCATGGTGATTTTCGGCAGCGCAAAGACGGTGCGCGAAAAGCTGCTCGCGCGGCGCGAGCGCATGGGCTTTGGCCATCTCATCGCGATGTTGCAGATCGGCACGCAGCCGGCCGAGCAGACGGAAAAGAGCATGCGCCTGTTTGCTTGCGATGTGCTGCCCTATCTGCGTGGAGAAAAAAGCATCGCGCAAGCCGCGGAATAGGCTCAGCCATGAAACCTGTCCTCAACATCGAAGACGTCGAATTCGCGCCGTGGGGACGCGGCGCAGAACGGCCGGGCGCCGGAACTGCGGCCGAGAAATTTCAGGCGCAGCTCGGCTATATCGCCCCGAAGATCGGCGCGCAGAAGCTCGGCTATAACATCACCGTTGTGCCGCCGGGCAAGGCGGCTTTCCCGGCCCATGCCCATCGCGTGAACGAAGAAATGTTCTTCGTCCTGGAAGGCGAGGGCGAGGTCAGGATCGGCGACAAGACCTGGCCGATCCGCCAGGGCGATTTCATCGCCTGCCCGCCGGGCGGACCGGAGACGGCGCACCAGATTTTCAATTCCTCGCAAGGTCCGCTAAAATTCCTCGCGGTGAGCACAATGATGTCGCCGGAGATCGCCGAATATCCCGACAGCGGAAAAATCGGCTTCTACCACGCACGGACGGATACCGAGGGTAAACCCGCGCCATTCCGTCACATCACGCGCGAAGGTCAGGCTGTGCCTTACTGGGATGGAGAATGAGCCGCCGCAGCGGTTCGAGACGATTTAACGGGAGGTCAACATGCCCAAACAAATGAGCCTTGCGGCCTATTTCAACCCGACAGGGCATCACGTCGCCTCGTGGCGGCATCCGCGCGCCCAGAAGGACGCGAACGTCAGCATCCGGCATTATGTCGAGATGGCGCAGGCCGCCGAACGCGCCAAGTTCGACATGCTGTTCCTTGCCGACGGCAGCGCGGTGCGCGAAGCGCATATGGACGCGATCTCGCGTTCGGTGCAGTTCGTCGCGCATTTCGAGCCGATGACGCTGCTCTCCGCGCTCTCCATGGTGACGAAGAATATCGGCCTCACCGCCACGGTGAACACGACCTACGAAGAGCCTTATAACCTCGCGCGCAAGTTCGCCTCGCTCGACATCATCAGCGGCGGGCGCGCCGGGTGGAATCTCGTGACGTCGTCATCCAAGGGCGATATCGGCAATTTCGGCCGCGACCGCGCGCTCAATCATCAGGAACGCTACGGGCGTGCGCGCGAATTCGTGCAGGTCGTGCGTGGGCTCTGGGATAGCTGGGACGACGACGCTTTCGTGCGCGATGTCGAGGCCGGGCTCTACTTCCATCCCGAGAGCATGCATTACCTCAACCACACCGGGCAGCACTTCAAGTCGCGTGGGCCGCTCAATGTGCCGCGTCCGATCCAGGGCTATCCCGTGCAGGTGCAAGCGGGCGCATCGGATGAGGGGCGCGATCTCGCCGCCGAATTCGCCGAGGCGATCTTCTCGCCGCATCTCAATATCCCCGAAGCCAAGGCCTATTACGACGACGTGAAGGGCCGGATGCAGACGAAGTTCAACCGCAATCCGGATCACCTCAAGATACTGCCGGGTCTCAGCGTCGTCGTGGCGGAAAGCGACGACAAGGCGGCGGAAGATTTCGAGCTGCTGCAGTCGCTGATTCATCCGATCGTCGGGCGCGAAATTCTCGCCACCATGCTGGGGAACATGGACCTGTCGCCCTACCCGCTCGACGAGCCGCTGCCAGATCCGCTGCCGCCGACCAACGGCAGCAAAGGCCATTACGAATCCATCGTGTCGATGGCACGTCGCGAGAATCTGACCATCCGGCAGCTGGGCGCGCGTTGCGCTGGCGCGCGCGGCAAAAATTCCATCCACGGCAGCCCGAAGAAGGTCGCCGACTACATGGAAGAATGGTTCGTCAACAAGGCCTGCGACGGCTTCTGCGTGCTGCCGCCCTATATGCCCGGCCAGCATATCGACTTCTGCAACATGGTTATCCCCGAACTGCAGAAGCGCGGCATCTTCCGCACGGAATATGCGGGCCCGACGCTGCGCGAAAATCTCGGCATCCCGCGTCCGGAAAGCCGCTACAAGAAACAGCAACAGCAGGCGGCGGAATAAGACAAAAGACTTTGCGATCTGAATTTCAAAAGCGCCGGGTTTTCCGGCGCTTTTTCGTTATGGGATCAATGCCCCGTCCCTGGCAGGATACCGGAACCGCCGTCGACCTGAATGACCTGCCCTGTGAGAAACGGATTGGTCATGGCGAACAGAACGGCGTGACCGATGTCGCGGGGCTGGCCGATGCGCCGTGCCGGCAGCTTCTGCGATGTCGTCGCGAAAAATTCCTTGCGCCGCTCTTCCGAAAACTGGTTCCAGAGCGGCGTATCCACAACGCCGGGCGAAATGACGTTCACTCGCACCGGCGCGAGATCGAGCGCGAGACCGCGCCCCAGCGCTTCGACCGCCGCATTGGTCGCCGAGACCAAAGCCGACCCGAACGCGGCCTTGGTGCCGAGACTGCCGGAGACGAAAGTCAGCGTGCCGCCCTCTGCGATCTTCGCGGCGCGCGCCACGCGAAAATAGACCCAGAATTTGGCGTCCATGGCGGCATAGGCCGTCTTCATCTCGATGCTGGGAAGCGCGCCGCGCCCGCCCATGCCGGCGCTGGTGACGACATGATCCCATTTGCGGCCATCGCCAAAAAACGCGTCGACCTCGGCGTCCTTGCCGGCATCCAGAACGCTGGCCTTCGCCGATGCGCCAAGCGTCGCCAGGGCTGCATCGAGCTTTCGCTGTGAACGCGAAGCTATGGTCACCTGCGCGCCTTCGCCCGCCGCAACCTGCGCGATTCCCAATCCGATGCCTGACGATCCGCCGACGACGAGAACCGATTTGCCCTGAAGACTGTTCATGTATGGCCCCTGCGTTTCCTTTCGGAACTTACAGGGAATTGCGCTCTGTCAAAAGCGCGCTCAATCGTCGTCGTCGCGATGCGGTTTGCGATCCGCCGGCGCCTTGCCCCCGTTGAGCTTTTTCTTCATCGCAGGCGAGGGACGGAATTGCACGATGCGCCGCTCCGTGATTTCCGCCGGCTCAAGCGTGCGCGGATTGCGTCCTTCGCGCTTGTCCTTATGGCGGACCACGAACTTGCCGAAGTTATGCAGTTTGACGGTTTCGCCGTCACAAATCTTGTCGCCGATGCGATCCAGGACGAAATCGACGAGTTCGGCGGCTTCGGTCCTCGTGGTGCCGATCACTTTGTAAACGGCGGCTGCAAGATCGGCGCGGGTGATCGTGTTGTCGGCGCGCGCGGGCTTGTCGTCCTTTTTCCTCGCTGTGCGGGACTTCTCCAGTTCGCCAGCCGGTGACATTTCGCTCCTCCTAAGACCTCCTGGTCCGAAGCGTCGGCACGCAACGCGCCGTTGGCGGGATCCTGCCGGACAGTTCGCGAATTCGTTCGCTGTCCGGCAGGCGCCGCCGCCGCCCCGCAGGGGTTCGTCGTGCTTTTGTCAGATCGTTGACATGCGAACAGGTGCCGAAAGTCACTCAAAGATATGCCGGCGGTCATGTCCGAAGCCGAAAAAACTGACGTGTTCAGAAAGCTTTGCAAGCAAAACACCAGTGAGCCCTGCCCCGGGCGCGCGATGCGGCTTGCCCGAAACTGTGACGCTGGCGTAAGAAGCTTATGAAAATCAAGGCGAACTTCCAATTCAACTTTCGGGGGCCAAACAAATGTCGCTGCGCCGCGAAGCCACCAAGCCTGCCATGGACGAAACGCAGGCCGCCGATCCGGCAAGGACGATCGAGCAGGTTCGCGAATTTCTTTTCGGCGACGCCAGTCGCTCGATCGATCAGCGCAACAGCCAGCTCGACGCCAAGATCGACCGGCTTGCTGCGGAGATGAACGAGCGTTTCAATCAGGTCGAGCGCCGCATGAACGAATTGCAGGCGCAGACGGAAGAGCGTCATCTCGCATCCATCGCCGATATTGGCGACGCCATTACCCAACTCGGCGCTACCATCCGCGGCATGGGCGCGCCCGGCAGAAAGCGTTGAGATTGAATGGCCGAACCGGCAAGCGAACTTGCCCGCCTCAAGGATCTGCTGCTTCGGCCTGAATCCAGTCAGCTCGAGCAATTGCAGAGGCGGGTCGGCGCGCTCGACGAACGCCTCGGAACAAAGGACCGCCTCGAACAGGCGACGGCCGAGGTGCTTGTCGAGGCATTTCGCGACGCCGAAATCCGCCAGCACAACGAACTTGCGCGCGCCGTAGCGCCTGTTGTGGTCGCCGCCATCCAGTCGGAGATCCGCAACTCCCGCGACATGATGGTGGAGGCGCTTTATCCGATCACCGGACGGCTCGTTGCCGCCGCCGTCGCGGACGCCTTCCGTTCGCTCGTCATCAATATCAACGAGCGCGTCGACAAGATGATGTCGTTGCGCCTGTGGCGGCTGCGGCTCAAGTCCTGGATGACAGGCAAGCCGCTCAGCGAGTTGTTGCTGGCCGAAACGGCGCGGCCGAAGCTGCATCGCGTGCTTTTTCTCGAACGCGGCAGCGGCACGTTGCTCGCAAGCTGGTCGGAAGATCCGGCCAGCGACGAACGCGCCGATCTCATCAGCGGCATGATAGCTGCGATCACGGAATTTTCGTCGTCGGTCTTCGAAAACCGGTCCGGCGAATTGCGCACGATCGACATGGGTGCGAGCCGCATTCTGCTGCACGTCTCCGGGCGCGCCATCGTCGCTGGTGATTTCAGCGGGCCGCTGAACCCGCAAGACGAAGCGCTCGTGCACGAAGCCTTCGCGCGGATTGCAGAGCATCATCATGGCGGCGGGGCAGTCGGGGCGGGCGTATTGCAAAGCGTCGCCGATGCTATCTCGGACATTCCGCCTGAAAAGAAAAAGCGCTCGAGTCTCGGCATCTGGCTCGCCGCGCTCTTGCTGCTCGCCGCCGCCGGCTATTTCGGCTGGCGCGCGTGGGAGCGTTCGTCCTTCGAGACCACCGTACGCAGCGTGCTGTCTTCGCAATTGCAGTCACGCGAGCATATGCGCGCCTATCCCGTCTCTCTTGAAGTCGATCACGGCTCGAGGCGCGTGCGCATTGCAGGACTTGCGCCGGCGGCGGAAGACGCAGAAGCCATTCGCGTCGCGATTGAACGTGCGGGCGCCCCCTATGGTGTGCAGGCCGATATCGCGATCATCGCCAGCCAGGAATCGGCTGCCCGCAACCTTGCGCAATTGCGCGAACGCATCGCAGATCTGCAGACCGCTTACGCCGCTAACATTCAATCGCAGACGAGCGCGCTTCGGGAAACCATCGCATCGCAGGCGCAATCGATCGTGAAACTGGGCGCCGAGCTTGCGCAATTGGTTCAGTCGGCCCAGCGGCAGGAGGCATCGGCCGGCGAGATTGCCAAACGTGTCGAAGACTTGCGCGCCGGCATGCAGGCTCGCAATGACGAAGCGCAGGCGAATATCGAGAGGCTTCGTAAAGCCGTAGAGGAGATGCCGATTCTCGCGCGCGATGCCCGCGTAACGGCCGAATTCTTCATGCGACGCAATGCGATCTTCTTCGAGAAAGATGCGGTTCTGCGCGATCGGGAGCTTGCCGAAAAGACCATAGCGCGACTTGCGGAACTTCTTCGCGCCGCCAACCTGCGCGTGCGCATCGTAGGTTATTCGAGCGAAACCGGCGCGGCAGCGGCGAACCGCAAGCTGGCGCAGGAACGGGCCAATGCCGTGGCGGCCTTGCTCGCCGGACACGGGATAGACGCCAGCCGCGTTGTTGTCGCGACCCGGCCCGCCGGCAATTCGCTTGACGATGCGCCCGACGCCAGCGGCCACGCCAATCGCCGCGTTGAATTCGAGCCGGTGTTCGAAGGCGAGAAGTCCGCGCCATGACCAGCGCCAGCATCAACGCCAAGATCATGATCCTCGGCGCCGTCGGCGTCGGCAAGACGTCGCTGGTCAAGCGCTTCGTGCATGACCGTTTCGATGCCGACTACAAAACGACCATCGGCGTCGACATTCAGACATGCGACGTGTCGCTTGCCGATGGCCGGGCCGTTCGGCTGATGCTGTGGGACACCGACGGCGACTTCGGTCAACGCATCTTCGAGACGGCCTATGTCAAGGGCGCGAGCGGCGCCATCGTCGTTGCAGACGCCTCGCGGCAAGCCACGATCGAGAAAATGAAGGCGCTGATCGAAGGCTTCGAAAAGCACCTGCCGGGGCGGTCCGTCCGCGCCGTCGTCAACAAATCCGATCTCGCCGAGACCTTGCCCGATGGCGCCAGCTTCGGGCTGGCTGCGGGCGAAGTTCTGTTTACGAGCGCGAAAACCGGCGACGGGGTGGGGAACGTATTTTCCTCGATCGCTGCCGATGTCGCGCGGCGTATCGCCACTTGAGGGTTTAACGCTTCAGCAGGCCTTGCGCCTTGATGGCGAGTTCGGTGCGCGAACGCGCATGCAACTTGTCGAGGATGCGGCTGACGTAATTCTTGACGGTGCCTTCGGCGAGATCGAGCTTGCGGGCGATTTCCTTGTTGCCGTCGCCCTGCGCGACCAGCGCCAGGATCGATTCCTCGCGCTCGGTCAACTGGACGGTTTCGCCTTCGATGGAGGCGGGAAGGGTCTGTGCCTTCATGCGCCGGAATTCTGAAATCACCTTGGTTGCGATGCGCGCCGACATGTTGGTTTCGCCGCGCATGACGCCGCGAATGGTTTCGAGGATTTCCTTTTCTTCCGCATCCTTCAGCAGGTAGGCCTGCGCGCCAGCCGCGATGGCGTCGAAAACGATGTCGTCGGTGTCGTAAGTCGTCAGCACGACGACTGCCGTTTGCGGCCGTTCCTGCCGTATCGTGCGCGTTGCGGCGATGCCGTTCATGCGCGGCATCTGAATATCCATCAGAACGACATCGGGCCGCCGGGCGCGCGCTTTCTCGACGGCCTCGACGCCATCGGCCGCTTCCGCGACGACTTCTATGTCGGGTTCGAGCGACAACATGGCCGCGAAGGCCCTGCGCACAACCTGATGATCTTCGGCGATGAGAAGCCTGATTTTATCCACGCTCGATTTCCATATTCAGCAGCGGCGCTTCGGCCGACAACTCTACGCCTTTTCCCTTGACGCTTTCGATACTCATTCTGCCTCCAAGCAAGTCCATCTGCTCCGACATGCCCAGAAGTCCGAAATGCAGGGAAGGCAAATCAGAGGGATCAAAGCCGATGCCATCGTCGCTGAGCCGCATGAGCGCATAGCGGCCTTCGGGCCTCTCCACCAGCCGCACTTCAATTTGAACAAGGTGCGCCCGGGCGTGGCGCTCGGTGTTTCGCAAGGCTTCCTCGGCAACGCGCGACAATCCCTCTGCAACCAGCCCGGTCAGATCGTCGGCTTCGGGCTGCATGTCGAGTGTAACTTCGATCTCCAGGCGCGCGCGCAATTGTTCGAGCAGCGCGCGGATGGAAGCGCCAAGCGTCAGCGGCGGGATATCATTGGATCTGATCTGCGCGAGCGCCACGCGCGCGCTTTCGAGCCCCTCGCGCGCAAGGCGTTCGGTCGCGCCGAGTTCCGATATGGCGCGCTGCGGATCGGCGTCCATGACCTTCAGCACAAGACGCAGATTGGCGAGGACGGCGACCATAGCCTGAACGAGCGTATCGTGCAGGTCGCGGGCGATGCGGGCGCGCTCCTGCGTGATGGCGTTAATGCGAGTCTGCACATTGGCGCGCTGCGTTTCGACAAGAAGCTTTTCATCGGCCATCTGCTTGGCGCGCCGCTCCGCGGTGAGCAGGTTTTCAATTTCGCCCGCGCCGTAATCCGCCATTGTGAGAATAGACAGGCCGTGTTGCGCGTTGGCCTGAATGACGATGTTGGCCCTCAAGCCGTCGCCGAGTTCCGGGACATGAACGCCCGGCAGGGTGAAGGCGCTGCGATTGCCGAGCAGGATGCGAAGCTCGTCTTCCATCCCGAAAAGAAGCGCGCATTCGCAGCAATTCGCGCCAACTTCCGGCAACCACTGGCTTAATCTGCCCTCTCGCGCCAATACGCGCAAACGCGCATCCGTGCGCGCAAAACCGATATGGCCATTGGCGAGAGCGAGGGCGACATCCTCTTCCACGCGCGCGCCGGAACGTCAGTTCATGCGCAGGACGGGCTTGACCGTCGCGCCGGTCTCGCTGTCGTGGAAAGCCTTGTCGATCTCCTCGAACTTGTAGAACTTGATCAGCTTGTCGAACGGGAAGCGACCATCCTTCCAGTAATCGACGAGACGCGGAATGAAGACATCGGGGTTCGAATTGCCCTCGATGATGCCGCGCACCTTGCGGCCCATCAGCAGATGGCGGACGTTGAGGCTGAATTCGCTGCCGTCCCAGGGGCTTGTGACAAAGCCCGCATTGCCGCGCGGGGCGAGGCAATCGACAGCCTGCCGCATGACCGAGAGAACGCCTGTCGTATCGAGAACGAAGTCGAGCCCGCCGGGAACGGCTTTCATGATCGCATCGGTTACCGGTTCGCTTCCGCTGACGATGCCTTCGTGCGCGCCAAGCTCCCTGGCCAGGCTGACACGATGGGCGTGACGGTCCACGGCAATGATCCGCGAGGCGCCGGCTATGCGGCCCGCCATGATCGCCGAAAGGCCGAGCGCGCCGACGCCGAAGACCGCCAGCGTCTTGCCCGGCGTCAGCTTGAAATCGTTGAGAATGGCGCCCGCGCCGGTCTGGATGCCGCAGCCCAGCGGCCCCATGATTTCGAGTGGCACATCCTTGCGGATCTTGATCACATTGCGCTCGAAGCCGATGGCATGGGTGGCGAAGGACGATTGCGCGAAGAAATAGCCGTTGACCGGCCCCTGCGCGCTCGACAGGTATTTCATACCCTTGCGGCCCGGCGGATTGCAGGTGAAGCAGTAATCGAAGGAGTCGTTGCAATAGGCGGGCTCCGCCTCCTCGCAAGACATGCACCGCCCGCACGATCCGAAGGTCATCACAACATGATCGCCGGTCACGAGTTTGGTCACGCCCGCGCCGACAGCCTCGACGACGCCTGCGCCTTCATGGCCGAGAACGACGGGCTTCGGCACGGGACCGGGTCCGGCTGACTTATGGTCTGTATGACAAACGCCCGTCGCCACCATGCGCACGAGAACTTCGCCCGGACCCGGACCGGTCAGATCGAGTTCTTCGATTTTCGGATGACCGGTTTCGTCGCGGAACACGGCGGCGCGGATTTTCATCAGGCGTTTCCTTCTTTCCTGCGGATGCGATTGGTGTAGGTTTATGGCAAGCGCTCTGCGGAAATGCAAAGGTTCCGGCGGCGCTGCGGGAGGGAAAAATGATCCTTGCATGTCGGGCATTCGATCGCGCGACCAGTCGTCTGCTTGCGGCTGCTGCGCTCGTCGCCATGAGCGGATTGGCGCAGGCGCAATCCTGGCCCAACCAGCGCGTGCGCATGATTGTGCCTTATGCGGCCGGCGGCACCACCGACTATCTCGGGCGCCTCGCGGCGGACGAGATATCCAAACGCACGGGACAGCAGGTCGTCGTGGAAAACCGAACCGGCGCTGGCGGCAATATCGGTTCGGCCGCCGTCGCCAAATCTGCGCCTGACGGGTTGACGCTCGGCATGCTCGTCAATTCGAGCCTCACCGTGAACCAGCATCTTTATGCGAGCATGGGCTACGATCCGCTGAAGGATCTCGTTGTCGCTGCCATTCTCGGCGAAGCGCCGCAGGTCATCGTCGTGAACAAGGATGTGCCGGCGAAAACGCTCGGCGAATTTATCGCGCTTGCGAAAGCCAAACCCAACTCACTGAACTATGCCACCGCCGGCGCAGGTTCGACGAACCATCTCTCGGCGCTATTGCTGTCGCGTCTCGCAGGCATCCAGATGGCGCATGTGCCCTATCGCGGCGCTGCCCCCGCAGTGGCCGATCTGACGTCAGGCGTCGTGCAGATGTTTTCAGTGGGAGCCGCGCCTGTCGCAAGTCTTGTTCAGGCCGGACAATTGCGCCTTCTCGCTGCGACGACGGCAAATCGAATGCCGCAACTTCCGGATCTGCCTACCGCCGCTGAAGCGGGCGTTTCAGGCTATCTCTCTACATCGTGGTTCGGCATCGTCGCGCCAACGGGGACGCCGCGCGACATCGTCGATCGAATTAACGCAATGATGCGCGATTTCGTGACGCAACCCGATACCAAAAAGAGGTTCGATCAAGCTTATCTGATTGCCTGGAGCCACTCGCCCGAAGAGTTGCGCAAGATCGTCGCCGAAGAAGCGGAGATGTGGGGCAAGGTTGTCCGGGATGCAGGCGTGAGAATCGAATAGGTTTTTTGAAAAGCGGATCTCCGGTTATCCAAAACAAACGAGAGCGCCAAAGGCGCCCTCGCACTGTCGTTGTGTGTTGTATTTTCAGGCGCGGGAGTCGCGCGACGAACGATCGTACCAGTCATTGATCTGGCGATCGGCTTCGTCTTTCGCGAGGCCGTAACGTTCCTGAATTTTCCCTGCCAGCTGGTCGCGCTTTCCGGCGATCTGATCGATTTCGTCGTCGGTGAGTTTGCCCCACTGCTCCTTGACGTTGCCCTTGAGCTGCTTCCAGTTGCCCTCGATGGTGTCCCAGTTCATTCGACGCTCCTATATTTTGCCGCCGCTTTTGCAATGCTCAATGGCAAGCTGTGCGAGCGACGGCATGCAAACTCAACGTCCTGAGCGAACATCCGTTCCGAACGGCAGAGTTTCGGCTTGCCAGACTTTTCAAAAAATCATGCTTGCAAGATTGTGGCGCAACGCTTCGCCGTCCACGCATCCGCTCGATGATGATGACGGAACGCAACGCTGGTTCCACGGTTACCTCTTCGGCTCTGCCGCGCACACTGCGGTGGGTTGCAGAACACGAGGAGATATCTGATGAAAACTCTCATTCTTGCTGGCGCGCTGCTGGCTGGCGCGGCTTCGTTCACGGCTCAGGCCCAGAATAACAACGGCGCTGCGGGCGGCGCAGTCGGCGGCGCTGCCGCTGGCGCAGTGGGCGGCGCGATTGTCGGCGGCCCCGTTGGCGCGGCTGTCGGCGGCGTTGTCGGTGGTGTCGCAGGCGCGGCTGCCGGTGGCATCGCCACCGACGACCGAACCTATATCCAGGGCTACGTCGTCAAGAATCCCGCCGAAAGCGTTCGCCTGCAAGGTGACGTTGTGGTCGGCGCGCAACTTCCCGGCACCGTTCGCTATTACACGTTCCGCGACAACGACCGTCTCTGCGGCTACCGCTATGCTCGCGTGAACGACCGTTACGTCGTCGTCGATGGATCCGGACGTATCATTGAAGTGATCCGATAATCGCCGCACCGCTGCGATTTGAAACGGGAGTCGAAAGGCTCCCGTTTTTTTTATCAGAACGCCTTCAACGACCTTTGTCAGCCATGGGGAAAATCAGACACGTCTCGGTGCCATGCGCCAAAAGCTTGCCGGATGAATCCAGAAGCCGGCCTTCCGAGGTCGCAATCGTGCGTCCTACATTGACGATCTTCCCCTCGCAGCGCACGCGGCCGGTGGTTGCGGTGATCGGGCGGATGCAATTCAACTTGAATTCGACTGTGGTGTAGCCCTGCCCGGCCGGGAGGGTACTATGCACCGCGCAGGCCATGGCGCTATCGAGCAGGGTCGCCGGCCAGCCGCCATGAACACCCCCGAGAGGATTGTAGAAGTCGAATCCCGGCTCCCCTTCGAAGGCCGCGAAGCCGGATGTCACCTCGACGAGTTGGAAATTCAGCGTCCGGCCGATCGGCGGCTGCGGCAGCGCTCCGGCCACGATATCGCCCAGGATCTCCAATCCCGATCTCCCGGCGAGCAACTCGGACGGCACTATTCCGTACTGGGCAGCCATGTCTCCTCCCGAGATCGCCGTGCGATTAACCATTCTTAATAGGCCCGAATTTTCCGGCCGCCAGCGTCCTTGACATTAAATTGCCCCGCCCATATCTCACTCCTCGACTGTTAGCACTCCCCTCAAGAGAGTGCTAACAGCTTTCTGAGGAAGGCAAATAGGCGGTCCGGGGCCCGGGAGGGTGGCCGGGGCGCTCAAACCGACAGGATAAGTCCAAAATGAAGTTCCGTCCCCTGCACGACCGTGTGGTCGTCAAACGCGTCACCAGCGAGGAAAAGACCAAGGGTGGCATCATCATCCCCGATTCCGCCCAGGAGAAGCCCCAGGAAGGCGAAATCGTCGCCGCCGGCCCCGGCGCTCGCGACGAGAGCGGCAAGCTCGTCCCGCTCGATGTGAAGAAGGGCGATCGCGTCCTCTTCGGCAAGTGGTCCGGCACCGAGGTCAAGATCGACGGTCAGGAACTCCTGATCATGAAGGAATCCGACATCATGGGCGTTGTGGCCTGAGGTCAGGATCGAATTGGGAATAGCGCATAGCGAACAGGGCAACCTTTCGCCGCCGCATTCCTGAACAATTCGCCACCAGCCACTCGCTACTCGTTCTTCGTTATTCGCTAAACAGACATCACAGGAACCAACAAACATGGCAGCCAAGGAAGTCAAATTTTCCGCCGATGCGCGCGAGCGCATGCTGCGCGGCGTCGACATTCTCGCCAATGCGGTGAAGGTCACTCTCGGTCCCAAGGGCCGCAACGTCGTCATCGACAAGTCGTTCGGCGCTCCGCGCATCACGAAGGACGGCGTCACCGTCGCCAAGGAAATCGAGCTTGAGGACAAGTTCGAGAACATGGGCGCGCAGATGGTGCGCGAAGTCGCCTCGAAGACCAACGACACGGCCGGCGACGGCACGACGACCGCGACCGTTCTCGCTCAGGCCATCGTTCGTGAAGGCGCCAAGTACGTGGCCGCCGGCATGAACCCGATGGACCTCAAGCGCGGCATCGACATGGCCGTCGAAGTGGCCGTCGACGACATCAAGAAGCGCGCCAAGAAGGTCAAGGACACTGCGGAAGTCGCGCAGGTCGGCACCATCTCCTCGAACGGCGACAAGAAGATCGGCCAGATGATCGCCAACGCGATGCAGAAGGTCGGCAACGAGGGCGTCATCACGGTGGAAGAGGCCAAGAGCCTCGAGACCGACGTCGACATCGTCGAAGGCATGCAGTTCGACCGCGGCTATCTCTCGCCCTACTTCATCACCAATGCCGAGAAGATGATCGCCGAGCTCGAGGACGCCTACATCCTCATCCACGAGAAGAAGCTGTCGTCGCTGCAGCCGATGCTGCCGGTGCTCGAAGCCGTCGTTCAGACCGGCAAGCCGCTGCTGATCGTCGCCGAAGACATCGAGGGCGAGGCTCTCGCGACTCTCGTCGTCAACAAGCTGCGTGGCGGCCTCAAGATCGCCGCCGTGAAGGCGCCGGGCTTCGGCGACCGCCGCAAGGCCATGCTGGAAGACATCGCCATCCTCACGGGCGGCCAGATGATCGCCGAAGACCTCGGCATCAAGCTCGAGAACGTGACGCTCGCCATGCTCGGCCGCGCCAAGAAGGTGCGCATCGACAAGGAGAACACCACGCTCGTCGATGGCGCCGGCAAGAAGAAAGAGATCGAGGGACGCATCGGCCAGATCAAGGCGCAGATCGAGGAGACCACCTCGGACTACGACCGCGAGAAGCTGCAGGAGCGTCTGGCCAAGCTCGCGGGCGGCGTTGCGGTGATCCGCGTCGGCGGCGCGACGGAAGTCGAAGTGAAGGAAAAGAAGGACCGCGTTGACGACGCGCTGAACGCGACCCGCGCTGCGGTGGAAGAAGGCATCGTTCCGGGCGGCGGCGTTGCTCTGCTGCGCGCGAAGGCTGCAGTTCTGAAGCTGAAGAGCGACAACGCCGACGTTCAGGCGGGCATCAACATCATTGCCAAGGCTCTCGAAGCGCCGATCCGCCAGATCGTCGAAAACTCGGGCGTCGAAGGCTCGATCGTCGTCGGCAAGATCAACGAGAACAAGTCGCAGACCTTCGGTTTCAACGCGCAGACCGAAGAGTATGTGGACATGCTCGCCGCTGGTATCGTCGACCCGGCGAAGGTCGTGCGCACCGCGCTGCAGGATGCGGCTTCGGTTGCCGGCCTCCTCGTCACGACGGAAGCCATGATCGCCGACAAGCCGAAGAAGGACTCGGGCATGCCCCCGATGCCGGGCGGCGGCGGCATGGGCGGAATGGACTTCTGATCCATCCATCCAGGACTATTGGGAAAGGCCGTCCGAGAGGGCG
>CAINED010000066.1 GCA_903847605.1 uncultured Hyphomicrobiales bacterium | reverse complement strand
TTCAAAAGCAGCAGCGCAAAACCCGCAAAGCCAGCCAGGGAGAAGCACCGAAACTTGACGACGACCTGACCTAATCTCATCATCAAGCCGGGTCACTTCTCCGTGGAAATCCCGGGTCAGTTCTCAGTGGAAATCAACAGCTGCACCATCAATCGCCACTACGACCATCTGCAGGGCGTGGTAGTGGACGCCTTGAGGCTTCACCGAGCTGGATGCCCGGATGGCCGCCTCCCGGCACTGACGCAACTCACCAATGAGCGGTCCGGGATTGGAGAGGTGATCTGACTTCCTGCGATGGACCACGACGCCCTCCTTCGATGCATGTTCTTATTTTGTTCTTTTCCGTTAGCGAGTCAAGGAAAGGCTGGCAACAGCCGAGGCATCACCACAAATCTTTTGCAGGTGGCGTTGGGCAGGATGTCCCCGCCATCGCAAAACGCGACGCGCGACGACGGGGAGCAGTCCGACACTCGCGCATGGTGTTGGGGGCAACGGTCGATGCCGGAGCCTGTCAGGCGGCGCATTGCCGCGGAGCAATGGAAGTAGTGACGGGAATTCAAAACCAGAATGGGGGTAGGGATGGGGGTAGAGACGGCGATCTGGAATATATTTACTTTCTAATCAATAGATTAATTGATGCAAATGGCGGAGGGAGGGGGATTCGAACCCCCGATACGGTTTCCCGTATACACACTTTCCAGGCGTGCGCCTTCAACCACTCGGCCACCCCTCCGTAACTTTCATTCAGACGCACGCACTCTTTATCTGAACACGCGCGCCTTAGGCGCGATGTGCGCCTTCAACCATTCGGCCACCCCGCGTAACCTTGATCTGCCGCCGGCGCAAATTTCAGATCCATGCGCCCGCCATTCGACCCCGCCGGCGCGCCTGCCCAAGCGTAACGCAGAATGAGATGCGCACGAGCCAAACCGGAAGTCTGGCCGACAGTGCAACCGGCGCCCGAACCCGGATAATTTTGCCACCGGCTGCTTGCGCCGCCGCCTTCAAATCGCGGCGCAATATAGTCGGGCAAGGCAGGATGGCAAGCAAAGATCGCCGGATTCGCGGAAAGCGCACCTAGTTTTCGGACGGTTTTCGGAACCGGCGCTATCGTCCTGATTTCGCGCGTGGAAGTTCGCCGCGCGCCAACAGGGTCCGCGCCGCCCTGGCGGGGCGGCGCGTGGACAGGGACGGGCTCGCAGGGTAATCAGGCCGCGGTTTTGGCAAATGCGAAAGCAGGGCGGAGCCCAACCATGCTGCGTTTTCTGGCGAGAGCCTTCGGCCTGATCCTGCTGGCGGCGGGCTTTGCGGCACTGGTCGTCGATGGAACGCGCTCGATCGCCGCTTCGAAGCTGATCGTCTCGCGCTTCGGGGATATGTGCATATACCTGTTTCCGAAGCTTTTTCCGCTCCTGCAACCCGCTGTGGAGCGCAATGTTCATCCGCTGCTCTGGGATCCCGTCCTGAAGGGATTCTTCCTCGTTCCGGGCTGGATCGTGCTGCCGGCCTTCGGTCTCCTGCTGCTCTGGATGGCCAAGCGCCGGCGCGTCGCCATCGGCTATTCCAGCCGCCCCTGATCAACTGCCGCAGCGGGCCTGTAATTTCCGGCCCGCGTGACCTAAGTTGGTAGCGCCCACTGGAGTGCTCGTCATGTTTCTGTTCCGCAAGAAGGCCGAAATGCCGTCGAAAGAGGCCGCCCTGCCGGGTCGCGCCCAGCCGATACCTACAGCGCCCACGCATTTCGTGAACGGCAACCCGCTCAAGGGGCCGTGGCCGGCGGGATTTGAAATGGCGATGTTCGGCATGGGCTGCTTCTGGGGCGCCGAGCGCAAGTTCTGGCAGCTCGGCGAAGGCGTCCACACAACGGCGGTCGGCTATGCTGCAGGCTACACGCCCAATCCCACCTATGAAGAAGTTTGCAGCGGCATGACCGGGCATAACGAGGTGGTGTTCGTGGTCTTCGATCCCAAAGTCTGCAGCTATGAAACCTTGCTGAAATGCTTCTGGGAAAATCACGACCCGACCCAGGGCATGCGGCAGGGCAACGATGTCGGCACGCAATATCGCTCGGGCGTCTATGTCTATTCGCCGGAGCAACGCGCTGCCGCCCTCGCGAGCCGCGATACCTATGAGAAGGCGATCTCCGCGAAGGGCTATGGCCCGATCACCACGGAGATCATCGACGCGCCCGAGTTCTACTATGCGGAAGATTATCACCAGCAATATCTCGCTAAAGTGCCGCACGGATATTGCGGACTTGGCGGCACCGGCGTCGCCTGCCAGATCGGCACGGGAATAGCGGCGGAATAGGCGGCAATTCCAACTGCCTCGTCTTGCGCCGTGCGCTGTGGCGTGGAAGGTAGGATTTCGTTGGTTGCGCGCCAGCCTGCCGATTCCGGGCGGCGTTATGCACGTTGCTTGTTACGGGCCGAACGATGATCGAACGCTATCTCGAGAAATTCCTGTTCACGAGCCGCTGGCTGCTGGCGCCATTTTATGTTGCGCTTGTCTTCGCGCTCGTCGGCCTGTTGTCGAAGGCCTTGCAGGAGTTGTGGCATTTCATCACGCATATCGTCACGGCGAGCGAAGCAGACATCATCCTCGCCGTGCTGTCGCTGATCGATCTCACGCTGACCGGGTCGCTCATCATCATCGTGATTTTTTCGGGCTACGAGAACTTCGTGTCCAAGATCGACGAGGATGCCCATCGCGATTGGCCCGAATGGATGGGCAAGATCGATTTCACCGGCCTCAAGCTGAAGTTGCTTTCGTCGATCGTCGCGATTTCGGCGATACAATTGCTCAAGGCCTTCATGAATGTGAAGAATAATTCCGATCGCGATCTGATGTGGCTGGTGATCATTCACGTCGTCTTCGTCGGTTCGGGCCTGGTTCTCGCATGGACCGATCGCGTCAGCGGCGAAGCGCACGGATACAAGAGTTCGGGCTCGTCAAAAGCCGACAAGGAACATTGAGCAGCGATACGTCGCGACGCTATTTCGCGTTCAGAACCATCCTGCACTCGTTCGGCAGTTCCGCCATGGTCATCGGCGGTTTGGGCTTCGGCGGCGTCTTGGGCGGCTTCGGGTTCAGCACGGCGTCGGTGAACCACCAGTCGAGTTCGCGCCCGCAGCCGTCGCCCGCGGCGGGCGGCGATTGAGGTTCGCAACTTGCTTCGCTTGACGGGCAGCTTATGCGGATGTGGAAGTGATAGTTGTGCCCCCACATCGGCCGCACCTTGGAAAGCCATGAGCGGTCTCGGCCATGGTAGCGGCACAAGGCCTTCTTGATGCCGGCGTTGACGAAGATGCGCTCGACCTCGGGCTGCTGCGCGGCAATCTTGATGATCGCGAGGTGATTGTCGGACCAGATTTTGGGGTCGACGTCCTTCTTGTCGCGCCGGAGCATATCGATGGCCGATGTCTCCTCGCGCTCCAGCCGCGAGAGCGTGCGCGCCGGCATGGGCGTCAGCCAGACATCGCCGTCGAGGCCGATCTGATGGGAAGCGTGGCCCGTCAGCATCGGCCCGCCGCGCGGCTGTGCGAGATCCCCGACAAGCAGGCCCGGCCAGACCCCATCGGATTTGCCCTTGCGAGCGATGCGTTCGAGAACGCGCAGGAAGGCCGGATGCGCCCAGTTGCGGTTGCGCGACAGGCGCATCACCTGCCAGGCGTCGCCATCCACGGGCAGCGCCCTGCCGCCGGCAAGGCAGCCCTTGGCATAGTGCCCGAAAGACCGTGCTTCGAGATTGGCTGCTGAAGCGGCGCGGCCGAAAAGCTGCTTTGCCGGCGTAGCGGGATCGTTGGGGTTGGCCAGTGGCGGCAGGGGCTTCGGATTCACCGTGCCCTTGTCCTGCGCGAAGGCAGGCGCAGCCGCCATCAGCGCGCCGTACAGGAGAGACATCGCCAGCAATTCCATTCGGCGCAACGCCATTTCGAATCTCCGAATCCTGTTGTCTAAAATTGAAGCGTTTCGCTTGACGCCCCGTTAATCACGCAAGTCCTTGCAATCGCAAGGCGGACTCAATCAATCAACCTTGACTCGAAACTGCAATTTACGCGGGTGTCGCCAGCTGTGACAATGCGCACATCGGCGCTGGATATGCCTTTTTAAAGTGTCCGCTTCGCGATTTGGAGAGTGTCATGCGTAGTTTCGCCAGGCTTGCCGCGGCCACCGCGGGGCTCATTCTTGCAACCGCCACGGCTCATGCCACCGTCGCCGTGCGGATCGATCTTTCGTCCCAGCGCATGCATGTGACGAACGGCAAGGGGGAATCCTACACCTGGGCCATTTCTTCCGGCCGCACGGGCTTCAACACGCCGCGCGGCAGTTATCGCCCCTATCTGCTCAAGCGCATGCATTATTCCAGCAAGTACGACAATTCGCCCATGCCCTATTCGATCTTCTTCCGTGGCGGCTATGCCATCCACGGCACGGGTTATGTGCGCATGCTCGGTCGGCCCGCGTCGCATGGCTGCATCCGCCTCGCAACCGGCAATGCCGCGAAACTTTTTTCGATGGTTCAGCGCGAGGGCGCGCTGATCTCGATTACCGGCGCGCCGCGCGCGAGGTGATCGCAAAGGCCGAGGGTCTGAAAAGGCCGCCGCAGCCGAGCATGCTTCAGTCGATGCGCACCTGATCGATCAGTGCGGAACATTCGGAATCGCCCGTCCGGTCCAGCCGGAAGACGCGGTCGTCCTTCCCGAGCTTGAGGCGCTTTCGCTTCTTGTCGGGATTGGTCTCGACCCAGAGCCCGATTTCATCGTCGAGATGCAGCAATAGCGCTTTGCCATCGGCGGGAATATCGAACAGCACGGGGCCGGCCTCCTCGGCGGATTCGCGCGTAAAGGTTGCGATGCAGACGAAGCCTTCATTCTTGCGATAGGTCGAGAATACGCGCTTTCCGGCTGTGTCGACATTCGCGCGTTCGTCCCAGCTGCAGCCCGCCGCCACATCGACCGGCCTGTTTTCGCCGCGCAACTGGAGCCGCATGCGCAACCACACGCCCTCCGAGGACGGCTTCTCCTTGACGACCGAAGCGAGGATGCGCGTCACCTTCTGTCCCGGCAATTTCTTCAGATGCGCCGCATCGTATTGCCGGACGAAGCACAACTGTCCCTGCGATTGCGGAAACAATTGAGGAACGGGGTTCTGCGCCAGCGCGGGCAGCGATGCGAAGATCGATAGCGCGAGAATGGCAAGGCCTGAGGCTGGTATTCTGATCGACATGTTGGCTGTGCATTGCGAGGGACGATCTCGAAATCATGCGCCAGCCAAAGCATTTGCGCAACAGTTTCCCGAGCAGCCTTTTGCATCCTTAAGCCGGAGAGCCCAACTGACCGGTGACGTGACCAGCCGCGGATATGCTTGCCTGTTTCCTATATTTGGCGTTTGATTTATGCGGAAGGGTCAGGATCTGTCGGATGAATCGAAATCACTGGCTTGCTCTTGCTATTGCACTGTCGGCCTTGCCGCAGGCCGCAGTCGCGCAAACATGGAAGCGCGGTCACGGCAATGGACACGATTACGTGGAGATGGCGAGCCGTGAACGTGGCGCGAGCCTGCGCATCGAAAGTGGCGACCGCTCGGAATTGTGGCTGCGATATTATCCGCCGCGGACATGGAATGGCGCGGAGAAAGTTTCGGTGCGCGCCGGCAATTTTACATCGGCGATGGAGATCGATGGCGGCGACGGCGCTCTGCTGAGCAATGTTTCAAACAACGGCATCGGCATCACGCGCAATCTCGTCGACGCCATCAAGTCTTCCCAGAGCCTTGTGATCGAAGGACCGGCGACAGCGCGTGTGCCGCTCGGCCAACGCCATTTCGCTTTGCCAGATGCGCGATCGGTCATCGGGCAACTGGAGAAGCGTTGCGGAAAATGACGCAAACCATCGGTATCGCTCATCGACGAACAAAAATTTTCCCGTTACCATCAAAGTGACGGGATGCATCAATGCCGCGCGGCGGTTTGATGAGCGCATCCGACACATCAGGTTTTCCATGCTCTCCCGCCTCTCCATACCCATCATCCAGGCGCCGATGCTCGGCGCGACGACCGAGCCCATCGCCATCGCCGTGTCGAATGCCGGCGGCATGGGCTCTTTCGCGGCTGCCGGATCGAACCCGGATCAGATCAAGGCGTCCGTTGCAGCCATGAATTCGGCGACGCAAGCGCCTTACGCCGTCAACATATTCGTCCTCGATCCCGTCGATCCCGATCCCTCAGTCGTCCGCGCGGCGATGGAATTGCTCGCGCCTTGGCGCGAACGCTACGGCCTGCCGCCGCAGTCCATTCCCAATTCATGGGCGCAGAACACGGCGGCGCAGGTCGACGCCATCATCGAGGTTGCGCCGCCCGCGGCTTCCTTCACCTTCGGCTGTCTGCCCGCAGACGAAGTCGCGCGTCTGAAAGCGGCGAATATCTATGTCATCGGCACCGCGACGACGGTCGCGGAAGCGAAGGCATGGGAGGCAGCAGGCGCAGACGCCATTTGCGCGCAGGGCATCGAGGCCGGCGGGCATCGCGGAACTTTTCTCGCGGACATGCACGCCTCCGCTATCGGGACGATGTCGCTCGTGCGCACGATCCGCGCCGCCGTCGATCTGCCGCTCATCGCTGCAGGCGGCATCACGGATGGCGAAGGCATCGCTGCGGCGCTGATGCTCGGCGCAGACGCCGTGCAGGTCGGCACCGCCTATCTCCTCAGCGAAGAAGCGACGACGCCCGCGCCGCAGCGCGAAGCCATCCTCAATGCGCCCGACGATCCGACGCGGCTGACGCGCGCCATCTCCGGCCGTTATGCGCGCGGCATCGACAACGAATTCATGCGCGCCATGCGCCCCATCGAGGACAGCATCGCGCCCTATCCCATCCAGAACGCGCTGACAGGCGAATTGCGCGCAGCGGCCATCAAGGCGAATTCGACGGATGTCATGTCGCTCTGGGCGGGACAGAGCGTGAAGCTCGCACGCAGCGGCAAGGCCGCCGATATCACGCGCGATCTCTGGAAACAGGCGCAGGCTGTGATGCGTGCGCGCACGACGCGCTTTGGCGGTTCCCCCGGCACAAGCCTCGCCTATCGCCGTGGCAGCGTGAACCACCGGCGCGCGCCGCGTACGTTTCAGGCTGAGGACGGCGGCGAGGAGTGAACCGAACACTTGACTTGCCAGCGCGGGTTCTTGGGCTACACTTTCGTCAAAATATGAGGAGGGAGCCCATGCTCACGCGGCGCAATGTCACCACGGGCGCGCTTGCCACGTTAGGCGCGATCAATATGCCCGCGATCCTGCGCGCGCAGGAAGCCGATTATCCCAGGGGTCCGATCCGCGCCATATGCATGTTTCCGCCTGGGTCCGGCGCCGATATCAGCGTGCGTTATTTTGCAGCGAAACTGTCAAAACTCATCAACCAGAGCGTCATCGTCGAGAACCGCGTCGGCGCGAATGGCAATCTCGCCAACGAATTCGTTGCGCGTTCAAAACCCGATGGCACTATCATCTATATCGCGCCTGGCTCGTCGGTGCTGGCGCCCGCGCCGCATCTGTTCAAGAAGATCAACTTCGATCCGCTCAACGATTTCGAACATGTGACGACGCTCTATTCGACGCAGTTCCTTCTCTGCGTCGATGGTCAAAGCCCGTTCAAGACTCTGCCTGAGCTGACCGCCTTCCTGCGCGAGAAGGGCGAGAATGCATCCTATGGTTCGACGGCGAATACCGGCGTCATCGCCAGCGAATTCTACAAGGCGGCCTTCGGTCTCAAGACCGTAGAGGTGAAATACAAGGTCTCGCAAACGACCTACAACGATCTCTCCAGCGGCGCGCTCGCTTTTGCGCATCTTGATTTTCGCGGCAACGCCGGCGCCATAAGAAGCGGGCGCGTGCGTGCGCTTGCGACGTCCTCCGACCAGCGCATGCGCGCGGCGCCTGATGTGCCCAGCGCGAAAGAGACGGGCATCGGCAACTACATCATGGCATGGTGGTCGGTGCATATGCCCGCAAAGACGCCGGAGTCTATCGTCGCGAAACTCGAAGGCTGGTTCAATGAGATCGTGAAGGACCCGGAGACCGAGAAATTTCTCGTCGACAGCGGCTCGGAGCCCCTGCCAGGCGACCGCAAGCTTGCCCGTTCGCTGCTGGAGCGCGATCTCAAATCCTGGGGCGAATGGGTGAAGATCGCGAAGATCGAGCCGCAGTAAAACTGTTCCAATGACGCCAGCGCTGTCTTGACCTGCCGGGCGATTCCCCGTCTTGCTCGATGCTGGAGGTATCGATGGCAGCCAAAGCCAGCAATTCCGGCGCTGCGCCGCCCACTGTTTTGCCGGCGGAAACCACGCAGGCGCGCCGCTTCGGCAAGACGCGCACCGCCCAGTCGACGGCGCTGATGGAAGACTATGTCGAACTGATCGCCGATCTGCTTTCGGCGGATGGCGAGGCGCGGCCGACCGATGTCGCGCGCCGGCTCGGCGTGTCACATGCCACGGCGATCAAATCCATTTCGCGGCTGAAGCGCGAGGGCCTTGCCACATCACGGCCTTATCGCGGTGTTTTCCTCACCGAGGCGGGGCACGATCTCGCTGGCCGCGTGCGGGTGCGTCACCGCCTTGTCGTCGATGTTCTCATCGCCATCGGCGTGCCCCGCGAGGCCGCCGAGGCGGACGCCGAAGGACTGGAGCACCACGTGTCCGAAACCACGCTGGCGGCTTTCGCCAAATTCCTGAAGCGGTGAAATCCGGTCAACAGCTCAAAGCTGGACAAATCGCGGCCTGCGGATAGTTTGCCGCCTTGTTCGAGATGGAGAAGACGGTGTCCGAAAAACATCGACCCGCACCAATGATTTCACGCCGCGCGCTCATGGGGAGCGTGTCGGCCGCTGTTCTCGCCGTTGCTTCGCCTTCGGCGCTTGCGCAGACCGAGACGCCGTCATCGCCTTTGCGCCCCAAGGCTCTGAAACTGTTTCCCGATACCCCGCGCGGAGTCTTGGGCACGCCGCTTCCCGGCGCGGAATTCGTCGAAACACAGCAACGGCTCCTCTTCGTCGTCGATTTCGACAAGTCGGTGGCGGGCACGCAGATCGACGTAGCCATTGTGAGCGTGCGCAGCGCTGGCGGGTTGGAGCAGGTCATCTTCAGCAGTTCCGACAAGATACTTCCCGATGGCCGTCTGCCCGTCGAACTGCGGCTGCCTCGCAACTGGCCGGTTGGCTTTTACGAAGTTCGGCTCGGCGTGAACGAGCGGCTCATCGCCAGTCTGCCCTATCGCGTGCGGCCGACCGCGCCGCGGAACACCCCCATCAAGGCGAATGGCGACATAAAAATCGTCCGCGTTTCCGACGACGGCAAGGAAATGCTCCTCGTTCCCAATCCGAAGCCGAACCTGCGCAATCTCAACTTCCTGCTCGACACGACCGGATCGAACACCGATGGCGCGAACG
Source organism: uncultured Hyphomicrobiales bacterium (assembly GCA_903847605.1). Taxonomy (GTDB): domain Bacteria; phylum Pseudomonadota; class Alphaproteobacteria; order Rhizobiales; family Beijerinckiaceae; genus Terripilifer. Next base: position 33,285 of record CAINED010000066.1, on the reverse strand, counting down.
TGACGTGGAGTTTGACGGCGCTGAAAACCTCGGCCGGCAGCAACATTGCCGTCGGCAGCAACACCATCGAGAACTGGCCGCTCGAAAACACGCGCCTGACATTCGACGTGGACTTGCCGCGCGACTGGCCGAGCGGCCAATATCGCGTCGACGTCAGGATCGGCAGTCAGCTCCTGTCGGCGCTGCAATTCGAGATTGCGCCGTAAAGTGCCGCAGCGCTACTTGCATTCCTTCTGCAAGGCGTCGAGCGCCGCGCCGATGCCTGCGAGCGAATAATTGTCGGTGATGTCGTTGCCGCGCCGGGAGACGGCGCGCACGACAACTTCCGACCCCTTGCGCATGGCGGCGACGAAAGGGCGTTCCTCGGCGGCGTTTTCGACGAAGAGATCGGTGCCGTTCGCGACCATCGAGAACTTGCTTGAGCCGATGGTCACCGTCGGTTTTGCATCGGGCTTGAGGTCGACGCCCATTTTCACGGCCACTTCATTGCGCACGTTCTGCGCCGGACGCGTCGAAATGAAGATGAAACCGTCGACATCCTTGAGGTTAGCGGGCGAACGCCTTTGCGCCTTGGTGAAGGCGTAACACAGGCGCGATTTTCCGGCCTGCACATAGACGTCCCATTTGCCGTGCGAAGATACTTTCTTCGGACCTGTGGCAGCCGGTTCGGCAGCCTTCTTCTTCGCCTGCGCGAAGGCGGTTTCGGAGGGGGAGATGGCAAAAAGCGCCAGCGCCGCAGCGGCGCAGCAGACAGATTTCATCATGGCGTTTCAGATGTCCCGAATCAGAGGCGCATGATACCGGCGCAGCCCCGCACCGCAAAATTGCGGAGGCGTCGCTCGCTGGACACTCATACCAGCATGAATTAGCCTTTTGAAAGGCTGATATGCCGGGACGAGAGGGAGCGGGGGGCTCCGGACTTGTCGAGAGGGTCAGGCGCGCCAGATATGCGCCGGTGGAGGGAAATCGAAATGGCGACTTACGATCTGACGGTCAATGGCCGGGCAGTAAAGGTGACGGGCGAGTCCGACACCCCGCTGCTCTGGGCCGTTCGCGAGCAACTCGGCCTCACGGGCACGAAATACGGCTGCGGCGCCGGCCTCTGCGGCGCCTGCACCGTGCATGTGGATGGCGTCGCCGTGCGCTCCTGCCAGACATCCGCGGCGAGCGCCGCCGGCAAGAAGGTGACGACCATCGAAGGGCTGGGCGCTAACGGGCTGCATGCGCTGCAGAAGGCGTGGATCGCCGAAGAGACGGCGCAATGCGGCTACTGCCAGTCCGGCCAGATCATGAAGGCCGCCGAGCTCCTGGCCAGGACGCCCAAGCCGAACCGCGAACAGATCGTCGAACACATGGACGGCAATCTGTGCCGCTGCGGCAGCTATCCGCGCATCGTGCGCGCGATCGAACGCGCTTCGCGGGAGGGCTGAACCATGGCGCACGTTACGATCGACACGAATGTCAGCCGCCGCGGCTTCATCGCCGGATCCGCCGGCCTCTCCTTTGCTTTTGCCTTCGGCCTCGATGCTTCGACGAAGTCGAGCGCGCAAGCCGCAGCAAACACGATCAACGCCTATGTGCGCATCGCCGCGGATGGCACGGTCACCATCGTCTCCCCCGCGCTGGAAATGGGGCAGGGCGTCAACACGTCGCTGCCGCTCATCATTGCCGAGGAACTCGACGCCGACTGGTCGAAGGTGAAGGTCGTCAGCGCTCCGGTGGCGGATGTTTATAATCATCCGATCCTGCGCACGCAGATGGTCGTCGCGAGCCTTACTCTGCGCGGCTACTGGATGCCCGCGCGCATCGCCGGCGCACAGGCGCGTCAGGTTCTCATTGATGCAGCGGCTGCACGCTGGAATGTCGGAGCTGGCGAGTTGACGACCGAACCCGGCGTCGTCGTTCACAAGGCGTCAAACCGGCGGCTCTCCTACGGCGAGATCGCGGCTTCCGCGAAAGCGCCGGAGAAACTCCCTGAAATCAAGCCGGATCAGTTGAAGCCGGTCGCTTCCTTCCGTCTGATCGGTAAGGACGTGCAGCGCATCGACATCGTCGAAAAGTCCACGGGCGCTGCGCAATATGCCATCGACGCCACAGCGCCGGGCATGGTCTATGGCACGCTGGCGCGCGCTCCTGTGCGCGCATCGGGGCCGGTGTCCTTCAACGAGGACGAGTTGAAGAAGATGCCGGGTATTTCGGGCGTTTTCAAATTCGACCATGGCGTCGGCATCGCAGGCGATTCCATCGTCAACGTGTTCAACGCGCGCCGCGCGCTGAAGGCGCAATGGCGCGAATCGCCGGGATCGAAGACGAATTCGGATGCTGCCCAGCGGGTTGCGCAGGAGAAGTTGCGCGGCAAGGACGTGAAGGGCGTCATGCCGCCGAACTCCAAGCCTGAAGGCGCGATGGAAGGTCTTGCCAAGGCGGCCAAAATCGTCACGGGCGAATATGCAACGGACTACGTCTATCACGCACAGATGGAGCCCCATAACTGCCTCGCCTGGGTGAAGCCGGATGGCGTCGAAATCTGGACGGGTACGCAGTGGGCCACCATGGCGCGCGACCAGGCGGCGAAAGTCGCGGGCGTCGAGCCGGGCAAGGTTACCTTGCACCAGATGCAGATGGGCGGCGGCTACGGGCGTCGCGCCTTCGTCGAATATGTCGTCGACGCCGTGATGCTGTCGAAGGCCGCGGGCAAGCCGGTGAAGATGATCCAGAGCCGCGAGGACGATCTCGCCAATGCGCGAATGCGTCCGATGACGGCGCAGAAGATCGACGCGGGGCTCGATGCCGACGGCAACATCATCGCATGGCGTCACCTGATCGCATCCGACACCGTCGTTCCCTACCTCTACGGCGACGGCAGGTGGCAGGCGCAAAAGGGCTTCGACCATATCGTCATGGCCGGCGCGGATGTGGGCTTCTACAACATCCCTGCGGCCGTCAGCGAACACATCTACGAAGAACGTGGCGCGCGCACGGCCGCATGGCGCGGCATCGGCGCGGGTCACAACAATTTTGCCATCGAGGCGATGATCGACGAACTGGCCCAGCAGGCGGGCAAGAATCCCGTCGAATATCGCATCGCGCTGTTGAAGGATCCGCGCGCCAAACGCGTGATCGAGCGCGTCGCGCAGATGGCCGAGTTCGGCCGCAAGCGCGAAGGCACGGCGCTCGGCATCGCCTTCGGCAAGCTCGGCCTGCCGCCGATCGGATTTTCGATGACAGGCACTGTGGCCGAAATTTCGCTCGACCGCGCAACCGGCGTCATCAAGTGCCATAATCTGTGGTGTGCGGCGGATGTCGGCCTGCCCGTGCAACCGAAGAATCTCGTGGCCCAGATCGAGGGGTCGCTGATCTTCGCGCTGGGCAGCGCGCTGAAGGAGCGCGTCACGCTCACGAACGGCGCTGTCGACCAGCACAATTTCAACGACTACCAGATCCTGAAATTGTCGGAGACGCCGCAAATCCACGTCGAAGTCATCCGCAGCGGAGACATTCCGCTGCCGGTGGGCGAACTGTCGATTGCCGGCACGATTCCCGCCGTCGCCAACGCCTTCCACGCATTGACGGGACGCCGCTTGCGCAACGCGCCGTTCACGCCCGATCGCGTGAAGGGTTCGCTCGCCTGACGCGTGGCGACCTAAAACAAATCCCGCCGGTGAAAGCCGGCGGGATTTTTGTTTTGGCAAGGCAGATCAATAAACGTCAGATATTCGGCGCCTTCACGGCGCCGAGAATGGGGCCCGGCGCTTTCGCATCGCCAGCCTGCAGCAACACAATCCAGCCGTTCGCTTCGGGGTTGGCGGCGACTTCGGGCGCGATGGTGAAGCGTTGTGCCTCGCCCTTCCACTCGCCGACGCGTGCGGCGGAGCGGCCGACGTTCGTGTATTCGAGCGTGCGCCCGGAATTTTCGCCACGGCCGACCGTGACGGTAGCGTTTCGTGTCACGCGCACGATCATCAGGTTCGCCTGTTTGGGCGTACCATCGGGCGCAGCGCCGACCTCGACTTCGAGCGCACCATTCTTCTCGGTCACTTTCAGCGGCACGCTGAGCGCGCCCTGTTTGCCGTAATAGCGCTCGCCTGCCGCGCGTATCGCGCCGATGTCGCTGCCGACCACGTGGGCGACGCCGTTGACGATGATCTGCGGCGTATAGACCTGCCCGTCGCCGCGCACTTTCGCATAGGCTTTCTGCCGGTCGGTATGGGCGGGTTTGCCGAATGTGTCTTTCCAGCCGATGTAGTCCCAGTAATCGACGGGCAGCGTCCAGGCGATCACATGGGGCTGCCGCGCGATTTCGCCCAGAAGCTTGTCGGCGGGCGGGCAGGAGGAACAGCCCTGGCTCGAGAAGAGCTCGAGCACGATGGACCTGTCTTGCGACTTGTCCTGCGCCTGTACGGCAGGACCGGAAATGGCCACGGCAAGCATAGCCGCCAGCACCCGCGCAGGGCGCAGGCGCTTCGACGGATTCGTCTTGCCGGGCGGAAATTTCATGCAGTCACAATAGGCAAGCCGCGCCTTCAAAAGCCAGTCAATTCGCGGTGATGGCGCGCGCACGTCCGGCTACCTGCCGGAGCGCAGGGAATCCAGCACCTTGCCGCCCGGTCGCCCGTCTGCGGTCATTCCGCTCTTGCGCTGGTAGTCGGCGATGGCCTGCCTAGTGAGCGCGCCAATCGCGCCATCGGCCTCGCCGATCTGGTAGCCGCGGCGCAGCAGTAGCACCTGGATTTCCTTCCGCTCGGCGCGCGAGATGCCGCGATCGTCGGTCGGCCATCTTCCCTGCACGCCGCCCCGTCCCCGCAGACGATCAGAGAGCAGGGAGATCGCCAGCGCGTAGGAGTCCGCGCCATTGTAGGAATAGGCGGCGTCGTAATTCTTGAAGACGAGGAAGCCCGGTCCGTTCCGCCCCGCCGGCATCAGCAGGCCGGCGTTGCCACTGCCCGTGAGAGCCGACCCGTCGATCCGCGTGATGCCTTTCGCGGCCCAGGAGGAAACCGGCTGCTTCGGGTTGCGCCCCGTCGGGCCGGAATAGCCCGCGGGCACGCGCACCTCGTAGCCCCAGCCTGCGCCGCTCTGCCAGCCGGACTTCGCCAGGAAGTTGGCGGTCGAGTGCAAGGCGTCGGCGGTGGAATCGACGAGGTCGCGACGGCCGTCGCCATCGCCGTCCACGGCAAGACGCAGGTAGGTGGAAGGCATGAACTGCGTTTGCCCGAAGGCGCCCGCCCATGAGCCCGTGAGCTTTTGCGGAGCGAGATCGCCGCGCTGCACGATTTTCAGCGTCGCCATCAGCTCGCCGCGGAAATAGGCCTGCCGGCGGTTCGCGGTGCAGGAGAGCGTGCCCAGCGACTGGGGCAGGGCCCAGCGCCCGCGCAGATTGCCGTAGTCGCTCTCGACGCCCCAGACGGCGGCAATCGTGTGCCGGTCGACGCCGTAGCGTTGCTCGGCGCTGGCAAGCGCCGATCCGTGCCGCGCCATCATCGCTCGCCCTTCGTTCACCTTCTGCTCGTCGACGAGAAAGGCGAGGTAGTCCCAGATCGGTGTCTTGAATTCCGGCTGCGAATTGAAGGCTTCCATCACCTTCGGGTCGGGCGTCACACCGGCCATCACGCGGTCGAATGTGGCGGCGGATATACCCTGTCCCGCTGCTGCGGATTTCAGGCCTGCGAGGCAGGAGGCGAAATCGGCATGCGCCTGCGACGCGCCGAACGCGCTCATGGACATGGCGGCTGTGGCGGCAAGAATCTTCCGGAACATGCGCAGGCTCCCCATCGAATCCGTACCGGTACAGCGCGATATTATGGTTAACCGATGGTTAAGAACAGGCGTCAGCGCGGACGCATCCGCATCGTAAGCCGTCCCTCCGGGCGCAGCGTAATCCGGTGGACGGGGCGGGGCGCTTCGCCGACATGTTCGAGCCGCACGCGACGCAGAATGTTGGCGAGCACGATCACGGCCTCCTGCATCGCAAAGACCGCGCCGATGCACACGCGCGGCCCGGCGCCGAAGGGCAGGTAGGCGAAACGGTCGATGGCCTCGCGCCGCTCCGGCATGAAGCGCTCGGGCATGTAGGCGTCGGGATTGTCCCACAGGCTCCGGTGGCGGTGAATGAGCCAGGGCGCCGCCACGACAATCGAGCCGCGCGCCACCTCCGTCTCGCCGAAACGGTCGTCGCCGATGGCGACGCGGCTCATCATGGGTACCGGCGGATAGAGGCGCATCGATTCTTCGAAGGCTGCCCGGATCGCCGGCATCGTTTCGAGCCATTGGCCGGGATCGTCAGGCGCGGCATCCGCTTCCTTTTCGCACCGCGCGAGCCATTCCGGCGATTGCGACAGAAGATAGAGCGTCCATCCCAGAGCGCGCGCTGTCGTTTCGTGACCCGCCGCGATGAATGTGAAGAGATTGGCCGCGACTTCCGCCTCGTCGAGGCCCGCGCCCGTCTCGGGGTCGCGCGCATTGAGCAATGCGGTCAGAAGATCGTTCGGCATTTCCCCGCCCTGCGCGAGCCGTCGCTCGACCAGACGCCCGATCGCCGCCTCGAACCATTTGCGCGAGGAACGCGCCTGCTGCTGGCCGATGCGCGGCACCCATTTCGGCAGGTCAAGTACATCGAAGGGATGCACGCGGCCGATGACATCGAGCAGGCGCATCAACTCGCGCTCGAAGCCTTCGGCGTCTTCCGCGAGCGCATCGGAAAAAAGCGTGGCGGAGAGAATGTCGTAGGTGACGCCGGTCATCTCGCGGTCGATCTCGAGGATCGCCCCCCTGCGCCGTTTCAGCCAACGCTCGACACGCGCCTGCGCGCGGTCGCGCATCACAGGCGCGAAAGTCGCGACCCGGCGCGGCGTGAACGATGGCGCGAGCGTGCGGCGCGTGCGCTTCCACAGATCGCCTTCCGCCGACAACAGTCCGACGCCCGCGCCCTCGCGCGTGCCCGCAGCCAGCACGCGCTGCTGCAAGGCGTCCTTGCGATAATTATCGGCATTGTCGACCAGAAACTGCCTGACGAATTCGGGCTGGTTGACCACCACGACATTGCCGACGAGCGACGGCCCGGCGATAACAGGCAGGGTGAAATGCGCCTGCGTCCAGCTTTCGATGGGATTGCGCGCGAGCACGTAGAGCTGGTCGAGCTGGCTCAGCGGCTTTATGCGCGGCTTGGGCGCATAGGGAATGAAGGGTCTCGTCGCAACGTCGTCCAAGGGCGCTGTTCCTTCGGCGATTGCTGACGAAGCATATGGGCATCCCGCCGGCAAATTCCACTTCAGCAAAAAAAAAAACGGCCGGTGTGAGACCGGCCGCCAAAACGCTTGCTTATGAATGTTCCGCTTACATCCAAGGACGCGCTTCGTGCACCTTCTTTTCGAACGTGCCGATGCTCGGGTCCTTCTGCATGGTGATGCCGATATCGTCGAGGCCGTTCAGCAGGCAATGCTTGCGGAAGCCATCGATCTCGAACTTTACCACGCCGCCATCCGGTCCGTAGATTTCCTGCTTCTCGAGATCGACGGTCAGCGTCGCATTGGCGCCGCGCTGCGCGTCGTCCATCAGCTTGTCGAGATCTTCCTTCGAGACTTTCGCCGGCAGCACGCCGTTCTGGAAGCAGTTGTTGTAGAAGATGTCGGCGAAGTTCGTGGAGATCACGCACTTGATGCCGAAGTCCTGCAACGCCCAGGGCGCATGTTCGCGCGATGAGCCGCAGCCGAAGTTATCGCCGGCGACGAGGATCTGCGCCTTGCGATAGGCAGGCTTGTTGAGCACGAAATCCGGGTTTTCCGAACCATCGTCCTTGTAGCGCATCTCCGAGAACAAGCCCTTGCCGAGACCATGGCGCGTGATGGTCTTCAGATACTGCTTGGGGATGATCATGTCCGTGTCGATATTGACGATATCGAGCGGCGCGGCCACGCCCGTCAGTGTCGTAAACTTGTCCATGTCGCCTTTTCCAGTCGGTCAGGGTTATCCAGTCGAACTGGCGGGTTTCTACACGATTGCCGGCAATGTTGTCAGCCCCCGGCTTTCCAGAACGTGTTCCGAAAAAGTTGCACGACTTTTTCGATAGGGACTGGCTCCAATTATCGTGATTTTCGCGCCATTTCCTCGATTTCCCGGCTCAATTGCGCCCTGAGAATCTTGCCGGCGGCGTTGCGGGGGATTGCCTGCGCGCGCAGGATCACCGAAGGCGCGCCTGCGCCGAGCGCCTGCCGGCAGACGGCGATCAGGGCGGGGATGTCGGGTGGCGCATCCGTGACGATGGCGGCCCAGAGTTCTTCATCGCCCTGCGCATTGCGAATGCCGAAAGCGGCCGCATCGCGCACGCCGGGCTGGCCTGCGAGCACCTCGTCCACCAGATCGGGCGCGATTTTCTCGCCGCCGATGTTCACGATTTCGGATTTGCGCCCGGCGAGGATCAGCATCCCATCGGCGTCCACGCGGCCGATATCACCGGGATAGAACCAGCCCTCGCGAAAACCGAGCGCCTGTGCGTTTTCGGAAAGCGTCTGGCGCGCCTTCGTGCGCTCCGTGCGGATGCGCAATTCGCCCATCTCGCCGCGCGGCAGGAGGGCGCCGTTTTCATCGACGCTCTCGATCTCGACATCGGGCATCACGAAGCCCGTCGCGCCCGGTCGCCCCTCGAGCATGGCGGCAGGCGCAATCGCGACAAAGCCCGCCTGCGCCGAGGCATAGTGAACATGAAGGTCGCTGCAGACATAACGCTGCGCGAGTTGCACCAGCGAGGTCGATACGCTCGCGCCGCCAACAAGCGCGGTTTTTACGCTATGAAGCGGCTCGTTTGCCTCGCGCGCACGCTCGGCGATGCGCCGCAATTGCATGGTCGAGGCGAGCAGCGTTTCGACGCCGCAAAGCTGGATCGTGTCGAAGGCCTCCTGCGAAGTTCCTGCGAGACAGAACGTGCCGCCGCGGCTCAGCGTGGTAAGCAGCGCATGCGAGCCGATGCCCGACGACAGGCCGAACATCGAGAGCGTACGCCCTGTCATGTTGAAGAAGCGGTTCTCGTGCAGCCACAGCCACGTCTCGCCGAAATTCACGCGCATGGCGAGCGGACGCCCTGTCGTGCCTGACGTGAACTTGATGGCGAACAGGCTTTCGTCGTTGTTGAAGCCAGTGTCGTCGAGCGGCTTTGCGTTTTCGTTCGCTTCGAACCAGCTTTCGGCAATGGCGATATGCCTCGCGCGCCCGCGCGGCACGGCCTGATCCGCGATGGTGACGCTGACGCCGGCAGCTTCTGCCACGTCGCGCGTGTTCGCATCGACCGAGGCGGATGCAACGCCGAGATGCATCAGCGCCAGCATCACCACGCTATGATGATAGGCCGTCTTGATGTCGATGGCCGCGATATCGCTTCTCGTCACGCCCGCATCGCGCAGGCGGCGTGCGACGGCGAGAATGGTTTGCGTCAGATGCGCATAGGAAACGCCGCCGCCGATCCACATCATGGCCGGGCGGCGGGGATGAAGTTTGGCGCAGAAGAAGATGGGTTCGACGATGTCCATGCTGACAAGCCTAGCATGACATCGGCATCAGGCAGCTCAGTAGCTGAAGCGCAGCGCTGTGCCGACGTGAACCTGATCGAGGCTGCCGGTGCCCGCCGCGCCATTCGCGAAGACATCGAGCGTGATTTTCGGCGTGATGCGATAGCCGACACGCGCACCATATTCGAAATAGGTGCGCTCTTTCAGCGGCGGGGCAGGGCTGCCGATATTGGCCAAGACCGGCAGGAAGCCGACCTTGGTATCAAAGGTGCGGGCGACGCCGACGTTGAAATGCGTCTCGATGGCCGAGCCCCAGAGATGCGTCCATTGCACGCCGGCCTTGGCGATATTCAGGCTGTCGCGCGATGACGGAAACTGCCCGCCGGGCGGCAGCGGGTTCTCGGTATAGGAATTCGTATTCTGCCAGCTGCGCCAGAGTTCGCCGTAAACCGCGAGTTCATCGCGGCCGGTGAGGCGGAACACCCATCCGCCCTTGATGAATGCCCCGTAATTGTCGCCGCTCGCGCGGCCGACAGCTGTAGTGGGCAGGCCGAAGTTCAAATACGTCCGCGTGTAACGCGATCTCTGGCTCGGCGTCGCCGTCGCGCCGACATCGATAAAGGGCCGCGACCAGCCCCAGTCCGCAAGATCGTAGCGCAACGCCACCGCGAGGATCGGCGCGCTCGTCACCTTGTAGCCGGTGCCGTGGTACTGGCTGAAGGCAAGGCCGCCACGGATCGAAAGCTGACCCGTCAGATTGTAGCGACCGTGAACGCCCGCGCTGTAAGATCCCACCGAGCCAAACGCGCTGAAGCAGTTCGAGCAATTGATCTGCTCGTTCGCGCCCAGAAGAACCTGCGAGAGAACACGGTTGGTGATGATCTGGTTCTGGTGGCTCGCGCCGGGGTTGGAGGTCGTGTCGCAAGCCTTGTAGGGGCTGCACCCGACCTGGGCGACTTGCCATTTGACCGCGTGGCGGGGCTTCGCCTCTTCGACGCCGAGCTGTTCGGCAAGCTGTGCGACGAGGTTTTCCCCATCGGGGAAGGCGAAAGTAGCGGGCTGGCGGACGTCATCCTGATTCAGCGCGGCCTCGGCCGTACCGCCGCTGGCGGCAAAGCCCGCAACGGCAAGCGCCGCCGCGCCGACTACCGCAAACTGCCCTTGATGAAACGCCTTCGCCGCCATGGAGTCCAAAATCCGCAAAGATGTCTTTTGCGGACAATATCATAGCGAGGGGCTGCGTACATGCGTCCCGGCCGGTTTTCCGCCGACTGTTGCAGGAATGCCGCTCTCTGCGTCAGGCTATCCGGCCTCCTGCCGGGCAGCCTGCTTTTCGATGCGCTCCATGTCCTCGTCGCTGAAGCCGAAATGGTGTCCGATTTCATGGACAAGCACATGGGTGACGACGGCGCCGAGCGTCTCCTCGTGCTCGGCCCAGTAGTCGAGGATCGGCCGGCGGTAGAGATGGACCATGTTGGGTAATTCGCCGGTCTGGCCTTGGGCGCCGCCCTGTGCGAGGCCTCGGCCCTGAAACAGGCCCAGAAGGTCGAATTCCGTCTCCGCGCCCAATTCGTCGAGCACGTCCTCATCAGGGAAATCCTCGACCTTGACGATCACGCCGGCGCAGAGCTTGCGGAAATTTTCCGGCAGGGCGGCGAAGGCGTCGTCGGCCAGCGCCTCGAATTCGGCGAGAGTCGGCGCCTGCAATTTCGCCCAATTGGCTCCTGCGTTCTCCCCGCCACTCATTTCAGCTTCGCCTCCCGTTGCGCTGTTCAGAAGAACCAGCCCGTAAAAAGATTGATCACGAGCAGGATGAAAAACACAAGCCCGAGCGCGCGGCCGATACGCGTCGCCCAGAGCGTGGTCTTGTCTTCATTGCCCGCGTCTGACGCGCCGAAATGCGAAGCGGCCTTTTCGCGCGCCTGTTCGATCGAACCCGTCAGAAAACTCGCATTGTCGTTCTCGACGCGGCGAAGAATTTCGCGCGCCTCGTCGTCACGTTTTTTCTCGCGGTCGCTCATGAGCAAAGTCTAGCAGCATTGCTGGATGCAGAAAGCGCGTATTGCAAAAATCCGCGCACGATACGCAGCGTGCGCAGAGTCACAGCGGTAAGGCGCGGTCTCACGCATATTGGGATCACAGCAACGGGATAGTCCCGCTGCGCGGGTGATGAGAGGCAACTCGCACTCCAACTGACAGGGTACGAACATGAAAAAGCTTCTTCTCGCATTCGCAGCAGCCGGCACGCTCGGCCTCGCGGCTCTCGGCACCTCCACCGGCGCCGAAGCCAAGTGGGGCGGAAAGTTCCATGGCGGCCACGGCTTCCATGGCAAGTTCCATGGCGGTCACTGGGGCGGTCATGGCCACTGGGGCCATCGCCACTGGGGTCACCGCTGGGGTGGCGTGCGCGTCGTCAGCTACGGCTATGGCTATAGCAGCTGCTGGCGCCAGCGCTGGACGCCCTATGGCTATCGCTACGTGAACGTCTGCGTGCGCCCGCTCTATTACTGAGCGCATCACGCAAATGAAAAGGCCGGATGCGGGCGACCGCATCCGGCTTTTGCTTTTTGGAGTTCGAAGTTTTTTTAGAAGCTTCTCACATCCACGAACTTGCCGGCGATCGCCGCAGCCGCCGCCATCGCAGGCGAGACGAGATGCGTGCGGCCGCGGAAGCCCTGACGCCCTTCGAAGTTGCGGTTCGATGTCGAGGCGCAACGCTCGCCGGGCGCGAGCTTGTCGGGGTTCATCGCAAGGCACATCGAGCAGCCGGGCTCGCGCCATTCGAAGCCCGCGTCGATGAATATCTTGTGCAGTCCCTCTGCTTCCGCCTGCTGCTTCACGAGGCCGGAGCCCGGAACCACCAGCGCATTGACCCGCGCCGAAACCTTCTGGCCGCGCGCCAGCGCCTTCTTCACGATATCGGCGGCGGCGCGCAGATCCTCCATGCGTCCGTTCGTGCAGGAGCCGATGAAGGCGCGGTCGATTTCGATGTCCGTGATCTTCTCGCCGCCCTTGAGACCCATATAGGCCAGCGCGCGTTCGATCTTGTTGCGCATCGCGTCGGTCTTGGCGTCTTCGAGGCGCGGCACCGTCCCGGCGATGGTGATGACGTCCTCGGGCGAAGTGCCCCATGTCACGATGGGCGGCAGTTTCGCCGCGTCGAGGCGGATTTCCTTGTCAAAGAAAGCGCCCGGATCGCTCTTCAGCGTGTCCCAGTATTTCAGGGCCTGATCCCAGTGCTCGCCCTTCGGCGCTTTCGGGCGGCCCTTCAGATAGGCGTAGGTCTTTTCGTCCGGCGCGATGATGCCGGCGCGCGCGCCGCCCTCGATCGACATGTTGCAGACGGTCATGCGGCCTTCCATCGACAGCGCGCGGATGGCTTCGCCGTCATATTCGATGACGCTGCCCGTGCCGCCGGCTGTGCCGATCTCGCCGATGATCGCCAGAATTATGTCCTTGGCGGTGACGCCGTCGCCGAGCTTGCCGTCGACCATGACGCGCATGTTCTTCGACTTGCGCTGGATGAGCGTCTGCGTCGCCAGAACGTGCTCGACTTCCGATGTGCCGATGCCATGCGCCAGTGCGCCGAACGCGCCATGCGTCGCCGTGTGGCTATCGCCGCAGACGATGGTCGTGCCCGGCAGGGTGAAACCCTGTTCCGGGCCGATGATATGCACGATGCCCTGGCGGATATCGAAGCCGTCGTAATATTCGAGGCCGAAATCCTTGGCGTTCGTCGCCATCTGCGCGATTTGCGCGCGGCTCTCGTCATCCTCGACCGGCGCGGTACGGTCGGTCGTGGGAATGTTGTGATCGACGACGCAGAGCGTCTTTTCGGGCGCGCGGACCTTGCGGCCGGAAATGCGCAGACCCTCGAAAGCCTGCGGCGAGGTCACTTCGTGGACGAGATGACGGTCGATATAGAGCAGGGTCGTGCCGTCCGGCTGGACGTCGACAACGTGGTCATCCCAGATTTTGTCGTAAAGCGTGCGCGCCTTCGCCATGGTTCTTTTTGCCCTTTCAGAGCCCCAGTCGCTTTCCGGGAAGCGACCGCAGCGGATTTTCCGCTCGCCTTCTATAGCCGGGACGCGGTTTGGGAAAGGGGAAAGCGGATGAACCGCTCCAAATGCACGGTATCGCTGGACATGAAATTCGTGTATGAATTTATGTCCAAAGGGGTAGGAGGACTCGTATGCCGGATCTCAAGGAACGCGCGGCCTTTACGCTCTCGGCCTCGGTCAAGACCGAACTCGAATTGAGGGTTCCCAAAAGCCGTCGTTCGCAATTCGTGGAAGACGCAATCGCCAGGGCGCTCGACGAGGATACTCGTGCAGCTGCGATTGCAGCGATTGATCGGATCAAGCGCTATCCTGTCAAAGACGTGGGCGCGGTGGAGACAGTGCGCCGGCTCCGAAGCGAACGCGATGCCGTTCTGACCGAACGTCACAAACGTGCGGGGGGGTAACCCCCGTGGTTGTCGTCGACTCATCGGTTTTCTTGAAACTCATCCTCGACGAGCCCGACAGCTCCGAGGCGGCGGATTTCTTCCGTCACGCCATTCGAAACAGGATCGAACTGACTGCGCCCTCTCTGTTGCTTTACGAAACGCTCGGCGTCGCGCTTCACCATTCCATTCCTTTCGGGGAAATGCTGGAATTGCTGGATATTCAGCGCGCAGCCGGCTTCAGGCTGATCGAACCGTCGCGGTCCGTTTTTCTGCTCGCCGGAAAGATCGCGGCTTCCGGTTCACGCGCCGCAGGTTATCCGGCGCTGCAGGATTCGATCTATCACGCGATGGCTATCGAAGAGGGCGGGGTGTTTCTGACGGCCGACAAACGCCACGTTCTGAGAGCCAGCCAATTCGGCAACATCGCCCTGCTTTCCGAATATCGAATTTGACGGCGCGAAAGTTACCGGTTGCATGCCGTCCCATTGCGGGTACATTGAAACCTGTCTCAAATCCTTGATGCAATGGCAAAAAACTCAGAAGAATCCGGCCCGGCCCGCCCTCCCGTCGCACCCTATCTGACGGTGTCGCCGGCCGCCGCCGCCATCGCTTTCTACGGGGCGGCTTTCGGCGCGGTGCAAAAGGCGATGATGCCCTCCCTCGACGGCATGCGGATCATGCATTGCGAACTGGCGATCAATGGCGGCACGGTGATGCTCGCCGACATGTTCCCGGAATTCGCCAAAACGCGCGTCCCGCTGCCAACCGATCTGGCGACCGTGACGATCAGCCTCGAATTCGCGACGGGCGGGCAGGTGGACGACACCTTCGCCCGCGCCACCTCCCTCGGCGCGACCGGAGAAACCGCCCCGATGAACACTTTTTGGGGGACGCGCCTTGCGATTCTGCGCGATCCCTTCGGTCATCGCTGGATGCTGAACGGCCCGTCCGCGACTTGAGGAGGCAGGCATGAGAGCAACGTGCATCTCCATAGTTCTCGCAGCCGCTTTCGCGGCGACGGGCGCGCTCGCGCAGACGATCCTGAAGACCGAGCCGCCCATGGGCGCGCTGCGCGAGGGACAAACGGTTCTGGTTGACGACGGGCGTTGTCCGGCCGGTCAGATCAGGCGCGTGACCGGCGGCAATCATGTCGCGGCCGGCGGACACAAGCACATCACACGCTCAAGCGTCTGCGTCGCGCGCCGCCGTTAACCGCGCCTGCCGCTGGCGAAGCAGAAGCGCGCCGCCGATGCCGCACGCCATGGCTATGAAAAGGCCGGGCCAGAAATGAATCGTGCGCTCGCGCCAGCCTACATCCTGAAAAATGAAATGGACCCAGAGCAGGCCCGCCGCGATGACGAAGATCGAGGCCTGCAGGAGATAGTCGGCGCGCGGATCGAGCGCATTGCGCGCTTCGATGCTGCGGCTTGCAAGGATCATCGCGATCCCCGCGAGCAATGTCGAAAGTCCGATGGCCATCGCAATCTGCGAGAGCGGCACGACCTTGCACAAAGCTATGCCCGGAATGAAGAAGGCAAACACGATGGCCGCAATCGCGTAGAGCCCGGATTGCCAATGGAAGACGAAAGCCGGGGAAGGAGAGTGCGATTGTCCGGTATGAGACTGAACCTGCGCCATCGGCGGATGATCGCGCACCGGCATTAACGAACCTGCTGCGAATTGCGCGCAATTCGAACTGAAAGTTTAACGAACGCAAAACGTCTTCGCTTGCCGTATCACCCGCCCGCCTTGATGATCTCGTTGTAAAGTTTCTTCACGCCCTCGAGCGTCTCGCCTGACACGCGCGCCGCCGCATTCACGAAGGCGGCGATTTCCTCGCCATTGAGCGGGTCGAAACGCATCTGCGCCTTCTGAATGTCGCCCAGGAACTCCTTGTCCTGCACCATCGCGTCGAACGCCTTGCGCCATGCGGCAATACGGTCGGCGGGCGCGCCTTCGTAGAGTGCAAGCGAGCGGCCGATGCCCGGTCCCGACGTGAAGATGCGCAGCAATGCATTCTCGACCTCGTTCTTGCCGAAAGAGCCGATGGCGGGAATGCCCTGCGCCGCAGGCAGTTCCTGTACGTTCTTCAACGGGCCATGCGTATAGGAGAACAGGATTTTGATGTTTCCCGCAGCGATCGGGGCGGCATATTGCTGGACCGCGGTTTCCCAGTTCATCATCACGACATCGGCCTCGCCGCGCGTCCAGGCGAGTTGCGCGTCGGGCAGTCCGCGATAGCCGCCGATAACATTGTATTTCGTGCCGAGCAGTTTGTTGACGATATGCCAGTTCAGCGATGTTGGATTGGTGACGCCGACACCGGCCGCGTTGTAGGCCCGGTTTTTTCCGTCATCGAGCTTGCTTATGCCGGATTTTTCCGAGGCGACGCCGATCTGCACCAGTTCCATCATGCGCCCGATCCAGTCGAATTTCGCGGGATCGTATTCGACCTTCGGATTCAAAAGCCCGTCCTGCACCATATTGATGGGCGGCACGATCAGCGTCGTGCCATCGCGCGGCGCGACTTTGGCGACATAGTTGAGCGCCGCGACGCCGCCCGCGCCCGGCATCGACTGCACGACGATGGTTGGCGTCCCGGCCATGTGCTTGCGCAGATGGCGCGAGGCGAGCATCGCATATTGCCCATAGGTGCCAGCCGTTTCGAAGCCGATGAGTATGCGCACGGTCTTGTTGGCGAAGAATTCCGCGGGGCTTTGCGCGAGGACAGGACCCGTTACGACACAGCAAAGCATGGCCGCAAGAAATGGCTTCTTCATCTCGTTCTTCCCTCCTGGGCGGATTCCCGCTTGATTGAGATCAGGCTAGCATGCCCGGATTTCCTTGCGAACAACGCGCAGCAAAAAAGCGCGGCAAGAACACAAGGACAGATGCGGCTCGATGTGGTTCAAACGCCTGGGATATGCGCCGACGATTGAAGCGCCTATGCTTGCGTCCTAGATGTTGACAGAGAGCGTTCCCGCAATTCTGAGATCTCCCACAACCTTCAACCGCAGCCCGAAGGGCCGGAAGGAATCGTCGTGTTGAAAAATGCCCCGCCGTGGTGGTCATGGCTCTGGCCGACAGCCGGCGCAGTTGTCATAGCTGCAACGTCGTTCGCCGGCACGGGGCCGGCAGTGGCAAGCGTGGCTTTTGCCGTGCTGATCGCCACCGTATTTGCCGCCGTTTATCATGCAGAAGTCATCGCCGAACACATCGGTGAGCCCTTCGGCACGCTGGTGCTGGCGATCGCGGTCACGATCATCGAGGTCGCCCTGATCGTCTCGCTGATGATCGCATCCGCTGACGGCAAGCCCGGCCTGGCGCGCGATACGGTCTTCGCGGCGGTCATCATCGTGTGTAACGGCATTGTCGGCATCAGCCTGCTCGTCGGCGGCGTGCGCCACCACGAACAGGGCTTTCAATTGCAGGGCGCGAACGCTGCGCTCGCCGTTCTCGCGGCGCTCACGACGCTGACCATGATTGTCCCCAATGTGACGGTGAGTGCGCCGGGGCCTGTCTTCTCCACACCGCAACTCATCTTCGCCGGTATCGTTTCCCTGATCCTCTATGGCTCCTTTGTCTTCGTGCAGACGATCCGGCATCGCGAATATTTTCTGCCCGCCGACAACGGTGACGAAGCCACGCATTCGCATGCGCCTGATCATCCTGTTGTCGCCAGCGTTGTTCTGTTGCTCGTGGCGCTCGCCGCCGTGGTCGGGCTTGCCAAGGTTCTGACGCCCATTCTCGAAGAGGCGGTCGAAACGCTGAAGGCGCCGAAGGCGATCGTCGGCATCATCATCGCGGCGCTGGTTCTGCTGCCTGAAGGGCTCGCATCATATCGCGCCGCGCGCGCAAACCGGCTGCAAACCAGTCTCAATCTCGCACTCGGTTCAGCTTTGGCCAGCATCGGCTTGACGATCCCCGCGGTGGTCGTCGCGTCGATTGCGCTGGGCAAGCCGCTGGAACTGGGGCTCGGTCTGAAGGATGAAATTCTGCTGGCGCTGACATTGTTCACCTGCGTCTTCACGCTCGGCACCGGACGCACCACAGTGCTGCAGGGCATCGTGCATCTGGTAATCTTCGCGGCTTTCCTCTTCTTCGCGGTCGTGCCCTAGCTTCAGGGAAATAAAAAAGGCGCGGACCATGCCGCGCCTTCGAAGTCCGCACCTGCTGCGTGATTACTTCTTCGCAGCCGCCTTGGCGGCGTGGTCCACGCGCTCGGCGATACGGGCCGACTTGCCGCGGCGGTCGCGCAGATAATAGAGCTTGGCGCGGCGCACCTTGCCTTTGCGGACGACCTTGATCGAGTCGATCATCGGCGAATAGATCGGGAAGACGCGCTCGACGCCTTCGCCATAGGAAATCTTGCGGACGGTGAAGCTCTCGTTGATGCCAGCGCCGGAGCGGGCGATGCACACGCCTTCATAGGCCTGCACGCGGCTGCGCTCGCCTTCTTTCACCTTCACGTTGACGATAACGGTGTCGCCGGGCCGGAATTCCGGAATCGGGCGAATGGCGGCCAGCTTGTCGGCCTGCTCGGTCTCGAGCTGCCTGATGATATCCATGACTTTTTCCTTTTTTGTGCCTTCGGCCTTCTCCCGGAGGAGTGCCTGAGGCGAGCGCTTTGGGGACGCTGTTTTCAGTTGTTTGCGGGCGGGCCTATACAGGAGGCGTGTCCTCTTGTCGATAGCTGCGGGCGAGGGAGCGCGGAGCGCGCGACAATTTAGCGGGGCTGCAGGAACTTCATTTGGAGGCATTTGTTGCAGGATCACGTTACCGAGCGATCCGGAGCGCCCATGCGCCAGTCCCGAACACCCGCCGAACGCACACATCGCAGACGCACCCTGCGCGTCGTGCATCTGGTGGTTCTGAACTGGATCGCCGGTGTGATACTGGGCGCTGCTTTCGCGGGCCTGCTGGTCTGGTTCGACATCGGCCATATCGGACGCCTGATAGGGAATGCGAGCCCGATGTGGCCTCCGCTCCTTTTGCTCTTCGGCGGCTTCGCCATCACCTTCGGGGCGCTTGTGGCCGGCACCGCCGTCATGCTGATCCCGCGCGACGAGGATCCGCCAGACGATCCGCCGAGGGGGCCGCTGGTCCCCGTGAAGATTGCGACACGGGTGCGTCCGTCGCGTTGAATTCTGTAACGTAATCCTGATATCCGTGGTCAACTTAGCCGAAAGTGACCGCGGATGATTTCCCAGCGCTCCCGTTATGCCCTGAAGGCCCTTTTGCACCTCGCCCGCCTTCCGAGCGGCAAGGTAGCGAAGGCGCGGGACATTGCGGAGCAGGAAAATATCCCCGAGCCGTTCCTCGAGCAGATCATGGTCGATCTCCGGCGGGCCGGTTTCGTTGACAGCCGCCGTGGCAAGGCTGGTGGACACCTGCTGGCGCGGCCGGCCAGCCTCGTCACGCTGGCCACCGTGTTGCGTAGTATCGAAGGGCCGGTCGCCCCGCTGACCTGCCTGTCGCGTACGGCCTATCGCCGTTGCGAGGACTGCCAGGACGAGAAGAGCTGCGCCCTGCGCCGCCTCTTCAAGGAAACCCACGACGCCATGCTGCATGTTCTCGAACAGAGAACTCTCGCTGACATCATCGAAAACAGCCGGGGTGGCGTCGAAATCGCGCCGGAAATCTTCATGGGCGCGGGTATCTGATGAGTGTCGATAAATTTAATTGATCATATATTTCAGTTATTTGTATTCGAAAACCACGTCCCTTCAACAGCCAAGCTCCTCACAAAAGCCGTGGTGCCCGGCCAGATTTCAGCGTGACTGAAAATATGAATTGACTATTCCGACTAAATTAATCAACAATAAGCTCGTCCCGGCAGAGGAGCTATTCATGCAAGTCTCGAAAGCCACCTGGTTGCAGCGTCTGCTGGTCTTGGCCGCCTTCGCGCTCTGCTTCTTCGTGACCGCCTTTGCGCGCGCGGACGTGGCGCTTCTGAACGTCTCATACGATCCGACGCGCGAGCTCTATCGCGAGATCAACGAGGCCTTCGCCGCCGAGTGGCGGGCGAAGTCCAAAGAGGTCGTGCGCATACGCCAGTCGCACGGCGGGTCGGGCAGTCAGGCCCGCGCTGTCATCGACGGCATCGACGCGGATGTCGTCACCCTCGCCCTCGCCGGCGACATCGACACGATTGCGGCCGCAACGAAGAAGATTCCGGCCGACTGGCAGAAGCGCCTGCCCGATAACTCCTCGCCCTATACGTCCACGATCGTCTTTCTTGTGCGCGCCGGAAATCCGAAACAGGTGAAGGACTGGGACGATCTCGCCAGACCGGGGATCCAGGTCATCACCCCCAACCCCAAAACATCAGGCGGCGCGCGCTGGAACTATCTCGCCGCCTGGGCCTACGGACTCGAGAAATTCAAGGACGAGCAGAAAGCGCGCGATTTCGTCGCCGCCATCTTCAAGAACGTGCCGGTAATGGATACGGGTGCACGTGGATCGACGAATACGTTCGCGCAACGTGGCCTCGGCGATGTCCTGCTCGCCTGGGAAAACGAGGCCTATCTCGCCCTCAACGAACTGGGCAAGGACAAGTTCGAGATCATCGTTCCCTCCTTGTCGATCCTCGCAGAACCGCCGGTTACCATCGTCGACGGCAATGTTGACCGCAAGAAAACACGTGCGGCGGCGGAGGCCTACCTGCAGTTTCTCTATTCGCCGCGGGCGCAGGCCATCATCGCCAAGAACTACTATCGCCCGAGCAAGCCCGAACATGCCAAGCCCGAAGACCTCGCGCGTTTCCCCAAGCTGAAACTCGTCAGCATCGACAGCGATTTTGGCGGCTGGGACGCAACGCAGAAGAAGCATTTCAGCGATGGCGCGATCTTCGATGCGATCCTTAGGGGCAACCGGTAAATGTCAGCCATCGCCGAAGCGCCCGGCCAGGCTGGCATCGGTACCGGGTGGCGCTTTCGCGAGAAGAGCGCCATTCCCGGCTTCGTGCCGGCTTTCGCCTGGACGCTGATCTGGCTGTCGTTCATCGTCCTCATTCCGCTCGGTGCGCTGATCCTGCGCGCCTCGGGAATCGGCGTCTCGGGATTTGTTGATATTCTGAGCGATCCGCGTGTGCTCTCGGCGCTGCGTATCACCTTCGGTCTCTCTTTCCTCGCCGCTCTGGTCAATGCGGTCTTCGGCCTGATCATCGCATGGACGCTGGTCCGTTACCGCTTTCCCGGCGCAAGGCTCGCCGACGCCGCCGTGGACCTGCCGTTTGCCCTGCCGACCGCGGTCGCCGGCATCTCGCTCGCTTCGCTTTACGCGCCGAACGGATGGCTAGGAGTCTGGTTCGCGGAAGCGGGCATCAAGGTCGCCTATACGCCCTTCGGCATTTTCATCGCGCTCGTCTTCATCGGCCTGCCGTTTGTGGTGCGCACGGTGCAGCCGCTGATCGCTGAAATCGACAGGGAGATCGAGGAAGCCTCGGCAACGCTCGGCGCATCGCGTGCGCGCACCTTACGCAGCGTTATCCTTCCGCCGCTTGCGCCCGCGCTCCTGACAGGCTTTGCGCTCGCCTTCGCGCGCGCTGTCGGCGAATACGGCTCGGTCATCTTCATCGCCGGAAACCTTCCCTATGTTTCCGAGATC
This sequence comes from uncultured Hyphomicrobiales bacterium, assembly GCA_903847605.1. Classification (GTDB taxonomy): domain Bacteria; phylum Pseudomonadota; class Alphaproteobacteria; order Rhizobiales; family Beijerinckiaceae; genus Terripilifer. The sequence goes on along the minus strand of CAINED010000066.1, from coordinate 11,733 downwards.
GTGCCGATCCTGATCGTCATCAAGCTTGAAGAATTCAACTATGCAGGCGCGACGGCCATCGCGACCGTGATGCTGGCCATTTCCTTCGTGATGCTGCTGGCGATCAATCTCATCCAGGCGTGGAGCCGCCGGAGGTTTGGCTATGCATGACCTTCAAAAGGCGGCGCCGTCAGTCACGGACGAAAGCAATGTCGCGCGTTATGTGCTGATCGCGCTTGCGCTCGGCTTTCTCGCGCTGTTTCTCGTTCTGCCTCTCGCCGTCGTCTTCACGCAGGCATTTTCGAAAGGGCTCGGCGCCTATGTCGCGGCGCTGACGCATCCGGACGCTCTTGCGGCGATCAAGCTCACGCTGACGGTCGCCGCCATTGCCGTCCCCTTGAACATCGTCTTCGGAATCGCCGCGTCCTGGGCGATCGCCAAGCACGAATTTCGCGGCAAGAGTCTTCTGATCACGCTGGTCGATCTTCCCTTCTCCGTTTCGCCCGTGGTGTCCGGCCTCGTCTTCGTGCTTTTGTTCGGCGCGCAGGGATTGCTCGGCCCGTGGCTGCGCGAACACAATATCGAAATCATATTTGCGCTGCCGGGCATCGTGCTTGCCACGATCTTCGTGACGTTTCCCTTCGTTGCCCGCGAACTTATCCCGCTGATGCAGGATCAGGGCAGCGCCGACGAGGAAGCGGCCCTGACGCTCGGGGCGAGCGGCATTCGCGCCTTTCTCACGGTGACCTTGCCCAATATCCGATGGGCTTTGCTCTATGGCGTTCTTCTCTGCAACGCGCGCGCCATGGGCGAATTCGGCGCTGTGGCCGTCGTCTCGGGACACATTCGCGGCGAGACCAATACCATGCCGCTGCACGTCGAGATTCTCTACAACGAATATAATTTCGCGGCTTCTTTCGCCGTCGCTTCGCTGCTCGCGCTGCTCGCGCTGGTGACACTCTGCATCAAGACGTGGCTCGAATGGCGTTACGCCGATGCGCTCGCCGCCGGCCGCCGTCACTGAATCAAGGGGCATGCGTCATGGACATATTCGTCGAGCACATCACCAAGAATTATGTCGCGCGCGAAACCGGGTCTCCTGCCGCGCTCGACGACGTAAGCCTGCATATTCGCTCGGGCGAATTGCTGGCGCTGCTGGGCCCGTCCGGCTCGGGCAAGACGACATTGCTGCGTGTCATCGCCGGTCTCGAATTCGCCAATCGCGGACGCATCCGCTTCGGCGATCTCGATGCGACGGGCATACCCGTGCAAAAGCGCGGCGTCGGATTCGTGTTCCAGCATTACGCGCTGTTCCGTCACATGAACGTCTTCGACAACATCGCCTATGGGCTTCGCGTTCGCGAACGGGCGACGCGTCCGCCCGAGGCGGAGATTCGCAGGCGCGTCGAAGAACTGCTGTCCCTCGTTCAGCTCGCGACTTTCGAAGACCGCTATCCCGCGCAATTATCCGGCGGACAGAGGCAGCGTGTGGCGCTGGCGCGCGCGCTTGCCATCGAGCCGCGCATGCTGCTGCTGGATGAACCTTTCGGCGCGCTGGATGCGCGCGTGCGCAAGGACTTGCGGCGCTGGCTGCGCGAGATCCACGACCGCACGGGGCAAACCACGATCTTCGTGACGCACGATCAGGAAGAGGCGCTCGGCATCGCCGATCGCGTGGCCATCCTGAAGGATGGCCGTATCGAGCAGGTTGGCACGCCCGACGAAGTACATGATGATCCCGCTTCGCCATTTGTCATGACCTTTATTGGCGATACGGCCGCCCTCAACGTGAACATCAGGAACGGCGCCGTGCTGCACGCCGGCAAACGGCTTCCGATCGTCGGCAGTTCAGCCGGCGAAGGGCCCGGCACGCTCTATGTGCGGCCGGGACATGTGCAGTTGGCGCAAACGGCTGGCGCGTCACTGACAGGCCGTGTCGTATCGCTACGGCGCTTTTCGTCGGGGCAGAGGGCGGAAGTACGGTTGCACGGCACCGGCGAACTGGTCGAGGCGGAATTGCCTGCAGGATCGCATGTCAATTCCGGTCAGGACGTCGGCGTGAATTTGGGCCAGGTGAGGATTTTCAGATAACGCGCTGGCTTTGCACCGGGCGCGTTCCTTTACTTCAGCAAGTCCGGCCGCTTCTCCCGCGTAATGCGCAGCGCTTCCTCGCGCCGCCACTTCTCGATCTTCGCGTGGTCGCCCGAGAGCAGCACATCGGGAATGACATGGCCTTCCCATTCGCGCGGGCGCGTATAGTGGGGATATTCGAGAAGGCCATTCTCATGGCTTTCTTCCGCGCCCGAGGCTTCCTTGCCCATGACGCCCGGTATCAGGCGTACGCAGGCGTCGATCAGAACCATCGAGGCGATCTCGCCGCCCGAAAGAACGTAATCGCCGATTGAAATTTCTTCCAACCCGCGCGCCGCGATCACGCGTTCGTCGACACCTTCGAAACGCGCGCAGACGATGATCGTGCCTTCGCTATCGGCCAGTTCCCGCACGCGCCTCTGCTGCAGTGGCTTGCCGCGCGGCGACATCAGCAGGCGCGGGCGCTTGTCGTCCGGCGCGATGTGAGCATCGAGCGAAGCGGCCAGCACATCGGCGCGGATCACCATGCCCGGCCCGCCGCCCGCGGGCGTATCGTCGACATTGCGGTGCTTGCCGATGCCGTGATCCCGGATGTTGAAAGTCTCGAGACCCCACAGACCGCGCGCCAGCGCATCGCCGCTCAGGGAAAGGCCGAGCGGTCCCGGAAACATTTCGGGCATCAGGGTGAAGACGCTCGCGCGCCAGGACTTCCTCATGGATCTTAAACTTCCGCGATTGGAATGCCGTCAGGGGTTCCGGAAATGCAGACCAGAACCCGGCCGCCTGCATGGGATGCACCCCTTACGCTTTTTGCGCCTCTGCACCATATGGCAAATTTCCCGGCTTCGGGAACGAAGCTATGCGAATGCGGGGGGAAGCCCCGCCCGGAGACTTCTAAAATGATCAGGGTTCGCCGCAGCGCCGACAGGGGGCGCGCCGATTTCGGCTGGCTCGATAGCCGGCACAGCTTTTCCTTTGGCGAATATTACGATGCCAAGCATATGGGGTTCGGTCCACTGCGCGTTATCAATGAGGACCGGGTCGCCGGAGGCGGCGGCTTTCCGCCCCATCCCCATCGCGACATGGAAATCATCAGCTATGTCCTCGAAGGCGCGCTCGAGCACAAGGATTCGACCGGCGGCGGTTCCGTGATCCGTCCGGGCGACGTGCAGCGCATGAGTGCCGGAACGGGCATCGTGCACAGCGAGTTCAACGCCTCGAAGGAGACGCCCGTGCATTTCCTGCAAATCTGGGTGATGCCGGGCAAAAAGGGCATTGCGCCGGGGTACGACCAGAAAGCCTTTGCGGACGAGGAGAAGAAGAACCGCCTTCGCCTCGTCGCAGCGGAAAATGGCCGCGACGGCGCGCTCACGATCCATCAGGACGCCGATATCTATGCCGGCCTGCTCGATGCGGGAGCGGAAGTCGCACATGACCTGAAGAAGGGACGCCTGTCCTGGGTGCAGGTCGCGCGCGGCAGCGTCACGGTAGCCGGCGAGGCGCTGGAGCAGGGCGACGGCGTCGCCATCGCGGATGTCGGCAGGATCGACATTCGCGGCGGCAGCAATGGCGCGGAAGTCATCCTGTTCGACATGGTCCCGTAAAGACTGGCGCCCGGCGGATAAACCCGGCGGGCGCTTCCGGCAAGGAAAGGAATGGGAAGATGGCAATCGAAGTCGAAATCACGCGCGAGGATTCAGAGCGCGGTGGACGCTATATCGCGAAGGTCGCCGGCTTTGCCGGCGAGGGGGAACTCACTTATCGCCGCTCTTCACCCGGCGTGGTCGTCGCCAATCACACGGGCGTGCCCTCCTCCATGCAGGGGCAGGGCGTAGCGGGCAAGCTCGTCGAGCGTCTCGTCGCCGATGCGCGCGCCGAAGGTTTCAAGATCGTGCCCGCCTGTTCCTATGTCGCCGCGCAGCGCAAGCGCCACCCCGAATGGGCGGAGCTGTTTGTTTAAGTTGCGCCTGTGCAGAGCGCTTCGCGAACGTGTATGAGAGATCATCGCCACCCAAAAAATGGATTGAACATGAGCGAATATACACCCCCCAAAGTCTGGAAATGGGAAAAGGAAAACGGCGGACAATTCGCCTCGACGAACCGCCCGATTGCCGGCCCAACGCATGACAAGGAACTGCCGGTCGGCAAGCATTCCCTGCAACTCTATTCGCTCGCAACGCCCAATGGCGTGAAGGTCACGGTGCTGCTCGAGGAGCTTCTTGCGCTCGGACACAAGGGCGCGGAATACGACGCCTGGCTGATCCGCATCGGCGCCGGCGACCAGTTCGGCAGCGGCTTTGTCGCCGCCAATCCCAATTCCAAGATACCGGCGATGATGGACCACAGCGTCACGCCGCCGCTGCGCATTTTCGAGTCCGGCTCGATCCTGCTTTATCTCGCGGAAAAATTCGACGCCTTCATACCTAAGGATATTTCAAAGCGCACCGAATGCCTGAACTGGCTGTTCTGGCAAATGGGCAGCGCGCCTTATCTCGGCGGCGGCTTCGGCCACTTCTACGCCTATGCGCCCGTGAAGATAGAATACGCCATCGACCGCTTCACGATGGAAACCAAGCGCCAGCTCGATGTTCTCGAACGCCATCTCGCTGATCATCGCTACATGACCGGCGACGACTATACGATCGCGGATATCGCGATCTGGTCGTGGTACGGGCAGCTCGCGTTGGGGCGCCAGTATAATTCCGCGGAATTTCTCGACGTGGAATCCTACAAAAACGTCCAGCGCTGGGCGAAGGAGATCGACGCGCGCCCGGCAGTGAAGCGCGGCCGCATGGTCAACAAGATGAACGGCGACCTGAACATGCAGCTACGCGAACGCCACGACGCCAGCGATTTCGAGACGAAGACGCAAGACAAGCTGGAAGCAGCGAAGTAGGGGCGGCTATTCCCCTGCCACTACCGAAGTCGGATATATATATCCGACTTCGGCAACATATGTGCGCAAGTGCGGCAAGCGCACTTGCGGGCGGGGAGGGGAGTTCCCCGTTTCGACGTGTCATATGATCTCGCGTTCTGCATTCACGAACGCCAATCAACACCCGTGCATCCACGTCACCGGCGTCGAGCCTTCCCCCTGCGGCCCCTTCCATTCGAGGCGGCCGTTGCCGCCGATGCCGCCGCCGTCATTCTTCATTTTGGGGTCCCTCGGCCCCTGCACGATGCGTACTTCGTAGCCGCCGACCGTGCCGGACCATGTGCCCAGAATTTCGTTTTTCGCTGCGCGCTTCAGAGCGCCGGTCACGCGAACGATCTTGCCGCCGGTCTTGAAGAATATCGTCGCCTGCGGTCCCTTTTTCTCCGGCGTTCCCTCAGTGTCCCAATAGGCGATCAAGTCCTTGCCGCGCGAGATGTCGAGGCTGCAGCCGGATGTTTTCTGCTTCTGCAGGTCGTCATAGCTGATGCGCTGCAACGAGGGACCAGCCGGAGACTGCGCCGACAAAGGCGCGCAAGACGCGATTAAAGTCGAAAATGCGATTGCGATTTTCCGATTCATATTTTCTCCGAACATCAAACGAACGTCCAACTTCAGTAACCCTCGAACTTGCGCACGAATGGTGCGCCGTTGAACGTATGCGTGCAACATGGACATCTTGGCTTGAGGTCCTCGTTGCGCAATTCCGGATCGACTAGGGCAAGCCTGTTATCTCCATCGATCTTCAATCCGCTATAATATGAACTCTCTCCCATCAGCACAGAGGATTTTTCTTCCGCCGGGCTGCGCGCAACCATCCACCAGATCGGCTCTTCGCGGTCGAGACGCGACATCGCCTCGCTGTGCACCTTGTCCCAGTTCTCGCCGACTTTCGACTGGAGAAACTTGAACAGCGGCGTATAGTCGAACCCGTTCTGCCGGCCGGCATGCATCGATCCGCGCGCGGCGTCGCTGGCTTTTTCAGTCTTCGAATTGCGCGACCATTTGTAATCGCCGCCGCCGTGGACGACGCCGCGCGTGCGGGTGTTCACCTTGCGATAAAGCGGCTTTTTCTCATGCATTTGCGAAACGTCCGGTTCCGTCATCCACGATTATATCAGAGGCGAGCGCCGGTAGCGCTGGCGGCTTGCGGACGGGACTGATAATCAATCCCGAGATTTCCCGCATTTCAGCGAGCCCAGAATGCCCTCCAAACTCGAACAGCTCAAGGCCATGACCACCATCGTCGCCGACACCGGCGACATGGACTCGATCCGCGCCTTCCAGCCGACCGATTGCACCACCAATCCAACGCTGATTCTCAAGGCCGCGCAGATGGAGGCCTATGCCCATCTCGTCGACGAGGCGATCCAGTGGGGCAAGAAAGGCGGCAAGTCCGCCGGGCAGGTGACGGACCGGCTCGCGGTCAATTTCGGCGCGGAACTCACGAAGATCGTGCCGGGCCGCGTCTCCACCGAGGTCGACGCCGATCTCTCCTTCGACACGCAGGCGATGATCGACAAGGCGCGCGACCTGATCGCCGACTACAAGGCGCGCGGCGTCGGGCGCGAGCGCATTCTCATCAAGCTGGCGACGACCTGGGAAGGCGTGCAGGCCGCCCGCGTGCTGCAGAAGGAAGGCATCGACTGCAACATGACGTTGCTGTTCTCGCTGGCGCAGGCGCAGGCCTGCGCGGGGGCAGGGGCCTATCTCATCTCGCCCTTCGTCGGGCGCATCCTCGACTGGTACATGAAGGCCACCGGCGAAAAATATACGGCTGAGACCGATCCGGGCGTCGTCTCCGTGCGCGCCATCTACAATTATTACAAGACCTACGGCATCGAGACCGTGGTCATGGGCGCGAGCTTCCGCAACATCGGCGAGATCGAGGCGCTGGCGGGCTGCGACCGGCTCACCATCGCACCGGCTCTGTTGCAGCAATTGCAGGAGACGGATGGCTACCTGCCGCGAATGCTGGTCATGCCCGTGCGCAATGTCGACGCGCCCGCCCGCTTCGATCCCGACGAAAAATCCTTCCGCTTCCATCTCAACGAGGACGCCATGGCGACGGAAAAACTCGCCGAGGGCATCCGTCTCTTCACCAAGGATCTGCGCAGCCTGCGCGACATGGTCGAGAAGCGCCTTGCCGGTTGAAAACGCATTGTTGCAGAATTTCAACAACACGTGATCCCGCGCTGTGCCGCTGCCGCGAATTCTCACCGGTCGCGCCACATTCTCGCCCGAACGAGGCTTAGTCTGAGGTTTGCAAGCAATGCGGACCCCAAGCAGTTCGGACCCTTGTCATGTTTTGTGCTTCTGCCAGCCGTTCCGAAACCGATGCTCCGAGCCACTGGACTTCGTTCTCGCGCGATCTTGGCGCGTCGGTCCTGACTCTCGGGGCTCTTGGCGTGCTCCTCGTTGCCATTCAGGGCAGCGGGACTACGCCTGAAACGCGCGTGCAACGCACGGCCTCCATGGCCTCGCAGCAGCAGCAGCACCAGACGGCCAAGCTCTTGCCGCGTCAGCCCAGTGACGAGGCGGCGACGCCCGATGCCGACGAAGAGCGCATTGCCAGGGCCGTGATGGCTTTCGCTTTGTCGAAGGTCTCGCCCTTGCAGCCCGATCCCATCGCTTCGATCCCTGTTGCCACGATCCCGCCTATAGCGGCCCCGACGGCTTCGCCGCCGCGCAAACCCTCCCGCCTGCAATCGTCGCGGCCTGCCCAATTCTCGCGAATTCCGGCTGGCGCCGGCCAGACCGGATTTACGCAGGCGGAATGGCCGGTGGCCGCCACGACGCAAAAGTTTTCGGCAACGCCGAAGGACCAGCCAAGGCTTGTCGCGATGACCCGTTATGTGCCCGGCACGGACTCCATCATCGGCGGCGCGCAGTCACTGGCGGTCGGGGCTCGCAAGACCGTGAGCTACAGCGTCGACGGGTTGCGCACCGGCTTCAGCGCCGTGCAGGAAAGAGCCCTCGCCGTCGCCGGCAAGCTTTGGTGACGTTGCCGGTTGCCAGCGCAATCGGCTGAAGGGACCCTCACCCTGAGGAGCGAGCGAAGCTCGCGTCTCGAAGGGCGAGGGGCCCTGACGTGACCGGGTCTCACGCGCTAAACTCCTCTTCCTCGTCCTTCGAGACGCCTTCTTCGCAGGCCCTCAGGATGAGGAAGAGGAGAATCGTCCGTTGCCCGGTTCACGTGGATCGCTTCCCTTGCCGCTTAATCCCCGCGCCTAATCGTATAGTGTCTCAGCATCGATTCATTCCGCAGCGGAGAGAGCATTGGCCGAACCCCTGGCGCTGGGCGAATACAAGGAAGCATTGATTTTTCTCGGCGCGGCCGGCGTGGTCGTGCCGTTGTTCCGGCGCATTAAAATCAGCCCGGTCATTGGCTTTCTGGCGCTCGGCATGCTGCTGGGGCCGCACGGACTTGGCCGGCTAGCGGCGGACAATGTCTGGGCCGCCGCCTTCACGCTCTCCAATTCCGAGAGGATGCAGCATTTTGCCGAACTCGGCGTCGTCTTCCTCCTTTTCACCATCGGCCTCGAACTGTCCTTCGAGCGTTTGCAGACGATGCGCCGCCTTGTCTTCGGTCTCGGCGCTTTGCAGGTCGGAATTACCGCGATCGTGATTGCGGCCGGCGCTATGCTGCTGGGCATGGAGGCGCGTGCGGCGGCCATTGTCGGCGGCGCGCTGGCCCTGTCCTCAACCGCCATCGTTATGCCGGTACTCGCCGAGCGTAAGCGCCTCAACACCGGCGCCGGGCGCGCCATTTTCGCGATCCTGCTGTTTCAGGATCTGATGGTCGCGCCGCTGCTCTTCATGGTGTCCATGCTCGATGCCCGCGTCGGCGCGGGATTGAGCGCCAATGTCGGCGCGGGCCTGATCTATGCGATCCTGCCTGCGCTTGCCGTGCTCGGCGCGATCATTGGGCTTGGCCGCGTCGTGCTGCGTCCGCTGTTTCATCAGGTCGCGCTGACGCGCTCGACGGAATTCTTCATGGCGGCCTGCCTGCTCGTCGTCATCGGCACGGGCATCGCCTTTGCCGCGGCAGGCCTGTCGATGGCGCTCGGCGCTTTTGTTGCTGGCCTGCTGCTGGCCGAGACGGAATATCGCCGCGAAATCGAAACCACCATCGAGCCGTTCAAGGGCCTGCTGCTCGGTCTGTTCTTCGTTTCGGTCGGCGCAGGCCTCGATCTCGCACAGGTCGCGGCGCATCCTACCGCGACCGTCGGATTGGCGGTGGTTCTGATCGCGGTGAAGATCCTGATCCTCATCGTCATTGCGCGTGCGCTGCGCTTCTCCGCGCCCGCAGCCCAGGAAATTGCCCTGCCGCTCGGCCCCGGCGGCGAATTCGCCTTCGTCATGATCGGCGCCGCCATCTCGACACAGGCTGTCAATGCCGCAACGGGCAATCTCATTCTGATTGCGGTCACCTTGAGCATGGTGACGATACCCTTGCTTGGCTGGCTCAGCACCCAGCTGCTGCGCATGCAGCCGGAAGCGCCGCAGGATTTTGCCCATCTCGCCCCGGCAGGCGTTGCGGAAAGCGGACATGTCATCGTCATCGGACATGGCCGTGTCGGCGCGCTTGTCAGCGATATGCTTTCGCGCCACGACATCGCGCATATTTCAACCGACGCCAATCCGCGCCTCGTCACGCGCGAACGGGGGAGCCGCAAGAATATTTATTGGGGCGATGCGACTCGCGTCGATTTCCTGCGCGCCTGCGGCCTCGCCGATGCGCGCGCCATCGTGCTCACCATGAATTCGCCGCGCGCCATCGAGATCATCGTTGCGCTCGTGCGACGCGAGCGCCCGGACATTACCATCGTCGCGCGCGCGCGCGATGCGCATCACGCCACAGTGCTATACGGCCTGGGCGCGACCGATGCGATTCCCGAAACCATCGAGGCGAGCCTGCAACTTTCCGAAGCCGTGCTCGTCGATATCGGCGTCCCCATGGGTTATGTCATCGCATCCATTCACGAGAAGCGCGACGAATACCGCAAGATGCTGCAGCCTGCGGGTAGTGCGCGCGAGCAACGCGGCATTCGCATGTCGACGCGCGTGAAAGACATGAAGAAACCGCCGAAGACGGGAAAGCCGGCGGGCCAGCCGGAAGCTTGACCTGATATCCTCAGTCTATCCGCACTGAGGGAAAAGCGCTCACTCCCGCATGAAGAACGTCAGCAGCACCTTGCCCTTGTCGCCGATCAGGCAGACAAAGCGGCGCGCTTTGTCGGTTCGTTTGGATTCCAGGTAGGCATCGCCAATGATGACGGCGGTGACGCGTGTGTCCTCGATCTTCGTATCGGCCTTTGAGGCGGCGATGCTTTCCGGATCGAGGAAGACGTCCTTGAGATCGGGAATGGACTGACGCAGGGCGACGAGGCTTGACGCGCGGCAGGCCTCCGTTTCGTTCTGCAATTCCTGCGCGGGCGCGGCATTGGCTAGTAAGAGGAGTGATCCGCCGACCACGATGGCGGCGATGTTTCTTGTTCCGATTGTCATGAGTTTGTCCCCCGGTCTGTGCCGGATGAACGCCGCAGCGGGCAGCCCGTTCCACGGTGCGGGGCCGCCAGCCGGCTTCCGCCAAGCCTTGCCTTGCCCCTTCCTTCGGCTATTGTCCGCTCCGGCCAAAAATGGAGGAAACCATGGCAAAGGGATATTGGGTCAGCGCCTATCACGCAGTTCACGATCCGGAGAAGCTCGCCGCTTATGCAAAGCTGGCGGGTCCGGCGATCGAGGCGGGCGGCGGCAAGTTTCTGGCACGCGGCACGGCGGCGAAGGCCTATGAAGCGGGCATCCTGCAGCGCACTGTGATCGTCGAGTTCGAGAGCGTCGCCAAGGCGATCGAGACGCATGACGGCGCAGGCTATCAGGCCGCTCTCAAGGCACTCGGCGACGGCGTCACGCGCGACCTGCGTGTGATCGAAGGCGTGTGAAGCGGTCGATGATTGGATGAAGATGTCATCCCGGCCGAGCGCAGCGAGAGCCGGGATCTCTAGAGAATATCTGTCGGGCGCAAGCCCTTCCACATTCCCGGGGCGATTGCGTAGCAATCGAACCCGGGATCCAGAAGCTGGACCCCGGATCGCCTTCGGCGTCCGGGGAAGTGGACAGCGGAAGTGGACAGCGGAAGTGGACAGCGGAAGTGGACAGCGGAAGTTTCAACTGAATTGACGATACTCGTCAAAAAAAGAGGGCGGCTTCAGGCGTGAAGCCGCCCTTCTTGCGACTTGTCACAAAATAAAGCTCACGCTCCCGAGCTTGCCGAGTTCATGCGCGTGCAGCAGCACCCGGCGCTCGCGGATGAGGAACGAGTCGGCGGTCTTGCGCAGCTTGTATTGATAAGTGCCCACGAACGAGAATTCGCGCTGGTGACGGCGATAGCGGTAGCAGACGAAATTCGCGCTGGCATGCACGAGATCGCCCTCGATCGCTGTAATGCGAACATTGGTGATGAGGCGGCACGTCCGCGACTTTGGATATTCTGCGTGGCAGTTCGGATCCTTGATGCGGATGACGCGCTGGCGGATGCGTTCGCGATCATCCGAAATAATGAACAGCGTGTCGCGATAATCGCCTTCGAGTTCGTCGTTGGGCGGCACATAATAGGTGGCGTCGTCGGCGAGTAGCTTTTCCCACTCGTCCAGCTTCCACTCGTCGAGCAGAGCGGCTTCGAGATAGAAGAAGTCTTCGACTTCGGCCCGTGTCACGGCCACATTCGC
>CAINED010000065.1 GCA_903847605.1 uncultured Hyphomicrobiales bacterium | reverse complement strand
CCGCGCCGCTGCCGCCACACATGGCCGATCTCATGGACAAGAAAGAGCGCTTCACCGTCCTCGCCAACGATCAGGCCGTTGTGGAAAAATTCATCCGCGAACGGGCGAGGGCTGCGAGAGGATAAAGCGCATCAACGCAGTGCGCGTGGAGCGCATATCGAGTGTGAACAAGCGTTCTGGAGCGGGTGAAGGGAATCGAACCCTCGTATGCAGCTTGGGAAGCTGCCGTTCTACCATTGAACTACACCCGCGACGCTCCGGACATTACCGATGGCGCGGGTGTGTCGCAAGGGGCGCGGGTCTTCAGTCCCGACCAAAAGTCTCGTCGAAGGAATAGCCCGCGCCGCGGACGGTGCGGATGGGATCGCGCTCGCGCCCGCGCGAAAGCGCCTTGCGCAGCCGCCCGACATGCACGTCGACGGTGCGCTCGTCGATCTCCGCCGCCATACCCCAGACCGCGTCGAGCAGGCGCGCGCGGGAAAAGACGCGGCCGGGCTTCTCGATGAGATATTCGAGCAGGCGGAATTCGGTGGGGCCGAGATGAATCTCGCGTTCGCCGCGGCGCACGCGATGCGTCTCCCGGTCGAGCGCCAGATCGCCCTGCACGAGTTTTGTGGCGATACGCTCGGGCTTCGCACGGCGCAGCAGGGCGTGAACGCGCGCCATCAGCTCCGGGACCGAAAACGGTTTGACCACGTAATCGTCCGCGCCGACGGACAGGCCGCGCACGCGCTCGTGCTCCTCGCCGCGCGCCGTGAGCATGATGATCGGCAGGCTGCGGGTATCTTCTCTTGCGCGCAAACGGCGGCAGAGTTCGAGACCCGACACGCCCGGCAGCATCCAGTCGAGAATGAGGAGATCGGGCGCGGTTTCCGCAAGACGCACTTCCGCATCGTCGCCGCGCGCTTCCGACTCGACCTGAAATCCCTCCGCTTCGAGATTGTAGGAGAGCAGCATGGCGAGCGGCGCTTCGTCCTCGACGACGAGAATGCGAGGCGACGTTCCCGCCTCGCGCGTGCCCGCGTCCTTGCGTTCCAGAGTCATCATGACAGCCCTACTTCACCGTTGTTTCCAGCGTCTTCGGCCGCTCGATGGGAAGGTTCTCGCCGGTGACGAGATAGTGAATTGTCTCGGCGATATTCGTGGCGTGATCGCCGATACGCTCGATGTTTTTCGAGCAGAACAGAAGATGCGTGCAATAGGTGATGTTGCGCGGATCTTCCATCATGAAGGTGAGCTGATCGCGGAAGACGGAATCTTCCAGCGCATCGATTTCCGCGTCGCGCACCCACACGGCCTTGGCGCGTGCGGCGTCGCGCGCGGCATAGGCGTCGAGCACGTCCTTGAGCTGCATGGCCGCGAGATCGCCCATGTGCTTCAGGCCGATGGTGGCGCGGGGCACCCGCGCATCCTTGATAATCTTGATGGCGCGCTTGGCGATGTTCTTTGCAAGATCGCCGACACGTTCCAGATCGCTCGCCGTGCGGATCGCGCCGACGATTTCGCGCAGGTCGCCCGCGACGGGCTGACGTTTCGCAATGGTGAGTATCGCCGCTTCCTCGACTTCGCGCTGGAGGCGGTCGAGTTTCGGATCGTGCGCCAGCGTGCGTTCGGCGAGCGGTATGTTCAACGTGGACAAGGCTTCCATGGCATCGACGAGCATCTTTTCGGCGACGCCGCCCATCTCGGCGATCTTCAGCCCTATGGCTTCGAGTTCCTTGTCGTAGGACTTGACGGTGTGATCGGTCATGTGCGCAATCCGTGATGAGGGCTCAGCCGAAGCGGCCGGTGATATAGTCGTTCGTGCGTTTGTCCTTCGGAGTGGAAAAGATCACGTCCGTCGGACCTTCCTCAACGAGCGTCCCCAGATGGAAGAAGGCCGTGCGTTGCGAAACGCGCGCCGCCTGCTGCATCGAGTGCGTGACGATGATGATCGTATAGTTCGACTTCAATTCGTCGATTAATTCCTCGACTTTGGCCGTTGCGATCGGGTCAAGCGCAGAGCATGGCTCATCCATCAGAATGACGTCCGGGCTGACCGCGATAGCGCGGGCGATGCAAAGGCGCTGCTGCTGTCCGCCTGATAGGCCGGTCCCAGACTCCGCAAGACGATCCTTCACTTCTTCCCATAGTCCGGCCTTGCGCAGGCTGGATTCGACAATCGCGTCGATCTCGGACTTCGTCCGCGCGAGGCCGTGGATCTTCGGACCGTAGGCGACGTTGTCGTAGATCGATTTCGGGAACGGGTTAGGCTTCTGGAAAACCATCCCGATATGGGCGCGCAGTTGCACGACGTCCAGCGAAGGATCGTAGATGTCGCGCCTGTCGATCTCGATCTTACCGGTCACGCGGCAAATCGGAATCGTATCATTCATTCGGTTGATGCACCGCAGGAAGGTCGACTTTCCGCAACCCGATGGGCCGATGAAGGCCATCACGGAATGCTGCGGAATATCGACGTCTAAATGCTTGATGGCGTGCTTGTCGCCGTAATACACATTGACGTCGCGGGCCTGAATCTTGATCGGCCCCTGCGGCGCGGAATGCACCGGCCTGTCATTGCCAGCTGTGAGGGTTGCGGTTGCGGCTTCCATGGTCATTGCCTTTCGAATCCTGATCTGTGGTCTTACCAGCGGCGCTCAAACCGTTTGCGAAGATAGATGGCCATTCCGTTCATCACGAACAGGAAGACCAGAAGCACGATGATGGCGGCTGCGGTTTTCGCCTTGAATGCGAGTTCGGGCAGGTCGGACCAGAGGTATATCTGCACCGGCAGCACGGTCGCTGCATCCGTGAATGATGTGGGCACGTCAACTATGAACGCGATCATGCCGATCATCAGCAACGGCGCGGTTTCGCCTAGCGCATGGGCCATCCCGATAATCGTGCCGGTCATGATGCCAGGCATGGCAAGCGGCAGGACGTGGTGGAACACAGCCTGCTGATGCGAAGCGCCAACACCCAGCGCGCCTTCGCGGATGGACGGCGGCACCGCCTTGATCGCCGCGCGCGCCGCGATGATGATTGTCGGCAAAACCAGCAACGCCATGACTAGGCCGCCGACAAAGGGCGCGGATCGTGGCATGTTGAAGAAGTTCAGGAACACAGCCAGGCCGAGCAGACCGAAAACGATCGATGGAACGGCGGCGAGGTTGTTGATGTTGACCTCGATGATATCCGTGATCCAGTTCTTCGGCGCGAATTCCTCGAGGTAGATCGCTGCCATAACGCCGATCGGCACACACAGCGCCAGCGTCACGATCAGCATGAGGAACGAGCCTGTGATCGCACCGCGGATGCCGGCAAGTTCCGGTTCGCGGCTGTCGCCGGCCGTGAAGAAGCCCCAGTTGAACCTGCGTTCGATTTGGCCCTGGCTCTTCAGTGCTTCAAGCCAGACGACTTCCTTGTCGGTGACCTTGCGGTTGCTCTCCGGCGTGGTCAGGGTGAGGACTTCCCAGGAACCTGGCCGCGCCTCGGATGCGGAAGAAAGTGGACGCAGGACTTCGCCGGTGGCGGTAGCATTGTCGATGCGGGTCAGTTTGATGATGCCCCCGTTCACCGCGACCAGCATGCTGGGCATTCTGTCGTCGAGAGCTTCAGCGCCGGACACCGCGTCGAAGCGCCCCTGAAGAACCCTGGCCTCTTCGCGCAATTGTTGCACTTGCGCAGCAGTCGCTCCCGAGGATTCGATACGGTCGGCTTCGCGGCGCAATTGCCGCGCGCGCTCGGCGATATCGCGCTTGATGACCACGAGTCTGCTGGAGAACTCGTTCGAGCTGGATGTCAGGCTGATATCGCCAGTGGTCCCGCTCGGGGTCAGCACGCCTCGGCCCGCGATCTTGTCGATGCCCGTGACGCCGCCCTTGAAGTAAATGTCGGCGTTGGCGGATAGCGGGAGCCCCAATTTCGCGGTGCTGCCGATCGAGCCTGGTTCACCCAAAACCTTCGCACGCAAGGGATCGGCTGCGCCATTGCTGAGCAATTGCACAAGGCGCGTCCGGTCGCGGCGATTGGTGACTTCCGGGAACTTGTCGCGCAAGGCTTCTCCCGCCACGCCGAAATAGTCGGCGGAAGCGAGTTCCTTCAATTCGCGCTTGCCGCTGGGGTCGATGGACTCCGCTTTCAGCGGAACATCCATTACCAGGAAGTGCTGGGTGAACGCTGGCAGACCGGTTGCGAAGATGCTGACGAACAGCAAAGCGATAAAGGCGATGGAAAAGCTGATGGCAATGATGCCATACCACTTGAAGCGTGTTTCAGCACGATAACGCTGCTGAATGCGCTTCTTGAAGATGTCGGCCGATTCCGTGGCTTGCCGTGCAACGGCCGGCGCTGGGCCTTGAAAGGACATGTCAGTCATACTGTTCCCGATACTTCTGCACTACGCGGAGAGCGATGTAGTTGAGGATGAGAGTTACGAAGAACAGGACAAAACCGAGCGCGAATGCGGCGAGCGTCTTGGCGCTATCGAACTCCTGGTCGCCGACCAGGATGGTCTTGATCTGAACGGTGATCGTCGTCACTGCGGCTAGCGGATTAAATGTCAGGTTCGCCGCGAGGCCGGCGGCCATCACCACAATCATGGTTTCGCCGACCGCGCGGCTGAAGGCGAGGATGACAGCCGAAACGATACCGGGCAAGGCGGCGGGCAGGATCACCAGTTTCATCGTCTCGGACTTGGTGGCGCCCATGGCGTAGGAGCCGTCGCGCAACGATTGCGGAACCGCGTTGATCACGTCATCGGACAAGGACGAGATGAACGGGATGATCATCATCCCCATGACAAGACCGGCCGCCAATGCGCTTTCGGACGCGACGGACAAGCCGATGCTTTCTCCGAAGCCCTTGATAGACGGCGCAATTACGAGCGCGGCAAAGAATCCGAGGACGACGGTCGGAATGCCGGCCAGAATTTCAAGTGCCGGTTTGGCAAACGCGCGCACCCGTGGGCCCGCATATTCGGAAAGGTAGATCGCAGACAGCAGGCCAATGGGGACGGCCACCGCCATGGCGATGAGTGTGATCAGCAGCGTGCCGACCAGCAGGGGGACGAAACCGTAGGCGGTCTGGATGTTGCCCTGTTCGGCGCGCATCGCGGCCTGAGGATTCCAGTCGAGGCCGAAGAGGAATTCCGAAATGCCCGGCTTGCCCTTGATCGCCGGATCGAAGAAGAATCGGTAGGTTTCAAGCACCACGGAAGCGACGATTCCGATTGTCGTCAATATCGCCACCGCCGAGCAAGCGATTAGGACGGCGAGGACGAACTTTTCGAAGTTGTTTCTAGCCCGGAACGTCAGCGATATGCGCCCGGTCGCCAGGAAGATTGCGCCTACGCCAGCCAGCAGACCAAGACCAACGACGATCCAGTTGCCGATGTTCAAAACGTTCGAGTAGGAGGCCGCAGCTCTCTGCAATTCGCCGGTGACGGAAGCCATCGAACGACCGCCCGCAAGGTTCACGATATCGCGCATCGTGGCGGCGCGCTTCAGCGCATCGGCCTGAAGATCCGCCGGAAAATGCGAAATCGCCGATTGTCCGGCCAACATATTGACAAGCGGGAAGCCGACAAGAAGCACGATCAGCATCGGGATGACGACAGTCGCGAGCGTGTACATGCCGTGATAGGTGGGCAACGAATGGAGCGCCCGCGTATTGCCCCCGGCGACAGCGATCGCGCGCCGATGTCCGGCGAAGAACCCGGTCAACGCGAGAATAGCGAAAACCGTCAGATAGATAGTAACCATTTCGTCACCCTGGACGCACATTCCGGCAGCGGCTGCCAGACCAGCGCCCCCCGATTGGACGGCGCGAGAAGAAACCGGGAGGGACGAAACCCTCCCGGCTTCGGATTGGTTTAGTGCAGGACGCTGCCGTCGAGCGGCGTTCCGGCAGTAACCGCCGGGCGGACCTTGTCGAGCTCAGCCTTCGGCAGCGGCACGAGGCCCTTGCGCGACAGGTAGCCATTGTCGCCAACGGCCTTCGCCGAGATATATTCGGCTATGAACTTGTCGAGGCCGGGGATCGAGCCGATGTGCTGCTTCTTGAAGTAGATGAACAGCGGACGGCTGGCTGCGTATTTGCCCGATGCGATCGTCTCGAACTCGGGTTCCACGCCAGCGATCTTCACGCCGCGCAGTTTGCCGGAATTCTCTTCGAGGAAGGAAAAGCCGAAGATGCCGAAGATGTCCTTGTTGCCTTCCAGCTTCTGCACGATCACGTTGTCGTTCTCGCCGGCCTCGACATAGGCGCCGTCCTTGCGGATCGACTTCCAAGCCTTCTCGAATGCTTTGGCGTCGACCTTCTTGAGCTCCTTGAGGGCGGCGATGCTCTCGGCTCCAGGTTCCAGAAACAGCTCATGGAAGCTGTCGCGCGTGCCTGACGTCGGCGGCGGGCCGAGAACCTCGATTTTCACCGCCGGCAAGGACGGGTCGACCTGATTCCACGTGGTGTAGGGATTGGGCACCAGCTTGCCGCCCTGGGGGATCTCCTTGGCCAGGGCCAGGAACAATTGCTGGCGGGTGACGTCGATGTGCCGGGCCTTCTTCGAGGCGGCGAACACGATGCCGTCATAGCCGACCTTCATCTCGACGATGTCGGCAACGCCGTTCTTGGCGCACATCTCGACCTCGGACGATTTGATGCGGCGCGACGCGTTGGTCAGGTCGGGATGCTCGGGTCCGATGCCGGCGCAGAACAGCTTCATGCCGCCGCCGGT
>CAINED010000064.1 GCA_903847605.1 uncultured Hyphomicrobiales bacterium | reverse complement strand
GGGCTATCGCGGTTCGCCGCTGGGCGGCCTCGACCAGCAGCTTTTTCAGGTCCGCGAGCGGCTCGCGAAAAGCGACATCGTCTTCCAGCCCGGCCTCAACGAAGACCTCGCAGCGACCGCGGTCTGGGGCAGCCAGCAGGCGGAAATGCGGGGCGGGGGCAAATTCGATGGCGTCTTCGGCCTTTGGTACGCCAAGGGGCCCGGCGTCGACCGGTCCGGGGACGTGTTCCGCCATTCCAATCTGGCGGGAACCTCGAAGCATGGCGGTGTCATCGCCCTGATGGGCGACGACCATACAGCAGAATCCTCCACCACCGCGCACCAGTCCGAGTTTCATTTCCTCGACGTGATGATGCCGATCCTGCATCCCGCGGGCGTGCAGGAGATTCTCGACTACGGCATCCTCGGCTGGGAGTTGAGCCGTTATGCCGGGGTGTGGGTCGGCATCAAGCTCGTCAAGGACACCGTCGAGTCGACGGCGTCCATCGACGTGTCGCCCGATCGCATCCAGGCCGTCACGCCGCTCGATTACGTCATGCCGGAAGGCGGGCTGAACATTCGCCCGCGCGATCCCGTGCTGACGCAGGAAGCGCGCCTGCAGGATTACAAGCGCGACGCCATCGTCGCCTGGGTGCGCGCAAACAAACTCAACCGGATCGTCACGTCGGGCGGTCCAGCCCCGAAGATTGGCGTCATCACAACCGGCAAATCCTATCTCGACGTGCGGCAAGCGCTCGACGATCTCGGCATCGACGAGGTCAGGGCCAACGCGCTCGGCTTGCGCCTCTACAAGATCGGTTGCCCGTGGCCGCTCGAGCCTGAGGGATTGAAGGATTTCGCCGAAGGGCTCGAACTCATTATCGTCGTCGAAGAAAAGCGCTCGCTCATCGAAGTGCAGGTGCGCGAGGAACTTTACGGCACACCGAACCAGCCGACCTGCATCGGCAAGAAAGACGAAGCCGGCAACTGGCTATTCCCGGTGAAGGGTTCGCTCGATCCGAACGACATTGCCGTGGCCATCGGCGACAGGCTGTTGCGCTTTCACGATGAGGACGAAGACCTAGCGCGCCGCGTCGAGGAAATTCGCTCGTTCCAGAAACATCTTGCGGAAACGCAGGATGCGGCGCTGCGCATTCCCTATTTCTGTTCGGGCTGCCCGCACAATTCATCGACGAAGATCCCCGAAGGTTCGCGCGCCTACGCCGGCATCGGCTGCCATTACATGGTGCAGTGGATGGATCGCGGCACCGAAGGCTTCACGCAGATGGGTGGCGAAGGCGCGAACTGGATCGGCGAAGCGCCCTTCTCGACACGCAACCACGTTTTCCAGAATCTTGGCGACGGCACCTACAACCACTCCGGCATCATGGCCGTGCGCTGGGCCATCGGTACGAAAACCAACGTCACGTATAAAATTCTTTACAACGACGCCGTCGCGATGACCGGAGGGCAGCGCAACGATGGCGATCTGAGCGTCGCAAAGATTGCGCGCACGATGGCCGCCGAAGGGGCGACGCGCATCGCGGTTGTCACGGACGAACCCTTCAAATATCCGCCGGGCGAGGCATGGCCATCGAGCACGACGATCCATCATCGCAGCGAACTCGATGTCGTCCAGCGCGAACTCGCAACGATACCCGGCTGCACGATCCTGATCTTCGACCAGACCTGCGCCTCCGAAAAGCGCCGCCGGCGCAAGCGCGGCGCATTTCCAGATCCCGACAAGCGCGTACTCATCAACACGCTCGTCTGCGAGGGATGCGGCGATTGCGGCGTGAAATCGAACTGCGTCTCTGTGCAACCGCTCGAAACGGAATTCGGGCGCAAGCGCACCATCGATCAATCGAGCTGCAACAAGGATTTTTCCTGCATCGAAGGTTTTTGCCCCTCCTTCGTCAGTGTGCATGGCGCGAAGATCAAGAAGCGGTCCAGCGTTGCGCCAACGGATGGCGACGGCCTGATACCGGTTAGTTTGCCGGAGCCACAGCGCGCATCGCTCGACCATCATCCATACGGCATTCTGGTGACAGGCGTGGGCGGCACCGGTGTCGTCACCATCGGCGCCATCATCGGCATGGCCGCGCATATCGAGGGGCGGGGCTGCGGCGTCATCGACATGGCCGGGCTCGCGCAGAAGGGCGGCGCGGTCTACAGCCATGTGAAGCTCGCGGCATCGCCCGACGATATCCACGCCATTCGCGTCGCCGCCGGACAGGCCGATCTCGTGCTCGGCTGCGATCTCGTCGTTTCCGGTTCGAAAAAGGTGCTGGCCTCGATCCGCAAGGGCGAGACGGGCGTCGTCGTGAACACCGCCGAAGTCTATCCCGGCGATTTCACGCGCAACGCCGATTTCTCGCTGCCCGCCGAACGCATCAAGCGCGCCCTGCGCGACAGCGGCAGCAAGACGCTCGATTTCGCCGACGCGACGGCCATCGCCACGGCGCTGCTCGGCAATTCCATCGCGGCGAACATGTTCATGCTCGGCCTCGCCTGGCAGCGAGGACATGTGCCGCTCGAAGCGGCCTCCATCGAACGCGCCATCGAACTCAACCGCGAAGCGGTGGATATGAACATCGCGGCGTTCCGGCTCGGCCGCCGCTTCGGTCATGAGCCCGAAGCCATCATCGCAATGATGCCGCAACAGCAGACCGCCGCAAGGCGCGAAGAGGAATCGCTTGATGATATCGTCGCAACGCGCAGCAGGTTTCTCGCGGCCTATCAGAACGAGGCCTATGCAGCGCGCTATCGCGCCGCCGTCGAACGCGTGACTGCCGCCGAAGGAGCGCGCACGCCGGGCAAGGACGGGCTCGCCATCGCGGCGGCGCGCTATCTTTTCAAGCTCATGGCGATCAAGGACGAATACGAGGTCGCCCGGCTCTATACGGATGGTTCGTTCGCCCGCCAGCTTGCGGAAACCTTCGAGGGCGATCTTCGCCTCGAATTCCATCTCGCGCCGCCGATCCTCGGACGAAAGGATCCTTCAACAGGTTTGCCGGCGAAGACATCCTTCGGCCCCTGGGTGATTCACCTTTTCCGCCTGCTTGCGAAACTGAAGGGGCTGCGCGGCACGGTCTTCGACATTTTCGGAAAGACCGGCGAACGCCGCCGCGAGCGCGCGATTCTCGCCGATTACGAAAAGCTTCTCGACGAGATCGCCCAATCGCTGACGCCGGGCAATCATGCGCTCGCGCTGGCTCTGCTCTCCCTACCGGAAAAAATTCGCGGCTACGGGCATGTGAAAGAGCGCAGCATGGATGCGGCGGAGCGCGAGCGGACGGACCTTCTCGCGCGCTACCGCTCGCCGGCGCCGCAAGTCGGCCTCGCCGCGGAATAGCCGTCACATGATTGTCAGATGGTTTTGGTGTTGACCTTCTCGCCGGATGCTGGCACGCCAATGCCGCGCTCGCCGCCGCCGGCCGGATCCTCTTCCTGGCGGTCCGGGCGCTCTCAATCGTAATCCGGCCCTTCGGCCATCATTGGGACAGTCGGCATGCTGCGCGTCTTCACCCGCCAGAACGACCATATCTGTCCCTACGACCTCGAAGTCACCGCGACTTTGCAGCCGGCCATGCCGCCGGGCGCAGCGCCGTGGATCGATCTCATCAACCCGACTCTCGACGAGGACCGCTACGTCGAGAAAGTCACCGGCGTTTCGATCCCGACCCGCGAAGAAATGCAGGAGATCGAGGTCTCCTCGCGACTCTACAGCGAGAACGGCGCGGAATTCATGACGATGAGCGCCGTGACGGCGCTGGACACCGACAAGCCGATCCTGACGCCCATCACCTTCGTGCTGAAGGGTCAGACGCTCGTCACCGTCCGTTATGCGGAGCCGAAACCCTTTTCCATCTTCATCATCCGGGCCCAGCGCAGCGGCGCGGTCGCCTGCGCCACCGGCGAACAGGTGATGATGAGCCTGCTCGAAGCGCTGATCGACCGCATCGCCGATGCGCTGGAGCGGGTCGGCATGAAGATCGACACGCTGTCGCAGGAAGTCTTTCACGCGCCTTCGGCGAACAGCGCCCGCCGCGCCAAGGATTTCCAGCGCGTCATCACCGACATCGGCCGCGAAGGCGAATTGCTCTCGATGATCCGCGAGAGCCTTCTCAGCATGAACCGCGTGCTGACCTATCACGTCGCGGTGTCCGA
Source organism: uncultured Hyphomicrobiales bacterium (assembly GCA_903847605.1). Classification (GTDB taxonomy): domain Bacteria; phylum Pseudomonadota; class Alphaproteobacteria; order Rhizobiales; family Beijerinckiaceae; genus Terripilifer. The sequence continues at coordinate 7,512 of CAINED010000064.1, read as the reverse complement.
GGACGACAAGAAGGCGCAAAAGGACGCGCGCACGCGCATCCGCACCGTGCAACGCGACGTGGCTTCGCTGACCGAACACACGGCCTATCTTTCGACCAAGGTGAACTTCCTGCTCGACGCGACGCTCGGCATGATCAATCTCGAGCAAAACCAGATCATCAAGATATTCTCGATCGCATCGGTCTGCCTGATGCCGCCGACGCTGATCGCCTCGCTGTACGGCATGAACTTCAAGCACATGCCGGAGCTCGGCTGGTCGCTGGGCTATCCAATGGCGGTCGCCCTGATGATAGTCACCGCCATCGCGCCCTTCTATTACTTCCGCAAGAAGGGCTGGCTGTAGCCGTATTCAGCGGAACAGATCGCTCGCGATCTTCGCCCATTTCGCCATCTGCTCGTCGACGGCTTCCGGCGTCATTGAAATCGCGCGGAAGGTCTTGCCATCCGGCCGCAGGCTCGGATCGCTCGCGGGGACATCGGGATCGACGGGAATGTAACCGGTGTCGCGGTAAATCTGTTGCCCCTCTGTCGATACGAGGAACTCGACCAAGAGTTTCGCCGCGTTCATGTTGCGCGCGTCTTTCGTCACACCGACGACTGAGAGCACAGCCATGGCAGGATTCATCGGAATCCAAGCGGACGGCGCGCCTTTCTGCGCGCTGATGACGGCGTGATGATTGAACATCGCAAGACCCAGCGGATATTCGCCGGCTATGATGCGATCCATCACCTGCCGCGCCGAGGCCTTCATGCCCACGATATTCTGCTTCGCGAGATCGCGCAGATAGGCCATGCCCTTTTCTTCGCCCATGTCGGAAAGGACCAGTCCGACAAATCCCGCCGATCCCGACGCCACGGGGAGCGCGGCCCAGGTGATCTGTCCCTTCCACTTCGGGTTGAGCAAATCGGCAAAGGTCTTTGGCGCATCGGCCGGCTTGATCATGTCCTTGTTGTAGCCGGGCGTCAGGACATAGAGATTGGTGGCGACCCAGAAGCCTTGGGGATCGAGATAATCCTTGCCGAAGCGCTTTGCGCTTTCGGGCATCCATTGCAGGGCAAGACCTGACTTCTTGATGCCGGGGGATGTCGCCGTGCCGTCGTAGACGTCGCCCTGCACGCGGCCGGCCTTCGCTTCGTTCAGCAGGCGAACGACGATGTCAGGCGGATCCGCGCGGATGAAATTGACGCGAACGCCGTATTTCTTTTCGAAGGCGGCTTTGGCGGGCGTCACGAACTGGTTCACGATCTGCGTCGTATACCATGTGACCTGTCCCTCTTTCTTCGCAGCCTCGATCAGCGCAGCATCTTGCGCATGCGCCTGTCCAAGCGCGGCGAATGCCAGCAGCGATGAAGCGACGAGATAATTGCGGAGCTTTGCGCCCATGGTGTCCTCCCTTTTTTGGGGATCATGGGCCAAGCCAGCCGCGACGTCCAGCGCGAGATCGGCGCCTAACTCTACCGCACGAGAATGTTGCGGAACTGCCAGGCGTCGTGCTCGTCGAGATCTTCCGGGAACAGACCCGGCCGGTTGTCGAGCGGCGTCCAGTCCGTATAGCGCCCGACGACCGGACCGAGATAGGGCATCTGCACTTCGAGACAGCGCCTGTAATCGAGGTCGTCCGCCTCGACAATGCCGGCGTCAGGATTTTCGAGCGCCCAGACCATGCCTGCCAGCACCGCGGACGTCACCTGCAAGCCCGTTGCGTTCTGATAGGGCGCGATGCGGCGCGTTTCTTCGATGGAGAGCTGCGAGCCGTACCAATAAGCGTTGCGGCCGTGGCCGTAGAGGAGCACGCCGAGTTCGTCGATGCCCGTAACGATCTCGTTTTCGTCGAGGATCAGCCAGTCCGGCTGCATCTGGCCTTCCTGCCCGAACATCTCATGCAGCGAGAGAACCGCATCGTTGCAGGGATGATAGGCGTAATGACAGGTCGGACGATAGACCGCTTCGCCGTTCGCGTCGCGCACGGTGAGATAGTCGGCAATGGAAATCGACTCGTTATGCGTGACGAGGAAGCCGTATTGCGCCTGCGCCGTCGGCGTCCACGAACGCACGCGCGTGTTCGCGCCCGGTTGCAACAGATAGATCGCTGCGCCGCAGCCCTTCTCATGCGTACGGCCGTTTTCGGGCATCCATTTTTCGTGCGTACCCCAGCCAAGTTCGGCCGGCTGCAGGCCTTCCGACACAAAACCTTCGACAGACCAGGTATTGACGAAGATCTGTTGCGGCTTGGGAAAATTCGCAACCTGCGTATCGCGCTCGGCGATATGGATGCCCTTGACGCCGACACGTTGCGCGAGCGCGGCCCATTCATCGCGCGTTTTCGGCTCCGACGATTCATCGCCGAGATCGGCAGCGAGATTCACCAGCGCGCGCTTCACGAACCAGGAGACCATGCCGGGATTCGCGCCGCAGCAGTTCACTGCAGTCGGGCCGCCGGGATTTCTGTTCCGCGCCTCGAGCACCGCTTCGCGCAGCATGTAGTTGGAGCGTGCGGCAGGACCGAGATTCTTGTCGAAGTAAAAGCCGCGCCAGGGTTCGGCGACCGTATCGATATAGAGAGAGCCAAGATCGCGGCACAATTCCATGACAGCGACGGACGACACGTCGACCGAAAGATTGACGCAGAATCCCTGTCCGCCGCCATTCGTCAGGAGCGGCGTCAGCAGCTTGCGGTAATTGTCGCGGGTCACTTCGTCGTGCACGAAAGCGATGCCGTGCTTTTCGAGCAATTCGCGGTGGCTGTCGTCGGGGTCGATAACCACGAAGCGCGAGCGATCGAATTCGAAATGCCGTTCGATGAGCGGAAGCGTGCCCCGTCCGATAGAGCCAAAACCGATCATCACAATCGGCCCATCGATTCGGCCATGCACGGGCCAATCCGTCATCTTCGTCTCCATCTTGTTCCGGGATATCTGGGCCAGCCTGAGCATAAGGAAAGGCGCGGCTATTTGTTGGCGCCTTGAAACCAAAACGTGGCCGCAAGGTCAATGAAAATCGTGTTCACGGCGGCAACTGCGCCCGGACATTCACCTGCGCATCGCAACTTGTTGATCCCGGCTCCCCTGCCCCGGGTGATACGGTTGCAACGTAACCTTGAGGGAGGTCAGGTCGATGCGACAGCTCATATTCGCCAGCTTTGCAATCGCGTTCCTTGGCGGTTCTGCCGGCAACGCACAGACGGGCAATGGCCTGAACACCCGCGAAAGCGCAAATAGCGCAGCAGCCACGATCGAAAAGCTGGAAACGGCGATCAAATCGCGCGGGTTGAAACTGTTCGAACGCATCGATCATGCCGCGGCCGCCGCCGAGGCCGGCATGAAGATGCCGCCTGCGACGGTTATCATCTTCGGCAATCCGAAGGCCGGTACGCCCAACTTCCTGAAATCGCCCACGCTCGCCATCGACCTGCCTTTGAAGGCGCTGGTTTGGCAGGATCAGGGCGGCAAGACTTTTGTGTCCTGGAACAGCGGCGGCTACGTGATCGGCACGATCTTCCCGCGCCATGGGTTGAATCCGCCGGACGCTGCGGGAGCCGAACAGGAAAATCTCCTCGCGAGCATCGCCGCGGACGCGGTGAAATAGCGCGGGAGCCATCCCCGGCTCAGCGATAAATTTCCTTCGCGAGCTTCAACGCTTCGTCCTGTCCCGCCGGATTGGTGGTGCCCAGCAGTTTCACATCGATGAGAGGCCGCATGGCCGCCGGCGTCTTGTCGATGACCGCCTTCACGCCGACGCCGAAACCGGCGTTCGCATATTCCTGCAGCGCCTCGTCCGACGAATTGTAATGGGTGAACAGCATCGCCGCATTCGGATGCGGCGCATCGCGCACGATCGAGCAGCCATAGAGAATGAAAGGGCACCCTTCGACGGGCGGGACGGCTTTCACCGGCAGGCCCGGAAACTGCGAAATATCGGGCAAGGTAAAGCCCACGAGCACCGGATATTGCCCTGTGACAACTTTCCGGGCGGCATCCTGTGTGCCGATGACGAAAGCGGGGCTTTGAGCCGCCATGCGCTTGTGAAAATCGAGATGCTTTTCATCTCCGAACGGCTTGGTGCCGATGAAATAAATATGCCCGGGGCCATTCGTGCGGGGATCATCGATGAGAATGCGTCCCTTCCATTTGGGATCGAGCAGATCGAAATAGCCCTTGGGTTCTTCGTCAGGCTTGATGAGAGACGTATTGATCAGCAGACCGTAAGTGATGGTGATCTGCGGCACGAACTGCACCTGCGTCTTGAGACTCGTCCTGTCGAGATCGCCCTTCAGCAGAGGCGGAACATCTGCAACCGTCTTGTCCTCCTTGTAGCGAATGTTGGTCAGCGCTTCCGAACCGAAGACAACATCCACCTGCTGCCGCTTGGCGAATTGCGCGACGCGAATACGTTCGCGCACCTCGGACGGACGTCCGACAAGGGCATTCACCTGCACGCCATATTTTTTTGTGAAATTCTGCTGAACGGTGCGCACGACGCGGCTTTCGAGTCCTGTCGAAAGAACGACCTGTCCTTCCTTGCGCGCAGCTTCGATGACGGCTTCCCAGCCCTTGTCCTGAGCGCGGGCCGGCAGGATGGCCGGCAAACCCAGCGGCGCCGCAGCCCCGCCCGCGATGAACTGGCGTCTATCGATGACCATGACCGCTCCTCCCCGGTTCGGCTGTGTCCTTCGTCTGTCCCTCCCGGTTGATCCGGTCAGCAGGTGTACAGCCGTATATCTTGGAGTATGCTTCCGAAAACTCAAAATAGCCAGTCGGCGGTTGGAGGAAGCGCATGCTCAAGCACGAGGACAACGAGCTCATTACACGCGTCGGCCCAGGCACGCCCATGGGCAAAATGTTGCGCGAATACTGGATGCCAGCCTGCCGTTCGGCTTCGCTCGTCGCGGATGGCGCGCCACAGCGCGTGCGTCTTGTCGGCGAAAACTTTGTCGCCTATCGCGTCACTGACGGGTCTGTCGGCTTCATCTACGAGGCATGTCCGCATCGCGGTGCTTCGATGGCGCTTGCGCGCAACGAACACAACGGATTGCGTTGCATCTTCCACGGCTGGAAGATCGATGCCTGCGGCAAGGTCGTGGATTGTCCCGCAGAACCCGCCGACACGAGAGAAGCTTTCGCGACGCGCCAGAAAGTTGCGCATTTTCCCGTGCGCGAAGCGGGCGGCATGGTCTGGGTTTATCTCGGCAAGCAGAAAGAGCCGCCGGCCTTTCCCGAATTCGAATTCAACAACCTGCCGGACTCGCATGTCTGCGCGCAACGCGGCCTCGTGCATTACAATTGGGTCCAAGGGCTAGAGGCGCATATCGACGCTTCGCATGTCGGCATTCTTCATTCAGGCTTTGTGAATGCTAAAAAGCCGGTTGGCATCGCGCAGAAGGATTTGAAGCTGACAACGGCGAACGCCGCGCCGCGCACAGAAATGCAGGTCACCAATTACGGTCTGCGCGAAGGCGCCTTGCGCGATCTCGGCGATGGCAACACCTATGCCCGCATTCGCGAGGTCGTCCTGCCGTTCTTCACCTTCATTCCGCACGCGCCGGATGAGCCCTGTTCCGGCCGGGCGACCGTACCCATCGACGACGAATGGGATGCGGAATGGTATATTCTTTACGACACGAAGAAGCCGCTGACTCCCGAAGCGATCGATCTTCTCTTTCAGGGCACGAGCGGCGATCCCGATAATTTCGCATCCAATCTCGGCGGCCCCGAAAACCTCTGGTATCAGGACCGCGCGTCGATGATATCGCACTTCTCCGGCTTCCCGCGCTCGGTGCCCTTCGAGGATTTCATCATCCAGGAATCGATGGGCCCGCGCGTCGATCGCTCGGGCGAACAACTCGGTCGCGCCGATGTAATTTTAGTTCAAGTGCGCAGGCAATTGCTGGATGCCGTGCGCAACTTCGAAGCCGGTCAACCCGCGCCATGGAATTTGACGGCTGAGGAATACAGATCCATCCGCGCCATCGCGACGACAATTCCGACATCGGAACCCTGGACGGAACTCAACGCCATCAAGGCCATGCACAAGCAAGCGGCGGAATAGGCCGAAGAGGAGATACGATTGTCAGTTTCGCAAGTCGCGCCACAGCCGAAAAAACAGCGTCCGCCACCCAAGCCGGTTGCGGTCGCGTCGATCGAGCGCGTAACGCCCGGCGTCTTGCGCATCGCCTTTGTTGGCGCGGGTCTGGACGCCTTCGCGCAGGCCAGGCCCGGCGCGCATATGAAGTTGTTCTTTACCGCAGGAGAATGGCCACCTGCCGGCATAGAGAATCCGCCACGTCCGCCATCCCGCACCTATACGCCCCGCCGCTACGATGCGGCGGCGTCACGGCTCGAAGTGGAATTCGTCATGCATGGCGCAGGCCTCGCGTCGGATTGGGCGGCGCAGGCGAAGGTCGGCGATCCCATGCTGATTTCCGCGAGCCCGGGTGGCGGCTATCAGGCGCCCGAGGGCATTTCGCATCTCGTCATCATCGCCGATGACAGCGCCCTGCCTGCGGCCGGCATGGTCATCGAATCGCTGCCGAGTGGCGTTGGCGTCACCGCCATATGCGAAGTCGAAAACGCTGCGGAAGAACGTCCGCTAAGTCCTCGCGTAAACTGCGCGCCGCGGTGGCTGCATCGTGAAACTGGCAATGCCCGTCCGGGTTCGTTGCTGGAAACTGCGGTCGCGGGCATGGCTACGCTGCCTGCGGACGCCCATGTGTGGGTCGCCTGCGAAGCCGCTGCCATGCGCCACATCCGCGACAACCTCGCTGCAAGGTTCAATCTGCCGCGCGCGCGCCTGCACACGCGCGGCTATTGGAAATTCGGCGACCAGAATTATCCCGATCACGATTACGGCGAGGATTGATCCTTGCGGATTGGTAGACGGGCGCGATAGCACGCTATCGCAACACTCAAGCCGCCAGCAGTTCCTTATCCTGCCACGCGTCCTGTTCCAGCAACACGCCGGTTCCCCGGATCATGCCGCTGACATCGGACAATGCGCCGTCTTCCAGTTCAAGGCCGAGAAAACGCGCCCGATCCACCGGCCCCGGTAGATCGAGCGCGTGTGTCAGGTCCGCCGCAAAGCCGAAACGTTGATAATAGGGCTCGTCGCCGACAAGCAATATCGCCTTGTGCCCCCGCGCCGTCGCACGCGCGATCGCTTCACGCATGAGCATGCCGCCGATACCGAAGGTGCGATGACTGTCAGCAACAGCGAGCGGCCCGAGAAGCAGCAACAAACGCCCGCGCTCCGCCGCCACGTGCCACAGACGCACTGTGCCGATGAGCTTGCCGTTACAAACTGCAACAAGCGAAAGGCCGCCCGCCGCCGCACGACCCGCACGCAATTTCTCGCTGGTCTTGGCAAAGCGCGCTTCGCCGAAAGCGCCGTCGAGCAGCGCCTCGCGCGCGGCGATGTCGTCAGAACGCTCTTCGCGCACGACGATCAGGCCCGCATCGCCCGCAAGCGAATGCAGCGAGGCAATGTTCTTGCCGCCCTTCAACAGGTGGCGGACAGAG
>CAINED010000063.1 GCA_903847605.1 uncultured Hyphomicrobiales bacterium | reverse complement strand
TGCCGTGCGGCGTGTTCATACCGCGAAGATCGTCCATTCCCGAGCGTGAAATCGATCATTGCGCGACGCAGGAGCGTCGCCGCCAGAGGTTCCTTGGATTCAAGCAAGGCGGCTGCTGGCGTGTAGAGAAAATACCAGTCTCCATCCAGTTCGCCGGATCGTGCACGCACCAACGCCCCTGCGCCGCGGATGTTTGGCCAGTTGATGAAGAATTCGAGCGCACTCCGCAGGGGGCGGGTTGCAGCAAACGCCATCGCTTCATCCTGCTTCTCCTCGGCTTCAAACTCTGGCAGGCGTTTCAGGTATCCGCGCAAATGCTCCTGGGACAGTCGCCGCTCGAATGCGCTCCAGCGCAAGGCCTGCGCCTCTTCTCTGCGTCCCAGGGCTTCCATCACTTCGATACGAACGTCCTCCAGTAGATAGGTGTCCCGACTATCTTTCGCGTCGATCGAGTCGAGATGCGCGAGCGCCTCGAGCGCTCGCTGCTCTTTCAGCAGTCGTTGCACAATTCCGGAATCGTCACGCAGACGCGGCCCCTTAAGCGTCTGAGCGCGGATATAGAGATCCACGTCGCGCTGTGCGTCAGCGACAGCCGCGAGCGCCGAGGCATGCAAGGAGGCAAGATGATTGAGCCGACCATCCTCGATCACAGGAGGGGAAGCTTCGATATTTGCTTCTACGAAGGTCAGCATCATGGCAAGACCAGCCGGCGATAGGCGTTGAGTCACATCCGCCACCAGATCATCGAGCAGTCCGTAGTCATCCGTTTCTGCAGCCTCATAGCCGCGCTTGGCGAAGGCGAATTGCGCCTCCGGATCGGAAATCAAAGCGAGTGTCGTTGCAAAGTCCTCCGTCGCATTCCGAAACACAGAACTGACGCGCCCGCTTGAATCGTCAACGCGATCGATCGTCGGCCGGCCCAAGGCAAAGAAGCTGAAGAAGCGCTCTGCCGCCAGGCAGGGGTTAGCGGCGGCGAGCGGTCCGGCGATGGAGGCGCGCAATCCGTCGAGCGTTTTTGCCAGATCTCCAGTCTTGTTCCAGTCCACGAAGCTGCGCGAGCGGCGCAAGATCGAAATCTGTCGATCGATCTCGCGCGCCAGCGCTTCTGGATCGTGCGCCATCAATTCCATGCGCAGTTTGCGGGCGAGAACGACATCGTCTTCGGATGCCGCGAGCAATAGCGCCGCCAGCTTCTTCGCGCCTAGCTTGGCAAGGGTATCCGCGCTGAGCTCGAGCTTTGGGCTCTTCGCCGGCGCGGACCTGGTCCTGGGAGGAACCTTTCGGGTCAAGCAACATCCTTTTCTGCGTTCGTCGTGCGGCTTTGAATCTCACCTCCGAGCGCGATCGCGCAAGCAATTGTGGTGGTAGTCGAACGCTGTGGCCAGTCGCGAGCCCTTGCTCATCGCGAATGCCTGTCGCCTCTGCCGACCGCGAACGCTATTTCTGGATTCGTACTCCGGCCGCCACCAGTTCATCCACGGTGAATCCACCGTGCTTTCGCCGGCAGGATGATTCGGGTTTTCCACAGGCTAGCTTCGTGATTCGTTGAGTCCGTTCCGTGCCGAGACGAAGATGCGACGCGCTTCACGCAAGATCAGATCAGCCGATACGCGCCAGTT
>CAINED010000062.1 GCA_903847605.1 uncultured Hyphomicrobiales bacterium | reverse complement strand
TGGCGGCCCAAGTTGCGCCTACCCGTGTCGTCGTGGGCTTCGGCACTGATGTGGCGATCCCGCAAGGATCGGACATGTCAGACTGGAGGAGAGAAAAGCAGTCCTCCAGGGCAGCGCAAAGCAAGCCTATAAACTCCGCGCAAAAATCGGAATGCGTCGCGCAAGCAGCGTTTTCCGCCGGGATGCCGGACGTTCGTCCGACTTTCGGTTCTTCTACCCAACATTCTTCCGGAAGCGGGGGAATGTCCGGCATCCCGCGCCTCTCTCGACCTGGAGAAGCGCTACACACTTCATCGACCCGGGCGCGCCAGCGTTGCGGGCTATTCGCGCTTCGCCCTTTATCGCAAGCCCGCGTCGCGCTATCCTGACGCAGAACGCTTCGCTAGCGCGGGCGCAAATCGACAAGGGGAGAACAAGATGAACATCCACGTCTCGACCGAAGAGCGCCGCGCCAAGGCCGCCGCTGCCGGCAACTACCATCCGGCCGAATACAAGGGCGTCTCGCCGATCAAGTGCAAGAAGCTCGGCCATTTCGTCTATGAAGTCACCGACGTCGAACGCACGGCGAAATTCTGGACCGAAGTGATGGGCTTCATCGAGACCGACCGCAACAAGCACGGCATGGTGTTTTTCCGCTGCGCGTCTGATCATCATGGCATCGGCCTGAAACCGATGAAGAAGGGCAAGACGCCCGCGCGCGACATGGCCGGCAGCCTGCAGGTCGAGCATCTCGCCTTCGAGGTGGAGAATATCGAGGTGCTGAAACAGGCGAAGGCCTGGTTCAAGGAAAACGGCATTCCCGTCGTTTTCGAGGGCCGCAAGGGCGCGGGCTGCAACATCAGCATCAACTTCCTTGATCCCGATGGCTTTGAATTCGAAATCTATTGCGACATGGACCAGATCGGTCCCGATGGCCGCCTGCGCCCGGAATCGCTGTTCAAGCCGAAGAATCCGCTGGAAGAGGCAATTGCAGACCCCGTCCAGAAGGAGTGGTGAGGCCGGAATGCCGGACTCGTGCGCTCGCGCACACAATCCTTCATGACGTTGTGGCACTGTGCTGACGTGGCCGGTGAAAGAATTGCGCGGAGGCGCGGAACAGCCTAGCCTCCGCACTCAACGCCGGACCCGGAGAGGCACGGAGTTCGTCATGAAATTGGGCGTCGGACTGAAGCTTGGTCAATCCCCGCGCAAGGCGGCGGCCAAATGGCTGCTGGCTGCTTCCGCGCTGGCGATCCTTGCCGGAACAACGGCCACCTACGGGCAGAACCGCAATCCCGGTCCGCAGCCCCTGCGCGGCGCGCAGGGCAGCGGCGGCGGCGACGTGCTTGGCCACGGCGAAGCCTTTCTCACGCTCGGGACGCGCAATTCGCGCGAGGCGGCGATCATCTTCGCCCGCGAATACGCTTCGGATTTCCCTTCCGTCTCCGTCGCCCGCCTGACGGACGGTAGCTGGGCGACCATTGCCGGCATCGTCGAGAGCCGGTCTTCGCAGAACACGCTCACCGCCTTCCGCAACGCAGGGCGCATTCCCAACGGATCCTTCCTCGTGTCCGGCGAGCGGGTCGCCGATGTCGTCTGGTCGCAGAGCGGGCAGTTCGACAACGAGTCCCTGCAATTGTCGCGCAACGCGCCGCGTAGCCCCATCCTCGCGGGCCTTGGGATTTCCGGCCGCTGGGCCGCGCGTCCCGAAGTCTGCAACGACACGCGCAACGAGGATCTTCTCGAAACCTCGATGGATGTCGAGCCGCGCGCCATGCGCTGGGGCTCGTTCGGCCGCTGCACCTTCGGCTCCATCGTGCGCGTCGGCGGCGGCGTCTTCCTCGACGCCAACTGCCAGGGCGACAAGCCGGAAAGTTTCGTGCTCTCGCTGAAGCGCGAGGGCAATCGCCTGACGGTCACCACCGATCCGACCGAGAAGAACAAGCTTACCTATCAACTGCAGATGTGCCCGCGCGGCAGCGGGCCGATTGCGACAGGGCCGGGGCCCCAGACTTCGCCGCCGCGCACGACGCCGCCGAGCTATACGCCGCCGCCGAACAATCCTCCGGCCTTTAATCCGCCGAACAATCCGCCGCGCGTCGCGCGCACGGGCATCGGCGAGAACGAGCCGAACCGTCCGCGTTCCGTGCCGCCGAGCCGGCCGCCGTCGTCAGGCGAGAAACCGAAATCCACCGGCAGCGGCTTCTTCGTGTCGAACACCGGCTTCATCGTCACCAACGAGCATGTGATCAACTCCTGCGACACGGTGCGCGTGCAGGGCTTCGGCAACGCCCGCCTCGTGCAGGCCGATCCCGACAACGATCTCGCCTTGCTGAAGGTCGAGCCGCAGAAGCCGGTGCCGTTCCTCAAGGTGCGTACGGAACCCGCGAAGCTCGGGCAGGATGTCGTGGTCTTCGGCTATCCGCTGGCCTCATTCCTCGACAACGGCCTCAACGTGACGACGGGGATCATCTCCTCGGAGATCGGCATGCATAACGACAAGCGCATGCTGCAATTCACCGCCGCCATCCAGCCCGGCAATTCCGGCGGGCCTGTCGTCGACCGCACCGGCAATCTTGTCGCCGTCGTGCGCTCGAAGTTCTCGGACAAGTTCGCGCTGGAGCGCGGTTCTTTCGTGCCGCAGAATCTGAATTACGGCATCAAGACGGAAGTATTGATGCGCTTCCTTGGCGAGAACGGCGTCAACCCGCAAGTCGCCAACGAACAGAATGACCAGACGATCGCCGAACTGGCCGCAACGGCGCGCGATCACACGCTGCTCGTCACCTGCCACTAAAATTCATGCAATGAAAAAGCCCGGAAGATCGTCGGATCTTCTGGGCTTTCAATTGATCTTGCGCGATCAGTGATGGCGCTGCTGACGCTGCGCGGATGCGTGACGCTGTCCACCCTGCGTGGCGCGATGCTGCATGTGCTGGCGGTTCGTCGCCTGGCGCATGTGCTGGCGATGGCCGCCGGCATGATGCTGCGCACGATGGCGATGGCCGCCGGCATGATGCTGCGCACGATGGCGATGGCCGCCTTGCGCATGCGCGTGATGCTGGCGATGGCGCTGATGGCCGATGGGCTGCCAGCTCGTCGTCGCCGGCGCGACCTGCGCCTGATAGGTCTGCGTTGTATAAACGGCGGGCGTCGTCTGCGCGACGAGACGCTCGGGGCTCACGACAACCTGGCGCTGGAACGTGCGATATTCGGCCGGCGTCGTCTGATAACTCGTGGTCGCCGGCTGCACGATAACGGTGCGCTGCTGCGTGGCGTAGACGGCGGGCTTTTCGACCCAGCAACCAACTTCGTTGCCATGCGCGTCGCGCGTCACCGACCACACTTTCGTCGCCGCCTGCACCAATACGCGCTCGCTGACGGTTTGCGTCACGGCAGGATGATGGATCGGGATCTGCTGCGCCGGGCGAACCATGACCTGTTCGGTCGTCGTCGCATATTGCGCGGGAATTTTCGCGAAACTCGTCTGCGCCGGCCGCACCAAAACCGATTGCTGATACGTGCCGTAAACCGCCGGCGTCGTCACCTTGCGATAGCAGGACGAACCCGGTGCGCATCCGCCGGCTTGTGCGGCCGTTGCGCCTGCCAGCGCCGTGATGATCACGCCGGCTGCTGCTGCGTATTTCATGATGATACCTCTCCGGCCTCGATGCAAATTGAAATTGCCGCGCCTGTATCATCAGAAAACAGGCATCGTTAGCAAGGCGAAGCGAAGATTAACCTTAAGCAGGAAGGTTGACGGACATGCTGAATGACGCGCAATGTGACGCTGAATATATGGGAAACGCTCATGTCGGAACAAACGTCAATTCCTGCACGCAATGGCGCTTCAACGATAAGTCTGCTGGCTGCGAGCGCTTTGCGTTCGACCTTCGAAGCCTGCGCCCATACCGTTAACGAGCGCGACGGAACCGGGTTCGATATTCACTGGGGAACATCGGGCGCTATCAACCAGCGTGTGAAGGCCGGCGAAAATTTCGATCTCGTCGCAAGCGCCCGCGAAGCGCTTGTTCAGCTGCGCGATGGCGGGTTGTTGAAAGGGGATATCGCTGCGATCGGCGTATCGCGCCTCGCGCTCGGCATCCGTGCAGACGAGAGCGCGCCGGATATTTCCAGCGCAAGCAAGTTTCGTGATGTGCTGCTGAGCGCGAACATGATTTCGCGCGGCGATCCCGCTGGCGGCGGCACGGCGGGCAATCACCTTGTGAAAGTCTTCGAGCAACTCGGCGTAACGGAAGCGGTGGCGCAAAAGTCCATCCTGCGCGCCGGCGGCTTCGCCGTCATGAGTGAAGTTGCGGAGGGCAGGGCGGATTTCGGGCTCACGCAATCGACGGAAATTCCAGCCGTGGAGGGCGTGAAGATCGGCGCATTCCTTCCCGCCGAAGTGCAACTTGAGACTGTCTATGCCATCGCCGTGCGCGACAGCGGCAACGCGGCTGCGCAAGCCTTCGTCGAATTTCTGAAATCGCCGGACGCAGCAGGCATGATCGCCGGCGCGGGTTTCGCGCCTGTGGTTGGTCTGTAATGTAAATCGCCAGTCGGCCTGTAAGCCGGGTTCTGTAGGGCCGCTTGGCTTGGGTCCCGAAAGACTTGCACCTTGCGGCGTGACGGCCATTCCTCTGGGATTGCCGTTGCCGGCAACCTCAAGCAACCAACCCGGACGGCGACGCGGAGACGCGCCCGGAGCATTGCTGCTCCATGCCATCCCTATTCGGTTTTGCTCCCGGCGGGGCTTGCCATGCCGCTTCCGTTGCCGGCCGCGCGGTGCGCTCTTACCGCACCTTTTCACCCTTACCCGGTGGAGTTGCCTCCTTCGGGCGGTTCGATCTCTGTGGCGCTATCCCTGGGGTCGCCCCCGCCGGACGTTATCCGGCGCCGTGTCTCCATGGAGCCCGGACTTTCCTCTGCCCTCGCGAGCAGCGGCCGTCCAGCCGACTGGCAGGGGCGGCTTAGACCCTTTGCAACTGCGGCGTCAATGAAAGCCCTGCGCGGCGATCAGCGGCTGGCGATGATCTTGCGCGCCCGCGCGCAATAGGCGGCGCTCGATGCGGGCACTGATCGTACGACACGGCCGGTCTGGTAATGGGCGATGGTGCGGCAGAGATCGCCGCCGGAGGCTTTCCAGCCGCGTGCGAGATATTTCATGCCGAATTGCAGATTGGTGTCGGCATTTAACAGGCCCGATGGCGCGCCGCGATAACCCATGGCGCGCGCAGTGCCGAAGCGGATCTGCATCAGGCCGAAATTGCCGCGGTGGACCACATGTGGCCGGTAGCGACTCTCCAGCATGACGACGGCATGAGCGACCTGAGGCGGCACGCCATGCGCCGAAGCATGACGACCCACAAGCGCCCGAAGGCCGCCGGCTTCGCTTCGGCTGATGGACGATATGGCCTGGGAGTCCTCGGCCTTTGCGGGACCGCCTGCCGCCAAAGCGGCTGTGGCGGCAAACACACACATCAACTTGTTCTTCATCATGCACTCGCGACTGGCGGAACCGCCACAAGATGCGGCGCGTAATGGCAATGTTCCGTGGAGCGTGGGGAAGGCGAAAATGAGGCCGCAAGCTGCGCAATTGCCGCAGTGAGCAAGCGGTCATCAAGCCGCCATGAACCCGCCGGAATGCCGCAGCAATTCGGCGTGAAATTAGCGGTGAAGTTCGCTGTAATTTTTCCCCGGCGAAGGCCGGATGATCTGGAGGCTAGACAATGAAGAAGACCATTTTAATCGCTGCAGCAATGGCGTCTGCGCTTGGGCTGGCGGCCTGCAACACGCCGGGTGAACGCGCTGGCGGCGGCGCGCTTCTGGGTGGCGCTGCCGGCGCCGCCATTGGCGCTGCCGCAACGGGCCGTCCGGGCGGCGCTCTGGCCGGCGCTGCCATTGGCGCGGCAAGCGGCGCAGTCATCGGCGCGGCGACCACGCCGCAGGCCCAGTGCGCGCAGTGGGATTACGACGCTTACGGCAACCCGGTCTGCGTCGCGTTCTATTGATCGGCGCCTAAACGGAACTTTTGCAAAGCCCGGCCAGCGCCGGGCTTTCGCCGTTGAAGGCGCTTGTTGTATCAGTGACGTATGGATGAAACCGTCAAGGACTCGCCGCTCGTCGCCGGATGTGCATTCTCGCCCAACCACGGCGAGCGCCCGGCAGGCGCGAAGATCGACAGCATCCTGCTCCATTACACGGGCCTGCGCGAAGAGGCGCTCGACGACTGGACATGCGATCCTGGTGGCGAGGCATTGCGCTGGCTGTGCGATCCGCAATCGGAGGTTTCCTGTCATTATCTCGTCGAGCGCGACGGGCGCATCATCCAGCTCGTGCCGGAAGGACGCCGCGCCTGGCATGCGGGTCGCGGTTCGTGGAAGGGCTGCGCTGACATCAATTCCTGCTCGATCGGAATCGAGATCGTGAACGCTGGTCACGCTGGCGGATTGCCCTGTTATCCCGCGGCGCAAATCGCGGCGGTCATCGCAATGTGCAAGGACATTTCGAAGCGCCATGAAATTCGCCCCGAACGTATTCTTGCACACTCGGATATCGCGCCCGATCGCAAGGCCGATCCCGGCGAGCATTTTCCGTGGGAGGCGCTGTTTCGCGCTGGCGTGGGCATCTGGGTAAAGCCTGCTGAGGATGCGAACGGCGCAATGTTACGCGAAGGCGACGAAGGCGAGGCGGTTCGCGCCTTGCAGGAAAAACTCGCGCGCGTGGGCTATGGCGTCGCCGTCACCGGCGCTTACGATGCGCCGACGAAATACGCCGTGCGCGCCTTTCAGCGCCGCTACAGGCAAAGCCGCGTCGACGACATCGCGGATGCGTCGACGCTCAAGACGCTCGACGCATTGCTGCTTGCTTTGAAAGCCTGATTACTCCGCCGCCGTGCGCGACAGCGCCAGCGGATCGTAATTGAGGATCGGCGCGAGCCAGCGCTCGACCTCCTCGACGCTCATGCCCTTGCGCGCGGCGTAATCCTCGACCTGATCGCGCTCGACCTTGGCGACGCCGAAGTAATGCGCATCGGGATGCGCGATATAAAGGCCCGACACGGACGAGCCCGGCCACATCGCATAGGATTCCGTCAGCTTCACGCCGATGCGGCGCTCTGCGTGCAGCAGTTCGAAGAGAGTCTTTTTCTCGGTGTGATCGGGCTGCGCTGGATAGCCGGGCGCAGGCCGAATGCCGCGATATTTTTCCGCGATGATCTCTTCGTTCGAGAGCGTTTCATCCGCTGCGTAGGCCCAGAACTCCCGGCGGACGCGCGTATGCATGGCTTCGGCGAGAGCTTCGGCGATGCGGTCCGCCAGCGCCTTGACCATGATCGAGCCGTAATCGTCGTTGGCGCGCGCGAAGCGCTCGGCGATGCGGTCTTCCTCGGGGCCGGCCGTCACGACGAAGCTGCCGACATAGTCGGCCTTGCCGCTCGAGACAGGCGCAATGAAGTCGGAGAGCGCCAGATTGGGCCGCTCCGTGCTGCGATTGAGTTGCTGGCGCAAGGTGAAATAGGTCGCGAGACACTCATTGCGCGACTCGCCCGTATAGAGATGAATGTCATCGCCGTCGCTGTTGGCCGGCCAGAAGCCGATGACGGCTTTGGGATTGAACCAGCGCTCCTTCACGATGCGTTCCAGCATGTGTTGCGCATCTTCGTATAGCTGGCGCGCCGCCTGTCCCTGCTTCTCGTCGTCGAGAATGGCGGGGAAGCGTCCCTTCAGCTCCCATGTCTGGAAGAAGGGCGTCCAGTCGATGTAATCGATGAGGTCTGCGACATCGTAGGTGCGAAAGGTACGCGTGCCCGTAAATGTCGGCTTGACCGGCTCGTAGGCGCTCCAGTCGCATGTCCAGCGGTTTTTGCGTGCGCTCGCCAGCGACAGGCGGCGCTTGTCCGCCTCGCTGCGCGCATGGGCATCGGCGACCCGGCGATATTCTCCGCGCACGGTTTCGATGTAATTCTCGCGGCTATCGCGATTGAGAAGCGACGAGACGACGCCGACGGCGCGGCTGGCGTCGGTGACATAGACCGCCTGCGATCGTTTGTAATTCGGATGAATCTTCACGGCGGTATGCACGCGGCTCGTCGTCGCGCCGCCGATCAGCAATGGCACGTCGAAACCTTCGCGCTCCAATTCGCTGGCGACATGGCACATCTCGTCGAGCGATGGCGTAATGAGGCCGGAGAGGCCGATGATATCGACCTTCTGCTCACGCGCCGTGTCGAGAATCTTCTTCGCCGGCACCATGACGCCGAGGTCGACCACTTCGTAATTGTTGCACTGGAGCACGACGCCGACAATGTTCTTGCCGATGTCGTGAACGTCGCCCTTCACGGTCGCCATCAGCACCTTGCCGGCGCTTTCGCGGACGCCTGCCTTCTCGGCCTCCATGTAAGGCATCAGATGCGCGACGGCCTGTTTCATCACGCGCGCACTCTTCACCACCTGCGGCAGGAACATCTTGCCCGCGCCGAAGAGATCGCCGACCACATTCATGCCGGCCATCAGCGGGCCTTCGATCACATGCAGAGGCCGTTCCGCAGCAAGCCGCGCTTCCTCGACATCCTGTTCGATGAATTCGGTGATGCCGTTGACGAGCGCATGTTCGAGACGCTTTTCGACGCTCTGTTCGCGCCAGACGAGATCGCGCGACTTCTGCTCGGTGACGCCGCCCTTGAACTTGTCGGCGATGGCGAGCAGACGCTCCGTCGAATCGGCGCGGCGGTTGAGAACGACATCCTCGCAGGCTTCGCGCAGTTCCGGATCGATCTTTTCGTAAACCTGCAGCTGTCCGGCGTTGACGATGCCCATGTCCATCCCGGCCTTGATGGCGTGGAACAGGAAGACGGAGTGCATCGCCTCGCGCACGGGATCGTTGCCGCGGAACGAGAAGGAGAGATTGGAAACGCCGCCCGATACGTGCGCGTGCGGCAGGCGCTGGCGTATCTGTCGCGTCGCCTCGATGAAGGCGACGCCATAGGAATCATGTTCCTCGATACCTGTGGCGACGGCGAAGATATTAGGATCGAAGATGATGTCCTGCGGCGGATAGTTCAGCTTCTTCGTGAGAATGTCGTAGGCGCGCGCGCAGATTTCGACCTTGCGCTCGAGCGTATCGGCCTGCCCCTGTTCGTCGAAGGCCATGACGACGACAGCCGCGCCGTAGAGCTGCACGATGCGCGCCTGCTCGATGAATTTCTCCTCGCCTTCCTTCATCGAAATGGAATTGACGACAGCCTTGCCCTGTATGCATTTGAGGCCGGCTTCGATCACGTCGAATTTCGAGGAGTCGACCATGATCGGCGCGCGCGCGATATCGGGCTCCGCCGCGAGAAGATTCAGGAAGCGAACCATGGCGGCCTGCGAATCGAGCAGGCCTTCGTCCATGTTGACGTCGATGATCTGCGCGCCGTTGGCGACTTGATCGCGCGCGACATCGAGCGCCGCCGTATATTCGCCGTTCTTGATGAGCTTGCGGAAGCGCGCGGAGCCCGTGACGTTGGTGCGCTCGCCGACATTCACGAAATTGATCGCGGAGGTCAGCGTGAAAGCATCGAGGCCTGACAGACGCAGGCGCGGCGCGATCTGCGGCACGGCGCGCGGCTTTACCGCCTTGGTGCGCGCGGCGAAGGCAGCAATGTGATCAGGCGTCGTGCCGCAGCAGCCGCCGACGATGTTGACGAGACCGGCGTCGGCGAATTCGCCGAGCAGCGCCGCCATATAGTCGGGGCTTTCGTCGTAAAGCCCGAATTCGTTGGGGAGGCCCGCATTCGGATAGGCGCAGACCAGCGTGTCGGCGATACGCGAGAGTTCGGCGACATGCTCGCGCATTTCTTTCGCGCCGAGCGCACAGTTGAGACCGACGGCGACGGGGCGAATATGCGCGAGCGAATTCCAGAAGGCTTCCGGCGTCTGGCCCGAAAGCGTGCGGCCGGAGAGATCGGTGATCGTGCCGGAGAGAATGACGGGACGTTCGACGCCCAGCGCATCGAAGGCGTCGCGAATGCCGGCCCAGGCCGCTTTTGCATTGAGCGTGTCGAAGATCGTCTCGATCAGCAGGAGATCTGCGCCGCCTTCGATCAAGGCTTGCGAAGCTTCGCGATAGGTTGCGCGAAGATCGTCGAAGGATACGGCGCGGTAGCCGGGATCGCTGACATCGGGCGAAATCGATGCGGTGCGGTTGGTTGGGCCGAGGGCGCCGGCGACGAAGCGCGGACGGCCATCGCTTTTCTCCGCGAGATCGGCGGCTTCGCGGGCCAGGCGCGCGCCTTCGCGATTGAGTTCGGCGACATGCTCCTCGCAGTCGTAGTCGGCCTGCGCGACGCGCGTCGAAGAAAATGTATTGGTTTCGCAGATATCGGCGCCCGCAAGAAAATAGGCGAGGTGGATATCGCGGATCGCCTGCGGTTGCGTGATGTTCAATATGTCGTTGTTGCCGCGCAGCGGCTTGCCATGTGCGGCAAGGCGCGATCCGCGAAAGCCCTCCTCGTCGAGCTTGAGATCCTGGATCATCGTGCCCATCGCGCCGTCGAGCACGAGGATGCGTTCGCGCGCCAGCGCCTGAAACGCCTTGCGGATGTCCGCGCCGGACTTCGATTTGTACGCCTGACCCATGTTACGCCGCCTTGCGTTCCGGTTTCGCCCTTAGCCCGAGAAGGTGGCAGATTGCGAAGACGAGATCGGCCTTGTTCATTGTGTAGAAGTGGAAATCGCGTACGCCGCGCTCGGTGAGATCGATCACCTGTTCGGCTGCGACGGCGGCGGCGACGAGCCGGCGCGTGTCGACATCGTCATCGAGGCCTTCGAAGCGTTCCGCAAGCCATTGCGGCACGCTCGCGCCGGTCTTCCTTGCGAATGACGCCGTCTGTTTGAAGTTCTGCACGGGCACGATGCCGGGCACGATGGGTATGTTGACGCCCTTGGCGCGCACGCGTTCGAGATAGCGCAGGTAAACCTGGTTATCGAAGAAGAATTGGGTGATGGCGCGCGTCGCGCCTGCGTCGATCTTCGCCTTGAGAACGTCGATGTCGGCGTCGATCGACGCGCTTTCGGGATGTTTTTCGGGATAGGCGGACACCGTAATCTCGAAGTCGCCGATGCGCCTGATGCCCTCGATCAGCGCCGTCGAAGTCGCATAGCCCTGAGGATGCGGCTCGTAGGCCGTGCCGATGCCGGCAGGCGGATCGCCACGCAGCGCGACGATATGATGGACGCCGGCCTCGCGATATTTGCGTACGACATCATCGACCTCGTCGCGGCTCGCGGCGACGCAGGTGAGATGCGCCGCCGGGCGCAAGTCGGTTTCGCGCACGAGGCGCTCGACGGTGGCATGGGTGCGCTCGCGCGTAGAACCGCCCGCGCCATATGTGACGGAGACAAAGTTCGGCTGCAGCGGCGCAAGGCGCTCGATCGCATGCCACAGCGTCTGTTCCATCTCCGCGGTCTTCGGCGGAAAGAATTCGAACGAAGCGCGGATCGGCGCGCGGTCCGTCTGCGGCAAACGCGTAATCGATTTTTCCATTATGCCAACTCCGAAGACGAACGCGGGATGACGTCCGTGATGACGCGGCGGTCGTGCGCCACCCAGATCGAAACGGTGAGCTTGTCGCCCTCGCGCGAGGCGGGGCTGAGGTTGCGGTGGCTTTCCACTTCGAGGTCGGCGTCGCGCAGCATGGTCGCGATCTCGTCGGCGGCGAATCCAAGGCGCCGATGTTCGTGCTGCTCGCGCAGGAATTCGTGCGAATGGGGCGCGAAATCGATGACGAGCAGGCGTCCGCCGGGGCGCAGCGCGCGGGCGGCTTCGCGCAGGGCGCGGGCGGGATCGTCGAGATAGTGCAGCACCTGATGCAGGACGACGAGGCTGTAGCTGTCGGCCTCGACGGGCAGGGCGTAGAGATCGCCCTGGCGAAGCTGAACGTTGCGTAGTCCCGAGCGCTCGATGACCGCGCGGGCGACGTTCAGCATGGCCGGGCTGAAATCGACGCCGACGGCGCGAGTTGCGAGGGGGGCGAGGATTTCCAGCATCCGTCCCGTGCCGGTGCCGAGATCGAGCACGGACTGGATGGGAGCCTTGCCCACGATATCGTGGATGGCGGTCTCAACCTGGGCTTCGGGAACGTGGAGCGAACGAACCTGGTCCCAGTCGGCAGCCTGCGCAGCGAAGTAACGGGCGGCGCGGTCGGCGCGGCCGGCGCGGACCTCCTCGAGGCGGATGCGGTCTGACGCGATCAGCGGGTCGTGCGGGTCCATGCGCTGGACGATGTTGCGGGCCATCTGAACTTCCGGTCCGGATTGCGCCAGATGGAAGAAGGCCCATGCCCCCTCGCGATGGCGCTCGACCATGCCGGCCTCGACCAGAAGCTTGAGATGGCGCGAAATTCTCGGCTGAGACTGGCCGAGGATGATGACCAGCTCGCTGACGGTGAGTTCGGCTTCGGCCAGCAGGGCCAGCAGGCGCAGACGGGTGATTTCGCCGGCCGCCTGCAAGGCGTCGAGGACGTTGGCCAGAGGCGCGACGGGCCGGGCGGGATCGTTGGGATGAAAGAATGACATAAACATATCTTTATACGGGAAAGCGAATTGATGCAAGTGGGCAATCGTAGATATGGTTGGGGATGTGCGTCATCATCTTGTGGGCATCATTTGCCCACAAATGAAAATTCTAAAATATTGGGAAGTTGCCTTAGCTCTTGTTGGCGGGCTTGCGCGCGCGTCGCAGGAAGACGTTCGCAATGAGCGCCTGCGCCACATGTTCCGCCATGCATTGCGGCCCGAGTTCCTCGGCGGAGAATTCGGTGTCCGGCTTCACCCGCATGTTCGCCTTGGTGCGGGCGATGAATTCCATCACGTGATAGCGGCGGACGTGAACGAGTTGCTCCTCGTTCGCCAGTTCGTTGAGCGCCTTGCGCATGGCGAAGTAATGTTCGTCGCGCGCGAATTGCGGCGTGTATTGCAGACCGACAAGCACCACGTCGATATTGTTGTCGCGCAGTTTCCGCACCGTGTTGCGCACGGTATCGACGACCTGTTCGACCGGCACGCGCAGAACCGCGTCGCTGGTGCCGAGCTGCCAGAGGACGAGGTCCGGGCGCGTCATCGCCGCTTCGCTGAGCAGGCGCTGCGCCGACGTGGCGACGACTTCGCCTGATACCCCGCGATTGATCATTTCGATCTGGACGCCCTTCAGCACCTTGCCGAGAAGCGAGGTGAACTGCGACGTCTCGTTGCCGCGGCCGGGCTTGCGATCGAATGGCTGGACCGAAGCATTGCCGATCGCGAGGATTCGAAGCGACTTGCCGGCCTGTAGCTTGGCAACCGTCACGGGCAATGGCGCGGGTGCGGCGATCTCGTGCGTCGGCACGGCACATTGCACGCTCAGCACCATGGCTTCCGGCGGCAAAGGCGGCGGCAGCGGCGCCATTTCGGTGATGGCTGCGTCGGGAGACGGTGGCGATGCCGGGGCGCCCTGTCCAAAAGCCGGCGCCGCCGCCAGCGCAAGCGTGGCAGCAGCGAACGAAGCGAATGCCCGGACAGATGTCATGTGATCAATTAAAGCGCCAACCTTTGACTTTTCCTAGCACAATTAAGTCGAATGAGTCGAATTGCGAACGCTTTTTCGGCGCTTCGCATGAGGCAAACGCTGATGTTGCGATGCAATATATGCTGGGATCAGCGCGTCGCCTGCGCCACCGCGGGAGTGCGATCGCCGCGGCGGACGAAGAGATTGGCGACCACCGCCTGCGCGACATGCTCGGCCATGCACTGATAGCCGAGATCGTTGAGATGGAAATTGTCGCTGGCCATCATCGGCAGATTGGCCTTGGTATGCGCGATGAATTCCATGGCGCGATAGCGGCGGACGTACAGCAACTTCTCGGAGGAAGCCACGTCGTCGAGCAATTTGCGGATGTGGTAGTAATGCTCGTGCCGCGCATATTTCGGCGTGTATTGCAAACCGACCAGCACGAGATCGATGTTCTTGGAACGGACTTCCGCGATCGTCGAGCGCATCGTCTTTTCGAATTCTTCGAGCGGCACGTTCCGCAGCGCGTCGTTGGTGCCGACCTGCCAGAGGATGAGATCGGGCTGCACCAGATTGATTTCGTCGAGCAGGCGCCAGGCGGTCTGCGACGCAACTTCGCCGCCGACGCCGCGATTGACGATTTCAATATCGACGCCTTTCCAAACCTTCGAGAGAATGGCTTCCAGACGCGAGGGATAATTTCGCTTGAGGCTGGAAGCGCCGACGCCCCAGGTCGAGGACGAACCGATCGCCAGAATGCGCAACTGCTTCGATGTGCCGAGCTTTTCCACGGTGCGGTTGAGGCCGGGCACAAGCGTTGCAAGTTCGCCGGCGGGCACGGAGCACTGCGACGACATCAGCGAAAGTTCGGGCGGAATCTTGGGCCAGTCCGGCAGGGCCGGCTCGCGCTCGATGAGGGCGGTGGGATCGGCAGGCGGGGAGTTCGCGGAATCCTGCGCGCGGGCGCAGGTCGCCCCAATGGCAAGAGCGGCAAGCGCCGACGCCAGCAAAACTCTCACAGTCTCTTGCGCCATTCGTTCATCCAGGCCACGACCGCCATCACAATAACTCCAACCACAACCACAAGCAAATCGGTCGCCACGCTGATGGGAGCGGCAAATCGCGTCACCTGTCCCGCCTGCGAGAGGATCGAGCCTGCGCAGAAAACATGTAACGAGTTGCGTCCCAGAAGCGCGAAAAAGGCCGCAACCGGCTGAAAAAATCGGAACTTGTCGAACCAAAGGTAAATGCCGGCGACCAGTGCGACGAGGCCGAGCAGGTGCAAAAAGCGCAGGGGAGACAGGAATGTCTTCTCGACGACGAAGAACACATAAGGCTGTGGAACGCTGAACGGATCGGGCCGCAGGTCGAACCAGTGCACGATGAAGCCGGCGATCACGATGGCCGCGCCGATCCAGCGCAGCCAGAAATGGTTGCGGCGCGCCCATGCGCCGAAACCGGTCGGCCGGGCGATCACGAAACCGGTCACGAAGCAGAGCTGCCATGCGAAAGGGTTGAAAAACCAGCGGCCTTCGATCGGCCATGTCGGCAGGTTCGCGCCGAAGGCGAGCGTGGTCGCCCAGATGGCGATGGAGAGCGGCAGAAGCAGGTTGGGCGCAGCCCGGTGCAGCAGCACGACGAAGGGCGCCGTGCCCATCAAAACGATGTACAGCGGCAGCACATCGAAATAGCCGAGCTGGTAGGACAGGGCGGCAATGCCGACGATCGACTGGATCGGGTCCTGAAAGAAAGTCTGGGCATTGTGCCAGGTCAGGATCAGGGGCGTTTCGTAATGCAGGGCCGCCCCCGCCAGCAGGGCCAAAGCCAGCACCGTCGTCAGGATATGGGCGGCATAGAGGGTGAATGTCCGCCCTTCCAGCCGCATGAAGAGGCGGGGGGGCGTCAGGTTCTCCGTGCGGCTTTCGGCGAGAAAGCGGAGCGAGAACCCGGCCAGAAAAACGAAAAGTTCGGCCGAATCCGACAGGCCGATGTTTCGGTGCGTGATCTTCTCGAGCACTATGCCCGGTATGTGGTTGATGAAGATCGAGACGAGCGCGACGCCGCGCCAAAAGTCGATTTCGTTCGCCAACCGCCGCTTGGGGCGGGAAAACGCCGTCGATTTCGGTCGCGCAGTGTCATTTGGGCGCGCCGTCGTGTCGGTCATGGGCTGAAATTCCGGCGGGCTGGCTTTGGCAAGGTCTATCCCGCGCGGGTGCAGGCGTCCAGCGCGCAGCCAACCGGCAGGCAAAAGGAATCCAGATTTCCTGTCGGGAAACCGCCGGTCCTAACCGTTCATTAACATTAACAAGACCTAATGACGGACAGCGGGACTCCGTCCCGTTTCGACTCAGGTTCACGATTGACGTCCCATAAAATCCCATGCTATCCCAAATCATCCCGTATGGAGTAGCGATTTGCGCAAAGGCGTTGGCGCACCGGTTCGAACCGGCGCGCGCAGAGCGTCTTTTCGCACGCGAACCATTGGGGAGCGTTGGTTTTTGCGAGCGGCCTGAGCGTTTGGAAGCGTCGGGTCGCGGGTTGGGTGAGCGTGCTGGATCGGTTCGTCGCAAATTTCACGAACCG
Organism: uncultured Hyphomicrobiales bacterium; assembly: GCA_903847605.1. Lineage (GTDB taxonomy): Bacteria > Pseudomonadota > Alphaproteobacteria > Rhizobiales > Beijerinckiaceae > Terripilifer. The sequence goes on along the minus strand of CAINED010000062.1, from coordinate 21,324 downwards.
GCTCGATTCCAAGGGCCGGGTCTCCATCCCCGCTCCGTTCAGGGCGGTGCTGGCGAAGGACGGATTCGAAGGGCTCTACATCCATCCCTCGCTGGACCAGCAGGCGCTCGACTGTGGCGGCCATGGGCTGATCCGGCAGATCGACGGTTTGCTGGACCATTTCCGGCCCTACACGCCGGAGCACGATGTGTATTCGGTCGCGTTGATGGGGGTCAGCGAGACGCTGAAGATGGATGCGGAGGGCCGCATCATCCTGACGGACTCGCTCAAGGATTTCGCCGGACTTTCGGGCGAAGTGACCTTCGTGGGTCAGGGGTACAAGTTTCAGATCTGGGAGCCGGCGCGTTTCCGTTCGCATCTGGAAGAGGCCAGAAACCAGGTGCGCGAATTGCGGAAGGCGCTGGGCGCCAGACATGTGGGGGCAGGACCGGAAAGCGTTCCGGGTCAGGCTCAACCGCAGCCTCGGGGAGTACGCGAATGAGCGCGGGTCACGGCGGGTCAACTTCACCCGCCGATGGCGGACCGGCCCGGCACATTCCCGTTCTCCTCGAGGCGGTCATTCAGGCGCTCGCGCCTCAATCCGGTCAGGTCTTCATCGACGGCACGTTCGGCGCGGGCGGCTATACGCGCGCCCTGTTGGCGACGCCCGATCTGCGCGTCATTGCGCTCGATCGCGACCCCTCGGCCATCGCCAACGGACAGGCCCTCGTCGCGGAGACGGGTGGCCGCCTGATGCTTGAACAGGCGCGCTTCGCCGATCTCGACCATGTTGCCCAGCGTGTTGGCTTCACCGGTGTCGATGGCGTCGTGCTCGACATCGGCGTTTCCTCGATGCAACTCGACGAGGCCGAGCGCGGCTTTTCCTTCCGCAAGGATGGGCCGCTCGACATGCGCATGGAATCGCAAGGGCGCAGCGCCGCCGACATCGTCAATGAAACAGACGAAGAAGAGCTTGCAAATCTCATCTTCGACTATGGCGAAGAGCGCCTGTCGCGAAAGATCGCGCGCGCCATCGTGCTGGACAGACAGTCGACGCCGTTTACCTCGACACTGCAACTGGCGGGACTGATATCGCGCATCGTCCATCACAAGCCGAACGAGATTCATCCGGCCACGCGTACTTTCCAGGCATTGCGCATCGCCGTGAATGACGAACTGGGCGAGTTGCGTCGCGCGCTGGAAGCTGCCGAACGCATTCTCAAGCCCGGCGGCAGGCTTGGCGTCGTGAGCTTCCATTCGCTGGAAGACCGCATCGTGAAGAAATTTCTCATCGAGCGATCCGGACGCGGGCAGGCGCAATCGCGCCGCCTTCCCGGCGAAGCGGCATTGCCGTCCTTTACCTTCCAGATTGTCGGCAAACAGCCCGTGACGGCGTCGTCCGAAGAAAGCGCCGCCAATCCGCGCGCGCGTTCGGCGCGGCTGCGTTACGCGATACGGACGGATGCGCCCGCCCGCGCGCTCAGCGGAGACAATCAGTCATGAGGATCGCCCGCTACTTCAATGCGCTCGCCGTTCTCGCACTCGTCGGATCGGCCGGCTATGCCTATTCCATCAAATACGAGACGATCCTTTATTCCGAGCGCATCAAGAAGACGAAGAATGCGAACGCGGCCCTGCGCGACCATATCGGCATTTTGCGCGCGGAATGGGCGCATGTGACGCGGCCCGAAGTCATTCAGGCGCTCGCCGATCAGCACCTCGACCTGCAGCAACTCGACCTCAAGCAGATCGGCGCGATCGCCGAACTGCCCGACCGCCCGCCGAAGATCGATTCGATCGGCCGCAAGCTCGAACTTCTCGGTTTGTCGGAGCCGACGAATACACCAACGGCGAACTCGCCGGCGACCACCGGTACGACCCCCAATGCCGCCAGCGCCGCGCGGCGCGCGAAACCGCAGTGACGCCGTCATGAACGATCTCAGTCAATCGCCCCTCCGTCAGCCCGCGCAAGCCCCGTCGCAACAGACGCTCGCGCTCGAAGCGCCGCCGGCGGCGCCCGTGTCCCGCATGCAATGGGCGAAGGCGCAGCTCGGTTCGATCTTTTCGACCAAGATCGGCAAGAGCGGCACGCGCATCAAGCTCGTCGCCTGCGCATTCATCTGCGTTTACGGAGCGATTGCGGGCAAGCTGATCTGGCTCGGTTCGCGGCCCGATCCCGCCAGCCTCCATCGCGAGGCGATGAGCGAACAGTCGCGCGCCCGGCCCGATATCGTCGACCGCAACGGCGAGATCCTTGCGACCGATATCCGCATCAATTCCCTATTCGCCGAGCCTAACCGTATCGTCGACAAGGACGAGGCGGTCGAGCTTCTCACCGCGGTTCTGCCCGATGTGAACGCCAAGGAACTTCGCGCCAAACTTTCGACACGAAAAGGCTTTGTCTGGGTCAAGCGCGGCATCAGCCCGTCGGAGCGCGATCAGGTGTTCCGTTTGGGATTACCGGGTATCGGCTTTTTGCCTGAACACAAACGCGTCTATCCGAGCGGCCCCATCGGCGCGCATGTGCTCGGTTCGACCGACAAGGACAACAAGGGCATTGCCGGCATCGAGAAATATATCGACGGTCTCGGCCTGAGCGAATTATCCGGCGCCGGATTCAAGATGACGCAGGCCGATCTCAAGCCGATCAAACTGTCGCTCGACATCAAGGCGACCCATGCGCTGCGTGACGAACTCCTGAAAGGCATGAAGATCTTCAAGGCCAAGGCCGCGGCGGCTGCGATCATGGACGTGCGCACGGGCGAAATGGTCGCGCTCGCCTCGCTGCCGGATTTCGATCCCAACAATCCCGCCGAAGCGCTGGAGAACAAGAACATCAATCGCATGTCGGTCGGCGTCTTCGAGATGGGCTCGACCTTCAAGGCGCTGACGCTGGCGATGGCGCTGGATTCGCGTCGCGTGAGACTGAACTCTCGCATCGATGCGCGTCAGGCGCTGACCTTCGGACGTTTCCGCATCCGCGATTTTCATGCGCAATCGCGTGCGCTGACGGTGTCTGAAGTCTTCACCTATTCTTCCAACATTGGCACCGGCCGCCTCGCGCTGATGGTGGGCGTCGATCATCACAAGGCTTTTCTGCGCAAGGTCGGCCAGACCAATCGCATGCGCACGGAGTTGCCGGAAAGCGCCGAGCCGATCGTGCCGAGGAAATGGGGCGAACTGAACACGGCGACCATCGCCTTCGGTCACGGCCTTGCCGTCGCGCCGTTGCAGGCAATGATGGCGGTGTCGTCGCTCGTCAATGGCGGACGCCTCGTCAAGCCGACGTTTCTTGCCAACGAGACCGCCGAAATTCCCGCCGATGCGCCGCAGGTGATCGCGCCCGAGACCAGCGAGATGATGCGCTATCTCATGCGCCTCAACGCGGAGGTTGGCTCTGCCCGGCGCATCGACGTCGCCGGCTATTTCGCGGGCGGCAAGACAGGTACGGCGAACAAGGTCGTGAACGGACGCTATTCAAACGACAAGGTTCTCACCACCTTCACCGCGATCATGCCGTCTGACAAGCCGCGCTATCTGATTCTGACGCTCTACGACGAACCGCAGGGCGTGCCGGAAACGAAGGGCCAGCGGACGGCGGCGTGGAACGCTGGCGCTGTCACGGGCAAGATCATCGAACGCGTCTCTCCCTTGCTTGGTCTGCCGCCGCGCGACGATGTGCCGACGGGTTCCTTCCCGATGGTGGCGCGTAGCGGCTTCGGACTTCCGACCGAAGGGAGACAGTGGCGTTGATCACGCTGCAAGACCTGTTTCCTGATGTGACGCTGGCGGCGGACGCCGGCGCGCGTGCGGTTGCAGGTCTCAGCGCGGACAGCCGCGACATCAAGCCGGGCTTTGTATTCTTCGCCGTGCCGGGCACGAAAGCCGATGGTCTCGCTTTCGCGCCGCAGGCTATCGCCAATGGAGCGATTGCCGTCGTTTGCGCAAAAGCGCCGCAAGATCGGTTAAGCTCCGTTGCGTGGATCGAAGCGGCTGATGTGCGGATCGCTTTATCGCGCGCTGCCGCGAGATTTTATGCGCATCAGCCGGCGACGATCGTCGCTGTCACCGGCACGAGCGGCAAAACATCCGTCGCTGCATTCGTGCGGCAGATATGGCTCGCTAGCGGCCATCAGGCGGCGGCTCTGGGCACAACCGGCGTCGTCACGCCGTCGGGCGCGGTTTATGGTTCGCTGACGACGCCCGATCCTGTTTCCCTGCACAAGACGCTCGACCAGCTTGCGGGCGAAGGCGTGACGCATCTCGCAATGGAAGCGTCTTCGCATGGGCTCGACCAGCATCGTCTCGATGGCGTGCGGTTGACGGCAGGCGCTTTCACCAATCTTTCGCGCGATCACCTCGACTATCATCCCGATCTCGAACATTATCTCGCCGCCAAGATGCGGCTGTTCGAATATCTCCTGCAAGCCGGCCAATATGCCGTCGTCGATGCCGATGGCGAATATGCGCAGCGCGTCGCCGCTGTCTGCCGTGCGCGCCGACTTCACGTCATCACAACGGGCCGCAAGGGCGAAAGCATCCAACTCCTCGAAGCCATCGCGGGCGCTTCATCCACGCAATTGCATGTTCGACATGCGGGCGCAGACTACCGGATCGCGCTGCCGCTGGCGGGCGGGTTCATGGCGTCGAACGCGCTCGTTGCGGCGGGCCTGTGCATCGCTTCGGGTTCGTCCCCGGGAAGCGTCTTCGCCGCGCTCGAAAAATTGCAGGGAGCGCCGGGCCGCCTCGAGCGCATCGGCGAGCGTCACGGCGCGCCTGTTTTCGTCGATTATGCGCACAAGCCCGATGCGCTCGAGAAAGTCTTGCAGGCGCTGCGACCTTCGACGCGCGGCAAACTCTACGTTGTCTTCGGTTGCGGCGGCGATCGCGATGCGGGCAAGCGTCCCATCATGGGCGAGATCGCCATCCGGAATGCAGATGTGGTTATTGTCACGGACGACAACCCCCGCTCGGAAGATTCCGCCAAAATTCGCAGCGCCATTCTTGCCGCCGCGCCGGGCGCACTCGAAATCGGCGATCGCGCGCAAGCCATTGAAGAGGCTGTGAAGCGCCTGCGCGACGGCGATGCGCTGGTCGTCGCCGGCAAGGGCCACGAAACAGGGCAGATCGTCGGCGGCAGCGTATTGCCTTTTTCTGACCACGAAGCCGTGCGCAACGCATTGCGCAAGGCAGCCGAGGAGACGGGCGTATGAACGCTGCGGCATTGTGGAATGGCTTCAATCTGATCACCGCGCTGTCGGCGCGTGTCGGCGGCTCGATGGTGGATGCTGTCAACGGCATTTCCATCGATACGCGCACGCTTGAGCCGGGCGATCTCTTCTTCGCCATCAAGGGCGAGAATTCCGATGGGCACGACTACGTGCGCAGAGCCTTCGAGGCCGGCGCTGCAGCTGCCGTGATCGACGAAGCGCATGCGGATGCATTGAAAGGCGCTGGTCCGCTCTTCATCGTGAAGGATGTGCTCGCATCGATGGAAGCCTTGGGACGCGCGGCGCGAAAGCGTAGCAAGGCGGGCATCGTCGCCATTACGGGTTCGGTCGGCAAGACCAGCACGAAAGAGATGATGCGGGTTGCGCTCTCCAATTTTGGCGAGACGCATGCGTCGGCGGCTTCGTATAACAATCATTGGGGTGTGCCGTTGACGTTGTCGCGCCTCGCGGCGTCGGCGCGCTTCGGCATTTTTGAGATCGGCATGAATCATGCGGGCGAAATCACGCCGCTCACCGCCATGGTGCGCCCGCATGTCGCCATCGTCACGACGATTGCTCCCGTGCATCTCGAACACTTCGGTTCGCTCGACGCGATCGCCGATGCGAAAGCCGAGATCTTCAGTGGCCTGGAGCCGCATGGCGTCGCCATCCTCCATCGCGATGTCGAACAATACGAGCGGCTTCGTAACGCTGCGAAAGAAAGCAATGCGGATCAAATCCTGTCGTTCGGCGCGCAGGAACGCTCCGACGCCCATCTCGTCTCGGTTGAGCCCGATGGCGAAGGTTCGCTCGTCGAAGCGTGGATTCTCGGCGCTGAACTCAAATACAAGATCGGCGCGCCCGGGCGTCATATCGCCATGAACTCGCTCGCTGTGCTGCTCACGGCGCGTGCGCTTGGTCTTGACGTTGCAGATGTCGCCGCCAGCTTGCGCGAATTCAGGCCGCCTCCCGGACGCGGCGCTCGCATGACGATTGACACGCGCGATGGTTCGTTCACGCTCATCGACGAGAGCTATAATGCGAACCCTGCTTCGATGCGCGCGGCGCTCGGGCTTCTCGGCGCAACGTCTCCTCGCGAAGGCGCGCGCCGCATCGCGGTTATCGGCGACATGCTCGAGCTTGGGCCGACGGGCGCGGAATTGCATCGCGATCTCGACGAAGCCGTTGCGTCCAATCGCGTCGATCTCCTTTTCGGCGCAGGGCCGCTGACGAAATCGCTTTACGATGCGATACCTGCCGAAAAGCGCGCCAAATGGGCTGCAACGTCGTCGGAAATTCGCGATGCGCTCCTCAATGAGGTCCGCGCCGGCGATGTCGTGATGATCAAGGGATCGAACGGCAGCCGAATGGGGCCGCTTGTGAAAGAGTTGCGCGAACACCACGCGAAGGCCGACGCAGAACACGAAATACAGGGCTGATATTCATGCTGAGCTTCCTTGCGGACTTTGCGCATATACTGGGTCCGCTCAACCTGTTCCGTTACATCACCTTCCGCACGGCCGGCGCGACGGCGACCGCCATGCTGTTCGTCTTCTATTTCGGGCCGCTCATCATTTCTGCCTTGCGCCTTAAACAGGGCAAGGGACAGCCGATCCGCGAGGACGGCCCCGAAAGCCATCTGCTCACGAAGAAGGGCACGCCCACGATGGGCGGCTTGATGATCCTGTCCGGCCTCGTCGTCGCTGTGCTCCTGTGGGGCAATCTCAAGAATCCCTTCGTCTGGACGGTGCTTCTCGTCACGCTCGGTTTCGGTGCGATCGGGTTCTACGACGACTATCTCAAGGTCACGAAGCAGAACCACAAGGGCTTTTCGGGCAAGGCGCGGCTTGCGCTGGAGATCATTATCGCTTTCCTTGCCTGCCTTGCGATGATGTATTTCGGGCCCGCCAACATGACAGGCCTCGCGTTTCCCCTGGTCAACGGGTTCGTATTCGATCTCGGCTATTTCTTTCTCATCTTCGCGCCGCTGGTGATCGTCGGCACGGGCAATGCGGTCAATCTTACCGATGGTCTTGATGGTCTTGCCATCGTTCCCGTGATGATTGCAGCGGGAACGTTCGGCGCGATTGCCTGGCTCGCAGGAAACGTCGTCTTCTCCACCTATCTCGGCATCAATTATGTGCCGGGCACAGGCGAACTCGCCGTTGTCGTCGGAGCGTTGATCGGCGCCGGTCTCGGCTTTCTCTGGTTCAATGCGCCGCCCGCGCAAATCTTCATGGGCGATACGGGCTCGCTGGCGCTCGGTGGCCTTCTCGGCAGCATTGCGGTTGCCGTGAAGCATGAAATCGTTCTGGGCATCGTCGGCGGTCTCTTCGTTCTCGAAGCGTTGTCGGTCATCGTGCAGGTCGTGTCGTTCAAGCTTACGGGCAAGCGCGTTTTTCGCATGGCGCCCTTCCATCATCATCTCGAGAAGATGGGCTGGCAGGAGCCGCAGATCGTCATCCGCATGTGGATCTTCGCCTTCGTTCTCGCGATGATCGGCCTTGCGACGTTGAAGGTGAGGTGAAATGACGCCCGTCACCTGTTTTTCCGGCAAGACTGTCGCGCTGTTTGGGCTTGGCGGATCGGGCCTTGCGACGGCCCGCGCCCTGATGGCGGGCGGCGCTCATGTCGTCGCATGGGACGATAATGCGCCGGCGCGTGCGCGCGCAGGCAATGAGGGCGTCGATGTCAGCGATCTCGACAAGCAAGACTGGTCGCGCTTTTCGAGCCTGATCCTGAGCCCTGGCATTCCGCTGACGCATCCAAGGCCGCACTGGACTGTCGAGCGTGCAAAAGCGGCCAACGTCGAGGTCATCGGCGATCTCGAACTCTTCTGTCGCGAGCGCGCGGCCATTGCGCCTGGCGCGCCGTTCATCGCCATCACCGGCACCAATGGCAAATCGACCACGACGGCGCTGACGGCGCATATATTGCGCGAAGCTGGCATCGACGTTCAGCTCGGCGGCAATATCGGCACGCCCGTTCTCGAATTGCTGCCGCCCGCGCGCGATCGCATGCATGTCGTCGAAGTTTCATCATTCCAGATCGATCTCGCGCCCTCGCTCAATCCAAGCGTCGGAGCCCTGATCAATCTGTCGCCCGATCACATCGACCGGCACGGCACGATGGAGAATTATGCGGCGGTGAAAGCGCGATTGATCGAGGGTTCGATCATCGCGCTCGTCGGCGTCGACGATGAATACAGCTGGCGCATCGGCCAGCAGCGCGATGCGCGCATCGGCAGCGCGAGCGCGCGGTTCACCTGTCCCGTGTCGGTGACGCGGCCGGTTGCACGCGGCGTCTTTGCCGACGGCACAAAAATCGTCTCGACCCTCTACGACCCCGCAGGCAAGGTTATCGGCGACACGGCGGGCGTCTCCACGCTGCGCGGCGCGCATAACGTGCAGAATGCTGCTTTCGCTGCGGGCATCGTGCATCTCTGGCGCTTTCCGCTCGAAACGATCGCAGAGGGACTTCGCAGCTATCCGGGTCTGCCGCATCGCATGGAAGAAGTCGGACGCCTTGGCAAGGTCCTCTTCATCAACGATTCCAAGGCGACGAATGCAGACGCTGCCGAAAAGGCCCTTTTGTCGTTTGACGATATCTACTGGATCGCCGGCGGGCAGATGAAGGAAGGCGGCATCCGTCCGCTGATGCCTTTGATGGATCGCGTGCGCAAAGCCTATCTCATCGGCGCGGCCGCCAACGATTTTGCGCGCACGCTCGGCGACGACGTGCCTCATGCGGTATGCGGCACGCTGGAAGCCGCGCTCATCGAGGCCGCCATGGATGCGGAAACAAGCGATGCGCGCGAGCCTGTCGTGCTGCTCTCGCCAGCCTGCGCATCCTACGATCAGTTTGCCAATTACGAATCGCGCGGCGACGCTTTCCGAAAGTATGTCGCCGGGCTGACGAATATCTGAGGGGCTGGCCATGATGTCACGTATCGAACGCTCATGGGCTTCCAACTGGTGGTGGACGATCGACCGCTGGTTCATCTCCGCCATCGCGGCGCTGATGGTGCTGGGTGTGGTTCTGACGCTCGCAGGTTCGCCGCCTGTCGCAGAGCGGCTCGGCCTCTCGCCATTCCATTTCGTCAACCGTCAGATCTTCTACCTCGTGCCGGCGGGATTGCTGATGTTTGCCACATCGCTGCTGTCGCCACGCGAGGTGAGACGCGCGGCCTTGCTGTTGTTTGCTGTCAGCATGGCCATGATATTCGCATCCTTGCTCTGGGGCGTCGAAATCAAGGGCGCGCGCCGCTGGATTTATGGAATTCAGCCGTCGGAATTCGTGAAGCCGGCCTTCGTCATTCTTGCCGCATGGGCGTTTTCGGAAGGCGCCAAGCGTAATGAAATGCCCGGCAATATCCTTGCCATGCTGCTGCTGCCTGCAACCATTGCGCCGTTGATGATGCAGCCGGATTTCGGCCAGACCATGTTGATATCCGTCGTCTGGGCCGGGCTTTTCTTCATGGCCGGTCTGCACTGGATCTGGGTTGCGGGCATCGGTGGCATCGGCATGATCGGCGTTTTCGCCGCTTACCGCTGGCTGTCGCATGTGCGCGCGCGTATCGACAAGTTCCTTTATCCGGAGAGCGCCACGCCCGGGACGACGAGCACGTTCCAGGTCGATACCGCCATGGAAAGTTTTCTGTCCGGAGGCTGGCTCGGCAAGGGGCCGGGCGAGGGCACCTACAAGCGCATCCTGCCGGACTCGCATACCGACTTCATCTTCGCCGTCACAGGCGAGGAGTTCGGCGTGCTTGCCTGCATCTTCCTGATGTCGATCTTCGCCTTTATCGTGTTGCGCGGCCTCATTATGTCCTCACGCAATGAAGATCCGTTCTGCCGCTTTGCGACCGCGGGCCTCGTCATGCTCTTCGGCGTGCAGAGCGCCATCAACATGGCGGTCAACCTGAAACTTGCGCCGGCCAAGGGTATGACGCTTCCTTTCATCTCCTACGGCGGCTCCTCGCTGATATCGATCGGGATTGCGATGGGATTTCTGCTCGCCGTGACGCGCAAGCGGCCGAAGTCCGAAATCGCGGAGCCGATCAGGCCATGAACAGCGAGAGAGCGGTGCTGGTCGCGGCCGGCGGCACGGGTGGACATCTGTTTCCCGCGCAGGCGCTGAGCGAAGAATTGCAGCGGCGCGGCATCGCCGTGGAACTCGCGACTGACGAACGCGCGAATAAATTTGCAGGATCGTTTCCGGCGCGCGCGATCCACACCATACCCGCGGCGACGCCGACGGGCGGCGGTCTCGTTTCGAAAGTTCTGGCTGCCTTGCAACTCGGACGTGGCACGCTGACGGCGCGTGGCGTGATCAAGCGCGCCAATCCGCTCTGTGTTGTCGGTTTTGGCGGTTATCCAACCGTACCGCCTGTCATGGCTGCGACCATGCTGAAGGTTCCGACGATCCTGCACGAGCAAAACGCCGTGATGGGCCGCGCCAATCGTTTCCTTGCCGGGCGCGTGTCGCGGATCGCGACCGGCTTCCCGGACATGCATAGTGCCGACGCTGGCATAGCCGCGAAAATCGTTCACACCGGCAACCCCGTGCGCCCCGCCGTCATCGAGGCTGCGAAAGCGGCCTATCCCGAAACGGCGTCCGGGCGACTGCGCATTCTCGTGACGGGCGGCTCGCAGGGCGCGCGCGTAATGTCGGACATCGTGCCCGAGGCCATCATGGCGATGGCGCCGGAGATGCGTGCGCGGCTCGATATCGTGCAGCAGGCGCGCGGGGAAGACGAGGCGCGCGTCAAGGCGGCCTATGCGGAGCTTGGACTGGCGGCTGACGTCGCGCCGTTCTTTGCAGACCTGCCGCAGCGCATCGCCTGGGCGCACGTGGTGATTGCGCGCGCCGGCGCCTCGACCGTTTCGGAACTGGCGGTGATCGGGCGGCCGGCCATTCTTGTGCCGTTCCCGCACGCGCTTGACCAGGATCAGGCGGCCAATGCCGCGCATCTCGCGCGGACCGGGGCGGTGGAAGTCGTCAGGCAAACCGATTTCACTGTCGAATGGCTGGCGGCCGCGCTGACCCGGACGCTCGGGCGCATGGAGGGGTTGACGGCGCGGGCGGAAGCCGCAAAAAGCGCTGGAATTCCCGATGCCGCCGCTCGGCTGGCCGATCTCGTCTGCGAGACCGCGGGGATATAGAGCATCGGGCGAAAAAGTGGTCCCGGTTTTTCGCTAAACCGATGCTCTAAATATTTGAATCGATCAGCTTTTGGGCGATCAAATGTTCCATTTGATTGCCCGCTGATCTAGCCCCGTCCCGGCCGCATGTCGCGGCGGATTGCATCCGCGGAGTTGTCCTCTCCATGAAATTGCCGCGCGAACTCGGCCCCATCCATTTCGTCGGGATTGGCGGCATCGGCATGTCCGGCATTGCCGAAGTGCTCATCAACCAGGGCTATCGCGTGCAGGGCTCGGACGCGAGCGAGAACGCAAACGTCATACGGCTGCGCGAACGCGGCGCGAAAGTCTTTGTCGGCCACGATGCGAAGAACCTCGGCGAGGCGGAAGTCATCGTCGTTTCGACGGCGATCCGCCGCGACAATCCCGAGCTCGTTGCCGCGCGCGAGAAGCGCATCCCCGTGGTGCGCCGCGCCGAAATGCTCGCCGAATTGATGCGCCTCAAGCGCTCCGTCGCCATCGCCGGCACGCATGGCAAAACGACGACGACATCGCTCGTCGCGACGTTGCTGGATGGCGCGAACCTCGATCCGACCGTGATCAATGGCGGCATCATCAACGCCTATGGCACCAATGCGCGGCTCGGCGATGGCGAATGGATGGTGGTTGAGGCCGACGAGAGCGACGGGACATTCCTGAAACTGCCGGCGGACATCGCCGTCGTCACCAATATCGATCCCGAACATCTCGATCACTTCAAGACATTCGACGCCATCAAGGACGCCTTCCGCGCGCTTGTCGAAAACCTGCCGTTTTACGGCTTCGCCGTGATGTGTACGGATCATCCTGTCGTGCAGGAGCTTGTCGGGCGTATCGAGGACCGGCGCGTCATCACTTACGGAGAAAATCCGCAGGCCGATGTGCGGCTGATGGATGTCGATCTCGAAGGCGGGCGCTCGCGCTTCAACGTGCTGGTGCGCGACCGCATTTCTTCGAACGCGACTTTCATCCAGAATCTCGAATTGCCGATGCCCGGCCATCACAACGCGCTGAATGCGACGGCGGCGATTGCCGTGGCGCATGAACTGGGGGTCGACGCCGAGAAAATCCGCAAGGCGCTGGCGAGCTTCGGCGGTGTCAAACGGCGCTTCACGAAGACAGGCGAGTGGAACGGCGCGATCATCTTCGATGATTACGGCCATCATCCCGTGGAAATCGCGGCGGTGTTGCGCGCTGCACGCGCCTCGACGAAGGCGAAGGTGATCGCGATCGTTCAACCGCATCGCTATACGCGTCTGCAATCTTTGTTCAACGAATTCTCGACCTGTTTCAACGATGCGGATTTCGTCATCGTCGCGGATGTCTATGCCGCCGGCGAGCAACCCATCGAAGGGTTCGACAGGGATCATCTCGTCGCCGCCATCAAAGCGCACGGTCATCGCCGCGTCATAGGCCTCGAAGCGCCATCGGCGCTCGCCAAGACGGTATCGGAAATCGCGCGCGAGGGCGATTACATCGTCTGTCTCGGCGCCGGCAACATCACGCAATGGGCGGCGAGCCTGCCGGCGGAACTCGCGGCGCTGAAGTCATGAATTTCCCTGACCTCACCGCTGATATTTCGGCGTCGATGCCGGAATTGCGCGGCCGTCTTGCGGCGAACCAGCCGCTCGCGCCGTTCACGTGGTTTCGTGTCGGCGGGCCCGCGCAGGTTCTTTATTCGCCTGCCGACGAAGCCGACCTTGCCTATTTTCTCAAGAGCCTTCCGCAGGAAATTCCCGTCACCGTCATTGGTCTCGGCTCGAACGTCATCGTGCGCGATGGCGGCATACCCGGCGTGACGATCCGGCTCGGCGGGCGCGCTTTCGGCGAGATCGAATTTCTCGACGGTTTTCGCGTGCGCGCCGGAACCGCCGTGCCGGACCAGAAGTTCGCGCGCGCGCTGGCGGAACAGGGCATCGCGGGTCTCGAATTCTATTGCGGCATCCCCGGTTCGCTCGGCGGCGCGCTGCGCATGAACGCCGGCGCTCACGGCGGCGAGACGACGGACGTGCTCATCGAAGTTCGCGGTGTGGATCGCGCGGGAAACATCCGCACGTTCAGCCATGCCGACATGGGCTTTTCCTATCGTCACAGCGAAGCGCCCGAGGACGTGATCTTCACCAGCGCGCTGTTTCAGGGAAACCCGGATACGAAAGAAAACATCCTCGCACGCATGGATGAGATCACGCGCAAGCGCGAGGAATCCCAGCCGATCCGCGAACGCACGGGCGGCTCGACCTTCGCCAACCCGAAGCCGCAGAGCGCGTGGAAAGTCATCGACGCTGCCGGCTGCCGCGGTCTCGTCATCGGCGATGCGCAGGTGAGCGAGATGCATTGCAATTTCCTCATCAATCGCGGCAAGGCGAGCGCGGCCGATATCGAAAATCTCGGCGAGGAAGTGCGGCGGCGCGTGAAGGAAAATTCGGGTGTCGAATTACGCTGGGAGATCAAGCGGATCGGCGTTACTCTCACATCCTGATCTGTAGCAGCGAGGGGCTCATGTCCGGCGAACATACGTCCAAGTGGAAACATGACGGCATCCGCGTCGTCAGGGGCGACCAGCTCGACACCAATACGCCGCAGACGCCGGGCATGAACCGCGCCGCGGCTATCGATTTCGCCCGCGCAGGCGCGCAGAAACTCTGGGCCGGCACCGTGCACATTCATCCCGATGCCAAAACTGGCGCGCATCATCACGGACACCTGGAAAGCGTCATCTATGTCGTGAAGGGCAAGGCGCGCATGCGCTGGGGAGAGCAGCTCGAATTCACGGCCGAGGCCGGTCCCGGCGACTTTATTTTCGTGCCGCCTTATGTGCCGCATCAGGAGATCAACGCCTCGAAGGACGAAACGCTGGAATGCGTGCTCGTGCGATCTGACGGACAGGCGATCGCCGTCAATCTCGATATCGAGCCGGTCGAGAAGCCGGAGACGGTGCTGTGGATCGATCCGGTGCATCGCGGCTGAATGACATCGCAATATCCCTATGCGAAGGTGACGTTTGCTTTCCCCCAGTTGAATTGGAACCCCATGAAGGACTTGCCGGATTTTGATCCTTTTCTCGATGTCAACTGGATGGACCTGCTCGGGCTGGCACGGGTCGACTCCACTTTGAACAAGGTGGGGCCGGGCATGTTCCTGCCGTTGTCGCGGCAGATCGCGCAATATGAGGCGGAGTTGAAGCGCCCGGCACCGGCCTTGTCGAAGTTTCTGCAGTTTGCCACCGCGAAAATATCTGACGAAGCCTATGCGAACATTCAAAGACGGCATCTCAACCGCCAAGCCATCGACGCGCTCGTTGAGATGCTCAAGACCGCAGCGACTCTGGGCATCAATTCGCCGTGGGAAAAATATCTGAACTTTCCGGCCTTCGCGGTCAGCAAGTTCCAGCACGCTATACGTCTCGGACTGCATGAATCCTCCGCGCTCGACATCCTCGATATCGGCGCGGGGCCAGGACATTTTGCTTTCGTATGCGATTACTTCGGCCATCGTTGCCTTGCACTAGATAAGGAACTCGATCCTTATGTTCCGGGGTTAGACCGGCATCTCTATCACGATCTCTGCGAGATATTCGGTGTCGAGACAATGACGCAGAAGGTGAGGCGCGGTGTTCGGCTCGAACTTCCTCACAGGTTCGATCGTGTGACATGTTGGATGGGAAATTTTCACTGCGAATACGACTTCGAGTCTGGCCCTGTGGGGAAACTGACTGATTGGAGCGCCGACGACTGGCGGTTCTTTCTGAGCGACCTGAAAGAGAACGTGATGAAAGAAAAGTTTGAATTGCACTTCCAGATCACGCCCATGACGAACGCCCATTCGCTCGCTTATCTTAAGAGCCTGTCGCAAGCTGGAAATCCTGATCGTTACCTGTTCGTTTTCGACGAAACCACGCAGTTCTAGGACATATCGCGCTGAATGACGGCACAGGACATTCCTGAATTCGATCCCTTTATCGAACTCGACTGGAACAGTCTGTTCGGTCTTGCCGATTTCGGTTCGACATTGCGCACGCTCGGCCCCGGCATGTTCCTGCCTCTGTCCGGGCAGCTCGATCGTTACGAGGCGGAGCTGCGCAGGCCTTCGCCTGCGCTCTCGGCCTTCTTTGCCCGCGTGAAGGAAAAAATCTCCGATGCCGACTATGCGCACGTGCAGAAGCGACATCTCAATCGGGAGGCCATTGCCTATCTTGTCGCCTCCATGAAGGAATGGGCTGCATGGGGAACGAATTCTCCGGCCGAAAAATATCTGAATTTCACCGCTTTTGCGGTCAGCAAATTCCAGCACGCCGTTCGTCTCGGCCTGCATAAGTCCCCGCCGCTCGACATCCTCGACCTCGGCGCCGGGCCGGGCCATTTCGCGCTGGTCTGCGATTATTTCGGGCATCGATGTCTGGGGCTCGATGTTCCTCTCGAACCGACGGTTCCAGGTCTCGACAGGCACCTATATCACGACCTCTGCGATCTCTTCGGCGTTGCGACAATCGCACAGGCCATCGAGGCGCAAAAACCCCTCGACCTTCCCCGACGTTTCGACAGGGTGACGTGCTGGATGGGCAAATTCCACCGGGCGCACCGTGTCAGCGAAAGCGGCGACGCGGAATTTGCGGACTGGGATGTGAATGATTGGGCGTATCTGCTGCGCGACTTGAAGACAAACGCGTTAAAAGACGAGTTCGAGATTCACTTGCAACTCGCTCCCATCAAGGATGCAGGTGTAATGGACTTCCTGTCCACCCGTTCGACGGGTGGAAACGCCGAACGATTCCTGTTCGTCTATGATGAGACATCCGCAATCTGACCTTGAACCGCGGGTGTCGCGCGAAAAATCTTCCGCGGCAACTCATTGAAAATACGGAGGCAGCACCCATTTGTTGCAGTGCAGCATATTTCCGTCAGCCCAAGGTGTTCGAATGCGAAGCTTGTCCGATACGATTGCCCGGCTCTCGGTTTACCGGAAGATGTCGAGCGCGGCAGACGTGGCTGCGGACGCGCATGTACCTGCGCGGCTGAAAGAAGTCACGGGGTTTGGCTCCAATCCCGGCAACCTCATCCTGAAGACCTACGTCCCCGCCAACCTTCCCGCTAATTCCCCGCTCGTCGTTGTATTGCATGGCTGTACGCAGACCGCTGCGGGTTACGATTATGGATCGGGATGGTCCCAGCTTGCAGACCGGTTTGGATTTGCGCTGCTTTTTCCTGAGCAGAAGCGCCAGAACAATCCGAACCTGTGTTTCAACTGGTTCGTTCGCGACGATATCCATCGCAACGGTGGCGAGACGCTTTCCATCCGGCAGATGGTGGAATTCGCTTGCAGTTCGATGAACTGCGACCGGCAGCGCATATTCGTGACTGGCCTGTCCGCGGGCGGCGCGATGACGACTGCACTGCTTGCCGCTTATCCAGAATTATTCGCCGGCGGCGCCATCATCGCTGGACTGCCGTATGGCTGCGCTACGACGGTGCCCGAAGCTTTCGACCGGATGCGTGGTCACGGCATCCCTTCGCCGGAGCAGCTTCAGGCCCTGCTGCGATCCGCTTCGAATGAAACCGGGCGCTGGCCGAAATTGTCGATTTGGCATGGCGATGCCGATCGAACGGTGGTTCCTTCGAATGCGAACGCCATCGTGGATCAGTGGCGGGAGGCGCATGACCTGAATGTGTTGCCGGAACGGCGCGACCTCGGCAACGGCGTGACGCGGGACGTCTATCTGTCCAGCGATGGCGATGAACGGATCGAGATGCATCTGGTGCCGGGAATGGCGCACGGCACGCCCCTGGCTCCGGCCAGCGGCATCGGGAACGCAGGCCCGTACATGCTGAACGTGGGGATCAATTCGACGCTCCATATCGCGCAATTCTGGGGTATCGCCCCTGTGTCGGCATCGGAACAAAAGAGCTATCCCCGGCCCGAACCTGTCGACCGTCCCAAGGTCTTGAACGGAGAAATCATTTTGCGGGACCCGCTTTCCCCGGGCGAGCCCATGGCTCCCGGCACAGCGAGCGCTTCTGCAACAGGCGTCAGGCGCATTATCGAGGACGCGCTGCGCAAGGCGGGGTTGATGCGTTAGCTTGAATTCGCCGTTCCTCCCGCGCAAGATGGCATCAATGCTGTTGCGATTGCGGGAGGCGACGATGGCTCCATTACGGCCTGCGCTGATTTTCACGTTTGGCTTGTTCGCCATTGCGCCTGCAAGCGCGCAGGATTTTTACGCCGGCAGGACGATCACCATGATCGTCGGCTATGCCGCCGGCAGCGGTTACGATGTCAATGCGCGCTTCATCGCGCGCCACATGCCAAAACACATCGCGGGCAATCCGCAGATCATCGTCCAGAACATGCCCGGCGGCGGCGCGCTCGGCGCGACCAATCACGTCGCCAATATTGCGGCGAAAGATGGAACCGTCATGGCCCTGGTCGCGCGCGGCATGGGGCTCGAGCCGCTGTTCGGCGGCGCGGGCGTCAAATACGATCCGCTGAAACTGCAATGGATCGGTTCGTCGAGCCGCGAAGTTTCGGTGCTTGCCGTACGCGCCGACGCGGGCGTCGCCACCATCGAAGAGGCGATGAAAAAAGAAATCATCGTCGCGGGCCCCTCGCCCGGCACCGATGGCGTCACCTATCCCAACATGCTCAACAATCTGCTCGGCACGAAATTCAAGATCGTCACCGGCTATCGCTCCGGCAAGGAAATGGCGATGGCGGTCATGCGCGGAGAAGTGCAGGGGCGCGGCTCTTGGTCGTGGGCGAGCTTCAAGACAGAGGCGATGGACCATCTCAAAAAGGGTGAGCTGCGCATTCTGCTGCAACTCGCGCCGAAGAAGACGCCGGACTTGCCCGATGTTCCGCTGGTCATGGACTATGTGCGCAACGACGAGCAGAAGCTGATCCTCGAATTGCTGCTCGCGGGTCAATCCATGGCGTGGCCGGTCTTTGCGCCGGGCGAGGCGCCCGCTGATCGAATCGCGCTGCTGCGCAAGGCCTATCTCGACGTGTTCACGACGGAAGCCGCGAAAGAGGAGGCCATGCGCCTCGGGATCGACGTCGATCCCGTTCCAGGCGTGGAAATTCAGGCCATGCTGCAAAGACTTTATGCGTCGCCGCCGGAGATCGTGCAGAAAGCGCGGGCGCTGGCCGGGCGATAGTTCAAGGCGCGCATGCCCGATGCGTCACCGCTGTTATTCGGTTCCAAGAGAGGGGAGAGGATATGTTGAAGAGAACTCTGCTGGCGAGCGCCATGGCCACAAGCCTTATTGCGCCGGCTCTGGCCGACGATATTCGCGAGACGGCCTGCAAGACCACGCAGGAATGTCAGGCGGAGGCGGACAAGATTCGCGGCGTGATCGTGCGCGATGCGACGAGCGGACTCGCGAAGGCGCAGGACCAGTTCTACTGGATGAACCGCATCAACATGGCTTCGACGATCATGCTGATCGAAGAAAAAATCATCCCGCCTCAACTCGTGCGGCCGATCGCGGAGGGTGTGAACTTCGCCATCGTGCAGGCGACGCAGCCCGGCGGCAAACGGCCAAGTGACGTCTTGCAACTCGAACGCATCATTTCCGAAAAGTCCGGCCCCGAAGCAACGCTCGTTCACACCGGGCGCAGCCGTCAGGATATGTATGCGGCCATCCGTACGATGCAGTTGCGGCGCGAAGTTCTCGATTTCGGCGATGCGCTCATGAAGACACGTGCGTTGATTCTCGACATCGCGGGCAAGCATGCCGAAACCTTCGTCCCGGCCTATACGAATGGCGTGCAGGCGCAGCCGGTCAGTTATGGCCACTATCTCATGGCTTATGCGGATTCCTTTGCGCGCGATGCGCAGCGGTTGCGCGATCTCTACCCGCGCCTCAATCTCAGCCCCATGGGCACTGCAGTTCTCGCCAATTCAAGCTGGCCGCTGAATCGCGAGAGACTGGCGGATCTGCTGGGCTTCGATGGCCTCGTGGTCAATTCCTACGATTCCGGACAGATCATCTCGATGGATGTGCCGCTGGAAGCTGCCGGTATTGCAGGCTCCGTGGCTTTGCGCATCGGCAGTCTGCTGCAGGATATTCACGTGCAATATCATCAGACCCGGCCGTGGCTTCTGCTGGAAGAAGGCTCGACATACACGTCCAGCTCCATGCCGCAGAAGCGCAATCCCGGCGTCATCATGACGGCGCGCGCCAAGGCTTCCGACGTCGCTGCAAGCCTGCAGACGATCCTGCTGCGCCTGCACAACATCACGCCGGGCATGACAGACTACAAGGCGACCTACGCCGATGCGCGGACCTTCGTTCGCGGCGTCGAAATGCTGCAGAGTTTCGAAGGCGTGTTGAAGGCGCTACGAATCCACGGACCGCGCGGGCTGGAGGAACTCGAAAACGACTGGACGACGTCGATGGAACTCGCCGAAACCCTGCAGCGGTTGCATGGCGTGCCGTTTCGCGTGGGTCACAGTTTCGCCAGCGCCATCGTCGATCACGCAAGGGCGAATAATCTTCTGCCAAAGGCTTTCCCCTATGCCGATGCGGTGCGGATCTATGTCGGCAGCGCGCAAAAGTACAAGCAGGCGGATACGAAATTGCCGCTCGACGAAAAAACATTTCGGACGACCCTGTCGCCGGAAGACATGGTGCGCACGCGCGTCGGTATCGGCGGCCCGCAGCCTGCGGAAGTCCGGCGCATGATCGCAGCGGCGCAGAAGGCGCTCGAATCGGATCGCACCTGGCTCGCCGAGCGCGACACGAAGCTTCTGGCCGCGGAGGCGAAGCTCAACAACGAGTTCCGCAAATATCTGGCGAACTGACGTCTTGGAGAGATGCGTACGGGGCGGCGTCCGGCCGCCCCCATGGTTAACAAGTTTTTACCTTTTGGCGGGCTAACGTCGGACGAATCACTTCGGACGACGAAAGAGAGTTCGCCTGATGTCCAAACATGTCGCCGTCCTGATGGGCGGCTGGTCCTCGGAGCGCGAAATATCGCTGCGCTCCGGCAATGCCTGCGCGAAGGCGCTGGAGGGCGAGGGCTTTCGCGTGAGCCGCGTCGACGTCCAGCGCGACATCGCCGACGTTCTGGCGAAGCTGAAGCCCGACGCCGCCTTCAACGCGCTGCACGGGCCGGCAGGCGAAGACGGCTCGATTCAGGGCGTCCTCGAAATCCTGCGCATTCCCTATACGCACTCGGGCGTGCTCGCCTCCGCGCTCGCCATGAACAAGCAGATGGCGAAGATCGTGATGGCCTCGGCGGGCGTGCCGGTGCCGGCGGGCAAGGTCGTCAGCCGGCATGAGGCGGCCAAAGCGCATGTCTTCACCCCACCCTATGTTCTCAAGCCGATCGCCGAGGGTTCCTCTTACGGCGTCTTCATCGTGCGCGAGGGGCAGGGGCATCCGCCGCAGGAACTCACCCGCGAAGACTGGGCCTATGGCGAGGAACTGCTGGCGGAGAAATTCATTGCGGGCCGGGAACTCACCTGCGCCGTGATGGGCGACAAGGCGCTGGGTGTGATCGATATCCGCGCCGCCGACGGCGGCTGGTACGATTTCAACGCAAAATATTCAAAAGGCGGATCAATCCACATCCTCCCGGCCGAAATTAAAGAAAATATTTACCTAGAGATTCAACAGTTGGCGTTAAGGGCGCATAAAGCACTCGGATGCCGCGGCGTGAGCCGTTCAGACTTTCGTTACGACGATCTGCCGGGGGGGACCGGCGAGATCGCAGTCCTGGAAGTCAACACTCAACCGGGCATGACGGAGACGTCGCTGGTGCCCGAACTCGCGGCATATGCCGGTTATTCGTTCGGTGAGCTTGTTCGATGGATGGTGGACGACGCCTCCTTGAATCGTTGACGGGGGCCCTCGCAGCTTTCGTCCCCGCGCGCTTTCGTGGCGCCGCGGTAGCCGGCTTGCCGGCCGCGCCCGCGCGCCGTCCGGCGCCGCGCCGCCGCCTGCCGCCGCGTTCCC
>CAINED010000061.1 GCA_903847605.1 uncultured Hyphomicrobiales bacterium | reverse complement strand
TGGTGCCCCTGGCCGGGATCGAACCAGCACTCCTTGCGGAACTCGATTTTGAGTCGAGCGCGTCTACCAATTCCGCCACAGGGGCGCGCACGGGAGCCCCCGGCGCAAGCGGCGGAACTATAGGATCGGCCCCCCCGGGTCAACACAGGCGAGGTGTTTCGGCCGAACGGGAGTTTGCAGCGCAAAAAACTTGTGCCGCTGCCTCGCCCCGTGATATCTGGCGCGCTCACGACCAATGGGTACGGCTAAGCGCCGCAACCCGCCGCGGAGAGGTGGCAGAGTGGTCGATCGCACCGCACTCGAAATGCGGAGTACCCGCAAGGGTACCGGGGGTTCAAATCCCTCCCTCTCCGCCACCCTACGCCTTTGGCTTCGGGTGGCTGGCCAAGGAATTCCAATGGCGTAGGGTGATCTCCCGAAGCGGCGAGGCCGCGCAGGGAGACCCTAGAGCCAATGTGGTATGTTTATTTTCTTCAATTGAGCAACGGCGATATTTACGTCGGTTCGACCAACAATTTAAGGCGGCGTTTATCCTCGCATCAGTCGGGTCACGTTCTCTCAACGAAGGCATATTTACCGGTCATACTGAAATCTTATGTCGCCGTTCCAACGGAACAACATGCCAGAGAGCTTGAAACATATTTCAAATCCGGTTCGGGAAAAGCAGTCGCAATCAAACGCCTGATCCGCAGAAACGATCCTGCTCAATGACCGAGGATAGTTTGGCGCGAAAGCGGGCGCCGCAGATCGGCGCCTGATTTCGGAAATCCGCCTCTTTCCCGACAGACTGCGTGGACGCAGCAAGCCGGATAGCCACCGAAACGCTGCTCGCTCAGGCGCGCGGTCGAATATGAGAAGTTCACCACGATCAGGCGAACTCCAGGCTCAGCCAGCAGTTTAGCGCTTCATCGTCTCGAAGACCCGGCGTACCGCCTGCTCCGGCCGCATGCCCTTGCGAACCAGCTCGTCATAGGCAGCGGCGCTGTGAACGCCTTCGGACATCGTGTCGAAAAACCAGACAACCCTTTGTAACAGACTGGTCCGGCGGGGCTTCCTGTTCAGCGCGTGAACGAAAGCGAGGGTGTTTTCGTAAGAGGTGGTGCGCATTATCGGCTATCCTGTTCAGGCCGGAGGGCGGATGGCCACGGCCGATTGTGCAATGCAATATAATCCTTTCGCAGATGCAGCAAAAGTACCTGACATGCATGACTGAACCCTGATTTCCGCATGCCGGGAATTTGGCCCTGTGCCTTGCGCATGGCGGCGGGCGGGTTAAGGTCGCAAAAAAGACCGCGGAGGAAATGCAATGCGCCTTGGCCTTTTCATGATGCCCCTGCATCCGCCGGGGCCGCCAATGCACGTCCACATCGATCAGGATACGCGCAAGTGCCTACTTCTGGAGGAGTTGGGCTATGATGAGCTTTGGCTCGGCGAGCACTTCTCGGCGATCAGCGAGCCCTATCCGTCGCCGCTGATGTTCATGGCGAACCTGATTCCGCAGACCAAAAACATCCGGTTCGCGACTGGCGTCATCAACCTGCCGAACCGGCACCCGGCCGTCATCGCGGGCGAGATCGCCCAGTTCGACCATTTGAGTCGCGGCCGGCTGATTTTTGGCGCGGGCACCGGAAGCCTCGGGTCCGACTACGAATTGTTTCAGGTTGGCGATGCGGCGCGCCGCCAGCGCATGCTGGTCGAGTCGCTCGATACGATCCTGAAGATTTGGTCGAGCAAGCCGCCCTACGACATCGAGGGCGAATTCTGGACGACGCGTATCCAGAAATCGATCAGCGAGGAGCTTGGCCTCGGCGAAATGCCCAAGCCCTTCCAGCAGCCGCATCCGGAAATCTGCCTTCCGTCCGCCAGTCCGAATTCGGCGACGGTCCGGCTCGCCGGACAGCGCGGCTGGAGTTTCGTCACTAGCTCGCTGCTGCCGCCAAAACTCGTCGCGACGCAATGGACGGAATATCTGCGCGGCTGCGAAGAAGGCGGGCACGAGCCCGACGGACGCAAGTGGCGGCTCTCGCGCAACATCTTCGTCGCAGGAACGGACGAGGAAGCACGCAAGCGCATCATGGATCCGCGTAGCGCCTACCAGCATTACCTCGGCTACATGCGCACGGTGTTCAAAAACATAGGCAAGCTCGATTCGTTGAAGTCGCGCCCGGATATGCGCGACGACGAGATCACCGTAAACGGCATCATCGAGGAGCGCGTGATCTTTGGATCGCCGCAAACCGTGGCGCAAAAGCTGCTGGCCTTGCGCGAACAATGCGGCCCCGTCGGAACCTTTCTTGTAACGGGCGCGGATTGGAGCGGACCGAACGAAGAATGGGAATCGGAGTCGCTCCGCCGCCTGGCGAAGGAGGTCATGCCGCTGGTCAATGCGGGCAATAAGACATCCCGCGTTGCGGCCGAGTGAGGCGATAAAAATGCCATTCAGCACACGCAACGGATTGAAGATTCACTACGAGGTTCATGGCCAAGGCCCCGCCCTGATCTTCGTCCATGCCAATCCCTTCGACCGCCGGCTGTGGATGTATCAGGTGGCGCGCTTCTCGCCCTTCTATCGCGTCATCTCCGTCGATCTGCGCGGCTATGGCCTCTCCGACAAACCGGAAACAGCCTTTACCCTGCGCGATATGACGGACGACGTTCTCGGCATCTGCAAGGATGAAGGCATCGAGAAAGCCATCTTCTGCGGCTGCAGCGTCGGCTCCGGTATTTCCATGTTGATCGGCCTCGAGCATCCGCAACTCGCGCAGGCCGTCGTCCTCGTCGGGGGATCGAGTTCGGGTCCGCGCGATGCCGAAGCGATTGTTGCAGGCTTTCAAAATCGCGATCTCGGCGAATATCTGATGAGCCTCATGCGCGGCTATGTGGCGCCCGGTTTTGCCGACACGAAACTGGGCTCGTGGCTGCTGAATCTCTTTGTAGAGAATTCGCGAAATCTCTCGGCGAAATGCATCGGCCAGATTTTTCGTGCGCGCGGCAGCTACGACATGACGGAGCGGCTTGCCGGCATGAAAGTGCCGACGCTCATCATCAATGGCGAATACGACGTGTCGCTCGAAGCGGGAAAATACAGCGCGTCGCTGATCCCCGGCGCCGAGCATTTCGTTCTGAAGAATACGGGCCATGCCTGCTGCATCGAAGACCCCACAGGATTCGATTCGGCCATGATCGCTTTCTTGAAGCGCAACAATCTCGTGCCTGCGGGCGCGTTAAAGCATGGCTGACCACAGTATTGTCATCCCGGAAAAGTGCGGACCGTTTTATCCGGGGATCGCGTCGGGCGAGCGATAACAACACGATCCCGGATCGCGCGGTGCGCGTCCGGGATGACACAGAAGAAACAAAGGAAACAATATGACAAAACCCGTACAACTCTACGCCTGGCATTTCATGTCCTATCCTTATCTGCCCAAGGATTTCGACGAGAAATACGATACGGCATGGATCACCGTTCCCAACGAACTCTACGATCGCGAACAGTCCAACGGACTTCTCAACGAATATATCGACCAACTCGCCTATGCCGACACGATCGGCTTCGACGGCATGGTGCTGAACGAGCATCATCAGAACATCTACGGGCTTATGCCTTCTCCAAATCTTCTCGCCGCGGCGCTGACGCAGAAGACGAAGCATGGCAAGATCGTCGTGCTCGGCAATCTCCTGCCGCTGCATGGCAATCCGCTGCGTGTCGCCGAAGAATATGCGATGCTCGACAACATGTCCGGCGGGCGCGTGGTTGCCGGTCTTGCGCCGGGAGGCGGACAGGAAACCTTCAATTACAATACGCCTGCAGCGTTTCAGCGCGAGCAGTTCTGGGAAGCTGTCGATCTCATCCAGCAGGCCTGGACGCGCAAGGGCCCCTTCGCCTTCGAGGGCAAGCATTATCCTCTGCGTTATGTGAACCCATGGCCGCAGCCGACGCAGCGTCCACATCCGCCGATCTGGGTGCCGGGCGCGCGTTCGCCCGACACGATGCAGCAGGTCGCAAAGCGCGGCTTCTCGTACTTCCTTTCTTCGCGCGTGACTGGCGGAGAAGTCGCCAAAGTGCGCACGACCTTCGACTCCGTGCTGCGCCAGCACGGATCAAAGTACGATCCCTTCAAGATGGGCATGCTGATGAGCGTGCATGTCGGCGAAACCGACGAGAAGGCGCAGGCTGAATCCCACGAGGGCGTGTGGTATTTTCTGAAGTATTGCCTGAAGGGTCATCTGCGCAGCGAGAAGGGACGTTCGATGACAATGGGCGCCGGCATTCCGAACATGGACCCGCGCGGGTTCCGCCAGATACTCGAACACAGCAAGCCCGGCGGCGCGATGCTTGGCGACGTCAAGGATTGGCCGGAACTGCTCAAGACGCAGTCCATCATCGTGGGATCGCCCGACACGGTCTATAAGCAGATCATGGGCATCATCGAGCAGGCTCAGGCCGGCACGCTGCTCATCCAGTTTCACATGGGCAACATGCCGGACGCGATCGCACGCAACTCCATGCGCCTGTTCGCGACGGAAGTCGCGCCGCGCCTGCGCAAGGATTCGGCCGAGCTGTTTGCGAAGAATTATCCCGAACTCGAAGCCGTTCCGGCTTAACGGAGTGAAAGCGGCCCGTCGCAACCGGCCGCAATCCGTCACATAGCGCGGAATGCTTTCAGCACGGCGTCGCGCGACTTCTTCGCGACTTCGGGATGATAGCCGTCCTTTTTCGCCATGGAGAAGTTGTGTGTTGCGCCTTCATGCAGCGTAACTTCCGCATTCGCGCGTCCGGCGAAAGCCTTCTGCACGGCGGCGACCTCGGCGAGCGGTACGATCGGATCGTCCTTGCCGTAATGAAAACTGACCGGCACTTTGACCTTGTCGACTTCGCCGAGATAATCGCCGATCATGGTGCCATGATATGACCCTGCTGCATCGGCGCCGAGACGCGCCGCGCCGAGATAGGCGTAGAGGCCGCCGAAGCAGAAGCCGAGCATCGCGACCTTGCCGTTGCAGCGCGGATCGGCCCGCATGGCTTCCAGCAGATCCTCCATGTCCTTGAGACCCTGATCGCGGTCGAAACTTTCGTAACGCTTGAAGGCGGTGAGGAAGTCTGCCGTCGGGCCGGGAATGGTGCGCCAGAAAACGTCGGGCACATAAACGAGAAAACCATCTTTTGCATAGGCGTCTGCGGCTTCGCGCATTTCATCGTCGGTGCCGAAAATCGCTGTGATCAGCAATATGCCCGGCGCTTTTGCCGAGCCCTCGGGCGCGGAAATATAGCCGTCGTAGCTTTCATTGTTACGCGTGGAAAATTTCACGTCCTTGCCAGCCATGTGCCCTCCCGTTGCTCTGCGGCGGATGCCGGATATTAGGGAAGGGTATTGCGCATGCAATCGATTTTTCAAGAACTTTCGAGGTGTTCGGATTGCGGTTTCGCGTATAGTGGCCATCAAATTGGGAGGAACGAATGCTGACTTTATATCATGCGCCCACTGCCGTCTGCGCCGCCAAGGTGCGCGTCGTCTTGGCCGAAAAGGCTCTGCCGTTCGAAGGCCATATGATCAACCTGCATCTCGGGGACCAGTTCAAGCCGGAATATCTGAAACTGAACCCGAACGCCGTGGTGCCGACGCTGGTGCATGACGGCAATGTGCTGATTGAATCGACTGTCATCAGCGAGTATCTCGACGAAGCTTTTACGGACTGGCCCTTGCGGCCGGCCGGCGCGCTCGGCCATGCGCGTGTCCGATTGTGGACGAAGAAGGAAGATTCCATCCACGACACCATCAACACGATGACGGCGACAATGGTCTTCCGCCACGACCTTCTGCAGAAATCGCCCGCCGAGCGCGAGGCGCGCTATTCGAAAATGCCCGATCCTGCGCGCCGCGAAAAATGGCGGCGCATGATGGACGAGGGTTTAAAATCTTCCATCGTCGCAGACGCGCTCACGCGGCTCGCGCGGCATTTTTCCGATATGGAAAAATCGCTGTCGCGTCAGCTGTGGCTCGCGGGCGATCAGTTCACGCTCGCGGACACGGGGCTCTTGTCCTTCTTCTACCGTCTGGAAATGCTGGAATGCGCGGGCATGTGGCGCGAGAATTTCCCGCGCGTATCGAACTGGTACGAGCGCAGCAAGGCGAGACCCAGCTTCAGGGACGCCATCATCGGCTATATCCCCGCCAGCGATCACGAAAAATATCGTGCAATCACGGAGCCGCTCTGGCCGCAGGTCGCTGCGGGGTTCAAGTCGTCTTTGGCTGCGATCTGAGCCGCGCAAGCGCGCGCTCGTCGGCTTCGCGCATGCGGGCGAAATATCCGGCCGCCTTTTGCCTGGATGCATCGAGCAATGTGGGATCCGCTGTGCGCGGCGATCCATCGAAGGGCGGCGCTGGCGCATATTCGAGTTGCAGCGCGCATTCGCGCGCAAGTTTCTCGCCGGCAATCTCCGCAAGGACCGTCAGGCCGAAATCGATGCCGGCGGTGACACCGCCGCCGGTAATTCGATTGCGGTCGATGACGACGCGTTCTTCTACAGGTGTTGCGCCGAATTGGGCGAGGCGATCCAAGGACATCCAGTGCGTGGTTGCGCAGTAGCCACGCAGAAGCCCCGCAGCCGCCAGAACCATCGCGCCAGTGCAAACGGATGTGACATAGGCGCAGCTCTGGGCTTGATGAGAAACGAAATTCAGCAGCCGTTCGTCGGTCATTGCAGCGAGGTGGCCGGGCCCTCCGGGCACGCAGAGCAGGTCGAGTTGCGGGGCGCTTTCGAACGTGTGCGTCGTCATGATGGCGAGGCCGCCATTCGCGCTGGCCACGGGCTCGATCCGGTCGGCAATGAGATGACATTTGGCTCCGGGAATGCGCGTCAGCACTTCCCACGGCCCTGCAAGATCGAGCTGGGTCAGATTTGCGAAAAGCGGGAAGCCGATGTTCATGACATCCTTTCGTGCTTGCGATTGGAAAGCGTTCAAAATCCCAGCGTCGGTTTCACGTCGGCGGGTGGCGTCTTCCATCTTTTCGGCTTCCTGCCTTCCGCGATGAGCCGCAACTCGCGCGCAAGAATCTTTCGCCAGCCGATGATGCCGGCATCGGACCGGCCGAGCCTTTCACACGTGCGGTTGGCGATGCGGCCCTGTCCCGCTTGCACGGCGATATCCTGCACGATGGCGAGGTCGGGATGGCGGGTTTCCGCGTATCTGCCGACACCCGCCATCAATTCCCTGGCGACATCTACGGAGGGGCGGGCGCCCGCGAGTTCCTTTTCGTATTTTGCACGTTGACGCGCATAGGCGTCGCGTTCTTTCTTCGACTTCAGTTCGACATGCGAAGTGATCAGCCAGAGATGGTTCTCATCGTCAACGGGCGTGAAGCTGAAATAGATTTCCGGCCAGCCGCCCACGCCTTCCATACCCGCGACGGGCGGAACGATTACCCGCGTTACATTCGGCGCATAGTGAAGCGTCTGCCGCACGAGGCCCGTCTTGCGCTTGCCAAAGCGCATCATGCCCCAATCCATCTCTTCAGTCGAAATGATCGGAAGATCGGCAGAGAGTTTGGCGTGCGAGCCGCCCGGCGCATGGGTGAAGGCGACATGCACTTCGTCCATGCTGTTTTCGAAACTCTGCAGGTAGTTGCAGGGCACGTGTTCGACATTCCACGTCTGGATAACGCCATCCGTCTCGCGATGCGGAAACGGCGGAAACTGCGGCGGCTTGCCGGCCCCGAAATAGCACCAGATCAGACCCAGATATTCCTGCGTCGGATAGGCGCCGATCTTCACCTTGCGCGCGAAGCCTGCTTCCTCCGCCGGCTGCTCGATACACTGGCCGGAGCAATCGTATTTCCAGCCGTGATAGACGCAGCGGATGTCGTCGCCCTCCACCCAGCCGAGGTGCATGGGCGCGAAGCGATGCGGGCAAGCCGAATCGATCACCTGCGCGCGGCCTCCCTCGCCGCGATAAAGCGTGAAGTCCTCGCTCATGATGCGAATGGGCTTGGCTTCGCCCCTGGCGATATCTTCGCTGCGTTGAACCGCGAGCCAGAACTGGCGCATGAAGATGCCGCCGGGCGTACCGGGCTTGGTCGTCGCGAGATCGACGTCGAACGCCTTGCCTTGTATCGCGCGGGGGGAAATTGCACCAACCTTGCGCGCGCCGCGCGCCGATGCGGGCTTGTCAAGAACGTTCATCGAGTTGCACCTCCCCAATCCGGCATGTCTTGCCAAATGCTAGGAGAGGCGGCCGTGTATGGCAACAAGCGGATGAAAGTTCGCGCGCGCCGCGCCATAATAGACCGATGATCGAACTCGCTCCCGGCCTTGTTTATTTTCCGGACTTTTATGCACGCGCCGAGCAGGAAGAAATGCTCGCGCTGCTGCGTGCTGGTGTGAAGGCCGCGCCGCTGTTCACGCCGCGCATGCCGCGAACAGGCAAGGCCTTCTCCGTTCGCATGACGAATTTCGGTTCGCTCGGGTGGGTGTCCGATCGGGAGCGCGGCTATCGCTACGACTCTGTTCATCCCGAGACGAGCGCCGCTTGGCCTGCTATTCCCGAACTTGTCTTGAAGGCATGGCGTGAAGCATCCGACTATGCGCATTCGCCGGAAGCCTGTCTCCTCAATTTTTATGATGCCGACGCACGCATGGGCCTGCATCAGGACCGCGACGAGGCTGCGCTGGAAGCGCCGGTCGTGTCGATTTCGCTCGGCGACTCCTGCCTCTTTCGCGCAGGCAGCGAATCCCGCAGCGGCAAGACGAAATCGTTCCGCCTGAACTCGGGCGATGTACTCGTCATCGGCGGCGCGTCGCGCCTGTGCTTTCACGGCGTCGACAAGATTTATCCGCGGACATCGACCTTGCTGCCGGATGGCGGGCGCATCAATCTGACCATGCGCCGCGTAACGCGGCCCGCATGAAGCGGCGTTACAGCTTTTCCCATTCGAGGCTGCGGCGCGTGACGGAGCCGTGGATGTAGTCTTCCGAAACCGGTGGGCTCAGGGTCAGGCGATTGCCTTCGAAACGATAGCCGCGCACCTGGCGTGTGCCTTTCCACGGCGCGCGCACCGCCATTTCGACGTCGTGGATGACGCTATCCCCATCAACACGCCAATTGCCTGCATAGGCGGTTATCTCGTCGTCTTTGTCGGGGAAATGACGGGCAATCATCACCATCATGCGGCCATCGGGTGTGTAGGAAATATAGCCGGTTTGCTGCAGATCGGTGTCGAGCTTCCTGCCGGTCGCAACTTCCTCGCGATTGACGCCGACAAGCTTCCAGCTTCCCAGAAAGCGAGCGTCAGCGGCACTCATGCCTGCAGTCATGATGTCCTCCCGTTTTGCGTTCAGCATGCCGCAAGGGCGTGTGCATCACAACCCGGGAGCTTTCATTTGCAGGATACGATCTTCCAAAGGCCGTCCGGCGGAACGAATTTACGATCGCTGTCGCCACCGTACCAGAAGGTGACACCCATTTCGGGCATGAGAAGATAGGCAGGCGCCTTGTCCTTCATCGCGTAGACGGGTTGCACGGTTTTTATCTGTTCGTCGAAGAACAGGATCGGGGAACCGGGCGTCCCCTGTTCCGACTTTTGTCGGCGCGTTTCCCCGCTGCGCCCTGCATAGACGAGATGCGTGCGGCCATAGCCATTGGAAAAGGCGTAAGTGAAGTCGTAGGCGCGGCTGATCTCCGTGTTGCGGATCGTCACGGAGAGGTTCGATTGCCGTCGCAGCTCCTGCCGGTCGCCATGCGTCAATTCATAAGCTGTCGGAACCAACTCTCCCGCCGCGCCGACCGGTCCATAAACTGCCCGCCCGATAGGGCACTCTTGCGCACAGACCGGACCCGCCAATGCTATGACAAACAGCGTGAGCAGCGCCCGCTTCATTTGCGACGCTATTCCGGCTTCGGCCCGCCGCGGGCGACGCCGACTTTTGCTGGCCGCAGGCAACGCTCGCCTATCGAATAGCCGTCCTCGACGACCTGAACGACCGTACCGTTGGGGACGCTGGGATCGGGCACTTCGAACAGGGCCTCGTGCATGTTCGGGTCGAACTTCTGTCCCTTGGGCTCGAGCTTTTTCACGCCATGTCGCGCGAGTCGGGACAGGAAATCGCGCTCGGTAACTTCGAGACCTTCGACCAGCGTCTTCAACGGGCCGTCCGCTGCACGCGCTTCGGCGGGAACGTTCTCGACCGCCCGGCGCAGATTGTCGGCGAAGGGGAGAATGTCCTGCGCAAAACGTGTGACGCCATAGGCGCGCGCGTCGGAGACTTCCTTTTCCGTACGCCGGCGCAGGTTCTCCATCTCGGCGAGCGTGCGCAGGTGCCGGTCCTTGAGCTCCGCATTTTCGGTGTTGAGCTTTTCCAGCACGGCAAAGGGATCGGGCTGTTCCTGAGCGACGCGCTCCTGGGCGGCCCTTTCCTGGGCCGCCGCGACGAAATCGACGGGTTCTGATTGCGGGGAAGCTTTCGCCGTTTCGGCGTCGTTGGGGCCGGAACCGGCTTCGCTATAGGTCTTCTCGTTCATGAGCCTGCTTCAAAAATCAAGGATTTGGGTGGAGCCGAACCGGCTCGATGCCGCCGATATCATGTCCCGGGCGGTAAAAATCAAGCTGGACCTCTGTTCGCAGCAGGGCTTCGAAGCCGCATCAGCCGCCGGGGCGGCTGGAAACGGCCTGAACGCGCGCGTTGCCTTCGGCCTGCATTTCGAAGGCGTCCAGCAGGGCCTTGCGAATCGCTCCCTGACGGGCCGGACTCGTGATCTTGAGGCCGGTCAGGTCCGTCACATAGAAGGCGTCGACGGCCTTTTCACCGAAGGTCACGATATGAGCCGAACCGATATTGAGGTTCAGCTTCGAAATCGCGGAAGTCAGGTCGTAAAGGAGGCCGGGCCGGTCGAGGCCGGACACTTCGATGACGGTGTATCGATCCGACAGGCTGTTATCGAGCGTGACTTCCGGAACAATCGGAAAGGTTTTCTCCCGCCCGCGGGAAGGCTTTTCCTTCTCCGCGACAACGGCCGCAAGGCGGATTTCGCCGCGCAGAGCCTTTTCGATCGTATCTGCGATACGCTGGCCGCGTCTGAGTTCGTCTTCATCGCGGTCGAAGGCGCGGTTCACGGAAATGGTGTCGAGCGCGAGGCCGTCGGTCGTTGTGTAAATCTGTGCGTCGGCGATGTTGGCGCCGGCAGCCGCGCAGGCACCCGTGATGATCGACAACATGCGTGGATGATCGGGCGCGACGACAATGATCTGCGTGACGCCAGTGAAGGCGTCGGTCGTCACTTCCGTCGCCAGCGAGCGCACCTCTACTTCGGTGAGGCGCAGCAGGCCCGCATGACGGATCTTTTGGACCAGATCGACCTTGAGCCAATAGGCGGGATAGTGGCGCGAGGCGTAGGCGTCGAAATCGGGATCGGACCAGCCCGGCAAAGCCTTGCGCAATTCTTCCTGTGCATGCGTGACACGCTGCTTGCGGTTGACAGCCGTATGGCCGCCGCTGAGCACGATCTCGGTTTCGTAATAGAGGGTGCGCAGCAGCTGGCCCTTCCAGCCGTTCCAGACGCCAGGCCCCACGCCGCGGATATCGCAGACCGTGAGAATGAGCAGCATGCGCAGGCGTTCGAGTGTCTGCACGGTCTTGGCGAAAGTCGAGATCGTCACGGGATCGGCGAGATCGCGGCTCTGCGCCGTGTTCGACATGTCGAGATGATGCAGCACGAGCCAGGCCACCGTATCCGTTTCGGCGGGCGTGAGACCGAGACGCGGGCACAGCTTGCGCGCAACCTCCGCGCCGGCGATCGAATGATCTTCCGGCCGCCCTTTGGCGATGTCGTGCAGAAGCATTGCAACATAGAGCGAGCGCCTGTTGGAAATGCCCGGCATGATTTCGCTGGAAAGCGGGTGTTCTTCCGCCAGCGTGCCGGCGTCGATCTGCGCGAGTATCCCGATGCACCGGAGAAGATGCTCGTCCACCGTATAATGGTGATACATATTGAATTGCATCATCGCGACGATACGGCCGAAATCGGGAATGAACCGGCCGAGCACGCCGGCCTCGTTCATCAGGCGCAACACGGTTTCCGGCATATTGGACGATACCAGAATTTCCATGAACAGCCGATTGGCCTCGGCGCTGTTGCGCATCGCGGCGTCGATACGTTTCAATGAAAGCGTCACGAGCCGCATCGCATCGGGATGGATAGCCAGACCGTGCTTGTTGGCGAGCCAATAAAGGCGAATGAGATTTACGGGATCGCGATCGAATACATCGTTCGCGGCGATGGTCACGCGGTCGTTCTCGATCGTGAAGTCCTTGTGTTCGAGAGTCCGCTTGCTGCGACGCAGCTTGCCCATGAAGCGATTCAGGACTGGTTTTGACTTGGTCTCGCGTTCTTCAAGTGCAGCGCAGACGATAGCGGTGAGATCGCCAACATCCTTCGCAATGAGAAAATAGTGCTTCATGAAGCGCTCGACTTCGCTCAATCCGCCATGGGTGGCATAGCCAAGTCGTTTGGCGATCTCGCGCTGGTAGTTGAAGCTGAGGCGCTCCTCGGAGCGGCCGGTGACGAAATGCAACTGGCAACGCACGGTCCACAAGAAATCTTCGCAGCGCCGGAACGTCTGCGCCTCGCGCGCCGTGAAGACGCCGGCCGTTACGAGTTCGTCGGAACTTTTCACGCGATAAACGTATTTCGAAATCCAGAAGAGCGTGTTGAGGTCGCGTAGCCCGCCCTTGCCTTCCTTGACATTGGGTTCGACGAGATAGCGCGAAGACCCGGCTTTGGTGATGCGGGCGTCGCGTTCGGCGAGTTTCGCGGTGACGAATTCGCGAGCCGTCTTCGCAACGATTTCCTTGTCGAAACGCTTGTACATATCCTCAAAGAGATTTTCGTCGCCGAGGATCAGGCGCGCTTCCAATAGAGCCGTGCGGACCGTCATGTCCTCGCGCGCCTGACGCAGACATTCGTCCACCGAACGTGTGGAATGCCCGACCTTCTGCCGCAAATCCCAGAGAAAATAGAGGAGCGCTTCGACGACGCTCTTCATCCACGGCGTTTCCTTGCCATGAATGAGAAAAAGAAGGTCGATGTCGGAACCGGGAGCAAGCGTGCCGCGGCCATAGCCGCCGACCGCGCAGATCGCGATTCTATCCGCCGGACCGGCAGACCCCGCCGGGGGCATATGCGCGAGAATAAAGCCGTGCAGCGCGCCTATGATCTCGTCTTCGAGCCAGCTGATGTTGGCGGCGCAATCGTAGCCGCGCCCGTCCGCATCGAGCATCTCCCGCGCGGCCTCGCGCCCTGTTTCCAGCGCCTGTTTGAATATTTCGAGCGCCGCCGCGCGCAGCGCCGCCTTGTCGCTCGCATGATCATTGGCCGCGCGGCTCAGACGTGCGTCGAGCGCCTTGCGGTCGAGAATGGCGGCATGCGCCTCGAGGGGGCGTTTGGGGGCGGTGCGGCGGCGGGATGGCGCGGCGGGCTGCGATGTGGCGAGGCTCATGTCGCCTTCTAGCATGATCCGTGCAGACGCGGCAGTGTCAGGCCGGCTTGCGCCTCGCCTCAATCGCGTCCCAGATCGCGTGGGCGAGATCGGGGCCTCCGAGCTTGCGAATGGCGCGCAGTCCTGTTGGCGATGTGACGTTGATTTCCGTGAGATTGCCGTCGATGACGTCGATCCCGACGAAAATCAGGCCGCGCTTCTTCAATTCCGGGCCGATCGTGTCGCAGATTTCGCGTTCGCGCGGGGTCAGGTCGGTGACTGCAGGCGAACCGCCGCGCACCATATTGGAGCGGATGTCGTTTTCAGCAGGTACCCGGTTCACTGCGCCCATCGCGACGCCATCCACGAGGATGATGCGCTTGTCGCCTTCGGTCACTTTCGGCAGGAAGCGCTGGATGACCCATGGCTCGCGGAAGGTTGCGGAAAACAGGTCGAACAGCGAGCCAAAATTCGGGTCTTTCGGCGCGACCTTGAATACCGCTGCGCCGCCATTGCCGTAAAGGGGCTTCATCACGACGTCGCCGTGCGCCTTGCGGAAGGCGTCGATCTCCTCGCGGCTGCGCGAAATGAGTGTCGGCGGCATCAACTGCGGAAACTGCATCACAAAGAGCTTCTCCGGCGCATTGCGGACACTGGTCGGATCGTTCACCACGAGCGTCCGGGGATGAATCATCTCAAGGAGGTGCGTGGTCGTGAGATAGCCGGAGTCGAAAGGCGGATCCTGCCGCAGCAGCACCGCGTCGAGTTCGCCGAGATCTGTGCGCGCCTTGGCGCCCAGTGTAAAATGGTCCCCGGCGATGTCGCGAACCTGGAGCGGCTGGGTGTCCGCGAACACCTTTCCTTCGGAAAGCGTCAGGCGTTCAGGCGTATAATAGTGGACCTCGTAGCCGCGTTCCTGGGCAGCCAGGAGCAGCGCAAACGTTGAATCGCCTGCGATATTGATCCGTTCGATAGGGTCCATCTGGACCGCAACTCTGAGCGCCATCCGCCTGTCCTCTTGCCCGCCGCAATGCGGCGACGGAGAGAACGCATGACGGCGCTGCCGCCGTCAAGCGCGGGAATGGAATCAGGACAGCGAGACTTTCGCTGTACTGTCCTTGTAATCCTGCTTGGGATCGCCCGCGCCCAGAAGCATCTTGAGGCCGGCGACCATGCTGGAGGCGTCCTGCCAGATCTCGGCCTCCTGCGCATCGAAGCGCAGCAGAACGAGCTTGGGGTCATCCTTGCCCTGTTCGTACCAGGCCGCGATGTAACGATTCCACAGCTTGTCGATCATGGCGTGGTCATTGTCGACGACCAGCGTTCCGTGCAAGCAGGCAAAAAGGTCGTGATCCTTCGAAGCGAAGGTGGCAAACGCCTTGCTCGATTGAGCGACATTGTTGACGAGGGAGGCGTCTCGGCTGGTGAAAAACCAGATCGGACTGTGTTCGCCATCCAGTTGCGCCGCCATGGGCCGCGTATGGGCATTTTCGACGCCAGCGAGGCCCAGCATCACCGTCATGTCCGATTTCAGCGCCGACCAGAATGATTCTGTGAGTTCCTGAGGTGTGGGCATGTGATTCACTCCGTTCGGCCAGTGAACCACCCGGATGCGCCTAAAGTTCCCCGTTTGCGCGACGGGCATTTACGGGGGAACGCCAGCTTGCAATAATGCTCAAAATAATCCGGAGGAAACGATGATCGATCCCGTCCAGCTCTATTGCTGGCATTTCATGTCCTATCCGCATCTGCCGGCGGATTTCGACGAAAAATACGACAGCGGCTGGGTGACCGTGCCCAACAAGCTGTGGGACAAGCAGCGCTCGCGCGGCCTCCTCAACGAATATATCGACCAGCTCGCCTACGCCGATGAACTGGGTTTCGACGGCATGGTGCTCAACGAGCACCACCAGAACATCTACGGGCTGATGCCCTCGCCCAACATTATCGCCGCCGCGCTGACACAGAAGACCAAACGCGGCAAGATCGTCGTCCTCGGCAATCTCCTGCCGCTGCATGCCAATCCGCTGCGCGTGGCGGAAGAATATGCGATGCTCGACAACATGTCGGACGGGCGCATCGTCGCGGGCTTTGCGCCGGGCTCGGGGCCGGAGACGTTCAACTACGATGTCTCCTCCGCGAAGTCGCGCGACCAGTTTTGGGAAGCCGTCGAACTCATCCGTCAGGCCTGGACGCGCGAAGGCCCCTTCGCCTTCGAGGGCAAGCATTATCCGTTACGCTATGTGAATCCGTGGCCGCAGCCCACTCAGTCGCCGCATCCGCAAATCTGGATTCCCGGCGCACGTTCGCGCGACACGCTCACGCAGATTGCGAAGAACGGCTACTGCTATTTTCTCTCTTCGCGCAGTCACGGCCGCGAGACCGGCAAGTCCGTGCAGCGCTTTGCCGACGTTCTCAAGGCGCATGGCGATACCTATCTGCCGCGCCGCATGGGCATTCTCATGTCGACCTATGTCGGCGAGACCGATGCGATCGCGCAGGAAGAATCGCGCGAGGGCATCTGGTACTTCCTGCGCAACTGCCTGAAAGGCCACCAGCGGCGCGTGGGACGGCAGCTCACCTTTGGGCCGGGCGTTCCCTACATCCCGCCGAACGAGTTTCGCGAATATCTCAAGAATTCCGATCCGACGACGCCCTTGCTCGGCGACACCCAGGACTGGAGCGATCTGCAACGTTCGCAGTCGATCATCGTGGGCTCGCCCGATACGGTCTATCAGCGCTTCATGGATGTGCTGGAGCATGCCCCTGTCGGGCATTTGCTGATCCAGTTCCACATGGGCAACATGCCCGACGAATGCGCGCGCAAGAGCCAGAGACTGTTCTGGAACGAAGTCGCGCCGCGATTGAAAGAAGCGACGGGCAAAAAATATTCCGAAATGTTCGACAATGAATCAACAAGACAGGTGGAGACAGCCAAGTGACCAGCGCAGTTCTCGAAAAGACAAATCTCAAGATGGTCGAGACCAACGGCCGCAGCATATCCTATCTCGAAAAAGGAACAGGCGCGCCGACCGTTTACCTGCACGGCTTTGCCGATGTGCATGGCGTTGCCGGCGATTTTCTTCCCTTTCACGACAAGCTCGCGAGCGCGACGCGTCTGATCGCGCCGGCCCATCCCGGCTGCAGCGGTACGGCGGACCTTTCCGAGGGCTACGGGCCTGACGATGCTGTCTTTCACTACCTCGAATTTTTCGACGCGATGGGGCTGAAAGAATTCAATCTCATCGGTCAGAGCGCAGGCGGCTGGATCGCCGCGGAAATCGCGGTGCGATATCCCGAGCGTGTGAAGAAGCTCGGCCTCATCGGCGCAACCGGCCTCTTCGTTTCGGGCGAGCACATCGCCGACATCTTCATGCATACGCAGCCCGAACGCGGCATCGACTATGCGACGCTGCGCGAAATGCTCTTCTCAAGCGCCGATGCACCGCTCGCGCGGCGTTATTATCCCAATGGGCGTGGCGATCTCGACGAGGAAACGCGCCGTTACGAGATGATTCGCTTTGCCTCCTTTGTCGGCTTCAAACCGCCCTATCTCTACAACCGTTCGCTGGTCAGCCGCCTGCATCGCGCAAAAATGCCTGCGGCCGTGGTGTGGGGCGAGCATGATCGTTTCGTGCCGCGCGCTCACGGCGAAGCCTATGCCGCCGGCCTTTCCGGCGCAGGCAAGCTCAAGGTGATCGCCGGCGCAGGAAATGCCGCGCAGATGGAAGCGCCGGATGCGGTGGCGGACATCATGCTGGACCTGCTAAAGAAGTAAGGCCGTGACGCGCAAGAACACGCGCGGCTTCGGGAGGGACTGAGATGAACGTTGCGCGCGTGTTTGTGGCTGCTTCTGCTGTTGCGTTGTCCGCATCGGGCGTGAACGCGCAGCAGAGCGTCGAGGACTTCTACAAGTCCCGAAAGACCATCAACATGTATATCGGCTACGCGCCGGGCGGCAGCTACGATCTCTACGCCCGGCTCGTGGCGCGTCATTTCGGCAAACATATACCTGGCAATCCCGCAGTCGTGCCGAATAACATGCCCGGCGCAGGGTCGTTACAGGCGGCGAATTTTCTCTACTCCGTGGCTCCGAAGGACGGCACGGCGATAGGCGCGCTCGGCGAAACCGTCGCGATGGAACAGGCCTTGCGCAATCCCGGCGTGAAGTACGACACCACGAAATATACGTGGATCGGGCGCATCGCTTCGTCGAACAATATCCACCTCGTCTGGCACACCGCGAAAGCGCAGTCGGTCGAGGATACGAAGCTCTACGAGCAGACTGTCGCAGGCACAGGTCCTGCCAATCTGGCTGAAACGGTGCCCAAACTGTTGAACGCCATTGCCGGAACGAAATTCAGGGTCATCACCGGCTATGCGTCCTCGGGGCCGGGCATGCTGGCGATGGAGCGCGGCGAAGTCGATGGCGCCGGCACGTCTTGGGCGATCGTGAAGGCTACAAAGCAGGATTGGCTACGGGACAAGAAGGTGAAGATCATTCTTCAGGATCTTCCTTCTCGCGACCCGGAATTGCCGGATGTTCCCGCGCTGCTCGAATTTGCGAAGACGGAAAGCGACAAGCAGTTATTGGGCGTTTATGCCTCGGGCGGCGCCATTGGCCGCTCTTATTCCGCGCCGCCGGATTTACCAGCGCCGATAGCCAAAGCCCTGCGCGACGCCTTTCAGGCCATGGCGAAGGATCCGGAACTCAAGGCCGAACTCGACAAGGCGAAACTCGATCTCGAGCCTGCCGATCACGTCTTTCTCGAAAAGACCGTATCGGCCGCTGCAAATGTCCCCGAGGAAGTGCGCGAGCGGGTGCGTCAGATTTTCGGCGGCAAGTAACGCGTTATTCCTCGCAAGAGCTGAATTTCAGCGCCGGGCGTCGAGGATCGGTTCGATGATCGTCGAATATTCGTCCGTCCAGACCCGGCGCGCCAT
Source organism: uncultured Hyphomicrobiales bacterium (assembly GCA_903847605.1). Lineage (GTDB taxonomy): Bacteria > Pseudomonadota > Alphaproteobacteria > Rhizobiales > Beijerinckiaceae > Terripilifer. Next base: position 72,921 of record CAINED010000061.1, on the reverse strand, counting down.
GTCCGGCTGTATCCGGCGCCATTTCGGATCGCTGGCGATTGCACCGAGATAAGCGCTGTCGCGCGCCAGCGCCATCGCGATGCTCGAAGCCCGCATGTTCGCATCCGCGCCGCCCTTTACGACGTCCACACGGCGATAGGCAGCGAGCCCGAATTCCGCGGCGATGCGGGCGATCACCGGCGACAGATCCATCGTGTTGTTGGAAATGTGGAATATGAGCGCGCCCTCGGGCGCCAGCTTCGAAAGATAAACGGCGAAGGCTTCGCGCGTCAGCAGATGCACGGGTATGGCATCGGACGAAAAGGCATCGATGACGATGGCATTTGCCACTGTGCTTTCCTTGGCCAATGTCAGTCGCGCATCGCCCAACACGATGCGCGCTTGCGGCGCGCATGAAGACATGAAGCTGAACAGCAACGGCGTCTTCGCAAGGCGCACGACTTCCGGATCGATCTCGAAGAAGACGAATTTCTCGCCTGGCTTGCGATGACACGCCAGCGTTCCAACGCCGAGGCCCACGGCGTGTACGATGGGCAACACACCCCTGCGCGCACGGACGCTTGCAATCGCTTCGCCGATGGGGCCTTCGAAAGCATAGTACGTGGCAGGCAGAGGATTTCCCGCCGGCGTCGGCGCGCCGCGCTCGTCGATGCGAACTGCCCCATGCATGGTCGTGCCATGCATCAGCGTGCGAAATTTCCCATCTTGATGAACGAGTTCACGCACCTTGTGCACGCCGAAAAAGGACCGCCAGGATTGCGCGTTGGAAACGTCCTGCGGCAGCCAGGCCGTTGCAACGCAGAGCGCGACTGAGCATGTGGCTACATGCGCCGCGGATCGCCAGCGCAGAATTGCAAGCGCAAAGAGTCCGGCTCCACAGAGGGCGATGGCGCGTTGCGCGGGCACAATGGCATCGGCGCCGATCCACGCGGCTGCGATGATCGCAAGCGAAGCCAGAAATGGCAGGATATAGTCCCGGGCCTCGGCTGCCTTCACGGCTTTCAGAAACGCTGGCTGGCAGAGCAGGATAGCAGCAATCAGCAGAGGATATTCGACGATACTGTTGAAGAGATGCGGCGCGAGAAGGCCTGCAAAGAGACCGCCGAGGACGCCGCCCAGAGACATGGCCACATAAAAGGCTGTCAGATCGGCCGTCGCTGGGCGTCGCAGATATAACGCGCGATGACACAGCAGAACGCTGACAAAGAAAAATACGAGATGCACGGCGAGGCCCAGCAGAAGCGACAACCCGCTCAGAGCCATGAAGGCCAGCATCAGCAGTGTCGCAAATATCTGGACCGGTACAATCGCATTTTCGCTCAGGAGGAAGCGGTCGCGAAATGCGATCACGAAGGTCAAAAGATAGAGCGCGAGCGGCAGCACCCAGAGCAATGGCGCAGCGGCGATATCGGTCGAGATGTGTGCGGTGACCGCAACAAGAAGACCCGATGGGACGGCGGCGAGAAGAGTCCATCCCGCGAAATCGCGCCAGCTCCACGCGCCCGCGATGGATAGAGAAGCTGAATGAGAGTTTGCTTGCTCACGTGCGCCGCGCGCGGCCATCAGGCCACAGACAAGCAGGCAAATGATGAGAGCCGCGAAGCCAAGCGACCATAGCCGGCTCTGGCCTGAAAGGCCGATCAAGGGTTCAATCAAAAACGGATAGGCGAGGAGTGCGCCGAACGAGCCGATGTTGGACGCGCCATACAAGGTATAGGGATTGGCTGCTGCCGGATGATCGGTGCGCGCGAACCAGGCTTGCAGCAGCGGTCCGTTCGCCGACAGGGCGAAAAAGGGTATGCCGACGGAAGCTGCAAAGATTCCGATCAGCCAAAGCGACTGTCCACTCTCGGGAGGCGACTGGCTCACGGCCGGCAGGGCTATCGGCAGGGCGAAGAGCGCCGCGGCAGTCAAAAGCAGATGCAGTCCGACGGCGAGGCGAAGGCTGAGCGTGCGGGTCAGGATATGCGCCCAGAGATAGCCGCCGAGCAGCAGCGCCTGAAAGAAGACCATCGCAACCGACCACACGCCGGGCGATCCGCCGAGCGCCGGCAAAACCATCTTGGTGAACATCGGCTGGACGGAAAACAGGAGAAAGGCCGACAGAAAGAGCGTCGAGGCGAAGGCCGCCGTCAGGAGGCCGGCGCGATGCGGCATCGCTGGCGCTGCGCGCACGGCATTCAGGTCTACCGACGTCATTCTCGCGTCCCGCATTGCGAAGGTGCTGATGACGTTAAGCTCAGCGGGTAAAGCCCGCTTTAAGAAGCGGCCAGTTCAGGTGATTTCGAGTTCCACGAAGCCGGGCGCATGACGGGGCAACTTCCATGGAGCCATGAAAATGGCGTCGCCGCGCCAGGTTTTGCCGTTGGCGGATGGGTTGCGCGCCAGCCAGTGACGCGCGGCGCGCGACATGCGGCGGGACTTTTCGTGTGTGATGGAGAAAGCGCCCTCGTCGAGTGTCGGGCGGGCTTTCACCTCGACGAAGGCGATGGTGTCGCCGCGCGATGCGATGATGTCGATTTCCCCGCCTGCGCCGAGATATCGCCGGGCGAGGATCGAATAGCCCTTGCACCGCAGGAGAAGCGCCGCGGCGGTTTCCGCCCGCAGGCCGAAAACGAAGGCCTTGCGTCGGTCGCGTCCCGCCTGTTCAGGCGGTTCTCCCCGACCCTGCGGCCCGTCGCGCATCAGCCGCCATCCCCGATCTCGCCAATATCGGAAGCGGTTTCCTCGGTGCGCGTGGCGGCTGCCAGGACGATGGCGCGCGCATAGACATCGCGTCGCTTGGCTCCCGTTTCCGCTGCGACAAGCGCGGCAGCGTCCTTCACCGAATGGATTTTCAGCGCTTCGCGAAGGCGCTCGTCGATGGTCGCGGCGTCGGCGGCATCGTCTTCGCCGGGCGGGGCCACGAGAACGACAATCTCGCCCTTGGGCGGCTCTTCCTGCGCATATTGCTCGGCGAGTCCCGGCAGCCGTCCGCGCCGGACGTTTTCATAGAGTTTGGTGAGTTCGCGCGCGATGGCGGCCTCGCGGTCGCCGAGAACGGCAGCCAGATCCGCCAGCATGGCGGCCAGGCGGCGCGGCGATTCGAAGAAAACCAGCGTTCCCGGCACTGCCGCGATTTCGGCGATGCGCGTTCGCCGCGCGCCCTGCTTTTGCGGCAGAAAACCCTCGAAATAGAAGCGATCAGTCGGCAGTCCCGCGACGACAAGCGCCGCGAGCACCGCCGACGCGCCGGGAACCGTCGTCACCTTATGCCCGGCAGCGACTGACTCGATGACAAGCTTGAAGCCCGGGTCGGAGACAAGCGGCGTGCCCGCGTCGGAGACGAGAGCCAGTTTTGCGCCCGAGGCCAGTCGGGCCAGGAGATGGGGCCGCACCACTTCCGCATTGTGCTCGTGGTAGGCAACGAGCGGCGTGGTGATGCCATAGTGCGCCAGCAATGTGCGCGTCACCCGAGTGTCTTCGGCGATAATCGCGTCGGCAGCCGCCAGCGTCCCCAGGGCGCGCAGGGAGATATCGCCAAGGTTGCCAATGGGCGTTGCGACCACATGCAACCCGGGAGCGAGAGGTTGCCCCTCCGCCTGCAGGCCGAAGGCGGTGAAGGTCGCCGGTCGCGGGGTTGGTTGCGCCGGGTGGTGGCTTTCGCGGGTCATGCGCAAATCCTGGCTCCGAAGCCGCCCCGATGCAATCGCAGGGACGGTTCGTTATGAAAATCGATTTGTTTGTTATATAGAACGATCTGTTGTGTAACGACAACAGGCCCCGCACAATAAAGCGCCACAAATGGCGCGCACTAACCTTATGTTTACTTTTCGCGTGCGCGATTGCGATAATGCAAATTGTCTGCAATCGGGTCGCAGACGATTGACCTAGATTCAGGATGGAATTGTGATGGCGGCGATGGCAGGACTCCTGACGGCGAGGGGCTTGGCCCGTGCGGCAGCGCTCGGCGGCGCGCTCGGGCTGACCGGACTTCTCGGCGGATGCGGCAGCACGATTCCGGGTCTCGGCAGTTCGGAGCCGCCGCCGCCTCCGGTACAGCAGACGCAGCCCTTGACGCCGCCAAGCGGCGATGTCCTTGGCACGGGTCCGACGCGCGTAGCCATCATTTTGCCGATCACGCAGGGCGGGCAGCCGAGCGCCGTTGGCGCATCCCTGCGCAATGCAGCCGAACTGGCGATGGAACAAGCGGGCTCCTCGATCACGCTCATCATCAAGGATGACGGCTCCTCGCCCGCTGGCGCGCGCGCCGCCGCGGAAGCGGCCTTGCAGGAAGGGGCGCAGGCCTTCATCGGCCCCCTCTATGCCGGCAATGTGCGCGAGGTCGGCATGATCGGCCGCCGTGCCAACCGTCCGGTCATCGCCTTCTCAACCGACTCTTCCGTCGCGGCGCGCGGCGTTTACCTGCTCTCCTTCCTCGTCGAGAGTTACGTCAATCGCGTCGTCGATTATGCTGCTGATCGTGGCAAGCGCAGCATCGCCGCCATGGTGCCGGAAAGCGATTACGGCAACGCGGCGCTGGCAGCCTTCCAGAGCGCCGCCGGCCGGCGTGGACTTCGCGTCGTCACGATAGAGCGCTACCCCGAGGGCAATCCGCAGGCGGCGGCGCAGAAAATCGGCGGCATCGCTGGCCAGATCGACAGCCTGTTCATTCCGGAACAGGCCGCCAATATGGCGGGCGTTTCGCGCGCACTCACGGCCGCAGGCGTGAAACCCGGAACGATTCAGGTGCTCGGCACCGGCGTCTGGGCGGATTCCCGGGTGCTCAATCTGCCTCTGTTGCAGGGCGCGTGGTTTTCTTCGCCCGAAAATTCGGGCTTCAACGACTTTGCGCAGCGCTATCGCGCCAAGTTCAATTCCGACCCTGTGCGCCTCGCCTCGCTCGCCTATGACACCGTCACATTCGTCGGTGCGCTCGCCGGAGCGCAGCGGCTGAACGAGGCTTCGCTGACGGACGGCAATGGCGCAGTCGGCGCCGATGGCCTGTTCCGGTTGCGCGGCGATGGTCTCAACGATCGCGGACTTTCCGTTCAGCAGATCAGGGCAGGCCAGACGACGGTAGTCAGTCCTGCGCCGCGCAGCTTTACCGGCGGGCGTTCCGGGACCTGATCACGACGCGAGATCGGCGACGACGGCGTCGAGGACAGCCATGCCCTCGCGCGTCACGCGAATGCGCTCTCCGCCGGTTACCTCGATCATGCCATCTTCGCGAAGCGACCGGATGCGCGCGGAACTGAGCGGATGGCCGCGCAGCGCCTCGTAGCGGCGAGGATCGATTCCTTCGCGCAAGCGCATGCCGATAAGCAGGAATTCGTCGGCTTGCGCTTCGGCATTCAGAATTTCTTCTTCGATAATGCCATGCCCATCGGACATTACGATGGTCGACCACATTTCCGGATGTTTTTCCGTCGCCTGCGCGAGCCGGCCTTTGGGTGTCAGCAACCGCCCATGCGCGCCGGGGCCGATGCCTGCATATTCTCCGTAGCGCCAGTAAATGAGGTTGTGACGGCTTTCCTCGCCGGGGCGCGCATGGTTCGATACCTCGTAGGCGGGCATACCGGCCCGTTCCGTCTCTTCCTGGGTAATGTCCCACAGCGCCCGCGCTGTGTCCTCGTCAGGCATCGCGATCTTCCCGGCGCGATAGAGCCGTTCGAAGATCGTGTCGGGCTCGATGGTGAGTTGATAGAGCGACAGATGTCCCCCGGCGCGACGCAGCCCTTCACGCAATTCCTCACGCCACTGCTCCGGCGACTGGCCGGGCCGCGCATAGATCAGGTCGTAACTGAAACGGGAAAAATGCTGCGCAGCAATTTCCAGCGCGGCCATGGCTTCGTCGACGCTATGCATGCGCCCCAGCGCCTTCAGATCGCGGTCATTCAGCGCCTGCACGCCGAGCGACACGCGATTGACGCCCGCCGCCCGATAACCGGCGAAACGTTCGGCTTCCACCGAAGTCGGATTGGCCTCGAGGGTGACCTCGGCATCGCCGGCCACGGACCAGCTTGAACCGATGGCATCGAGGATGGCGGCGACGGTCGAGGGCTTCATCAGCGACGGTGTGCCGCCGCCGAAGAAGATCGACGAAACCGTGCGTCCCGGCGCGAGCGCGGCGCGATGGGCGATTTCGCGCCGGAATGCCTCGACGAACTTCTCTTCATCGATGGCGACAGCGCGAACATGGCTGTTGAAATCGCAATAGGGACATTTCGACAGGCAGAAGGGCCAATGGACGTAAACGCCAAAGCCGGGGTCGGATGTCGGTGTGCCGGAAGCCATGGCCGCCTTATGGCACGAGTCGGGGGCTTCGTCAGTCGTGCAAAAATTCCTTTTGCTGCAACGTGATTGCAGGCTAGCCTGATCGAAATGAGGCCGCAGAGCCGTTCATCCGGAGGATCGCAAGCATGGCTCGCAAATTTCTCGCAGCGGCATTCTTTTCCATCTGCGGCCTTCTGGCGGCAGGCCCGCCGGTGTCGGCGCAGGACTATCCGACGCGATCCGTTCGCATGATCGTGCCTTATGTGGCGGGATCGCCGGTCGATGTCTTCGCCCGCGTTCTTTTCCAGAATGTCTCGACGCGCCTCGGCCAGCTGATCGTCATCGAGAATCGGCCGGGCGCAGGCACCACGATCGGCACGCGCGCCGCCGCAACTGCCGATCCCGACGGTTATACGCTGCTGCTCTCCGGACAGGGCCTTGCTGTCGTGCCCTATTTCTATCCCAAGCTCGACCTCGATCCGGTCAAGAACTTGGTCTCCATCGGCTCGCTCGCAGGCTGGTCGCATTTCATGATCGTGCCCAACAAGATGCCGGTGAAATCGCTGGCGGAGTTGGTTGAGCACGCGAAAAAGAATCCGGGCAAACTGAGTTTCGGCTTCGGTCTCGGCACCAGTCCGCAGATTCTCGGCGAATATTTCAAGACTGTCGCGGGCGTCGACATTTTAAGCGTGCCCTACAAGGGCGGCGAGAATGCGCGGCAGGACTTGCTGGCCGGTCAGATCGATATCAATTTTGTACCGCTCTCGAATGTCGCGCCGCTGTTGCAGCAGGTGCGCGTGCTCGCAGTGACCGGTTCGACGCGGGATCGCCAGATGCCCGACGTGCCCTCGATGGCCGAGAGCGGCTATCCGCAAATCGGCTTCAATCCCGACACGTGGCTCGCGGCCTACGCGCCGGCGAAGACGCCTGACGCCATCGTTCGCAAGCTGAACGAGATGTTTAACGCAAGCCTGAACTCCGCCGAAGTTCGCGCAACGCTCGACAAGCTCGGCATGAATCCGATGCCCGGCACGCCGGAGGAAGCCGACAAATTCCTCATCGAACAGATGAAGGCCTGGCCGCCCGTGCTGAAGGCGGCGAAGATCAATCCCGTGCAGCAATAACAAGAGTTGCGGGGCATAACGGTGGAGGATCGGCAATGGCGCGCAATCTGTTGCTTCGATTCGCATTGGTCGCCTTTGCAGCCACTGTCCTTGCGCCAACGGCGCGCGCTCAAAGCGCCGAGGAATTCTATCGCGGCAAGTCGATCCAGCTGCTGATCGGCGGCGCGGCTGGCGTCTCCTACGATTTCGTCGGCCGCGCAGTGGCGCGTCACATGGGCCGGCATATTCCCGGCAATCCCTCGTTTCACGTCGAGAACATGCCGGGCGCTTCCAGCCTGATCATGACCAATCATTTTTACAACCGCTCGCGCCGCGACGGCACGACGATCGGCATGCCGAACACCAATGTCATATTCGAACCGACCCTGAAATTGCTGTCGCGCGAAGGCGGCAATATCCAGTTCGACCTCGACAGACTGATCTGGATCGGCACGCCGGTGCAGGAACCGCAGATCATGGCGCTGTGGCGCGATGGGCCTGCAAAATCCCTTGGCGACATGCGCAACATCAAGACCGTGTTCGGGTCGTCCGGTACGGGCGCCGACAATTTCATGCTACCGATGCTGGTGAGCCGCGTGTGGGGGGCGAAAATCGAAATGGTCACCGGCTACAAGTCACCCTCCGAAATCTTTCTGGCGATGGATCGCGGCGAAGTGCAAGGCGTCAGCGCGGCCCTTTCCACACTGATGGTCAATCGCGCGCAGTGGCTGCGCGAGAACAGGATCACGCCACTGATGCAATTCGGTTTCGAGCGTGCGCCTGAATTTCCCGACTTGCCGACTGCCATCGAACTTGCGCCCGATGCGGAGGCGGCGGAGGTTCTGCGATTCATCGCTGCGAAATATGCATTGGCGCGGCCGCTCGCCCTTCCGCCCGATACGCCTGCCGACCGCGTCAAGATTCTGCGCGACGCCTTCGACGCCACGATGAAGGACGAAGCCTTCCTTGCGGACGCAAAAAAGATTGGGCTGGAAATCAAGCCGATAGACGGGGCGACAACGACGAAAATGATTCAGGGCGTGCAGGCGACGCCGCCGGCGCTGGTTGCGCGCATCCGCGCCATGATCACTCCGTGAAAAGGGGCTAAGGGTGAAACTCGAAGACGAAATCGCAAAGGTTCGGATCGGCTATCTCTCGCCGCTCGCCGTCATCGATAATGCAGCCTTCGAATGGTATCGCCTTGCGCCGCCCGGCATGATGGCCGTGTTCATTTCCGTTGGCGTAACAGAATTCTCGGGCAAGGAAATGGATCGCGTCTTCGCGCCGCTCGACGCTTTGCTCGATCAGCTCATGGGCCGGCATGTCGATCTCGTCTTGCAGGCGGGGACGCCTCTCGCCGTGCTGATGGGCGTCAAGGCGCACGACCGCATGATCGCGCACATGCAGGCGTATACCGGCAAGCCCGCGACGTCGACGGTTCTTTCCGTGACGCGCGCGGCGCGCCATCTCGGGATGAAAAAGATCGCGCTCGTCAACAAGTGGTCGGATGCGATGAACCGCACGCTGGCCGACTTTTATGCGCGCGAAGGCATCGAAGTTTGCGGAACGGTCACGCGGGAAATGCCGCCCTCGGATTTTGTGCGCATTCCCGCCGACGATCACATCCAGATGGCCTATGAACTCGGCAAGAAGGCTTTGCGCGACAACCCCGATTGCGACGGCATTTATCTCGGCGGCGGCACGTGGATTTCAGAGCCCGTTACGCGCCTGCTCGAAGAAGAGACCGGCAAGCTCGTGATCTGCAATCAGACCGCGCAAATGTGGGACATTCTCGGATTATTGAACATGCGGCGGCCAATGCCCGGCCGCAACAAGCTCCTGCGCGAGATGAAGTAGTTACCTTCGCTCGCGCACGGCTATCAACGTGAAGTCGGGATCGGAGAGAAAATATTCGCCCATCGGGCACTGACGCTTGAGAAGCTCCAGCCGTGCGCCCTGCTCCTTGCCCTTGCCGACGGGGATCGGGTTCATCACGGGATTGACCCCGACGGTTTCATCGACGTCTTCCTTGAATTTATCGATGCTTTCGACCGTGAAGCCGATGTGATCCATGCCTGTCGGCAGGATCGACTGATTATCGTAGTTTTTAATGCGCCAGGGCATGATGACGAGCGTCATCTTGCCATCGGTCAGATAGTGATTGGGATCGCCCGGACCGGCATTCTGCTCCTGCAATTCCAGGACATCGGAATAAAAGCGCGCCATTTCATCCGGGCGCATGGTGCGCATCGCGACATGGGAAATATGACGGTCGGCCTGCTCCGCATTTTCGTTGTCGACGTAAACGCCGAGGCGGTTCTTCATCTGTTTCTGCGAGAGATCGAAGACGTTGCCATCGGGATCATTGGCGGTGATGCCGGCATAGGGCCGTGTCGATGGCCGCTGAATCCAGTCCGCCTGCGGATATTTCGTGCGCATACGGTCGAATACGGTTTCGATATCCTCGACTTCGACGCCGAAATGATCGAGGCCCGCGGGCCGCCCGGCCTTGCGCGGATTGATGTTGAGGCCGACATAGCCGTCACCGACCGTGACGGCACGCGTCGGGCGATGCTTGTCCGACGTCTTCATGTTGAAGACGGATTGATAGAAGGCCGCGAGGAGCGAATATTTCTCGCTGACGATGGCGACATGATTGATTTTGGCAAACATATGTTTTCTCCCTTGTTCTTTCTTATTCGCTCATTCCGATGGCTTCGCGCGCCGAGGCCAGAACATCCGGCGGCATGGCGTATACGCGCGCGATGATCCTTGCGACGTCCTCGCCGCTGACTTCCTCGACTTCAAGACGCTGCTTTTTCATCTCTGCCAGAAACGCGGGTTCGCTGATGGCGGCGTGAAAAGCCTTACGCAGCGCTGCGACACGATCGGCGGGCGTGGCGGGCGGCGCAAGCAAAGGGCGATCCATTTCCTGCGGCGCCAGCACAGCTTCAATCACCTGTTTCGTGCGTTCATCGCGCGCGAGTTCCATGATTGTTTGCACCTCGGGCATATCGCGGCTACGCTTCATGGCGAAGACGATGGGAATGACGATCTTCTTTTCCTCGATCCACGCCGGGCGCGTGGCGTTGATCGAGTTCAGGCCGCCGCCACAGCGGCCCTGCACTTCGCCGCGTTCCATTGCGAGATAGACATCGTTGCCGCCCTTGTAGCCCGACACGATCCTGATCTTCGTGCCGAGCAGGCGGTTGAGCATCACAGGATATGTTTCCATCTGCGAGCCGCCGCCCGTTCCGCCGACGACGAATTCCTTGTCGAAGAGATCGCGCGCCGTGCGAATGGCCGCCGTATGCCAGGCGACGCAGACGGCGTCGGACCGCGCGAGCGAGCCGATCCAGTTGAACTGGCGTGCGTCGTAGGCCGCCGCCTTGATGCCGAAGACCGGCGCGAGCGGCACGCCGGAATGGACAAGACCGATGACCGACCCGTCCCTGGGCGCAGTGGAGTTCAGATAAAGCATGGCGCGGATGCCGCCCGCGCCGGGCATGTTCTGGATGACGATCTTGGGCTTGCCGGGCATGGCTGCGGAAAGATACGGCGCGAACACGCGCGCGTAGCTTGAATAGCCGCCGCCTTCTCCCGCGCTCAAAATCCAGTTGATCTGCCGGCCCTGATAGAATTCCGCAACCGAGTCTGCACGCGCCGGCGCCGCAGCGACGAGCAAAATCATCAAGCCGGCAATGAATGCTTGCGCGCCCGTTGCAAGTCTCCTCGTTGCAATTCTCATGGCCCGCTGCCCGTGAGATTCATCGCATCCTTGGCAGCCTGCACGATGTCGGGCGGCGAGGCATAGGCCTGCCTGATGACATTGGCGACCTCTTCTCCCGAGACTTCCTCGATCTCAAGCTTTTGTTTGGCGGCTTCGTCGACGAAGGCCGGGTCCTTCATCGCCTTGTGAAAAGCTGCGCGCAGCGCCGCGACCTTGTCCGGGGGCGTGCCGGGCGGCGCGAGCAATGGCCGGTCCATGCCCTGCGGCGCAAGAGACAATTCCAGCACCTTGCGCGTCTTCTCGTCCTTGGCGAATTCGATGACCGCGGGAACATCGGGAAAACGATGCGAGCGTTTCAGGGCAATGACGATCGGCACGGCGACAAGGTTTTTCGCGAACCATTCCGGACGCGTCGAACTTATGGAAGAAAACAGCCCGCCGCATCGTCCCGTCACCTCGCCGCGCTCCATGGCGAGATAAACATCGTTACCGCCCTTGTAGCCGGACACGATCCTGATCTTCGTTCCAATAAGTTTGTTGAGCAGAGCCGGCAGGGTTTCCATCTGTGAACCCGCCCCCGTGCCGCCCACGATATACTTGCGTTCCTCGAACAAGTCCTTCGACTGCGTCACACCCGAAGCGCGCCATGACACGCACATCGCCGTTTCGACGGCCATCGAGCCGATCCAGTTGAACTGCCGCGGATCGAAATTCGCGCCCTTGATGCCGTAGAGCGGCGCAAAGGGGACGCTGGAATGGATGAGACCGATGACGGAGCCGTCCTTCGGCGCGATTTGATACAGATGCATCGAGGCGCGGATACCGCCCGCGCCGGGCATATTCTGGATCACGACCTTGGGATTGCCGGGTATGCTGCGCTCGAGCGCCTGCGCAAAGACGCGGGCATAGCTGGAATAGCCGCCGCCTTCGCCTGCGCTCAAGATCCATGTCACCGTTCTGCCCTTGTAGAAATCTTCGATCGCATCGGCGCGCGCTGTTCCGGGTGCGCCGATGACGATGGCAGCAAGGGCTGCCGACAGAATTCGGGCATGAAATCCTTCGATCACATCAACCTCCCCTAAACCCATCACGCGCCGAATATTCTCAGTCTTCGTGAATGTCGATCAGCGTGCCATCGCAATCCGTCATCTGGTATTGGCCGAGAGAACACGATCTTGCGAACAATGCCGCGAGCGCCTTTCCTTCGGCGCCGGTCGCAAGCGGCGCGGGCGCAAGGCGCGGATTGTCGCCGCCGATCCGTTCGACATCGGTTTTGAGCGCATCGAGGCTTTCGACCTTGAAGCCCACATGATCCATGCCCTGCGTTATGATCCCGGTCCCATCGTAATCGGTGATGTCCCAGGGCATGATCACGAGCGTCATATGCCCGTCGGTGAGGTAATGATTGTTGTCGCCCGGCTTGCGGTTGATGTTGGCAGGGGCAAGTTCGAAGACGTCGCGATAAAATTCCGCCATCGCGTCCGGGTTCATCGTCCGGAACGCGACATGATCGATATGGCGCGGGTTAGCCTTGCCGTCGTTCTCGACATAGACGGATGTGCGGTTCGTCATGTTCTTCTGGGAAATGTCGAACATGTTGCCATCGGGATCGTGTGTCGAGATTCCCGCAAAAGGTCGTGTCGACGGCCGCTTGAGCCATTTCACGGTCGGATATTTTTTGGCGATTCGGGAAAAAGCTTCGTCGGAATTCTCCACTTCAATTCCGAAATGATCGAGCCCTGCCGAGCGGCCCGCACGGCGCGGATTGATGTTGAGGCCGACATAGCCATCGCCCACCGTCGTTGCGCGCGCCGCGCGCGTATTCGGCGAGGTGCGCATACCGAAGACGGCTTCGTAGAACTTGGCCAGTTCGGCATAATTATCGCTGACGATGGCGACGTGATTGATCTTGGCGAACATGTTTCCTCCCATTCTTGTTCAGCGCCGGGCGTCCTCCAGCATCATCTGCGCCGCCTTTTCGGCAATCATCATGACGGGCGCAGCCGTATTGCCCGACGTAATCGCCGGCATGATCGAGGCATCCGCAACACGCAGGCCCTCGACTCCATAAACGCGCAATCTCTTGTCGACGACCGCCATCGCATCGTCGGGCAGACCCATTTTCGTTGTGCCGACAGGATGGAAAATCGTCGTGCCGATTTCGCCGGCGGCGCGCTCGAGATCGTCGTCGCTGGATATATGCGCGCCCGGCAGATGTTCGCGCGGCTGATAGGGCGCAAGCGTCGGCGAAGCCATGATGCGCCGCGTGAGGCGAATGGAATCGACGGCGACGCGACGATCGGCTTCGGACGAAAGATATTTCGGCGCGATCGCTGGAGGATCGCGTGGATCCGTCGATTTCAGATGTACGCTGCCGCGGCTGGTCGGCCGCAAATTGCACACGCTCATCGTGATCGCGGGGAATGTGTGCAGGGGATCGCCGAATTTGTCGAGCGATAACGGTTGTGCGTGGTACTGGATGTTGGGCGTCTCGTACTCGCTGCTCGACTTCGCGAACATGCCGAGCTGCGAGGGCGCCATGCTCATCGGCCCCTTGCGGAATAAAGCATACTCCAGGCCCATCCATGCTCGCTTGACGGGCGACTGATAGTCGACATTCAGCGTGCGCACGTTATCGACCTTGTAGATAGTGCGCAGTTGCAGATGATCCTGCAAATTCTCGCCCACGCCCGGCAAATGGTGAACGCCGACGATGCCCATCGCATTGAAGCGCTCGAAATTGCCGATACCCGAGAGTTCGAGAATTTGCGGCGTGCCGATGCTGCCGGCGCTCATCACGATTTCGCCGGCTGCGCGCGATTTCGCCAGAACGCCATCCTTGCGATAGACGACGGCGCGGGCGCGCTTGCCCTCGAAGGCGATGCCTTCCACATGAACGCCAGCCACGAGCGTCAGATTGGGCCGGTTCAGGATCGGTTTCAGGAAGCCGGTAGCTGCGCTCCAGCGGCGGCCACGCTTATGATTCACCTGAAAGTAGGAAGAGCCTTCATTATTGCCGGTGTTGAAATCCCGCGTGCGCGGAATGCCGACGGTTTCCGCCGCCTCCTGAACGGCGTCCAGAATTTTCCATCGGATGCGCGGCTCCTCGATGCGCCATTCGCCGCCCGCGCCGTGGATGTCGTTCGCGCCGGCATAGTGATCCTGCTGTTTCTTGAACAACGGCAGGACATCCTCCCAGCTCCAGCCGTCGAGACCCATCTGCCGCCAGCGGTCGTAATCCGCGGCCTGTCCGCGCATGTAGATCATACCGTTGATCGCCGAGCAGCCGCCGATCACCTTGCCGCGCGGATAGGCGAGCGAACGCCCGTTCAAACCGCCCTCGGACTCGGTCTTGAACAACCAGTCTGCGCGCGGGTTGCCGATGGCGAAAAGATAGCCGACGGGGATATGAAACCAGATCCAGTTGTCCATGCCGCCGGCTTCCAGCAGCAAGACGCGATTTTTGGGATCAGCGCTCAATCTGTTGGCAAGCACGCAACCCGCAGAACCGGCGCCGACCACGATGTAATCGAATTCTGCGCCATCAGGTAAACTCGAGCCGCTCATTTTTCCCCCGTTTCCTCCGGCGCTCAGCCTACAGCAGGGCGCATGCGACGCAAAGCCATACGGCATCAGCGCTGCATACATTGCAGGGCAGCAAACCGGGACCGCTTCTTGACGCAGGCGGATTCTTGGCGCCTTTCAAGCGAAACGCAGGAAAGGCGCAGCGGGAGGATGGCGGAAGGGCGGCCTCGGCACGATTATGACTTGCGGCTTTTGACGCCGTTCCTCATGCACGCGCTGCTGTTTCAGGTCGTGACCGGCCTCACGCGGATCACGACATCCTATCGCGCCATCGAAATCGACGTTTCCTATGTCTGGTACGGCGCCATTTCCTCGGGTTATGCGCTGCTGCCGATCTTTCTTGCCATACCGCTGGGCCGCTATATCGACCGCGGCAACGATTCGGCGGCGATCTGGGCAGGTTCCGGGTTTCAGCTTGCAGCGAATGTCGGCTTCTGGCTTTGGCCAGATAATGCCTTCGTGCTGACTTTCTATTCGGTCATCGCAGGCATCGGCCATCTGTTCGTCATGGCCGGACACCAGACGCTGACTTTGCGCTGCGCCGGTCCTGTCAGCCGGGAAGGCGTCTTCGGCTGGTACATGGTGGTGCTTTCGGTTGGACAAATGATCGCGCCCGCGCTCATCGGCTGGATGGCAGGGTCGGCGCGTCTGCCGCCAACGCAACCGCTTTTCGCGCTGGCGATGGCCTGCTCGCTTGCCGCAATGGCGCTTGCCCTGTCGATGCGGCCGTCGAAAGCCGCCGAGCGCGTCAAGAAAGACCAGACGCCTGTGCCGCTGGGCGAAATTCTGCGTGTGCGCGGTCTAGTCGCAGTCATTGTCGCCAGCGTGATGACGGTGGCCTCGCTCGACCTCGCCGTCATTTATCTGCCGCTACTCGGCGTCGAACGGCACATCGACGCCGGATTGATCGGCTCGATGCTCGTTGTGCGCGCGATCGCGTCCATATTCTCCCGCGTGCTCTACGGCCCGCTTTTGCGCATGTTCGGGCGCACGCCACTGACGTTTTGGAGCATGGCGCTCGCCGCTGCCGGTTATGTGATGATCGGCCTGAATCTGCCGCTGTTCTGGATGTTTGTCGCCTGCGTGCTGATGGGCTTCGGGCTCGGGCTTGCGGTCACCGTTTGCCTGTCGAATGTCGTCGATCTCGCGCCGGCGCAAGCGCGCGGCACAGCGCTGACCATGCGACTGACCGGCAACCGCATCGGCCAGTTCGTCATTCCCTTCGCGGGCGCCCTGATTGCGGGCGCTTCCGGGGTCGGTGGCGTATTTCTGGTCATCGCCGTCCTTCTCTTCGGCGCCGGCGGCGGGGTGAAAGCTGTGCTGAAGCAACGCTAAGTCGCCTGTTACGCACTCGACACGGCTTGCTACTTTCGTCGAAAACATGCAGAAATTAGGGCTTCTAACCGGCAGGGAAACCGGCTAGGGAATAATCTGAGGCAAGAAGAACAGGCCCGTGTGAAGGGCGTCAGTCTGCGCAGGGGAGGATCGCTCATTTCGCTTTCGCAATAGTTCTGGATGCATGCGGTCAATGGCTCTGCATGTGGCGACAAGTGTCTGAGTGAAAACCAACAACCTGCCGCTTGAGGGGGCGAGCAAGGGATGGATTTGGAAGGGATCAAGGCCAGGGCTGATGCGGCGCGTGCGCCGTGCGTTGCCTATTGGCTGATCGTCTTCACCTACCTGATGATCCACCTCTTTCCTGTCGCGCAGCCCGCACAGGAATTGAGCTTCACACGCAGCGGGCCGGTTGCGCTCCTCGACGTGGCGGAAGACTGGATCGCGCCTTCCGGTATCGACGAAATTCCGGTTTTGCCTTCGCTTCCTGCCGTCAGGCCGGAAGGTCGGTATGTTTCGTCAATCCGGCGTGTCGCAACGGATGCGCCGCAGGACCCGTTCACCGCATTCGACCCGCGCGGACCGCCCGCCGTCCTCTGATTTCTTCGCGATGCATGTTCATCGCGAATGATCCTTCCGGCGCGCGCAAGTGGCGCGGTGCCCGACAGAACCAACACCAACGATCATTCGAAACAAAAGGCTGACTCTCATGGAAGCCAGTATGCTGCAAGCGGCCGGACAGGCCTTCGTTATGCTGATGGACCCGTTCCGGCTATTGATGCTGTTCTCGGGCGTTATTCTCGGACTGGTGCTGGGCATTCTGCCCGGTATCGGCGGCCTCGCGGGCACCGCGTTGCTTCTGCCCTTCACCTTCAACATGGACCCTTACGCCGCGATGGCGTTGCTGCTCGGCCTCGGCTCGACCACAGCGACAGGCGATCCCATCCCGGCCATTCTGTTCGGCGTGCCCGGCGGCGCGGGGTCCGCGGCAACCGTGCTTGACGGTTTGCCCATGGCCAAGCGCGGCGAAGCCGGCCGCGCGCTTTCAGCCGCCTATATGTCGTCAATGATGGGCGGCATTTTCGGCGCGATCCTGATGGGCATTTCGCTGCCCATCCTGCGCCCGATCATGCTCTATATCGGATCGCCGGAACTCCTGGCCTTTGCCGTGCTCGGCATATCCATGGTGTCGGTGCTCGCCGGCAATGCGCCATTACGAGGGCTTGTGGCCGCCTGTTTCGGCCTGATGTGCTCGATGGTGGGTTCCGATCCGCAAACCGGCACTTTGCGCTGGACGCTCGACTCGCTCTATCTGTGGGAAGGCCCGCCGCTCGTTCCGATCGTGCTCGGCCTTTTCGCCCTGCCTGAACTCGCCGACCTTGCGATTACCCGCACTTCCATTGCCGCCGGTTCGAAACAGCTCGAAACCAGCGTCAGCGGCATGATCCAGGGCGCGCGCGACTGCTTCACCCATTGGTGGCTGGTGCTGCGCTGCTCCTGGCTCGGCGCAGCGCTCGGCGCGGTCCCCGGCATCGGTGGCGCGGTTGTCGACTGGCTCGCTTACGGCCATGCGATGCGTACCGAAAAGGGCGCCTCGCAGACCTTCGGCACCGGCGACGTACGCGGTGTTATCGCTTCGGAATCCGCGAACAACTCCCGCGAAGGCGGCGCGCTCGTGCCGACCGTGGCTTTCGGTGTGCCCGGCTCCGCCGGCATGGCGATCCTGCTCGGCGCGTTCATGATCCACGGCCTTGTTCCCGGCCCGGACATGCTCGGAAAGCATCTGAGCGTCACCTACGCGATGGTGTGGTCGGTGGCGCTCGCCAATATCCTGGGCGCGGGTCTCTGCTACCTGTTCTCCGGCCAGTTCGCCAAGCTCGCGACCCTGCGCTACACGCTGATCATGCCGTCGGTGCTCGGCATCATCTACATCGGGGCGTTCCAGGGCTCGCGCAACTGGGGCGATCTTTGGACGCTGCTGATCTTCGGCATACTCGGCTGGACGATGAAGCAGTTGAAATGGCCGCGTCCGCCGCTGATTCTCGGCCTCGTGCTCGGCGATATCGTCGAACGCTACATGTTCATTTCGATCCAGCGTTACGGCGTCGACTGGTTCTGGCGTCCGATTGTGCTGGTGCTCTTTGCGATCGCGGCGCTCGGCCTCTTCCGTCCATTTATCGCGGACGTGCGGGCGCACGGCGGCTTCAAGGGCATGTTGTCCGGCTTCGGCAAGCCGCGCTTTGAACCGAAGATGCTGATGCACGTGTTCTTCATCTGCCTGATCGGCTGGATGGTGAACGAAGCGTCGACATGGAATTTCTCGGCGAAGATCGTGCCGATGATTGTGGGCGGCTTGGCCCTCACCTTCTGCACGATCAGCCTGCTCAACGAGATCTTCCGCGATCCGGCGCATATGGTTGACATCAGCCTTGCGGCGGCCGCTGAAAAATCCGTCGAGAAGAAAATCCACATGGACGTCGATTCCGGCACGGACCATCTGCCCAACAGCGTGGTCATGCAGCGTGCTCTTGTCTTCTTCCTGTGGCTGCTCGGCTTCATGGCGTCGATGTGGGTGATCGGACTTATTCCGACCGTTCCAATCTTCGTGGTCGCGCTGATGCGCATCGAAGGCAACGAGCCGTGGAAGCTCGTTCTCCCGCAAGCCGTGGGTCTGACGCTCTTCATTTGGGTCGTCTTCGACAAGCTGCTGACGATTCCGTGGCCGCCGACGCTCCTCGTCGGCTGGTTCCCGGGCCTGCGCGGGATCATTCCCTCGCTCTGACGCAAGACATTATTTTACGGGGACGGCCGGGCTTGCGCCTGGCCGTTTTCCGTTTCATGACGGCGCAAGTGAAGAACAATTTTCGGGGGAAACATGAAAGCCGCCATTTTCCGCGAATATGGGCCGCCGGAAGCTCTGCGATACGAGGACGTTCCCGACCCGCAGCCGCGCCTGGGCGAAGTGCGGATTCGCGTTCATGCGGCGACCGTCAATCGCGTGCTCGATGTCGCTTTGCGGCGCGGCGCGCAGATGCAGCGCAACGCCGTGCTGCCTTGCATTCCCGGCGTCGATTGCGCCGGCGTTATCGATGCCGTTGGTCCGGGCGTGAGCAAGTGGAAAGTCGGCGATCATGTGGCTGCTGCCGGCGGCATGCCGCTCGACATCATCACCGAAGACGGCAAGGGGACAGATGGCGCGCCCTACAAAGGTCCGCGCGGCATGATGGGCATTCGCCGCCCCGGCGGATTTGCCGAACTCGTGTGTATTCCCTCGACCGATGTCGTTGCGCTGCCGAAAGACCTCGATTTCCGCGAGGCTTCGGTCGTGATGCGACATTGCCCGACGGCGTGGAATCTCCTGTTCAATGTCGCCGAACTCAAGAAGGACGAATGGGTCCTGATCATGGGCGCGAGCGGCAATCTCGGCACGGTCGGCATCCAGATCGCGAAGAACATCATAGGCGCGAAGGTCATCGCAACGGCGGGCACCCGCGCTCGCGCCGATGTCGGGCTCGAACTCGGCGCCGATCACGCCATCGACTATTCGACACAGAACCTGAAGGACGAGGTGATGAAAATCACCGGCGGCAAGGGCGTGAATGTCATCTATGACAATATCGCCAATCCCAAAGTGCTGCCCGAAGCTTTTCACGCGCTGGGTTACGAGGGCCGGCTGGTAACAGCCGGCGCGCATGGCGGACCTGTCGTCCCCATCGATTTTTTCCACCTCTACGACCGGCGCATCACCATCAAGGGCATGCCAGGTTCGCGCGACGAAGATCTGCCGAAGTGTTTTGACGCGGCGGCCCAGGGCAAGATCAAGGTGCGCATTGCGCATATCATGCCGCTCTCGCAGGCCGCCGAGGCGCATCGCATGATGGAAGCCGATCCCGGCATGGGCAAGATCGTGCTCGATCCGACGCTGGGATAGTCTCGCACATCTCACGCTTGTGCAGCGGCGACGGCTCCCGTAACCTTCCAATCAAAGTCGGCGCACGCGTGCGGCCGCCTGGAGGGAGGAATAGATGGCCGGAAAATTCGTCGTTGCGCTCGCCGCATGCAGTATCGCGTTGGGATCGGCATCCGCATTCGCGCAAGCGAATTTTCCCAGTAAGCCCATTCGCATCATGGTCGGTTTCGCTCCGGGCGGTTCGACCGACGTGCTCGCGCGTGTGGCGGCGCAGGAAGCGCGCAAGCATCTCGGCCAGGAACTGCTTGTGGTGAACAAGCCCGGCGCCGCCGCGACGATCGCGATGGCCGATGTCGCCAACGCCGATCCCGACGGATATACGATCGGGCTCACGCCGAGCGGCGTGATGACGATGACGCCGCTGTTTCAGAACGTGCGCGGCGATTTGCTGGACGTGACTTCGGCGCTCGTCGTCGCCGGACGCCAGCGGACGGGACTTGTCGTGAGAGCCGACAGTCCGCTGCGCAACGTCAAGGATCTGCTCGCTGCGGCGAAAGCAAAACCCGGTACAATTTCGATCGGCACGCCAGGCGTCGGCACCGGCGTCGCGGTGCTCATGCAGGCGATAATCCTGCAGGAAAAGTCCGACATCAATCTCGTGCCCATGCAGGGCGATGCGCCTGTCGTGCAGGCGTTGATGGGCAACCACGTCGCGGCGGGCACTACATCGGCAGCCGGTTTCGCCGAGCAGATTCGCGGTGGCACGTTCCGCCTCATCGCTTCGATGGACAACGAGCGGCTCGATGTCGCGCCGGATGTGCCCACGCTGATCGAGCAGGGCTACAATCTTTATTCCGGCACGCTGCAATATTTCATGGCGCCGAAGAAGACGCCCCCTGAGATCAAGGCGAAGCTCATCGACGCGCTGGAGAAGGCGGTGCAATCGCCAGCCTTTGTAGAAATCGCGAAACGAAACGTGCTGCACTGGCCGACAAAAATGAAGGGCGATGAACTCGACGCCTATTTCCAGAAGGATCGCGAGGAATCGATCGCATTGGTGAAGAGGCTCGGACTCGGAAAGAACTAAGCGCCTGCAGCAAACTGCAAGCGCCGGACGAAACGGGAGGTCGATATGCGTACGCGCGTCGGAATTGCGACTGCAATCGTGTTGGCAGGAGTCTGTGTCTCCTCAACGTTGAATGCGCAAAGCGAGTTTCCCAACCGCCCGATCAGAATTCTGGTGGGCTTTCCGGCAGGCGGCTCCACCGACGTGCTTTCGCGCGTGATTGCGCAGGAGGCCAGCAAAACGCTGGGACGCGACATCATCGTCGTGAACAAGGCCGGCGCGGCGGGGTCCGTGGCGATCAACGAACTGATCACTGCGCCGGCGGACGGCTATACTGTGGCCACGACGCCGAGTTCGACGCTTACCATTGCGCCGTTTTTCATCAACGTCGCGCCCGATCAGCTCGAAAAGACCGACGCGCTGCTCATGGTCGGGCGTCAGCGCGCGGGCGTGATGATCAATGCCGAAAGCCCGATCAGGACCTTCAAGGACTTCGTTGCGCAGGCGCGCGCCAATCCCGGCAAGCTCTCGATCGGCTATATCGGGCCGGGCACAATGGGCGGCATCATCACGCGCGCCGTGTTAATTCACGAGAAGCTGGATGTGAACCTCGTGCCGCTCAATGGCGATGCGCCTGTGACCAATGCGGTGCTCGCCAATCACGTCACGGCGGGGATGGGTTCGGCGGCTGCCTTCAGCGAACATATCCGCGCCGGCAAGATGCGCCTGCTGGCGTCGGGAGAAGCCGACCGTATCGATGTAGCGCCGGATGTCCCCACCTTCATGGAGATGGGCTATCCGTACAGGGGCAACGCCATTCAATATATGCTTGCGCCCAAGGGCCTGCCGCCGGACGTGCGCAAGAAGCTCATCGACGCCTTCCTCGCTGCAACGAAAACGCCGGTTTATATGGACATGGCGAAGAAGAACGAACTCTTCGATCCCATGGAATTAACCGGCGCTGCGTTGGACAAGTATCTCGTTGCCGACCGCGCGGAGATCGGCGCGCTCATTCAGAAATTGGGCTTGGCGAAGAAGTAGGAACCTCATTCCGCTGCGAGGATTTTTTCCATCTTCTCGATCAGGGCCGGAGGTGTCGCCAGAGTCACCTTTACCAGCCGTTCGACTTCGGCGGCCGGCGCCGGCTCGAAATCGAGCTGCGCCTTGTTCACCTCGGCCAGCAATTCCGGATCCTTCATCGTGGCGTCAAAGGCGTCGCGCAAGGCCTTGATGCGCTCAGCCGGCACGCCGGGAGGCGCGAGAAAGGCGCGGCCGATATCGCCGCTGGCCGCCGCGAAGGTAAGAAGCGCGCGGTCCGTGTCGTTATTCGCCAATTCCACGATGGCGGGCACGTTTGGCAGTTCTGCAGCGCGCTTCAGAACGTACTGAACGGCAATAAACGCCTTTTTCTCGTCGAGCTGCGCCTTGCGCGTCGTCTTCATCGTATTCCACGAGGTCAACGCGCCATCGACTTCGCCGCGCTCCATCGCGAGCAGACCCGCAGTCGAGCCGGTGTAGCCGCGGATGATCTTGTACTTCGTGCCAATCAGGGCGTTGAGCAGCTTGGGATAGGTTTCCGATGGCGAACCAGGACCGGTCGAGGCGACGGGAATTTCGGCGGTCTTGGCGCCGTCAGTCGTTGTGCCCTTGGATGTGTGCCAGAAGACCTGCACTTCGTTGTTGGATGTGGCACGGCCGATCCAGTTGAACTCGGCGGATTTGTAGCGCACGCCCTTGTTCTTCAGCGCTTCTTCCATTGCGATCGTCTGCGAGACGATTCCGATGGCCGTGCCGTCCTTCGGCGCGACAGTGAACAGCCAGTTGGCGGCGACGAAAGAGCCGGCGCCCGGCATGCTCTGCGCGATGACCGTGGGATTGCCGGGAATGTGCTTGCCGATGTGGCGGGAGACCAGTCGGCCGAAGAGATCGTATGTGCCGCCAGCGGAAAACCCGATGGTGATCGTGACGGTCTTTCCCTTGTAGAATTGATCGGACGACTGGGCGAGGGCTGCCTGCGAAACAGACAGTCCGATTGCCAGACCGGCTATGGCGGATGTTTTGAGGCCGTTGCGCATGTTTCGTCTCCTCACGGTCACCGTTCCCATTCTGCGGGCCTTTTGGCAGGACTTGCCTTCGACTGCAAATAGGGACAATCCCGGAGAAAACGCCACAATCGTTGTAAGGGGCAGGCCGAACCGCCTATAATGCAAGGATGTTCCTTATACCGGAACAGATAGGAAATGTGCGGCGATGAACCGCGGGGAGGTTTTCTTGAAGGGTTGGATACCGCCAAGCTTTGCAGCGATCCTGTTTGCGTCTTCCTTCTCGATTGCGGCCCTTGCTCAGCCCGTCAACGAGCCGGTAGCTTCTTTCTACAAGGGCAAGACGGTCAATGTGCTGATTGGTGTCGGCGTAGGCGGCGAATACGACCTGCATGCGCGCCTGGTAGCGCGCTATATCGGCAAGCATATTCCCGGCAATCCGAACATCGTGCCGCAAAACATGCTTGGCGCGGGCGGCGTGAAGATGGTGGCCTACCTGCTGCAGGTTGCGCCAAAGGACGGCACCCATATCGGCATGATCGCCAACAATTTCCCGGCCATGCAGGCGGCGGGCGTTTCGGCGATCATCTTCGATACCGCGCAGTTGCAGTGGATCGGCTCGATCTCGCCAACCGTCGAAACGATGACGGTATGGAAGACTGCCGGCGTCTCATCCATTCAGGAGGCGATGAAAAAAGAGATCGTCGCAGGCGCCAGTGGCAGGGGGGCGATCACCTATTCCTTCCCTCTCATGCTCAACGAACTCGTCGGCACGAAATTCAAGATCGTCACGGGATACCAGGGCGGCAACGCCATCAATCTCGCGATGGAACGCAACGAGGTTCAGGCGCGCAACAACACCTGGTCGAGCTGGAAAGTGACGAAGCCCGACTGGCTCCGCAATGGCGACATCAAGGTGCTCGTCTATGCCGGCCCGAAACCTTCCGATTTGCCGGGCGTGCCCTCCGTATCCGAACTCGTGAAGACGGAAGACGAGAAGAAAATCGTTGATCTCGTTGTCTCCGGAACGATGCTGGGCCGCCCGCTCGCGACGAACGGCATACCCGCAGACCGGCTCGCCGCCTTGCGCGCCGCCTTCGATCAAACCATGCAGGACAAGGACTTTCAGGCCGAAGCCAATAAACTTCAGATCGAAGTCGAGCCCGTGCGTGGCGAAGACATCCAGAAAGTCGTCGCCAATGTTCTGGCGACGCCAAGGCATCTTGCCGAGCGCGCCAAAGCGCTTATCGAATAACCCACCTTCACATCGGATCGACAGGAACTCCCATGAGCGCAAAATTCAAAGGCCGCCGCGAAGATTTTCGTCTGGTGACGGGGCAGGGAAAATATACGTCCGACTGGTCGCTTCCGAATGAGGCCCATGGTGTCTTCCTGCGCGCCGATCACGCGCACGCCGAAATCCTTTCCATCGATACGAGCGAAGCCAAGGCGCATCCGGGCGTGCTTGCAGTCATCACGGGGCAGGACACCGCCGATTTCGCACCCCTGCCGCAATTGCAACAGACGCCAGGACGCGGCGGCAAGAAGATCATTCCGACGGGCCGTGACGTTCTCGCAGTGAAGAAGGTCGTGTTCTCAGGTCAGGGTGTCGCCTTTGTCGTCGCAACCAGTCTCGAGGCGGCGATGGATGCGGCCGAGAAGATCGTCATCGACTACAATGTGCTTCCCTGCGTCATCGATACCGGGGACGCGATGAAACCGGGCGCACCGCAGCTCTACGATCATATTCCCGGCAACATCTGTTACGAATTCGAATACGGCAACGAGAAAGCCGCGGATGAGGCCTTCGCCAAAGCGGCGCATGTTACGAAAATCGTGCTCGACGCGCCGCGCATCGTCGGCAATCCCATGGAGCCGAAAGCCACCGTCGCCCATTACGACAAGAAGCGCGACATCTACGACGTCTATGTGCCGACGCAGGGTATCACGATGATGCGGCCCGGCCTCGCCAGCGCCGTCGGTGTCACAGAAGACAAGGTAAAGGTGCATACGTTCGATGTCGGCGGCGGTTTCGGCGTGCGCAGCGAACCATACGCGGAATATCCCGTCGTCATGTACGCATCGAAACTCACGGGCCGGCCCGTGAAATGGGTGTCGACGCGCACCGAAACGATGATCAGCGATCATCATGCGCGCGCCGCGAAACTCTCGGGCGAATTGGCACTCGACAAGGACGGCAAGATGCTCGGCCTGCGGGCGCACTGGATCGTCGATGTCGGCGGCTATCAGTCGGGCGCCGGCGCTTTCATCAATACGGCGGGACCGTCGCGGCATCCGACCAATATCTACACGATCCCCGCCTTCTACGGCGTGCATCAGCTCGTCCTGACGAATACGACGCCGACCACCGCCTATCGCGGCGCGGCGCGCCCCAACGTGACCTATCTCGTCGAGCGTCTTGTCGACGAGGCGGCGCGGGAAATCGGCATTGACCGTATCGAGTTGCGCAAGCGCAACCTCATTCCGAAGAAGGCTTTCCCCTACACGATTCCGACCGGAGCCGTTTACGACAGCGGCGATCCGCCGGGACTTCTCGCTGACGCCTTGAAGGCGGCGGACTGGAAGGGTTTCGAAAAACGCCGCAAGCAATCGGCGAAGAACGGTAAATTGCGCGGCATCAGCTGCTGCACGTTTGTCGAACCCTCGGGCGGCGGCGTTGCGCCGGAAGACGGCATGATCAAGTTCGGGGAATCAGGCAATCCCGTGCTTTACACGGTCTCCGGACCTTCGGGACAGGGCCACGAAACCGTGTTTCCGGAGGTCGTTGCACAGGTCTTCGGCATCGATCCCGAGCTCATCACCTACCGTGCTGGCGATCCCGAAATGTCGCAACTCACGGGTTCGGGCACGATCGGTTCGCGCTCGATGATGAATCATGGCGGCGTTCTCGTGAAGACGGCCCATGAAGTCGTGCGCAAGGGCAAGGAACTCGCAGCGAAACATCTCGAAGCCGGCGTTGGCGATATCGAATTCGACAAGGGCAAGTATCGCGTGCGCGGCACCGATCTTTCCGTTGGACTGCTCGAACTCGCCAAGAAGTACGCGACGAAAGAGGGCAATCCGCTGGATGCCGCGGAAAAGCTTCCCGTGGCGAACTCCTTCCCTTCGGGGGCGCATGTGGCGGAAGTGGAGATCGATCCGGCGACAGGCGAAATCGACATCGTCGCCTATATCGCGGTCGACGACGGCGGCAACATCATCAATCACATGCTCGCCGAGGGGCAGGTCGTCGGAGGCTTCATGCAGGGCCTCGGCCAGGTGATGGGCGAGCATTACATCTATGACGATGGCGGACAGATCGTGTCCGGCTCGTTCATGGATTATTTCATGCCGCGCGCAGCCGATCTTCCGCCGATGACCCTGATCGACAGGCCTGTGCCTTCGCCGACCAATCCACTTGGCGCGAAGGGCGTTGGCGAAGCCGGGGCGACCGGCGCAGTGCCGACTATCACCAACGCCGTCATCGACGCCTTGCGTCCGCTCGGCGTACATACGCTCGACCTGCCCTATACGTCGCATCGCATCTGGCAGGCGATCCGTCAGGCTGGCGGCGTCAAGCACTTGTAACAGGGGTGGCGAGATGAGAGCGAAGCCGGGCGATCTCACGGGAAAATGCGCGCTGGTGACGGGCGGCAGCAACGGCATCGGCGCGGCGACCGTGAGGATGCTCGCAGACGCCGGCGCGCGCGTGATGATCGGCTATAACAGTGGCGAAGAGCGCGCGCGCAAGCTGATGTCGGAATTGCCGGGCTCGGGTCACGCTGTCCTGAAGATCGATCTTGCGGATAGCGCTTCGACTTCTGCATCGGGCAAGGTGGCGCGCGATGCCTTCGGACGTCTCGATATCCTCGTGAATTCGGCGGGCTTCACCAGGCCCATCCCGCACGGCAATCTCGATGCGCTCGACGATGCCTTCATGGACAAGATGCTCATTGCCAATGTGCGCGGACCTTTCTCCATGATCCGTTCCTGTGCGCCGCTGATGAAAGAGACGGGCAACGCGGTCATCGTGAATGTGTCGTCCGTTTCGGCGTTCACGGGTTCCGGCAGCAGTATCGCTTATGTCGCTTCGAAGGCCGCGATCGACAATATATCGCTGGCGCTCGCGCGCGTGCTCGGGCCGCAAATTCGGGTGATGTGCGTTTCGCCCGGTGCGGTCGCAACGGATTTCGTCGCGGGACGCGGGCGGCCTGAACTCGAAAAGATCGCCGCCTCGGCGCCGATGAAGCGCGTGACCGAGCCCGAAGACGTCGCGCTCGCCATCATGGCCTGCATCACGCACATGCCGATGACGACGGGCGGCCGCATCATCGTCGATGGCGGAAGGTTCCTCGGATAGCTCGCCTATCGCTGTGCCTGGCGATTGCGTGCGGCATTGGCCGATTTGAAGTCGGCGATACGTCTGGCCTCACCGGTGACTTCGAGAACAAAAACGCCGGAATTGGCGCGGTCGACGGCATAGACGTAGCCGCGGTCGTCCACTTCCATGTTGTTGATCTGCACGACGCGGACGCAGCCGCGCTTGTTGCGCTCGTCGGCGCAGCGATAATCGGTTGTACGGTTCACTGCGGGAATGAAATAGCCGAGTTCCCTGGGCTTGTATGGATCGCGCACATCGACCATGCGCACGCCAGCGTTGAACCAGCTGAAGAACATGATCTTGCCATGGAATATCGGCGTCATGTTTTCATGGCTGGCGTGCGCGCCGAAGCGCCCGCCGCGATCGCAGAATTTTCCGCTGCGCTCGTTAGGCTCGTAAGTCGCCACGCCGATCGGGCGCGATTCGTCTGTTACATCGACGAAATAGACGAGCTGACGCGGCTCGGCGCAGACAGTGATATTCGTCTCGTTGACGACGACAACGAAATTGCGAGTTCCCTTCTCGGTGTCCGAGGCAAAGCCGGGCACTTTGATATTATAGAGCGGGAAGGCCGTATGCGCGCCGATGAATTCGGGCAGCGTGATGCGCCCGACCTCCGCTGCGCGCAGATTTTCCTCGGTGATCTCGGCCGGCCCTTTCAAAAGCTTTTCGCGATCGACGATCTGCGCGACGCCGCGCCTGTTCGTCCCGTAGCCAAAGAAGACGCGATTGCCGGAAGGTCCTGCCGAGATCGGGCCGTGAATGGCAGCGGGGAGATAGCCAGTCGAAGTCTTCAATTGCTCGGGCAATCCGAACTCTCGAATTTTTAGCGGCTTCGCGGGATCCGAGAGGTCGTAGATGTTCGTGATGCGCTGAATACGCCATTTGCTCTCGTCACCGGTATGAACGAGATAGGCTATGCCCGTGTCGCATTCCCAGAAATTCTTGTGCGTGCTCTTGATGTTGTCGAGACGCCACAAACGCACGGGCGCTTCGGGCTTTGAGACATCGTACATCTCCTGCCCGGTGTCGCCGAAGCTGCGGAGCATGTAGACCTTCGACTTGTCGCCCTTCGGCAATTCGTCGCCACGACAGACGCGCACCATCTGCGCGCCCCCTACCTCGCGGCCCGGCACCTCGCGGCCCTTGTCCCCGGGCACATGAACGAGAAGCTTCGGACTGGCAGGATTCGTCACGTCGAGAATCGAGGTTCCATTCTCTTCCATTTCTTTGGTCAGCGGATTGACGGCGCGACCGCCGTGATGACCCACGTAGAGAATCCAGCGTCCGTTCTGTTCCTTGATTGTGGGCTGGTAGGCCGTGCGTCCGGCAAGATCGTTCGCGCCCACCAGCCGCATGTTCTTCGACTGTTGCGCAGATGCGTTGTAGGCCTTGCGCGCGCGTTCTTCAGTTGCGGCCGCATCGGGGTCGTTGACCGGCGCGTTCGCGCTGCGCGCCGGTACTTGTGCAACGGCGACCGAAGTCGCCAGCCCAAGCGCAACGAGGGAAACGAAAGGCCGCAGGCCTTTACCGTGGTGAGTCATGGCCTGCTCCTCCTCGTCGACGTATCGCTACTCTTGATTCAGAAGGGGAATATCTTTCCAGTTTTTCGGCTTGGGCTGACTCGCAAGCCAAGCGTGGATATGCCCGACTTCCTCGTTGGAAAGTTCCTTCTCCACATATTGCGGCATGCGCGTTGGGCCAGCATTGCGAACGAAAGCTGCAATGGCATCGGGCGCGAGCGGATCGGGCGCGAGCTTGGGACCGGTCACGCCGCCTTGTCCATTGTAGCCGTGACAGGAATAGCAGCCCTTTGCGACGTAAATTTCGCGGCCCTTGGCTGCGTCCTGGGCTTGCGCACCGGAGACCGAAAGGAGGAGTGCGCCCGCGGCGCAGGCGTGGATGACAGTCTTGAACATTTCCGGCTCCCTCAGCGCGGCTGCGTGATGGCGTCGATGAGAACCGGCTCGCCGGATTTCACCATGGCGACCGCGCGCTTGAGCACAGGGCCGAGTTCGTTCGGATTGCTGATCGGTCCGAAGCTCGACATACCCATGCTCCTGGCGAGCATTGCGAAGTCGATGGCGGGCCGGTCGATGATCGTGCCGATCCACTGACGATCCGCGCCGCGCCCGCGCCAACTTGCGAGACGCTGCAAATGCATGACTTCCTGATGATAGGCGCGGTTGTTGTGCATCACCGTCAAAAGCGGAATCTTGTGATGCATCGCCGTCCACAATACGCCCGGCGCGAACATGGCGTCGCCGTCGTTCTGGATATTCACCGCAAGGCGTCCATGTTCGCGATGGGCAAGCGCTGCGCCAACGGAAGCCGGAAGATTGTAGCCGACGCCAGCGCCGCCCGGGCCGCCGATGAACTGGTAGGGCTTGTCGAAATTCCAGATGCGGTGCGGCCAGTTGCTCAGGCTCGAATCGCGCGACACCATGGCCCAGTCGTGATCTTTCACCGCGGCCCAGATTTCGGCGGAAAGGCGCGCCGTTGAAATCGGGCTTGCGTCCCAGGCCAGCGTCGCCGCCGTCATCATCCGCTCGCGCGCCGCAGCGCGGGCCTTGCGGTGCAGCTCGCCGCGCTTCTCGACGCGGGCCTTGGCGGCGGGGTCCATCGCCGACCTGATCGCCTCGATGAGCGATGGCAACGTCGCCTCGGCGTCTGCCGCGATGGGGATATCCACCTGCTGGAAGCGCTGGAAGTCCTGATAGTTCGCGCGGATATAGAGATCCTTGGCAGTAATGCTGATGAGCTTCGTGCCCTCCTTGATGCGCGTCGATTGCGGCTGTTCCGGATTGTCGGTGATGCCGTTCACCGTGCCCCAGAAGTCGGTCAACTCGAGGCCGATGATGACGTCCGCATCGCGAATGAGGGAATCGACCCGGCCTTCGCCGTGCAGGTAATGGCGGTTGGGGAAGTTCTGCCGTCCCAGTTGATCGATGACCGCCGCATTGAGCGATTCCGCCAGTTCGACGATCAGGCCCTGTCCCTTGTGCGTGCGTGCGGCGCGGTCGACGACGATGACCGGATTCTGCGCGCCGACGAGCAGCTTCGCAGCATCCTTCACGGCGCCGGTTTCGCCCTGCGGCACCGAGGGCATGATGAGCTTGGGAATGCGCAGCTTCGCGTTCGCCGGTATCGGATGATCCTGCATGTGGCCGTCGATGGATATAGCGACGGGAGCTTGCAGCGGCGTCATGGTGATCTGATAGGCGCGGGTCATCGCTTCGGCAAAAGCCTGCAGCGACATCGGTTGGTCGTCCCATTTCGTGAAGTCGCGCACGATCGCCATGGGGTCCTGCGCGGCATGTGTCGTCGGCACGCCGGGCAAGCGATCCGCAGCATCAAGATGATTGCCGGCCATGACGATCATCGGCACGCGATCGCACCAGGCGTTGTACATGGCCATCGTCGCGTGCTGCATGCCGACGGTGCCGTGAAACAGGCACGCCATCGGCTTGCCGGTCACTTTGGCATAGCCATGCGCCATTGCTGCACCGGACTCCTCGTGCATGACTGTGAGAAGTTCCGGGCTTTTGTTCATCGCATAATTGTTGATGGATTCGTGCAGGCCGCGGCAGCTCGATGCCGGATTGGTCGCGACATATTCGATTTTCAATGCACGCAGCACATCGACCATGAAATCGCCGCCGGGACGTCCTTCGCCATGTCCGGCGCCGACGGGAACGGCGACATGTTCGAGGAGTTCCGAAGTCGGCGGCGGCGCAGCCTTGCGCGTGCCCGCGGAGATTTGCGCTTGCGCCTCGTTATTGTTCGGCGAAGGCATCGCAACTGCTGCGCCCGCAATCGCTGCGCCTTTCAGGAACGAGCGGCGGTCGGCGCTAATCGGCTCGGCTGACGTCGGCTTTTCGGAATGCTTTGTCATGAAGTCCTCCCCGTATTTCTCCGGGAGAAAGACTACCATTTTGGGGAGCGCCGACCATCGAATTGTACAAGGAAGCAGTCCAAAAATGTATTGCGGCGCAGCAAATATGCGAGCGCATACAATAGATTTCGTAGGGCTTCAGTCGGACAAGCAGGCCCGCGCCAGCATCTGAAACGCGCGCGCGCGATGCGACAAAGCCTGCGATCCATCGGCGGGAATGCCGTGCTTTTCCTGGCTGTCCATTTCGCCGAAGGTGCGATCATACCCATCGGGCAGAAAGAACGGATCGTAGCCGAAGCCACGTTCGCCGCGCGGCGGCCAGACGATTTCGCCGAAGACTTTTGCTTCGAATGTCTCTTCGTGCCCGTCGGGCCAGACAAGCGCGAGCGCAGAGACGAAATGTCCCCGGCGCTGGGTTGACGCTGTTGCGCCGCACTCGCGCATCTTCCGGTCGACCAGCGCCATCGCCTTCGCGAAATCCCCGGCTTCCTTTGCCCAGCGCGCAGAATAGATACCGGGATCACCATCGAGCGCATCGACACAAAGGCCGGAATCATCGGCGAAGGCCGGCAGGCTTGACGCTGTTGCCGAAGCGCGCGCCTTGATCAGGGCATTCTCAATGAATGTCGTGCCGGTCTCATCGGGCTCAGGCAGATTCAACTCGCCCGCGGAAACAGCAGATATACCGTAAGGCTCGAGCAGTTCGCGCATTTCGCGCAACTTGCCGGGGTTATGCGTCGCGATGACGATCTTGCCCGCAAGTTTGCGATGAGCTTTCCCCGACACGCGCAACTCCGCTTCAGCCGATCGCCTGCTTCTGCAACACAACGAGTTCAGCAATGCCCTTGCGCGCCAGCGTCAACATTTCCTGCAATTGCGTTTCGGAGAAAGTCGCGCCTTCCGCCGTCGCCTGCACTTCGACGAGATTGCCCTTGCCCGTCATCACGAAATTCGAATCCGTATGCGCAGCAGAATCTTCGACATAATCGAGATCGAGAACGGTGACGCCTGCTGCGATGCCGACCGATATGGCGGCGACATGATCCGTCAGCGGCATTGTCTTGATCATCGAGCGGCCGTGCATCCATTTCAGGCAATCGTGCAAGGCGATCCAGCCGCCGGTGATCGCCGCCGTACGGGTGCCGCCGTCTGCCTGCAGCACATCGCAGTCGATGGTGATCTGGCGCTCGCCGAGGGCCTGCAAATCGACGACAGCGCGCAACGAGCGGCCGATCAGGCGTTGGATTTCCTGCGTGCGGCCGGAGGGCCGTCCCGAAGAAACTTCGCGACGTGTGCGCGTCTCGGTGGCGCGCGGCAGCATCGCATATTCCGCCGTCACCCAGCCGCGCCCCTGCCCGCGCAGCCACATCGGCGGCTTGTCTTCCAGCGATGCGGTGCACAGCACATGCGTATTGCCGCACTTGATGAGGCAGGACCCTTCGGCATAGCGCGCGACGCTCCGCTCGAGCGTCACTTCGCGTTTCTGGTCGGGCGCGCGGCCGGAAGGTCTCATTTTTTATCCTCGTTTCGATGGCGGCAGGTAGCCCGGCAAGGCAGAGAACGCAAGCCGGCTATTCCGCAGCCATTTTCAGAACGCCTGTCGGGTTCTTCGATATTCGCAATTCGTCCGAATAGGCCTGCAACCAGCCGATCGTGTTCGGCGTGATGAAATCGCCGCCGCGCGCACCCTGGAACAATTCGGGCTGGTCGACGCCGGGCGGCGCAATGCCGCTTGCTGCCGCCTGCGCCGCCTGAAGAATGCGCCGGCGGGTTCGGTTGATCATCAGGTCGCTTGCAGCGAGATGCTCGAACGTATGGTCGACGATTCCGCCCATGCTTTCCGTCAGCGCCTGATCCTGCAAGTGGATGCCGGTGATGCCGGAATAATTGCTGCCATCCTGCTGCGCCTGCCGGTCGATCTTGTAATCGTTGTCCGCATTGGCTGCGAGACGCCAGCGCCCGAACCAGTCCGTCGTATTTGGCAGGAATTCGTTGCCGATGGTGGCGCCGGGAATTTGCGAACCGTCCTTGCGCTTGCGCAGACCCGGCTCGTTTTTCTTCCATGAGACGTGGAAGAACATCGTGTGCGTGTCGTCCATTGGCACCCAGGCGCGCGCGATGACGTGGTCCGCGAAATTTCCATCCGGAGGAATGGTCCAGAACGGAAACATGAAATGGGCAAAGCGCCAATAGGTCTGGCCCGGATTGGCCGGCCGGTGGGCAGCGTACATCGTGCCCCAGTCCGTATCGGCGACGTGATATTCCGGCGCGGGATTGATGACGGCATAGCGGCCGGAATTGGCGGGATCGACCTCTTCCGGTTTCACCGCGCCCATGTGCAGGAAACTGAAATGCGACGTGTCGATGTCGCCCTCGAGGCCCTGTAGCCAGTTGCACGCGCGCATGGCGCAGAAAAGATTGCGTTCGCCGGGATCGGCCAGCATCACCGCTTCGAAATTCGGCAAGGGCGGCGGCACGGCGCGTTTGCCCATGTATGTCCAGACTATGCCGTAACGCTCGACAGCCGGGTAGGCCTTCGCCTTCACCTTGTCGGCGAAAGTGAGATGCGGCGGCAGGTTCGGTTGTTCGAGGCAATTGCCTTCCACATCGAACTTCCAGCCGTGATAGGTGCAACGGATGCCGCCTTCCCTGTTCTGGCCGAAGAACAAGGAAGCGCAGCGGTGCGGACAGCGATGATCCATCACGCCCACGCGTCCTTCGCTGTCGCGAAAGGCGATCAGCTTTTCACCAAGCAGCATGACACGCACGGGCGGCGCATCCGCCACGAGTTCGCTCGACATAATGGCGGGCGTCCAATATTCCCGCATCATTTCGCCGACCGGAGTACCCGGTCCCACGCGCGTCAGGATTTCGCTTTCGGCGGCAGATGTCATCTCATCCTCCTCGTGGCCGAACTTATGGTCCGATCCCATACTCGTTGCAGTCGAGCATGGGCCGGAAGGCAAGTCCAGCGTCTGGCGGCCTGCCGCGTTGCTGCGCAACATAGCCGCATCATGCGCTTCTGGACAAAGCATGGCTGAAAGCCATATTGGCGCGCAACATCATGAAGAAATCGGGCGGGACGTCGAGGCAATGCAGAATTTTCAGGGCAAGACGGCCTTCATCACCGGCGCCGGTTCCGGCATCGGCCTAGGCATGGCCCGCACCTTCGCGCGCAATGGTATGAATGTCGTGCTGTGCGATATCCGTCGCGATGCGCTCGATCAGGCCCTGAGCGCGGTCAACAGGCTGGGCGCACAGGCCATTGCTGTCGAAGCCGATGTGAGCGTTGGCGACCAGGTGCGCCGCGCGGCCCAGCAGGCATTCGATGCTTTCGGAAAAGTGCATATCGTCTGCAATAATGCCGGCATTTCCATGCATGGCGTGCCCATCGAAAAACTGCCGCTGAAAGACTGGGAATGGGTGCTCGGCGTCAATCTCTATGGCGTCATCCACGGCTTCCAGACTTTCGTTCCGCATATGCGCGAGCACGGCGAGGAAGCCCATATCGTCAACACCGCCTCCATCGGCGGCTTTCGCATCCAGCCGGGCTGGGACACCGGCCCCTATTCGATGTCGAAATACGCCGTTGTCGGGATCAGCGAGGCACTGGAGCAGGATCTCGAGGGATCCAATATCGGCGTTTCCGTTCTCGCGCCGGCTGCAGTGAATACGGGCATTTTCCATTCGGGCCGTGCAAGACCGGAGCGTATGGGCGGCGCTTTCAAGCGCGAGGAGAGCGAGCAGTTCGCGCATCTGCTGCAGGAAGGACTTCCGCCCGATCTCATCGGCGAGCGCGTGCTACGCGCGATCAGGCACAAGGAATTCTTCATCTTCACGCATACATGGGCGCGGCCCCTGATCGACGAGCGTCATGCGCGTATCCAGGCGGCTTTCGACGAATGCGAGAAATGGTATGAGGAACGCGGCATGGAGCCGCCGGCGCGCTGACACCGACAACAAGAAAAGAAAGGCAGGAGCCATGCACTTTTCATTCTTTCATTTGATGCCCTGGACGGACCTCGACGAGGCCCCGACCGAATGGCCGGCGCGCAACGGCGCATTCCGCGCCGAAAAAGGCACCGAACTCTACAAGACCTATATAGACACAATGGCCCATGCGGAGGCTTGCGGCTTCGATTGGGTGGGCGCGAACGAACATCACTTCTCGCCCTACTCGCTGATGTCGAACTGCAATGTGATCGGCGGCGCGCTGACCC
Organism: uncultured Hyphomicrobiales bacterium; assembly: GCA_903847605.1. Classification (GTDB taxonomy): domain Bacteria; phylum Pseudomonadota; class Alphaproteobacteria; order Rhizobiales; family Beijerinckiaceae; genus Terripilifer. The sequence goes on along the minus strand of CAINED010000061.1, from coordinate 37,399 downwards.
AGCGCACGCAGAAGATCAAGATCGCCATGCTCGGCAATCTTTTGCCGCTGCTCAATCCGGTGCGTGTGGCCGAGGAATACGCCATGCTCGACGTGATGAGCGGCGGACGCTTGATCGCAGGTTTCGTGCGCGGTATTCCCCATGAATACATCGCCTACAATGTTTCGCCCGATGAATCGCGCGGACGCATGCGCGAGGCTCTCAACATCATTCTCAAGGCGTGGACGGAACCCGAGCCCTTCGGATGGGAGGGCGAGTTCTACCAGTATCGCGCGATTTCCATCTGGCCGCGTCCGCACCAGAACCCGCATCCGCGCATGCTGATGTCGGCCAGCAACAAGGAATCTGCAGCGTTCGTCGGCGAATTTCCCGCGATGGTGGGACTCACGCTGATCGGCGATCTCGACGTGGCGCGTGGCCTGATCGACACCTATCGCGAGAGCTCGCTCGCGCATGGCCGCAATCCCGGTCCGGACGATATCCTCGTCGGACAGGGCACCTGCATCGCCGAGACGGACGAAGAGGCGCAGGAAGAAATGGCGGAAGCGCTGGCCTATTTCCACAAGGTACTGATGCGCCCGCAACAGGATGCGCAGCGTATCGTCGTGCAGAAGACGCGCTTTTTCGGCGAAGGCGCATCGGGCGCCGGCGCTGGCGAATATTTCGTGAAGCGGCTCGAAACCTTGAAGCAGCGCAGCATCAAGGAGCAGATCGAGGCTGGCACGATCCTCTGCGGCAGCCCGGAAAGCGTGGTCAAGCAGATCAAGCGGCTCAACCAGCATCTGGGCGCCGGGCACATCAACATGAACATGAAACTTGGCACCATGCCGCAGGCGTCCGTCATGCGCAGCATGAAGCTTTTCCACGAGCGCGTGTTGCCGGAAGTGCGCATGCTGTGAAAATGAACTTTGGGATCAACTGACATGACGACAATTGTCCATTCCGAGACGGATCATGCCATGCCGAGCGGGCCTCTGCGCGTGCGCAAGGCGGGCACGGGCCGCGCTCTCGTTCACCTGCACAGCGCGGCGGGTCCGCGCATTTCGAAGGTCATAGAAGCGCTGGCGGATCACCACACGGTGCATGCACTGTTCATGCCGGGCTTTGAAGGCATGCCGAAGCATGCAGGCGTGAAGACGTTGCAAAGCCTTGCCGATCTCGTCGCAGCCTATATCGAGAAAGAGTGTGGTGGCGAATGCGACGTGGTCGGCGAATCCTTCGGCGGCTGGATCGCGCTGTGGCTGGCCGTGCTGCATCCGCAACGCGTCGGCCAACTCGTTCTGGAAGCGCCGGCAGGGCTGCGGGCCAACAACAAAGGGGGCTTGCCCGAAGACCCACAAGCACGACTCAAGGCGCTGCACGCCAAGCCGGAGCAAGCGCCGAAAGAACAGCGCAGCGAACAGGTGTTGCTCGGCAACCGCAAGGCCATGTCCGAATATACGGGTGGCGTTGCCTTTGACGATTCCCTCGCTGCTCGCCTGGGCGAAATCAAAGCACGGACTCTGGTGCTGATGGGCACGCTGGACAAGGTCATCCCATCCGAAAGCGGGCAGCTACTCAAGGCGCGCGTACCAAGTTCGCATCTCACCTATATCTGGGACGCCGCGCATGCGCTGGAGTTCGATCAGCCCAAACGCGTATCGGCCCTGATGCTTGATTTTCTGGATCGCGGCGAGAGCTTCCTGGTGCGGCCGGCATCGCCCGCTGCCTGAGTCAGGCCGCGTAACTGACGATGCCAATGCCTGTGGCCCAGGGCTTCACCGGTTCGTAGCAGACGAGGCGCGACTTCGCGCCTCCCATGACCCCGGCAAGACAAATCCAGGCGAGCAATTCCAGCGTGCCAGCGCCGGCCTTCAGCAATTCGGAATCCGAATAGCTGCCGAGCGCATCGAGATCGCCGTTGTTCATCCTGTCGATGAAGCGTGCGTCGAATTGCGTATCTATAAAGCCGTGGCCGATTTCGGCCGGATCATGCGACAGGCCTCCCGTGGCGATGACGGCGATACGTTCACTGGCGTTCTCAAGCACAGGGGCGAGAATCCTGCCAAGTTCGAGACAGCGGCGCGCCGATGGACGCGGGGTCGCCAGCGTATTGAACATGATCGGCACGATGGGAATATCCAACGCAGGCGCGATGAGACTCAAGGGCACCATCGTGCCGTGATCGAGACGCATCTCATGGGAATAGGAGGGTTCGAACCCGTGAGCGTAACAATGCTCGATCATGCGCAAGGAGAGCACGGGGTCGCCAGCAATACGCGATTTCGCGATCTTCAACCAGGGCTCGACCGGCCCTTCGTAATGATCGGCGCGTCCGATGCAAAAAGCCCCGACGTGATCGAGAAAAAAATTCGCCCAGTGTTCGGACGTGAGGACAACGAGCCGATCCGGCCGCGCCTCGGCGAGCGCATCCTTCATTTCCTCGAATCCCGCAAACAGGCGTGTGCGCTGTTCTTGCGGCGCGGCCTCCGTCCATGCGCTGATGCCGGGAGCGTGGGACGCCGCGCAGGCAAATACGATGCTCATGCTTCACCCCTTATCGCGCGCAGGTAATCCGGCTCGGGCATGCCCTGCAATAGTGTGAACGGCCGCAAGATAAGCCCATGCACCCCGAAGCGGTAAAGCGCCCCGATGTCCCTTGCAATGATGGCTTGCCTCTCCTCGCTCGTTAGCTCGAAGCCATCCAGTACATCTTCCGGCGCCTTGAAGAAACGCTCGCGGATTTGGGGGTTGCGATTTACTTCCCGCAGAAGTTTGTTCAGCGTATAGGCGCTCATGGTCTCACCGCTTGTTCGCGCGGAAACTACCACTTCCCCGCTGTGCGGCAAGATGAGGATTGCCGCGCCAGCAGATTGCACACGACAGACTTGCCGACTAGATTGCCGGCAAACAGGAGGAAGCTGATGGGCATGCTGGACGGCAAGATCGCAATCGTCACGGGCGCGAGCTCCGGTATTGGCGCTGGCATCGCCGACATTTTCGCCAGAGAGGGGGCGAGTGTCGCGCTGGCAGCACGGCGCACCGAACGACTTGAGGAGAACGCCAGGAAATTCGGAGCGAAGGCTCTTGCCGTGCGCACCGACGTGACGCAGGAATCTGACGTCATCGCGCTTTTCGACGCCACCGAGAGGGCCTTCGGAGTCCCGCACATCGTCGTCAACTGCGCCGGCTTTGCCGATCATACGCCGACCGACGAGTTGAGCTTCGAGGCCTGGAACAGGATCGTCGCAACGAATCTTTCGTCCGTATTTCTATGCGCGCGCGAGGCGCTGCGCCGCATGAAGCCGCTGCGCCGCGGCCGCATCATCACCATCGGCAGCATTTCCGCGGAGATGCCGCGTCCCCACGCCATCGGCTATGCCGCGACCAAGGGCGCGATTCATTCGATGAACCATTCGCTTGCGCTGGACGCGCGCGACTTCGGCATCACCGCCTCGGTTCTGCATCCGGGCGCCACCGTTTCCGAGCTTTCGAAGAACATGGAAGCGCGGCCGAAAAATGTCACCATGGCGACGGAAGACGTGGCGCGCGCCGCGCTGCTGATGGCCGCTCTGCCGAACGAGACGAATATCTTCGAACTGACGATGCTGCCCGTCAATCAGCCCTATCTGGGCCGCTCCTGATTGAGTGCTCAGAACTGGACGGATATGCGGTCGTTGAGACTGGAAACAGCGCCGCAAAGGGCTGTCGCGCCGTCTTGCGGCGAAAGGCGGATCAGCCTTGGCGAGTTCGGAGCAAGGTGGAAATAGTTGTCGGCGGGAAAAGCTCCTGCAACGTCGATATTCACGGTTTGCGCGACACGCTTGCAGGAGAGAGACAAAGCCGGGCCGTCGGTCGTGACGACGATCTCGGCAGCCAGTTCCGGCGCATGCATCGCCGCGGCGCGGCCGAGCGGAAAGTAGAAGGCCTGCGCCAGGACTTCCTTTGTTTCCGCGTGGCGAAGCGACGCAACGACGACATTGTGCGCCGGGCGGCCGAAGCGATAAGCGTAATTCACATCGAAGAATGCGCCGAGCAGATCGACAGCGTTGAGGGTTACGCCGCTGCCCGCCTCTACACACATCATATGCGCCCCGCCGCCGACCTCATGCTCGCCTTGGGCAAGGCATGACAATTCGACGACCACGTGACGAGCGTGTTGCGTCTCGTTGACGATGTGCAAATGAAGTCCGTTCACGCCTTCGTCGGTCATCGTGAGATTGAGCGGCCGGCAGGCACGGCGCAGGGCATGCCAAACCGACTTTGGCTGGCCCGTCGAATCCACAAGCCCCCAGCCGGCGCCCGGCTTCGGGTCTTTCCAGCTGAAGACGAGCGCCCCGCCCGTCGAGGATTGCGGCCTGCGCCATTCGGCAAAGGTCGTTTCCATCACCTCCGCCGTCGTGGCGCGCGCATAAGCGAGATAGCCGGCAGGATCGCTTCGCCTGAGCTGCATGCAGTCAACGTCATAGAGCAATTTCATGTAGTGCTCGCGGACGTTTTCGAAATCCCAATCGGCGCCGCGATCGCGGGGTATACCGCTCTTCCAGTGAGGATGATTTATAGTGGCTCCGTCGTAAGCGGCGGCGAGCGCCGAGTCGTTAGGGATATTCGAGAAAGCAAGGCATTCCGCCGCAAACGTCACATTGGCGCGGCGCGCATCGTCGAGTGGACGCAAATAGGCGCCGACGCCGTAGTAATGTCCAACGCCGCTATCGACATGAAACGGCAGGGCTCCGCAGCTGGGCGAATTTTCGACGAAGGCGACGTCGGGACGATTTCCTTCCAGTGCTTGCGCAAATGAACTGGCATTCGTGCAGACGTCCCAGACCTTGCGAGGCAATCCCATCATTGCAGCCTGCTGCATCACCTCACTGCCGCCGCAGACTGCAACAAGAGAAGGCGATGCCGACGTCAAGGTCAGAAATGCACCCAGTTCGGCCCGAACCTGCGATTGAAAATCAGGATCTTCGAATGGATAGTCAAAGTTTGCGAAAGGCAGATCCTGCCAGACCATAATGCCGAACTCGTCTGCAGCCTTGTAGAATTCGGGCGCTTCGTAATGGGCGATCCCGGCTATGCGGACCAAGTTGAATCCCGCGTCGCGCATCAGGGAAAGTTCGCGGCGATAGAAATCCGCGTCGAGACGGGATGCCGAGAGATCGCCATGCGTCCAGCAGGCTCCGCGCGCGAATATTTTTTGGCCGTTGACGACGAATTGAAATCGCGATCCGTCCGCGCCTCTGTCGACCTCGATTTTTCTGAACCCGGTCTTGCCCAGCGCCAGTGAGGCGTCGCCCTGCAAGATGGAAACATCGTGAAGAGCCGGAACGCCATGCGTGCATGGCATCCACGGTTCGATGTCAGGCAAATCGAGATCGGCTACGAACTGATTCTCCACCAGCCGGAATTCCGCACGCCGGTCCCTGCATTGCAGGTAGAGCGGTTCCGGGATGGCGGGTAGACGTGAAGACTCGATGGACGCGACGATCTTCCCGTCCTTTCCATCGTAAGCAGGGCGAAGGTGTACATCGCGTGGAGTGAGCGCATCCGGCGGGAGCAGGACTACAGGACGATAGGGTCCGACAATATCGACTGCCGGGCACCAGCCGGGCATATGACCGAGAAGCGTGGTGCGCACAAAGCGCAAGTTGGGCTTGTCGATCAGGAGCGTTTTCCAGCGGGCGCGACGACCTTTTACCTGCGCGAGATGTCGCTCAAGGCTTCGGAAGGCGATCGCGACTTCCTGCGGGCCGTCCCGCTGAACGACAACCTCCAGCGGCGTAAACATGTTCGAAGATGCGGCGCGCTCCTCGCCATCAACGAATATATCTGCAAGAGTGGCCAGGCCGTCGAAACGAATGCGCGCGCCACGTTTGCCGTCCACTTCGCAACGGTACCATATATCCTTGTCGTGAAGAGGCGCTGGCGATGACGGAATCCAGCGGCCGGCGCGATGAAGACTTTGCGCCGCCGTTTCGGGAACAAGGGCGTCGCACACGTCGCCGGAAGCGAATGCTTGCTCGGGCGAAATGCAGCTATCGGCTGCAACGACAGTCATTTTCCAGTCGGTAATTGGAACCGGTTGCGAGAACCGGAAGACACCGGTCGGCATGCTGGTCGCGCTGTACCGGTCAAGCGGCAAGGCGCGCTCCCGTCTTCGCTTCAAGGCCCTGCATGATGGCGTCCCATGCATTGGCCATGGGATCGACGGCCTCTGCGAGGCCCGCAAATTTGCGGCGTGCGACGGCCCTCGCCAGCTGAAACTGCATTGTCTTCGCCGCGCGCGAAATCAGCCGGGATGCATCGATCTCGCGCGCATATGTCGATGAGTCGAGCCATTCGAGATGGCTCGCAAGAAGATCAAAATTGGCGCCGAACTGCCGCAACGTATTGAAGGCGTAGATGTGAAAATAGGCTTCCGGGCGCGCAGCAAGATCGTCCAGCTGTCGCGGCAGGTCATCCCCCCACTGGCGAAATGGATTATTGAGCGGGCGCTTCTGCATATGCCGGGCGAGAATGGCCGCGCACGCGGTTCGCGAAGGCGCTTGCGGATATTGCGGCAACTTCGCAAACTCCACATAGGGGAAGAGGTGTCCGCCTTCGCGCGAATTGCGGAACATGGCGAATAGACCCTCATAGTCTTCGCCGTCGAGGGCGAAGTAACCGGCATTGTGAAAGTAGGCGAGGCGTTGTGCGCCGCTATCGATGCCGTTGATGGCGATCGTCGTCTTGCTATGCGCGCTGCGATACGAGACTTCCCGCGTATCCGGCAGGAAGAAAGCATCGACTTCAACAAGCACAAGACGGCCCCGGGAAACCTGTATCTCGGCATGCGCCTCGAGGTCGTCGAAGATCGAGAGTTCGCCGACCGAAAGGCCGTAGAAGTCTTCGAGATCGTCAAGCGGCGGTTTGAAGAATGTAAACTGATCGCCCTCGAAGTCCTGCCGCAGGGTGAACCCGAGCATGGCTTCGGGCGGCAGGCCCATAGCGTTCAGGACTTCGATCCAGAGATCGGTATAGCAATTGGTTTCCGGCCAGTCGCGCATGGGATCATGCAGGGCATGAACCCGATAGTTCGCAGGGTCGAGACCAGCCAGAACCGATTTCATCGTCAGCCCCAGAGAATGTCGCGGACGGCTTTTGGCCAGGCGTCGATATCCGGGCCGTGATGCTTGAAGAGCGCCAGCGCAACACGCTCCATGCCGAAGCCGACGCAGGCCGTATGCGCTTCTTCTCCGTCTGAAGTGCGAATATCCCAGAGCGAACCGAAATGGTTCTGATGATAGTTGAAGCTGAGGCATGCCGTCGGCTTCTCTTCCGACGTGACGGGGATGAGCAGTTCGAACTTCAACCCAGTATCGCGCTGGTTATTGGCCATCATCTTGCCGGCACGGCCGAAGAAGGGATCGTTGGCTACGTCGACCGTCAGCGGCACCCCGAGCGAGGCCATCATCTCCTGACCCCGTTCGAGCCAGCTTTCGCGGAAGGCGCGAACTTGCTCGGGCGAACCGATGCGCACGAATTCGCGCATGCGGAACATCTGCATGCGCGCGGGATCTTTCGAAGGCTCGTGACGGAAGCAGTAGGATTGCAGATCGTAAAGGCGCCCGCCTGCGGGAAGGGGGCCGCGTTTGGCGACCGTTGGATAGAGCGGATAACAGGCCGCCGGGGTCAGCACGACTTCGGTTGCAGCCTGCTGCGACGTCCAGTCCGATCCAGCCTCGAGTTCCGCCAGCAGTGTACAGTGATCGCTTTCGCCGCCCATGAAACTGTGGACCGTTCCGGCGAGTTGCGGGAAGCTTTTCATATAGCCGCTCTTCTCGAAGAGTCGGCGGGCGATGCCCGGCGGAAAATGGATGGGAGTCGCATTGTCGTCGCCGCCGAATTTCGTCACAAGATTGTCGAAAGCCTTGATGACATTTTCGAAAGTGCCGCTGCGGCCATAGAGCCCATCGACGCCGGTGTCGAAGAGGATTCCCGCGTCGAAAAGCTGGTCGAGGAATTCCTCTGCCGCGGATTTTTGCACCGGTATGTTGCGCGCATGCATGTTCATGTCAGGCCACCAGACTTGTGTCGAATTTGCTGACGAGCAGCAGGTTCGACGTGTTGCCGAGGATGCGGTCATTGTTGATCATGATCGCGGCGGAAAGCGCATCGCGCATGTGACGCGCAACACTGTAAGGGCTGTCGTTGCGATAACCGTAGATGCCGTTGATCAGCAGAACGTCGCGGACGATATCTGCGGCGGCCTGCGAGGTTGTCACTTTCACGTTGTTCATGGCGACCGAAAAGCCGACGGACGAGAGTTCTTCGTCGCGCAATTTCGCGCGTTCGTAGGCCGAGATGCCGGAGACGATGACGGATTTCATCTCCTGCAATACGCCTACTGTTTCAGCGAGGCGGATCGCGCCGGGCGGCTTTTCTCCGGGACGCTTGCGCGCTTCGGCGCGCAGATAGGCCTGCGCGCGCGCGACCGCATCGGCAGCAATACCGAACCAGACGCCGCCCCACATCAGATGCGCCATCGCCAGCATGGATTGCGCAGCGATCTCGGCGAAAGGATGAGGAAATATCTGCTCCGCCGGAGCTTCGCACGTGAAGCGGAAACCTTCAGAACACGTGCCGCGCATGCCCAGCGTGTCCCAATCGATCGTCTTTTCCAGCGCATACTGATCGCGCAGAACGACCGCCATGACCTGATCCGAACTCGCAGCGCCGGAATGGCTGCGCGCGGTAATCAGGATTGCATCGGACTGGCGTCCGTAGGAGATGACATTGGCTTCCTTGACGAGGCGGAAGATCGCGCCGTCGCGTTCGATGGCGCAGATCGAGCTTCTGAGATCGCCGCCGATGCCGCCTTCGGTCGTGGCGGAACCCAGAAGCAACTGCTCTGCCGCGACGCGCTTCATGAAGTCGATATGCCAGGCGCTTTCCGTGCCGTGCGTGACTAGGCTGGAAACCTTGATTTGATGCATGGCGAAAATCATTGCGGACGATGCGCAGGCCTGCCCAAGCGCGCCGCACATATCGACGATGTCCGCCAGAGAAAGGCTGTCGCCGCCATATTGCGCTGGTATCATGACGCCGAGCAGGCGGGCGCGCTTCAGCGCTTCGAAAGTCTCTGCGGGGAATCGGTTTTCGCAATCCACCTCACTTGCATGCGCGCGTGCGATCTGGATGACCGATTCCAGCCGTTGACGTGGCGTTTGCAAATGGGCGACGCGCGCCGGAGCGTTGGCCATGGCTCGTGTCCTCGAAATGTCAGGCGGCTGCGCGCGTGATTTCGCCGATGGCGCGGTTGATGGCGGCGATGCTTGAGAATGTCTTCCGATTCAGCATCGATTCGGGAAATTCGACATCGAAAGCTTCTTCGAGTCCCAGCATCAATTGCACCGACGCAAAGGAAGTCAGACCGGCGTCGTAGAGGTCTGCATCCGGCGCGAGCGATGATGCGGGAACTTTCAGCTTGCCGAATTGATCGAGAATGGCGCGGATCTTATCCATGGCCTGCTCCTGCTGTTGAGTTTTTTTCGTTCAAATTTGCTGTGCAATCGAACTAACGCGACAATACAAATGAATTGATGAACAAGGTTTCACCGCGAGCGCATAAAGTCGGCCCCAACATGGTTAAGAGCGGCGAGCTTTGGGCAAGGGTTTACAAATTCGGAATCGATTGCAGGCAATGACGTTAAACGGCGTTGAGGATCGCCAAGCTTCTCTAGTAACAGACGAATCCGCTGCGGCTCTCGCGCGCGCCGTTCATGGAATCGAGCGTATTGAAGAGGTCCGAGATCAGTCTGTCGCGATCCGCAGCCTCAAGATCGGCATTGTCCAGCGCTTCGAGCCAGCGCCCGAAATGGGTGGAGCGATCCGCCGACCGGGCCGTCACAAACGCGGAAAGCGTTAACCGTCCTTCTGTCTTGTAACGGTAGGCAAGAAAATCGAGCAGGTCTTCCTCGACCGCGGAGGGATCAAGCGGAACGTGGAACCCGGCGCAGCTGCAACCCGCCAGGTGCGGCGCGAAAATCATCGCGCCGGACCAAAGCTCGGCGAGTTTGCGGCCACTGACGGTTGCATTGGCGTCCGGCATCGAATTCCCTTCACACTGGGCGCAATATAGGCTGGGCCCCCGCCCGTCGCCAGCCGCAATCGGGAGCCTTCTTGCGTTGCGCATGGCAAACAGCGGCGATAAACAGGCTTATCGGGAAACGTCACAGGCCGGGTCGCCGGCAGAAACAAGAACATGACCAGCAAGCCCCAAACGGCCCGCAACCGGGCGCCGTCAGCCCGCTCTCGCACAACCTCCATCCGTCTTGCAGCCGACATCGGTGGCACGTTCACCGATGTTGCGGCTTTCGACGAGAAATCCGGCCGCATGCTGCTCGGCAAGACACTGTCAACGCCGCGCCGTCTGGTCGACGGCATTTCCGAGGCCGTGGCCAAAGCCGGCGCTGAATATCGGGCCGCCTCGATCTTCCTGCACGGCTCCACCATCGCCATCAACACGATGCTGGAGCGCAGCGGGGCGAAGACCGCGCTGATCACGACCGAGGGGTTCCGTGACGTTTACGAGATCGGCCGCATCAACCGGCCCGACGCCTACAATCTCTATTTCAAGAAACACGAGCCGCTCATCCGCCGCTCGCTGCGCTTCGAGGTGCGTGAGCGACTGACCGCCGAAGGCGACGTTCACATCCCCCTCGACGAAGCGAGCGTCCATGCCGTCTGCGATAGTCTGGAGCCTCTGGGCATCGAGGCCGTCGCCATCATGTTCCTGCATTCCTACCGCAACCCGGCACATGAGATGCGGGTGAAGGAGATTGTGCAGCAGCGCTTTCCCAACGCCTTCGTCTCGGCCTCGCACGAACTGTCGCAGGAATATCGCGAATACGAGCGCTGCTCGACGGTGGCGGCGAACGCTTTCATCGGGCCGCGCGTCAGTAATTACGTGGCCGGCATCGACGAGCATCTGAAAGGCGAGAGCTTCGCCGGCTCTTTCTTGCTCGTGCAATCGACAGGCGGTCTTTACGAGAGCGCGCAGGCGCGCGAGCAGTGCATACGCATGCTGGAATCCGGTCCGGCCGCGGGTGTCATAGGCGCTCAGGCCCTGTGCAACGCCATCGGTCTGCAGGACGCCATCGCCTTCGACATGGGCGGCACGACGGCGAAGGCCGGCGTGATCTACAAGGGCGAGGCGCTGACGACAGGCGGCGCGATGGTCGGCGGCTACGAAACCGGCCTTGCCGTGCAGATACCCATGATCGATATTTTCGAGGTCGGCACGGGCGGCGGCTCCATCGCCTGGCTGGGCGAGGGCAACGCGCTGCATGTCGGTCCCGTGAGCGCCGGCGCAGAGCCGGGTCCGGCCTGCTACGGGCGCGGCGGCACGGCGCCGACCGTTACGGACGCCAATCTTATTCTTGGCCGTCTCGATCCCGAGCGTTTTCTGGGCGGCGAGATGGCGCTCGATGTCGAAGCCGCGAAGAATGCCGTCGACAACAAGATCGGCAAGCCGCTCAAGCTGAACACAGTGGAAGCCGCAGCCGGCGTGCTGCGCATCGCAGCGACCACCATGTCACTCGCCGTGCGCACGGTCACGACCGAGCGTGGCCTTGACGCTGCCGCCTTTCCGCTCATCGCCTATGGCGGCGCGGGCCCGTTGCACGCGAGCGCCATCGCCCGCGAGATCGGCACAGCGCGCGTCATCATTCCGCGCGCACCCGGACACTTCTGCGCCTTCGGCATGCTGTTCGCGGATCTGCGCTACGATTTCGTGCGCACATGGCCGGGACGTCTGGCGACGGTGGACTTCGCGGCGATGGAAAAGATCTACGGCGAGCTGATCGCCGAAGGCGGCAGCGCGCTGGAACGTGCAGGCGCCGGCAATCTCAAGCGTAGGATCACGCGCTCCGCCGACATGCGTTATGTCGGGCAGGAACACGCCGTCACCATCGAATTGCCGGAAGCGCTCTTCAGGAAGCAGGATCGCGGCGGCATCAAGAAGGCCTTCGATGCCGAACATCAGTTGCGCTACGGCACATGCGCGCCGAACGAACCGGCGGAGATCGTCAGCCTGCGCGCAACAGTGACGGGCGTAATGAAGAAGCCGGCGCTGGAACGCATCGCGAAGGGCAGCGCCGCCCCGCCAAAGGCTGCGACACTCGGCACACGCATGGTGAGCTTCGACAATCGCAAGGCGGTCGTGAAGACGCCAATCTTCATTCGCGAGGCGTTGAAGGCAGGCAACAGAATCGCCGGCCCGGCGCTGATCGAGGAGCATGCCTCGACGACCGTTGTTTTCCCCGGCGACAGGCTGAGCGTCGATCCTTACGGCAATCTCCTCATCGACATCGGAAGAGGCTGAACATGGCCGTCCGTAAGATGAAGGCGAAAGCGAAGGCTGCCGCAAAACCGGCGCGCAAATCCGTGAAGGCGGCTGCGAAAACCAAGCGCAGCGCCCCCGCGCGCGCCTTCAAGAAATACGATCCGGTGCTGACGGAAATCATCCGCCACGGCGTCCTCGCCGTGACGGAGGAGATGAAGAACAATCTCACGCGCACCGCCTACAACATGATCATCTACGAGGCGCTGGATTTCACGGTCGGCCTCTTCACGCCGGAAGGCGACACGATCTCGATCGGCATCGGCCTGCCGATGTTCATCCGCGGCATGTCGGAAACGGTGCGCGCCAAGCTGAAGTATTTCGGCGCGGATGGCGTCGAGGAAGGGGACATCCTCATTACCAACGACGCCTATCTCACGGGCTCGCATCTCAACCATGTCACGCTGAGCCTGCCGATCTTCCATGAAGGCAAGCTTTCGGCCTGGGCCTGCTGCATGGCGCACTGGATCGACATCGGCGGCACGATCGGCGGCATCACCACGGACATTTATGCCGAGGGCCTGCAGATCCCCATCATGAAGCTGCGCATGGCCGGCGTAATGAACGAGGATCTCGTCAGCATCATCCGCATGAACGTGCGCATTCCCGACCGCGCCATGGGCGATCTGCGCGCTCAGATTACCGCCGTCACGACGGGCGAGCGCCGCTTCAGGGAATTGCTGGCGCGCTATGGCCGCGAGCAAACGCTCGGCGCCATCGCGGATATCATGGCGCAGTCGGAGCGCGCGGCGCGGGCGCGCACGCTCGCCATTCCCGACGGTGAATACGAGGCCACGTCCTACATGGACGACGACGGCGTCGAGATCGGCAAGCGCATCCCGATCAAGGTGAAGGTCATCGTCAAGGGCGAGGAGATGACGATCGACCTCACGGAGGTCGCCAAACAGGTGCGCGGCTTCTACAATTCCGGCATGACGACGGGCTATGCCTGCGCGCAGGTCGCTTACAAATGCCTGACCTCGCCGACCGATTATCCCATCAATGAAGGCTCGTTCCGCTCGCTGAAGGTGAGCCTCACGCCCGGCACGATCGTCAGCGCGGTGAAGCCGGCGGCGATGCGCTGGTGGATGACCTTTCCGATGACCATCGTCGACACGGTGTTCAAGGCCGTGCAGCACGCCATTCCCGACAAGGTGATCGCCGGCCATCACGCCGATCTCATCGCCGTGCGCGTGCATGGCATTCATCCGCGTTCGGGTTCGCTGTTCATCGGCGGCTTTGGGCCGCTCGGCGGCGGCTGGGGCGCGAAGATGACGGAAGACGGGCAGAGCGCGACCGTCTGCATGAACGATGGCGACACGCATAACTCGCCCATCGAATCCGTCGAGGCGAAATTCCCTGTGATGGTCGATCGCTTCGCGTTGCGCGAAGGCTCGGGCGGCGCAGGCAAGTTTCGCGGCGGGCTCGGTATCGAGCGGCGCGTCTCCGCGCGCTCGCCGCTCACGTTCAACGCCGAAGTCGACCGCATGCATTGCACGCCATGGGGCCTCGAGGGCGGGCGCGACGGACACGGCAATCAGGTGACGCTGCATCTCAACGAAGGCGCGAAGACCGATTTTCCCAATGCCAAGATCATGATGCAGCGCCTGCGTCCCGGCGAGGGGTTCACAGCCTGTTCGGGCGGCGGCGGCGGTTTTGGCGCGCCCGTCGAGCGCGATGCCACCCGCGTGCTGCATGATGTCAACGAGGGATATGTCAGCGCCGATGAGGCGCAGGACGTCTATGGCGTCGTCATCGAAGGCGGCCGCGTCGATGAAGCGCGAACCCAGGCGTTGCGGTCGCGAATGTCGCGCCAGAGGCTGGCCGACCTGCAATCGGATTGACCTCACGCAAGGCGCAATCGTCGCTCCGCCTGCAAGCTGCTCTGCATCTGCAGGATTTGGACATGCGCCACAGGGATCACAGCCACGAGCCTGACGATATCGCCGACCGTCTCGCCAACGGCGTCAGGCCGAGCTATCTGCGCGACTGGGTGAATGGCGGCATCGATGGGACCGTGACGACTTTTGCCGTCGTCGCGGGCGTGGCGGGCGCGGACCTCTCTGTCCGTATCGTTCTTATTCTCGGCGCTGCCAATCTTCTTGCCGATGGCTTCTCCATGGCCGCAAGCAATTACAGTGCGACGCGCACGGAACTGCAGGAAATGAATCGCCTGCGTCGCATGGAAGAGCGGCATATCGATCTCTATCCGGAAGGCGAGCGCGAGGAGGTGCGTCAGATTCTTTTTGCGAAGGGATTTCGCGAGGAAGAACTGGAGCGCGCTGTCGCAATCACCACGGCTTCGCGCGAGACGTGGGTCAACACGATGCTCTCGGACGAACATGGTCAGCCCTCGTTTGTCAGATCGCCTCTGTGGGCGGGCTTTTTCACCTTTCTTGCTTTTGCGATCTGCGGCTTTATTCCGCTCTTGCCCTATATTGCAGGCTTTACTGCAAGCCTTCCTGCGTCAGCCGTCATGAGTGGAGTCGTCTTCTTTGCCATCGGTTCGCTGAAAAGCAAATGGGCTGGGGTCAACTGGCTTCGCTCCGGCGCAGAGACTTTTTTCATCGGCACGCTTGCGGCTAGCCTTGCCTATCTTGCCGGACATTTTCTGAAGTCGCTCGGATGATTCATACAAATTGCCATATGGTCACGAGAGCGATAGCCAAAGGCGTTACGTAGCGCACGAGTATGCGAACGATGCGCGAGGCTGCATCGCCAAGGCCGAGTTCGCGCGCGAAGGCCTTCCAGTCGACGAACCATCCCGCGAATACGGCAAGCAGAAATCCGCCGAGCGGCAAGAGCATGTTCGACGTCAACTGGTCCAGCAAATCGAAGATCGTGGCGCCTGCGAAGCCGGGAACATGGGCCAGCAATCGCACATCGGAAAATAGATTGAACGAAAGCACACTGATCCAGCCGGCGGCCCAACAGATGAAGGCTGAGAACCAGGCGGCCTGGCCGCGCGACCAGCTCTTGCGCGTGTGCAGCCAGGCTGTCGGCATTTCCAGGAGCGATATCGCCGAATTCAGCGCAGCGATGCACAGCAGGAGAAAAAAAGCCATCGCTGCAAATGCGCCGAAAGGCACATGCGAGAAGGCAAGGGGAATGCTGATGAACATCAGACCGGGACCGCCGGATGGATCGAGCTTTTCCGCAAAAACGATAGGGAAGATTGCCAGTCCCGCGAGAAAGGAGATTGCCGTATCCGCGACGATGGTCGCCGTCGCCGCCTGCCGCAAATTGATAGTCTTGTCGGCATAGGCGGCATAGGTGACCATGACCGCGAGGCCGACACCGATGGAAAACATGCCGAGGCCCAGCGCTTCGATCACGGTGCGCGCGCTCAACTTCGAGAAGTCGGGCGCAAAGAGAAAGCGCAGAGCAGCGCCGGCATCGCCACGCCACAACGAATAGCCGGCAAGCAAAATCAGCAGAAGAACCAGGACGGGCATCAGGATTTCTGCCGCCTTCTCGATGCCGGCTTTTACGCCGCGCGAGACGATGAAGGCCGTGATGGCGAAGAAGACTGTGTGATAAAGCCCCATGCGCACAGGCGAAGCCATCAGCCCGTCGAATCGTGCGCGTAGCGAAGCAGCATCCTGCGATGCAAATCCGCCGATCGCGGTTTCCACGACATAGGCGATCGTCCAGCCGCCGATCACGCAATAGAAGCTGAGAATCAGCGCCGATGTGACGATACCGAGGAGGCCGATCCAGCCCCAGCGCCGCGATGCGCCGCTTTCTTCCGCGACATTGGAAATCGCATCCGCGGCGTCCGATTGGCCGCGACGACCGATTGCGAATTCCAGCAGCATCAGCGGCCATACGATGAGCGCGAGCCCAATAAGATAGAACAGGATGAATATGCCGCCGCCGTTCGACCCGACTTCGTAGGGAAATTTCCAGATCGAGCCGAGGCCGACCGCCGAACCCATTGCGGCCAGAATAAATCCCGCGCGTCCGGACCAGTGTTCGCGCTGTTCCGGCTGTGCGTTTGCGTTCCTGCCGTTCGACTTCGTCATGTTTGCCATATGTGGTCTCGCGACCAGATTGCCAACCGTAACCGGTCCCGTTTCATCCGCCTGTGACAAGCGATGCCGCCAGATTGATCGTCAGCGCGAGGACAATCGCATTGAAGAAGAAGGCCAGCACGCAATGCACGAGATTGAGCCGGCGCATCGGCCGTGAGGTGATCGCGACATCGCCGGTTTGCGCGGCGACACCGATGACGAATGAGAAATAGAGGAAGTCCGAATAATCGGGCGGCTGGCCGCCGGGAAAGCGCAGGCCGGCGCGATCTTCCGGCTGCAATTCCTTTTCGCTTTCGCGGCTCAGGAAATATTCGTGCGCGTAATGCTGCGCGAAGATCGTGTGGATGAGCACCCAGCTCAGGATGATTGTAGCAACCGTCAGGATCGCTGGTATCGCCTTCTCTTTTCCCGGCAGCGCGCGAATATCGGCGACTTCGACCACGATGCCTGCAAAGCATGCGCAGATCGCGGCCATCGCCACAGTCAGCACGATGAAGCGGCTTTCATCGACGAGAGCCGCGCGGCGGCGGATCGAATGTTCGTCGGCGCGCATCATGATGCGCGAGGTCAACGCGAGATAGAGCAGCACGCCGCCGTTCCAGCCGACGAGGCCGGGCGTAGGCCATTTCAATGTTTGCGCGAGAAGATAGGCAACAATACCCGCAGCAAGGCAGGCGATCATATTGACATGGCCCGCGATGGCTCGCAGCGCTCCATGCGAATGCCAAACCGAGTTCGGCTTCATGGCTAACCTTTCAGTGATCGCGTGTCACCGTGAATCCTGCCAGAGCGCGCAATGTCTCGCCGCCTTCGCCGAAAGACGCCAGAGCATCGCAGGCGCACGCGGCAAGTTCGTTGCACAGCCGCTTCGCTTCGTCGAGGCCAAGCGCCGCGACCAGCGTCGCCTTGTTGCGGTCGGCATCCTTGGCGGCAGCCTTGCCAAGCTTCTGCGCATCGCCTTCCGCATCGAGTATATCGTCGGCGATCTGGAATGCGGCGCCAAGTGTGCGGCCGTATTCGCTCAATGCTTTGAATTGTTCCCCGGTTGCGCCGCCGATGATGGCTCCAGCTTCACTCGCGAAGCGGATGAGCGCGCCGGTCTTCATCGCCTGCAGCGTTTCGATGGCATTGCGCGTATGAGGCTCACGGGCTTCTTCCGCTTCGAGATCGAGCATCTGCCCGCCCGCCATGCCGCCAAGGCCGGAGGCGCGAGCGAGCGCGACAACAAGCTTTGCGCGCACTGTGGCGTCGGCATGGGTGGCAATGTCGCCCATGACATCGAAGGCATAGGTGAGCAGGGCGTCGCCCGCGAGAATGGCTGTAGCTTCATCGAAGGCCTTGTGAACGGTCGGCTGCCCGCGGCGCAGATCGTCGTCGTCCATGGCCGGCAGGTCGTCGTGAACGAGCGAATAGCAATGGACCATTTCAAGGGCGCAGGCGGCGCGCAACACGCCGGCTCCGCCAGCGCCGAAGAGGCGCGCGCTTTCGATCAGGAGGAAGGGCCGCAATCGCTTGCCGCCGCCGAGCGCCGCGTGGCGCATGGCCGCGAGCAGGCGCGGCGGCCGCGTGGTTTCGCCCGATAGCGCGTCCGGCCCCAGCAGCCGGTCGAGCTCGGCCTCGACATCTCCGGCGACGGCCGCCATCCGGTCCTGAAAGCTGCTGCCGGCCACGAATATCCCCCCGTTCGAAGTCCCGCTTGCCGCAGGACGCAAGCCGGGTCAAGAAATCGCCGCGAACTTGGCACTCAGACTAGCCATGCCGGTCAATCCGGTGTATGAGCGCGGCCTGAATTCAGGGCATGGGTGGACGTGACCACGGGCCGGAAGGCCGGCCCGGCGGGATTGTTCGTTTCCCGCCAGCGTCCCAGACCCTGCCTAATGGAGTTAAACATGGCTGTTCCGAGACGAAAGACCTCCCCCTCCCGCCGCGGCATGCGCCGCTCGGCCGATGCGCTGGTAACCCCGACCTATGTCGAGGACAAGGATTCCGGCGAACTGCGCCGCCCGCACCATGTGGACCTGAAGACTGGCATGTATCGCGGCCGTCAGATCCTGAAGCCGAAGAAGGCTGCGGTCGAGTAATCGATCGGAATTTTCAAGTTTCGAAAGGCGGGCTGCGGCTCGCCTTTTTTGTTTGCGGATGCGGGAATGATCCCGCCGCGCTTTCGCACGCGGGTTATCGACATGAGGGGCCGGGGACGCCGGGCGGCCTCGAAGAATAGGGTGGAATGACTGGTCGCCCAGCGTCCCACGGCGCGGATTTTTGCGGGCTCCGTCCAACCCTGGCTCTTGCCGCACTTTCGTGGGGCACGGGGAACCGGACAGGGCCTTGCGTCACCTGCCCGGCGGACGGTCCGGTCCGCACCTTGCCTTCGGTAAAGGCACGCGCGGACACCGCTCCCCGCCCTCCGATTACGACCGCTCATGATCGGCCCCTCGCAGGCAGGGATGAATTGTTGATGGCAGATATTAGGAATAAAGTCAAGAATATTTTCTTACGATGCTTTTTGATTGCAGCTCCGTTGTGACGTCCTCTTCATGTATGCTATAAGCTAGTTAAGCTAGCTTATTGGAGGTCTCATGCGAGAGATCGGCGCGTTCGAAGCCAAAAATACTCTCGGCGCCCTGCTCGACCTCGTCGAGAAGGGCGAGGAGATCGTGATCACCCGTCGCGGAAGGCCGGTGGCACGCTTGTGCCCCGAGAAGGCGCGCTTTGATCGGGAGGCAGCGCGACAGGCAGCGCGTGCCATCATTGAGAAGGGGCGCGGCGTCACACTTGGCGGCAACCTGAAAGACCTGATCGAGGAAGGCCGCACGTGACGCTCGTCCTGGATGCGTCCATGACATTATCCTGGTGCTTCGAGGACGAACGAACCCCTGCGAGCCTCGCCGTCCTAGAACAAGTCAGTGAAAGTCACGCCTGGACACCCTCACTCTGGCGTTATGAAGTCGCCAACGGCCTCGCGATGGCGCAACGCCGCAAACGCATCGACGAAACTTATCGCGAGCATATTTTTGCGAAATTTTCGGCGCTCGACATTCGCCGGGATGACGATGCAGACTTGCGCCTATGGAACGAAACAGTTTCTCTGGCGAACACGCACAGACTCAGCGTTTATGATGCGGCGTATTTGGAACTTGCCACCCGCCGCCGTTTGCCGCTCGCGACGATGGATAGCGATCTGGCGAAAGCCGCAATAAAAGAGGGCGTCAGGATTTTGGGGATGACGTAACGGCCGAAGTGCCGCGCTGAATGCTCCGCGCCGCCTACGGTAACCCTATCACGTTTCCGCTTCCGAACTTTGCAACCACGGTCCCGCGCTTGCGTTGCATGCGGCAATCGACTCGCGCCTGTGCCGCAATGGTTCGCTTCTGTTGCGGCTTGGCGCAGGCCTTGCCGACGCGGAGCGGCTCATGCGCGCTACCAGAATACTGAATCGTTGCGCAGCTTACGGCGCTTTCGGGATTGCGTTCATATTAGTGGGCGCAGCACATGCACGGACCAGCGGTCAGCCGTTTACCGTTCAGGTGACAGTGCTTCCGTCCGGACGAGTTGCCGCGCCAGCTTTCACAGCGTCATCCTCGCGTCGGGGCGCATCGACTCCATTGACGACAGAGCAAAAGAATTATCTGCGCGCAACGACGCCTGCGCCGACAGTGAAAATGACCTGGGAGTGAAGCGTCTTGCGATCCCGGATCGCCTTCGGCGTCCGGGACGACATCAATGCAGACTCACTTTCCAAACCGCTTCTCGATATACTCGCTCACAATGCCCTTGAACTCGTCGGCGATGCCCGCGCCGCGAAGAGTCATCGCTTTCTTGCCGTCGATAAAAACCGGCGCAGCCGGCGCTTCGCCGGTTCCGGGCAAGGATATGCCGATGTCCGCGTGCTTGCTTTCACCGGGGCCGTTCACGATGCAGCCCATGACGGCGACGTTGAGGTTTTCGACGCCGGGATGCGTTTGCTTCCAGCCGGGCATCGACGTTGAAATCCATGTCTGGATGTCGCGCGCCAGTTCCTGAAACACCGTCGATGTCGTGCGCCCGCAACCCGGACAGGCGGCGACGAGCGGCACGAAGGTGCGAAAGCCCATGGTCTGCAAGAGTTCCTGCGCGACCTTCACTTCCAGCGTGCGATCGCCGCCAGGTTCGGGCGTCAGCGAAACGCGGATCGTGTCGCCGATACCTTCCTGCAACAAAATGCCCATCGCTGCGCTGGACGCCACGATGCCCTTCGAGCCCATGCCCGCTTCGGTCAGGCCGAGATGCAAAGCATAATCGCAGCGTTGCGCGAGCATGCGATAGACGGAAATGAGATCCTGCACGGCGGAGACTTTCGCCGAGAGAATGATGCGGTCCTTCGCAAGGCCGATTTCCTCGGCGCGTTCTGCCGACCAGATGGCCGAGCGCACGAGCGCCTCGCGCGTGATGGCGCGCGCATCGAGCGGCTTGGCGGCCTTCGCATTCTCGTCCATCAGGCCGGTGAGCAAATCCTGATCGAGCGAGCCCCAGTTCGCGCCGATGCGCACGGTCTTGCCGTGTTCGATGGCTTTCTCGACGATGGCGGAAAACTGCCGGTCCTTCTTGTCCTTGAAACCGACATTTCCGGGATTGATGCGGTATTTGTCGAGCGCCTCGGCGCAGGCGGGATGATCGGCCAGCAGTTTATGGCCGATGTAATGAAAGTCACCGACGAGCGGTGCGGTGACGCCCATCTTCAGCAGGCGTTCCTTGATATGCGGGACAGCGGCGGCGGCTTCGTCGCGATCGACCGTGATGCGCACGATCTCGGAGCCTTCGCGCGCCAGCGCCGCGCATTGCTTCACGGTGGAATCGATATCCGCCGTGTCGGTATTGGTCATCGACTGCACGACGATGGGCGCGCCGCCGCCGACCATGATCGCGCCACCGCCTTCGCCGACCCTAACGCCGACGGTCTTGTGGCGCGCAAGCGGTTCGGCGGAGAGGATCTGCTTATCGTCTATCGCGCGGTCGTTTTCGATCAGGGTCACGAGGGCTCGCAATCGGTTTGCTTCGTCCTCCTGCTTCGATACGCGCGCCTTGTGCGCTACTCAGCATGAGGACCTGTTGTTGCCCCCTCATCCTGAGTAGCCGCCAAAGGCGGCGTATCGAAGGAGAGGGGCGTGTGCAGTCTCACGCGGCCTTGCAGCCTGCGCACAGGCCCGTCACTTCCACAACCTGTCCTCGCCGCGCAAAGCCATTGTCGCTGGCGATGCCGTCAAGGTCATGACCGAGGCTCGATGAGGTTCTTTCGCTCACAGCGCCGCAGGAATCGCAGATCAGGAACACCAGCGCATCATGCGCGGCGTGGTGATGGCCGCAGGCGAGATACGCGTTTTTCGACGAGAGGCGATGGACGAGGCCGTTCTCCAGGAGAAAATCGAGGGCGCGATAGACTGAAATCGGCGCAAGGCGTTTGCCGCCCTTTGCCGCCAGCTTCTCGATCATGTCATAGGCGCCGAGCGGCCGCGCTTCCTCGCAAAGAAGGTCGAGGATCGCCCGCCGGCCGGAGGTGAGGCGCAGGCCGTGCGTGTGCTCGCCGTGCCCTTCGCAATGCGAATGGTCGTGAGCATGGGGAGCTGGGCGCGATTCCATGAGGGAATTATAGGGTTTTCGGCGGCCGGATGCGAGCCCGACGGACCGTATACCGCGCCCTACTACGAAATTGTGCATTGCAATATCGCGGCAGCGGGGGCAGATTTCCGCCCGATCTGTCTGAAATCGTGACCGCCCTGCCCCGGAGAATTTTCCCATGAGCCTGAAATCCCGCAACGCCGTGATCACCGGTTCCACCAGCGGCATCGGCCTCGCTTACGCGCGCGCGCTGGCGGCCGAAGGCGTGAATATCTGCATCAACGGTTTCGGCGATGCGGGGGCGATCGAGGCCGAACGCGCCGGCATCGAGATGGAATTTGGCGTCACCTGCATCTACAACGGCGCGGACATGACGAAAGGCGATCAAATCGCCGCCATGGTGAAGGACGCGGAAACCAGACTCGGCTCCGTCGACATCCTCATCAACAATGCAGGCGTGCAGTTCGTGTCGCCGATCGAGGATTTTCCGGTCGAGAAATGGGACCAGATCATCGCGATCAATCTCACCTCGGCCTTTCACGCCATGCGCGCGGCAGTGCCTGGCATGAAGGCGCGCAAATGGGGCCGCATCATCAACACGGCCTCCGCCCATTCGCTTGTCGCCTCGCCATTCAAGGCCGCTTATGTTTCCGCCAAACATGGCGTCATGGGCCTGACGAAAACCGTCGCGCTCGAAGTCGCGGCCTTTGGCGTAACCGTCAACTCCATCTCACCGGGTTATGTCTGGACGCCGCTCGTCGCCAACCAGATTCCCGACACGATGAAGGCGCGCAACCTCACGCGCGAACAGGTGATCAACGATGTCCTGCTCGCCGCGCAACCGACGAAGCAGTTCGTGACGGTTGAACAGGTTGCGGCCTGCGCCGTCTATCTGTGTTCGGACGGCGCCGCGAACATCACCGGCACGAATATCTCGATGGATGGCGGCTGGACCGCCGCCTGAGCGCCGGTCATGAGCGGCAAGAGGAATCACTGGCACGGCAAGAAGAAGATCAATCTTGCCCTCCAGGGCGGCGGCTCGCACGGCGCCTTCACATGGGGCGTGCTCGACCAGATCCTTCAGGACGACCGTCTCGACATCGAGGCCATCACCGGCACGAGCGCAGGCGCTATGAATGCCGTTGTGCTGGTGCAGGGCTGGCTTGAGGATGGCAGGCCCGGCGCGCGCCGCAAGCTGGAGGATTTCTGGTCGTCGATCTGCGAAGAGAGCGCGCTTTCGATGGGGCAGCGCGAATTCATCGACCGGTTTTTCGGCGCGTGGAAATTCGACAATTCGCCGTTTCAGATCTGGCTCGATTATCTCGGCAGTTTCGCAAGCCCCTATACGCTCAACCCGCTCAACATCAATCCGCTGCGCGAATTGCTGGAGCGCACGGTCGATTTCGAAAAGGTGCGCGCTTGCGATGAGGTGAAGCTCTTCGTCGCGGCCACCAACGTTCACACCGGGCACATCGCGATATTCGAGCGCGACAAGCTGACGGCGGATCACGTGATGGCTTCGGCCTGCCTGCCGACGGTGTTTCAGGCGGTCGAGATCGACGGCGTGCCCTATTGGGACGGCGGCTACATGGGCAATCCCGCGCTGTTCCCGCTCTTCTACGAAAGCGCGACGCCGGACATTCTCATCGTGCAGGTGAATCCCGTGGAGCGTCGCATGACGCCGCGCACGCCGCGCGACATCCAGAGCCGGCTCAACGAAATCACGTTCAATGGCGCATTGCTGAGCGAATTGCGCGCCATCGATTTCGTCAATCGCCTTGTCGATACCGGCAAGCTGCAGCGGGCGACAGGCGTCATCGGCCGGATGATGAACCGTGGCCGCCACGCCCATGAAGAATATATGCGGCCCTTCGTACATCGCATCGACGGCGCAGACGAGGTCGCCATGTTTTCAGCCTCGTCGAAGTTCGACACGCGCTGGGCTTTCCTGACGCACCTGCGCGATATCGGCCGCGAGTCCGCGAAGAACTGGATGGACACGCACTACGACTCCATCGGCGTCGAAAGCACGCTCGATCTCCGCATAGCTTTTCAATAGCGCGAGAACTGGCGCTCAACGCCTTCGGCATATTTGTGAATCTGCGCACATCCAAATGCCGATTTGCGGTGTTTATCTCCTGACAAGTTCGCAGGAGTATGAACCATGGTTCGCGTCATCGCGGCAATTTTCATCGTCGCGCTGGGCGCCGCGGCAGGCGGCATCGCCGGCCTGATCGCTGGCGCGGCTCTGCTGGAAGGCGGGCGCTCCGCCTGCGACGGCGCGGCCTGCGCCGATACGATCGTGCGAAGCTTTGCACCGGCAGGCGCCTTGCTGGGCGCGCTGCTCGGCATCGGCAAAGCGAGAACGCTCGACGTCTGAATCCGTCGCCAGATTCGTTTTCTCTGGCTACGGATGCCTTACCACTTCGAGACGGCTTCTTTCGCAAACACATCCTTCCACGCCTGATCCGCATTCAGAACGCGATCGACGGGACGGATGTTGCGATGCGTCCTGGGATCGGCCGCCGGCGGGCGCTCGCCTTTCTCGACCTGATAGGTGGCCTCGATGAGTTGACGGCGCATGGCGACGATGGCGCGGTCCGACGTGCCCAAAAACTCTTTCGAGCGGTCGACGATCGGCCCCATGCCTTCCTGCAAGGCATAGTCCTGCGTGTTGAGGCCCTTGATGCCCGAATAGGTTTTCATGCGCTGGACATCGCGGTCGATGAGATAGTCGTTGGCGAGATTGCGCTTGAGCCTGAAGGTGCCGGGGATCAGATCATCTTTGCCGCGGCCCATGAAGCTTTCCCATTTCTCGGTCCAGCCATCGGGGAAGCCCTTGTCGGTCACGGCGCAGGACCAGTTATAGACATAGGTGTGTTCGTCATCGACGGGCACCCAGAAATGTCCGTCCATTTTCGGCACGGCATGGGGGTCTTCATCGCCCGCGCCGGCGAGAAACTTCACCGTGCCCGAACGCATCTGCTGGTTCGGCATCACATAGTGATAGAGTCGGCAATAAGATGTGCCATCCTTCAGCGAACGCGTCGAAACGTAATAATAGCCATAGTCCGTGCGCTCGACCTCGATGCGCGGCGAGCGATCCTGATTGCGCAGCGACGCTTCGTTGCCGATGAATTCGTTATGTACGAAGGAGGAGTGCGCAGTATCGAGGCCGCCTTCCATCGCCTGCAGCCAGTTGCAGTCTTCCCATGTCTTGGAGATGAAGCGGTGCGACTGCGGCGCGCGCATCCATTCGTAATCGGGCGGTTCCGGCATCGTATCCTTCGGGCCCATATAGGTCCAGATGATGCCGCCACGCTCGACGGTGGGATAGGCCGCCATCTTGACCTTCGCCTGCAGCGGCGTGCCCGCAGGTTCGCTGGGCATATCCGTACAGTTGCCGTGACGGTCGAACTTCCAGCCGTGATAGACGCAACGTAATCCGCATTCTTCATTGCGGCCATAGAACATCGGCGCGCGGCGGTGCGGGCAATAGGCATCGAGCAGGCCGATCTCGCCATCGCTGTCGCGGAAGGCGATGAGGTCTTCACCGAGCAGGCGCACACGCACCGGCGCGCCATCCTTTTCCGGCAATTCTTCGCACAGCAGGGCGGGAATCCAGTAGCGACGGAAGAGTTCGCCCATCGGCGTTCCCTTGCCGACGCGCGTGACGCGTTCGTTGTCTTCCGGCTTCAGCATGGTTTCCTCCGCTCTTCATTGGAATGATTGAAGCAGAGACTTTGGGGCCGAGCGTGGGCTGCGCCTTGATCTGGCGCAAAGGCGCTAGCGGCCCCGGATCGCCTTCGGCGTCCGGGGTGACAGCGTTGGTTCAATGCCCCGTGGCTCTTGCCGCGACGTCGGCAATATCCTCGGGCGCGTTGTTGCCCCGCCAGACGATGTGCAGATCGGGCCGCAGCAGGATGACGTCAAAGCCATAGACTTCGCGCGCCACCTGGTCGGGAATGTCGATGGTGCTCACGGGCGCGCCGTAGGACTTCAGTGCCTTGTCCAGTCCCGATGTGTCGGCCTTCGTTTTGCCGAGACGCAGGATGGTGTAGCCGTCGGGGATGCGATCCTGAATCGGAGCGCCGTCGCTGAGCCAGACATTCGGCAGGCGCGAGCCGGGCCAGGTGTTCGGGATGTATTCGCGGAAGAGATGTTCGGGACCGCCGGGTATGTCGCAAATGACGGGCGAGTCGACATAACGATAGCCGAGTTCGGCGCCGATCATCTCGTTCGTCTTGCGTTGCTCGATGTCGGCGATCATCGTCAGCACCTCGCGCGTCTGCTGGCCCTCGGGCGTATTGTCCCTGATGTTGGGCTTCCACATCGAGCGCCACTTGCGACGGCCTTGCGAAGCATACCGCGACGCGCCGACATTGCGGTCGCCGATCTGGCGGCGCTCGAATTCATAGGAGGCCAGCAGCTTCGGCCCGCCCCAGCCGCGCAGCACGGCGGCAAGTTTCCAGCCGAGGTCGATGGCGTCGCCGCAGCCCGAGTTCATGCCGAGGCCACCGGTGGGAATGACGAGATGCACGGCGTCGCCTGCGAGGAAGACGCGGTCGCGCTGATAGCCGTCAGCCACGAGCAGGTTCTGCCGCCAGGGCGCGCAGGAAATCATCTCGTATTTGACGGGCACGCCAACAGTCTGCTCGAATTGTTTCTTCATCTCTTCGTCGGTATCGACCGTGGCGTGCAGCGACCAGTGCTTGGTCGAATCCTGCATGATCATGAACGTCGCCTTGTCGTCGGCGACATGATAGTGCCGGCCGCGTGTCGGGCCATTGCCGATCGGTATCTTGTCGAAGAGCTCGTCGCACTTGAACAACGCTTGGCGCAAGCCCATCAGGTTCGCTTCGCCGCGCAGCTTGATGCCGATTTCGTGCCGCACGGGCGACACCCCGCCATCGCAACCCACCACATAGGCCGCGCGAACCTTCTGCGTCGAGCCGTCGGCATTCTTGAGGGTAACGTCAACGCCTTGCGGATCCTGCGCGAGCGTAACGAATTCGGTGCTCCAGCGTTGCGTCACAGATGGATAACGACCAGCGATCTTCGCGAGCACCGGCTCAAGCGAATATTGCGAAATGAGCTGATAGGGCTCGCAGGGCGCGGTGCCGTCGTTGGTGGCGCGATAGTCGAGACGTGCTTCCTTCACCGACGGGTAAGGCAGGCGCAGCAGCGGCGGCTGGTTCAGCGAGAGCACGACGAAGACATCCATCGGCACGTCTTCTCGCAAGCCTGCGGCGCGCACTTCCTCGACGATGCCCATGCGGCGGAAGATTTCCATCGTGCGTGCGTTGCAACGTTCCATCTTCGGCAGAAAGGCAGGCTCGGATTTCCTCTCGACGATAACCGTCCTGATGCCGCGCCGTCCCAGCTCGATTGCGAGGTTGAGACCGACCGGGCCTGCGCCGACGATGAGAACTTCCGTATCCATATCCTGCCCTCGCTTTTCTTGAACTGATTGGAGCAACGCCTGCGACGCAGCGCGGTTGCCCGGAGCAGTGCAACTATGACCACAGTCGCAAAGGGGGTGGATTTGATTTCAGACAATTGGGATTGGTTTTCGACGCTGGTGTCGGCGACGAATTCTTGCGTCAGCGCAGCATTGCTTGCGCTGGATCAAAGACAATCGAATTTATTCTATTCCGGCACGCCGCCAGTCGTTATCGAACGGCTATCTTCAACGCCGGCCGTTATCCTTCTGGCCCTTCTCGATATAGTCGCGAAGAAAAGCGCGGATATTGGCGGGAGGGCTCATCGTCCTGACGAAAATTTCTTCTGTATTCTTGTCCGTCACGTATCTCGGCACATATTGCATGGCCTTCATGGCTTCGGCCTTGTATTCCTCGTCCTGCTGCATCTTGAGCAGGCCGTCCTTCAGGGCAGCCATCGCTTCGGGCGGAGAGTCCGGCGGCAGGTGCAGGGTGCGCAGGAACAGCGTGCCGACATTGTTGACGACACGAAACGCCTCCCACATCTCGCCTTTGGGATATTCACCTTTCAGCCGCTTGTAGAAGGCCGGGAAATGTTCGGCAGGAATGTTGGCGGCCTCCGGCGGCGTCGAGAATTCCTTGCCGTCGTCGTAAGGGTCGTACCAGAGCGGAATACCCTCGCCCGTGTTGATGATGTTGGGCTCGATGGAAGCGCGATAGGTCGGCATCGATTCCGCGGTCATGTTCACTTCGCCGCGCTGCAGGGCGAGCCGCGCCTCAGCCGATCCGCGAAAGCCTGAAATATATTTGTAGGGTATGCCGAGCAGATCGAGCTGCATGCGGATACGCACGTCCTTGTCGGCTTCCGGCGACAGGCCGCCCGCCCAGAAGTCTTTCGCTCTCAGAATATCTTCAGGCTTGTTGATGCCCGGCGGTACATCCTTGCGAATATAGGCGACGCTGGTGCCGGGACCGCTCGCGACAAACCCAAGTTTGGTGATGTCGACCTTGATGCCGGGATCGCCCATGGCCGATTTCGAGGCAGCCCCGGTGAAGAAGCCCATCGCTGTGCCGTCGCGCGGCGCAACCTGACCGAGCCAGTTGAGCCCGATGATGCCCGCGCCGCCCGGCATGTTGCGCGGCACGATGGTCGGGGCGCCGGGAATATACTTGACGATGTGACGCGCGGCGAGCCGCGCCTCGAAGTCGGTCGGCCCGCCCGGCGTGAAGTTAATGAGGAAGGTGAGCGTCTTGCCCTTGTAGAATTCGTTGGTCTGCGCCGTGACGGTCGAACACTGCAGAGCGAGAAGGCCGGCAGCGCCGACAGCAGCCCGCAGCAAGGAATTCTTCATGGCCTAGCCTCCGTGATTATACCGCTCGTCGCAGCGCGGCCCTGGTCTCATTTGCCGTAAGCGTTCAACACGTGACGTGCGATCACCATCTTCATCACTTCGGTCGCGCCTTCGGTGATGCGATAGCTGCGCTGCTGCCGCCACATCTTCTCGATCGGAAGATCTGTGGTGAGACCAATGCCGCCGTGAATTTGCATGCACATGTCCGCCGCCTTGAAGGCCATCTCGTCGGCGAAATACTTGCACATATAGGCTTCGGTTCGCGCCTGATGTCCGGCTTCGATCAACGATGCGGCGCGCATGACAAGCAAACGCGCGGCCTCGAGCTCGACATACATATCCGTCAGCATGAACTGGATGGCCTGCCTGTCCGACAGCGGCCGGCCGAAGGTCACGCGCTGCTTGGCATAGGTTGCCGCCAGTTCCAGACACCGCTCCGCAACGCCGAGCGCGCGCGCGCCATGATGGACGCGGCCGACGCCGAGCCATTTCTGCGCGAACTTGAATCCGTCGCCTTCGCCGCCGACCATATTCTTGGCGGGAACGCGAACATTATCGAAGATGATTTCCCAGGGCTTGTCGCCCATCATGGTCTGATATTGCGCGCCGAGTTTCACGCCAGGCGTATTCATGTCGACGAGGAAGCAGGAAATGCCGCCCTTCGATCCCTTGGAGCGATCCGTCGCAACCATGAGCTGGATGAAGTCGGCCTTGCCCGCGCCGGTGATGAAACGCTTTGTGCCGTTGATGACATAGTGATCGCCGTCGCGCACAGCCGTCGTGCGCATTGAGCCGGGGTCGGAACCCGCATCGGGCTCCGTCTGTCCGAAGCAGGCGCGCTTTTCGCCGCGCAGGGCGGGAAGAAGATATTTTTCTTTCAGCTCGCCGGTAAGTTCGTAGAGATTCGAACGGATGTGCGGGCCCATGATGCCGTGCCCGCGCGCAGGCAGTGCGATGGTGCGCGCGAATTCCTGCCAGACGATGACGCTTGCCATCAGCCCCATGCCGAGGCCGCCATATTCCTCCGGCACTTCCATCATCCAGATGCCTAGATCTTTCGCGCGCGCCTCGTACTTCTTGCGCCACTCCGGCTTCAATTCCTCGCCGTCGCAGGTTTCGCGTTCGTAGGGAATCATTTCCCCGTCGACGAAGCGCCGCAACTGATCCTGCAGCATGCGCAGCTCTTCCGGCAGCGTGAAATCCATCTCGTTTCCTTCCCCGTTTCTTGATTGTCGATTATTGAGTGTATCAGCCGTCGGTCAGCGAAACATAATAGCGCCATAGCGCCGCTTCGCGACCCTGCGGCGCTGCGCCGGGATTGACGGCTTTGGGGTTGAGATCCTCGCGCATGAAGAATTCCTGCTCTTCCTTCGGAATGGGTTCGGGGTCGCCGAGCAGGCGCGCCTGATAATTGACGTCGGCAAGATTGGTGAGATGGATCGCCGTCAACGCGGCGTCCTCGACATTGTTGCCGGCTGTCGAGATGCCATGGCCCTTCATCATGCAGCAGTTGGATTGCCCCATGGCGGCGGCGAGTTCGTCGCCGCGTTCGGGCGTGTCGCAGAGAATGCTGCGCGGATAGGTCGGGATCGGTTTGAAGGCGAGTTTTGCGCTCGCCGGATCGTAGGCGCCATAGAGCGGCAGGATCGGCTTGTTGGTTATCGTGAAGAGGACAACAGGCAGCGGATGCACATGCACGACGGCATAAACATCCGGGCGCACCTTGTAGATCGAGGTATGGATGAAGACTTCAAGCGGCGCTTCGAGCCCCTGCGCATTGGGCCGAACGAGCTTGCCGTCGAGACCGACCTCCACGACCTGCTCCATGGTCGTGAAGCGCACGCCGAGTTCGCCCGGCCCCCGCGCGCGGATGAAGACACGGTCCGTGCCGGGCAGACGCGCGCTGGCATGACCGGTCGCACCCTTTGCAAGGCCAAGCGAACCAAGCACGCGGCACGCCTGCGCAACCCGCGTCCGCAGGTCGTCGATTTCACTCATTCAATCCTCCCGACGCGCGTATCGCGCTTGTTATTACCGGACAGCTATTTTGCCGCCGCCATTTCTTTCGCGAAATTCGCCTGCCCCTTCGAGAAGGTGAAGGAAATCATCTCGTTCACGACGGGATCGCGCACAACGCCATCGGGATCGCGGCCTTCCTGAACCTTGCGGATATTCTGGCGCAACAGGTCGCGATACATGACAAGGCCGCGATCGCTGGCGCCGAGCAGTTCCGTGGTGCGGTCGGCGATGGCGCCCTGCGTCTCCCATGCCATCTGGTCCTGATAGACGAATGTGTGCAACTCGTATTCGCCATCGGGCTGCAGCGGATGGTCCATCTTCTCGAAGGGAATGTCTTCGTCCTTCTGATTCACGATGGAGCCGTCGTCGGTCGCGAGAAACTCGACCCAGTAGATCATCGTATACTCGTCATCCATCGGCACGCGGAAATGGATGGTGAGATATTTCGCCTGCGGCGCGATGAGTATGTTCGGGAAGATGGCGGGATGGCCGTGTTCTTTTTCGGGCTTGTCGCCGCCATAGGTGCGCACCTTGCGGATGCCGGTCCAGCCGGGTTCGCGGCACAGTTCGAAATCGATGCCCTCGATGGGACGGCCGAAATAGGCGAGATCGGGCGCCCATTTCTTCGCCTCTTCCGGCGGACGCTTCTTCAGGGCGCGCTCGAACAGTTTGGCGTGCAACCAGAATGTATGCGTCGGATCGTGCGAGTTCTCCTGGCATTGCAGCCAGTTGCAGTGATGCTCCGGCAACAGGACGATGTTGCGTGTGCCATCGCGCCGCGTGAGGATTTCGTAATTCGGCAACAGCGGCACGGGATCCGGCCCGAGGTAGGCGAAGATCAGTCCGCACATCAGCTTCACCGGATAGGATTTGATCTTCGCCTGTTTCATCAACGGCGAATTCGGGCGCTCGTAGGGCTGTTCGATGCAATTGCCCTGCGTATCGAATTTCCAGCCGTGATAGGCGCAGCGCAGACCGTCATCCTCGCAGAAGCCGAAGTAAAGCGAGACATGACGATGCGGGCAGCGTTCCTGAACGAGGCCGTACTGGCCCTTGCCGTCGCGAAACAGCACCAGCTTTTCGCCAAGAATCTTCACCCGCTTGATGGGCTTCTCGTCGGTCAGTTCCTTCACTGCGGCGACCGGCATCCAGTAGCGGCGCATCATCTCGCCGCAAGGCGTTCCCGGCCCCACCCGCGTCAAAAGCTCGTTGTCGGCTGCACTCAGCATGGCTTCCTCCTTCGGCCCATTCGGGCCGCTTTTGCGCAAAGTACAATCCGGGAACCCGGCGGGTCAATTCCGCTATGGGCCGCAGCCTATTGCGCGCCGGTGTTGCGGAAGCCGGCGATGCCCTTTTCGATCTCCGTGACATGCCAGGGCGCCAGTTCTTCCGGCCGGGCGACGCCGCAGGCATGGGCGATCATCTCGACGTCCTCGCGCAGGCGTTGCGCGTAATGCATCACGCGGACCGCCTTGTCCGAAGGGTCGAGCCCGCGAATGAGCCGCGGATCGGAGGCCGTCACCCCCGTCGGACAATTGCCGGAGCCGCACTTCATCGCCTGAATGCAGCCGAGCGCAAACATGAAGCCGCGCGCGCTGACAACGAAATCCGCGCCCATGCACATGGCCCAGGCGACCTTGTCCGGCGTCACCAGCTTGCCGGCGGCGACAATGCGGATGCGCTTTGCAAGGCCATGGCGCTCGCGCGCGGAAACCACCATCGGCAAGGCAAGCGTAATCGGCATGCCAACGGCATCGGCGAGCGCGGCCGGCGCAGCGCCGGTGCCGCCCTCGCCGCCATCGACGTGAATATAATCGGGGCACCCTTCCGGATGTTTCACGCAATCGGCGAACCATTCGTCGAGTTGCTGCTCGTCGCCGACGACGAATTTCACGCCGACAGGCTTGCCCGCGATTTTGCGAACGCGCGCCACGAATGCGCCCAGTTCCCGCACGTTTGCGATGTCGCGGTGCCGGTTGGGACTGACGGAAGGCTCGCCCGCGGGAATGCCGCGAATGGCGGCGATTTCCTTCGTCACCTTTGCGGCCGGGAGCAATCCGCCCTTGCCGGGCTTGGCGCCCTGCGCCAGCTTCACCTCGATCATCCTGATAGTCTCGAGCGCCGCGATGTTTCGCAGCTTCTCTTCGTCAAGATTGCCGCTGGCGTCACGCACGCCATATTTGGCCGTGCCGATCTGGAAGACGATGTCCGCTCCGCCTTCGAGATGAAACGGCGACAGGCCGCCCTCGCCCGTACCCATCCACACCCCAGCCATCTTCGCGCCGCGCGACAGCGAGGTCACGGCGGCATGGCTCAACGCGCCGTAACTCATGCCGGAAATGTTGAAGAAGCTTTTCGCCAGATAAGGTTGCGCACACGCGCCCGGCCCTTCGCCGACGCCGATCTGCAAGCCTTCGAACTTGCGGCAATCCTCGTCGAGCACCGGAAAGGCGGCGTTGCGGAAAGCAAAACTCGGCGTCGCCTCGCTGCCGAAACTGATGTAGTTCGACACATTCTTGGCGGAGCGATAGATCCACGAGCGTTCAAGCCGGTTGAAAGGACGCTCCAGCCAATCGGGCATATAGTGATACTGCCGCATATATTCGCCCCAGGTTTCGGCGAAATAGCGGAAATGCCCGATGACCGGAAAGTTGCGCAGGATCGTGTGCTGGCTCTGGTTCACGTCGTGAGCATAGAGCGCAACGATCAGCACAACGATGAGAGCTATTAGAGCCAGAAAGAGCATGCTTGACCTCCGGCGGACCAGTTCGAAATGGGCCTAACCACGAATCGTGACAGCAAGACTAAACTGTCACGCTTATCTGGAGAATGTTTCAGCCGCCAACGACCCGGGCCGCGACCGCCTTGAAATCGACGCCCCGGCCATCTCCGCGCCAGGCGACATGCTGGTCCGGCCTGATCAGAACGAGCGGCGCAAGATAAAGTTCACGCAGGCGGGGACTTTGCGGCGCTATCGTCCGCAGCGGAATGTTCCTGTCCGCAAAGGCTTCCTGAAGGCGAAAAACCTCATCGTCGTCCGCTTCCGGGCCGGTCAGCAACAGCGTGAACCCTGCTCCGAAATGATCGTAGAGCGAGGAGCCGTCGTCGAGCCATGTATGCGGGGCAAGACAGCCGGGGTGAGCGCTCGGAACGTAGGCGGTCGTCAAGGGCGGCGGCTGCGTGCCGTCCGCAGCGACGACCGGAGAGCCCGAATAGTTCACCCCCAGCACGATCCCCAGCGTGTGAAACTCCGCCGCCTTGTTCTGCAGAATCGCCGCGCCCATGCGCCTGCGGACCTCCGCCCCTTCAGCCGAATTCTCCTCCAGCTTCTCATGCAGCAGTTGCGAGCTTTGCAGCGCCATGTTGCGAACCGCTTCGTCCATGACAGCGTCATGCACAGGCCGTCGCTCGGCCTCGTAAGCCGATAAAAGCGGCGCGCCGCCCCAGCCCTGCAACACGGCGGCAAGCTTCCAGCCTATATCGACAGCATCCGCAATCCCCATGTTCATGCCATAGCCGCCGAAAGGCGGATGCACATGACAGGCGTCTCCCGCGAGGAAGACCCGACCATTGCCATAACTCTCCGCGCTAGCGCGGCTCGCCGTCCAGTAGTCGATGGCGAGAATGTCGCACTCGACCGGACGGCCCACCGCTGCGTCGATGCGCTCGCGAACCTGCGCCTCGTCCAGCTTCGCGCCGCGCGGCAGGGCGCTGATGAAAGCCCAGATGTCGTCGACATCCATCTGCCCGATGGCGCCGGGCGATTGCGGATTGACGATCCAGTAAACGAAGCCGCGCGGCTCCGGCTGCTCGCGCGACAGTTGCGGGCAACGCGCGATGACATTGACGAAGTCGCCGAGATCGCGCTCGCCCTTCATCTCGATGCCGAGTGCGCGCCTGACGCTGCTGCCGACGCCATCGGCGCCTATGAGGTAGTCGCAAGCCAGTCGTTCGGTCGCGCCGCTGGCGATTGCACGGATTTCAACGCTGACGCCGTCTCCATCCTGCTTCAGCGAGGCAAACTCTGCGCCCTGTCGCAACGTCACGTTCGGAAGGCTCAGCACTTTCTCGCGCAGAACCTGCTCGACCTTGTATTGCGGTATCCATTGCGCATGCTCGCTGTAGCGTTCGTCGCGCTCACGCGACGTGAAAAAGGCGTTCTCGAAACGCGCCAGCTCGTAGCCGAAAAGCCTGGTCTTGAAGAGAAGATCGGGCGGAAAATCCGGCGGCAAGGGCGCAAGCTCGCGGAATCTATCGACGATGCCCCACCGGCGCATGTGCTCGACCGTGCGCACATGCGTCGTCTTGGCGCGCGGATGCCAGCCCGCACGCTCCTGCTTCTCGATGACGAGAACCGATATGCCGCGAAGCCCGAGTTCGATCGCGGTCGAGAGCCCTACCGGCCCTGCTCCCACGACAATGACTTGCGCAATACGCTCCTCCACGTCAGACGCCGATCATTTCGCCCAGAGCTTCTTCGAAGCAATGCGCGCGCCTTCGGTCATCGCCTTGAATTTCTCCCACATGACCTTGGGATTCACTTCCGGCTTGTAGGTCGCCTGCGAGGAGAACCCGCAATCGGCGCCTGCAATCACATTCTCGCGCCCGACACGATCGGCAAAGCGGATGATGCGCTCGGCAACGAGTTCGGGATGCTCGATGATGTTGCTGGCATGGGTAATGACGCCGGGAATCAGGATCTGCCCGGGCTGGAGCTTCACATTCTCGAACAAATGATACTCATGCTCGTGGCGCACATTGCCGGCTTCGAACGAGAAGGCCTGCGCATTGATTTTCAGCATGTACGGGATGACGTCGATCAACGCTGCCTCGTGCAGGCGCGGGCCGTCGTTGATGCCGTAGCAGGTATGGAAGCGCACGCGCTCCGCCGGAATGCCGCGCAGGGCATGATTGATCGATTCGACGTAAAGGCCGGCCTTGCGAGCCAGCATTTTCGGATCGTCCCTGTGATCGTAGCAGATGTCCGACAGGAAGGGATCGTCGACCTGCAGAAGGAAGCCGGCATCGACGATCATCTTGTATTCGACGCGCATGGCTTCTCCCAGCGCCTCGAAAAATTCTTCCTCGGTCTTGTAGTAGTCGTTCTGCGCCACGCCGCTCGGCGCGGTCGAAGGCACGAATGCCTCCTCGTATTTCTGGCCGGCGAGCGCCGCCTTCAGATTGTCGAGGTCGCGCTTGAGAATCTCTTCGCCCTGATATTTCACGGGCCCGGTGCAGAAGGCGGGCACGAAAGGCGCGACCGTTCCGCCCAGCATCGCACGCTGGAAATAGTCGGCGTAATATTCGGGGAACGCGTCCACTTCCGCCGCGAACAATCTCAGCTTGCGTTCCGGCTTGCCCTCGATGCCCGTGAGCCGCTCCTTGATATAGGAGAAGAAGCCCGGCTTCGACGTTTCGCCATCGGCGGGAATATCGACGCCAACTTCGATCTGTTTCGCAACGATCTCGGCCGTCGCGCTCTTCAGACGCGCGTCGTATTTCGCCTTGTCGTAATCGCGCCCCGAAAGCTTTTCACGCATCATGTCCAGGAGGTCGTGCGGGCGCGGCAGAGAGCCGGCGTGAGTCACGAGAATACGGTCGGTCGAATGTTTCATGGACGTGTCCTTCCTGCGGATTCGTTGAGTTGCGGATAATCGTTATTGCGGCTCGACGCCGAGCTCGGCAGCGAGCTTGCGCCACATCTCCTGCTGGTTGCGGATATATTCAGCCGATTGCGCCGGCGTTTTCGGCGGGCCCATATCGAGGCCGATCTTGTAGAGACGCTCCTTCGTTTCCGGACGCTGCAGAAATTCCGCAATCGCCTTGTTGACGCGATTGACGGCTTCCGCAGGCGTGCCTTTCGGCGCGACGACCGAAAACCACGTGTCGAAATCCGTGCCGGGCAAGGTCTCGGCAATCGTCGGCAGATCGGGAAGGGTCGGAAAGCGGCGGCTGGCGAAGAGTGCGATGGGCCGCAGATTGCCGGTACTGACTTCCGGATGCGCCGCGGCGATCGAACTCACGAGGACGGAAAAGCGCGCCTGCCCGGCGTCCTGCACCATCTGCGCGGAGGAGCGGTAAGGAACGGCGGCCATATCCATCTTGCCGCGCACGTTCAGCATCTTCCCGAAGAACACCGGCCCACCGGTCGTGGCATCGACGCCGTAACTCACCTTGCCGGGATTGGCTTTCACATAGGCGATCAGCTCCGGCAGCGATTTGACCGGCATGTCCTTGTGCACGCTGAGCATGATCGGCGCGAGATCGGCGACGATGGCGACAGCGTCGTAATCCCTGGTGGGATCGTAGGGCAGCGACTTGAACGATACCGGGTTGATCGACATGCCCGAGGAATTTGCGAAGAGGAAAGTGTGCCCGTCGGGTGCCGCCTGCGCCGCCGCGCGCATGGCGGGAATGCCCGAACTCCCGGCGAGGTTTTCGACGACGACGGTTCCATTGATCGCCTTGGAAATCTCCGTCGCCATCACGCGCGCCGTGATGTCGGTCGCCGAGCCCGCGCCTGTGGGCACGATCAGCGTGATCGTACGCTCGGGCCATTTGCCCTGCGCCAGAGCCTGCGTCGCGGACAGCGCAGCA
>CAINED010000060.1 GCA_903847605.1 uncultured Hyphomicrobiales bacterium | reverse complement strand
TACGGCGACAACGACCGCCTCGCCGCGCGTGTCGCGACCATGGCGAGCGCCGATCTTCTAGTGCTTCTCTCCGATGTCGACGGGCTCTATACAGCGCCGCCGCATCTCGACCCCAAGGCGAAGCTCATACCGGTCATTCCGCGCGTGACGGCGGAAATCGAGGCGATGGCCGGTGGGGCGGCGTCGGAATTTTCGCGCGGCGGCATGTTCACGAAAATCGAGGCGGCCAAGATCGCGACCACAGGCGGCACGCATATGGTGATCGCCGATGGGCGCGTGAAAAATCCGATTTCTAGGATTGCCGAGGGCAAGCCCTGCTCCTGGTTCCTGACGCCGTCAAACCCCGTCACTGCGCGCAAGAAATGGATCGCCGGTTCGCTCGAGCCGCGCGGCACGGTGCATGTGGACGAGGGCGCGGCGAAGGCTCTTGCGCGCGGCTCGTCGCTTCTCCCGGCGGGCGTCACGCGCATCGAGGGCTCATTTGCGCGCGGCGATTGTGTGGTCATCCGTGGCGCGAACGGCGCGGAAGTCGGGCGCGGCCTCATCGCCTATGATGCGGGCGACGCAGCGCAGATCGTCGGCCGCAATTCACGCGATATCGAAAAGGTCCTGGGGGCGCCGGGCCGCGCTGCGCTGATCCATCGCGACGACATGGCGCTCGGCGGGGAGTGAAGCGCTGCTGGCCAGCGGACATTCGGGAATGCAATGCATCGATCCCGGTGCTATATTGACCTCATGAGCCAGCACATCGACACGCCGGACGAACAGGACGAGGCGTCTTCGCGCCTCGTGCTGCGGATCATTTTCGCGGCTGTGGCCATGATGGCGCTGGCCGGCGGGTTTCTGTGGCTCAAGTTCGGCCCGTCGATGTTCGTCAGCCTCGTCAACGCGGCGATGAATTGCTTCTGATCGCGTGCGGCGCGGCATCGCGCCGCTGGCGTATGTGGTCGGCGGTCTTTATCTGACTTCTCGCCCGCAGCCGTTCCGAAAAAGCCAGCCATGACCCCTGTCCAGCGCCGCATGATCGTTCCCGTCGTCAGCCTCGTGCTGGCCGTCCTCCTGCTGGCGGTGACGGCCTGGGTGACGCTGCGCGATGCCGGGAGTTCCCGTCCCGGCGGGCTCGGCGCCGTCGGCGGGCCGTTCGAGCTCACTTCGCAGGAGGGCGCGCCCATCTCGGAAAAGGATCTGCGCGGCCGGCCCTTCCTCATCTTCTTCGGCTTCACCAATTGCCCGGATGTCTGCCCGACCGCGCTGCGTGAAATCTCCGATGTGTTCGAGGCGCTCGGTCCGGACAGGAAGGTCGCCGCGCTGTTCGTCACCGTCGATCCCGAACGCGACACGGCGGCTTCGCTGAAAGACTACGTCTCGAATTTCGACAAGCGCATTATCGGCGTGACCGGGACGCGCGCTCAAATCGACGCCGTGATGAAAAGCTTTCGCGTCTACGCGAAGAAAATCCCCGGCGAGGGCGAGAACTATTCCATGGATCATTCGGTGATGATCTATCTGATGGACAAGCAGGGACGTTTCGTTTCGGGCTTCAACATCAATCGTCCGCCTAAGGAATCGGCGGCGGAACTGGCGCGTTATTTGTGATGAGACCAGCGCAATGACGCGTGAATTCGCGCGCGTTGGCGCAACATCCCGCTAATAAAACCCAACGGGAAAGTACTTCAGATAGAGGTCTGCATAGACGCCGCGCTCGGCGAGGCGCACCAGCGCATAGTTGAGCGCCAGACGCAGCTGCACATTCTTGCCGTTGATCGCGATGCCCGCGCCTTCGCCGAAATAGGCGCTCTCGGTAAATGGCCCATCGCGAAACTCGCAGCAGTTTCCCGATGATGTGCCGTTGAGCCAGATCGCCAGCGTGATGCCATCTGCGAAGACTATATTGACATCATTGGCTTTCAGCGCCGCCAGCAGGGCGGCGACGTTCGGGAATGTCCTGATTTTCGCAGTGGGAAAATATTTCGCGAGATAGGCTTCATGCGCGGTCGATGCGACGACGCCGACCGTGCGCCCTTCGAGGGTCGCCGCGCGCATCTGCGGCGGCGCGGAATTGCGCGTCGCGGCAAAACGCGCGGGCGTGCGGTAATAGGCCGATGTGAAATCGACCCGCTTGCGCGCTTCCGGCGTGATCGCGATCGAGGCGATCGCAGCATCCGCTTCGCCCTGCTCGATAGCCGGCAGGATCGTATCGAAACGGCGCGCCTGGATGGTGCAGGGAATGGCAAGCTCGTCGCAGATCGCGCGGGCGAGATCGACATTGAAGCCCGTGAGCCCGCCATCGGGCGTCTGGAATCCGAAGGGCGGATAATTGTCGTCGGTCACGAAGCGGATGAGGCGCAGCGCGCTCGTATCTGGCTTTTCCGTGCGCCGCTGCAGGTCCCAGAAGAGGGGCACGGCATCGGGCCGGGTCCAGCCCTGCTGCTGGGCAAGCGCCGGGGGCAGATTTGAGCCCATCGCAAGCGCGGCGAAAACAGCGGCCAAAAACGCGCGCGCCAGCGCCTTCCCTATGGTCATGCTTGAAATTGCCGTGCTAGGCTTGAAGGGTTCGGGCATTCGATTGCTGGCGTCGTATTTCGGAAGCGTATCGTCGTGTCGTTGTTAGATCATTCATTCGGCAAAAGACAGGCGGAGGGCCGTCGCGCCCAACCCGCCCCGCGCCAGCCGCTCGATCTCCGGCGCTTCCTGCCGCGCCGGGAGCCCGCGCTCTCTCCCGCCATCGCCTTCCTGCCGGCCTATGGCATTTCGCCGGACAAACTGATGCAGGCGATGGCGCAGGCGCATCAGGCGGCCATCCGGCCCGAAGCCGCGCTGATGGCGGCGGGCTTCGTTTCGGAAAAAGAGTATTATCGCGCCCTCGCCCGCCACCTCGGACTGGCTTTCATCGACGAACCCGTCGAACTCGCGCGGGAGGCGTCGTTTCCCAAACATATGCTGGCCTGCGCTGCGCCGCTGGCCGAACGGCCAGACGAACCTTTGTGGCTGCTCGCGCCGCACGGACAACTGCTTGACGACCTTCTGACCCTGCACCGGCGCGGCCTGCTGCCCCGGGAACGCTATGCGATCACCACGCCGCGCCAGCTTGCAGGCAACATGTTTGCGCAGCGTGCGGGCAAGATCGCTCATGCAGCCAGCCACGACCTGCAGGAGAGGTTCGGAGAAGAGTTATCCGCCGTCAGCGCCGGAGGATGGGCAACGCTCGCCGTATTCGGCGCCCTTGCAGCTGCCACATTCGCGGCTTGGCTTTCGGGCGGGTTTGCATGGCTGATCGCGTCCTTCGTGTTCGGGCTCTTGATGGCGGGCGGCATCGTCGTACGGCTCTTCGCCACCGCGGCGAGTTGTGAAGCGAGGCCCGAAACCGAAGCGCCGGTGCTGCGGGACGACGAACTGCCCGTCTATTCCATCGTCGTTGCGCTTTATCGCGAAGCGAATGTCGCCGCCGATCTCGTGGCCGCGCTGAACCGGATCGATTACCCCGCCGGCAAGCTCGACATACAGCTTGTCGTCGAAGCCGAAGACCGGGCGACGCTCGCCGCGCTCGAGAGGCTGAATCTGCCCGCGCGCTATCGCATCACTGTCGCGCCGGACGGGCAGCCCCGCACCAAGCCGCGCGCGCTGAACATTGCTTTGGCGGGCGCACGTGGCAGCCTCATTTGCATCTTCGACGCGGAGGATATCCCTGAAACCACCCAGTTGCGCGAGGCGGCTTCGCGCTTTGCCGCCGCGCCTGCCAATACCGCCTGCCTGCAGGGTCGGCTTGCCATCGACAACACGGGCGATGGCTGGCTCGTGCGCTGCTTCGCCATCG
>CAINED010000059.1 GCA_903847605.1 uncultured Hyphomicrobiales bacterium | reverse complement strand
GCCGACGTGTTCGATTACATCGAGAGATTCTACAACACGGTCCGCCGGCACTCGACGATCGGCTATCTCAGCCCGGTTGAGTTCGAACGGAAGGTAGGATTAGCTTAACTGCCCGTCCACGAAACCGGCAGCAGGCCAAACTCCACCTTTCTGTCAATCGCAATATCGGCTATCTCAACTCTTTCTCGCTCGTGGGATGCATCGTTACGGCATTAATTTATTCGCCACGGTCGGATTAACGACGCGCACGCGCCTCTTTGCGCATGTCGATAGACAGTCCAAGTCATGGGATAGGTGCCGAGACCTATCGCGACCGACCAGTCCGCTTCCGATCCGCGAAGACGACGACCCAGACACCGCTATGCGCGGAGACCGTTGCAACAGACAGGGCATTAAAACTCCCGCATGACCGGCAACACCTTGGCGCCCAGGAGCTCGATCGAATGCATCGTCTTGCCGCCGAGCTGGACGCCGACAACGAAGTCGATGACGCCCGCCCCCACCTCGTCGCGAATTCGGCGAATCTGTTTCAACGCTGTTTCGGGACTGCCGACGATGACCTGGCCGAGTTCGATACGCTCGCTCAAATCACGTTTGGCATTGCGCGTGGTTTGTCCGGCGAAGTCGGCGCCGAAATATCCTGATTTGCGCGCGCCTTCGAAGACCCCCCTGTTCTGGTTGGCGAGCGCGATACGCGGCGGCAGCGTGGCCATGCCAGCAAAAGCCTCTTCATCGGTATCGGCAAGGTGATAGAGGGCGCGATAGATGATCTTGTCCGGGCTTGGCTCCCAGCCGACTGCTTTTGCACAGCTACGATAATGTTCGGCTGCTTTCTTTGCATGCGGGATGGTGGTGAAGGCGAACCCGACGCCGATCTCGTTTTGTGCAGCGAACTCGCCGGATTCGGGACTGGAAGCGGAAATGTAAATCGGCGGGCTCGGACGTTGCACCGGCCGCGGCCAGATCGATATTGTCCTGTAGTCGTAATAGCGGCCTGCCCATCCGAAGGGCTCGTTCTCGGACCAGCACCGCTTGATGAGCTTGAGAGATTCGGCAAAGCGCTCGCGCGACTCTCCGGGATTGTGATTATAGGTGACATATTCGTTTGCCGTTCCGCGCATCAGGCCTGCGATCAGGCGCCCGCCCGACAACAGATCCACCATCGCCAGCTCTTCGGCAACGCGCACCGGATTCAAGATCGGGATGGTGGGCCCGAGCACGGCAATCTTGGCGCGCGATGTCACCTGAGATACGGCAGCCGCCATCAGCATGGGGTTCGGGCAAAGGGAAAACGGAGAATAATGGTGTTCGGCAACAGCCAGCCAATCGAAGCCGAGTTCGTCCGCGAGCTTGAACTGATCGAGCACGGTGCGCATGGAATGCACGCCAGCGTCGGCGTCGAAGTATTTTCCGGACAAGGGCCAGACGTCGTTTGGCGCTGCGCCGATATATTGGGAATTGCAGAAGAGCGATGCTTTCATGGCTTAATCCAGTTCG
The DNA here is from genome assembly GCA_903847605.1 of uncultured Hyphomicrobiales bacterium. Lineage (GTDB taxonomy): Bacteria > Pseudomonadota > Alphaproteobacteria > Rhizobiales > Beijerinckiaceae > Terripilifer. The sequence goes on along the minus strand of CAINED010000059.1, from coordinate 234,921 downwards.
GCGCGCCTAATTGTGGATCAGATCGCTCTGGTCGCGAACGATGAACTGTTCCTTTCGGATCAGGAAATCCGTGACGACTGCCTCAAGAGCCTCGGGACGATCTGCGTCGATTGCATGAGCGGCATCATAGACAAGCATGATATGGCAATTCGCCAGCGCTTCACGAAAGAGGTAAGCGCCTTCTGCGGGCGTGACCTTGTCTTCCGTACCGAAGAGAACCAGCACTTCCTGCTTCAACTGGGCTAATTTTGCTTCAAACGGCGGATCGCGCGGTGGTCCCAGCAGGCGGCTTGTCAGCGCTGCATGTTTGGCGACGAGCGCCGGGGGCGGCGGCGAGCCACGGTGACGTTCGGGATGCGCATACATCAATTTTGCGGCTTCCTGCGGCGAGACGCGCGTTGGCACCGGCCCTTCCCGCTCTCGAATCGCGGCGGGCGACATCAGAACGATGGCCTCGACGGGATCTGGCTGCTGGACCGCCATCCACAAAGCCACCTTGGAACCGAAAGACGTTCCCATGAGGTTGTATCGGCCGACGCCCAGCTTCGAAATCGCCTCGCTCATGCAGCGCGCGAGATCTTCAGTCGATTGCGATCGCGTGTTTTCTGGAGAAGCGCCAAACCCGGGCATTTCAAATGCAATGACCCGATGTTTCGCAGAGAGAAGGTCATGGGCCGCAGACAGCCTCAGTCCACCACCGCCGTGGATACAGACTAACGGTGTCCCGCTGCCGGCCTCGAGGTAGCGCACGCGGAATCCGTCCGCATCGACGAAGCCTTCCCTGAAATGCTCACCGGGCATCGTCGCGTTCCTCCCTCGGCGCTCCAGAATGCACATGTTGCCTTGCGGCGCACACGGCCGCGCGAAATGATCGGAGCGCAGTTGGCATCTTTTCATTCACAGTATAGTCTTACGGTGAACTGTCAAGAAGAGTTTCGAGCAGCCGATGCACGTTAGAAAACCTGAATCGGCTGTGATTTACGTCGGCGAACGGGAGAGCAAGGATGGCCGCGCGAAGGTCCACAAGGCAGACTCAAAAGGACGCGACGCGGGAACTATTGCTTGAAGCGGCAACGAATCTTCTTGCGGATGAAGGTTACGCGGCGTTGCGCGTCGCCGCCGTTGCCCAGAAAGCGGGGGTATCTCTGGGAGGCATGCTTCACCACTTTCCCACCAAGGAGGCCATGGTCCTCGCGGTGATCGAGCGCCTCTCTGCCCGCGTTGCGCGCCTCGCCGAGCAGGACGCGATGAGAGACAGCGATAGAAATGACATTCTCAAACTCATAGCCGAGAGCGCCACCCGTTTCTATGCAGCCCCCGAATTCCTCGTTTACCTCGACATATTCCTTTCCCTGAGACGAAGGGCCGTAATGGCCGAGACGCTCATCGAGGCGATGACATCGCAAAGGGTCGCAACCGAGAAACTATGGGTGTCTCGCTTGACGGCGCGCGGGCTCGACCACGACAAGGCTGTGCAGATTGTTCGCAGCATTTGGGGTCTCGCCCGCGGGCTGGCGATCTCCAGCGAGCAACGGTCCAAGGCAATGTATAAAAAGACGATGGACTACGCGATCGGCCTGCTTGAAGAGTCGTGCCGGGATGAATTGAGGAAAAGCGAGTCTTGAGATTCGAAAATTTCAAACTGGTTTGTCATCCTCCAGTTGCCCTCGCAGCTTCGCCATGACTTCAAGCGTCGTTTTGAGATCCGCCAGGGGAACCGAAGCTGCAATCCTGTTCATCCAGGCGATACTGCGCTCGTTGAGTGCAAGGACGACCTTGCGGCCACGCTCCGTCGGCGTCAGAAGCTTGGAACTCTTATGCCGGTCGTTATCTTCAAACTTTGCGAAACCATCTCTCACCAGTGAGTTTGCGATCTGCTGAACGGATTGTCGGGTCAGCCCGCGTTCACGCGCGACCTGGGCAACCGATTTCGACATGGGAAGTACAGATCCGAGCACCCGCCATCTTGCGCTGGTGAGACCCGTCCCTGCAGACACAATGTCTCCCGTCGCGTTGATGCGGCTGTACAATCTGAAGGTTTCGAAAAGCAATTCGGTGAAGACTGCGCCTGCACGCGAATGGGTGCTGGCAGTGGGCTTTGCCCTTTCGGCGCGCCTCGATGTTGTTTGTCTCACCAATGCTAGTCTCCACTCGTGAAGCCACTGCTGGCGGACAGCGCCTTCGAAATTTCCAACTCTCCGAGCCCGACTCCCTCAAACACGATACGGCCTGCGTTCTGCACGGAGACACGATCCGCGACAGCCGCGGCAAAATTGATGTTCTGCTCTACGACGAGCACGCCTATGCCTTCGCTCTTGATCTGGTTGAGCGTCGTCTGAACCCTGCCGACCATGGCGGGCGAAAGTCCTTCGGTCGGTTCGTCCATGATGACCATCTTGGGGTTTCCCATCAGCGCACGCGCGATAGCCAGCATTTGCTGTTCGCCGCCCGACAGGCCGCCGCGTTGCTTGCGCCGCGCGGCAAGATTGGGGAAGAGGTCGTACATGTCTTCGCGCGTCCATGCGCGCGTGCCCGCTCTACCCGGTCTTGCCGCCACCAGCAGGTGTTCTTCGACGGTTAGCGAGGGAAATATCCGGCGCGATTGCGGCACGTAACACAGGCCGGCATTCGGCCGCTCCCAGGCCGTTAGCTGCGTGATGTCGCGTCCATCGAACACGATGGAACCACCAAATATGCCGCCGGTAAGACCCATGATGGCGCGCGCCAATGTGGTCTTGCCGACGCCATTATGTCCGATGAGCGCCAGGGTCTCTCCCTGCGGCACCGAAAGGCTCACGCCCTGGATGATGTGCGCCGCCTGTATGCGGACGTTCAGGTCTTTGACGAGCAAGGCTGTCATGAAGCCTCACAGCAGATAGATTTGTCGCACGAAGGGATTTTGCATCACCTCCTCCGGCGAACCACTGGCAACGATCTGACCCAAATGAAGAACTGTGAGTTTCTCCGCCAATGGAAGCGCAGTCTCGAGATCGTGTTCGATCATCACGATGCCGGTACTCGCGCTAAGCGCCAGGATCCGATCCGCAAGCGCTTGGCGCTCGTCGCGCGTCAATCCCGCCATGGGTTCGTCGAGCAGGAGCAATTTCGGTCTCGTCACCAGCGACATGGCGATTTCGAGCCGGCGCTGCTCGCCATAGGAAAGCGTTCTGACCCGATCGTATCGCCGCGACCTCAGCTCGCAGAGATCGAGCGCCTCCTCCGCCAAAGCCGTGAAATCGCTGGTGCCGCGCTGCGCCAGGACAGGCGAATCCGCCGCGATCAACAAATTATCGAAGACGCTGAGCTGCGGGAAAAGACTTGCGATCTGGAATGTGCGTCCCAATCCGAGCATGGCCCGCTGAGATACGGAAAGATCTGTCACATCACGTCCAAGCAGTTGGATGCGCCCGGAAGAACTCCGTATTTGTCCGCCCATCAAATTGAAGAAGGTTGTTTTTCCCGCGCCATTGGGTCCGATGATCAGATGCCGTTTGCCCTCCTCGAAGGCGACATCAATCCCGCGTATCACTTCGACGGCGCCAAAGCTCTTGGTAAGCCCGCGAACCTCAAGGAGGGCTGCCACGTTCATCGGGCCTTGCCTCCCCTGACGATGCGCCCGCCCATGCGCCCGAAACGGATCCCGCCAAACATGAACATAGCGACAAGAATATAGGTACAGCCAAGGACGGAGTGCCATCTTGCCGTGAGGCCGGACAGAACCTCTTCAAGACCGATCAAGGCGAATGCGCCGACGAATGGGGCGGCAAACGAGCCGGCGACTCCCAATATGACCATCAGCAAGACTTTGGCCGAAGTATAAACTCCGAAGAGATCGGGCGCGACAAAACCGGCGTATATGGCATAGACGCCGCCGGCCAATCCGCCAAACGCTCCGGAAGCGACGTAGGCAATAAATGATGTGGCGCCGGTGTTGTAGCCGAGCGTCTTCATCCTCATCTCGTTGTCTCTTATGCCCATGATGCGACGGCACAGGCGCGAATTTGCGAAGATCCAGTAGGCGAGCACCGAAACCGCAAATACAAGCAGCACGTTCGCGTAGATCGCCACGCCATGCCCAAAGCTCTTGAACAGGTTGAACTGCTGTGGATGGATCAAACCATCGTCGCCGCCGGTGACGGATCGCCACTTGAAGACGACGCCCCACACGACCTGCGCGAGCGCGAGAGTCACAAGAAGGAACTGAGCCTGACGCGTGCGCATGGCGACGCCGGCGAGGACCGCCGCTGCCACAACGCCACTCAAGGCCGCCATCGCCAGTCCCATATAGCCCGGCCACCCCATCACCCCCGACCACGCCGTCAGGTAGGCGCCAGCGCCGAAGAAAAGCGCATGCCCTAGCGATGGCAAGCCGCCGAAGCCGAGCATGATGTTGAGACCGATTGCGAAAACGCTCCAGATGAGAACGAGGCTGACAATACCAAGAACATATTCGCTGGCGACGAGGGGCAGCGCGATCAACATGCAGGCGAAGAGCGCGGCCCAATAACCGGACGGAACGTTCTTCGATTTGTTCCGAAGACTTTCGCAGAGATCGAAAAACGCATCCGGCACACGCAGCGTGATCGGCGCGTATTCCGGCCGGATCGTGCCGCCAGTATTCGGGCGTCCGAACAGCCCGTTGGGGCGCAGAATCAGCACTAGCAACATCGGTGCAAACAGGAGAAAGAGCGAGGCCTCCGGAAAAAGGCTTTTGCCCACGCTGTCCAGCACGCCGATCAACATAGCCGCGACATAGGAGCCGACAAGGCTTCCCGGCCCGCCAATGACCACGATAACAAGCGCCAAAAGTATAACTTCGAGATCGAGGCCGGGCTTGGCGCCCAAAAATGTCGACCCGAGGGCGCCGCTGAGACCGGCGAGCAGGCTTCCAAGCGCAAAGACGAGCACCCTCAGTTTGGGAACGCTGACTCCGATAGCTTGAGCAATCTCTTCATCGTCCACAGACGCGCGGACCGTTGCGCCAAACCGGGTTCGTTCGATCATGTACCAGAGCGCCAGTGCCAGCGCCGGACCGATGATCAGCAGGATCAGGCGGTCGGCCGGATAGCGCAAATTGCCAAGCGGCACACTAAATGAAAGCTCGGGCGGCAGGGCCAGGATGCGGGGCGTTCCGCCCCAGATCAGAAGCGCAAGATCGCCGACGATCATGAAGACACCGATCGTCACCAGCACTTGAGCCAGATAGTCGCCCTGCAGACGATACAGCAAAAGCCTTTCGGCAGCAGCGCCGACAACAGCAGCAACCAGCGCACCCGCCAAAATGGCAGCCCAAACACCAAAGCCCGACTGCGCCACGGTTATCGCCACATGAGCGCCCAGCAAATAGAGCGAGCCGTGCGCCATGTTGATGACCCGCAATACGCCGAAGATCAGCGTGAAGCCGGCCGCCATCAGAAACAAAAGATTCCCGTAGGCGAGCCCATTTACAACGTAAAGAGTCACCATTTGGACGAATCCAATTTTCCGATGGCTTTGTTGTTAATTGGCGGACGAGCGAGCTAGCGGCTTACCCCGAACTGGTCGACACCCTTGGCCATCGGTTCGACCAATTCCAGTTCGAACGCGCCATCACGCTCGACAACCCGGCCACGGTAGAAGTCGAGCACCACATTCTGCTTCTCGTCGAACTGGAATTCACCGACCGGCGTTGCAATCTTCACTTTCTTCAATGCAGCGAGAAAAGCCTGCTTGTCCTCAACCTTTCCACCGATGGCCTCGATAGCTTTGGCGATAGCGGCAGCGGCGACATAACCTGATACGGCGGTCGCGCCGGGCGTGCGATTGTATTTCGCGCGGAAGGAGGCCACAAAAGCCTTGTTTTCGGCGGAAGCAAAGCTCGGCAGATAATACATCGGCGCTTCGATGCCGACGCCGGATTTCGCCGTCGCCTTTAGCCAGGAAGGATCGATAAGGCCCGAAGGCCCGATCAAGGGAATCTTGCCCTTGAGACCGAGCGAGTCGTACTGTTTGATATAGGCGATGGCGTCCGCGGCGAAGAACATCGCCCACACAGCATTCGCATTGCTGGACGCCAGTTGACTCAGGAACGGTGTGAAGTCCGACGTTCCCAGGGGCACCATGATCTTCCGGTCGACTTCGCAGCCAGCCTTCTTCAACTGTTCTTCAAAAGCGCCAGACTGTTCGTGACCCGTCACGAAGTCGCTGGCCATGATCGTAACCTTCTTGTAGCCCAGTTTGGTGCAGGCATAATTGCCGAACGCGCCGCCGAGTTGCCGGTTGCTGAAACTGGTGCGAAAAATATACGGGCTCGCCTGTTTGTCTGTCAGGTCGTTCGCGCCTGCCGATCCCATGATGACGAGCGGCACTTGCCGTTGATCGACATAGCCCCTGATGGCATAGGCGACGGCGCTGCTGGTCATTCCCGAAAGGATATGAACCTGCTCGCGTTCCACCAGGCGGCGCGTACGCTCAAGACCCTGGGACGGATTGGCGGCGTCATCCTCCTTGATGAGGACGATCGGCCGGCCGGCGACCCTGTTTTGAACGGAATCGAAATAGTGGGTGAAACCATCCGTCGCGTCGTTGCCGACGAGCGCAAGCGGTCCCGAGAAGGGATGAACGATTCCGATCTTGATCGGAGCCTGCGCGAATGAAGGGACCTGCATCCCCGCCAGCATCAGCGACGTCAACAGCGACAGCTTCGTGATCTCTTTCATCATGTGATTTCCCCTCCTCCATTTTACCGAGCAGAATTTACGGCTCGATCAGTATCTGGCCGTCTTTTTCGTCGATCCGGTATGTCTTCAGGTGCATGATGCTGGCAGGCGTCCCCTCCGCCTTGCCTGTCGCCAGATTGAAGCGAAAGAAATGCCAGGGGCATACGATCTCCTCGCCATGCAGCTTGCCTGCCGTCAGCGGCCCCTTCGCGTGCGGACACTGGTTGTGGAAAGCGACGACGCGGTCGTCTTCAAGCCGCGTTAATCCAATGGGATCGCCGTTGTCGAGGCGCTGACGTTTGATCGCGCCTTTCTTGACCTCGTCAGACGCACAGGCAACCATCCAGACCATAGTTCCTCCCCCGGCTTCGGACGCGCCAGCAATTTGCCGGCAAGTGTGACATGATCCTGTCGGATTGCAACCCCGGCGATTGCGAACGAATCCAAGGCTGGCAGCCTGCGTGACGCCAGTGAGCCGCGCCGCGATCCCGCATTGACAGTATACTGACGAGATGTGAAAATTCCAATCAACCGGACAATCGCGCCAGAACTTCGAAAATGCGGCGTCAAACGTCTTCGTCGCCACGGGAGGCCCCGATGTACACCAACATCTACGTCGACGAACCAATCGAGAAAATCTACGAAGACTGGGACTTCATGAATGATCGCATCATTCAGAAGCTCCAGGGGTTCGCGCCGATCGGAGACAATATCTATGGCATAAGGCAGATTTCGCACGCCACGCATGAGAAGGCTGGAGAAGCCAAGGGCGCGATGCAGCTTGTGAAGGACCGCAAGAATTTGGAGATCGGTCCCACAGGCGTGATTGTCGTGCCGCGCAAGCCCTACGTCGCGCATATCACTTGCGCAGGAACGCCCCATCACACGCAATTTCTGTTCGGTTACTGGCACATCAACGACAAGGATGAAATCATCATTCCTGTGCCCGGCGTGAACGGCGACCCCGATCACATCATCATCGTGATGGGCAGGCCAACGGGCGACGAAACAGACCGCGCCGCCTGGTATTGCGAGGAATGCACGAGCCTCCTCTACATGAGCGAATACGTCACGGGCCGCGAAGGCTTCAAATCTTTCTGGAGATGGGAACAGGCGGCGGTCAAGGATTACAACAGCGACATGCGACATCGCACCTGCTGGAATTGCGGTCATGTGAATCCGCTGGGATACACGGCCTTTCACAGCCTGGACACGCCGGAACAGCGCGAGGCTCGTCGCGCATGGTGAATCCAACTGCAAACACCGAATATCGCGTCGAGGGTCTGCTCCTGTCCTACACGCGCTCCATGGTCGATGGCGCGAATGACTGGCGCATGATGGGAGATTACGCGATCTGGTCTGGCCACCGGACCAACAAGGAGTCGCCCCACGTCCTGCACGAACTGATCGGCAAGAAAGTCCTGCGCGTACCCGGCGCTTCCGGCCGCGCGATCCTGCATCCCGTCAAGGGAGGCGTCTGGTTCGAAATCCGCCATCTCTTCGGCTTCTGGATGATGAGCGATGTCGATACGATCTGGCTCGATGCGCCCGGCGCAGACGCGCATTATTACACATTGTGTGTCGGCGGCGCGGAGTCCCGCCCCGGCAAGATATCCTTCGCCTGGGTCTGCCCCAATTGCGGCGAACTCTTCAACACCAGGTCCTTCGCAGCGGATGGCGGACGGTTCGAATCCTGCCTCGAAGCCTCAGAGGCGCTCGTGAACGAGTTCAACTCGTCGCAGAGCCTGCGAACCTGTCCCGCATGCGGCAATATCCATCCGGAAAGCTATGGCTTTTATCCCGATCGCGACTCAGCCGCAGCGCGGCAAATGCGCGTCCGCTGCGACTGATCTCGCGTTTTCGCCCAGACTCGCTTAGTTCCGTTCCAGAAAAGTCAAAAAGAAATTGTGGAAGGGAAGCATGGTCAAGGGTGCGAAGGTTCTGATTGTTGGCGGCGGGCCGGCCGGTCTGGTGATCGCCATAGAGCTGGGCCGCCGTGGCGTACCTTGCGTCGTCTTCGACATCGGCAAGGAACCTCCAACATTTCCCAAGGCCAATTCGACGACCTCGCGCACGATGGAACATTTCCGGCGCCTCGGGCTGTCGAAGGAAATCCGCACGCTCGGTCTGCCAGCGGATCACGCCCCCGATATTTCCTATCATACGCACTACGCCGATTATGAACTGGCCCGCCGGCGCTGGCCAACCTGGAACGAGATCGCCGCGCAACCGCGCCCCGCCGATCCGCGCTGGCCTACGCCAGAGCCGATGCATCGGGGGCAACAGATCCGTGTGGAAGCCGTGCTGCGCCGAACCGCAGCCTCATATCCCGCGATTGAGCTGCGTTTCGGGTGGAAGGTCGAAAGCGTTGCCGAGACAGAAGATGGCGTAAGCTGCGTTGCGCGCCCCGTCGAGGGTGGCGAGTCGGAGACCTTCAGCGCCGGATATCTCGTTGGCAGCGATGCGGCACGCAGCGTCGTGCGGCAATTTATGGGCGTCGAATATGAAGGCGTTGGATCGGAGGACCGGGAATTCCTTGGCGGCAAGATGCTGGCCACCTGGCTTTACATGCCGAAATTCTATGACGTCGTGAGATGCGATCTATCCTGGCAATATTGGGCAATGAATCCACAGCGTTTCGGCGCGCTCATCGCCATAGATGGCAAAGGCGAATTCGTTCTGCACACGCAATTGCCGAAAGGTGTTGAAGGGAGTCTCGATTTTGCGCGCGCTGCAGTGGAAATCACCGTCGGCCGCAAGTTCGAATACGAGATACGTGGCATTGCCGAGTGGATGGCAGGCTTCATGCTCGTCGCGCAGAAATACGCATCGAAGCGTATGTTCCTCGCCGGAGACGCCGCACATCTTTTCACGCCCGCAGCGGGCCTTGGCTACAATACGTCCGTAGACGACGCATCTAATCTCGGCTGGAAACTTGCTGCTGTCTGCCAGGGCTGGGGCGGGCCGAAACTTCTCGAAAGCTACGAGTTGGAACGAAAGCCCATCGCACATCGCAACACCGGTTTTGCGCGTGGCATCGCGGACTATTTCAAGACAATACCCATGACGCCGTTGATCGAACAGGCAGGTCCGGAAGGCGATGAAGCCCGGCGAAAATTCGGTGTGTGGCTGGACGAAGTCGGTGAAAAGGAATTCAACGCGCCCGGCATTCATTTTGGCGTTTATTATGCGGAGTCAAACATCGTCGCCCACGAACCGGGCCCACGTCCGCCTGATGATCCGCACTGGTACGTACCCCATGCACAACCGGGCGCTCGGGCGCCGCATGCATGGGTCGCCGATTACGAGGCGCTCTTCGATCGCTTCGGCCCCGATTTCACTCTGCTGAAACTCGATAGAACAGCGGACTCGAGCGCATTCGAGGCTTCGGCGAAAGCTCGCGGTCTTCCGCTGAAAGTCGTTTCGGTCGCAGACGAAGCCGTCCGAAAGCTCTATGCCGCCAATCTCGTGCTGATCAGACCGGACCAGCATATCGCCTGGCGCGGCGATAGCGCCCCGACCGATACGGCGGCTCTGCTCGCAAAAGCAACGGGCTTCTGAGGCTTTGTCTCAGTGGGTCAGCATCGGCAGGTTGAAGATACGAAGCTCTCCGACAGCGCCGCCGTAGGCCGGCTTGAAATCGGGATCTGCAAGCCGTGCCTCGGGAAAGCGTTTCATCAGCCGAGTCACGGCAATCGTGATAGCGAAACGGCCGAGCCGGTTGCCGATGCACAAATGCGGGCCTGTACCAAAAGCCAGGATTCGGCGCGGGTTACGCCGCACGTCGAATTTCAGAGGGTCCGGATAGACGAGCGGATCCAGATTAGCCGCCTGCGGCGAAGGACGAACGACCATGCCGTTGGCGATCTGGGTGCCGCCGACTTCGGTGTCGCAGGTCGCTATACGGGGGAAAGTGAAATAGCCGCCAGCCGCATAGCGGAAGCACTCTTCCATTCCGATGTTCATCAAGTCAGGCTCACGGCGCAGGATCGCCATCTGTTCGGGATGGGAATAGAGCGTATGCATCACGCCGCCCATGGCGCGGCTCGTGGCTGAAAGCGCCGCACCGCAGACAGTGAAGGTCTGGTTGAACAATTCCTCGTCGCTGAGCTTGTCGCCGAGGTCGCGGGCCGCAATCAGCTCGCTGATGAAGTCCTCGCCCGGATTGGCCCTGCGCTCCTCGATAATCTGCGCCACCATGTCCTTGGCGCGGTCGAACGCTGCTACACATTCGGGCGGATAGGATTCGCCGGCCTTTGTGAAGGTGGTCAGCGGCAACACTTCGTGCAACGCCAGAAAGACTTCCTTTTGAGCGTCATTGAGATTGAGCATGGCGTCGAGCAACGCACCCACGATGATCATCGCGCCATAATCGGCCATGCCGTCGAATTCGTGCCCTTTGGCGGCGATGCGATCGAGCATCGCGTCGACAATTGCGGTGATACGGCTCTCCAGCCGTTCCAGGCTCGTCGTGGAAAAGGCGGGCATCAGCAGCTTTCTCAACCTGTCATGCGCTTCGCCATCCATCTGCGCGAGCACCTGAATGCCCATGAACTTGTCAAACTTCTCGAAGCCGCGCGTCTTCGGCAGGACCGAAGAAAAGCGCACCGTATCTGTGAAGACCTCGGCCGCGTCGGCGTAGCGGCCGCAGATGACCTCCGTATATTCCTCGTTGACGATGTAGAACGGATCGGACTTCGACCATTGGGCGATGATCGCACGCGCATTCGTCTTGAAGGCAGCACTCTGAAAGTCGACATTCGATATCTTGCTGCGGTCGAGAACTGCCTCGTCGGACATTTCATCCCCCTGTCTGTCTGGTCGCATGTGCTTGCGCGAAATTGCGCCAAGATTAAAGGACGATCACGTCAGGGGCAACTTGCGGAGCGGCGTCGTTTCCGGAAAACTGTGGCTGTACCTTGCCGAAAGGGATGGTAGCCGAATGCAAAACGAAGCGCTGGAGATTGCGCAATGGATTCAGGCGCAGCACGGGGCGCGGGAAAGAGAGCTTCTACACGTCATGATAAATATTTCTGGAAGGCTAACCCAATTATGTAGCACTGCTGCTATCGGAAACCCAAAATTCCGATGCTGTAATCCGGTTTGCGCGCATCGTATCGGTTGGCTGTAGGGCTGGCTCCGGGTCCAATGATCCGGCGACAAAGGAATGATCCATGCAGGAATTTCAGGCTCCGCGTTTTTCCACCGCCGAACGTGATCGTCGCTGGGCACGGGTCCGCGAGCTTATGGCGCAAGATGGAATCGACGTGATTGTCGCGGTTCCGCACACGGGGCATCATGACCATTTCTCCGCCTATACGCGTTATCTGACCGGTCTCGGCGGTTATTCTCTCGAAGTCGGCGCCGTGTTTCCGCTCGCTGATGAAGTCACGGCTATCGTAGTGCCCGATGTGGCTGTTAACAGATGGCGCGCGCAACAGGATTGGGTCGCCGACATCAGAACTTATGGTCGCGCCTTCGGCGATGGCATGATCGCGCGTCTCAAGGAGTTGAAGCTTAATCGTTCGCGCATTGGCCTGGCAGGACTTGCGGGCGTACCGCGTTTCGCCGACGGCATCGTGGCGCATCTGTTCTATGAGAAACTAAAGGATGCTTTTCCGAATGCCGAGCTATGCGACTGCACGCACCTCCTCGATGTCGCGCGCTACACCAAGGGCGCGGAAGAGATTGAATTTCTGCGCGGCAGTGTCGCCTATGCCGAAGCTGCCATCGCTGCGATGCGCGCAACAATTCGGGTCGGCGTCACGGAAAACGAAGCCTATGCCGCCATGTTGGCGGCGATGGTCGCCCGCGGCAGCGAAGTCCCGGCGATGATCATGTGGGCCGCGGGGTCACCCGAAACCCTTATTTCCGCTGGTCCGCCTTCGGCGCGACGTTTTGAGCCGGGGGACATTATTCGCGTGGAAGTTGAAGGCCGCTACGCCGGCTATTGTGGACAGGTGACACAGATGGCGGTGCTCGGTCAGGTGTCCCCTGGCTACCACGACATGTGGAAGATCCAGCAGGAGGCTGTCGCGCTTTGCAGCGCACTGGCGCGGCCGGGTATTACCCTCGGCGAACTCGCGACACGTACGGAAGCGATCGCCATGGGAACGCCGTGCCGCATCCGTTTCCTGATGCATGGGCGAGGGCTTGGCGACGATGCGCCGATCTACGTTTTTTCCGCCGATGACGAGATCAAACGATGGCCGCTGGAGGCGAATGCGTCGTTCATCATCAAACCCATGGTTCTGCGCGACGGGTACGCGGACGTTGTCTGGGGAGATTCGATCGTCGTCACACCTGCCGGCGCCCAGCGTTTGGGAAAGATCGAACCCGCCATTCTTGAGCTTTGATAACTTCTGAATGATAAGAAGCTTGTAGAAGCGGATTCACGGTTGTGTCGATATCGACCTCTGACTGTGTGCGGCGGCGCAGTCCTGCCCGGCATGGAGGACGCACGGCGGCTGGCGGGCGATGCTATGAAGCTGATCAGGGCGGAAAAAGGCGGGATCCGTTGACGGCTGAAGAAAAAGCCCCAAAAGCCCTCACCGCTAACCACCGGAGAACAAAGCGAGGGATTTTCGCCTCTAAAAGCCAATGAAATCAAACGGGCAAAAGTCCGGTGGAGGCCTCGGAGGGAATCGAACCCCCGTACAAGGATTTGCAGAATAAAGTCACATGAATCAACTTGTTGAATTTCAAGACCAACCGCCAAAACTATTGCCAACTGAAGCACATCATAGGGCAGACTTTCCCCCTAGTTAGACACCATGTTGGCACTCATTACCAAAACTCATGCGCCGTGACCTATTGCTACTGACATTGATTGCCTGCCTACACATTTCGTGCAGAGTACACGATGGGTGTGTTTTTATGCCCAGTGGATCGAGGGGACTTAGGTGACAACTATAGTTACGACTGAGTCCGACAAAGCTCTTCGTTGCGCCATTGGCGTAGTTCAGGCCTTTCGTCAGATCGACAGCAGCATGCCTGCCAGTTACGCACACTGTTTACTTGTGGTCGCCACGAGGCCCGACTGTACAGTGTCGGAGGTAGCGGAAACTTTGGGCGTCCAGCGACCCACCGTCAGCCGCATCCTCTTGGAATTAGGACGACGTAGCCGACCTGGCGGGCCTGGGTACGGACTAGTTGAGGCTCATAGTGGGGAGTCGGACCTGCGCAAACGCAACCATCGACTCACACCGGAAGGCCACAAACTAATCGCCCGAATTGTTAAGACACAGCTCGCGCTCAATGTGTAATCTTCGTGTCTTGGTACACATCGCAGGGCAAATTGCCCCCTAAAAGGTCAATTATTTGACAGATATGATCTGCCCCTCACACAATAACTCATTGAAAAGATGGAGGCCTCGGAGGGAATCGAACCCCCGTACAAGGATTTGCAGTCCTCTGCGTAGCCACTCCGCCACGAGGCCGTCCGGACCGGAACGGTTGTGGCGCTCGAGACGAGTCACCCAACCGGACGGTTGACCCGCCGCACATAGCAACCGCCCCGCCCCCACGCAAGGCGGAGTTGCTGATTCAGCAAGGGGTTGGTGAATTCACCTCGTAAATTCAACAGGATTTTACCCCCACCCCGCCGCAAACAGGCGTCCTCGTCCTGCGCGCATCGCGACGAAACGAAACAGCAAATTCCTGCTTTGCAAAGCGGTCGAATGGCTGTATGAGACCCCCCGCAAGTGCCGCGAGGCCAACGCATTCCTCGATAGCTCAGTTGGTAGAGCATTCGACTGTTAATCGAATGGTCGCTGGTTCGAGTCCAGCTCGAGGAGCCACTCTCTTTTCGTCAGCATGCAGCGGGAGCGCCCACCTTGGCACCGGGCTGGTATCCTCTCGCTCGGCCTTCCAGCAGCGCGCGCATGACGGATTTGAGCTTTTCCGGCATGCAGGGCTTTTCCAGCCATATCGCATCGGCAAATTCCGGCGCCGAAGCCTGGTCACGGCCGGAATAGATCGCGAAGGGGATCAGGGCTTCGTCGAGCGCGCGCAGCAATTCCGTGCTGTTGCCATCCTGCACCAGAAAATCGACGATCGCGGCGTCCGGCCTATGGGTCGCGACCGACTGCAGCGCTTCTCGCCAGCTCGCATAAGGGCCGGCTACCAGATATCCGGCTTCGGTCAGCATGGTCTCGATATCGAGGGCCAGAAGGGGCTCGTCCTCGACGACGAGGCATAGTCTTGGCGTTTTTTGGAGCATAGCCACGGACCTCCTTTGGGCATTCCGGGCTGATGTCGGCAAACCTACCGCTTCCTCTCCCCGTGTAAATCCGCCGCCTCCGCCTTGACCGGCAAAACCGGAAGGAACTCCTTGGCAGTAAAACCGTTGAAGGGGGCAGAGAATGCCACTTACTCATTAGGTGTCAAAGGATGTCACTGTATGTCGGGGTTAACTCGCGAAACCAGGCTGCAAATTATGCTGACGGAACAGGAACTTGCAGCGATCGATGACTGGCGCTTCCAGAAGCGGATGCCGAGCCGTGCCGCTGCCATTCGCAGGCTCATCCAGACCGGGCTTTTGCAGGACGGCATCAAGATCGCCGACATGGGCGCCAGGTCCACCGACTTTGGCATATTGAGGTCGAAAAACGGTGGCGGTGCCCGTAGCGACGGCGCTGGAAACGACGCCTAGGTCCCCCAGGCGCGCCTTGAGGCGTCCTTCTAACAAGGCAAGAAGTTTGCGGCTTCATCGGGCCGCGGATGAGCGCAAGCCCCAGGGACCGAGGCGGCAAATCGGCGCGCAATCGCGCCCCTATCCTTTTGTCCGCTTGCTAACCTCTTCGCCTCCCGGCAATCTCCCCTTCCCGCGAAAGCTTCGCGGCAGAGGGATTTGAGGGAGTTCGGGCATGAAGCTCAAGACAGGTATTTCCGCCATCGCCATCATCGCAGCTGCCGGCCTCGCCTCCGGCGCGGCCTTAGCGCAGGTAACGGTCGGCGTTTCGCTCTCGCAGACGGGGCCAGCGGCAGCGCTCGGCGTGCCCGCGTCCAACATGATTTCCCTGCTACCGAAGGAAATCGGTGGGCAGAAGCTCAACGTCATCATCCTCGACGACGCCGGCGACGCCGGCCGCGCCACGACCAACGCCCGGCGCTTCGTTACCGAGGAGAAGGCCGACATTGTCATCGGCTCCTCGATCACACCGACTTCGACCTCGATCGCCAATGTGGCGCTGGAAGCCGGCGTGCCGCACATCGCCGTTGCGCCGGTGGCCCTGCCGCCAGATCGCATGAAGATGACCTTCACGACGCTGCAAATGCCGCCCCTGCTCTCGACGCCGAAATTCGCGCATATGCAGAAGCGCGGCGTGAAGACCATCGCCATGATCGGCTTTTCCGATTCCTGGGGCGACCTCTGGGTCGCCATGTACAAGCGCTTCGGCGAGCCGCTGGGCATCAAGATGATCACCGACGAGCGCTACGGCCGCGCGGATTCCTCCGTGACCGGCCAGGTTCTGAAGGTCATCGCCGCCAATCCCGACGCGGTGCTGATCGCCGCCTCCGGCACCGGCGCGGCGCTGCCGCAGATCGCCCTGCGCGAGCGCGGCTACAAGGGCCTGATCTACCAGACGGCTGGCGCGGTCTCAAACGACATGATCCGCGTCGCCGGCAAGTCGGCCGAAGGCCTCTTCGCCTCGACCAGCCCTGCCATGTTCCCGGAAGCCATAACCGACAAGCCCATGCAGGACGAGGCCGCGCGCTTCGTCAAAATGTACGAGGACAAGTTCGGGCCCAACACGCGCAACCAGTTCGCGCCGAACGCCTATGACGCATGGAAAGTGATGGAGCGCGTCATTCCCATCGCCCTCAAGGGCGGCGCCAAACCCGGCACGCCGGAATTCCGCGCCGCCATCCTCAAGGCCATCGAGAGCGAGAAGGAAATCGTCGGCGCGAACGGCTATTACAATTTCACGCCATCGGACCATTCCGGCCTCGACAATCGCGCCGTCATCATGGTGACGGTGAAGGACGGCAAATGGGCCAGGGCGGACTGATTGGCCGACTGAGCGATAGCCTTTCAAATGACCAAAGCGCCGGGCTCGCCCCGGCGCTTCTGCTTGGCAGCCTTGACCGGTCCCGCGCCAGCCTTTACGGCGACACCACAATCAAATCATCCCATCAGGAGGAAAGCTCATGGCCGAAAAAGTTCTCGCCGCTGTCCGCACCGCGCCCGGCACGACCGAAGTGCGCGAATATCCCATGCCCGACATCGCCGATGACGCGGCCCTCCTGAAGGTCGAAGTCGGCGGCATCTGCGGCACCGACGTAAAGCTCTATTTTAACCCCCCGTCCAAGGCCCCTGTCATCATGGGCCACGAGAACATCGGCTATATCGCCAAGGCCGGCCGCGAGTTCACGCGCCGCAAGGGCTTTAAGGAGGGCGATCTCGTCTTCGTCGAGCATTACGTGATGTGCGGCAAGTGCGAGTGGTGCCACTCCGGCCAATACCGCCATTGCGAGGGCACCGACTGGCGCACCAATCCCGAGGGCATTCGTTACGGCTACACCACGGCCGAGCGCGCGCCTCACCTGTGGGGCGGCTTCGCGCAATACATGTACCTGCCGTGGAACGCCGTGATGCATCACGTGCCCAAGGGCGTTTCGCCCGAACTCGCGGGCATCGTGACGCCCATGGCGAACGGCATCGAATGGTCGCTGTTCGAAGGCGGCGTCAGCTACAACTCGACGGTGCTGATCCAGGGACCGGGGCAGCAGGGCCTGTCGCAGACGGTCATCTGCAAGCAGGCCGGCGCGAAGAACATCATCATCACAGGCACGGGGAAGGATCATGCGCGCCTCGAAGTGGCGAAGAAGCTCGGCGCGGACCATACGATCGACGTGAACGCCGAGAACCCGCTCGAGAAGATCATGGAATATACCGGCGGCCTCGGCGTAGACGTCGTGCTCGACTGCACCGCCGGCGCGGGCACGGTGCCGATCATGCTCGGCATCGAGGCCTTGAAGCGCAAGGCTGGCCGCATCGTCGTGCAGGGCGAGATGCCCGACTTCCCGAACTTCCCGATCGGCAAGATGACGACGAAATACATCACCATGCATTCGGCGCGCGGCCATTCGTTCAAGGCCTGCGAACTCGCATTGGAACAACTGGCGTCCAAGCGCTTCGACCTCGATCTCATTACAACGCACCGCTTCGGCCTCAACTACGTGGACAAGGCGATCAAATCGGTCGGCGCGAAAGAAGGCGGCGTGAAAGATGTGATCCACGCTTCGCTGATGCCGTGGCTTTAACGACCTGACGCGACGAAGTTCGATCCAATGGAGGTCGCGCCCCTTGGCGCCGCCTTCGCGAGGGCAACATGTTGATAGGACCCGGCCCTGCCTGCATGACGCTCTGCATCGGATGCGTGCTGCTGGCAGCGCCCTTGCCCGCGAGGGGAGAAGACTATTTCGCGGGCAAGCAGATATCGATGGTCATCGGTTACAATCCCGGCGGCGGCTACGATATTTATGCACGCATTATCGCAAGCATTCTGTCGCGTCACATTCCCGGCGCGCCGACTATCGTGCCGCGCAACATGCCAGGCGCCGGCAGCGCGGTCGCAGCGAATTATCTTTACGCGGTCGCAGCGAAGGATGGCACAGCCATCGGCATGATCGGTCAGCAGATGGCGTTGGCCCAGGCGCTCGGCGACAAGAGCGTGCGTTTCGACATGCGTCAATTCACATGGCTCGGACGCATAGCGAAAAATGTGGAAGTCAGCGTCGCCTGGCACAACGCACCCGTTAAATCCATAAGCGACGCTATGACGCGCGAAATAACATTGGCGGCTACAAGCGCTGGTTCGACGTCGCATTCGATGCCGCTGCTGCTGAACCGTATTGCTGGAACGAAATTCAAGTTGGTGACAGGATATCCGGGAATTACAGGCGGCGGACTGGCCATGGAACGCGGCGAGACGCAGGGCACGCACGCCACTATAGACGGACTGCTGTTCAACAAGGCGAACTGGATACGCGAGCGGCGGGTCTCGGTCCTCGTGCAATATGCGATGGAGCGTCATCCAGCCTTGCCCGACGTTCCCGCCATGACCGAATTCGGCAGCACCCCTGACGACAAACAGATGCTCGCGCTGTTTGCGTCTCCGGCGGAAATCGGGCGTTCCGTGCTGGGGCCGCCCGGCCTTCCCGCCGATACGGCCGCAATCCTTCGCCGCGCATTCGACTCCTTGCTGGCAGACAAGATGCTTGCAGAGGAACTGGCCGCCAAGAAACTGACATTCGAACCGCTGTCGGGCGCAGGCTTGCAGAAGCTCATTGCAACTGTGTTGGCGATTTCGCCCGAGCTTGCGCAAAAGGCGGCGGCGCTAGGCCGCGAATAGACTTCGCAGCATTTCTGGCGAACACGTTCAAAATTTGCGCAGCAAATCCACGCGAAAAACCTGATCGAAGACGAGCTTGCCGTCTTCCTTGCGCGCGTGGCCCTCGAAGGTCGAGCGCACCTTCTTTGGATCAGCATCGAACTTCGCCCGGCGCTTCTCATCGCGGTCGATCTGGTCCGCCTTCCATTCATCGAAATTTTCAAAACTTCGCGTCGAGCGATACATGATCTCGCGCGCGTGTTCGAAACAATTGCCGGCGAGCTTGCGCAACGCGTGCAACGCATCCGTGCGCACCTCAGTCTCGTCGTTCACGAGTTTTGTCGCCTCATGATAATTGCCGGATGCTACGGGCTCCATCACATAGAGCAGCCCGCCCGATTTCAGCACCCTGCCCGCTTCCTTTAACGCAGCGGCTGTATCGGGCATATGATGCAACGAATTCGAGAATACGACGACATCGAAATGCCCGTCGCTCCAGGGCAAGTCCTGCCCGCTCGCGATGCGAAAATCCACATCGAGCCCCTCCGCCTGCGCGGCGGCCTTCGCCTTGTCGATGCTGCGCTCCTTGATATCCACGCCGGCGACTTCCTTGCAAAGCGCCTTCAATCCGCGCGTAAACTTTCCCTCGCCACAGCCAATGTCGAGCGCTCGTGCATTCGCGTTACCGATCAGTTCGGCTGCGAATTTCGTGTTGGCGCCGAGCGGCATCGCCCGAATTTCGTCTTCACTCGGCAAGAGCGCGCGGCGGAATGCGTCCTCCATTCATTTCCTCCATGATTCACGGCACTTTCTCGCCGAAAATATCCCAGCGCAAGTTGTTCTCTATCAATGCCGCAATATCAGCCGGCAGTCATAATTCATCTGTTGATGGGATTTCAGGATTGCAAGATCGCGCAAAAATGGAGAGGCATTATGAATAGAGAAACCGGGCTGCTGGCAGCCACGGGCATATTCGGTGCGGCGCTTGCGCTGTCGTGGTTCACGCAAGGCACTGGCGTCGTGCGCGACGATCCCGCCAAACAAATTGCCATCCCAAAGCAATTGACCGCGCCTTTGCAGGTAAAGGCGGCCTACAACGGCAGTGATATTTTCTTTCGCTATCGCTGGCCTTCGCCCAATCCCGGTATCTTTCACGATGTGCTGAAATTCGAAGGCGGCAAATGGGTGGTGCGCGGCTCGGCTGTGCCCGGCTCTCAGCCGGACGGGCTGCACGAAGACCGCGTGTCCATGATGGTGGACGACGGCAGCGTTCCGGACTTCGGACGTTACGGGGGTTATGTCACGGTAGGACGCAGGCTTGCCGGTTTCACCGATGAGGTCAGCGGCAAGGAGGTCGCGGCTCACCCTTATCTCGGCGGCAAGCTGAAACTCGACGAACCCACCAAATACCTGCCGTCCACGCGCAAGAGCCTCGAAAACTGGGCCGACCTTGCTCCCGAGGACGAGCAAAAGGCCTTGCGCGCTGCGGGCTACTTTCTCGATCTCTGGCACTGGCGCGCCAATCGCTCGAATCCCATCGGTCTCGCCGACGATCAACATGTCGCAGAGGGACGCCTGAGCGACAGCGGCAAGAGCCCCTATGCCACGAACTGGGACGGCGGGAAGCAGCAACCGCGCTTCATGTTCGACTCCGCAAAAGCTGGACGCGCAGCGTTGCGCTGGGAAGACATTATCGCCGGCAAGATCGGTCAGGACGACACCTATTTTCTGCGTGTCGATCAGGCCAAGCCCTTCGATCCCAATGCCGGATGGATAGAGGGGGACACCCTGCCCCGCCGGTCTCTCGCCATGAGCGACGGCTCGCGCGGCGACATCAAGGTTGCCGGAAAGAGCCGGTGGGACAACGGTTTCTGGGACGTCACCCTGCAGCGCAAGATGGATACCGGCAATCCAACCGACGACAAAATCTTTCGCGATCGCGGCGTCTATCAGGCCGCCTTCGCCATCCATCGGCAGGCCACGGGCGGGCGCTGGCACATGGTGACGCTCCCTGTCAGCCTCGGGCTCGGGCGCCAGGCTGAACTCGAAGCCGTTCGCTTCAATGGCGAGACGCCGAACTGGGAACAGCCGTGGCGAACCGTGACGCTTTTCTATCCCGGTCAGGTCAACTGGGCCTTGCTTAACAGCACGAAACACGCAGGCGCGGCGCAGGTCAAAGCCGGCGTCCCCGTCAAACACCGCCATAGTGAGGCGCAACTTGCGAATTACGGCATCGAAGTCGAATTCAACTACGCGATCCGCCGCCAGTGGCTGTTCACGATGTTCGGTGGCGTGCTCCTGATCGCAGCTTTCGGCATCGCCCTCAACATGCTGTCCTCTCGCAAGCGGAGCGCCTGACCATGGCTGCATATCACGTCGTACTCGTACACTTTCCGATGGCGCTCTGGATGACGGCGGCGCTCGCCATTCTCATCCGCGCATTCTCGTCCAGCGCGCTAGCGCTGTCGATCGACCGCGCGCTGACGCCGCTTCTGTTCCTTGGTTTTCTGTCGGGCGCGGCAGCCTTTGCCGTCGGCCTCATGGTCTGGCCGTGGGAAGCCGTGTCGTCTTCGCCGCTCGGGCGCAACCATGCGCTGCTCGCGGCCTGGACGCTCGCCTACTGGACGCTGATGATGATAACGCGCTGGCTGCACGGCGAGGCCGTCTGGCATGGCCTCATGCGCTTTGTGATGGCAGGTCTCGCATTGATCGGTGCGGGCTTGCTGGGGATCACCGGCACGCTCGGGGGCCATCTGATCGGCGTCTATACCGACGTTTCGGAAGTCTTGCGCCGACTTGGCTGGGAGGTCTATCGCACCTTTTACCTGCCGGACACGACACTCATCGCACTGGCGGCCGCGACTGTGCTCCTGCTCGCCATCGGCTGGTGGGGGCGGAAGTCCCAGGCTGCGTAAGCGAACCAGACGCGAATCCCGGCAACCTGCGTCGCACCGTTGAAAGTTTTGCCGGGTTTCCCGCCTTTGCTTCGACTTTTTTCCGTTCGCCGCGCTCAGACAAATTTTATGACGATGAGTTCGGCAAGTAGCAAAGGGACTTGCCAAGGCTACCGTCACGCGCGAAACCGGAACTATCTCAATTGCCTGCTCGGTTTAAGTAAAATCACGCAAGTGTCTTGATGGCCCATCCCCGTAAACGTGACGACAGCTTCGCTCATGACCGCTCTGCCTGAGGATCCGCTTCTGCGCCGCATTGCCGGATTCGTTCAGGCGAAGCGGCAGATGGCGCTGAATGAGACGCAGGTCGAGGCTCTGACCATTCGCCTCATCGACGCCATGGCTTGCGCTGCGCTGGCGCGGACGGAAGAGGATAGCCAGAGACTGCTCCACACATTCGCCGCGCCGGACGGACGGGACACGTCGACGCTCGTCGGCGGAGGCCGCGCGTCGAGCGACGACGCCGCCTTCTGCAATTCATGGCTCATCCGCAAGCTCGACTGGAACGACACGTATATCGGGCGCAACGGCGGCCATCCCAGCGATTTCATCGGCGCTGTCCTCGCTGCGGGCGAAGACGCGGGCAGGCCGGGGATCGACATTTTACGCGCCATTGCGACCGGCACGCATCTCATGCTCGATCTCTGCGATGCCGCCAGCGCGATTTCGCGCGGCTGGGATCCTTCCACCTATGTCGGCATCGCCGCGACAGCAGCCATCTCGGACGTGCTCGGTCTCGACGAGGCGCAGATCGCCAATGCCGTCGCGATGACCGTCGTGTCACGTAACATGCTGCTCGCGCGCACCGGCCGTGTATCGGCATGGAAAGCGCTCGCCTCGGCGACTGCGGTTCGCGATTGCCTGTTTCATGCGCGCCTTGCGCAACGCGGCGTGCAGGGTCCGGACCCTGCATTCTCAGGCGAATTCGGTTTCGAGCGCCTGATATCCGGCCCGCTCGATCTCGAACTCGACGCAGCGCGCGACCGCACCGGCGACAGCCATCTGAAATTTTATCCCGCGATCTATCATGCACAAGGGCCGCTCGAGGCGTGCATTGCCTTGCACAAGGAAATCGGCGGCGCGCCCATCGAGAAGGTCGTCGTCGAAATCTACGATTTCGCGATCCGCTATACCGCCGACAACGCCGCAAAATGGTCGCCGCCGAATATCGAAACCGCCGATCATTCCCTGCCCTTCCTCACGGCCCATGCCCTTTTGCGCGGCGAGTTCGGACCCGGCAGCCTGCACGCGACGCTGCACGATCCGGATGTGCGCGCGCTGGCGCAACAAGTGGACGTGCATTCGAGTATTCCGTTTTCGTCGCGATGGCCGCAGGCGACGCCTTCGCGCATCCTCGTGCTTGCCGGCGGCAAGCGCTATGAGAAGCACACGGAATTCATCATCGGACACCCCGCACGCCCCCTCGGCCTTGACGATATCAGGCGGAAATTTCTCATATGCGCCACGCCTCTCGTTGGCGAAACGAATGCAGCCGCGTGGTTTGACAGGCTGAGACTTTTTTCGAGACTGCAAACCCAAGCAGAGATTGCAGCGGCGATCGGCGGCTCGCCAAAAACTGCGCGCTGAGAGCGAGGCGCTGAAGACCCGGATTGATCCATTGCATTCCCGCCACGCCTGCAAGCCGCCATACATGGCCAAAGACAGGTGTGAAAAGGAAACGGACATTGACCAACGGCGAAGGCCACAACGTCTCGATCAGTGCATTCGTGCGTGCGATGGACCGCGCCGGGCACTCGGAAAAGCCCACGCGGACATGGCTCGCGGGTTACGCGGGCCCGGGCGACGGTCGCCGCAAACATCTCGGCGAAGACAGGCTCTCCATCGCCTATGATCACGACCACATGCTCGACGATCTCGCCGTAATCTGCGAACTCTCCGGCATCGACACATGGCGCATCGCCGACGCGCTGGAAGCCGCACGCCGGACAACCGACAATCCGGCGGCGCAAGCCAAAGTATTTCGCCAGCTGATTCCTTGGGCCGATGTCATGCCCGGCGCAGTGTTATTCGCGAGCGAGCGCCAATAACGCAAAGCCGGATTTTGGAATAGTAACTGGATCGGTCGATGGTTAAAGCGCAAGCGAGCCGGAGTTGGCCAACACCCTCATACTACTTCTCGCTCCTGCCAGTCCGCTGTCCCATCCAGAAAGATTTTCGCTATATCGGCTGGCCTGCTCAGCAATTGCTGTTCGAGAAGATGCGACGCGACGGCGTTGACGGCGCTCGCAGATAGAAGTTCCACCCGCGCGACGGGCTGCAAATTCAGTCGTGACACCTTTTCATAACGTGTGCCCTCGTCACTCTCGTCCTGCTTCACCACGACATAGCCGACTTGCGATTCTGGCTTTGGCAGCACGCGAACAAGGCATTTGTGACGCGGACCATGACCCGGGAATTGCTCGCCCGCACGCCGGATAACTGGACTACTCGACCCGCCGTGCTCGAAGAAAAAGAACCCATGCCCACCTTGACAAAATCCAGATCTTATTTCGTAATACGAAAAATTATTCGGAATCCGAAAAATATGTCACCCAAAGCACAGGCAGTGACGCTCTCGAAGCGACCGGAAGAACTCGCGAAGAGTTCGGTCCAATCGCTCGCCAAAGGACTTCGCATTCTCGAGGCATTCACCCCGGAGGATGAGCCTTTGACCGTGACAGAGATCGCCGAGCGCGCAGATCTCGATCCAGGCACTGCTTACCGAATGCTCAACACTCTCGTCGCCCTCGGCTATGTCGCCCGCAGCGAAAAGCGCCGCTATGTCCTCACGCTGAAAGTGCTCGACCTCGGCTTCAATGCCATCGGCCGCCGTGATTTGCGCAGCAGCGTTCGACCAATTTTGCGTTCCCTTGTCGGAGACAAGATCGAGGCCGCGAGCTTTGGCGTGCTGCAGCGAGGCAGTATTGTTTATGTCGAACGGGTTCGAGCTGGTCTTACCCGCCTCGGCATCGATATCCGCATCGGCTCGGACATTCCTGCCCCAGTCAACCTGCTTGGGCAGGCGATACTAGCTTTCCTGCCGCAAGCCGACCTCGATCAGGCTTTGGCGAAGCCGGGCGACAGCGCTGCCGGCTATCCCGTCATTCCCCGTCCGCGCCTCCTGCCGCAACTCGACGTTATCCGCGCACGCGGCTACGTGCTGGACAATTCGCTCATTACCGCGGGCCTCGTCGTGCTGGCCGTGCCTGTTCGCGACGACAGCGGTTATCCCATAGCCGCCGTCAGCGTCGCCGCGCCCGTGCTCGTGTGCAGCGGCAAAGAACTCGAGATCATCGCCCTGCAGCGTCTCAAGGAAGCTGCAGCCAAAATTTCCAACATCATGCAAATCAGCGGATCGAACCGAATGGGCTGACCCGAGGGTCAGCCTCGCAATGAAGGGAGAGCATCATGTCAGCAAGGTTGGCCAAGGCAGTCTTGATCGCCACAGCAGCACTCTTCGCCCTGCCGGCGACAGCGCAACAGGGAAATTACCCTTCGCAGACGATCAAGCTGATCGTGCCCTTCGCGGCCGGCGGGGGTGTCGACGCTTACGCCCGCGTGCTGGCCCAACATCTGAAGGACAAGCGGAACGTCGACATCATCGTCGAGAACCGTCCAGGGTCCAACGGCGCGGTAGGCGGGCTCGCGGTCATGCGTTCCGATCCCAACGGCTACACGATCTTGTTCTCTGCCTCGACGCACGTCATGGCGCGGCAGGTCATGCAAAACGCGCCCTACGATCCAGTTTCCGATTTCGCGGCAATCGCCCGCGTCGGCGAAGCTCCGATGCTACTGGTGATGAACCCGCAACGACCGCAGAAGACCATCTCAGAGGTCGTCGCCGATGCGAAGAAGGATCCGGCGAAATGGGACTTCGCCGTAGCGGCGCTCGGCTCAATGGGCCATCTCGCTACCATCGGTTTCGGTCATCTCGGGGGCCTCAAGCTGACCGTGGTGCCCTATCGCGGCACGGCCCCGGGCCTGAACGACGTCGCGGCCGGCCATGTGCAATTGATGATCGATCCCGTCATCGCTCTTCTGCCGATGGCGAGCGCTGGCAAGGTCAAACCGCTTGCCGTGACCACCGCAAAGCGCACCAGCCTCGCGCCGGACATCCCGACCGCTGCTGAGGCAGGCATGCCGGGCCTCGAATATTCATCGTGGTATGGCGTGTGGGGGCCGAAGACGACGCCCGAGCCCATCGTGAAATGGCTCAACGGCGCGATGAACGACGCCGTCAAGGAATTGGCCGCGTCCGGCCGCCTCGCCGCGCTCGGCATCGAACCCGTTACCGAGTCGCCGTCCGAATTCTCCGCTTACATCCAGAAGGACGTTAAGCGAAATGCAGAGTTGCTGCGCATTGCCGACTTCAAGCCGCTTTGATCCACCTTCAATAAGTCAACAGGTAAGCTCCTATGCCCGACGATCTCTCGGCCGTTAAAACAGGCCATTTGCGCATCGCTGTCGATATCGGCGGCACATTCACCGACCTCGCCGCCTTCGACGAAACCACGGGTCGATTGCTCTTTGGCAAGGCGCTCTCCACCCACGACGACCTGCCACGAGGCATCCAGAATACACTGGATGGCGCCGGCGTCCTCTGCTCGGAAGCCAATCTCTTCCTGCATGGTTCGACCATTACCATCAACACGCTGCTCGAGCGCACCGGGGCCCGCACCGCGCTGTTGATTACGGAAGGCTTCCGCGACATCTACGAGATCGGCCGCGTCAATCGCCCCGACGCCTACAATCTCTTCTTTTCCAAGCACACACCGCTTGTCGAACGCGCGTTGCGCTTCGAGGTCGAGGAACGGCTGCTCGCCGACGGCACGACCTACAAACAACTCAACGAGGAACGTGTGCGCGCCACGGCGCGCACGTTGAAGACGCTCGATATCGAATCCGTAGCAGTGCTGCTGCTTCACTCCTATCGCAATTCTGCGCATGAGATGCGCGTCAAGCAGATCCTGCAGGAAGAGTTGCCAAGCGTTTTCGTGACAGCATCACACGAGCTCTCGCAGGAATATCGCGAATTCGAGCGAGTCTCTACCGTCGCCGCCAATGCCTATGTGGGTCCGCGCGTCTCTGAATATCTCGGCAATCTCGAGACGCATCTCGAGAACAAGGGATTCAAGGGCAGCTTCTATGCCGTGCAGTCCACGGGCGGCCTGTTTCCCGTCGCGCATGCGCGCCGCGAATGCGTGCGCATGCTGGAGTCCGGACCCGCTGCCGGCGTCATCGGCGCGCAAGCAGTCGCCCGCCAGCTCGGGCTGCCCGATGTCATCGCCTTTGACATGGGCGGCACCACGGCAAAGGCGGGTGTCATCGAAAACGGTAAACCACTGACCTCGTCCAGTGCGCTGATCGGCGGCTACGAGAAGGCGCTGCCGATCCAGATTCCCATGATCGACATTTTCGAAGTCGGAACAGGCGGCGGTTCCATTGCCCGCGTCGGCAAGGGCAAATCGCTGCGCGTCGGTCCGCACAGCGCCGGCTCGATGCCCGGCCCTGCCTGTTATGGACGCGGCGGCGCGGAGCCCACCGTGACGGACGCCAATCTCCTGCTCGGCCGCCTCGACGCCGATCACTTCCTCGGCGGCCAGATGAAGCTCGATCCCGACGCCACGCAGGCTGCGATGAAAGCCGTCGCGGCGGAACTGGGTCTCGACGCCATCGAAACTGCCGATGGCATTCTGCGCATTGCCGCAACCGCCATGTCCTATGCGGTGAAGGCCGTGACGACCGAACGCGGTCTCGACGCCGGCAAATTCACGATGATCGTATATGGCGGCGCCGGTCCGCTACATGCGTCAGCGATTGCCAGGGAAATCGGCATTCGCAAGGTGCTGATCCCCTATGCCCCCGGCTACTTCTCCGCCTACGGCATGCTGTTCGGCGACCTGCGCTACGATTACGTGCGCTCCTGTTTCCGCAAGCTCGGCGAGGCCTCCTTCGACGAGCTGGAAGCGATATACGCGGAAATGGAAGCGGAGGGACGCGCGCAGATCGCAACGTCACGTGTCAATCCGAACGACATCGTGGTCTCGCATGCCGCCGACATGCGATATGTAGGTCAGGAACATGCCGTCACCGTCGATCTCGATGGCGACTTCTTCAAGCAACACGACCGCGCTGCCATCAAGGCCGAGTTCGATCGGGTGCATGATGTCCGCTACGGCACGCACGCGCCATCCGAGCCCGCAGATCTTGTAAGCCTGCGCGTGACCGTTACCGGCATCATGCGCAAGCCACCGATGGCGCCTTTGCCGAAAGATGGCAGCGAGGCTTCCGTCGCCCTGCGCGGCGAAAAGCCGGTCTATTTCCGGGATGCCGGCCGCTATGTGCCAACCAAGGTCTATCTGCGCGACAGGCTGCGGCCGGGCCATCGAATCCAGGGACCTGCCCTGGTCGAGGAACACGCTTCGACAACTGTTGTCGCCCCCGGCGACATTGTCGATGTCGACGATTTCGGAAATCTGCTGATCGCCATTGGAGGCGCATCCAAATGAGCACTGCAACCCCGCGCACCGTCGATCCCGTGACGGTAGAAATCATCCGCAATGGTCTTCTCGCCGTCACCGAGGAGATGAAGACCAATCTCATGCGCACGGCTTACAACCTCATCATCTACGAGGCGCTGGACTTTACCGTGGGCCTTTTCACAACCAGGGGCGACACGGTCTCCATTGGTCTGGGCTTGCCCATGTTCATTCGCGGCATGTCAGAAACCGTGAAGGCGAAGATCAAGCATTACGGGCTGGAAAACATCCATCCCGGCGATATCCTCGTGACTAACGACGCGTATATCACCGGCAGTCATCTCAACCACTTCACGTTCACACAGCCGATCTTCCACGACGGTGAACTTGTCGCCTTCGCCTGCTGCATGGCCCATTGGCTCGATGTCGGCGGCACGCTCGGCACGGTCACGACTGACATCTATTCCGAAGGCATCCAGATACCCATTGTGAAATATCGGCGTGCCGGTGTCGTCAATCAGGAACTGGTCGACATCATCGCCATTAACGTGCGCATGCCCGAGCGCGCCATGGGTGACCTACGCGCACAGATCACGGCGGTAACGACGGGCGAGCGGCGCTTCGGCGAACTTGTCCGACGTTACGGCAAGGAAGCCGTGCTGCAATCCATCGACATCATGATGGATCAGTCCGAGGCGGTCGCACGCGAAAATACCCTCAACATTCCCGACGGCGTCTATGAAGCAGAATCATTCATGGATGACGATGGCATAGATGTCGGCGCCCGCATCCCAATCAAGGTGCGTGTCGAGAAACGCGGCGAGGAGATGACAATCGATCTCAGCGATGTGGCGTCGCAGGTGCGCGGCTTTTACAATTCCGGCTGGACGACAGGCATCGCCTGCGCGCAGGTCGCTTTCAAGTGCCTCACAACGCCCACAGAATATCCCGTCAACGACGGCAGCTTCCGCAATCTGAAAGTGGTCATGCCCATGGGCAAGGTCATCAGCGCCGAGCGGCCCTTCCCGATGCGCGTGTGGATGACCTTCCCGATGACCGTCATCGATACGATCTTCAAGGCACTGGCGCCAGCGATCCCCAATCGCTCCATCGCCGGCCATCACGCCGACCTCGTCTTCCCGTATATCCACGG
Organism: uncultured Hyphomicrobiales bacterium; assembly: GCA_903847605.1. GTDB lineage: Bacteria > Pseudomonadota > Alphaproteobacteria > Rhizobiales > Beijerinckiaceae > Terripilifer. Next base: position 205,299 of record CAINED010000059.1, on the reverse strand, counting down.
CATATCGCCAGCCGACGGCAAGCTCTTCATCGTCGGCATCGGCCCGCTTGGCGGCGGCTGGGGCGCGAAGTCAGGCGAGGACGGCGTCTCGGCAACCGTCTGCATCAACGACGGCGACACGCACAATAGCCCCACCGAACAGCTCGAGTCGAAATATCCTGTCATGGTCGAACGCTACGCCCTGCGCCAGGACAGCGCTGGCGCAGGACGTCAGCGCGGCGGCCTCGGCGCCGAAATGGTGGTGCAGGCGCTTTCCCCGTTCACGCTGACGACGCGCATCGACCGCATGCATTGCAAGCCCTGGGGACTCGCGGGCGGCCATGACGCGATGGGCAATTCCATCGGCATCCGCACGAATGGCGAATGGACCGAAGATCTGCCCAACGCGAAAGTGTTCGGTGTTCGCGTCAAACGTGGTGATGCATATGTGATGCGCTCTGGCGGCGGAGGCGGCTTTGGCCCGCCGATCGAACGCGATCCGGCACTCGTCGCTTCCGACGTGAAACAGGGCTACATCAGCGCAGAGAAGGCGCGTGGCGCATACGGTGTGGCGCTCAACGAGAACGGCGCTGTGGATGTGGCGACGACGCAAGCCCTTCGCGCAGCGATGACGGTTCCTGCCTTCAACGCCGAGCCCGTCCAGTGACGCAAGCAATTGCATCGGAAGCGGCGGCCTCGATCCGCGACCTGCAGGCGAAATGGAAACGTGTATCACGCCAGCATGTCGCGCTCGGCGCGGCCTGCGGCTGCGGCATCGGCATTGCGTTCGCTGCAAACGATCTCGAAGAGGACATCTGCGACTTCATCGAGGAGTCGGCACGACGTGAAAAGCGGAACGACGTCGCCGCTTTCATTGCTGGCTTGCCGCGCCCCGCTGGAGGTACGACATGGAAACTCGCCGATCTCCTTGCCAGATTGGAAAGCGAATGCGAGTACGCGGCATTCCTCGCGCCGCGTCTGGTGGTCAGCCTCGCCTCATTCGATCAACAACATGGCGGTGCGCGATTCGTATGTGCCGGATAAGCAAGAATTCGGCAGCGCGAAGTCGATAAGACTGCGAAAGTGGCGACCCCGGCAGGGCTCGAACCTGCGACCTGCCGCTTAGAAGGCGGCTGCTCTAATCCGGCTGAGCTACGGGGCCTTAAGATTTGCGTTCGGCCTCAGGGAGGCCAAAGCGCCCTGCCCGCGCATTGGAGCGCAGGCGAAGCCTCAGTGCGTCCACTGGCCGATGCGGGACGACTTGAAATTGTCGGAATAGACGACCGTCTTGCGACCGATCGGGCGCGGCTCGTCCACCCTGTAGGCCAGTCCACGCCGTTCGGCATAGGCGATGGCCTCCTCCTTCGTGTCGAACCAGAGCTTGACCTGCTGGTTCATGTCGCCGGAACTCGTCCAGCCCATCAGCGGATCGATCTCGCGGGCGGCTTCCTGCTCGTATTGCAGCAACCAGCGCTCGGATTTCGCTCTTCCGGACTGGGTGGCCGTTTTCGCGGGACAGCTGATGCGCGCCAACATGCTCGTCTTCCTCGTCAGACTTCCGGCCGGGCCGGCGGTGAAATGGTCGGGGCAGCAGGATTTGAACCTGCGACCCTCTGCTCCCAAAGCAGATGCGCTACCGGACTGCGCTATGCCCCGAATTCCATGACCGCAATAGCGCCTTGAGCCATTGCAAATCAAGCTTGAAGGCCGAACTTGCCACGCGAAACTGGCGGCGGGGTCGCTATTTCCTGAAAATGCGGTGTTCCACGCGGTCGCCGGGCTTGATGCCATATTTGCGGCTGATCCCGGCGTTGACCTCGAGCACGCCCAGCACCGGCCGGCCCGAAGGAACCGAACGCTCCGACAGGGGCTCGGTATTCTCGGCGATGTTCACGATTTCCCCGCGTTCGTCGATGAAGATCATGTCGAGGGGAATGTAGGTATTCTTCATCCAGAACGCGACCGGCTGGACCTTCTTGAAGTCGAACAGCATGCCCCGGTCGGCCGCCATCTCGCGCCGGAACATCAAGCCGCGCGCCCGCTGTTCGTCATTCTCCATGACCTCGACCTGGAAAGCCTGCCGGCCGCCGGCTGTGACGATGGTGAGCGTTTCCAGTTTGACCTGGGATGACGCCCCGCCAGCCAGCGCCAATGGCAGCAGGGTTGCGAACACCAAAATCGTTCTGCGGCTGAAGATCATGAGGGAACCTGCGGCGTCTCTGTGCGGACCATCCGCATACCACACGGCTGCCGCGGCGAAAAACAGGCAGGCACGTGATGCTCGCGGGGCTCCAACGAAAAGGGCGCCGCGAGGGCGCCCTGCCGCCATTTGCCCGCGGACTTCAATGCGAAGACGGGAGCCTTGTTTCCAGCGGGCGGATCTCGGCGGCCATGAGGCCCTTGGAACCGTTACCGAAGCGCACGAGCAGGCTTTCGCCGGGCTTCAGATCCGTGATGCCGTAGCGGCGCAACGTCTCCATGTGGACGAAGATGTCTTCGGTCCCCTCGCCGCGCGATACGAAGCCGAAGCCACGCGTGCGATTGAACCACTTCACGATGACGATTTCGAAGCCGCCAGCCGGCGTCACCTGAACATGCGTCCGCGCGAGCGGCTGTTGCGAGGGGTGTACGGCGGTCGACTCGTCCATCGTGAGGACGCGGAAAACCTGATAGCCCTTTTGGCGCTGCTGCACTTCGCAGACGATGCGCGCGCCTTCCGGCGCGGTCTGGAATCCGTCGCGCTTCAACACGGTGACATGAAGCAGCACGTCCGGCCCGCCATTGTCGGGAATAATAAAACCGTAGCCCTTCGCGACATCGAACCACTTTATGTGGCCGGACAATTCCAGCAAATTAAGCGGCGTCTGCTCGGACGCCTGTTGGTCTGCCAATTGACCGGATCGAATACCGGAAAGACTCTCGCTGCGATCCTCGTTGCTCAACGGACCGGCCCCCAAAATACCGCACCACGATTCACGGGAAAGATGCCGCCATCCCGGCGAATCGAACATAAAGTGATTCACGACGTCAGGATAACACCGGCAACTCTGCGGCAAAGAGGTTTTTGCGATTTTTTTAAGCCTGTGGATGAAACGGCAAAAACGAATCACATGTTGCGAAAATTGTTTGCGTTTGCCCGGCGCGCAAGCGTGTGCGCAGCCGTCAGTTGAGGCGGTCGCGCCCGGCCCAGGGCGCCAAAACTTCGCCGATGCCGGCTCGAATCACAAGGTCCGCGATCCCATCCAGAGGCGTCTCGTCACGATTGACGATGACGAGGCGCGCGCCGCTCTCCTTGGCAAGAACCGGAAAACCCGCGGCAGGATAAACGACGAGCGATGAACCGATCGAAAGCATGAGATCGCATTGTAATGTCGCTGCATGCGCGCGACGCATTTCATCTTGCGGCATCGCCTGTCCGAACGCGATCGTCGCTGTCTTCACGATGCCGCCGCACAAACACGCTGGCGCGCGATTTGAAGATTCGAATTTCTTGCGCACCGCAGACAATTCGTGGCGAACGCCGCAGGTCAGGCATTTCGCATAAGTCCCGTTGCCATGCAGTTCGATGATCCTGTCTTTCGCGACGCCAGAGGCTTCGTGCAAGCCATCGATATTCTGCGTGATGATCGCGTGCATGCGACCCTCGTCGACGAGTCGCGCCAATGCATAATGTCCGACATTCGGCGCGGCCCCCGTATAACTGTCGTCCATCGTGAACTTGCGCCGCCAGGATTCCATGCGCACGGTTTCGCTCGACATGAATTCGTCGAAGGGGATCGGCGGATTTCGTTTCCACAGACTGTCCTTCGAACGAAAATCGGGAATGCCCGACTCCGTGGAAATGCCTGCCCCTGTGAACGCTGCGATATGTTCCGCGTCGTCCATGAGGCGTGAAAGTTCCGCATGGGCTTCCGGCACGCTCGTGATGATCTTCGTCATGGACTGGCCTCCTGACGAGGAAATTAGGCGCAGGTTGCGCCATCTTCAACGTGCAGGAAGTTTTGGGCGCCGCCGGTTGATCTTTCCCGGCCGCCGCGCTCCAATAGGCGCGATTTCAGGAGAACAAGAAAATGCTGGAACGCAATCTCGGCCCGTCGGGCCTGCGGGTGTCCGTCGTCGGCCTCGGCTGCAACAATTTCGGCGCCCGGATCGATGCCGACGCGACCCGCAAGGTGGTGCACAAGGCTCTGGATGTCGGCATCACCTTTTTCGACACGGCCGACATGTACGGCAATCGCGGCGGGTCGGAGCGCGATCTCGGCGCGGCGCTTGGCGGGCGGCGCAAGGATATTGTCCTCGCGACGAAATTTTCCTACCAGATGGACGATGCCGGCCGCATGAAGGGCGGTTCGCGCCGCTATATCATGCAGGCGGTCGAGGCGAGCCTGAAGCGTCTCGACACGGACTGGATCGACCTCTACCAGTTCCATTTTCCCGATCCGTTAACGCCGATGGAAGAGAGCCTGCGCGCGCTTGACGATCTCGTTCGCCAGGGCAAGGTCCGTTATATCGGCCTTTCCAATCACAAGTCGTGGCAGGTGGTTGACGCGCTCTGGATTTCGCGCTCGCAGAATCTCGCAAGCTTCGTCTCCTGCCAGGACGAATACAGCGTTCTGGTGCGCCGCGCCGACAACGAACTCATTCCGGCCATGCGCGCCAACAGCCTCGGGCTCCTGCCCTATTATCCGCTCGCCTCTGGTCTGTTGACGGGCAAATACCGGCACGGCGCGCCCATGCCCGAGGGTTCGCGCCTGTCGCAGACCGGCACTTTCGCGAACCGGCACCTGACGGAGTCGAACTGGAAAAAGCTCGGACAGCTCGAAGAATTTGTCAGCGAGCGCGGCAAGACGCTGCTCGACCTCGCCTTCAGCTGGCTCGCCAACAAGCCATTCGTATCCAGCGTCATCGCCGGCGCGACCCGTCCCGAACAGGTGGAAGCCAACGTCAAGGCGGCAAGCTGGCATCTGAGTGCGGAGGAAATAGCGGAAATCGACAGGATATCGCCCCCCGGTAGCTGAAAGGCAGCAGCTTGCACAAAGCCGCGCCGCAAGTCATTGTTGCCTCAAGAAATCAACGGGAGGAATTGATGAACGCATCGGCCACGGCGCAACAGGCGCCTGTGCTGAACGGCGGCAAGATCATCGACGCGGTCAAAAAAGGCGGCGTGGAATATGTGCTCTCCGTTCCGGATCTTCACACCAGCAAGGGACTGCTTTATCCGATTGCCGGCGATCGCGATCTCAAACTCGTGCGCACTTGCAAGGAGGACGAGTGTATCGGCATTTCGGCCGGCCTCACCTACGGCAACAAGCGCTCGCTGATCCTCATGCAATACACCGGCTTTCTCTACGCCATGAACGCCATCCGCGCAGTGAGCTGCGAATACAAGTTTCCCTCGGTGATGATGATCGGCATGCTCGGCCTCGAAGAAGGCGTCGCGCCGAAAAGCTCGAAGAAATTCGGTCTCCAGATCATCGCGCCGATCCTCGAGACCATGCAGATTCCCTATGAAATCATAGACAGCGACGAGGACGTGGAAAAAATCGCTCCGGCCATCGAAAAGGCCTATGCCACTTCGCGCCCCACCGCATTCCTGATCGCCCGGAGGCCCGTCGCGCCATGATGAACCGGCTCGAACTTCTCAAAATCCTGAAGAAGCACATCACCGACGAGATCGTGATTTCCAGTTATTCGACCGCAAGCGAATGGATTGAAATCAACGACCGTCCGCTCAACTATTTCTCGCATGGCGCGATGGGCCTCGGTTCTTCGCACGGCCTCGGCATGGCGCTGGCACAGCCGGATCGCCGCGTCGTGGTGCTCGACGGCGACGGCTCCCTTCTGATGAACCTGCCGACGCTCGTGACGATAGGCCGTGTCGCGCCCAAGAATTTTACGCACTTGGTCTTCCGCAACGGCACCTACGAGGCCAATGGCGGCCATCCCATTCCCAATCCGAAAACGGATTTCGAGGCGATGGCGCGCGCCGCGGATATTTCCAAGGCCTGTACGATTTCAACGCTCACGGATTTCGAGAACAAGCTGCAATGGCTCCTCAATGACGAAGGGCCGCTCTTTGCCTGTCTCGATGTCGAACAGGGGCCGCTCGGTCCGCGCGACTACAAGGAAATGTACAGGCCCGAACGCCGCAAGGCGCTACGCGTCGCGCTCGGCGCGGACCCGGCCTGAGGGAGAGCAGATATGAGCAGCAGCAACGGCGCTATCGTCGTCACGGGCGCAGGCAGCGGCATCGGCAGGGAAATCACGCGTCTCCTGCTCGATCAGGGAACGCCTGTTTCAGCCTGGGATATCAACCTCGGCGATCTCGAAGGACATAATTCGCCAAACCTGATGGTGCGCAGGCTGGATACGCGCGACAAGGCGGCGCTCGATAAGGCCGCCGCCGAAACAGTCGAGCGCTTCGGCGCCATTGCCGGCGCTGCGACCTGCGCCGGCATATTCAGGCCCAAGCCTTTCCTCGAACTTACGCAGCAGGATTGGGACGACCATTTCGGCATCAACCTGCGCGGCGTGCTCTTCACCTGCCAGTCCGTTCTGCCCTACATGCGCGAGCGCAAGAAGGGCTCGCTGGTTATGTTCTCTTCCACGCTCGCCCGTTCGTCGAAACCACGCACCGGCCATTACGCAGCCACCAAGGGCGGCGTCCTCGGCCTCATGCGCGTGATGGCGCTGGAAACGGCGAAAGAAGGCATACGCGTCAACGCGATTTCGCCCGGCATCGCCGATACGCCCATGCCCAACGCGGTCTATGAATCGGGAACAATGGCGGATCGCGCGAAAGCCAACCCCATGGGCCGCATCGGCACGGCCAACGACATGGCGCAAACCGCCCTTTTCCTGCTGAGCGACGAAGCCTCGTTCGTCACCGGCCAGGATTTCCGCGTCAACGGCGGGCAAGACCCTTTCTGAATTCCGCGGCGGGAGAATTGTCATGCATACACTCATCACCGGCGGCGGCAGCGGGATCGGACGCGCAACGGCGCTGCGCCTTGCCAAACGCTCGCGCATCTCCATCGCCGACAAGAGCGGCGCGAATGCGCAAGCTGTCGCGAATGAAATCCGGGCGTCCGGCGGCAAGGCCGACGCCTATGAGGTCGACGTGCTCGATGGAGCAGCAGTTCGCACTGTCGTTGCGAAAGCCGATGCGGTCGAACCCATCGACGCGCTCTTCAACAACGCAGGTATCAGCGTACGCACGGAGATCGCTGATATCAGCGGCGCCGAGTGGGACCTCATGCTGGATACCCATGCGCGCGGCATGTTCTTTGTTGCTCAGGCCGTGTTGCGAAACATGGTCCCACGCAAGAAAGGCGCGATCGTGCAGACATCTTCCGACTTCGCTGTCATGGGCGTTCCCGGCATGGCCGCCTATTGCGCCGCCAAATGCGCGATCTATTCGCTGACCAAGGCGCTGTCGCTCGAGTTCGTGCAGGATGGCATTCGCGTCAACGCCATCGGCCCCGGTCCCATCGATACACCGATCCTCGCCAGCAATCGCACCGAGGCTGAATATCGCGACGCCGTCGCGCGCAACGAAACGCGTGTGCCCATGGGCCGCCTCGGCAAACCGGATGAAGTGGCTGCTGTCGTCGACTTTCTGCTCAGTGAGCGCGCCTCCTATATCAACGGACAGTTGATTCATCCGAATGGCGGCACGGTGATGTGGTGAATTTGGCGAATAGCGAGTAGCGAGTAGCGAGTAGATCAATTCTGTTGGCTCCGAAAAACAACTATTCGCTATTCACTATTCGCCATTCGCTCCTTCACTCTTCCCCTGCCCTCGCCACTCCTGGATTGCGCCAGAGATAGACAGCGACTGCAGCCATCACGAGGCTGACAGCGATGCCGACGATGTAGAAGGCGCGCTCGAGGCCGGCGACTTCGGCAATCGCGCCCATCGCCAGTGGCGAAGCGATTGATGCAATGCGGTTCGCCGTGCCGCGCAGGCCAACAGCCTTGCCCTGATTGTTGCGGCCGGAACCGCGAAGCACCAAAGTGATGACGAGCGGCTGCGCAAGGCCGTTCATGCCGTGACGCAGAAACATCACGACCTGCAGCATGAAATAAGTCGTCAGCAACGGCGTGATGCAAACGAGCACGACACCGACCCATAACGACAACAACACGATCCAGAAGCCTGAAACATGGCGATGCAAGGGCGCGGTGAGCAGAGAGAAAATCGCCGCGCCGATGGCGGCGGCGGGACTCAAAAGCCCGATCGCCGTTCCGGCTATGCCCATATCGTTCAGCCAGGCGACATAAAACGAGCCCTGCACCGCATTGCCCATGTGCATCATCGAACCGAGCAACACGACGAGCGCAATCGCGGGCGATGCCAGCAGACCGAAGGCCGTCACATAGTCGCTCATGCGCGGCATGAGACGGCCGAAACCTTTTCGCCCCGATGCCGTGATTTCGCCCGCAGCGAGTTCAGATGCGTGGCGCGGAAGCAACAGCGCGCAAAAAATGCCGCCTGCCGCGCCAAAGCCCATCAGCGAAAAGGCGGCCCATGGCCCGAAGAAATCCCATGTCGCGCCCGCGAGCGGCGGCGCGGCGAGTTGCGCGATGCGAATGATGAAACTCAACCGGCCCGCATAAAGCGTCTTGCCGTGCATGAACTGGCCGATCATCGTCTGCGCGCCGAGCCAGCCCATCGATTCCGCAAAACCCAGAAAAAGCTGCAGGAATACCAGCGCCCAGATCCAGGTCGCCGCCGGATAGAAAAACGGCAGCAGCGCGGAAGCGATCATGCAGACGAGCATCACGCGCCGCGCGCCGAGCCGATCCATCAGCGCGCCTGCATGAATGGAGAAGAACAGCGGCAGGATATGCGCAGCGGCGAAGACGAGTCCGAACATCAGGGGCGACGGGTTCATCGTCGCCGCATGCAGCGGGATGATGACCGAGCCGATCTGAAAAAGCGAAGAATTGAAGACGCCGATGCCGTAAACGGCGGTTTGCACGCGCAGCGAAACGGCTTCGTCTTTATCGTCTTTAACGGGGCTTTGCATGGTTCGGCTATGCCATCGCGCGATGGCTAACGTCCTTTCGCCCCGAGACCGAGATACAGCTGACCCGCCGCCTCGAAATTCGACAGATGCGCCTGCCCCTGCTGCGTCACCACATGCATGTCGCGGAAGCGCCGCTCGAAAGGCTGGTTCTCGAAGATCGCCGTCGCGCCGGCTGCATTGTAAACGAAGTCGGCGACGTCCTTGGCAGTCTGGATCACGAAGGCCGTAGCCATGCGCAGCGAGACACGGTCCGCCGCCGAAAATTCGCCGGAGCGTTCGACCTTGTCCCAGATTTCTTCCAGCGTGCGATAGAGATAGGCGCGCACCGATTGCAGTTTCGCCTCGTTCCAGCCGAAGTCGCGCTGCACAGCGGCATTCTCGCGCAAGGGGCCACTGCCCGATGAGGATTTGACTGCGGCCAGCGCGGCAAAATCTTCCATCATCGAGCGCGCAATGCCGCAGGCAATCCCCGCAAAGGCGCAGCCAAACAGATTGAAGTTGGAGAAGCGATAGAGCGCACCCTCCTCGCGGCGGTCGGCGGCCCAGTCGCGCGTGAACGTATATTCGGTGGGGACGAAGAGATCGGCCACTTCGTAATCATCGCTGCCGGTCCCGCGAAGGCCCATCACGTCCCAGACATCGTGGACGACAGCCTGTTCCTTGGGAAAGAGCACCGTCATTTGCGGAATGCGGCCGGGAACCGGTTTGCGCGGCGATCCATCGGCCTCGAAGACATTGCAATGGGCGCCGAGCCATTGCGCGTTGCGGCTGCCGGAGGCGTAACGCCAGGCGCCCGTGACGAGATAGCCGCCGTCGACCGCGATCGCTTTCGCGGTCGCATTGCTCGGACCGGAAGACATCACCGCGTCCTCGGCCCCGAAAATTTCCCTGGCGACATGCGGCGCGAGGAAGCCCGATGCGAAGGCGCAGCCATTCCCCTGCCCCACGCACCAGGCGGTGCTGGCATCGGCCCGGGCGATTTCCTCAACGGCTTCGGTAAAGGACGAAAGGTCGGCTTCCTCGCCGCCGATGGAACGGGGCACCATCATCTTGAGCAGGCGCGCGGAGTGAATCTGCGCCATCAGTTGCGTGGAGACTTTCCCATTTCTTTCGGTCGCATCGCTTTCGGCTGCTACCGCGGGGCGCAGGGCGCGGGCGCGCTCGGCGAGGCTGGGCGCCGTCTTGTCTTCAGGCCTGTGCAGCATGGCTTTCCTTGGGGCGTTTTCTTTGGGGCGCGCCGCAGGGCGCGACTTTTTTCTTTTGCGTTGGGCAGGACGGATTATAAACGGGTCGAGGCCGGTGGGAAGCGCCGGTTTTGAGGAATCGTCCTTCTGGAATTCAATCATGGCGCAGGTCGTCGCCGGTTTCGGCGTGCCGCATACCCCGGTCTTTCCCTCCGTCGTCGCCCACAAGGGGCCCGATAGCGAGGAAGCGCGCTTTTACGCGGAGATCGAACATCATCTCGACGCCGTCAGGCCTGACATCATCCTGATGTTCTCGAACGACCACTTCAACACATTCTTCTTCGACAATTTTCCGCTCTTTGCGATCGGCGTCGCCGGGGAAACATCCGGCCCGAACGACGAAACGCCGATGCCTTCCTACAGCGTGCCTCTGCACGAGGGCCTCGCGGATCATCTGCGCGCGCAGGGCATCCGAGAGAACTTCGACATCGCCGTCACCCAGGAATTCACCCTGGATCATTCCTTCATGGTGCCCTGGCATTTTCTCAATGCGCGCCAGCGCGTGCCATTGATCCCCTTCTTCATCCACTGCTTCTCCGATCCCCTGCCCAATGCCGAACGCGCCTTCGCGCTGGGCCGAATGTTGCGTGCGGCCATCGAGAGTTTTCCGGGCGACGAGCGCGTCGCCATCATCGCCAGCGGTTCGTTCTCGCTGGAAATCGGCGGGCCACTGGCGCCCAAGGGCGAGCGCTCGGGCACACCGGACAAGGTGTGGGCCAAATGTATCGAGGACAGACTCGTCAATGGCGAGATCGACTTGCTGATCGAGGAAGCGACCTGCGATCGGCTGCAACGGGCGGGCAATGCCGCCGGCGAACTCCTGAACTGGATCGCCATGCTCGGCGTCATCGGCGCGGAGCATAAGCCAATCTCCCTGCATCCGCAGGTCGATCACGGACATGCCTTCGGCATCTGGCGCTGGGACTAAAGCGAACATGGAAGCGCCCGCATTGTCTCTTGCGCGGCTCGGGCGAACGAAGGTGCGGCATCGCTGCAGCTTCAGAAGCGCCGTGGCATCTCGCAAACAGCGCGATCTGCGCGGCCAGGATGCGCCGGTCCAGCTCGACATGTATCTGACCGCAGTTCACGAGGCGGGCCATGCCGTGATTTGTTACGCTGTCGGCCTTGGCTGCGGCGAAATTGCCCTGACAGCCCACATCCTTTCCAAAGGCGCTTATGGCGGAACCGATGGCGAGAGCGGCTCGGGCATGAAGGCCGGGAACAGGACTGGAGATGCGTTCCATCGCGGTGAATTCAACCAGCTGTTGCTTGGCAACGCTGTCCTGGCGATGGCTGGCATGGCCGCCGAGCGCAAGGCAATGATTGGTCTGGGGGTGCCGCCTCATGTAGCGGCCGGCGCGAGCGGGGACCGCGCATTGTGGAACGACGTCGCCAAAATTTATGTCCGCCAGGACAGGCGCAGAACGAAATTCGCTTTTGCCGCCCGCGTCTGGCGGATCGTGCAGGACGCCGTCGATGATCCGCGGATCTGGCAAGCCGTCCTGCACATCGCGAGGCGCTTGTTCGAGGGTTTGAGCGCGACGACATTCCGCAAGCGCAAGGCTAAGATCCGGCACGCCTTGCCAGGACGCGCCGCCGTCGCGACAATGCTTCGGCATGGCGTGCGGGCGGGCATGTTGCAGCCTGATCTCACGGGTTGAGGGACAAAGAGAATGTCGATTTACGGGATCAATAAATTTTTCCGCACCTGCCTGCACGACAAGGATTTTCGCGCGCTCGCCAAGAGCGATCCGGAAGCTGCGATGGCAAGGATGCCTTTGACCGACGCCGAGAAGGACATGCTCCGGCGCGGCGATGTCGCGGCGCTCTACGAACATGGCGCGCACGCCTTTCTTTTGAGCTTTCTGACACGCTGGGAATTGCTCGGCGTGACCGTCGAGCAATATAGCGAGCGCATCCACCAGGCGAAGGATTGGCGCAAGGCGGGGTGATGCATCGGCGAAGGTAGCACACTACTTTCACTCATCCTCTCACCCCGCCTCATCCTGAGGAGCGCTGCGCATAGCAGCGCGTCTCGAAGGATGACTGTGGCCCGCCCTCGCCCTTCGAGACGCGAGCTTCGCTCGCTCCTCAGGGTGAGGGCTCGGGGAGCGCTACCAACCCGCACCGCTTGCGCGACCGGGTTATTGCTCATCGAAGAACGCAACAATTTCTGTCCGCGGAACATATCTCACGACGTATCCGGCGGCAGGGTCTCGCGTGCGCGCTGGTGGCATCGTCGCAGGATATCGTCGATTTCGTGCCGCCGCCTGATGCGATGACCGGGCGGATAGCCCGGCCTGAGAACGCCCTGCATTTTCAGACGCGGCGATCTCGAACGCCGAAGCAAAGCGCGCTTGAGACGCCGCGCCTGACGCGGCAGATCGTCGAGGGCGGATTTGATCGATTCAAGCCGGCGCAGGAGCGCGGCGGCGTTTATCTCATCATCGACTTCCGGCTTTCTCGGCAACGCGCCGCCGAGGGTGACAGTGCGGACGTCGCCCTCGCCGAAGAAGGAGATGCGCGGCGCCGCGCGGGCCACCCTTGCCTTGCCGCCAAGACGCAAGCGGGGATCGAAAAGACGGAAGCAGGGTCGCGCCATTGTCGCGCCCTTGCCTGCGATGCCTGAGGGCATGGGCCTGACACGGGCGTTTCCAGTCCTGATGCCGAGCGACAGGACAAATATGAGCCGCCGCACGGCGGATTCGGCCGGGCGCAGCACGAGGCAGACACTACGGTAAAGGGATCGCGCGATCAGTCGAGGCCCAACACCTGCCGACAACCCCAGCATAGCGAACAGCCCGGCGACGATGCGCGCGAGAGCCTTTTGATCTTCATCGATGGTCGCGGGCAGCAGCACGGACATTCCGATTGATTAGAACACACAGTGAACATAATCAGCCTGTGCGGTCCTGTCAAATGTACGGCTTCTGCAACTGTCTTTTGCAAATATTTATGTTCGAACAATCAGCTGTTTAGCGCTGTTGCAAAAGTCTTGATTTTTGAAACCGGAACGTGGCGACAGTTTGTGGGGGACGACTCCATTATGCGACAGCCATGTTGGCCTTTGGCCGTGCAACCGCGAAGAGCAACTGCTTGGGCAGCTTGAAGGGTGCGACGGTCAGTGGCAAACCCGCAATAGTTGTACGAGTTGCTGATGACGAAGGCCTTAGGCAAATACCGATTCTGATAGGTCAAAAAAAGCTGGCAACAAACGGGGTGTAGCGATTGGGCAGTTACAGATGTTGTCGTCACAAGTAATGCAAACAATGCTGTGGCCGCTATCTTCATCTGGATTTCCCTCTCATTGGTTCAGTACCGTCAGTCGAACGGCCGGCGAGGAACCCGTGACCATTCGCATAATGCCCGATATGGTCCAATGCCGTCGAAAAATTGCGGCACGCTTGCTCGGCCCGTGCCTTCACGTTGCCTTCGCCAACGATCTTTTCTTCATGTCCGCCATAAGAATCGTGGCTGGCGTTATCTTCGGGCTCTGTTCAATGAGGCCTGTTCCCGCTTAATTTCCTGAAGACTTGCCGGAAGGACATGGCGGAACATAAGTGCTGTAAACCAGTCTTTTCTCCCTATGCATGCGAATTTTATAAATCGTGACGCCCTTATAAATTCCCTTGAGAATTTCGATGTCGCGGGAACAGGATGATGGAGGAGTTGCACTGTAATTTACGCCGACAAGATCTGCGTATACCGCGATCTTCTTGTTTGTCATCTGTCCGTCGGGCAAAAATTGCACATCGGTGCCCGGTATCTTTGGCGCATCACGCGCCGGCTGCGCCATGGACCCATGGCCCCACAGGGACATGATAAAAAATACAGTTGATACGGCAGCGTATCGAAGACGAGAGCTCATATTTCCCTCGCGTCCAAATCCTGAAGTCCGTCACGGTGCATCACAGGTGGCGTGATGTCAAATGTTCCCGCTTGCAGCCTCGCAACCTCAGCCGACCCGCTACGCCTCCGCGTAACGCACCATTACGCGGCGCACGTCATCGTAAAGGGCAGTCCAGGCTTCCTCTACTTGCGGCGTAAACGCCGGTCCGAATTGCAGCCTGAGCGCTTCAAGCAATGCACTGCGAAAGCCCTCATAATGCTCGATGCGCGCGCCGAAGCGCTGATGCTGCTTGCCGGAATGCGAAATGATGGATTCGAACATCGAGGGATTGTCGAGATAGCCGATGATGACAGTCATCGTATCCATCAGCTTGATCTTCTGCGGCTCCATATCGGCCGCGAACAGATGCCGCGCATCGGGCGCAATGGCGAAAAAAGCGCCGTAGACCTTGTCGGCGAACTCGCTCCACTTCGGCCACAGCGCGTCCCAGGATTGTTTGACGAGTTGAATTTGTTCGGGCGTCATATGGCTCTCGGAATTCCGCTTGTGCTGCGTGTGATGGCGGCGCGCCGCGCGAACCGGCTCGGCAATCCGAGGGGGCCTGCGATGCACGGGCTGACACGAAGTCGTCACCGGGATTTACAGACGAAGCGCGGCGCTTTCCAGCCTTAAGCGCAGGTATGCAGCCGCTCGCGCAATTTTGATCGGATTGCCCGTCCCGGACAGCTTCGCACGGGAGCGCAGCGCAAGAAAAGGCCCGCACGGATGCGAGCCTTTCAAAGTCCGGATGTACAGCGCTTACGGGCAAAATGGTTATGGGCAAGAATGCCGCAAGCCGTCATAGCCGAGATAGGTGCCGCTTGCCGGATCGTAGGACCTGAACCGCTGCATGCAGTAGGACACCGCGTCGCTCGGGTTGGCATAGGTCGGCGCCGCATAATAGGGAGCGCCATAAGCGCCGTAATAGGGAGATGACTGCGAGGCGATCGCCCCGCCGATCAGCGCCCCGGCGGCAAGACCACCAATGATCGCGCCTGCGCCCGGTCCACGGCGATAGTATCCGCCACGATAAAAGCCACGATTGTAGCCTCGGGCATAGCCCCCGCGCCCACGCCAACGCACCTGCTCGGCAGCGATGGACAATTGCTTCAGGGCGGGATCGAACCGGGCAACCTGCGCGTTGGCGGAACCGGTGGAAAGGGCCCCAAGGCCCAAAAGGCTAGCAGCGGCAATAAGCTTGAACTTCATGGTACTCGACTCCTGTTTGTCCCTGCGTGGACAACCCGGAGCGGCAGGACTCGTTGCATTAAAGTTCGGCAAGGTGGCAAAGCGCGGCGATGATCGCGTCACCCAACGGAATAGAAAAACCCAAGCCCGGCAGGCCGGACTTGGGTCACACTAAAGGGTTAGCTTGCCTGTTCCGCCCTGCCCTCAGATCGGCTCGATCTTCGCGAGCTTCACATACTCGCCCCAGTTCTTGATGTCAGCGAGCAGGAGTTCGCGCACCTTCTTGGAGTCGCCAGGGAAGGGATCGATGCCGCTGTCGGACAGGAACTTCATCGTGTCCGCATCGACGGCGATCTTGTTGAAGAGCTGTTCGAGGCGTTGCAGGACCGGCTGCGCAACGCCCTTGGGCGTATGCACCGACCACCAGGCCTGAATGTCCGAATTCATGATGCCCGCTTCCTTCGCGCCGGGGATATCCGGCAGCGCCTTGGTGCGCTCGGCCGAGGTGACACAGAGCGCGCGCACCTTGCCCTGTTTCAGCCAGGCCATGCCGACGGCGGGATCGATATGGGTGAAGGCGAGATTGCCGCCGATGAGATCGTTATAGGCGGGCGCGGAATCCTTGTACTTCACCTCGACGGTCTTGAGGCCGAAATGCGCCTTGTAGAGTTCCGCGCCGACGAGGCCGGGATTGGCGAGCGAGGCATAGGAGGCCTTGTCGCCCTGCTCCTTCAGATAGGCAGTGAGTTCGGCGACGGTCTTCCACGGCCTGTCGACGGAGACCATGAGGATGAACGGCAAGCGCGCGATGGTCGTGACGTGTTCGAAGTCATCGACCGGCTTGTAGGTGAGGCTCTTGAACACATGCGGCGCGGCGGCGAGCACCGACGAACCCGGCGCGATGAAGATCGTATGGCCGTCCGACTTCTGGTTGGCGACATATTGCGCGGCCAGCGCGCCGAAAGCGCCGGGCCGGTTCTCGACGATCACGCGTCGGCCGCTGCCCAGCGCATCTTCGAGTTTCTTCGCGTAGAAGCGGACCATGATGTCGGCGCCGGTGCCGGGCGGGAACATGCAGATCGTGCGGATCTCGCGCGAGGGCCACTGATCCTGCGCGAATGCGCCCGTGCCGATGAGCGGCGTGGCGAGCGAGGCGGCAGCGGAATTTTTCAGAAACGTGCGGCGTGATTGCATGGTCCCCTCCGGAAAGATTGGCGTACGACTGCCGGCAACTGGCCGGCGCGGGCTTGGCTTGTCTTACCAGCCCTGATCGGACCGTCAAATGAAAGCTCCGCAAGGACATCGCCCATCCGTCCGGCGCGAAAATTAGCGCTGCAACAGCACAGGAAAACCGGATAAGTTAGCGACAGCGAGGAAATGCGGACCAGGGAAAACCGAAAATGAATCAGGCCGTCGTCATCGAGGACAAGGACATCGCCGGCAAGGCAACATCGCCTGTGGTGCCCGTCTTCCCGCCCCTGCAGCCGAACCGCACGCTCGACCGCTGCTACAATATCGCCGACCTGCGCGAGGCCGCGCAAAAGCGCCTGCCCCGCTGCGTCTTCGAATTCTTCGATCGCGGTTCGGAGGACGAAGTCGCCCTGCGCGGCAATCGCGAGGCCTTCCAGAAGATCAAGCTGCGCAACAAGGTGATGGTGGACGTTTCCAAGCGCGACGCCTCGATTTCCCTGTTCGGCAAGCCGATGGCCTTCCCGCTCGCGGTCGCGCCGACGGGCGTTGCGGGCGTGTGCTGGTATAATGGCGAAGTGGAACTGGCGAGAGCGGCGGCGCGCGCCGGCATTCCCTTCACGCTGGCGACGCCCTCGGTACAGTCGATCGAACAGATCGCCGCCGTCGAGGGCGGGCGCAAATGGTTCCAGCTCTACATGTGGCGCGAGCGCGATCTCTCCCATGCGCTGGTAAAGCGCGCGTGGGACGCCGGCTTCGAAGTGCTGCTGCTGACGGCCGACACGGCCGTCGCGCCCGTGCGCGAATATAACCGCCGCAACGGCTTCTCCATGCCCTTCGTGCCGAACTTTACCGCGCTCGCCGACATGGCCGCGCATCCGACATGGCTCGCCTCGGTGATGGGCCGCTACTGGATGAACGGCGGCCTGCCCAAGCTCGCCCACTATCCCAAGGAAGGCGGCCACGGCGTCGCCCAGCCGCAGCCCAAACAGCCCCGCAGCGTGGTGCCGAACCTGCGCGGCGACAACCTAACATGGGACGACATCAAGCGCCTGCGCGACATCTGGAAGGGCCCGATCCTTCTCAAGGGCGTGCATCTCGCCGAAGACGCCGAACGCGCGATTGCCGAGGGCTGCGAGGGCGTGATCATTTCAAATCACGGCGGCCGCAATCTCGACACGGCCGTCTCCTCGCTCGACGTGCTGCCCGATATCAAGAGCGCCATCGGCGGCAAGGGAACGATCATCGTCGACAGCGGCGTGCGCCGCGGCGGCGATATCGTGAAGGCGCTGGCGCTCGGCGCGGATGCGGTTCTCTCGGGCCGCCCCGGCCTTTACGGCACGTCGGTCGCAGGCGAAGCCGGCGCCTACAAGGCCTTCCAGTTCCTGAAGAACGAATTCGAGACGGTGATGGGCTTCACCGGCTGCCAGAAGGTGAGCGATATTTCGGACAAGACGATTTGGATGGGGAAATAGAGCGGCGATTGCTGGTCGCTTAAAGCCGATGGCGGGCCAAAGGACGGCCCGCGCATGTTGCATGATATGCGGTGCCGCCAGCGCCCGCGCTAGATTCTCGGGATGTTGCGCTGTTCGACAACCCGCTGCCACTTGGCGATATCGCCGGACATCAGTTTGCGGAAATCTGCGCTGCTGGTCGGGTTCGGGTTTCCGCCGATCTTGCGCAACTTCTCCGCCGTATCCGGATCATTCAGAACAGCGCGCAGATCGGCATTGAGCTTCGTCAGAATATCCTGCGGCAACCCCGCCGGCGCAGCAAGGCCCAGCCATGACGATGTTTCATAGCCGTTGACGCCCTGCTCGGCGATCGTGGGGACTTCAGGCAATGCAAAGAAACGTCTTGCGCCCGTGACGCCAATGCCTGTCAGCGTCTTTGCCTTGACGTGTTCGATCGTCACGGTCGGCGTATCCATGACCATGTCCAGTCGTCCGGCCAGCAGGTCGACAATCGCGGCGGAGCCACCCTTATAGGGCACATGACGCATCTTGATGCCGGTTTGCGAAATCAGCAGTTCGGCGGCCATGTGCTGTCCGGTTCCATTGCCGGGACTGCCATAGGTCAATTCGCTCTTCTCGCCCTGTTCCAGCATTTGCTTGAGGTTTTTCGCGGCATGACCGGAATGTGTGACCAGCACGAACGGAAAGTCGCTGATCAGACCAATGGTGGAAAAATCATCGACCGGGTTGAACGGCAGTTTCTTGTAGATGGCGGCGGAAACGGCATGACCGCCCGGCAATATGCCCACTGTATATCCGTCCGGATTGGCGCGGGCGATGAGACCGGCGGCAATCGTGCCGCCGGCGCCCGGTTTCGGCTCGACGACAAAACTCTGGTTGAGACGGCGGCCAAGCGCCTCGCCAATAATACGCGCGACGACATCGGCATTTCCGCCTGCGGCGAACCCATGCAGGATCGTAACCGGACGATCCGGCCAGGCCGCGAGTGCCGGTGTGGGCAGGACTGCCGCAGACGCCATGCCGAGCAGAGCCTGCCTGCGACTGAGTTTCATATTCAACACATATTCCTCCCGTTGCACGGCATTCGCCGCGCCATCCCTCGCGGGAAAAATTGCACGCGCCCTCCCCCTCTTGCAAGTGTCGATGGGACAAATCCCTTTTTGCCCGTTCTCGGCGCTTCCAATCCCGAAAAAATTCGCAGATACATGACCACTTACCAATAGCTCGGCAGGTCCTTCATGCAGCGCAATGTCACCTTCAAATCCGATGGCCTCGATATAGCCGGCGTGCTGCACATTCCCGAAGGACACAAGGCGGGCGAGCGCTTGCCGGCGTTTATCGTGCTGCACGGATTTCTCGGCTCGAAGGATGAGAGCCATGCGGAAATTCAGGCGAAAATGCTGGAGGGCTGGGGCTATGCGGCGCTGCGCATCGACTTCAGGGGATGCGGCGAATCCGGCGGCATGCGCGGTTACATACTCTGCGAAGATCAGGTCGCCGATACGCGCAACGCGCTGAGCTGGCTCGCGACCCAGCCGGAAATCGACCCCGCGCGCATCGGGCTCATCGGCCACAGTTTTGGCGCAGCCGTTTCAGTCTATACGGGCGGTGTCGACGAGCGCGTGGCTGCGGTCATTTCATCCTGCGGATGGGGCCATGGCGAACGCAAGTTTCAGGGCCAGCATCCCGGCCCGGAAAAGTGGAAGGCGTTTATCGACATGCTCGCACGCGGGCGCGAACACAAGGCGAAGACTGGCGAGCCGCTCTGGGTTTCACGCTGGGATGTGGTGCCGATCCCCGAGCATCTGCGCGTTCATTTGCCAAAGAAGGCGCAGGACCGGGTGACGGCCGACACAGCGCAAAGCATGTTCGATTTTCGCGCGGAAGATGTGGTGGCGAAGATAGCGCCGCGTCCGCTTCTGCTGTTGCATATCGCCAATGATACGATCACGCCGACGGAGCAATCACTGCGCCTGTTCGAAAAAGCGGGACAGCCGACTGAATTGTTCCTGATGACCGGCGTTTCGCATTTTCCGCTGGCGGGCGACGGACTATATGCGCGTCATCTCATCAAGGGATGGCTTGATAAGTTCTTTCCGGTTGGGGCATGAAGGTCTTCATTTCGCGTCCGGTAGCGTGACGCGAAAACACGCTCCACCCCCATCCCTCGGCAGGCAGAGCGCATCGCCGCCATGGGCGCGTGCGATCTGGCGCACCAGCGCAAGGCCGAGGCCGACGCCGCCGGAGCGCTCGCTTGCGCCGGCGGGCCGGTAAAACGGTTCGAAGATGCGCTCGCGTTCGCTCTCGCTGACCCCCGGCCCGCGATCACAGACATCGAAACGCATTTCATTCCCGGATACGTAGAGCGAGGCTTCGACGCGCGAACCATTGCCGTAGCGAATTGCGTTTTCGAGAAGATTGCGCATCACGCGCTGCAAGAGGCGCGCATCGCCGCGCACTTCGGCGTCCGAACCGGGGCCCGCGTGAAACTCCGCGCCTGAGCGCGCACATTCCTCGGCGGCGAGCGGACGCAGGTCGACAGGCTCGATCTTCAAGCCGCTATCGGGGCGCGCATCCAATCGGCTGGATGTCAGGATTTCATCGACGAGCGAATCGAGTTCCCGGATATTCCGCGCAATCTCCTCACGCACAGACGGTGACGTATCGGCGCCGATGCTTTCGACGCTCATGCGCAGACGCGCCAGCGGCGAGCGCAGTTCGTGACTTGCATTGGCAAGCAGCGCGCGATTGGCGCGCACGAGCGTTTCGATGCGCTCGGCTGTCTCGTTGAATGTATGGGAGAGGCGGCCGACCTCGTCCTTGCTCTTCACATGCACGCGCGCCGACAATTGCCCTGCGCCGAAGGACGCAACGCCGGATTCCAGCTTTTCGAGATCGCGCGTGAGACGCCGCACGACAGGCCATGCGCAGAGGGCGACGATGACAGCGATGCCAAGCAGAGCGAGCAGCCAGCCAAGGCCGCGAAACGGCCCGCGCATCGACGGCGGCGGCTGGGCAAGGAGCCTGCGGCCATCGGCAAGAACAATCGAATGGCGCGCGAAGGAACCGCGCCGCAATTCGGCGCGCGCCGCCTCGTCCCAGATCTCGCCGCCCACGCTCGCAAGGAGTCGCCCGTCCGGCGCAACGAGCGCGAAGTCGAAGCCGCTCAATTGCTGCCAGCGTTCGAGACTTTCGCGCATCTGCGCGGGAGTGGCGTTCGCCGGCGGCAGCATTCGCTCCGCCACCGCCTGAACGAACTGCTGCCGCGGCATGAAGTTTTCCGGGCCGGCGGCAAAACGCCATGCCAATCCCGCCAGCGCGACCGACAACGCAATGGAAACCAGCACCGCCAAATAGATGCGAAGATAGAGCCGCCGCATCAGTCCTGCGCCTTCGCAAAAACATATCCCGCGCCGCGAATGGTGATGATCCGGCGCGGCGCTTTCGGATCGTCCTCGATAGCGGAACGGATGCGCGCGATGTGAACGTCGATCGAACGATCGAAGGCGGGATCGTAGGGATGGGGCTCGCCCTTGGCGTATTCCATCAACTGCTCGCGCGACAGCACGCGGCCCGGCCGTTCGGCCATTGCATTCAACAGCGAAAACTGATGGCTCGTCAGCGGCAAGTCATTGCCGTCAAGACGCGCGATATGCGCGCCGCGGTCCACCTCGAGCCGGCCGAAGCGCAGAACGTCCTGAGCATCGGTGGCGCCGCCGCCCTTGCCGCGCAACACAACGCGGATGCGCGCTAACAACTCGCGCGGCTCGAAAGGTTTCGGCACATAGTCGTCAGCCCCGATTTCGAGACCGACGACACGGTCGGCAGGATCGCCGCGCGCCGTCAGCATGATGACGGGCGCAGACCCCTTGCCCTGCGGCAGCGCGCGAATGCGTTTGAAGATATCGAGACCATCGCCATCGGGCAGCATCAGGTCGAGCAGGATGATATCGGTTGCGTGGCGCTGAAGTTCGCTCAACCCCGCCGCGCCCGTTTCCGCATGGCCGACCTCGAAACCATTGGCGGCGAGATAATCGCGCACCATGGCGGCGAGACGGACATCGTCCTCGATCATGAGAATGCGCGGCATTGAACCTCGATTTTCCGCAAATGCCAGAGGGCCGTCATCCCGGCATCCCGGCCAAGCGCAGCGCGCGCCGGGATCGCTTGATGATTAGCATAGAACAACGGGGCGAGCCCGGGTCGCCATAGCCCGTCGAAAGACGGGCGTCTTTCGACGCCCTATCGGCGCCCGGGATGACGGATACCGGCGGAACTCAGCGCCAGCCGGGCCGCTTCTCCCACAGCGAGATCAGCTCCTGCCGCTGCTTCGGCGAGAGAATGTCGCTGGCCTCGCCGACCGATTGCGTCAGTCGCTTCGAAATCTGCTCGGCGGTCGCGATCTGCTGCGCGCGCAGCTTCTCGAGTTCGGCCTTGTCGAACTTCTCGGCCTTCAGAAGTTCCAATACGCGGGCGCGGGCCGCCTGATGCTGCTCCCGCAGAGCGGGAATTTCCTTCAGATTGGCCTTGATGAGGTCGGCGATCTTGCGCTTCTGTTCGTCGTTCGCGCCGACCCGGCCCAGAATGATATCCGTGCCGTAATCGATGCGGGCGGCGGCGCGTGCGGGATCGAAACCCCAGCCCATCATGTGATGGCGCGGACCCATTCCATGCGGGCCGAACCCGCCGCCGAACGGCTGCGAAATCGCCTGGACCGCGCCGAGAGCCACAAGTCCGGCCACGGCCACGCCGCCGACAATGAGCCAGCCCTTGCGCGAGCGCTGCTTCGGCGTGGGCCGGATCACCACGGGTTCGGGTGTATTGTTCTGTGCGTCGGTCATCATTCCACTCCTTCGGTTCCAGCCGTCATCGCGGCATGGGCGCAGAATGAATGGGCCTGACTTCGCAGATGTGTGCGCCGCGTAAAGTTTCGTAAAGCGGGCCAAATCCCAAGGTTGCAGCCTGTCCGGCGCCACTTTAAGCAGGCGGCGAAACAGGAGCCTTCATGTCCGCAAAGCCCGTTCTCTACATTCTGCCCGGCCTCCTCTGCGATGGATCGATCTTCGAGGCCCAGAAGCGGGATCTTGCCGACATTTGCGAGGTGCGCACGCCGCATTTTGGAGGCTTCGATTCCATCGTCGCGATGGCGCAATCCGTGATCGATGATGCGCCGCCGAAATTCTCGCTCGCCGGCTTTTCCATGGGTGGACGCGTGGCGTTGCAGGTGATGCGCCTTGCGGGCGAGCGCGTGGAGCGGCTCTGTCTCTTCGACACCGGCGCGACAGCCGAACCGGCGGGCGGCGCGGAGAAACGCAAGGTCGTCGTCGATCTCGCCAACAAAAAGGGCATGGAGGCGCTCGCCGCCGTTTGGCTGCCGCCGATGCTTGCGCCGTCACGGCGCAAGGATGCGGCTTTCCAGAAACCACTGATCGATATGATCAGGCGCTTTTCGCCCGAAGATCACGAAAAGCAGATCAAGGCGCTGGTGGAACGTCCCGATGCGACGCCCTTGCTCGCGACTATCCGCTGCCCTGCCATGGTGATCTGCGGCGCGCAGGACGAATGGTCGACGCCGGCGCAGCACAAGGAAATGGCCGACGCCATTCCCGGCAGCCGGCTCGAAATCATCGAGGGCGCGGGCCATTTCGTCTCTGTCGAGCAGCCCCAGGAATTCACGCGCCTGATGCGCGAGTTCATGACGATGGGCGCGAACTGACGATGGCTGAGCTGGAATTCTCTAAGACGTCGCCACGCCGCCTGTCATCGCGCTGGCGACGCCTGTCGTGCCGGGAAAGGTGATCGGCAGTCCCTTCAGCGAGCGCACGGCGAGATAGGCGAAGGCTTCCGCCTCCATCGCATCGGCGGACCAGCCAAAATCGTCGGCCGTGCGAACGTCTTCGCAGACGTTGCGCAATGCCTGCATCAGCGTCGGGTTGCGCGCGCCGCCGCCGCAGACGATCAGCATGCGCGGCCTTTGCGGCAAAGCATCGAGCGCGAGGCCGATGGAACGGGCCGTAAAAGCCGTCAGCGTCGCCGCCGCATCTTCGGTTGAAAGTTCGGCGACAGCCGTGCGCGAGAAATCGTTGCGGTCCAGCGATTTCGGATAAGGCCTCGCGAAATAGGGATGCGCGAGCATGGTCGACAGGATCGCCTCGTGCGCCTGCCCCCTTGCGGCCGTCGCGCCATCGCGATCGACGGCGACGCCCGTGCGTTCCAGCATCAGATCGTCGATCAGCGCATTGCCGGGCCCGGTGTCGAAAGCGACGGGTGCGGCAGCGCCGCTCGCGACATAGGTGACATTGGCCACGCCGCCGATATTGACCAGGGCGACCGGACCTTCGAGCCCGGACGCCGCCACCAGCGCGCGATGATACACCGGCACCAGAGGCGCGCCCTGCCCGCCCGCGGCGACATCCGCAGCGCGCAGATCGAAAACGGTTCGAATGCCCGTGATGCGCGCCAGCGCTGCGCCATCGCCGATCTGCACGGTGAGACGATCCTGCGGCCGGTGCAACACGGTCTGCCCGTGAAAGCCGAGAACATCGATGGCGCTTGGTTCGATGGCATGCGCCGCGAGAAACGCGCGCACCGACTCCGCATGGCGTTGCGTGATCATCGCTTCAGCTGCTGCGAGCGCGCCGGGCCGCGCGCTGCGATCCTTCATGCCGGCGGCGTCGGAGAGCGCTTGCCGCAGCAAGGCGCGATCTTCAGGGGAATAGGCATAGCTTGCAGAGGGGCCGCGCTTTACCCGCGCTTCGCCATCGGTTTCAAGCAGCGCGATATCGACGCCGTCCATTGACGTGCCGGACATCATGCCGATGGCTTTGAGTGTGCTCATACCGCAATCTCGCACATGCGCGTTAAGAGATCAGTTGCGAGGGAACAGGATAGACTCGTAGTCCATGGCTCCGTGAAAAACGTGCAAGACTTCGACCTGCGTGTCGGTTACACGATAGAAAATAAGTTAGTTGCGGTGGACGCAACGCCTGATGCCGGATGCCTCGAACCGCGGCACCAGCGGAAATCGTCGGGGCATCTCGCGAAGCCGCGCGCATTGCCTGCGCAAATCGATCAGGACCGAAACCGCACGCGAAGGATTGGTTTGCGCGACAAACTCGGCGATGCGGACCATGTCCGCACACGCCTCCGGCATGATGATGACTTTCATTCGGCAGCGACGTCGACCATAGCCTGATACTTGGCTTCGAGTTCGTCGAATACCTCGTCCATCGGCCGCCCGAGGCCGGCATCCGCCGAAGCGATTCCCCGTGCAATCGCTGCATCGAGAGCCGCAAGCTTCATCTCACGGTCCTGCAGCATCAGCATGGCGTCGCGCAAAACGTCGCTCTCCGAGCCGTAACGCCCCGATTTCACGAGGTCCGCAACGACGGCTTCCAGGGTTTCGCCGAGATCGGCGGAAATAGGCATTAACGCCTCCAACTCTGCTATCGAGCAGCGCACAAGATACCAGAGTCAAGCAAAGCCCCAAAACAAAAAAGGCCGGGGCGAACCCCGGCCGAAGCCTTGTTCCAAACCGCCCTGAAATCACATCTTCGGGAAGCCGGGAATGACGCCCAAAAAGTCACGCTTGCCGATTTCGACGCCGCGATGGCGGCAAAGGCCATAGGCGGTCGTGGCGTGGAAATAGAAGTTCGGGAAGGCGAAGTGCATCATGTAGTCTTTTGCCTTCATCGTGACCTGGCGCGGTCCCATGGGGAAGGTCACGTCCTTGTCCGCATTGGCGTCGACTTCGGCTGCTGTCACGGAATTGACAGCGGCCAGAGCCTTGGCCACGCGCTCGCGCAGGCCGGCCAGCGTGATCTCGTCGCGCGGCGGCGGATCGGAGGGCTTGCCGGCGCACAGCAGGCTGGAGCGGCTCGCGTGATCGGTGAAGGACTGCACCTGCTTGGCGAAGTTGAACATGTCCGGATAGAAGCGATCGTTGAGCAGGAACGCCTCGTCCCATTTCTTCGCGGTTGCATGGGCGATGGCCTTGTCCATCACGTTAAGCATGCCCCCGAGGATCTGCTGGTAGGTGGGTATGGAATGGGCATAAAGCGACATGGGTCTTCCTCCGTAAAATTGTTGGCTGCGGATTGATAGTCGAGGCTCAGCCTGCCTACAAGCCTGCCCTCCGGCATTGCGCGCAGGGCTGCGAGCGCCTAAACCACGCCCGAAAAGCGAGGCTTCGTCCAGAAATACAGGGCGGGGCGACGAATCTCCACAGGCCAGCCATGTCCGACCAGTTCAAGCCGAAATCCGATTTTCTCGCGACAATCATGGCGCGCGGCTACGTGCATCAATGTTCGGATTTCTCCGGCCTCGACGAAAAGGCCGCCAAGGGCGAGTTGATCGCCTATATCGGCTTCGACTGCACCGCTTCCTCCCTGCATGTCGGCTCGCTCCTGCCGATCATGCTGCTGCGCTGGCTTCAGAAGACCGGCAACAAGCCTGTTCCTCTGATGGGCGGGGGCACGACCCGCGTCGGCGACCCCTCGGGCCGCGACGAGAGCCGCCAGCTCCTCACCATCGAGAAGATCGACGAGAACAAGGCGGGCATCCGCCAGGTCTTTTCCAAATTCCTGACCTTCGGCGAAGGCAAGACCGACGCCTTCATGTCGGACAATGCGGAATGGCTGACGAAGTTGAACTACATCGACTTCCTGCGCGACGTCGGCCGCCACTTTTCGGTCAATCGCATGCTGAGCATGGACTCGGTGAAGATGCGGCTCGAACGCGATCAGGAATTGTCCTTCATCGAGTTCAACTACATGTGCCTGCAGGCCTACGATTTCGTGGAGCTCAACAAGCGCTATGGCGTGATCGCGCAGATGGGCGGCTCCGATCAGTGGGGCAATATCGTCACCGGCATCGACCTCGGCCGCCGCATGGGCACGCCGCAGCTTTATGCGCTGACTTCGCCGCTGCTCACCACCGCCTCCGGCGCCAAGATGGGCAAGACCGCCGCCGGCGCGATCTGGCTCAACGAAGACATGCTGCCCGTCTATGACTACTGGCAGTTCTGGCGCAATTGCGAGGACGGCGACGTCGGGCGTTTTCTAAAACTGTTCACCGAACTGCCGCTCGACGAGATCGCGCGGCTCGAAGCTCTGGGCGGCGCAGAGATCAACGAGGCCAAGAAGGTTCTCGCAACGGAAGCCACCGCGATGGTTCACGGCCGCGACAAGGCGCAAGCCGCCGCGGAAACCGCGCGCAAGACATTTGAAGAAGGCGTGCTGGCGGAAAGCCTGCCGACCGTCGGCATGGCAGCATCCGAATTCGACGCCGGCATGGGCGTTCTCACCGCCTTCGTGAAAGCCGGCCTCGTGGCTTCGACCGGCGAAGCGCGCCGCCAGATCAAGGGCGGCGGCTTGCGCATCAACGACGAACCGGTGACCGACGAGCGCGCATCGCTATCGCGCACGCAACTCACGTCGGAAGGCGTAATCAAACTTTCGCTCGGCAAGAAGAAGCACGTACTGATCCGGCCGGAATAGCCGGAACGGTCACCGCACGGGCGCGGGCGTCAAAGTCAGCGGCATTTGCGGGCGCGGCGGCGCTTGCTGCGCATTGGCGTCGATGGAACCGACCGCGCCGAAAATCTTGCGCAGGAAGCCCGGCGTGATCGCCGACAGCGGATTGACGTTGAGGAATGGCGCAGACGCCTTGCCTGTCACCGAAAAATTCACGCCGACCAGTCCTTCATTGCGACCGCCGCCGAGAATAGGTCCGAACAGCGGCACCTTGGCGAACATGTTGTTGAGCCCGTAGGCCGGCACGAAAGTGCCTTTCATGTTCACCTGATCGCGCGGGAAGTCGACGACGCCTTCGAGCGTCGTGCCGATTTGCGGCCCGCTGATGATTCCGTCATGCAACTGGATGCGCCCGCCTTCCTTCGTGAAGGAGAGCCGCAGCCTTTCGAAATTCACCATCGACGGATCGATCTTCACACGCCCGTCCGCATCGGTACGCGGCGCGCCTTCGGCGACGAGGCGGCGCAACGCCGGTTCGTCACGCAACACGAAGTTCTGGACGCTGAGGACGCCATCGACGCGCGTGCTCGTCACGTTTGCCGAGAGCGTCAGCGCGCCGCCCTCCATGCGTTTGTAGAAGTCGAGGAACGACATGACGGCGCCGCCATCGCCTGCGCTGACATCCACGCGCGCCGTGCCGGGGACCAGTTGGCCGCGCACAGGCGCGCGCCCTGCCCGGGCGGTGAGATCGAAGCGCTCGACACTTGTCGATGAGCGCGTCAGCTTGAGCGAAAAGTCGGCCAGCGCCTGCCGGTTGTGCCCGGTCGCCAGCTTGCTCTGCATATCGATGGAGAGACGCCCCGCCGGCGTCCCCGAGCCTTCGACGCCGCTGGTCGGGCGCGCACTCGTTATCGCCTGAATGAAAGGCCGCAGATCGATGGATGCGCCGCGCAGGGTCACCTGCAAATTGCCGCCGGAGGCCGAAACGTCTCCACTCATCTCGTCGCCGGGCGACACTTTCAGGCTGCTCAGCGCAGCCGAAGTGAAAGCGCCCTTGCGGTCGAGTTCGATGGTTCCGCGCGCGCTGGTCGAACCCGCCTGATAGGTGAAGTTCTGAAGCGACGTTCCCGCATTGCCCGGCACGAGTTTGAACGTTGCCTTCGCGGGACGTCCGGCCGGCTTGGAAAGCCCCGGCGCGATTTCGCCGATGGCTGCGCGCGTGAGATCGAATTCGACATTGCCCTGCAGCGTGTCCGGCTTGCTGAGCGGACCGGATATCTTCATTGCCACCGGGCCGGTCAGCCGCGCTCCGGTGGACCAGCCCAGACGCTGTCTTGCCTGATCGTCGAGAACGAGTGACAGCACTGCGTTGACATCGCCCTTGCCGACCTTGTCGAAGGAGAAGGTCGCGGGCGCGCCGAACATCCGGCCCAACCCTTTGGCGGTGAGATCCTTGCCGTCGATGGTCATCTGCAGGCTGGCGTTCTCAAGACGCTCCTTCGCCATCAGACGTTCGATGGAGACGTTCGTCGCATTGGCCTGAGCGCGAATGCTGACATCGGCATTCGAGGCTTTCGCGCCGAACTTGAAATCGACGGTCAGCTTTCCTTCGATGCGTCCTTTCAACGTGGAAGGGTCAAGCACAAGCGCAGCGTGTTGCTTGAGACCAGGCTCCGCAAGAATCGTTGCAAGCGTATCGACCTGCCCGGCTAGATTTACACTAACAGACGCCGGTGAAGCCGCCGGCGACATATTTGTCGACGTGAAGGCCCCGCCGGATATCGCGATCTGCCGGCCTGCGCCATCGATATGTCCCTGGGTAATGGTCAGTTTCGAATGTTTGCCGGTGACGAGGCCGGTCCCGGCGACACCGCGCACGGGAGAAACGCCGGGCAGGAATTGCAGCACGCCATCGTGCAGATCGAACGTGAGGCGCATGGCTTCGTCAGGAACGGGACGGCGCATCTTCAGCGCCGCGAAGGCTTCCTCGCCGTAGTCGATTTCCATCGAACCTTTGCTGACCGTGCCGGCCTTCAGGTTCTGCAGCATCCATGCGCGTACCTGTGCGCCGGCGGCGGACGGCCAGAGCCGCATGATGGCGGCAACCGGCATGCGCTCGCCGGAGAGACTGGCTTTGAACCTGCGTCCGTCGGGCTCGACGGCGAATGTCGCCGCGCCTTTCAAGTGAACTTGCGGCCCTGCCAGTTCGATATTCTCGACCTTGATCCACTTGTTCTGCGGATCGACGACGGCGGCAAAATCGATCTTCGACAGTGCAAGCTTCGACTGTCCGGGCCTGTCGCCGCCAATATAGCCATCGCCGATACTGGCGAGGCGTATCGACCAGAGGCCATCGTTGGATTGCGGCGGCAGCACTTCGCCGCCGAACATCAAACTCGTTTCGCCGCTTTCGAGCGAGGTCGGATCGAGCACGAAGCGGCGCGTATCGTCGTTCCAGTGAAACGAGCCGGTGACGCGATCGATCAGCACGGGCTCCTGATCCTGATCGCGGAATGAGATATAACCTCTGCCGAGCGAAAAGCTGCCGCGCGCCATGCGGAATTCGCCATCTCCGCCGGCGCCGATGCGAAACTTCACGCCGATGGGCGTATCCGCATCGAATGGCAATTCGCGAATGCCGGAAAACAGGCTGATTTCGTCGAGCGACAGATTTGAGAACTCGACTTCGAGAGTGCGCGCGATCGAGGATTCATCATCGCGCTCGTTCGACGCCGTCACGGTCATCTGCCAGCGTTTGCTTGGCCCGTTGACGGAGACGAGCAGTTTCGCCTGCTGGGGCGAACGCTGGAACTGCATCTGCATATTGTCGAAGACGGTTTCCGCGCCGGATTTCTTGTCTTCGAAAACAAGCTTGCCGTCGACGATGCCGAACTGCCCGAGAGCGCCGAGCGGCGAGCGCTTGCTTGTCGCTATGGCAAGCAACTGGCGCAGCGCATCCGCCGCCGGCCGCATGGCTTCACGAGCGGAGCGATCCTGTTTCTCCTCGATATCGCCGGCTTGCGGCGCAGGCGCATCGGGCGACGGGTTTGCAACTGCGGGTTCCTCCTTCGCGCCCAGCGACGCTGCGCCGCTCGATTCGGGCGCGGGCGCCACTGGAGGCTTGGCGCCTGCTGCAGCCGTCAAGACGATGGGCTTGTTGCCCGCGGTAATCGCAAACGCGCCATCGGGCATCACGGACATGCGCAATTCGAGTCCGACGATATCGAGCTTGCGCGGCGTCACATCGCCAATAACCAGCGCGAAAGGATCGAGGGAGACGCGCGCCTTGGGCGCGGCGAGGATCACTTCGCCATTCGCGCCGGCGACGCTGAATCCGTTGATCGTCAGTTCGGGGCCGTTCTCGCCCTTCTCGATCATGGTTTCGCCGAGGCGAAAATTCTGTCCGTCGCCGAAGCGTTCCTGCAATCGCGCCGCGATGCGCGGACCAAGCCCCTCGACGAGAATCGGCCCCTTCTCCAGACGCGCTACGAAGTAGACGCCTGCCAGAAGCCCGCAGATGCCAAGACCGCCGGTAATGCTGAGAACAATCGCGAGCCAGCGCAAAGGCGCAGGCCAGCGCTTGCGCCGTCCGCCGCGCGCACGAAGCCGCCCGATGTCTGCGGGGGGTGCAGGCACAGGTTCGACGCCTGCGGACAGGCCTTCGTGATCTACCGGCTTCTGCTCCAAATCCTCGTCCAACTTCGGCCGATGCGGCCGGAAAAGCTGCGCAGGGGTTGCGCCCAGCTAGCTGCGCACTATAGGCAATTCGGGTTCCGAATGGTTAACTAACCGCTTCCAGCCCGAAATCTCTGAGAATTTCTGTGCGAAAAGGATGGCAATATGACGGCTAAACCCGGCGTCGGCGACAAGGCCCCCTCATTCAATCTGCCGCGGGATGGCTCCGGCAAGATGTCTCTTGCCTCGCTCAAGGGTAAAAAACTCGTTCTCTATTTCTATCCGAAGGACGATACGTCCGGCTGCACAAAGGAGGCGATCGACTTCACGGCGCTGAAGGCGCAGTTCGCCAAAGCCGGCGCGGAAGTCATCGGCGTGTCGCCCGATGCGGTGAAGGCGCACGACAAGTTCGTCGCAAAGCACAAGCTCGGCATTGCCCTGCTCTCGGACGAATCGAAGGAAATGCTCGAGGCCTATGGCGTCTGGACCGAAAAGAGCATGTATGGCCGCAAATATATGGGCGTCGAGCGCACGACATTCCTTATCGGCGCCGACGGCAAGATCGCCCAAGTCTGGAACAAGGTGAAAGTTCCCGGCCATGCCGAAGAGGTGCTTGCGGCCGCAAAGGCGCTTTAAATTTCGTAAGTTACGCTACGGCATGGGAAAAAATTTGCGTTGACGCCCCGCAGGTTTTGCGAAGCATTAACCTTAATGAGGCGTAATCGCAGCGGTTTCGACGTGGCCCAGCCCACGTTCCCGGAGTCGCCCGATGTCAGCGCGTACCGAATTCCCCAGGGCTCGTCTGCCGCAGTCCCACTATTTCGTGACCTTTGCCCGCGGCGACGACGCCCGGTGCTTCGCGATCAAACCCTGGGCGCTTTGGGCGATCGGCGCGGTCTTCCCGATAGCGGCGCTGATCTATCTTGCCTCCACGCTCCTCTTTGTCATGCGCGACGACATGCTGGCTGCGCTCATGCACCGCCAAAGCGCGATGCAGGTTGCCTATGAGGACAGGCTTGCGGCGATGCGCATGCAACTCGACCGCGTGACGTCAGCCCAGCTTCTCGATCAGAATTCCCTCGAAGCGCGCATGCACGATCTTCTGTCTCGCCAGGCGCGGCTCGAAAATCGCACGACGGTGGTTGCAACGCTCGCCGAGAGCGCCGGCGTCTCGACTGCCGCAAAAGGTCCCTCGGCTCCTGCAGCGCCCGCGACGGCGCAACAGGCGATCAATTCCAATCCCCTGCTCGGCAAGGCCGGGAGCCCTGCCCTGCCCGCCAATGCGCTGGGCTTTGCGCCCTCGGGCGGGCCGCATGTCGGGGCGCCTGCGCTCCGCGCTGCGCCGCGTCCCGGGCCGGTCGAAATCCAGTCTGGCGCGCAGCCTGCCGCCAAACCGCAGCGCGGCGCGTCTCTGATCGATCCGAGGGCTGCTCAACTGGCGGCCGATACTTCGCTTCCCCCGGAAGTACGCCTTGGAGCGCTGATCCAGTCGCTCGACCGGATCGAAAGCGAGCAGGTCCGCGCCGTCGGACTGATCGCCGGACAGGCGCGCCAGACCGAAAATACGCTGCGCCAGGCGATCGCCGCCACGGGGCTTCCTGCCGACAAGCTGCAGGCGCCGGCGAGCGGTCAGGCTGCGACCGGCGGCCCCTTCGTTCCCTTCAAACTCGATGCGAACGGCTCGCCCTTTGAGCGCGAAGTGCTGCGCATGCAGGGCCATGTCGCCAACGCCGACAAGCTGCGCCGGATCGCCAACCGCCTGCCCCTGCGCAAGCCGCTCGCCGGCGATCCCGAAATCACGTCGGGCTATGGTTCGCGCGTCGATCCCTTCAATGGCCGCCTTGCCAGCCACACCGGCATCGACTTCCGCCAGGCCTGGGGATCGCCCGTGCGCGCTGCCGCGGCCGGCACGGTCATCTCGGCCGGGCATAACGGCGGTTATGGCAATATGGTCGACATCGACCACGGCAATGGCGTTATCTCCCGCTACGCCCACCTCTCGGCCGTCATCGTGAAGTCAGGCCAGACCGTCAGCACGGGAACAGTGCTTGGCCGCCTCGGCTCCACGGGCCGTTCGACAGGTCCGCACTTGCATTACGAAGTGCGCTACAACGACCAGCCACTCGATCCCCGCCGCTTCCTCGCCGCCGGCCAGAAGCTCGCCGAGCGCTGAGAGCAGTCACACCTCCCTGCTGCATGGCTGGTAATCGTTGCCAGCCTTTTCTTTTGTCCTCTCTCCCTGTTACGGATCGGGAGGGGGAGGAATCATGCAGCAGGACGCAACGTCGCCAGGCAAGTCGGGCTTTCTTGCCATCCTGACCAATCCATACGTGTTGCTCGCGCTCGCCGGCCTGTTCTGGTCGGGCAATCACATTGCGGGGCGCGCGGCGGCGGGACATGTGCCGCCCATCAGCATGGCCGGGATCCGCTGGCTGATCGGCGCGATGCTCCTCTGGCCTTTCGTCTACAAGCACCTGCGCCACGACGTGCCGATCCTCATGGCGAAATGGAAGGTCGTGCTGCCGCTGATCATCGGCGGCGGCTGCATGTTCAGCGCGATCCAGTATTACGCGCTCAATCACACGATCGCGCTCAACGCCTCGATCTTCAACTCCTTCGCGCCTGTGGTGATCGGCGCGGCAGGCGCGCTGCTTTTTCGCGATCGCTTTACGCGGTTGCAGATGGCCGGCATTCTCGTCTCGCTTGCGGGCGTCTTCGTCATTGCCGCGCGCGGAGACTTTCACGTCCTGACGACGCTGACGTTCAACTACGGCGACGTCTGGCTGCTCATCAACATGGCAATATGGGCCATCTACTGCGCCTGCCTGCGCCTTGCGCCGAAGGTGCATCCGCTCAGCTTTACCTTCGTGCTGGCTTTGCTCACGGGCCTTCTGCTCATTCCCTTCTATTTCTGGGAAGCATCGCAAGGCCCGTGGTTTCAGCCGACATGGCGCACGTTCTTCGTGATGGCCTATGTCTCAATCTTTCCCGGCGTGCTCGCCTATATCTGCTGGAACAATGGTCAGGAGCAGGTCGGCGCCTCGCGCGCCGCGATCTTCCTGCATCTCATTCCCATCTATGGCGCGCTCCTCGCAACCAGCCTGCTCGGCGAACAACTGCGCCTCTTCCACATCGCCGGATTTGCGATGATCCTGGCCGGCGTGTGGCTCGCAGCGAGAAAGTGAAAATGTTCGACCGCGCGAAAGCGTGGGCCAGGAGCATCAAGCGCGACGTCGCCGCTCTCTGGCTCGCCGCGCGCGATCCGCGCACGCCGCGTCTTGCGAAATATCTGGCGATCGCGCTCGTCGCCTATGCGCTCAGCCCTATCGATCTCATTCCCGATTTCGTGCCGGTTCTCGGCCTTCTCGACGACATTGTGATCCTGCCGCTCGGAATCCTTCTGCTGCTGCGGATGATGCCCGCGGGGCTGATGCAGGATTTGCGCGAGCGCGCTGCACGCATCGAAGACTTGCCCGCGAGCCGCGCCGGACTGCTCGCGGTCCTTGCGATCTGGCTCGCGGCAGTCGTCATCACGGCATTGTGGATCGCGCGATGGCTGTCATAATCTTGGCGGCCTGAACGGAGAGCGAAGCATGTCCAAATCTATCGAACACATTCACTGGCCCGACGCGCCGGATATGTGGATGCCCTATGCGCCGGCCATCAAGGTGAAGGGCGGGACAACAGTCTATCTCGCGGGCGTGACGGCAGCGCCCGTCTATCACCATCATCCCCATCGCCCCGAAGAGTTCGACAAAATGTCCGCGACCATGGAGGGGCAAACGCGCGCCGCGCTTGAAAACCTGAAGCGCGGGCTGGAGTCCGTCGGCGCGACTTTCGCCGATGTCATAAGGGCGGACCGCTTCGTCACGGATCTCAGTGATCAGGATGCGCTCAACCGCGTATGGGCCGAATTCTTCAAGGACGCCAAGCCAACGACGACGACCGTGCAGGTCGTGCAGCTTGCCACCGATCCGCGCTGCATCGTCGAGATCAACGCGATCGCTGTGATTGATTGATTTCGCGCCTGCAATTCCGGCGTTGAATCTTTTATTCGAAGATTGCCCACGGGCCGGATCAGTGCGAAGCTTGACCGAAATTACTTCCGATTGCGGGAAGATCAATGGATCATACTCACGTCCTCGCGCTTGTTGCCGCTCTTTCAGGATCGCCGGATACCGGAGCTTATTCCCGCCTGCGTCAGGCATCGCTGCTGCCGGGTTCTGCAGTCACGCTTACGCCCTGCCCGCGTCCGCTGCCAACGGCGGAAATTGAAGGGGTTACCGTAATCTGCGGGACGGTCGACGTTCCCGAGGATCGAGCTAAAATCGACGGTCGGAAACTCGCCCTCGCGTTTGCCGTTCTGCGCGCTAGCTCCAAATTCCCCGAACCAGATCCTGTGGTTTATCTGGAAGGCGGACCGGGTGGCAGCGCCGTCAAGGGAATTGCCCTGTTCGAGCGTATATTCCGGCCATGGCGTGACCGGCGCGATATCGTCATGTTCGACCAGCGTTCGGCCGGAATATCGGGTTCGTCGGTGAATTGTTTCAAGGCGCTGTCGGACAACGTGCTGGCAATCGCCAAACCGAACGATCCGGCTGCGATCAGCGGAATGGCGGACCCCGCACTTCTGAAGAAATGCGTCGCAGAACTCGAACAGCAGAAGCTTCCCCTGCCCGTCTACAACACGACCCAGAATGCCATGGACGTGCAGGCCGTGGTCAATGCCCTCGGCTACCAGACCTACAACATCTACGGCATTTCCTACGGCACGAAGCTGGCGCTCGAAGTGATGCGCGTAGCCCCCGCAGGCGTGCGCTCGGTCATCATCGACGGCGTCGCGCCGTCCTGGGTGCGGCTCTACGATTCCCTCGCCCTGAAGAACGATGAAGCGATCCAGCATGTCGTCGATCAATGCGCCGCCGACAAGGCATGCAACGACGCCTATCCGGACCTCGGCAGGATATTCAACGAGACGCTGGCCAAGGCGGCCGCCGGCGAGATCATGTTCAGGGGGGAAAAAGCACCCGTCGAACTCGTGATGATGCCTGTGCTCATGCGAAACGGAAAATACGATTCATCGCCTGTAACAAAGTATATTCCCGCATACGTGTACGAGCTTTGGCGCGGCAAGGAGATGCCGACAGTCGAATTGCTGGTGGAGGCGAAGTTCGACACGCCGAAGCCCAGAGACGAAGATGTCATGAAGGCGGCGAGCAAGCTGAACCGCGAGCAGCAGGACTTCGTTCGCCAGATCCTGGACAATCTCGCCATTTCCGCCCGCGCCGAACAATCTCTCGGGCGCGCGATTTCCGCCCTGCGCAATTCGATCGAGAGTTCGCGCATTATCGGTCCGGTCGCCCGCATGTTCGACGACGAACTGGCGTCCGCGATGATTGAAACGCTGCGCGGCGACAAGTCCAGGCTGCAGGACGTGATGGCCGATTACACCTCGATGCAAACGGCGCAACCCTCGAAGGAAAGATTGCAAGCCTTCGTGACGGCTCATTTCTCGGGTGCATCGAGAGACAGGCTGGTGAGCCTGATTGCCAGCATGAACCCTGTGGAAGTGGCGGGATCGTTTTCGATCATCCGTCGCGACAGCTATACCGGCTTCAGCAAGTTTCTGTCCGGCTTGTATCTCGATGTGTACGCCTGTCAGGAAGACAGGCCCTTCAATTCGCCCGAAGGATACAAGCAGATCAACGCGACGCTGCGCTACCCGAAGGCTGCGAGCATGACGGACACGCTCGCGAAACTCTTTCACGCGAGCTGCGATGCATTCAAGGCCCAGCCGCGCGAAAACTGGCTCGTGCCTGTCGTGAGCGACATTCCCACGCTTTCCTTCGGCAGTCTGTTCGACACGCAAACACCGGCCAGTTGGGCCCGCACGGCCATCGAGAGACTGACCAATGCCCAGGCCTTCATGATCCCGGAGGCCGGGCATGGCGCGCTGATCTATCAGCCCTGCGTATCCGAGATGGGCGTGGCGTTCATCGACAATCCCCGTCGCAAGTTCGACAATTCCTGCGCCGAAAGCATCAGGGTCGATTGGCACATTGCGGCGTGGGTAGCGAAGGAGAAGAAATAGGGAAAGTCAGCCAGTCCCTACTTCACCTTCCTGCAATTGAACCCGTCGCCGGTCGCCTCCGACGCCCAGCTCATTCGCGTCGCGGAGATGGACGAGAGGCCGATGCGGTAATTTTTCGGGAAGGTCAGGACGTAGATATTGCCCTTCTTCTCGACCTTCGTCATGCGCAACGTCTCTGACCCGTTGTTGTATGTCGTGTTCGTGAAGGTGAAGGTCGCGACTTCGCAATCCCATTTTCCGACGAAGGGATAGTCAGGCTGCTTTTGCTGTGGTTGTGGTTGTGATTGTGGTTGCGCATATGCGGACGCCGCAAAAACAGGAAGCAACGCCAGAGCATAAAGCGCGGTCTTGTTCACATTGCTTCCCATCAATCCACATCCTCGACATTGGCTGGCCCAC
Source organism: uncultured Hyphomicrobiales bacterium (assembly GCA_903847605.1). Lineage (GTDB taxonomy): Bacteria > Pseudomonadota > Alphaproteobacteria > Rhizobiales > Beijerinckiaceae > Terripilifer. The sequence goes on along the minus strand of CAINED010000059.1, from coordinate 167,666 downwards.
CGCCGTGAATCTTCTGCGACAGCGAGGCTTCCATGAAGTCGTCGAGATCGCCGTCGAGCACATCGTCGGGCGTGCCGGAAACATGCCCGGTGCGCAGGTCCTTCACCATCTGGTAGGGCTGCAACACATAGGAGCGGATCTGGTGGCCCCAGCCGATGTCGGACTTGCTCGCTTCGGCAGCATTGGCCTCGGCTTCGCGCTTCTGCAATTCGAGTTCGTAAAGACGCGCGCGCAACATCGCCCATGCCTGCGCACGGTTCTTGTGCTGCGAACGCTCCTGCTGGCTTGCCGCCACGATGCCGGTCGGAATATGCGTGATGCGCACTGCCGAATCCGTCTTGTTGACGTGCTGGCCGCCCGAGCCCGAGGCGCGATAGGTGTCGATACGGCAGTCGCTCTCGTTGATGTCAATGACGATGCGATCGTCGACCACCGGATAGACCCACACTGACGCAAAGCTCGTGTGCCGCCGCGCATTCGAGTCGAAGGGCGAGATGCGCACAAGGCGATGAACCCCAGACTCTGTCTTCATCCAGCCATGCGCATTGTGGCCCTTGATGCAGATGGTCGCCGACTTGATGCCGGCTTCGTCGCCATCGGTCTCTTCGATCAGCTCGACCTGAAATTTCCGGCGCTCCGCCCAGCGGATATACATGCGCAGCAGCATGCGCGCCCAGTCGCAGCTTTCCGTGCCGCCCGCGCCCGAATGCACTTCGACATAGGTGTCGTTGCCGTCCGCCTCGCCCGAAAGCAAAGCCTCCAGCTGACGGCGCGCCGCTTCGGTCTTGAGACGGCGCAATATATCGAGACCTTCGTTCTCGGTATCGGCGTCGTTCTCGGCCTCGCCCAGTTCGACGAGCGTCACGGCGTCGTCGAGTTCGCGCACGAAGCGCGCGAGCGAGCCGAGCCGCTCCTCCAAGTCTGTGCGCTCGCGCATAATCTTCTGCGCGGCGTCGGCGTCGTTCCAGAGATTGGGGTCTTCGACCCGGGCATTCAGTTCGGCAAGACGTCGCGTGGCAGTATCGACGTCAAAGATGCCTCCTCAGCAACCCTACGGATTGCTTGATGTCCTGAGAAAGCGCTTCGGCTTCGGCGCGCATGTGAACCTCGATGATTGAACTTGGATAGTGATCTGGAATCGCCCGGCGGCGAACCCGTCCGGGCGTGTTCTTAAGGAGCAAGCGCACGCGTGTAAACGCCGCCGCCTGCACCTGCGATGTCAGTAAAGCCCGCCCGTGCCCGAGCCGATGCGCCGCTCGGAAGTCGGCGTGATCGACACCTTGCCCGGCGAACCGCCGACGACCGAATAGGAATCCGGCGGCGCCGTGCCCGGCTTGAAGGCTTCGAGGATCGAGCCGCCGCCCGAGGCGCGCATCCCCGTCGTCGGGTTGATCGAGATGAGCTTGATGCCCGGCGGCACGCGGAACGGCGTATCGGGCTTGTCCTTCAGCGCTTCCTTCATGAAGTTGCCGAAGATCGGCGCGGAATACTGGCCGCCCGTCGCGCTGGAGCCGAGGGAACGCGGACGGTCGTAGCCGAGATAGAGGCCGACGGTCATGTCGGGCGAGAAGCCGACGAACCACACGTCCTTCGCGTCGTTGGTCGTGCCGGTCTTGCCGGCGAGCTGCTTGCCGACCATCTGCTTGACCACAGTCGCCGTGCCGCGCTCGACGACGCCCTGCATCATCGACGTGATCTGATAGGCGGTGAGCGGATCGAGCACCTGCTCGCGACGGTCGACCAGCACCGGCTCGTTCTGGCCGTCCCATTTTTCGGCGGCGCAACCGCGGCATTGGCGTTCGTCGTGGCGGAAGATCGTGCGACCCCAGCGATCCTGGATGCGGTCGATCAGCGTCGGCTTGATCTTGCGCCCGCCGTTGGCGAACATCGAATAGCCGGTCACCTGACGCAGCACAGTGGTTTCGCCTGCGCCGAGCGCCATCGGCAGATAAAGACCGAGTTCGTCGTAGACGCCGAAGCGCTTCGAATATTCCGCGATCAGGGGCATGCCGACATCGCGTGCGAGGCGCACGGTCATCAGGTTCTTCGAGAAGGTAATGCCGTAGCGCAGCGTGTGCGCGCCGGTTCCGACTGCGCCGCCGTAGTTCGTTGGCCGCCACACTTCGCCGTTACCCTGGGCGATTTCGATGGGCTCGTCGAGAACCACCGAGGACGGCGTATAGCCGTTGTCGAGCGCCGTCGCATAAACGAAAGGCTTGAACGAGGAACCCGGCTGGCGCATCGCCTGCGTCGCGCGGTTGAACGAGGACTGGTCGAAGGAGAAGCCGCCAACCATCGCCAGCACGCGGCCGGTGAAGGGATCCTGCGCAACGATTGCGCCGGAGACTTCGGGAATCTGGCGCAGACGATATTGACTGGAACGCTCGCCCATCGCCTCGACATAGACGACGTCGCCGGGCCGCAGGATTGCGCCGACATTGTTCTGGCGCGTCCAGCGGATGCCCTCAGGCGACAAGGTGCCGGTCAGGCGTTCGCGGCTGACTGCGCCGGAGGTTTCGCGCGGCGGCTGCAAGCCGATGCGCGCGCTCGTCCCGCTGATCTCCAGAACGACGGCAAGCTGCCACGGCTTCACGTCGCCGAGCGCGGGAACTTCGGCAAGCGCCGTTCCCCAGTCGTTGTTGATTTCCACGACGCGCATCGGACCGCGGAAGCCTTGCGCCTCATCGTAACGCACGAGACCGTCGACCAGCACCTTGCGCGCCACCAGTTGCAATCTCGGATCGAGCGTGGTGCGGACGGACAGACCACCCTCGTAGAGTTTCTTTTCGCCGTAGCGGTCGAGCAGTTCGCGGCGGACTTCTTCCGCGAAATAGCCGGCGACGAGCGAGTTCGGCGACAGCTGGCGCGGATTGACGCCCAGCGGCTCCTTCTTCGCCTTGTCCGCGACATCGCGCGTGATATGGCCGTCGGCCACCATGCGGTCGAGCACATAGCCGCGCCGTTCCAGCGCGCGTTCACGGTTGCGGAAGGGATGCAGGTCGCTTGGGGCTTTCGGCAGCGCCGCCAGATATGCGGCTTCCGGCAGCGTCAGCTCATGCACAGACTTGCCGTAATATCCGAGCGCTGCCGCCGCGACACCATAGTTGCCGAGGCCGAGATAGATTTCGTTGAGATAGAGTTCGAGGATCTTGTCCTTCGAATAGGCCGCCTCGATCCGGAACGCGAGGAGCATTTCCTTGATCTTGCGGTCGAAGGTGCGCTCGTTGGTGAGCAGGAAGTTCTTCGCCACCTGCTGCGTGATCGTCGAAGCGCCCTGCACGCGCCTGTCGCCACGGAACATGATCATCGCCGCGCGCGCGATGCCTTCCGGATCGATGCCGGGATGCTCGTAGAAATTCTTGTCTTCCGCCGAGAGGAAAGCGTTCTTCACGAGATCGGGGATCGCATTGCTGGGCAGAAACAGGCGGCGCTCGCGCGAATATTCCGCGAGCAGGCTGCCGTCGGCCGCATGCATGCGGGTCATGACAGGCGGTTCGTAATTCCGCAGCTGCGTATAATCGGGCAGATCCTTGTCGTAGTGCCAGATCATCAGGCCGGCCGCCGCCGCGCCGATCAGGAACAGGATCGCGCCTGTTGCAAACAGAAATCCTAGAAACCGACCTATGCGGCGCATGGTGTGGCCTTTGTCCTTCCGCCGGTCGCCCCAAGTCGCGCCATCGACGGATCATATTGCCCGGAATCGTGGCCGGGAAAACGACGATCTAGCCCGACCGGCTTGCCGGGCGTTTATGGTAATTTGGGGGCAGACGGGCAAGACTCAAAGGCCTGCAACCGGACCACCCGCACCTCTTTTAACGCACCTTCGACGCAACGTCAGCTTTTGGCGAGGGAACGGCCTCTATTGGCACGGATTGAGCCTCCTGCGCCAGTCCCTGCCGGGGGCCGCCGGGCGCGGCGAAAAACGCCTCAACCGACCTGACCACGGCCCCTGCCGCCTTCGCCCGCCATTCCGGCTGCGACAGCTTCGCAGCCTCCGTCCGGCTCGAGAGATAACCGAGTTCCAGAAGCACCGAGGGCACGTCCGGGGCCATCAGCACGCGAAACCCAGCGGAGCGCAGCGGATTCTTGTTCAGCGCGCTCGCGCCTTTCCAGTAGCCGACGAGCGAGCGCGCGAAATAGTGGCTGAAGGCCCGTGTCTCCTTGCGGGTGAGATCGAACAGAATGTCCGAGACTTCGCCAGTCTCCTCACCGGCCTCGACGCCCGCCATCTTGTCGGCCTGATTTTCCTTCTCGGCGAGACGCGCGGCATGAATGTCCGAGGCGCGATCCGAGACCGTATAGACGGTCGCCCCCTCGACCCAACGCTCGTTCAGCGTGTCCGCGTGGATCGATATGAAGAGCTTGGCGCCAGCCTCGCGCGCGATCTTCACGCGATCGGGAAGCGACACGAAAAAATCGTCATTCCGCGTGAAGATCACGCGATAATGTCCCGTTTGTTCTAGCTTTTCTCCAAGAGACTTCGCGAAGGCGAGAACCACCTCCTTTTCCCAGGCGTTGGTGATTCCCCGTGCACCCGCGTCGATGCCGCCATGGCCGGGGTCGAGGACGATGACGGGTTTTCCATCCGGAAGATGCGGCCTGGCCGGGCTCGCGGGACCATGCTGTCCGCCGCCCAAGGGCACGCCGCTTTGCACAGCGCCCAGAAACGCCTCGCGGCTCGCCGGTTCGAATTCAACGACGAAACGATGCGCGCCGTCAGCCGTTTCGAGGCGCGAGGACGCGATCCGCACGCTGCCGGCAAGATCGAAGACCGCGCGCGATTTCCCGGCTTCCAGCAGCCCGGCGCGATAGCCCGAGACCAGAAAGCCGCCGCGCTTCAGAGCCGCGGCGTTGGCGCTCGCGCCCGGCCTGAATTCGACTTCCGGCAGATCGACGACGGCGCGCTCGGGATTGGCGAGGAGATAGGCCGAGGCGTCGACGGGCGAACTCAACAGAAAGATGACGCGAGTCTTCGTGCCGCTTTTTTGCACGTCGATCGCCGTGACCAGGGGTACGTCGCGCCTCCCGGCCGGCCTTTCGCCAGCGCCATCGGTGATCCCTGCCCGCAAATTGAGCTTGGGACTTTCCTGCGCACGAAGCGGGCCGACAGCGAAGACCGCGAAAAGCCCTGCCAAAGCAACGCCCGACAGCGCGCGCTGCCGGAAAATGTCATTGGATGGGCGTTTGGCCTTTGCCATCAAGGACCTCGAACCCCGCCGGCCGCAGAATCGGCGGCCGGACCGGCATCGTTTGCGAAGTGTTAATCCATAGCCACGCCCCGGTTAATGCCCGGTAACCATCAGCGCGGCGGTTCTGCCGTTTAGTTGCCGTTATGCAACAGTTGGGAGAAAACTTGCCAAACCGGCCATTGTGACATTAAGAATGGCTTGTTCATTCGGGCCCCCGCGAATCCTCGCGCCGGACGACGGATCCGAAGCCCAGCAGCGCCTTACGAGCCGGAATGGCTGATGGCATAGGGCAAGGATCGTCCGGCGGACCGGAAGACGGAGCGCACTGGCGTCGCATGGCGGGCCAGATTGCGCAGACCGGATGAACGGCCGGATTGCACCGCAATCCGGGCATGACAGGTGACAAAATTATGTATTCGTCCGCCCCGGGCCGTTCGCCCGCGAGGACTCTCCAGACGCTCTACGGAAAGCCGGTCGTGCTTGCCCGTGGTCCCGGCGTCGGAGCGGCGGGTCCGAACTTTCGCGTCGTGAATCAACCTCGCCCTTTCTTGACTTCGGTCCCGGCAACAGCCCGGACAGCAGTCAAGGGGAGCGATCTTCCCCCCTCCCTTCCAGCAACAACCCGGGCCGGCGCACCAACAGGCGCCATCGCGGCCGGACGCTCACGCGTCCATGCGACCGCCAGCGATATGCGCGCAGGCCCCGCTTCAAGAGACAAACATGGCCAACAACAAGATGCTCATCGATGCATCGCACCCGGAGGAAACCCGGGTTGTGGTGCTGCGTGGTAACCGGATCGAAGAATTCGACTTCGAGTCTGCCAGCAAGAAACCGCTCCGCGGCAATATCTATCTAGCCAAAGTCACGCGGGTAGAACCCTCGCTGCAGGCGGCTTTCGTCGAATACGGCGGCAACCGGCACGGCTTCCTCGCCTTCTCCGAAATCCACCCGGATTATTATCAGATCCCCGTGGCCGACCGGCAGGCGCTTCTCGAAGCGGAGGCCCTCGAGCGCCGCGACGAGGAAGAGGAAGAAGAGCGCCGCCGCACCCGTCCACCCCAGCAGCAGGGTCAGCAGCGCCGCAACCGCCGCTTCCGCGGCCGCAATGGCGACCGCAACGCCCAGCGCGCCATGCAGGGCGACGAGGTTATCGCCGCCGATGCGCCGCAACCCGCATTCGGCGAAGCGACTGAGAGCTCCTCGAACGATTTCCCGTCGGCAGTCGAGTCCTCGACGGAGGTTTCAACGGGGACGCACTACGACAACGCGCCCGCGACTTCCGAACACGCCGCCGGCCAGGAAGCCCCTACCCTCGCTACATCTTCTGACGCGCAAGTCAGCGAACCCGCCGCCACTTCAACTGCTGAAAATGCTGCCGAGCCGCCGGCCGAAACGACGCCCGCCGTCGAAGAAGTCGAGCATGCACAGGCCGTCGCCGCCCAGCCGACGGATTTCCCTGTGGCTGAAGGCTCCGACACCCATGAAGGCGGGGAAACTTTCGCCCGCGCGCCGTCCGAGGACAACGACGCCGACGAAGGCGAGGAAGACAACGACGATTCCGAGGAGGAAGAGGAAACCGTCGAGCAGCTCGGCGGCGACGACGTCGAGGAAATGGCCCGTCCGGCGCGCCGCACCCGCCGCCAGTACAAGATTCAGGAAGTCATCAAGCGCCGGCAGGTTCTGCTGGTGCAGGTGGTCAAGGAAGAGCGCGGCAACAAGGGCGCGGCGCTGACGACCTACCTTTCGCTCGCCGGCCGCTATTCGGTGCTGATGCCGAACACGGCGCGCGGCGGCGGCATTTCCCGCAAGATCACCGACAGCGACGACCGCAAGCGTCTGCGCGAAATCGCCGGCGCGCTTGACGTGCCCGAAGGCATGGGCGTCATCCTGCGCACCGCCGGCGCGGCGCGCGGTAAGGATGAGGTGCAGCGCGATTTCGAATATCTCCTGCGCATGTGGGAGAGCGTGCGCGAACTGACCCTGCGCTCCATGGCCCCTGCCCTCGTTTACGAGGAAGGCTCGCTCATCAAGCGCTCGATCCGCGACCTCTACGGCAAGGAGATCGACGAGGTCATCGTTTCAGGTCAGGAAGGCTACAAGGAAGCGCGCGACTTCATGGGCATGCTGATGCCCTCGCATGTGAACAACGTGCGCGACTGGAGAGAGCCGCAACCGGTCTTCGCGAAATACGGCGTCGAGCAGCAGCTCGATTCCATGTTCTCCAATGTCGTGACGCTGAAATCAGGCGGCTACATCGTCGTCAACCAGACCGAAGCCCTCGTCGCCATCGACGTGAACTCCGGCCGCTCGACGCGCGAGCACAATATCGAGGACACGGCGCTTCGCACCAACCTCGAGGCGGCCGACGAAGTCGCGCGCCAATTGCGCCTGCGCGACCTTGCGGGCCTGATCGTCGTCGACTTCATCGACATGGAGGAATACCGCAACAACCGTTCGGTCGAGCGGCGCATGAAGGAAGCGCTGAAGAGCGACCGCGCGCGAATCCAGGTCGGCCGCATCTCGCATTTCGGCCTGCTGGAAATGTCGCGCCAGCGCATGCGCACCGGCGTGCTCGAAGGCTCGAGCGTCCCCTGCCCGCATTGCATGGGCGCGGGCACCGTGCGCTCCACGGCCTCCATCGCGCTGCATGTGCTGCGCCTGATGGAGGACGCGCTGATCCGCAACAACCAGTTCAACCTGACGGTTCGCACGCGCACCGAGGTCGCGCTCTACATTCTCAACCAGAAGCGCGCCCACCTGCGCGAGATCGAGGAACGCTTCGGCGTGACCGTGATCGTCTCCGCCGACGATACGCTGTCCGGCACGAACTACCACGCGCTGGAGCGCGGCGAGCCCGTTCTGGCTCCGGTGCAGATTCAACGGCCGCAGCAGATCCGCGTCGATACGATCGCGCCGCTCTACGAAGACGACGACACTTCGGCTGACACGACAGCTGACGACGCTGACGAGGCCGAGGGCGACGAGAGCGAAGAGGAGACAACGGCGGAAGGCGCAGCCGGCGATGCCGAGCGCAGCCGTCGCCGCCGCCGTCGCCGCCGCGGCGGACGCAATCGCGAATCATCGGGGATCGAGGCCGACGCGCCGCAGCCGTCCGACGAGGCGCTGGCGGCGATGGCCGCCTACGCCAATCAGCCCGCCGTTCCCCGCGAAGGCGGCGAACTCGCGCCGGCTTCGGACATTGAAGCCGCGCCCGAAGGCGAGGCGCAGGAAACAGGCGAGGCTGGCGGCTACGATCGCAATCGCCGTAACGGACGTCGCCGTCGTGGCGGACGTGGCCGGGACGGCGAAGTCCGCCCGCGCTTCGGCAATGGCGAAGAGGGCGCCGAAAACGGCGCTGCGCAAACGGGGTCTTGGGTCCGCACGCCCGAATCTCAGGAGGGCGACGTCGCGCCTTCCAGCCAGCAGCCTTCGGGCGCCTGGGCTCCGGCCGCGCTCGATCAGCCCAGCATGTTTCAGCCGAGTATGTTCACGCCGCCAGCCGGCGAACCCGCTGCTGTCGAACCCTCTCCCCCTGTGCAGGAGCCTGCCGCGCCGGTTGTTTCGGAACCCGCCGCCGAACCCATGGCATCCGCACCGGTTCAGCCTCGGCAACCCGACATCGCCGCTGCGCCGGAACCGGCCGCAGACGAAAAACCCGTCGAGCGCCGACCGGTCGAGGTGCTGCCCGAAGCGCCGCCCCCGCCCGAGAAAAAGGGCGGCTGGTGGCAGCGCGCGCGCAACGCGATGAGCGGCGGCTGATCGCTCCAACGCCAAGAAAATATTGAACCGGGGCGCGCCACGCCCCGGTTTTTTAATTGCGGAAGGCCCGGCTTTCGGGCCGCCCCATCGAGGGCCTGCCGAGTAGCAGAAGCGAAACGAAGCCCAGTGCAAAGCCGGCAGCCGACGCCGCATAGGCAAGGCGAAAGGCGTAGATCAGTTCTGCGCTCGCCGCGCCCGGCACGCCGTGCTTTTCGAGGGCGGCTGCGCCCGCGATGCCGATCAGGATCGCGCCGAGAACCGCGACCCCGATTGCCGATCCCAACGAACGCATGAAGACGTTGAGTCCCATCGTCGTACCGAGATCGTGCGGCGCGACCGCGGATTGCAGGCTGACGGTCAGCATCGGAAAGATCGCGCCGATGCCGGCTGATATCGCGCTCGTCGCCAACACGAACAGCCAGATCGGCATGCCCTGCGCAAAGACCGCCAATACCGCCGATCCCAAGGTCGCAACGATCATGCCGAGGCGGGGAATGTAGTGAAAATTGCCGCTGCTGCGCATGGCCCGCGCGCCCCATTGCGCGCCGATGGTTGAAGCCGCCATCAGCGGCAGCGTCCACAGGCCCGCCGCTGTCACGCTCATCCCCTCGACGGTCTGCAACCAGACTGGCAGCCAGATGACGATGCCGATATAGGCTCCCATGGCGCAAAAGCTGGTCAGCACGGCCTTGCGCACGTGGGCATTGCCGAGCACGGCGAGCGAGATCAGCGGCTCGCGCGCCGTGAGCTGGCGCAGGGCCAGCAAGATCCAGGCGAAGACCGTCGCGGCGATCAGCCCGATCATTTCGAACGACGTCCAGGCGTAGCGCGCGCCGCCCCAGCTCAGCGCCAGCATAATGAGCACTGTCGCGACGATGATCAGCAGCGCCCCGATGATATCCAGCGAATGAGGACGCTCGTGGCGCGGGAGTCTGGCGAGCCTCGGCCAGAGGATGAGCAGCGCGGGAATGCCGAGCGGCAGGTTGATCCAGAAGATCATCGACCAGTGCATGTAATCGGTGAGCAGCCCCCCGAGCACCGGCCCCAGCATGTTGGCGAGCAGCCAGACCGTCGACGTATAGACCTGGTACTGCGGGCGCTCGCGCACCGGCACGATGTCGCCGATGATCGTCTGCGTCATCGCGAAAATGCCGCCGCCGCCGATGCCCTGCAGGCAGCGCGCGAGGATCAGGGTCAGCATCGAATCCGCCAGTGCGCAGGCCAGCGAGCCGATCAGAAAACTCAGCGCCGCAAAGACGATAACGATGCGCCGCCCCTTGATGTCGGCCATCTTGCCGTAGAGCGGCGTCAGCGCGGTCGAGATGACGAGATAGGCAGTGACGATCCACGACATATGCTCGACGCCGCCGAGATCGCGCCCGATCGACGGCATGGCCGGCGCGATGATCGTCGTCTCCAGCGCGGCGAGCATCATCACGCACATCAGCGAGATCATGATGGTAGCGCGATCGGCGGGCGTGAGGGCTGGCTGTGTCTGACTTTCGGGCGCGGTCATGCGGCCTTATAGCATCGCGCGAAAAAGCGTTTCCGGTTTTTCGCAAGAGCGAAGCTATAAATATCAGGATCAATCGGCTGATCCGCCGCGAACGATTCCAGTTACGGCGCGCTGTTCGCGCCGTTGACGCCCATCCCCATCACGATGCGATTGCCGTCGGCATCGGAAAGATCGAATTCCCGCATCCCGTAGGGATAGGTCTGCGGCGGTTTGGCGATGCGGGCGCCTTTTTCGAGCAGTTCGCCATGCAGGACGTCGACATCGCGCACGAAGACACAAAGATGCCCCTGCCCCGCGGGCCGGTCTGCAATCGTCTCGGCGACCAGATGCAGAGCCACCGCATCACGGCAGAGGCAGGCATAGGTCGGCGGCTCGCCCCAAAGGAATTCGACAGCAAAGCCGAGGACATCGCGATAATAAGGCAGGCTCGCGGCGACATCCTTCACCGCGAAAACGGCGGCGCTACCGGTGAGCATTCCGTTTTGGCTGGCGTCGTGCATATTGCCTCCTGCGACATGGTCATCGCGTTGACATGCGCCCGGACATGTTGCGCCATGCCGTCTCGCCAGACAAATCCGCGGTGGATCGAAGTGCGTTAAAGTCTGATTTGGTCCATCCGCTTCCAATCAGGGAGTTTCGAGTGCGACTTTCTATCATTGCGAAACGGAATTGGCTGTTCGCGGCGTGCGCGGTGCTTTCGATATCCTCCCAATGTCCCGCGAACGCGCAGACTGCCGAAGTTCGAACCGTAACCGTATCTTTGGCAGGAAATCCCCAGAGGTCGATCCAGCACGACACGATCCGCGGGTACCAGTCCGTGGACTACAGGCTGACCGTTGCGCCGGGCCAGCGCCTGCGGGTTTCGATGCGGACATCGAACCGCAGTTCCTACTTCAACCTCAAGCCGGCAAACAGCGAGGAAGCTCTTCACAATGGCTCTGTCGCCGGCAACGCGTTTGACGCGCCCGTGGCTGATGCCGGCGACTACGTCATCCAGGTATACTTGATGAGCAACGCCGCGCGGCGCAACGAAACCGCCCGCTACACCCTGATGATCGAATCGCCGAGCGCGGCGCAGGCCAAGCCGGACTTTGCCGATGGCCTCGCAGGCGGCCCCGATTACTGGCAGGTGCGCGGGCTTGGACGAGGCGCGAAACTCACGGTGCGCGCTGAGCCGCGAACACGAGCATCATCAATCACCCGCATCGAGAATGGCGCAGCCGCCAGGAATCTCGGCTGCCGGATGAATGGACGCGAAAGGTGGTGCCGCATCGAACTGTCGGCTGGCGGCGCGCAGGGCTGGGTGCAGGGCCGCTTCCTGCGCGAAGGCGCCGCGCCGGGCAGCAACCCGAGACCGAACGATGCGCTGGTGCCCGGCACGAATTATCACGCCACCGGAAAGATCGCATGCAGCTTCGAATCTGCCGCGCCAACGCAATGCGATTTCGGCGTGACGCGCGGGCAAACGGGCATTGCGACAGTCTTCATCACGGGGCCGAGGGGACAAAAACGCGTGCTCGGCTTCAGCGCCGGCAAGGCATCATCGCTGCAGGCGGCGCAGTCGGTCACGCAAAGCCGGCAGGACGACAACACCATCGTCACCATCGACAGTGGCGCGGAGACCTACACGATACCGGATGCGCTGATTAACGGGGGGTGAGCATTCTGTATTCGGCGTCTCGCATCGCTTCTCCGATGCTGCAATACTGTGAATCAACCATGAGTATTGGGCAATTCAATTTGCACGTCGCGCCCGAAAGAGAAACCCGCTACTTCACAGGCGATTTTTATCAACCGCTCCTTCTCTCGGTTGGCGATGTTCGTTCCAAGCCACCAGCCGCCTCCTAGATCGTCTGTTGTATAAATCTCTAGTTCTGGTTTGGCTGGGTATACTTGGGATCGAACCTTGGAGATATGATTGCGTCTTCTTCCAGGTGCTTTTTCCGCAAACCTTTCCAAAAAATTATTGTCCCTAGAAGCGAAATACTTGAGTATATAAATTAACGCCGATATGGCATCAGCATGTTCGCTCCGATTTCCAAAAATTATCAGCGGTACTTGTCGCAATCCTTTTTGCGATGAAATTTTCCTTATATCAGTTAAGTCCGGTTGAGTGACACGACTCGTTTCAAGAGAGGCGCTGTTATTGCGCTTCTCCGTAGCTGAGGAAGGCTTGGACAAATTCTCAGTTTGAAGTTTCGCTAGAAATGCCTCAACCTGTTCATCATCTGGCCTAAAACCCACGAGCGAAACGACCTTTTCGGCGATTAAATCAATTAGAAGGTCGTCTGATTCATTTACAAGTTCGCCCCATGCCTTTGGGATATAAGTCACGGCCTCTCTCAATCTCGACGCACTCTTGTAATCTTCCCTAGCATCGCGCAAAGCACTTCCATCTTTAACTCTATCGGCTCGCAGATACCTTTCAAAGACAGAGCAGGAATCACTTGCATCACGTTCGGTTATGTCAACTTTCTGTACCCGTCGTTCCGCGTAATTTCCCTGTTCACCTGGCAGATAGAAGCTCCACTCTCTTCCATCAACTAAAATGGCAAAGGGAGCACCTTCGTGAAAAGCATACTCGAAGAGTTGCCTGTCGCCGTCTTTGGCTGCGTTTGGAGCTTTAACTTCTACAAAAACCGACGGTGATGTTGCATTTGTAAACAGAGCATAATCAACCCGCCGGCCCCCAACTGAGTACTCACGCCGGACCCGGTCTGTATCAAAGATATCCCAACCGAGATCGCTAAGTACAGGAAGTACTATTGCTTCACGTACATCTGTTTCATTCCGATAGCGATTTGCGGCTAGTTTCTCTCCGATTTCGATCAGACGTGTGAGGAGAGGCATGCAAAACTCCTTGTCGCTCACTTCTTCGGCAGCATGATCTCGCGCACGCGATCGACGACCTCTTTCGGCGTCGCATAGAGCCGGTCGAGCAGTGCGTTAATATCCTCGCCCGACATCGGCAGTATTTCGAGATTCTGCTTCTCCGCTTCCGCCAGAAGTTCCGGATCTTTCATCGCCTTCATGAAGGCCTCGCGCAGAATTTTCACGCGGTCGGCCGGCACGTCGGGCGGCGCAACATAGGGGCGGCCCATCGGCAGCCAGCTCAGCGAGAAATCGAGCAGCCTTTTCTTCTCGGGGGAGTCGAGGAATTCGCCGACGAGCGGCACGGCCTGCAGGTTGGGATGCTTTTCCAGTGCGACCTGCGCGACGATCTTGAGCCGACCGTCGTCGAGCGGCGCTTTTTGCGTCGACATCAGGCTGGATAAAAACCAGCCGGCGCGGCCCGACATTTCCCCCTGCTCCGTCGCAAGGATCATTTCGGGATTGCCCTTGTAGCCGTCGATCAGGCGGAATTTCGTGCCGATGAGTTCGTTCATCACGCGCGCATAGACCGCGTCCGATGTCGCAACGCCGCTCGCGCCGACGATGACTTCCTTTTCCATGAGCTGTTTGAAAGTCGTGATGCCCGACTTGTGCCACATCACGACGACCGGAAATTCCTTCGCCGTCGATCCCAGCCAGTTCATCTTGCGCCCGTCGTATTTCGCGTTGGACGCGGGGCCGGTGACGCCCATGATCGGCTCGACGCCGATATGCGTCTGCACCGCCCCGATGGTCAGCCCGTCGCGCGGCGCGGTATTGGCCAGAAGGTTCATGGCGACGAGCGATCCCGCCGCCGGCATGTTCTGCGCGACGATGTTCGGCCTGCCCGGAATGTGCTTGGGCAGATGCCGCACGACGAGACGCGCATAGGCATCGTAGCCGCCGCCGACGCCTGAACCGATGAGCATGCTGATCTGCTTGCCCGCGTAGAAATCCTGAGCAAGCGCGGACGAGGCGAGCAAAGAGAATGCGGCGGCGATGACGAATTTGGGCAAGTTGTCCTCCTGATATTTGCGCTGATGTTAGCGGATAGGACGCGAGGCGCAAGACGATCATGGTGTCGGCCCGGATGCCGTAGGCGATCCGTGATCGAAACGAAAATAATCTCTGAGCGGTCCCGGCTCTCGCTTCGCTCGGCCGGGATGACAGCGCTCTGTTACCGCAGCCACGCCTTCAGGCGCGCAATCCCCTTGCGCACATCGTCGGGCGTTCCCGCGAAAGACAAGCGCATCGCATTCGCGCCATGCTCCCTGTCGAAATCGGGCCCCGGCGTCGCGGCAACGCCCGCTTCCTCCAGCATGCGCTTGCAGAAATCCATGCTGTCGTTGGTGAAGCGGCTGACGTTGACATAGACGTAGAAAGCGCCGTCCACCGGATGGAAATCGCCGAGGCCGATGCGCGGCAATTCTTCCATCAGCATGGCGCGGCTGATCTCGTAGCTGCGCTTGACGGCTTCGAGTTCCTCGCGCGCGGCAAAAGCCGCTTCCGCCGCGATCTGCGACAGGGTCGGCGCGGAAATCGCCAGCGACTGCGCGAGACGCTCGACCGGGCGAACGATGTTTTCGGGCAGGATCAGCCAGCCGATGCGCCAGCCCGTCATGCAATAATATTTCGAGAAGGAATTCACGATCACGGCATTCTGCGAAAACTTCAGCGCCGTCTGCGCCTCGAACGCGTAAGTGAGGCCGTGATAGATTTCATCCGATATGAAGGTGATGCCGAGGCGGTCGCAGGTTTCGCATACATCGCGCAACGCGTCCGCGCTCATCATTGTGCCCGTGGGATTGGCGGGGCTCATCAGCAAGACGCCGTCGAGCTTTTTCGCGCGATGCGCCTCTTCGATCATGGCAGCGGTGACGACATGACGATCCGCTGCGCGCGTCTCGAGCGTGACGACTTCGATGCCGAGGGCTTCGAGAATGTTGCGATAGGCAGGATAGCCCGGCGAGGCAATGGCGACGCGCGCGCCCACGTCGAAGAGGCCCAGAAAGGCCAGCACGAAACCGCCCGACGATCCTGTCGTCACGCCGACGCGGGCGGGATCGACTGTCACCCCATAGGCGCTCCGGTAGTGACGCGCGATGGCCTCGCGCAGCGAGGGAATGCCGAGAGTTTGCGTATAGCCGATGCGCCCGTCCTCCAGCGCGCGCATCGCCGCTTCGCGCACGCGGCGCGGCGCCGGCGCTCCGGGCTCGCCCGCTTCCATGCGCACGATATCCTTGCCCGCGAGCATGAGATCGGCGGCCTTCTTGAACACGTCCATCGCGAGAAACGGCGCAACGGCGCTCCGCTTCGCCGGCGTGAGGAGGCTGCTGCCTTGCCCAGTTGCGCTCTGCCCCGCTGCCGCCATATTGCCTGACCCTGATGTTTCCGGTTTCATGATGCGCACGAAAGCAGGATCGAGAATGGCGTCGGCACGCACAGGTTTCTTCCCGCTGGCCGCAGGCTCTAGCAAGAGCCGCTGCGCGAAGCCAGTTGCCGCGCGCATGAGAGCCATTTCGGCCGTGCTGGTTGCTGCGTCTTTCGCCGTTCAGACTCTTTCGCCCGCGCTGGCCCAGGGACGTCCGCCCGGGCTCATTCGCGATGCCGAAATCGAGCAGTTGGTGCGCGACTATGCAACGCCGCTCCTGGGCGCGGCAAAGGTGAACGCCGGCGCGACCAAGATTTATCTCGTCAGCGACCGCACCTTCAACGCTTTCGTCGCCGAGGGACGCAACATCTTCATCAACGTCGGCGCGTTGATGGAGACGGAAACGCCGAACGAGATCATCGGCGTTCTCGCCCATGAAATCGCGCATATCGCGGGCGGCCATCTGGCGCGCCAGCGCATGGCGCTCGACCGCGCCGCGATCATGGCCGTCGCGGGCATGCTGCTGTCGGCCGGAGCGCTGGCGGGTACGGCGCGCAACCGGCAGGTCGGCATGGAAGGCGCCGCCCCCGCCGGAATCATGCTGGGCCCGCAGGAAATCATCCGCCGCTCGCTGCTCGCCTATCAGCGCGGCGAGGAACAGGCGGCCGATATCGCGGCGGTCAAATATCTTTCCGCGACGAACCAGTCGGCGGCAGGTCTGCTGACGACCCTCGAGCGCTTCAACCGGCAGGCGCTGTTCGCATCGAGCCGCATCGACCCCTATCTGCTCTCTCATCCGCTGCCGACCGAGCGCATGTCGTTTCTGTCGACAGCCGCGCGGCAGAGCCCGGCTTTTTCAGTGAAGGATCCCCCGGCGCGCCAGGCGCGGCACGATCTCGTGCGCGCCAAGCTCGTCGGCTTTCTGGCCGACGCCAACGAGACCAACAGGCGCTATCCGATCTCCGACAATTCCATGGCGGCCCGGTATGCGCGCGCCATCGCCGCCTATCGCTTCGGCCGAGTCAACGAGGCGATCGTCCAGATCGACATGCTGATCAAGGCGCAACCCAAGAATCCCTATTTTCACGAATTGAAAGGCCAGACCCTGCTGGAGGCCGGACGCGCGGGCCAGGCGATCGCGCCGCTGAAACAGGCCGTCGCGCTCGCCCCGTCCGCCGCACCGATTCGCGTCATGCTCGGCCACGCGCTGGTTGCGACCGGCAATCCGCAATCGGCGGCGGAAGCCATTCCGATCCTGACCCGCGTCACCCAGCAGGAACACGAGAACGGCGACGCTTTCCAGTATCTGGCCATGGCCTACGAGCGGAAGGGCGACCCCGCGATGGCGCAGCTCAGCGCCGCGCAGGCCCTGTTTCTGGCGGGCCGTTATGTCGAGGCGCGCACGCAGGCGAGCCGGGCGCAGAAGCAGTTCCAGCAGGGCACGCCCGGCTGGCTGAAGGCCGACGACATCCTGAACTACCGCCCGCCGAAAGAGTGAGCGCCGTCACGCACTCGTGTAATCGGGGGCTTCGACCTGTAAACCAATCCACGGTATATGCGGTTCGAGTTATGCGAATTTCGCCGGAGACGGCGGCCGGAGACGAATATGACCTTTATGAAATCCTTCCTGCGCCAGGCAGCGCTCGCCCTCCCCCTTGCGGCCGCCCTGATCGCCGCCCCGGCTTCGGCGCAGAACGCCTTCACGCCGGCGCAGCGCACGGAAATCCAGTCGATCATCAAGGACTACCTGATCAAGAATCCGGACGTATTGCGCGAGGCGCTGACCGAAATGGAGAAGCGCGCCAAGGCGGACGAAGCCGCGCAGCGCTCCAAGGCCGTCGCGGATCTGTCGCCGAAACTCTTTCAGTCGAAAGCGCAGGTCGTGCTCGGCAATCCCAACGGGAAAGTCCAGATCGTCGAGTTCTTCGATTACAACTGCGGCTACTGCAAGCGGGCCATGGCCGATATGATGGAAATCATCAAGAAAAACCCGGATGTCCGCATGGTTCTTAAGGAATTTCCAGTTCTAGGGCCCGGCTCCGTCGAGGCGGCGCAGGTCGCTTCCGCCCTCCATCTGCAGTTCGACGGCGAGAAATATCTCGCCTTCCACCAGCGCCTGATGACGGCGCGCGGACAGGTCGGACGGGCTCAGGCGCTCGCGGCGGCGAAAGCCAGCGGCGCCGATATGGAAAAACTCGAGGCCGCCATGAACGGCGAGGCCGTGCGCTCCGGCCTGCAGGAGGTGATGCAGATCGCCGATGCGCTGAGCCTGACGGGCACGCCATCCTATGTCGTCGGCGACGAGGTCGTCGTCGGCGCGGTCGGCCTGCAGACCCTGCAGGGCAAGATCGACAACATCCGCAAATGCGGCAAGGCCGATTGCGGTTGAGGCGACCGGCCGGGCTGTGTGCGCTCTCACGCAAACCTGGCCTTTACGTTTGTAATCTACTTGTCGTAGTCTCAGTGTAATTCGAAAAAAAATCGATAGGTAACAGACGTGAGCAACGCCAACATTTTCCGATCGGCGACGAACCTCGCCGGCCAGTTCGATCCGGGCGAGGCTGATGGCCTCATTTCCGGCGCCCCGGGCGATCCCTCTCTGGAAGGTTTTGCCGGCCAGTCCTTTGTTTATCAGGCGGCATCGCAAACCCTCGACGATCTGCTTTATTCCTCGACATCGATCAGCACCGCCTTCGACAAACAGGCAGGTTTCGACACGCTGCTGTGGGATGTGGAGTCTACGTATCCGGGGGGAACGGGTCCGCAGACGCCGGGCTCCGGAACATCGCCGGGCTCGGGCGACAATCCATCTCCCGAGGGAACAGGCCCTCAGACGCCGGGCGGCACGGGTCCGTCGACGCCGGAGGGAACAAATCCGCAGTTTCCGGGCGGATCAGGGTCAACCACGACCGAAGGAACGGGTCCACAGACGCCAGGCGGCGAAACGGGCACTGGTACGCCGCCGCCGGCCGGCTCACCCAAGGACGTTGTTGTGCCGGGCACCCCGGCCCCGGCTACCGCCCCCCTGACCAAGGCCGAAATACTCGCTGCAATGGCGGCAGCGCTTGGCGTTTCCGATCCGGTTGTCGCGTCCAAACCACCGGCGGTTTCCGCCGCCCTCGCCTTCGATACGTCCGCCGCGGCGCAGACCAACGATATCATCCCCGGCAGCTTGCTGGTTGCGAGCCCCGATCCGCTCGGCCTTTTCTGACGGCCGATCGAGATTTAGAAATCACGACTTGGAATTCACGAGGGCGGGAGAAATCCCGCCCTTGCCGTTTTCGTCCAAGGTGTCTGTAGTCGCGGGTTACTGCTTCGGCTTGGTCCAGCCGGACTGATCCTGCCGCCCCACGCGCAGGCTCACAGCATAGGTGGTCACAGTCCCCGAATCGAACGTGACCTCGTAGCGGAACTTGTCGGCGCCCTCGAAGCCGGATTTCGGCGTATAGACGACGCGGCCCGCAACCCCGATTTTGCCGTCGCACTTGGCGAAATTGCCGGTGCCGCGCTCGAATTTGCGCTCGCCTTCCCTGACCGCTGTCGTGCCGTTTCGCGGCTGATCGAGAATGCGAATCTTGGGAACCTTGCTCTCGCATTCGCCGCGCATGGAAGAATGCTGCAGCAATTCAGCCGCCTCGCCTGCCTTAAGGGTACGCCTGATTTCGACGTCCTTGGCGGCTGCCGCGCCAGCCCCGACCATAACGAATGTGCCTGCCAGGCCGGCCATCGCCAGCGTCCAAACGATACCACGCATGATAAACTCCCTTGAAAGGCCCTATGCGAACGCCAACCACGCTCAGCCTTTCGATTGTGCCCCAGCCCAAGTCTGAATGCAAACATTTCGTGAACAAAACACTTCGTTCACCACGAATCTTCGGCCCCGATTAACGGTTCGTTGCCGATTTGCATCACGTGACGAAAATGAATTCGCCGCCCCGCTTTACCGCTTTTTTTTGTGCAGCTTGGAAAGTATAAAATCGCATCGGTTTTGAAACTGGAGCAAAAAAACATGCGTAAGCTTTTCCTCTCGACTGTTGCGGCTGCAGCCGTTCTCTCTTCCGGCGCCTTCGCCGCCGACCTTCCCGTCCGCGGCCCGGCCGTCGCCCCGGCTCCCATCTTCGTGGGGATGAACTGGACGGGCTTCTATATCGGCGCCCAGATCGGCTACAGCTGGGGTGAAAGCACTCACGATTTCCGCGACCTCGCTGGCGTGATCTTCCCTTTCTCCAGCAATCGCAACACCAGTCCCGATGGCTTCTTCGGTGGCCTGCACGCGGGTTATAACCATCAGATCGGTTCGCTCGTCCTCGGCATCGAGGGCGATATCGAGGCGACAGGCGCTCGCGGCTCGTTCACCTTCGCTAACGGCGACCGTTATCGCACTTCGTCCGACTGGCAGGGATCGTTGCGTGCTCGCGTCGGTGTGGCTTTCAACCGCGCGCTCCTTTACGTCACTGGTGGTGTTGCCTTTGCCGAAGTGAACGATTCGGTCCTCAATTTCGGCGCCAACACGACCGTGCGCAGCAGCCACACGGCAGCCGGCTGGACGATCGGCGGCGGTCTGGAATACGCGATCACCAACAACTGGACGGCCCGCGCCGAATACCGCTATCGCGATCTCGGCAACCACCGTTACAATACGGCTCCGGCCTTCGATGGCAGCCTTCAGTACGACTACAAGGATCATTCGGTTCGCGTCGGCCTGAGCTATTTGTTCGGTGGCCCGGCCGGCCCGGTCGTCGCCAAGTACTGAGATATCCGGGCCTTCGGCTCGCACTCATCGGAAAAGCCCGGGTTCGCCCGGGCTTTTTTGTTGCCTGCACGTAGCGTCCTTTTGGGGCGTTGCAGGATTGCATCACTTGTTCGGAATAGCGCCGGATTCGACAAGGGCCGCTCTTGCTTGATCAAGGTCCAGCCTAAAGATGTCGGCGGCAACATTTAAGCAATGGCAAAAGAATGCGTAAAACTTTCCGCTCGCTTGTTGCGGCAGCCGCCTTTCTCTCTTCCAGCGCCTTCGCGGCCGACCTCCCAGACCGCGGCCCGGCCGTTGCCCCTGCTCCAGTGTTGGTGGCGATGAACTGGACCGGTTTCTACGTAGGCGTCCATGTCGGCGGCATGGACGCGCGTGACCGTTGGAATTTCACCAACGGCGCCGTGGGCGCGGGTGTTTGGGCGGGGTTTAACGGAGCCCGCGCTGCGCTCTCCCATACCGGCTCCATTGGCGGTTTGCAGGCAGGGTATATGCAGCAGTTCGGTACGCTCGTGGCCGGCATCGATCTTTCGGTCTCTGGAGCCAACGTGCGCAGGACCATTGCCAGTCCCTTTTTCCCGGGTGAATGGTTTTCGATGCGCCAGGCGTGGTTTGGTCTCGTCCAAGGACGTATCGGCGTGGCCTTCGACCGCTTCCTGGTTTTTGCGCAAGGTGGTCTGGCTGTTGGCCAGCATAAAATTCGTCTGACGACAGTCTCCAACTTTAACGACGACGGGGCCAGCGAAACCCGCCTTGGTTGGACGATCGGTGCGGGCATTAACTACAAGCTCACTTCGAATTGGATCCTCGGTGCGCAGTATAACTACGTCGATTTCGGCAACCACACCTTCAGGCTTCAAAATAACGGCGCTCCAAACGACTTGATTCGGTCCAGCAAGCGCGATCACGTTGTAAAGCTGACGCTGGATTACCAGTTTGGCAGCGTTACCGGCCCGGTCGTCGCCAAGTACTGAGATATCCGGACCTTCGGCTCGCAATCATCGGAAAAGCCCGGGTTCGCTCGGGCTTTTTTGTTGCCTGTTCGCATGCTCCCGTGGCAATCGGCCTTCATGTCAGATCCATCAGCGTCCCATCAGCCCGTCTCTGCCCGCCCTGCCCCCTCGATTTCCTTCGTGTCGCTGGGCTGCCCGAAGGCGCTCGTCGATTCCGAGCGAATCATCACGCGCCTGCGCGCCGAGGGCTATGAGATCACGCGCAGCCATACGGGCGCGGACGCCGTCATCGTCAACACCTGCGGCTTTCTCGATTCGGCCAAGGCCGAATCGCTCGAAGCCATCGGCGCGGCGCTCAAGGAAAACGGCAAGGTCATCGTCACCGGCTGCATGGGCGCGGAGCCCGACGCCATCACGAAAGAATATCCGAACCTGCTGTCGATCACGGGACCGCAGGCCTACGACAGCGTCATGGACGCCGTTCACAGGGCGGTGCCGCCCGCGCACGATCCCTTTATCGACCTTGTGCCCGAACAGGGCGTCAAGCTGACGCCGAGGCACTACGCCTATCTCAAGATTTCCGAGGGCTGCAACAACACCTGCACCTTCTGCATCATCCCGAAATTGCGCGGAAAGCTCGTCTCGCGCCCGGCCGGCGATGTCTTGCGCGAGGCCGAAAAGCTGGTGAAGGCCGGCGTGAAGGAATTGCTGGTCATTTCGCAGGATACATCAGCTTACGGCATCGATTCGCGTTATGCCGAATCGCAATTCCACGACCGCATCGTGCGCACCCGTTTTCTCGACCTCGCGCGCGAACTCGGTTCGCTCGGCGCCTGGGTGCGCCTGCACTACGTCTATCCCTATCCGCATGTGGACGACGTCATTGAGTTGATGGCGGACGGCGCGGTGCTGCCCTATCTCGACATTCCCTTCCAGCACGCGAGCCCCTCCGTGCTGAAAGCCATGAAGCGCCCCGCCGATCACGAGCGCACGCTCGATCGCATCCTGAAATGGCGCGCTGCCTGCCCCGATCTCACCCTGCGCTCGACCTTCATCGTCGGCTTTCCCGGCGAGACGGAAGAGGATTTCGAATTCCTGCTCGACTGGCTGCGCGAGGCGAAGATCGAGCGCGCCGGCGCGTTCAAATACGAGCCGGTGGCCGGCGCCGTGTCCGAATCGCTGGGACTTCCGCTCGTGCCAGACGAGGTGAAGGAGCGCCGCTACAAGAAGCTGATGGAGACTCAGCAGGAGATCAGCGCGCGCATACTGCGCAACAAGGTCGGCAAACGCCTTCAGGTCATCATCGACGAACCCGGTACGACGATAGCAAAAGGCCGCTCCAAAGCCGATGCGCCCGAGATCGACGGCAATGTCTATGTCGCCTCACGACGGCCATTAAGAGCAGGCGATATCGTCAGCGTGAAGATCGAGCGCGCGGACGCTTACGATCTGCACGGAACAGCGGGTTAGCATAAATGTTCTTCCGGCGCGGGATCGCTGCTTTCGCCCTGATCGTCTGCACTGCCGCATCCGCGCCGATCACGGCGCAAACGCGCACGCCGCCGCCCGCTGCACTGCCTGCGGAAATGCTGGGCTCGTGGGGCCGCGAGGAGGTCGACTGCACGGACATCCAGAGCGATGGCCGCCTGCACGTTACGCCGAAACAGGTTCAGTTCGCCGACAACACGCTGACGATCTCGCGCATCGCCAGCCAGAAGGAAGGCTGGTTTCGCGTCGAAGGCGTGAACCGCGAGGAAGGCAAACGCGGCACGCGACGCGCCAGCCTCGAATTGCGCCTGCAAGGCAAAGACACGCTCTTCATACGCAATGGCCCCGGCAGACCCGAGGATTTCGTGCGTTGCAAGCCGGCGCAGTTGCAGGGATAGTCGTTCCATCGTCTTGATCGTCGGGAGATATACATGCGCGCGCCGCTTGCCATCGCCTCCTCTGTTATCGTCATTTCACTCATTGCCGCGACGCCATCCTTCGCAACCGAATTCTGCGAAGTGGCGAAGACGCGCGATGGCTTCGTGGCGTTGCGCGGATCCCCCGAGCCTGCCGGCAAACTGATCGCGCGCATGAAGGCGAGCGACGAAGTGCAACTCGCCGGCGAGCGCCGCGGCGGTTGGGAAAAAGTGATCTACTGGCCCGCGGGCGACCGCATCGCAAAAGGCGAATCCGCGCGCAAGGTGACCGGCTGGGTCAATCGCAAGCTGATCGATGTCTGCGGCTGATCCATAAAGAAAGCCCGGCCGGTCCGAAGGACGCACAGCCGGGCTTCATGAGTTGGTAGCGATCGACGAGGACGGGAGGTGCCCTCTCTCGCAACGCGCGCTACATAGCGTCTCCGATCGCGCTTGTGGTTGCACAATCGCAACACCGCCGCGCGAAAATACGGGCGTCTCAAGTCACATAAATTTTACGGCACGATGATCGTCGCGCCCGTCGTGTTGCGGTTCGACAACGCCTGATGCGCCATCACGACATCGGACAGCGCAAAGCGCTGGTTGATCTTGATCTTGACCTTGCCCGAGGCAACGACGCGGAACAGATCCTTCGCCATCTTGTCGAAGAGCTTTCTGTCGGCGGCGAAAGTGAACAGCGTCGGACGCGTCGCGAAGAGCGAACCCTTCGTCGAGAGGATGCCGATGTTGAAGGCGTCGATGGGACCGGACGCCGAACCGAAGGACGCGAACATGCCGAAGGGACGCAGGCAATCGAGCGATCCGGGGAACGTGGCCTTGCCGACGCCGTCATAGACGACATCGCATTTCCTGCCCTTGGTGATCTCGGCGACGCGCGAGACGAAATCTTCCTTGCTGTAGTCGATCGTATGTTTTGCGCCGGCCTTTTTCGCGATGGCCGCTTTTTCAGGCGATCCCACAGTGCCGATGACGGTTGCGCCGAGCGCCTTGCCCCACTGGCACAACAACAGGCCGACGCCGCCAGCCGCCGCATGCACGAGGATCGTGTCGCCCTTCTTCACCTTATAGGTCTGGCGCAGGAGATATTGCGCCGTGAGGCCTTTCAGCATCATCGCCGCGCCCTGTTCGTAGCTGATCTCCTTGGGCAGCTTGACGAGCGTCTTCACGTCGATGAGGCGCTCCTCGCAATAAGAGCCGATGGCCGAGCAATAGGCGACGCGGTCGCCGACCTTGAAACCCTTCACGCCCTTGCCGATGGCGACGATATCGCCCGCGCCCTCGTTGCCCGGCGTGAACGGCAGCGGCTGCGGATACATGCCCTGGCGGAAATAGATGTCGATGAAATTGAGGCCGATGGCGCGATGGCGCAGTTTGACCTGGCCGGGGCCGGGATCGCCGACCTCGATATCCTCGAGTTTCATGACTTCCGGACCGCCAGTCTCGTGAACGCGTACCGCCTTGCTCATCGTCTTACCCCTGCCCTGCATACTGACGGCCGCATATTGCGGTCATCGCTTTGTCACAATCAATCCCGCTCAGCTTGAGTTTATTGCCGCCGCCGCGCCAGTGGCAGCAGGACGAAATACAGCGCCGTCGCCAGCAGGCCCGCCCTGGCGAGCCATGGGCCGCGCATGCCGTCGAAAAGCACCAGCGCCGCGCAGACGCACCAGACCGCGCCGACGGCGTGAGTGAAGACCCGCCATTGCGCGACCCGCATCGGATGCACGAAAACCAGCGGCACGAACATCTGCGCGCAGAGAAACAGGATGATCGCGAACACCGCCCAGGACGGCAGCGGAAAGACCAGCAGATAGAGCGCCACCACGTTCCAGATCGCCGGGAAGCCCCGGAACCAATGATCGGCCGTCTTCATGCGCGTGTCGGCGAAATAGAGCGCCGAGGCCGTCGCCAGGGTCAGCAGCGCCACCCCGGCCATGACCGGCGGCA
The DNA here is from genome assembly GCA_903847605.1 of uncultured Hyphomicrobiales bacterium. GTDB lineage: Bacteria > Pseudomonadota > Alphaproteobacteria > Rhizobiales > Beijerinckiaceae > Terripilifer. Next base: position 142,385 of record CAINED010000059.1, on the reverse strand, counting down.
TCAGGCCAGCCTGCCAGATCGCCACCGCCGGCACGATCACATAGGTGAGGAAGTCGACGACGAGATCGAGCGTGTCGCCGTCGAACCACGGCGCATGCTCGCGCACCCTGGCCATGCGCGCCAGCGTGCCGTCGATGCCATCGACGAAAAGGGCCAAAGCCAGCCAGCCGAACATGACGGGGAAGTCCCGGGCGGCCGCCCGCTCCAGCGCCAGCAGACCGATCGCCGCGCCCGAGGCGGTGAGAATATGGACGCCGAGAGCCGCCAGCCTCGCCTTCATCGCGTTTTCCTTCGCCAATGCGGCGATTGATATATAGCAAGGATTGAATATGAAAGGCCTGCCATCCTGTTCTTGTTTCACACGTCGCAACCAGACGAAAGGCCGCCCCATGATCTCCCGCCGGCATGCCCTCCTGCTCGCCGCTGCCCTTGCCCTCCCTTCCCTGCCCGCTATCGCCGGCCCCGTTCAGGATTTCGAGCGCGAACTGCGCGCCGCCTACGCCGATTACCGGGCGGCCCTGTTCCGCACCAACGCGAACGACAAAGCCGCCAGCGAGGCCGCCATCGACCGCATGGGCGGCAAGTGGCAGGCGCTGACCGCGAAATGGTCGGCAACGCCGCCGCCGCAATATGCCGACGACAAGGGATTTAAAGGGACGCTCGCGAAAGTGGCTGACATCCTCGGCGAGGCCCGCAAGGAAGCCGTTTCGGGCAAACTCGCTGAAGCCCATGAAACGCTCGAAAAGATCCGCGACGAACTTGGCGCCCTGCGCCGCCGCAACGGCGTGGTCGTCTTTTCCGATCGCATGAACGCCTATCACGAGCAGATGGAAAAGATCCTGCTCGGCAAATACGACGGCTTCGATGCCCGCGGCGTCGCTGCGCTGCGCGACGACACGGCGGTCCTCGCATTTCTTCTTCAGGAAATCGTCGTCAACCCGCCCGCAGATCGCGACGGCAACTACGAAACGGCGCTCGCGGCCGTGCGCAAGAGCGTCGAAGACCTGCGGCAGGCCGTCGTGACAGGCGATGTGACCAATATAAAGGCAGCCATCAAGACCTTGAAGCAGCCATATGCGCGGCTCTTCCTGAATTACGGCTGAGCATCTGCCTGTAAATACGGCAGACACAGAAACTTATCTGAACAATTTAAAGGCAAATACGTGCGCGGGACGGCATCATGTCGGCCCGCGCAGTTCATTTTTATCTCAAAAGCGCTTCTCTTGCACTTTTTTCCCGTCTATCGGGACGAACGTGACTGTTCATTCGGCAGCATCGCCATCTGGCACGCAGGTTGCTCTTTAGGAGGCAACAACCAGCAACCGGAGGGGTCCTATGTCGATGTTTGGCAATCCGTTCAACGGAAAGATGCGCCTGTCGCGCGGCTGCGAATGCGGACAGCACGCGACGCAGGAAGACCATGCGCGCGCCTTTCGCGCCGAAGCCGTCGATACGGCGACTGCCGGCGAAGAAAGCGCCTACAGGCGCGTTGTCGAAGCTGCGGTCATGCGCGCGATCTTCCCGCATGATGCGACACGCCGCGCCTTCCTGAACGCTGCAGGCGCCTCAACGGCGGCGGCAGCGCTTTCGACACTCTTCCCCATTGCCGCAGCAACAGATGTCTTCGCACAGGCTGCCAAACTCGAAAGAACCGATCTCAAGGTCGGCTTCATCCCCATCACCTGCGCAACGCCGATCATCATGGCCGAGCCGATGGGCTTTTATAAAAAGCACGGCCTCAACGTCGAAGTGAACAAGGCCGCAGGCTGGGCGGTCATTCGCGACAAGACGCTCAACAAGGAATACGACGCCGCGCACATGCTTTCGCCCATGCCTCTCGCGATCACCATGGGCATCGGCTCGAACCCGATCCCCTACACGATGCCCGCCGTCGAGAACATCAACGGACAGGCCATCACGCTGGCGATGAAGCACAAGGACAGGCGCGACCCGAAAACGTGGAAGGGCATGAAATTCGCCGTGCCCTTCGACTATTCAATGCACAATTATCTCTTGCGCTACTATCTTGCCGAGGCTGGTCTCGATCCCGACAAGGACGTGCAAATCCGCGCCGTGCCGCCGCCAGATATGGTCGCCAACCTGCGCGCCGACAATATCGACGGCTTCCTTGCGCCAGATCCCGTCAATCAGCGCGCCGTCTATGATGGCGTCGGCTTCATCCACATGCTCTCGAAAGAGATATGGGATCGTCATCCCTGCTGCGCCTTCGCGGCCTCGCGCGAATTCGTGACATCAGCGCCAAACACTTACGCTGCGCTGCTGAAAGCCATCATCGAAGCAACCGCCTATGCGTCGAAAGCCGAGAACCGCAAGGAAATTGCAGCGGCCATTGCGCCGCCGAACTATCTCAACCAGCCATTGACCGTTGTCGAACAGGTTCTCACCGGCACCTATGCCGATGGCCTCGGGCAAATCAAACGCGTGCCCGACCGCGTCGATTTCGATCCCTTCCCGTGGGAATCCTTTGCCGTGTGGATTCTCACCCAGATGAAGCGCTGGGGCCAGATCAAGGGCGATGTCGACTACAAGGGCGTCGCGCGTCAGGTCTTCCTCGCCACCGACACGACGAAGGTCATGAAGGAAATGGGCCTCGTGGCGCCGTCGAGCACAACCAAAACCTTCTCGGTGATGGGCAAGATCTTCGATCCCGACAAAGCCGACGACTATCTCAAGAGTTTTGCGATCCGTCGCGACTCCTGACGCAGCAGGATAAATCATGCTTACCTCACTCAACCAGCGCGCCCTGATCGTCTCGTTGCTGATCTTCGGTGTCTTCCTGCTGGCCTGGCATCTCGCGACGCAAGGCTCCGGCTCCGTGCAGCAGATGGATCCGGAATACGCCAAGCTCATGGGCCTCACCGCGACGAAGGGCACGTCCGCCATGCCCGGCCCGCTCGATGTCGCCGCGAAAATATGGGAGCATCTGAAGTCTCCCTTTTACGATCGCGGCCCCAACGACAAGGGCATCGGCATTCAGCTCGCCTATTCCATCGCGCGTGTGATGACGGGTTATTTCATCGCCGTACTGGTCGCGCTTCCGCTCGGCTTTCTCATCGGCATGTCGCCGATGATGAGCAAGGCGCTCGATCCCTTCATCCAGATCATGAAGCCGGTATCGCCGCTCGCCTGGATGCCGCTTGCGCTTTACACGATCAAGGACTCGTCGATCTCCTCGATCTTCGTGATCTTCATCTGCTCGGTCTGGCCGATGCTGATCAACACGGCCTTCGGCGTCGCCAGCGTGCGCAAGGAATGGCTGAACGTCGCGCGCACGCTTGAAGTGACGCCGATCCGCAAGGCCTTCACGATCATTCTTCCCGCGGCCGCGCCGACGATTTTCACGGGCATGCGCATTTCCATCGGCATTGCATGGCTCGTCATCGTCGCCGCCGAAATGCTCGTGGGCGGCACAGGCATCGGCTACTTCGTCTGGAACGAATGGAACAACCTTTCGATCTCCAACGTGATTGTCTCCATCCTCGTCATCGGGCTCGTCGGCATGGTCCTTGATCAGATCCTCGCCATGTTCGCCCGCATGGTCACCTATCCGGAATGACGCCCGTGAATCTTGTAGTCAACGACACAGCCGCGAACGAAAAGTTCATCTCCATCGAAGGCATCGCCCGGCGTTACCCTGCGCCCGGCGGCGGCTCAACGACGATCTTCGAGAATATCTGGTTCTCGATGAAGCGCGGCGAGTTCTGCTGCGTGATCGGCCATTCCGGATGCGGCAAGACGACCGTGCTCAATATGCTCGCCGGTCTCGAACTGCCAGACGATGGCGTCAATATCGTCGATGGCTACGCCATCGAAGGCCCATCGCTCGATCGCGCGGTGATCTTCCAGAGCCATGCGCTGCTGCCGTGGCGCACGGTGCTCGGCAATGTCGCCTATGCCGTGTCGTCCAAGTGGCGCGACTGGAAAAAGGACAAGGTCAACGCCCACGCGCAGAAATATATCGAACTCGTCGGTCTCGGCGCGAGCCTGCACAAGCGGCCGTCCGAACTCTCCGGCGGCATGAAGCAGCGCGTCGGCATCGCACGCGCCCTCTCCATCGAGCCGAAGATGATGCTGATGGACGAGCCTTTCTCTGCGCTCGATGCGCTGACGCGCGGCTCTCTGCAGGACGAGGTGCGCCGCATCTGCCTCGACACCGGGCAATCCACATTCATGATCACCCACGATGTCGATGAAGCCATCTACCTCGCAGACAAGATCGTGCTGATGACAAATGGTCCCGGCGCGATGGTGGCGGAGATCGTCGAAAACCCGCTGCCGCGCAACCGCGACCGCATCAACCTGCACAAGCTGCCGGATTACTATGCGGTGCGAAATCACCTCATCGACTTCCTCGTCACGGGCTCGAAGATTTTCCGCGACAACATTCCCGCGGGTTACGACCCGCGCAAGCCGCCGCTCGTGCGCCCGGGTGCCGACAAGCCGCTCACCCCCGGCGATCGCAAGGCCGCCTGAACCACGAAACGATCCGTCAACCAAGCACACCAGAGGAGTGAATGATGAAGCGCGAACAGCTCACGGAAAAGATTCTCGACATCAAGCGCGAGAAGGGCTGGACCTGGGATTATATCTGCAAGGAGATCGGGCCGCTGTCGCCGGTGCTCGTCGTCGGCGCTTTGCTCGGCCAGATGAAACTGGTCAAGCCGCTCGCGGCCAATGCCGCCAAACTCTTCGGCCTCAGCGCCGAGGAGCAGAAGATGCTCAACGAAGTGCCCTTGCGCGGCACACAGATGCCGCCGACCGATCCGCTGATCTATCGCTTCTACGAACTCGTGATGATCAATGGCCCGGCCTGGAAGGCCCTGATCGAGGAAGAATTCGGCGATGGCATCATGTCGGCCATCGACTTCGACTTCGTGATGGAGCGCCTGCCGCACGCCAACGGCGACCGCGTCAAGATCACCATGTCCGGCAAGTTCCTGCCCTATCGCTATTACGGCGCGGGTCAGGGCGTTCAGGAGCTCGGCTACAAGGAAGCCTGACGCCTCCGCGCGCAATGGTCCCCTCGCTTTCGGGCGATGCGGGCCATAGATTGGGCGCATGAACGCAAAGGACGAAATCATCGTCGCCGGCGCGGGCCTTGCGGGGCTCGCGGCGGCGCTGGCATTGGCGCAGGCTGGACGGCAGGTTATCCTCGCCGGTCCCATCGACCTGCGAGCGACGACACGCACCGTTGCTCTGCTCGACGGCTCCATGCGCTTCTTCGGCGCGCTGGGCTTGCGCGAAAGGATCGAGGCGAAGGGCGCGCCCCTGCGCGTCATGCGCATCGTCGACGATACCGGATCGCTCTTTCGTGGCAGCCCCGCCGAATTCGACGCCGGCGAGATCGGCCTCGACGCCTTCGGCTGGAATATCGAGAACGGCATTCTGCTCGGTCTGCTCGCCGAGGCCGCGCTCAACAATCCGCGCATCCGCCACATCGCAGCCTTCGCCGAAAGTTATGCCTTCGCCGCGGACGCCGTCACGATGCGGCTCGCGGGAGGCGAAGACATTTCCGGCAGGTTGCTCGTCGCCTGCGACGGCATGAAATCGCTGGCGCGCGAGAGCGCGCATATCGCCGCGCAAACATGGTCCTATCCGCAGACGGCGCTGACCGCGATCCTCAAACACACGATCTCGCACGAGGAAGTCTCGACCGAATTCCATACGCGCGAAGGCCCCTGCACATTCGTGCCGCTGCCGAATGGAAGCGACCGGGGCCACCGTTCCAGCCTCGTCTGGGTGATGCATCCGCGCGAGGCCAAGCGGCGCGAAAGGCTCGATCTCGAAACACTGACCCGCGAAATCGAAAAGGCGGCGCATCACATTCTGGGCGCGATGACGCTCGAGCGCGGTCCCGGCTTCGTGCCGATGGAAGGGCTGATCGCCCGCGACTTTGCAGCGCCCCGCCTCGCGCTCGCCGGCGAAGCCGCCCATGCCTTCCCCCCCATCGGCGCGCAGGGGCTCAATCTCGGCTTGCGCGATGTAGCGCATCTGCGTGACTGCATCGAAAAATACGGCGCGGACGATCCCGGCGACCCATCCGTGCTTGACGCCTTCGCGCGCCTGCGCCGGACAGACATCTCCTCGCGTACATACGGAGTGGACATGCTCAACCGCTCCCTGCTGACGCCGATCCTGCCGGTTGATTTCGCGCGCGGCGCGGGCCTGCGCCTGCTCGCCAATGTGAAGCCGCTCCGCCGCCTCGCCATGCGCGAAGGCATCATGCCGCAAGGCAATGTGCCTTCAATGATGAGGCAGACTGAAAATCAATTGAACAACCGGTAGGACACGCTGCCCGCAGTGATGAGATAGAGCAGCGCCGTGACAGTCACGACTGAAACGATTGTGCCGATCAGGATAATGCCCGAGGCCTGCTGCACATAGACGCCGTACTGATTCGCCATCACGAAGACGTTGAGCGCGGGCGGCAATGCCGCCATCAGCACGGCGGTCATCGTCCAGACCGAACCGAAATCGCCAAGACTCGAAAGTGCGATCCAGACGCTGAGGGGATGCAGCACGAGTTTCAGCAGGAGCAGCGCCGGCATTTCCGCACTGATGCGTTGCAACGGCCGCTGCGCCACGGTCACGCCCATCACGAACAGCGCGCAGGGCGCAGCTGCGCCTTGCAGGATCGTCAACATCTTGGCCGCCGCCGCCGGCGGCTGAAAATGCACGGCGGCGGCCAGCACCCCGAGCGCCGTCGCGATGTTGAAGGGATGCGTGCAGACGCGCCACGCCACCAGCTTCAGCGTATGGCCCATGGACATGATGCGCGCGCCGGCAAAGGCCATCATCACGGGCACGATGGTGAAGAAGAAGGTCGAGTCGAAGACGAAGATCAGCGCCGTCGGCACGACGGACGGCGGGCCGAAAGTCGCGAGCGTGAGACCCGGCCCCATGTAGCCGACGTTGGAATAGCCGCCCGCAACGCCCTGTATCGTCGCCTGGTCGATGCGGCCGGTGACGAACCAGCCAAGCGCAAAGGCGAGCGTGAAGGCGAGCGCCGTGCAGGCCGTGGTGATAAGGATGAAGCGCCAGTTCGCGAGTTGCTCGATCGGCGTCACATGCACGAGATTGAAGAACAGCGCGGGCAGCGCAACGTAGATGATGAAGGCGTTCATCCACGCAAGGCCCGCTTCGGGGATGTCGATCAGCTTGCCGCACACATAGCCGAGCAGGATCAGCCCGAAGAACGGCAGCGCCAGCGACAAGACGCTGTCGAGCGCCGGCGCAATCGTGCCGAGCGACATCAGCGCGGCAAAAGCCGTCACCGGCAATATGAGCGGCCTGAGCTTCTGCACTGCGCCCTCTGCGCCGCGCGGGCCCTCCGCCGGCGCGCCAGCGATATGAGCGCCCTCCCCCTGTGTCAACGTGACCGGAGCATGGCCGATCAGCCGCCTTGACCGGCGCGGCGCGGGCGGAAACACTGAACGCAAAAGCAAGAACGATCCGGCGCGCTGCGTGGCAGCCGGACATCAAGGGCGGAGCCCGATGGATCAGAGAAAAGAAAAGATGCACATCGGCGCGTTCTTCAAGAACACGGGCCATCACATCGCCGCCTGGCGCTCGCCCGACTCCCAGCCGGACGCGGGCATCAATCTCAAACACTATGTCGCCTGCGCGCAGACGGCGGAACGCGCGGGGTTCGATTTCCTCTTCTACGCCGACAGCGCCGCGACGCGCGAGGCACATATCGACTCGCTGCACCGCTCCTCGCAATATACGGCCTATTTCGAACCGACGACCTTGCTCGCCTCGCTCGCGACGGCGACCGAGCGCATCGGCCTCGTGGCGACGCAGACCACGAGCTATAACGAGCCCTACAATATCGCGCGGCGCTTCGCTTCGCTCGATCATCTCAGCGCCGGACGCGCCGGCTGGAATGTCGTGACGTCAGGCAACGATGCCGAAGCCCTCAACTTCGGACGCGACGAGCATTACGAACACGACGAGCGCTATCTGCGCGCGCAGGAATTCGTCGAGGTCGTCAAGGGGCTCTGGGACAGCTGGGACGACGACGCCTTTCTCTACGATCGCGCGGGCGGGCGCTTCTTCGATCCGCAGAAGATGCACAGACTCAATCACGTCGGGAAATACTTCAAGGTGCGCGGGCCGCTCAACGTGCCGCGCCCGCCACAGGGCCATCCGGTCATCTTTCAGGCGGGAATATCGGAGGCCGGACGCGAACTCGCGGCGGCGACCGCAGAAGGCGTCTTTTCGGGCGAACTCACCATCGAGCGCTCGCAGGCGCATTACAGCGACATCAAGAAGCGCATGGCGAAATATGATCGCGCGCCGGACGAATTGCGCATCCTGCCGGGCCTGACGATTTTCTGCGGCAAGACAGCGGCAGAGGCGCGAGACAGGGAGCGCGAACTCGCCGAACTCATCCATCCCGTCGTCGGGCGTGAATATGTCGGCACTCTGCTCGGCCTCGATCTCAGCGATTGCGATGTCGACGACAAACTTCCCGACCGCGAGAGCAAGACGCGCTCCAAAGCCGGCATCGCCAACAGCGTCAAGGCGATGGCGGAACGCGAGAACCTGACGATCCGCGGCATCTACATGAAGCTCGCCGGCTCGCACGGCAAGCTCACCTTGCGCGGAACGCCCGTCGAGATCGCCGACACCATGGCGCAATGGTTTCACGCGCACGCCTGCGACGGTTTCATCATGCAACCCTCGACCATGCCCGGCAATCTCGACGAGATCGCCGAGACGCTTGTACCGGAATTGCAGAACCGCGGCCTTATTCGCGTCGGCTACGAAGGCGCGACGCTGCGCGATCACATGGAACTGAAGCGGCCCAGGAGCCGGTGGGCGTGATATGGCTTATTCGTCGCAAATATGGTTTTCGACGTAGCTGCTGGTGATAGGCAATCCGTTGCGCACAAGCGCGGCCACATATTCAGCGGCGGTGAGCGCGGGGTTGCGCAACCGCGAACGGCATGTTTCGCAAGCTGCAAGAAGGATCGATCCATCCCGCTCCGCGAGGCGCCTGAGAAATGCGTCGGGATGCAGGATTTCCGGCGAGCCCTCCGGCAGACATCCTGCGGGAAAGTCCCGCAGGTTGAATGTCAGCAACACATCCGCCTTGCAGGTCATGGCCGCTGCAAGAACGTGGCGGTCGTCTCGATCCGGAAGCTCTATGCTGCTGACCAATGCCTCGTCCGGTGCGACAAGACAATCCGGCGCAGCAATTCGCATCAGATCGCGCGTGCGTGCGAGCGATGCCGAGTTCAGATCGGGGCGCACGGCCAACAGGTTTCTCAACCATTCGTCTTCAATGAGCTCGCTCCATTTCGGCGCAAACACGCCCGCGACTGCGAGTTGCATGAGCAAGTCACGCAGCGCAGCCGCAAACAAGACGTTGGCGTCGAGAAATACAATCAAGCGAAGGTCGACGATTAAAGATCGTAAAGGCGCATATCCTGCGACAGCTCCGCAAGTTCATCAAGCGCCTGCGTCCGCTCGACGATGCTGGCCTTCCTGAAGGCCTCGACATCCGCGCGCCTCAGCCTGCGATGCGAGCCGACCTTGCGATACGCGAGTTTGCCGTCCTTCAGCAGTTTGACGACATGCGGCCGTGATACGCCGAGCAGGTCCGCGGCTTGCTGGGTGGTCATATCCAAAGCCGCCCCGGGCTGGCGCGCTACCTGTTCGAGCGCACGGCGAATGCCCGGCAGGGCAGCGACCGGAATTTCGATCCGCGCCTGTTTCTTGCCCGCAGTACCGACCACGAGCGCGAGCCCATTGGCGGCGGCTGGAAGCAGATGCAAGACTTCCGCCGCGGCCCGCGCCGCATCGGCTCCTGCGTCGGACTTCGCGCCCGCAGCATTGCGAACTGAACGCTTTTCTCCGGCTTTTCGCATGGCGGCGATAATACTCGAAACAATCGAGACAGTCAAAATAACCGAACGCTGCATCCCGCTGCGCCCTTGACTCCCTGCCCCCTGCCCGGCACGCAACGCCAAAAGGCGGGCGACATTGGCTTCCTTCAGGCATTGGATCGAATATATCGCGTTTCGCGCGACGGCGGCGCTGATCCGTGCGCTGCCGCTGGAGACGGCTTCGCGCCTGTCAGGCGCGGGCTGGCGGCGCGTCGCGCCGTGGCTCAGCCGCCATCGCCGCGCGCTCGATCACATCGCCATCGCTTTCCCCGAGAAGAAGTTCGAGGAACACGAGCAGATCGCGCTGGGCATGTGGGAAAATCTCGGGCGCGTTTTCGCCGAGAGTTTTCATCTCGACACGATCGCAAAAGCGGGACGCGTGTCCTTCGCCGCGGGATCGGAACCGGAAAATGTCCTCCCGCCCGACCGCCGCTTCATCGCCGTCGCGCCGCATTTCGGCAACTGGGAGGCGGCGGCCATCGCCCTGTCGCTGGCCGGCGCACGCGCAGCCGGCGTCTATCAGCGCGTCAAGAACCCGCTGGTCGAAAATTACGTCCGCAGTCTGCGCGAGCCCTTTTACCCCGGCGGGCTCATGCGGAAGAATTCCGGCGCGGCGCGGCAGGTGCTTGCGCTCGTCCGCAACGGCGGCTCTTTCGCGACCATGGGCGATCTGCGCGACATATCCGGTGTCGCCGTGCCGTTTTTCGGCCGGCCTGCACCTTCGGTGACATTTCCTGCGTTGGCGGCGCGAACGTTAGGCGTGCCGCTGGTCGCCGGCGGCGTCGCCCGCGTCCCGTCCGGCGGGCAGAACGTGCGCTTCGAAGTCGCCTTGCGGGTCATCCCCGTCGCCCGGACCGAAGACCGCGACGCCGATGTGGCCGCCGCAACGGCCGCGCTCAATGCGGTCTTCGAGGAATTCATCCGCGAGCGGCCGGAACAATGGATGTGGGCGCATCGCCGCTGGGGCTGATACACCTGAAGGCTACTGCTATTGTGTGGTCTTGAGTCTCGACCTTTTCGGAGCCCGCCTTGCGCATCGCCACATGGAACGTCAATTCCGTCCGCCAGCGGCTCGACCATCTCGTCTGGTATCTGCGCGAAGTATCGCCGGATGTGCTCTGCCTTCAGGAATTGAAGTGCGAGGAGAAGGACTTCCCCCTCGCCGCCGTCGCAGCCGAAGGCTACAACGCCGCCGTTCACGGCCAGAAGACCTTTAACGGCGTCGCCATTCTCTCCAAACGCCCCATCGAAGTGATGCGCGGCCTGCCGGGCGACGACAGCGATACCCAATCGCGCTACATCGAGGCGGAAGTTCCGGACGAACACGGCGTCGTGCGCATCGCCTCGATCTATCTACCGAACGGCAATCCGACCGGGACCGAAAAATACACCTACAAGCTTGCGTGGATGGAGCGTTTGCGCGCCCATGCGAAGGGCCTTCTCGAACTGGAGGAATCGTTGGTGCTCGCCGGGGACTACAACGTCATTCCCGAGCCCCGCGACGCCAAGGACCCCGCGGCCTGGGAAAAGGATGCATTGTTCCTGCCGCAGACGCGCGCGCAGTTCCGCTCGCTTTTGAATCTCGGATTTGCCGATGCCCTGCGCACGGTGACGGACGACGCTGGCCTCTACACCTTCTGGGACTATCAGGCCGGCGCATGGCAGCGGAACAACGGCATCCGCATCGACCATCTTCTTCTGTCGCCGCAGGCGGCGGACCGCCTCCAGAGCGTGACCATCGACAAGGAGATGCGGGCGCGGGAAAAACCGTCCGACCACGTTCCCATTCGCATCGAACTCGACTGAACGGACGTGGCGCAACCGGCTCCCCACGGCGAATCTGCAGCGCAAAAGCAGCGCCCGCCGCTGCCCGTTCGTCTTGCGCGGAGCTTTTGGAAACGCCTGTCGGCCATCGCTTTCCTGCTCATTCCCATTGCCCTGGGCATGTTGCTGGCGCTGGCGCTCAGCAACAGCGCGCTGGTCGAGCGCATCCGCTACATCGTCTTCGACCAGTACCAGCGCTGGCAGCCGCGCGAATGGCACAAGGATCTGCCGGTGCGCGTCGTCGATATCGACGAGGAGTCGCTGGCCAAGGTGGGGCAATGGCCATGGCCGCGCGCGCGCCTCGCCGAACTCACGCGCAAGCTCACGGAAAACGGCGCGGCGGTCGTCGCCTTCGATGTCATCCTCGCCGAGGAAGAGCGCCTGTCCCAGCGCGCCATCCTCTCGCAACTGCCGCCATCGCCCGAGCGCAATGCGCTCGCCGAGGCTCTGCGCCTCAAGGGCGAACTCGACACCGACCCCCTGCGCGACGCGCTCGCAGCAACCAATAGCGTTCTGGCCGTCGTCCTCACGCAACAGGCCCTGCCGCCCGACGCGAAAATGAAAACGCAATTCGTGCTGGCGGGAGACGATCCCGTTCCCGCCCTGCGGCAGTTTTCCGGGCTCGTACAACCCCTGCCCGCCCTGCGCGAGGCGACGAGCGGGCTGGGCGCCATCCAATATGTCCCCGATCAGGATCTCATCATCCGCCGTGTGCCGCTGGTCTTTGCCACCGGACCGGCGAACGGGAAGATCATCGTCCCGGGCCTCGCCGCAGAAGCCTTGCGCGTCGCCCAGCCGCCGGGCAGCGCGACGCCGATCATCAAGACCAATCAGGCATCAGGCGAATACGGTTTCGGCGGCCAAACCTTCGTCGTCAGCATCAAGATCGGGCAATTCGAAATTCCGGTCGAACACGATGGCGCCTTGCGCGTCCATTACGCGGGCACACAGGCCGGCCGCACCATTCCTGCATGGAAAGTGTTCGAGGGCGCGGTTCCCCGCGACGAGATCGACGGCCGCATCATCCTCATCGGATCGCGCGCCGCAAGCCTGTTCGACCTGCGGGCGACGCCACTCGAACCGCTGGTCGCCGGTGTCGACATCCACGCCGAGGCGCTCGAACATATCGTCTCGGGCGCGACGCTCGTGCGTCCGCTCTGGGCTCCCTATGCCGAAACGCTCGCCATCCTGTTCGCGGGCCTCCTTCTGATCTTTGTCGTTCGCAAGACGTCGCCGCTGACGGCCGCCGCCGCCGCGGCCATTCTCATCGCCGGCGGCGCGGCGCTGTCGTGGCTGGCTTTCTCGCGCCTTTCGATCCTGATCGACCCGCTGATCCCCGGCGCGACATGGCTCGCGACCTATGTCGCTGCCACGATCGGCGTTTTCAGGCGCAGCGAGCGCGAAAAGCGTTTCGTGCGCGGCGCTTTCTCGCGCTATCTCGCACCAGCCATGGTGGAACGCATCGCTGCCGACCCTTCGCAACTGGCGCTCGGCGGCGAAACCCGCGAGGTCACGATCCTGTTCTCCGACGTGCGCGGCTTCACCGAACGGTCCGAGACCATGGAAGCCGAGGGCGTGGTGCGTTTCCTCAACGCGCTGCACACGCCAATGACGGCGGAAGTGCTGAAATCCGGCGGCACCGTCGACAAATATATCGGCGACGGATTGATGGCCTTCTGGAACGCGCCGCTCGATGTGCCCGGCCATGCCAACAACGCCTGCCGCGCGGCGCTCGCGATGATCGAACTGATCCCGCAGATCGATGCGGGCATAAAATTGGAAACAGAGGCGGCCGGCCGTCCCCATATTCCCGTACGCATCGGCATCGGCCTCAACACCGGCACCGTATTTGTCGGCAACATGGGCTCCGAACAGCGTTTCGACTATTCGATCATCGGCGATGCCGTAAACGTCACCGCGCGGCTCGAATCCGCAACCAAGGATTTCGGCATTCCCATCCTCGCCTCGGAAGGCACGCGCGCCGCCGCCGACGATTTCCTCTTCCTCGACCTCGGCGCAACCGGGCTAAAGGGCAAGACCACGGAAACGGAAGTGTTCGCGCTCCACGGGCCGAAATCGGAAGCAGGCCCGCAATTCGAAGAATTCGCCGCCTTGCATGCACGGGCGCTTGCAGCGGCGACGACCCGCGCGCCGGACCTGTCCGAACGGCTTGAAGCGGTGCGCAGGCATCCGCTCGCGCAGCGCTACCTTGCCTTTTACGACAAACTGGAAACGGAAGAACGCCGGGTCAAGGCCGACAGGACCGCGATTGAAAACTCAGCGTAGAGATGACGCCTCGCGTCCCCGCCGCAAATGCTTGCGCAATTCGATGCGCGCCGCCTCGCGGTCGAAGTCCGTCGCCTGTTCCATCGCCTTTTGATAGAGCGGCACGATCCAGGCGTGCTTTTCCTGCTCGCCGGCGGCGTCGCGCGCGACGGTGAGATACATCAACCCGCGCGCGCGCTGGTTCGGAACGCCGTCCGCCCCATAGAACAGGATATTTCCGAGCAGCGCCTGCGACTCGATGTGGTTCTTGGCGGACGCGAGATTCAGCCACGCCACCGCCTGCCGCGCGCTCTTGGAAACGCCGTTGCCGTCGAGATACATGCGCGCGAGATTGAACTGCGCATGGGGATCGCCGAACGTCGTCGCTGCATAGTGGAACATGCTCTGCGCACGTCCGGGATCGCGGCGCACCGCGGTGTTGGGAATCCCGCCCAGCGAATAGACGCCGATCGCAACGAAGGCCGACGCCACCACCGGCAACTCGCGCGGGCTGCTCTGGTCCTCGTTATATTCGCGAACGATGCGCGCGAAATACTGGTAGGCGGTGAAGTCGTTCTTCTGGACGCCCTCGCCCGCCGCATACATGCGCCCAAGCTTCCACTGCGCAAGCGTTTCGCCGCCGTCGGCCGCATAGCGAAGCGCCGCAACCGAATTGACGGCGTCGCCGCGCTGAAGCGTTTCGGCCCCGGCGCGTAACGCTGCGCGCGGATCCTTGAACATGGGAAGCGGCGCGACTGCTGCGGCCGGTGGCGCGGGTTGCGCATCGAGCGCCAGTGCAGCGGAAGCCGCGACGAAAGCGATAAGGCCAGACGCGAAAACCGCTCCGAAAATAAGCGACGCAGGCGCCACAGCCGCATTGCTGCCCACCTTGCCAGTGCCGTCGAAAACGCCGTTTGCCTTACCCATACCTGCCATCGATTCCGCGGGGAACTGCGAGCCCCAAAACTCTAGTGAGACGACCTTAGCGCTGGGTTTATGGCACAAACGCGGCACATTTTTCGGGGGAAGATGGCTTTAATCGAATGATTTAACGGCTGTTGCAGCTCTGCAACAATCCACCCGCCGGAACGGCTTTCCGTTGTACCAGCCCCAAAAGAAAGCATTGTATGCGAAGTGTAGCCTATGCTACACTTATTCCGATAAATCTGCCGCGCCGCTGCGCCAAACAACGCCTTTCGGACTAAGGGACGCCTGCAATGAGTGTGGCGACGAGGCCTGACAACGTGTTTCAAAGAAACAGCGACCGGCGCGTTTCCCTCGCCGAGTCCCATGCCAGCATCGTGGTGTCCGGCTCGCGCACGCGGCGCTTCATGGCCTTCCTTGGCCCGGGCTATCTCGTGGCCACCGGCTATATGGACCCCGGCAACTGGGCGACGGCGCTGGCTGGCGGCTCCAAGTTCGGAACGGCGCTCCTCTTCATTGCGGTGCTGTCGAGCCTGATGGCGATCCTGTTGCAGGCGCTGTCGGCGCGCCTCGCCATCGGCACGGGGATGGACCTCGCGCAGGCCTGCCGGGCGCGCTTTCCGCGCGCGGTTGCCTTCGTGCTCTGGATCATCGCGGAAGCCGCGATCATCGCAACCGATCTGGCCGAAGTCATCGGCACCGCCATCGGCCTGCAATTGCTGTTCGGCCTGCCGCTCGTCTGGGGCGTGCTGCTGACGGCGCTCGACGTCTTCTTAGTCCTGATGTTGCAGCGTGTCGGCTTCCGCAAGCTGGAAGCTTTCGTCATCGCGCTGCTGATCGTCATCGCCATCGCCTTCGCGGGACAGCTCATCCTCGCCAAGCCGCAGATCGCCGCGATCCTCGGCGGCCTCGTGCCGCGCGCCGAACTCGTGACCAACCCCGAAATGCTCTACCTCGCGCTCGGCATCCTCGGCGCGACGGTCATGCCGCATAATCTCTATCTGCATTCGGGCATCGTTCTCACCCGCCAGATCGGCCCGACCCTGCCCGAGAAGAAAGAAGCCATCCGCTTCGCGACCCTCGACTCCACGATCGCGCTGGCCTTCGCCCTGATCATCAACGGCTCGATCCTGCTCCTCGCCGCAGCGGCCTTTCATGCGAAGGGACGGACCGACGTCGCGGAATTGCAGCAGGCGCACCAGTTGCTCGCGCCCCTGCTGGGCACCGTCATGGCGGCGCATCTCTTCGGCATCGCGCTGCTGGCCTGCGGCCTGAATTCCACGGTGACCGCGACCCTCGCCGGCCAGATCGTGATGGAGGGTTTCATCCATCTAAAAATATCGCCGGTCGCCCGACGTCTCGTGACGCGCGGCATCGCGCTGATCCCCGCAGCGGCGGTGACCGCCATCGCCGGCGAGGCCTATACCGGCAAGCTGCTGATCTTCTCGCAGGTGATCCTGTCGCTCGCCCTGCCCTTCGCGGTGATCCCGCTCGTCTGGTTTACGGCATCGCGAAAGATGCTCGGCGAACTCGTCGCAGCGAAATGGCAGACGGCGCTCGCCTGCATCATCGCCGCGATCATCGTGACGCTGAACGTGAAACTGATCTTCGACGCGATCTTCGGCGACTGAGCATGATCGCGGGATGCCCCTTATCATGACGCCCGGCGGGCACTAGCTCACGCATTAGCCAAAAACCGATTTTCGGACGGACACCCAATGGACTTTTCTTCGACCGCTGTATGGATTGCGCTCGCCATTGCTTTGGAGCCGGTCTCGCCACAACCTTGGGTAGCGTGCTCGTCCTGACGGCCAAACAGACAAACACGAGGCTGCTGGCATTCGGCCTCGCCTTCTCGGGCGGAGCGATGGTTTACGTGTCGTTGGTGGAGATTTTCGTGAAGGCGAACGCCGCCTTCACGAAATCCGCCGGCGAGAAGATGGGCTATACTTGGGCGACCCTGTTTTTCTTTGCCGGCGTCGCGATGCTGGTCGCCATCGACAGGCTGGTTCCCAATCCGCATGGCGGCACGAACGAGGCTGGCCTTCTCTCGCGGCCCGAAGGCGAGGATGTCGACCGCAAGCAGATCGCCCGTGTCGGCCTCATGGCCGCACTGGCAATCACGGCGCATAACCTGCCCGAGGGGCTCGCGACTTTCTTTGCGACGCTGGACAATCCAGTCGTCGGAGCGCCGCTCGCCTTCGCCATTGCCGTGCACAACATCCCCGAGGGCGTCTCGATCGCAATCCCCGTCTATTATGCGACGGGCTCGAAGACAAAGGCCGTAATGGCAACGTTCCTGTCGGGCCTTGCTGAACCCTTCGGCGCGGTCGCGGGCTATATGTTGCTGGCGCCGTTCCTGAACGATTTCGTATTCGGCGCCGTATTCGCCATCATTGCGGGCGCGATGGTCTTTCTCGCGCTCGATGAACTGCTTCCGGCCGCGCGCAGGTATGCAAGGGGCCACGAGACCGTTTACGGCATCGTGATAGGTATGGCGGCGATGGCGCTCAGTCTCGTTCTGTTTAAATAATAACGGGTCACTGGACTGTCGAACCGGCTGGCGGCGCGGCCACGGTGATCATCACTGACAATCCCTGCTTCACCGCCAGGGAAGCGGCAGGCACGGCGGCCTCGAACGCGGCTTCGCGCGAGGCATATTCAATGGACGTATCGCCATCATGCCGCACCACCCAGCCTGCACCCTCTTTTTCGACCTGATAGACGGCTTCGGCCATTTCGCTCTCCTCGCAATGCTTTGGTTGCCAGAGCGAACGTCCGTCCCAGGCCAATGTTCCGGCCCTGCGCTCCGCCCCGGCCAGCGGCCTTTGCCGAAAATCGGGCGTCTTCCTCTTCCAGCCGGCCTCCGGGCGGGCTAGCTTTGCGGGCGCGCAGAAGAGCGCGCACAGCAATCCGGGTTGAGGAGCCTTTCATGAACGACGACCAGCAGAACGACATGGCCCCGCAAGAGGGCGATGCGCCGCCCGCCCCCGGCTTCTCGACCCTCGCCATCCACGCCGGCGCTGCGCCCGATCCTGCCACCGGCGCTCGCGCGACGCCGATCTACCAGACGACATCTTTCGTGTTCGAAGACGTCGATCACGCCGCCTCTTTGTTCGACCTGCGCGCCTTCGGCAATATCTACACGCGCATCACCAACCCGACGACTGCCGTCCTCGAACAGCGCGTCGCCGCGCTCGAAGGCGGCACGGCGGCGCTCGCCGTGGCGTCGGGCCATGCCGCGCAGATGATCGTGATGCACACGCTCTTGCAGCCGGGCGACGAATTCATCGCCGCGACAAAACTCTATGGCGGCTCGATCAACCAGTTCAATCACAGTTTTAAAAATTTCGGCTGGGTCGTGAAATGGGCCGATCCCGATAACCCCGCGAGCTTCGAAGCCGCGATCACGCCGAAGACGAAAGCAATCTTCATGGAGTCGATCGCCAATCCCGGCGGCGTCGTCTGCGACATCGAGGCGATCTCGAAAGTCGCGCAGGCGCATAACATTCCCCTCATCGTCGACAATACGCTGGCAACGCCCTATCTCGTGCAGCCCTTCGCCTGGGGCGCGGATATCGTCGTGCACTCCGCCACAAAGTTTCTCGGCGGCCACGGCAATTCCATGGGCGGCATCATCGTCGATGGCGGCACGTTCAACTGGATGGACGATCGCTATCCCATGCTCTCCAAGCCACGGCCCGAATATAACGGCGTCGTCATCGGCGAAACTTTTGGGAATTTCGCCTTCGCCATCGCCTGCCGCGTGCTGGGCCTGCGCGATCTCGGGCCGGCCATCTCGCCGTTCAATTCCTTCCTCATCACCACGGGCATCGAGACGCTGCCCCTGCGCATGCAGCGCCATTCCGACAATGCGCTCGCGGTCGCGCAGCATCTGTGGACGCATCCCTCGGTCAGCTGGGTCAGCTATCCCGGCCTCGCCAACGACAAGTACAATGCGCTCGCGCAAAAATATTGCCCGATGGGCTGCGGCGGCGTCTTCACCTTCGGCCTGCGCGGCGGCTACGACGCCGGCATCAACCTCGTGAAGAACGTGAAGATGTTCTCCCATCTCGCCAATGTCGGCGACACCCGCTCCCTCATCATCCACCCGGCCTCGACAACCCACCGCCAGCTCTCCGACGAGCAGAAGGTGAGCGCCGGCGCCGGACCGGACGTGGTGCGGCTGTCGGTTGGCATCGAGGATGTCGAGGATATTATTGCCGATCTGGATCAGGCGATGAATGCGCCCTCATCCTGAGGAGCCGCGAAGCGGCGTCTCGAAGGAAGAGGGTTGGGGGCGCGCCCTTCTCCCCTTGCGGGAGAAGGTGGCCGCCGGATGGCGGCCGGATGAGGGGGGCGAGCGAAGCGAGCTTATCGAAGCACGAGGGTTTCCGGCGCACTCCCCGAAACCCTCGAAGTTGGGGAATTGGTGTTTCCATCGTTCTGGACCAAGAACCGCCCGCTTTCGGAATATGCTTTCAATTCGTCTGTGCGGCGATTGTGAATAGCAAAGACGATTTGACAGCACATGGGTTCAGGGCAACTGCCTCGATAATTTTGAATGAGCAGGGCTTCAAACCGGATGCGATGGAGGCCGCGTTGGCTCATCGGGACGGGTACGTCATTCGCTGGGCACATAACCGGGCGAGCTATTGGCCGGAAAGCGTGAGGATGTTGCAGGCGTCGGCCGAGCTCTTTGATGCCAGCAGAGCACACCCAGGCTGAACGGACGTGGGTGGATTGCTTTGGTGGTCGAATATTTCAGGCCCGTTGATATCGAATAGCATAGCGAATTGACACGGCCTCGCATCCACCAAGTGAGCTGGCCAAACAGCGGTCGAAATTCGACAGAGCGGCAGTGCGACTTGTAAATCGATCCAGAACCTGACAGCTTGGCTGTGCATTTATTTCTATGTGGGGGAGGCGACTATGGCTGAATCGGCAGTACCTGTTGGCGATGCGTTTCCGATCAATGCCACAATAAGCGGCATTCAAGCAGATTCTCGGGCGACGGTGTTGGCCGACGGACGCATCGTTATTACTTGGCAGTCTTTCGGACAAGACGGAGCGGGATACGGCGTTTATGCCCAAGTTTTGTCCTCGACAGGTTTTCCTGAAGGCTCAGAGTTTCTGGTGAACACGACGACGGCTGGAAGCCAGGGCACGCCGAACGTCATCGCGTTGGCAAGCGGCGGTTTTGTTATCGATTGGGTATTATCGGGACAACCCGGTCTCGCAGAAGGGATCGCCGCGCAAATATTCGATGTCGATGCGAACCCACTCGGCACCGAATTCCGTATCGACACCACCGGAGGAATTACGAGCAATCAAGGTATGATTGCGCTTGCGGATGGAGGCTTTGTCGCAACGTGGAGCGCAGGCGGAGATGGCGACGGGCTTGGACAATTTGGACAGCGGTTCGATGCAATCGGCAACAAGGCCGGGGGCGTATTTCAGATTAATACCACTATTCAGGGAGGACAGAAGTACGGATCAAGCGCGAGCCTTGTTGACGGCGGCTTTGTTTCGATTTGGACTTCGGAGGGACAAGACGGAAGCGGAGAGGGCGTGTTCGCACAACGCTTCGATTCGAATGCCAACAAGATAGGCGGCGAGTTCCTGATTAATTCTCAAACTGCTGGCGACCAGCGGCGCGCGTCGATTGCGAGTTTAAGCGGCGGCGGCTTCGTTGTTATTTGGGAATCTACCGATCCGAACGGTAGCGGAGAGGCTGTCGTTGGACAAATCTTCAGCGCCACGGGCAGCAAGGTTGGTGGTGAGATTGAGATTTCTCCCTACGCATAAGGCCTCCGACTCGAATTTGGAGGCGAGGTGGTTGGACTTGCGGATGGTGGCTTTGTCGCCACCTGGACGACGGGAGCAATTCTGTCCGGACAAAGGTACGATGCGAATGGCGTTGCGCTGGGTGACAACTTTACAATCTCAACCAGCAATTCTGACGAATTATTTAATTTCGCATTGCTCCTACCGAATGGCGACGTTTTCTTCACTTGGACAAACAACACAACTGAAAAGGACATTTATGGGCGGCTGTTCACGTTAACATCTGCCGGAGAAACATGGGTTGGCGGGAATGACGCAGACACTCATGTTGGCACAGCTTACGACGATGAAATCAACGCCGGAAATGGGAAAGATGTGCTCTTCGGTGGTGGCGGAGACGATTTTATTTACGGCGAAGGCGGATCTGATATTCTCATTGGCGGCGCTGGAAATAACGTCTTGTCGGGGGGTAATGGAGCCGACACGTTCATCTTTGGCAATGATGCGACCGGAAACAATCTGATCACAGATTTCAAGAAGACGGATCATTTGCAATTTGCCGATGGCGTAACGGTTTTGAGTCTAAGCAATACCCTCTCTGGAACCGATCTCGTTCTGAGCAATGGCGGTAGCATATCGCTAATCGGTGTGACCGCATCAAACTGGCAATCGCTTCTCTGACGGACTGACTTCATCAATCAAGGTGATGATCATGTCGTGATTTTACTGAAAACAGGTCAAAACTGGACAGCGATTTCACCAGGGTTATGCGCCTCAGGTCGCGCCAGCATTTGACAAAACCTCGCGCAGATCTTAAGTTCTCGTTTTGTTCCATATCAAAACGAGAAACCATTTGCCCCTGCCCTCCACCATCGCCATCGAACGCACCGCCCTCGCGCGCATCGTCGCCGGGTTGTTCGCGCTGCTGGGGCTGAGCGCAGGAAAATCGACAAGCAGCATCGCGCAGCAACGCATCGCCCGCTCCCTCTACCGCACCATCGTTACAGTGCTGCGTCCCGCCGAATCCGCCGTGCGGCGGCTGGTCTATCTCATGTCCCTGACCATCCGGGCGAAACCCGCGCTGACAAGGCCCATGCCCCAAAACATAATCCGCACGGGTGCAGGCAAGGCCCGCCCCTGCTTCCGGCTCTTCGATCCGCGCCTGCGTCTTGTCCGCAAGACGAGAAGCGAGCCGAAAGTGGCGCGCGCGAAGCCGCGCATCTCGTTTTTCGGAGACGGCGAAATCCGCACGATTGACCTCGGACGCCCGCCGAAAGGCGCGCGACAAGATGGCGAGATCGAATCCGCCCAAATCCTGCGCCGGCTCGAAGCCCTGAAATCCGCTCTCGAGGATCTGCCGCGTCAGGCGCGCCGTCTCAGGCGCGCCCTGCAAAAACGCGAGCGAACGCCTCGCCTGAAAATGCAGGGGCCGCTCAGGCCCGGCTATCCGCCGGGACATCGCCTCAGGCGTCGTCATGAGATCGACGATATTCTCAGGCGATGCCACCACCTCGCGCGCGAGGCCCTGCCGCCGTAAAGGGCGAATGGTGAGTTGCGAATGGCGAATGGTTATGCCGGGCTATCGGGCGCGTACGCTTGCGCATGGGCCGGGCAAAACCCTCGCGCTTCGATACGCCGCCTGCGGCGGCTACTCAGCATGAGGGTTTCGGGCCTCCTCCCCACGCCCTACTCCCTGCTCCCTATTCGCCATTCGCCATTCGCAACTCGCTACTCGCCCCAACCCGCCTTGCCATTTCCCCCCACTCCAAGGCACACTCCCGGTACAGGCGGAACGCCGGCACCTGGGGAGGGAGTCCTGACAACATTCTTGCTGATCCTGCACGGCCTTTGCGCCGTCGCGCTTCTGGGCGGGCTGACCCATCAGGCTGTTGCCGTGCTGATCCCGGCGCGGGCGACGGGCGGCTTCACGACCGCCTATCGCGCCGTGAGCGCGGCGCGCTTCACCAATGCCAATATCATTCTTTATCTCGTGACCTTCATTCTCGGGTCGGTCATTTATCCGCCCTATCGCATGGCCGTGCGCACATGGATCGAACGCGCGCGGCTCTGGTGGGTGAGCGGCCTCTTCGAATACAAGGAACAGGCGCTGGCCATTGGCCTGGCGATGCTGCCCTTCTTCTGGCTGATGTGGCGCGATCCCAAGGATGGCGAGACCGCGACGGCGCGCAAATGGACGACGGTCATCCTCTGCCTGATCGTCTGGTACAGCTTTGTCGCCGGCCACATCGTCAACAACGTTCGGGGGCTTTTCGGCACATGATCGTCACCCGCACTTTCGGCATTTTCGCCGCCGCTTTCGCCGTGGTTTACACGCTCGCCTTCGAGTTCCACTGGGAGCTCTTCAGCTATCATCCGCGCGAGGGCCGCTTCGGCTGGTTCCAGCAGGCCTCGATCGCCGGCGGACCCGTCATGCACTGGTATGGCGCCATCGCGACCGCCGCTCTGGCCGGGCTGGCGGCGAGCGCAGCCGCCCTGCCCTTCACGCGCACGTGGAAGCCGCCGCACTGGATCGGCTGGGCCGTCCCGCTTCTTTTGCTCGTCGTCTGGATTTGGCTGCTGCGGGTCTTCTTTCTGAGATAGACTGTCCGCATGACCATTCTCATCATCGGCCTCATCATCTTTCTGGGCGCGCATACTTTCGTCACGATGCGCGAAAGCCGTTCCGCCGCCATCGAGCGCCTCGGCGAGCAGCGCTACAAGGGCCTGTTCTCGCTCGTCGCGGGCATCGGCCTGATCTTGATCATCTGGGGTTTCATCCTCTACCGGCGCGGGGGCTATATTCCGGTCTGGGACCCGCCGGTGTGGACGCGCCACGTCGCCATCCTCATCATGTGGTTCGCCTTCGTGATGCTGGCCGCGACCCACGCCAAGGGCGGGCGCATCAAGGGCTGGCTGCGCCATCCCATGCTCAACGCGGTGAAGACATGGGCCTTCGCGCATCTCCTCGCCAATGGCGATCTCGGCTCGATCATCCTGTTCGGATCGCTGCTGGTCTGGGCCGGATACGACCGCTTCGCCGTGAAACGGCGAGGCGACATCGGCGCTCCCCGGATCGATCATTTCACGCGATCCGATGCGATCGTGCTCGCCACCGGAACCATCGCCTGGCTCGCGATGATCTTGCTGCATCCGTGGCTGATCGGCGTCTCCGTGCTTTACTGATGTTCAACGCCGGAGACGCCGCGAAGTTGAATCCTTTTCTCACCCTCCGAATTCATCGTGCGAAGATATCGGCGCAAGCGATTCAGATGACTCGATAATTCCGCGTGTCTTCGTGGCCACCGGTTGACAACGCCTCCGGCACGGTTCGCAATGGAGCCAACGAACGTTCGGAGGAATGGTCAGGATGGCGCTGGAATTCGTTTCCGCGGCGCGATGGACGCGCAGTCTGCTGGCTGCTTGCGCGATGGCTTTGGGCGCGACATCGGCGCAGTCACAATTGCCAGCCGAGGCGGACTTTTATCGCAACAAACAAATCTCGATTTTCGTCGGCCTCCCCGCCGGCGGCAGTTTCGATGCTTATGCGCGCCTCATCGCAACGCATCTCGGCAAGTTCCTCGCCGGCAATCCCGGCGTCATCGTGCAGAACATGCCGGGCGCAGGCTCCATCCTCGCCGCCAATCACATTTATAATGTCGCGCCGCAGGACGGCACGGTCATCGGCGCAATGTCCTCCAATGTGCCGTTCCAGCCGCTGACCGATCCCGCCGGCGTCAAATACGATGTTCTCAAGTTGAACTGGCTGCCCTCGCCGGCCGGTTCAATCAGCACCCTGACGGTCTGGCACACCTCGCCGGTCAAAACCTTTGCCGATCTCTTTGAGAAGGAAGCCCTGCTCGGCACGCTCGCGCCGACATCTTCGCCCACGGTCACCATCGGCCTTTACAAACATGTGCTCGGCGCGAAGGTCCGCGCCGTGCTCGGTTATCCCGGCCTGCCCGCGGTGATGCTGGCGATGGAACGCGGCGAAGTCCACGGCTATTCGACGATCCCCATCGACACCCTGTTGCGCGTCTATGGCGACAAGCTGAAAGCCGGCCAGTTGCACGTCCTCGCCCAGAACGGCGCGCAGCGCAGCCCAGTCTTTCCCGACGTCCCCACGATGGTCGAACTCGCCAGGAGCGAGGACGACCGCAAGCTGATTGCGCTCGGCAATGCCTCGGGACGCATGACCTTCGCCTATATGATGGGGCCCGCGGTGGCGCGCGCTCGTGTCGAGTCGATGCGCAATGCTTTCGACACGATGTTCGCCGACGCTGCTTTCAGGAAGGACGCGGATATCAGGCAGATGGCGATCGAGCCGGTCTCAAGTCAGGAGATCGAGACGTTTCTGCGCGAGGTTTATGCGACGCCGCCCGACATCGTGAAGCGATTGAAGGACATCGTCGATCTGCAGGGCAAATGAGACGCACAAAATAACAACGGGAGGACAGATGACCACGCAGACCGAAGACGCCATCGAAATCGCCAAGATCGATCTTGTCATCGCCAATCGTGTTCTGGCGCGCTGTGGCGCGGTCGACGCCTATGGCCACGCCAGCGTGCGCCATCCCGTCGATCCCGGGCGCTTTTTCTGCTCGCGCTCTCTCAGTCCCGAACTCGTCGAACGCGACGACATCATGGAGTTCGACCTCGACGGCAAGCCGATGAACGGCGACAACCGGAACATCTATCGTGAACTGGTCGTCCACTGGGGCGTCTATGCCGCCCGGCCCGATGTGAACGCAGTCGTTCACGGCCATCCGCATCAGGTACTGCCGTTCACCGTCACCGACGTACCCCTGCGCCCTGTCTATTTCGGCGCCAACGAATGCGGCGCGACGATCCCCGTCTGGGACATCAGGGATAAATTCGGCGACACCAACGTGCTCGTGCTGACCCGCGAGCACGGCGAGGAAATGGCGCGTGCTCTCGGCCCGAACAGGGTCGTGCTGCTGCGCGGTCACGGCATGGTCGGCGCCGGGCGCTCCGCCATGCAACTCGTGCGCATCTGCAAGTCGCTGCTCACCAATGCGCAGATGTATCTCGATGCTCTTCGCCTTGGAACGCCGAAGGAAATGACGCCGGGCGAGTTGAAACTCCGCGACGAAACCGTCGGCAATGACGATACCTCGCATGCCACCTTGCGCGGTTGGGAGTATGAAGCGCGCAAGGCCGATTGCGGCGATCTGCTGGCGGAACGGACCGAGCGGCTGAAGCGGCTGACGGCGGCAAAGGGCTGACGGCGGCGGATCGAAGCCGCTGCGTCAGGCCTTGAGCGCGCGCTCCAGCGCTTCGAGCGCAGCCTTCGCGAAGGCGCGCATGTTGGCCTGCCGGTCTGGACTTGCTGTTTCCAGCGTCAGCGACACTTCGGCCGGTCCGGCGATGCCGATACATGCATGGCCGGCGGCATCGCCATAGCGATTGCCCGTGGGGCCGGTTGCGCCGGTCTCACCCAATCCCCATGTAGCGCCGAGCCGATGGCGGACAGTGCGTGCGAGATGGAGTGCATAGGTTTCGGTCGAGGGCCGCATGCCCGTGAGATCTTCGGGCTTGATATCAAGAAGGCCCGCCCGCGCCTGCGCCGTATAGATCACGCCGCCGCCGAGAAAATAGGCCGACGCGCCGGGCACGGAGAGCAACGCCGCGCTGACCAGTCCGCCGGCCGACGATTCCGCGATGGCGATGGTTTCCTTCCGCGCGATGAGGCGTTCGGTCACCCGGCCTGCGATCGGCGACAAATCCTGCATCGGCTCTCTCCCAAAAATCCATCCGCCGGGATAGTCGGGAATGCCGCCGTGGCTGTCCAGCGCAATTCAGTCTTTATCGAGCCACTCGAACAATTTGTTCATGCCGCGAATGGCGAGCGAATTCGACATCAGATTGACTTCAAGCGTGCCCCTGGGCCCGAACTCGGTTTCGGCCAGCTTGCAGATCTGCGCATTGTCCAGCGCCTTGATCCGCTCTTCCGCCCGTTCGGCGGCGGCGATCATGCGGCTGAATGTCGGCTCCTTGTCCATCTTGCCGGTCTCGATCCCGGCGGCCTCGATGAATTTGACATAACGATGCCAGTTCACCTTCCAGTCGGGGCAGCGCTCGCCATAGGCATGCGCCAGCGCGGCGGTTCCCAACGCGCGCTCTTGCCGATCGGTCTCCTGCGAAATCGCAGGTCCGCCTGCCGCGACAATGGCGATAGCCAAAGCAAATGCAGCGATGGACGATTTCATGACGGCGTCTCCAAGGGGCGAACCTTCGGACGCTCTAGACTGACAAGAGCTGAATCGCGGTGCGCCCGCGCACGCCATCCGCGCCTCAATCGCAGTCATCCCGTGATCTTAGAATCCTTGGCGCGAAATCAATCAGGCTTGCGAAGGCTCCGGCCTGTTCCGGAGCCTTCTTGCATGGATCGTCGTCATCGCGAGCAAGATGAAAGCCATGGCCTGATGGGTCAGCGCGACGTGGATGGGGAGCTTGCCTTGCGCCAGCAGAAGCGTCGCGATCCCAAGTCCCGCCTGAACCAGCACAATCATCGCGATCGCCCAGGCGCGACGCGCGGCGCCGGAGCCTGGCATGGCGCGGGAGGCCGCAAGCGCATGCCAAAGCGTGAAGGCGATTATCCCGTATGCGACCATGCGATGCTGGAACTGGATGGTCGTGATGTTTTCCAGAAAGTTCAGCCACCACGGCGACATGCGAAGCAGGTTCTCTATCGGCGGAATGAACTGTCCGTCCATCAGCGGCCAGGTGTTGTAGGAGAGCCCCGCCCGCGATCCCGCGACCAGCGCGCCAAGCACGATCTGAAACAACACCAGCCACATCAGCGACAACGATTGGCTGCGGATGGCGCCTGCAGATCTTTCGATTCGCCTTGGCGGCTTGAGGCCAATCACCATCCAGATCAGCGCCATGAATGTGAGCGAAGCCAACAGCAGGTGAGCCGCCAGACGTTCCGGCGCAACTTCCACCCGTCCGACGAGACCCGAGGCGACCATCCACCAACCGACAGCCCCTTGCAGACCGCCGAGCGCCAGCACGCCAATGAGTTTGGCGAGCAAAGTCCCACGGACGACGCCGCGAATGGCGAACCAGAACAGCGGCAGCGCGAAAGCGAGACCGATCAAACGCCCAAGCAGGCGATGGCCCCATTCCCAGAAGAAGATCGTCTTGAATTCCGCCAGCGTCATCGTCGGGAAGAGCTGGCTGTATTGCGGTATCTGCTTGTATTTTTCGAATTCGGCGAGCCACGCCGCGTCGCTGAACGGCGGGATCGCGCCCGTCACGGGCTTCCATTCGGTGATCGAGAGACCGGATTCCGTCAGCCGCGTCGCGCCGCCGACGATGACCATCACGAATACCAGCGCTGCCACACTCCAAAGCCAGGCACGCACCGCAGCGAACTCGGCAGCCGAATCCTGGAATACCGGCGCGATGGGAATGGTCTGGCTCGAGGTCACGGCTTGCTCGCTGGAACGGGCATTGCGTCGCCCGGCTGGGCGGGACATAAGGCGGGCCCGACGCCCCGTCCATTGTTTTGGCCCGAAATCAGGAGCGACCATGCGCCGCCGGTCCCGCAAACTCGTTGGCGCCTTCGTCATGCTCGGCTTTGTGATCGTCTATGCGCTGGTCGCCATGGCGCTGGCGCAGTCCCGCCTGCTGCAGGACGCCTCCAAGCTCATGCAGGGGATCGGCTACGCCATGCTCGGCATCGCCTGGATTTTGCCGATCATGCCATTGATCAAGTGGATGGAAGGCGGCGGCGAATAACTTCAGGCGACGTTGACGCGGCGGCCCCGGTTCCACAGCGCGAAGGGCGCGCCGGTCAGCAAGACTTCGAGATAGCGAACATCCTGCCAGTTGCCGTTGACCGACAGACGCGGCAGCGCCGTGAGATGACCGGCATGGGCCGGAAACAACATGCCCGGCCGGGTCGTGACAGCGCTCGCAAAGCCGAGTTCGCGCGCCAGCGCAAATTCGCGCGGCCCCGCGGAAGCGGGATCGCCGACCGGCCAGGCAAGATGCGGCGCGGGCTTGCCGGTTTTCGCCTCAATGATGCGGCGGCTCTCGAACAGTTCATGCCGCGCAAAGTCGATGCGCCGGTGCGCCAGCATGGAATGGGTCAGGGTATGAACGCCGATGGCGCAAAGCGGATCGGCGGCGATCTCCAAAATCTCGTCCCAGTTCATACACAGCGAACGGGTGATCGCCTGCCCGTCGATGTCGGCTTTCTGCGCGAGATAGTGAATGGATTGCAGCATCTCCTCTTCAGGCTGAACGCGAAGCAGCCAGTACAGCCTGTTGAACGAATCCGCTTTTTCCTGCGCCGTGCGGCAATCGAAAATGTAGTTCGTGCCGCCCAGCGCCAGTTCGATATGCGGCAGGCCACGGACCGCCTGTTCGAGCTCGAGCCACCAGAGCCGCGCCGTTCCCTCGGCAAAGCCGGTCGTGACATAGAGCGTGAAAGGCGCGCGATAATGCTTCAGCACCGGCAGCGCATGGAGGAGATTGTCGCGATAGCCGTCGTCGAAGGTCAGCACAGCGAAAGGATTGGCGCTGCCGCCCGATTGCAGGCGTGCAAGCCCTTCGTCGAGGCTGACGATGTCGAAGCCTTCGCGCTTCAGCGTTTCGATGACTTCGGCAAGATAATCGGGCGTGATCTCCAGCAGCCGGTTCGGCGCGAAACTCGGTCCCGCCCAGGGTCGCACATGATGGAACATCAGTATCGCGCCAAGACCGCGCGTGATGCGGCTGGCAAGGCGATGCGCGCCGGTCGCCCGGAACAGGGTGAAACCCGCGCCGATCGCCTGCTGTTTCAGTGCTGCCCTTCCCGCGCCCATCCAGAAAATCCAGTCGCCATGGCTAGCGCGATTTATAAACTTGAGCGTGTTCTTATCGGAAAAGTCTTTCAACTTTTCCGGAACACGCTGCAAAGTCCTGTTGACCATTCGCCGCTATGGTGCCGGCAAGACTAGGCCAAAACTGCAAAGAAATCGTCGCGAGGATCGCAGAAGCTGGACATGCGGGATATCGAACCGTCGCCGCCCTATACCTGGACCGTGGAAGTTCACCGCGACTTCCAGCCTGCCCTCGATGTCTGGGCGGGGCTGGAGGCCTGCGCGCCCGCATCGTTTTACCAGACGCGCGGCTTCATCATCCCCTGGTACGATACGATGGGAAAGGCCTCGGGCCTCAAGCCTTTCATCACCGTATTGCGCGACCAGTATGGCGACGCGGGGGCGCTGTTTCCGTTCGGCATTCGCCCGGCATTCGGGCTTCAGATCGCCGAGTTTCTGGGGGCCAAGGATTCCAACGCCAATATCGGCCTGTTTCGGCCGGGATTCTCGATTGCGGCGGACGTCCTCAAACGCCTCATGGCAGACGCTGCCCGGCTCTCAGGTCTCACACCGGACGTTTATGTGCTCGCCAATCAGCCTTTTCGCTGGGAGGAGTTCGACAATCCGCTCGCAGCCCTGCCCCATCAACCCAGCCCGAGTTTCTGCCACAGCGCCCGGTTGATCGCCGACAGCGAAGCCTTTCAGAAGCAGCAGCTCTCCGGCGACGCCCGCAAGAAACTGCGCGCCAAGCGCCGCAAACTTGAAGAGACCGGCGAAGTCAGGCTGCTGACGGCGCGCACGCCGGAAGAGGCCGAGCGTCTGCTCGACGCCTTCTTCGTGCAAAAACTCCAGCGATTCGACGAAAAGAATATCGCGAGCGGATTCGACAGCCCGGAAGCACGCGCCTTCTTCGCGCGCTGCTGCATCTCGCGCATCGGCAAGCGCGAAACCTCGGTCGAACTGCACGGGCTACTTGCCGGAGACAGGATCGTGGCCACCTACGGCGGCGGTGTTCACCGCGGCCGTTTCCACGGCATGTTCAATTCATTCGACATGACGCCGGAGATCGCGCGCTGCAGCCCTGGCGAAGTTCTGCTGAGCCTGCTTGTCGAATCGAAATGCAGGCAAGGGCTAAAGGCTTTCGATCTCGGCATCGGCGAGGGCCGCTATAAATCGACCTGGTGCGATCGCGCCGAGCCCCTGTTCGACACTCTTGTGCCGCTCACGGCAAAGGGCCGCATCTTCGTGATGGCTGAAGCGGCGCGCCGCCGCCTCAAGCGTGCGGTGAAACAGAACGAGCGGTTGTGGAAGCTCGCGCAAGACTTGCGCGCGAGGCTTCGCCTGCGCTGATCGCGACTTGATGCCTGAAACCTATCAAGCCGCCTGCAACGACGCTCTCGCATCGTTGGCCGGCATACTCACATCGCTCTTGCCGATCACGACGACTTCGCCGGCGCCGCCAACTTTAAGCGCATCCTGAAGTTCGCGCACCGAAGCGCGCGACACGCCCTCGCCCGCGAAGATCAGCGCCTTGTCGACCGCCGTCGCCATCTGCGCAGCAAAGGCCGCGCCTTCGTCGGTTTGCGGAGCCAGCATGAACACGAAGTCGTAGGTCTGCGACAGGGCATCGATGGCGTCATCGAGATCCGCACCGATTTCGACCTGCGATGTGCCACGTCCGACCATGTGCAGGCGCGAGCCCTCGTCGCGCTCGATGATATCGGCAAATCCGGTTTCTCCGGCGATGAGATCCGAAAGTCCCTTGCCGTTCTCGAGAACGCGGCCGCCGAAGTCGACGAGCACGACGCGCCGCTGTTGCGACATGGCGCGGGCCAGAGGTTCGACAGCAAAACCGGCATCGAGTTCGCGCGAGCCCGCGCAGACCAGAATGCGCATGGCATAGTCGCGCGTATTCGCTGCAAGCAGCCTTTTGGCAAGCCGTATCGTCGCCGGATCGAGACCCGGCTCGACTTTATCGTCTTCGCTCGCCGTTTCCCGCCCGCGCAGCGCGGTGCGCGCCATGTCGTTCATCTCGGGCACGACGAAATCGCGGGGATCGCCGCTCGAAGCAGGCCGCAGCGCGCGTCCCGACAACAGCTCCGCTGCGATCACGCTGCCAAGCGAGAGAAGCAGCCCACCGATCGCCGCAAAGATCAGGATCGGGATTTTCTTCGGGAAGGTCGGACGATCCGGTACAACGGCGCGTGAAATGATGCGCGCGTCCGAAGGTGTCGAAAGAGACTGCTGGCGCGCCAGCGCTTCGCGATATTTGTTGGTATTGGCTTCGAGCTGTTCGCGGATCAGCTTGGCTTCGAGTTCGTACTCGCGAAGCTGCGCCTGATCGCCGCCGGTGCCGCCAACGCGCTTCTTCTCTGATTCGATAGCGGCCAAAATATTCTCGACGCGTGAATTGGCGATGCGCGCATCGTTTTCGAGCGCACGCGCCGTGCGATCGGCAGCGCCCCGCAATTCTGATTCCGCCGAAGCCAGCTGCGCATTCAGTTCCTGCATGCGCGGATGCGAGGGACCGAGCGTGCGCGCTTCAAAGGCGATGCGGCCGCGCAGGGTCGCCCGCTGTTCGCCGAGGCGGCGCACCAGATCGTCCTTCGCGACATCGCTGATTTCGTCGAGCCGGCCGCGCTGAAGCGTCGCACGGATGAGACGCGCCTTGGCCTGAGCATCGGCCATCGTGTTGCGCGCCGCCGCAAGCTGCGTCGACAATTCGCCGAGCTGCTGATTGGCAATGTTGGCGGATGTCGAACCCTGCATCAGTCCGGAGTTGGAACGGAAGGTTTCAACCTTCGATTCGGCTTCCGCCAGTTTCGAACGCAATTCATTGACGATGGAGGCGAGCGAAGTGGCCGCGAGGCTGGCGCGTTCCTTCTTCGTTTTGGACTGCGTCTCCATATAGATGTCGGCAATCGTATTGGCGCCGCGGGCGGCGAGTTCGCGATCGCGCGAATTGAACTCGAGACTGATCACACGCGATTTCGGCAAGGCGAACACGGTGAGACGGTCGCCATAGGCTTCGAGAAGGCGATCCTCGGCGCTGAGATGCGAGCGCGCCGAACCAAGCCCGACAAGACCGAGAATGCGCGCGGCAATCCCTTCTCCGCCCGCCAGCGGATCGAATTCGACGTTGCCCTTGAGATTGAGCTGGCGAATCGCTTCGCGCGCGATCTCGCGTGAGGTAATCAATTGCGCCTGGCTGGTGACGGCCTCGGAGTCCGGCGCCGGCGTCTGTTCCGGCGCAGCCTTGTCCGGCCGCGTGAAATAGCTTTCCTGATTCTCGACGAGAATGCGGACTTCGCCGGTGTAACGCGGCTTGACCAGCACTACGAAGACCGCCGCCGCGGCCACTGCGCCGAGCGTAACTCCACCGATCAGCTTCTTCTTGCGCGAGATGGCGCTCCAGAGTCCGGGCAAATCCAGTTCGCTGTCCGCCGGCCTGCCGAATGCACGCGCTGTCGACTCGTTACCCATCACGGCCTCACTTCACTCACAGGAGGCCAGCTTTATTCTTTTATGGTTGAAGCAGCGTTAATTGCCCTGAGCCATGAAAATCGCGCGGTGAGGGATTGTTAACCACGTTTGCCTAAAGATCGGGGCAGGAAACTTCCCTGCCCGGGAAGACGTGTGAAATCGGCGGCGGCCATGCGGCGTTCCCTTCTTGCGTGCTTGTTGATTGCATCTCTCGGCCTCACCAGCTGCGGGCAGCCGCGCGTCTACAACGATCTCTTCGAGGCAAATGCCGACGCCCCCTATACTTTGGCGAGCGGCGACCGCCTGCGCGTCATCGTCTTCGGGCAGGACGCCCTCACCAATTCCTATTCGGTGGATGGCGCTGGCCGCATCTCCATGCCGCTGATCGGTCTTGTTCCCGCGCAGGGCGCGACGACGGCTGGCCTCGAACGCGCCATCGAATCGCGCCTGCGCGGCGGCTACCTGCGCGATCCCAAGGTTTCCGTCGAGGTCGAGGCTTACCGGCCCTTCTTCGTTCTCGGCGAAGTCACCACGGCCGGCCAATATCCTTTCGTCAATGGTTTGACGGTACAAAAGGCCGTTGCGATCGCGGGTGGCTTCGCGCCACGCGCGGCGAAATGGACTGTCGACCTGACGCGCGTGATTGACGGTGTCCCCGCCACGGCGACGGTTCCGCTGACCTATCCGGTCAGGCCCGGAGATACGATCACCGTCCGCGAGCGCTTCTTCTAGGAGAGAGGCGCGTGGAGTTCTCGTCATGGCCTTTGCAGGCGCAGATTCGCGCAGCCTGAAAATTCTTCATGTTCTGCGCGCGCCGCTCGGCGGCCTGTTCCGGCATGTCCTCGACCTGACGCGCGAGCAAGTGGCGCGCGGCCATCGGGTCGGCCTCATTACGGATTCGCTCACCGGCGGCGCTCGCGCCGAGCAGGTGCTGGGCGAACTTTCCGGCTCGCTCGCCCTCGGCCTGCGCCGCATGCCCATGTATCGCAATCCCGCGCCGAGCGACGTGCGCAATCTTCTCGCCATTGGCCGAGCGGCGAGCGAATTGCAGCCCGATGTCATCCACGGACACGGCTCGAAAGGCGGCCTTTATGCGCGCCTGCCCCGCCTCTTCGGCGCGGCGGGCCGCGCTGTCCGCGCCTACACGCCCCATGGCGGCAGTTTCAATTACAGGCCGGGGACGCCCATCCATCGCCTCTACATGATGGCCGAGGGCGTGCTGGAGCGCGCGACCGATCTTTATCTTTTCGAGAGCGCCTTCATTCAGGGCTGCTTCGAAAATTATGTGGGCCACACCGACAAGATAAAACGCGTTGTGCTGAACGGCATCAGCGACGCCGAATTCGAACCGCTCGATCCCGCGCCGGATGCGGCCGACTTTCTCTATGTCGGTGAACTGCGTTCGGCCAAGGGCATCGACACTCTGATCGACGCGATGGCCATCGTAAGGGATCGTAGCGGCAGGCGGCAGACGGCGGTACTCGTCGGGACGGGACCCGATCAGGATCAACTGACGCAACAGGCGCGTTCGCTCGGCCTCGACAAGGACATTTTCTTTCCCGGGGCCATGCCGGCCCGCGAAGCATTCAGGCGCGGCAAGGTGTTGTTCGTGCCCTCGCGCGCGGAATCCTTGCCCTATGTCGTGCTCGAAGCTGCCGGTGCCGGCGTTCCCATGGTTTCGACCGATGTTGGCGGCATTCCCGAAATTTTCGGTCCCTACGCCGACCGGCTGATCCCCTGCAACGATGCGAAACGGCTGGCGCAAACGATGATTGATATCCAGGCGCGCAGCGAGGATGCCCGCAAGGCGCAAGCCATGGATGTGCGCGCCTATGTGCAAAGCAAGTTTCACATCACCGACATGGCCGACGCCGTGATCGAAGGCTATCGCGAGGCGATCCGCCGCAAGTCGAAATCGCCTGCGATCGCGCAATCGCCCGTCGCTGCGTCGTCGTGAGAACATCGGGATGAGCGTGGTGAGCACAGATTCGTCCAGCACAAGGCCCGGCGAATCCGTCAGACGCCCCGCCCTTGCCGAAGTGGCCGCCGGCGGCGAAGTGCGCCGCGCCGTCTCGCCTATCGTCCTTACAGGCATCGTCCGCTTCACGGAATTTGCAATCGTCCTGATTGCGGGCGCGATCGTCCACGCCGTCTATGTCGTACCGGTCGCCGGCTTTTCCCTGATCTATTACGCAGTGATCCTGGCGAGCGGCCTTCTCGCCATTGCGCTCTACCAGACGCTCGGCCTTTACCGGATCGCCGCATTCCGCACGCCGGCTACGCAAGGGTTGAAACTCGCGGGCGGTCTCGGACTCGTGTTCCTCGCCGGCATCGCCGCCTTCTTCATGCTGAAACAGGGCGACGCCTTTTCGCGCGTATGGATGGTCGCGTGGTATTTCACGAGCCTTGCCGTCCTCGCCATCGAACGCATTTTCGTTTCGCTGTTCACGATCAGAATGACGCGCGCGGGGCTTCTCGACAGACGCACCGTCATCGTGGGCGCCGGAGAAGCGGGCAACGACCTCTTGCAACAATTGATGCGCGAGCACGACTCGGATATCCGCATCCTCGGCGTCTTCGACGATCGCACGGACGAACGCGCGCCCGATGTCGTTGCGGGCTATCCTAAGCTGGGCTCGGTCGACGATCTCGTCGAATTCGCGCGGCATACGCGCGTCGATCTCGTTATTTTCGCCCTGCCGATCACCGCCGAGCAGCGCATCCTGCAGATGCTGCGCAAGCTCTGGATCCTGCCTGTCGACATCCGGCTCGCCGCGCATACCAACAAGCTGCGCTTCCAGCCGCGTTCCTATTCCTATATCGGCGCAGTGCCGGTCCTCGATATATTCGACAAGCCGATTGCAGGTTGGGACGTCGTTCTCAAGCACATTTTCGACAAGGTGGTCGGCGCGCTCTGCCTGTTGCTGCTTTCGCCGCTGATGCTTTTGATTGCGCTTGCGATCAAACTCGATTCGCGTGGCCCGGTGCTCTTCCGCCAGAAGCGTTATGGCTTCAACAACGAGTTGATCGAAGTCTACAAGTCCCGCTCGATGTACGCAGACAGGCTCGATGCGCGCGCCGACAAACTGGTCACGCGCGACGACCCGCGCGTCACCCGCGTCGGCCGTTTCATCAGGCGTGCGTCGCTCGATGAATTGCCGCAGCTCTTCAACGTCGTCTTCAAGGGCGATCTCTCGCTCGTCGGCCCGCGACCGCATGCCGTTCACGCCAAGGCTGCCGATCGCCAATATGACGAAGTGGTGGAAGGCTATTTCGCGCGCCATCGCGTACGGCCTGGCATGACCGGATGGGCGCAGGTCAACGGCTGGCGCGGCGAAACGGATACGCCGGAAAAGCTGCAGCATCGCGTCGAACACGATCTCTACTATATCGAAAACTGGTCGCTGATGTTCGACATCTACATTCTCGCGATCACGCCATTCGCGCTCATCAAGGCCGACAATGCCTATTGAGACGGAAAAGGCGTCCAGCAACGAGCCCGTGCGATACGCGGCGCTCGATAGCTGGCGATTTCTCGCGGCATTAGGCGTGGTCGCCTACCACTACGAAAGCCACTTTTCTTCCATTGCGGCCGCGCCGAGCCATCGCCTGTTCATGTTCGGCTATTTCGTCGATTTCTTCTTCGTCCTCTCCGGCTTCGTGCTGATGCACACCTATGGCGCGAAGGTCACAAACTTCACGGCCTATCGCGATTTCATGCGCAGGCGCCTCGCGCGCGTCTATCCCCTGCATGCTGCAGTGACGCTCGTCTTCGGAGCGGTTGCGATCTATCTCGCGGTCGCCGGCGTCAGAATGCGCGACGCCAGCACGATGGACCCTGCGCTGATCGCGCCGCATCTCGCCCTGATCCACGCCTGGGGCTTCGGCTGGCAACCGGGCCTGAATTTCCCCTCATGGTCGATCTCGGCCGAACTCTTCGTCTATCTGCTGTTCCCGCTGTTCGCCATTTTGCTGACCCGCGCGGGCGTGGCGGCAACTTTCGCCGCCGCCCTGCTCTTCGCCATCGTCATGGAACTGGTGCGCTCGTCGCTGGGGATGCGCAGCTTCACCGATGCAACCTGGGACTTCGGCATGCTGCGCGCCGTGCCGACATTCATGGCGGGCATGGCGCTGCAGAGGCTCGTGATGTCGTTGCCGAGACTCGCCCTGCCCTGGTGGATCGCCCATGCCTTCATGGCCCTGGTGATCGCTTTGCTCTTCATGCAAGCGAACATCTATCTCGTGCTCGTCAGCTTCGTTGCAGCGGTCGGCGTTCTCGCGATAACAGAGCGCGGCGGCCGCAGGACATTCCTGCAGCATCGCTATTGCGTGATGCTCGGCGACGCCTCCTATGCAGTCTATCTCCTGCACACGATGTTTCAGGTTGCGACGTTGATGCTGGCTCGCAAGCTCGGCTTCACGCAATGGCCGGAACTGATCGCGCTGGCGCTTGCAGGCACCGTGATCATCGTGACGGTATCCATCTTCTGTTACCGATGGTTCGAAGCGCCGGCGCGACGCCTGCTCAGCCGCCCCTTCATTCGTGGAAACAAATTGACGGGAGTCGCGCCGACCGTGCGCGCCAATCCGTGATGCGCGCCGGCGCAGCCGCAATTTGCTTCATGGTCGCTACCACAGCGCATGCCGCGCCTCCGCAATTGCGCGTGACGCTGAAGGATGCGCCGCAAGTCATGCTCCGGCCCGGCGATGGCTGCGACGGGCACGACGTTCCAGATCTCGCGGTCCGGGCCTTCCGCACCGCGAGCGGCCAGATCGCGATGTTCGCGCTGCATTACATCAACCGGCCCCTGCGCGGCGCCACGCTCGATTCGTTGAAAGTCGATTGCAAGGTCGCCTATGGCTCGGGTTTCAATCCTGACCCTGCCGCCTACGATGCGCAGAACTGGATCGCCGCGACATGGACGCGCGACGGCAAAGGCGTGGAAGCCCTGGTCCACCACGAATATCGCGCAGCTCATTTCAAGCGCTGCGCGGTTCCCGCGACCGGCATGGCCTGCTGGTACAATACGATGCTCGCGGCGCGCTCGGACGATGGTGGCGCAACCTTTCAAAAGCACGCCTATCCCGTGATCGCTTCGGCGCCCTTCACGCAGGATGTCGACCAGCGCCGCCATCGCGGCTTCTTCAACCCCTCGAACATGTTCGGCCATGCTGGCCACGTCTATTTCTTCGCGGCGCAGACCGGATGGAGCGGTCAGCCGCATGGCGTCTGCCTCTTTCGCAGCGCCGATCCCGCACAGCCGCGCAGCTGGCGCGCGTGGGATGGACGCGCGTTCTCGATTAGCTACGACGATCCCTATCGCCCCGGGCTGAAAATGCCGGCCGCTTGCAAGCCGGTCGAACCCTTTCCGGCGCAAGTCGGCGCTGTCGTGCGCCATCGCCCCAGCGGGCTTTATCTCGCCGTCGTACAGACGTGGAAAGACACGAAATACTTCCCCGTATCGGGCTTCTACTACGCGACATCGCGCGACCTTTTGACCTGGAGCGATCCCCGGCTGTTGATGGCCACGAAATCGCTCTACGACGATGCCTGCGGCGCGGGACAGTTGAACTCCTATCCCTCGATCCTCGATCCCGCCGCGCAGGGGCGCAACTTCGACGATGCAGGCGCTGCCGCCTATCTCTACTGGAGCAGCATGCGGGTCGACGGCTGTAGCCATACCGGCGACCGGCGGCTGATGCGCCAGAACATGGTTATCGAATTGATAAACACTGGCAGGCCATAATGAGGCATGTCTCTCGCCCTGCCATCGTCAGCGGGTTATTCGCCGCCGCGTAGCGCGGCCCGTCCGGGCCTGCGCTATGAATCCGTCGTCAGCTTTCTCGTCTTCATCTGGCTTTCGACAAGTTCGATCTCCTTCATCGAGCCCTCGCCCTACGATTTTCTCTCGCTGGTCGCGATTCCCGCCTGGTTTTTCGGCGGCGTGCGCGTGCATCGATCCGCGATCTTCATCCTGCTCCTGTGGACGATCTATAATCTGCTGGGGATCGCGGCGGTCCTGCCCTACTGGCACGAGCCGGATCCTCGCCTCTATCAATTGCAGTCCGTCTATCTCTTCGTGACCGTCGTCGTTTTCACGCTTTACTTTTCGGAGCGCGCGGAGACCCGCTATGTCGTTGCGATGAACGGCTTTGTCGCCAGCGCGGTCTTTGCTTCGCTTGTCGGCATCGTTGGCTATCTCAATATCGCAGGCCTCGGCGAATTCACGACGCGCTACGAAGGCCGTGTCAGCGGCACGTTCAAGGATCCGAACGTGCTGGGGTCCTTCATGATCCTCGCCGTCTCCTATTCCTACAGCCGGTTGCTTCTGGGTAATGCGAAGTGGCCGGTGACGAATGCAGTCTGCCTCGCCATCTGTGTTGCCGGCCTCTTCCTCAGTTTCTCGCGCGGCGCCTGGGCGGCGAGCATCCTCGGCATGGCGGTCGTCACGATTTTTGCATTTATAGCCGCACAAAGCTCAGCCCAGCGAAGCCGCATTGTCATTGTCGTGTTCGCCGGATTGCTGGCTGTCGCCGTCGGCATTGCAATCATACTGATGGATACGCAGACCCGCGAATTGCTGCTGCTGCGCGCCAGCGCCACGCAGGATTACGACGTCGGTGAAACCGGCCGTTTCGGCAATCAGCTGCGCGCCATCATGGAATTGCTGGGCGAGCCTTTCGGCTACGGGCCCTTGCGTCTGCGCCTCACGTTCGGTCTTGATCCGCACAATTCCTACATCGGCGCTTTCGCGAACTACGGCTGGATCGGCGGCTTTCTCTGGCTGGTGATCTGCGGCTCGACGCTCTTCGTCGGCTTCCGCATGATGCTGACGAAATCACCCTTCCGCCCCATGGCGATCGCAGCAGTACCCGGCTTGTTTGCGCTGCTGGCGCAGGGCATGCAGATC
Organism: uncultured Hyphomicrobiales bacterium; assembly: GCA_903847605.1. Classification (GTDB taxonomy): domain Bacteria; phylum Pseudomonadota; class Alphaproteobacteria; order Rhizobiales; family Beijerinckiaceae; genus Terripilifer. Next base: position 102,446 of record CAINED010000059.1, on the reverse strand, counting down.
GACGTCGACCACTGGCGCTTTCTTTACCTCGGCTTCGGCGCGGTATGGGGCCTCGAGATCGCTCGACAACGCTGGCTCGCGCAAATTCGATAGTTGCTCAGGCCGGCGCGAATTCCCGCCGCAACGCCTTGTTGCTCGGCGCAGGGGCAAGCATTTCGGCATAGATCATTTCGATGGCGTCGAGGTGCCGGTCGAGCGTCAAAGGCGAGGCCCAATAGTCGCGATATGCCCGCGCCGTCATCGCGTCGGCGCTGCGGTCTTCTTTCAGATTGGTGATGGCGCGCGCCAGCGAGACCGGATCGCCCGATTTGAACCAGTATCCGTTCTGGCCATTCTCGATCGCTTCGCGCCCCGCGCAGACATCGCTGACGATGACGGGCGTACCCTGCGCCAAAGCTTCATAAACCGTGAGCGGCTGGCCCTCGTACCAGACGGACGGAAATATCAGCGCACGCGCATTGCGCAACAGCGCCGTCACCTGTTCCGGCTTCTGCCAGCCCAGAAACTTCGCCTGGGGATAGCGTTCCTTCAACTCGGCCATCATGGGCCCGTCGCCAGCGATGACAGGCTGAACGCCGGCGAATTTCGCCGCCTCGCAAAAATGCTCGATGCCCTTCTCGCGCGAGAGCCTTCCGACGAAGACGAAATCGCGTCCTGCATTTTCCTTGGGGCCGGGATCGACGATATCGATAGGATTGGAGACGCGATGATAGATCACGCCCTCGCGCATGAAGGGCTTTGACGCTTCTTCCTGCAACTTGCTGATCATGATCACGCGGCCGAAGGCCTGACGCAGTCCGCCGCGATTGACGATGACCTGGCGCACGACGCGCACGGCCTTGCGCGCGAAAGATCGCGAGTCGCAATTTGTCGTGATGCAACTCATCGACATCGGCGTGCGATGACAGGTTTGCGCCTTGGGATAGTGATAGAAGCCGCCATTCGGGCAGACGAGAAAGAACTCATGCATCGTATAGACGCAGGGAACCTTCGCATCCTTCAGGACCGACCCGATGGAAGGCGACACCGCCTTGGCCCAGGCATGGACATGAATGACGCTGGTGCGCGGATCCATGCGCGACACGAGAAGCCGGAGCCGCTCTGCGGCCGGTTTGTTCCAGAGGATCTGCTGGAGGAAGCCTGCCCTGGAGGGCGCGGAATTGATGTCGTGCTGGCCGAGGCAGGCGACGTCTATCCCCGCCTGCGCGAGCCGCGGGTCGGCAGGGCCCACGGCGGCGAAATAGGTCACGCGATGGCCACGCCCGGCGAGGCCGAGAGCGCTTTCGATGGCGACCTTGGACTGGCCGCCGTTGATCCAGGCGTGATCTGCGACGATGAGAATGTGCATGCCGTCTCCGAGCCCCCTGCCCGTCCGGGGACGTTGCGCGATAAGTCTTGATCATTCTTGAATCGCCGGGCCGAACCCGACGGAAAACGGAGCCAACATGAAGGTCTGGTCAATCACGCTGACGATTCTGGCCGGCCTGATGGGGGCGACCGGCGTCGCCGCGGGCGCCGCGGCGGCCCATGTCACCGGCGGCGGCGCGCTGGACACGGCCGGAACCTACCTCCTCGTCCATGCCGCCGCCATCGTCGCGATCTCGGTAAACAGTTGTAACAGCAAAGTATTTCTCCTCGCCGGCAGTCTACTGGCGCTCGGGGCGATCCTGTTCGGCGGCGACATCGCCTTGCGGGCCCTGGCGGGAATCCGCCTTTTCCCGATGGCCGCGCCCGCAGGCGGCATGATCCTCATTGCCGGCTGGCTGGCCCTTGCCGCCGGCGGTCTGGTTCACCTTGCAAAAAGATCGGAAGGCTAACGGAATTGTAACTTTGCGCCGGGTTGTGGCAGATTATATTCAAGCTGGATTCACTTGAGCGCCTGGTGCGCAAACAGAAAGATCCGCGGGGGCGGCTGGCGAAGACGCTTTTGGGAGCGCCGCCGGTCAAACGTGGGCGCAGTTAGGGGAACTCCGGGGCGCAGATGGCGCGCTGGACGAAGGACGAATTTATGGCTGCTGGTAAGGTCGCTAAATCGCTCGCTGTTCTTTGCGCGGCGGCGCTTGTTGCAGGCGTGGTCTGGCCGCGTCTGGCCGATAACGTCGCGCCCGGCGGCGGCGACCGCGTCGCATATTTGCGCACTTACCTGCCGGCTTCGGTGAGTAACATGTTACCCGCCTATGAAACAGCGGCTCAAAAGCAGGCCGCGCAGACCACAGGCGGAAAGCCCGGCCCGGGCGCAGGCGGCCCTCCCGGCGGACGCGGCGGCCCGGGAGCGGGCGGGCCTGGCGGAAGGCCACCGGCGGCTGTTGTCGTCGGCAGGGCGTCACGCGGTCCCCTGCCCTTTGTTATTGAGACCGTAGGCACGGCGCAGCCTGTCGCGACTGTGGCCCTGCGCACACGCGTCGATTCCTATATCGAGCAAGTTCTCGTGCCGGACGGCGCAGCGGTGAAGGCCGGCGATATCTTGGTCAAGCTCGACGACCGCCAGATCCTCGCGCAGATCAAACAGGCGGAAGCCCAGCTTGCCAAAGACCGAACGGCTCTCGACCAGGCCGAGCGGGACGTGCGCCGTTTCACCGAACTCGTCGCGAAGAACGCCGGCACGCAACTCAATCTCGAGAACGCGAAGACCGCAGTCGCCAGCGCCAAGGCTTTGATCGCCGGCGATCAGGCGCAGATCGACAATCTCAAGGTGCAGCTCAGCTATCTGACGATACGCACGCCGATCAGCGGGCGTGTCGGAACATTCTCCGCCAAGGCCGGCAATATCATTCGCGCCGGCGACAATTCGACGACCGGCGCGCTCGGCACAGTCGTGCAGATGTCGCCGATCTACATCACGTTCTCGCTGGCGCAGCGGCTGCTGCCGGAAATGCGGACGTCGATCACGGACAAGACCGGATTTGTCGAAGCGACGCCGCAGGGCTCGAGCCGCTCCGTACGCGGACGCATCGCGCTGCTCGACAATACGATCGATCCGGCGACGGGCACGATCTCCATTCGCGCCGAATTCGAAAACGCCGACGAGTTCCTCTGGCCGGGCCAACTCTGCAATCTGCGCATCGTTTTGCGCACGGATCCCGATGTCGTCTCGATCCCGCGCGACGCAACGCAATCAGGTCAGGCAGGCAATTTCGTCTTCGCTGTCGAAAACGGCGCGGCAGTCGTGAAACCCGTGAAGGTTCTGCGCACGCAGGATGGGCGCGACATCATCGAAACTGGTTTGACCGGCAATGAAACCGTCGTGACCGACGGCGCCCTGTCTCTCGTCAACGGCGCGAGAGTGCAGATACGTAACGCGACCGCAAAAAGAGACAGTTGATGTCGCTTTCGGAACTTTGCATCCGGCGTCCTGTCATGACGACACTGTTGATGGTGTCGTTCATCGTCTTCGGCATATTCGGATACATGAAGCTGCCCGTCGCCGCACTGCCGCGTGTCGACTTTCCGACGATCCAGGTCACAGCGGGCCTGCCGGGCGCAAGTCCGGAAACCATGGCCTCCTCCGTCGCCGCGCCACTCGAACGCGCCTTCGCGACAATCCCCGGCATATCCCTGATGACCTCGACGTCATCAACCGGGCGCACCGCCATCACCATCCAGTTCGATCTCGATCGCAACATCGACAGCGCTGCGCTCGACATTCAGGCACAGATCTCTGCAACCCTGCGAAGACTGCCGCCGGAATTGCCGGCGCCTCCAGGATTCCGCAAGGTCAACCCTGCGGACTCGCCTGTTCTTTTCATTTCGCTCGCATCCGAGACCCTGCCGCTTTCCGTCGTCAACGATTACGCCGAACAGATTCTCGCCCAGCAGATTTCGCAAATTCAGGGCGTCGCGCAGGTATCGATCTTCGGCCAGCAAAAATTTGCCGTGCGTATCGAGGCCGATCCCGACGCCGCCGCAGCGCGCGGCCTGACGCTCAACGACATCAGAAACGCGGTCGTGGCGGCCAATTCATCGACGCCCGTGGGTGATCTTTCCGGCGACACGCGCAAGACGACCTTGCGCGCCACCGGCCAGATCGAGAAAGCCGAGGGCTACAACGAACTTGTCGTCGCCTGGCGCAACGGCTCTCCAGTCAAACTTTCAGAAATCGCGCGCGCCTATAATTCGGTTGAGAACAATCAGACCGCAAGCTGGCGCAACGACCAGCGCGCCATCACGCTGGCGATTTTCCGCCAGTCCGATGCCAACACTGTCGAGGTCGTCGACGCTGTGCGCGAGCGTCTGCCGCGCTATCAGGCGCAATTGCCGGCCTCCATCACGCCTTACATCATGATGGACCGGTCGATCTCGATCCGAGAGTCCGTGCACGACGTCGAATTTACTCTGCTGCTGTCGATCGCGCTCGTCGTGCTCGTCATATTCCTGTTCCTGAAGTCGATGGCGGCGACTGTCATTCCCTCGCTCGCGCTCCCTGTGTCTCTGATCGGCACATGCGCCTTCATGTATCTTTTCGGCTATTCGATCGACAACATCTCGCTACTGGCGATCACGCTGGCCGTGGGCTTCGTCGTCGACGACGCCATCGTGATGCTCGAAAACATCGTGCGTCACATCGAGGAAGGCGAGAAGCCCTTCGAAGCCGCACTGAAAGGCGCGCGCGAAATCGGCTTCACCATCATCTCGATCACGCTGTCGCTTGTCGCCGTGTTCATTCCCGTCTTCCTGATGGGCGGAGTCGTCGGGCGCGTGTTCCGCGAGTTCGCAGTCGTGATCTCCTGCGCCATTCTGGTGTCGGGCTTCGTCTCCCTGACGCTGACGCCGATGCTCTGCGCGCGCATCCTGCGTCCGATCGACCACAATGCGAAACCGGGGCTATTCTCGCGTTCCGTCGACTATGTGCTCGACGGCATTAATGCCGCCTATCGCGTGTCCCTCGATTTCGTCCTGCGGGCGCGTTTGATCGTTCTTCTTCTGACGATCGCTTCGGTCTTCGTCTCCGTGCAGATGTTCAAATCGATGCCGAAGGGCTTTTTTCCGGTCGAGGACACGGGCTTCGTGTTCGGCCAGACACGCGTGGCGCCGGATACGTCGTTCGAAGTGCAGGCCGAACTCAATCGTCGTCTTGCGGAAATCATCAGCAAGGATCCTGCCGTCGAATATCTGAATTCGGCAATCGGCGTGCAGGGCGGACGCAACAGCGGCTCTGTCTTCATGGCGCTGAAGCCAAAGAGCGAGCGCGGCGAACTCTCGGCGGTCATGGCGCGCCTGCGCCGCAACACGGCTGGCGTCGCCGGCATTAACGTCATTTTCCGCCCCGTACAGAATCTCAATCTGAATGGCGGACGCCCGACACGCGGCGAATATCAGTACACGTTGCAATCCAGCGATCTTAATTCGCTTTACGATCAGTCGGCGGTGATGACGGATCGCATGCGGCAATTGCCGATGCTGCTCGACGTCAACAGCGACCTCGAAATCACCAACCCCGAACTCACAGTCAATATCGACCGCGAAAAGGCGGCGACCTTCGGCATCACGTCCGACCTCATCCGTCAGACGCTCTACAATCACTTTGGCAGCCGCCAGATATCCACGATTTTCACGCAAGCGTCCGACTACGCCGTGATCCTCGAAGCGAACGACAAGTTCCAGAACGATCCATCTTCGCTCTCGCGGATATTCGTGCGTCCGCAAACCGGAACTGGCGGCAATGCGACCGCCGCGCCAACGGGTACGGGCGGAACCGCCGCAGCGGCCGCAACCGGTGGCGGCGGCATCTCCAATGCGCCACTCGTTCCGCTCGATCAAGTCGCAACGATTACGCGCAGCGTGGGTCCGCTCACCATCAATCGTCAGTCGCAGCAGCCTGCCGTCACAATTTCATTCAATATCCCGCCAGGCACTTCGATCGGCGATGCCGTCGCGGCGATCCAGCGCCTCGAACGCGAGGTGAACCTTCCCGCATCGATTTCAACGAACTTCTCGGGCTCCGCGGCCCTCTTCCAGGAAGCGTTGAAGGGCCAGGCGCCGCTGATTATTGCGGCGATCCTCGTCATCTATATCGTGCTCGGCGTGCTCTACGAGAGCTTCATTCACCCGATCACGATTCTGTCCGGCTTGCCCTCTGCCGGCCTCGGGGCGCTGCTCGCGCTCTCCTGGTACAAGATGGACCTTTCGGTCATCGCGATCATCGGCATTCTCATGCTGATCGGCATCGTGAAGAAGAACGCTATCATGATGGTGGACTTCGCCATCGAACGGCGGCGCGAATTCGGGCTCGATGCGCTGACGGCCATCCGCGAGGCCGCGCTCGTGCGCTTCCGTCCAATCCTCATGACAACGCTCGCGGCAATCTTCGGCGCCATACCCATCGTCATGGGCGCTGGCGCAGGTGCGGAACTGCGCCAGCCGCTCGGCGTCGCGGTCGTCGGCGGTCTCTGCCTGTCGCAGCTGCTGACGCTCTACATCACGCCCGTCGTTTATTATTACCTCGACATCATCGACAGCTATTTGTCCGGCGGCAGCCGCAGCAGGGCGGAGCCCGAGCCTGCAGCGATTCCCGTAACCGTGAAACACGCGGCGGAGTAATCCGCCGCAGCGCTGCTCACACCGGCATCACCGAGGCGACGCGATAGGTGTGCAGTTCACCGTCCTCGTCGCGCACAGAGACATACTCGCCCGTCTTGAACGCATGCGCGCCGAAGCGGTAGCCCGCCTCTTCGTCGCCCTCGCCCAGTTCATAGTCGAAAGCCCAGGTCGCTCCGCCCTTGCCCCCTGCCTTGTGAACCAGCAGGCCACGTTCCACGACGGCGCCGCGTTCCAGACGATGGACGAAACAAAGGGTGCGATAGTTTTTCCAGCTCTCGAGATCGATATGGCCGGTCTCGTCGAGCGGGGCTACGAACTCGTAGCCGGCGCCCGGCAACGGCTCGGGCTGCCCCTTGTCTCGGGCTCGCTCAAGTTTCACCCGCCGCAGGTGAACAGCGCTTTGAGCTTCAGTTCCTGTCATTTCGGTCTCCTGCCTGTCTTGTCCGCTCATGCCCAACATAGCGTCCCCGTGCACGCCGACAAAAAATTTCGCACACCCGTTTCCTTGCCCTCGAAGCGCACCTCGCCGGCAAATATTTGATGTGCTTCAAGAATAATGATGTCGGGCAAAACGGGGCCATGACATGCGTCAAGGTTAAGAAAAACAATCGACTAGTTGCGATTGACAGCTGAGCTGTTCGCGGTGCTAATTGCGCTAATAAACAATTCGTTAACCAAAACCGGTTTCAGCGAGTGGCGTCATGCGTTCGAATTCAACCGCAACCGAGCGGCTTGCAAAATTTGGAATCTCCTCATCTGGCCCGACCCGACGCCGCTCGTCACTCGCGTTTCTCTGCGCGCTCGGGATCGTGACGCTTGCGGCCTCGTTATTCGCCGCCGACATCCGCGCCGTGTTCGCCTTCAGCGACGAGGGCGCTGCCGCATTTTTCCGCAGGGAAAGAGCGCGCATGGCTGGCGCCGCCCAACCGGTCACCCCCGCAAGACAACTGACCGTCAACGTCTCGGCCGGCGCGAACAAGAATGAAGCTGCTGAAGCGAAGAAGAAAGCCGCAAAGAAAAAGACCGCCGACACCACCGCATCAGCGTCCAGCGCGGGTTCGCGGGCTGTCTGCGTCAGGCTTTGCGACGGCTATCATTTCCCGGTCGCGAACGCTGCGTCGAATGGCGGCGTAGCCGCTCAGGAATCGCTTTGCAACGCGACCTGTCCGGGCGCCCCGACGCGAGTTTATATGATCCCGGCGGGCACCGACGACATCGGCCGCGCCTATTCCGTACGCGGCGGCAGGCCCTATTCCGCCCTGCCGGTCGCCCTGCGCCATACGAACCAGCGCGACCTCACCTGCTCGTGCGGCCGTAATAACGAAAGCCAGATGTCGCTCATATCGCTCTATCGCGACATTACGCTGCGTTCCGGTGACGCGGTCATAACCGAGAAAGGCTTTCGGGTATTCCGCGGCGCACGTCAGCTACCCTACAAGCCGGCCGATTTCAGCAACCTCAACGGCAGCAAGCTCGCCGCCGGAGAACGACAGCTCCTTCAGCGCATCGAGCGGGCGTCCATTCCGTATAATTCCAGCCCACGCGAGCGGCCGCGCGCGACGCCGAGGACGACGGCGAGCCCGGTGCCCGCGCTCGGTCCGTTCGCCGTCAGCCGGCCTGAAAAGCAGGCGGCGGCTTCCAACCGTCCCGCAAGGCTGGCGCGGGTGGCGCAGGAGCAGGCTTCCGCGAACTGAGCCGCGACCCATGCCTCCTGTCGAAGGCTGCGCTGGCCTGTGGACAGTGCCAAAGCCCGCCATTCTTTTGGCGCGTTTCAGGTATCTGGCTCAAAATGGCGGCGCGCGAACGGAATTCCCTATTCCCATGAGATCGCGTAAGTTTGTCAGAGACTCTGGCGCGGGAAGGACGTCCGGCCGCCGGTACTAGAATTGGGTCGTTCCGGCATGCGAAAATCCGCGCGGTGGACACTGGCAGGCGCAGCGCTTGCGCTGCTTGCCGGCGCCATGGCGGTTCCCTGGCCCTTCGCCGGCCCCGATCTCAACGGCCAGATCGCCCAGCAATTGAGCGCCGCAACAGGTCTGCCGGCGCAGGTGGGCGCCCGGGTAACCTTTGCCCTGCTCCCGTCGCCGCAGCTCAAGTTCCGAGACGTCATCATCGGCGATGGCGATTCTCCGGTGAGGCTGGAGGCCGCGCAGGTCAAAGGCAAGTTGCGGCTTTTGCCCCTTGTCGCCGGACGTTTCGAGGTTTCGGGCCTTCACTTCCAGAGCCCTGCAATCCGGATCAATTCGGATGCCCTCGCCATCTGGACTGCGCCTCCGGCTTCGGCTGTCTCCCCGTTCACTGGCGCCGTGACAATCGCCGGCGGCCAGGCGACCGTGGCGAGCGCTGGCCGGGAAGCCGAAGTCATCGACGACATCGATCTGACGATGAACTGGCGCGGCGTTTCGGCGCCGTCGGCGGTGGGCGGGCACGGCGCCTGGCGAGGCCAGCAGATCAGTTTGTCGGCGCTTCTGGGCAGGCCCGGCGACGTTCTGCGTGGCCGCTCGACGACTTTCACGCTCGATCTCAAGTCGTCATTTGGAGAACTCAAGCTCGATGGCGATATTTCTATCGCGCCACGGTTCCAGCTCAACGGGGCGGCCATTGCATCGACGGGCGATATCGCCGCCCTTCTCAAGTGGACCGGTTACGACGCTTCGCTTGCCAACGGAGTGGAACGCGTCCGTGCGACCGGCAACGCCCGCATACTCAACAACTCCCTCTCGTTGAGCGGTCTCGCCCTCAACGTGAATGACAATCTTCTGACGGGTACGCTGACTTTCCTGCGCGACGACGGAAAGCCGAGTATTTCCGGCACGCTCGCATCCAAGACCGTTTCGTTCGATCCGCGCGGCACAGCATGGTCCAGTCTGCTGGCGGGTCATGACGGGTCATGGAGCCGCGAGCTGTTGCCTATCGGAATTTTATCCGATCTGAATTTCGATCTCCGGCTTTCCACGAACAGTTTGCGCCTTGGCCAGATTTCGACCACCGATGCGGCTCTCACCGCAATGGCGAAAGACGGCCGCATTGAACTCTCGCTATCGGCCGCCCGCGCCTACGGCGGCTCGATGAAGGCCCGAATGAGCGTGCTTATCGATAACGAGACCCCGCGCCTGCGCGGACAGGTCCAGTTCGAAAAGCTCGATGCCGCGGCGTTTCTCCGCGACGCGCTCGCCGCCACGCGCCTTGCGGGAACAGCGGCCGGCGATATCGAGTTTCGCAGCCACGGCTATTCGATTCACGAATTCGTCGCGAACCTGCATGGCACCGCACGAACCTCGATCTTGAAGGGCGCGCTCGCCGGGATCGACATCGACCGGGCGCTGACGCAATACCAGAAGCAACCGCTCTCCATGCCGTCGGAGTTGCGCAGCGGCCGGACAATATTCAACAGGGCAAGCCTCGCAGGCGTCGTCGAGAATGGCGTCCTCCAGCTGACCGAAGCTTCCGGCGAAAGCGATACGCTCCTGATGCGTTTCGGCGGCGCCGTATCTTTGCCCGCGCGCAGCCTGCGCATCGACATCGACGCCGCGCGGCCGCAACCGGCCCAAACTCTCGCGCCTCAGACGACGGCCGCTGCGTCAGGCGTCGCGCCGCAACTCAAGCTCGACCTCAACGGCTTCTGGAGCGACCCGGAACTGCGCCTCGATGTGGAAGGGCTCATCAGCAGTTCGGAAGCGGCTGCGCCTCTGCTGCGGGCCCTGAAGCGATCCAACGGATCTCCGGCGACACCGGCTAATACGCCTGCGAATACGAAGACCGAATAGTCAGGCGGCCGGCGCCCTGCCTTTGCGCCCGATGGCGAAATAGGCGACGCAGAGCATCACGGCGACCGCCGCAATCATGAGCGTAGAGATCGCATTGATCTGCGGGCTGACGCCGAGACGCACCTGACTGTAGATGCGCATCGGCAAGGTGGTGGAACCGGTTCCCGCCGTAAAGCTCGCGAGTACGAAGTCGTCGAGCGAAATTGTAAACGCCAGCAGAAAAGCGGCCACGATCGCAGGCGCGCAAATCGGCAATGTCACAGTGCGGAAGGTCGTCGCGGGAGTCGCCCCGAGATCCATCGCAGCTTCCTCGAGCGAACGATCGAACTCGGCAAGGCGCGCGTGTATCACGACCGTCGCAAAGCACATCCCGACAGTCGTATGTGCGATGACGACGGTCCAGAACCCGCGTTCGAGACCAATGGCAACAAAGAAAAGCAACAGCGCAAGGCCAACGATGACTTCCGGCATGATCATCGGCGAATAAAGCAGCGCCGAGAAAATCGTGCGACCCCGAAAGCGCCCCGCTCGCACAAGCGCATAGGCCGCGCAAGTCCCTAGTATCGCGGAAAACGCGCCGGACAGGAGCGCAACGCGCAGGCTGATCCAGACCGAAGAGAGCAATTGCTCGTTCTGCAACAATTCGCCGTACCAGCGCGTCGAGAACCCGCCCCATACCGTAACCAGTCTCGAAGCGTTGAAACTGTAGAGAATAAGCAGGGCGATCGGCACGTAGAGGAAGGCGAAACCCGCCACAAGCGCCGCGATATGATGTGCGCCGATCCGCCGGTTCATGGCCGGTCTCCGGCGCTCTGCATGCGTTGGTAGTAGCCAATGGGTATGACAAGCAGGACCAGCATGACGACAGCGAGCGCGGCCGCTCCCGGCCAGTTGCGCGCCGAGGCAAATTCGTCCCAGAGCGTGCGCCCGATCATCAGCGTATCGGAACTGCCCAGAAGATCGGGGATGACGAATTCACCGACGGCAGGAATGAAGACCAGAAGGCAACCTGCGATCACGCCTCGCAACGACAAAGGCAGCGTCACGCAAAAAAAGGCGCGCAGGCGCGTTGCGCCGAGATCGAGCGCCGCCTCGATCAGCGTACGATCCTGCTTTTCGAGCGCATTGTAGATCGGCAGGATCATGAACGGCAGGTAGGAATAAACTATGCCGATGAGCACGGCCCAGTGCGTTGCATAAATCTGGATTGGCGCAGCGATGATACCAACGGACATCAGGGCATGATTGAGCAGACCTTCGTCCTTCAAAATCATGGTCCATGCGTAGATGCGAATGAGAAAACTCGTCCAGAATGGCGCGATTGCGAGGATGACGAGCAGAGGCTGCCAGCGCCTCGGCGCGCGTGCCATCGCATAGGCCACGGGATAGGCGATCAGCAGTGCAAGGATCGTGGCTGCGCCGGCGATCAGGATCGAAGAGAGATAGGATTCCAGATAAAGCGAATCCGACAACAGGCTGGAATAACTCTCCAGGGAGAACTTGCGCGCCTCATCTATCAGGTTCGACAGGCCGCCGGACGGATCCAGCACGGGTTCGTAAGGCGGCTGTCCATCGCGCTGCCGGGAGAAGGATATTTTCAATACGATCACGAACGGCAGGGCGAAGAAGAGCAACAACCAGGCAAGTGGCGCCCAGGAGATCAGGCGGGCGGAGCGGCCCTCTGCTTGCGGCGATGCTCGCTCGCCGGTCATGACGCGAGCACTCGCGCCGACGCCGGATCGAAGCCGACGAACACGCGATCGCCGCGCGAAAAGACCGCGCCAGCTTCCGCATTGCCGCGCGAAACACGTACGATCCTCCCGTCGCCCATGCTCACGCGCCAGACGGAAATATCACCGAGCCATGCATGATCGGCGATGATCCCCTCGCCTTCCGCTGCACATGCGGTGCGCAAATGCGACATCACCATGCGTTCCGGCCTGACAGCGACTTTGGCGAAGCCCGCAGGCATACCCGCCGGCGCTGCGAAGGAAAATTGCAGCGGCCCCACGCCGATCACACGCGGGCCGGCATCGCTCGCTACGATATTCGCATCGAACAGGTTGATCTCGCCGATGAACTCTGCAACGAAAAGCGTTTGCGGCTCTTCGTATATGGAGCGCGCGTCGCCTATCTGCTCGATGCACCCTGCCCGCATCAAGGCAATGCGCTGCGCCATCGCCATGGCCTCATCCTGATCGTGCGTCACCACCATGAAGGCTATGCCTAGATCGCGCTGCACATGCATCAACTCGAATTGCGTCTCCTCGCGCAGTTTGCGATCCAGTGCGGCGAGCGGTTCGTCGAGCAGCAACAGTTTGGGACGCGGCGCGAGTGCGCGCGCAAGCGCCACGCGCTGCTTCTGGCCCCCCGACAACTGATCGGGCCGTCGCTCGCCATATCCTTCGAGACGAACGAGCCGCAACAGATCGGCGACGCGCGTGTCGATCTCCGCCCGCGGCAAACCCTGCTGCAAAAGGCCAAAGCCGATGTTTCGCGCGACGCTCATGTGCGGGAACAGGGCATAGGACTGGAACATCATGTTGACGGGACGCCTGTAGGGCGGCACGTCCTTCATGTCTTCGCCGTCGATGAAAATGCGTCCGGTGTCAGGCGCCTCGAAACCGGCGAGGAGACGCATCAAAGTGGTCTTGCCGCAACCGGACGGGCCAAGCAGCGCGAAAAATTCGCCGCGATCTATCTGCAGGGAAACCTGGTCGACGGCCTGCACAATGCCGAAATGTTTCGAGACGCTTTCAATACGGACCAAAGGTTCGGTCATAACGAAAGCGCGCCTGAATCAGCCGTCGTTGCGCATCGCTTCGGCGAGACGCTCTTCCAGCACTTTGGGCTTGCGAATGACCAGCGCGCCGCGCGTCTTCTCGATGATGCTGTCCCCCGTCAGGGACGATAATTCGCGCGTCACCTGTTCGCGGCGGCAACCGATGCGTGCGGCGAGCACATGATGAAAGGGTGGAGGGCTCACGGTGCGCTGTCCATCGTGGCCGGGTCGCGGCGCGGACAGGCGCAGCAGTTCCGCATAGAGGCGATGCTTGAGATCGTAGACCGAATGTTCGGTAAGGCGCGCATTGCCTTCGCGCACGCGCGCGGTGAGCAGGCGCAAAACTTTCTCGCAAGCGGCGCGCGACGCGAAGATGATGTCGAGAAACACTGCCGGCGGCATGATGCAGAGCTCGGCGCGCGTCAGGGCGGTCACGTTGGCCGAGCGCGGCACGTTGTCGATGGCCGCCAACTCGCCGAAGAATTGTCCCGCCTTCATTTCCGCGAGAATGACTTCCTTGCCCGCGGCCGTGCGGATGAGAATGCGCACCTCGCCGGAAATGATGAAATAGACGTCGGCGGATTCGTCCTCGAAGTCGACGACCACCTCGCCCTCCTCGAACTTCTTCCAGGTGCAACGCCGGTCGAAACGCGAAAGGTCGACATCCGTCGAGTCTTTGAAAAAGGGAATCCGCGAGAGCTGCATCGAGTCTTTCCTGCTGAAATCGCCGAGTCGGAAGTTAAACCCGGGCACAGCATAGCATGATCGGCCCGCCCGCGAAGGGGGCCGGTCAGCCTGCCGCGCGCGTGGCCGCCGTCAGGGTGTTCTGCATCAACATAGCGATAGTCATGGGGCCGACGCCACCGGGAACCGGTGTAATCGCAGCGGCGCGCCCCGCAGCCGCCGCATATTCCACGTCGCCGACAAGCCGCGTCCTGGGCCGGCCCTGGGCGTCGAATCCCTCCCCCGGCACACGATTGATGCCAACATCGATCACCAGCGCGCCGGGCTTGATCCATGCGCCCTTGACCATCTCGGGCCGGCCGACCGCAGCCACGACGATATCGGCGCGCCCGACGGCGGCAGCGAGGTCGGCCGTCCGGGAATGGGCGATGGTGACAGTGCAGTTTTCGGCCAGCAGAAGTTGCGCCATCGGTTTGCCGACGATGTTGGATCGGCCGACCACGACGGCGTCGAGCCCCGCGAGTTTCCGGCCCAGCGCGGCGGCAGCTTCCCGCAACAGGATCATGGAGCCCGCGGGTGTGCAGGGAACCAGCGCCCGCTCCATGTTGCCGATGGCGAGAAGGCCCGCATTCACGGGATGAAAGCCGTCGACGTCCTTCGCCGGGGAAATGGTCTCGAGAACCAACGTCGAATTGATATGCGCCGGCAACGGCAACTGCACCAGAATGCCGTGAATGGCCGGATCGGCGTTCAGCTTCTCCACGAGCGCGATGAGATCGGCCTCGCTCGTCATAGCCGGGAGCGTGTGCTGCACTGACAGAAAGCCGCACTGCTCGGCTGCCTTGCCTTTCGAGCGCACGTAAACCTGGCTGGCCGGGTCCTCGCCGACCAAAACCACTGCCAGTCCCGGTTTCACGCTTTTGGCGGCCAGTTTCACCGCACCCGCCGCCACTTGCTCGATGACGTGAGTCGATACGGCCTTGCCGTCGATGGCGAGAGCGCCATGTCCCGACGGTTTCAAAAATGCGCTTTGCGATGAAGACATGCCCATGGCCCCCGGCGCAGCGCTACAGTGGCCGGCCGCGCCTTCGCGCGCTGTTTCGCAAATCCGGTAAGCGCCTGCAAGACATGGGATAACAATGGGATGACGCCCGCACTGCGGCAAAAATGCACGAAGTCAGCGCCCATTCGTTGTCAGCAATTCGAATGTCGCGCGATGCTCACTCTGCCCGCCCGGCGGGAGAAGGATCATCGAGGGCTTGTCCCGCAATTCGCCTGAAAACCCGACGGGATCGCCATGGCCGGTCCACGCCTCCAGGCAAACAAACGGCGCGCCGGGCTTCGACCAGACTGCAAGGTGGGGAAAGTTTTCGAAGCTTGCGCGAAGGCGCGGCCCCTTGTCCGCGCCATAAATCAGCGAACGGCTGCGCGCATCGAGGAAACACAGGGCTTCCTGTGCGAATGTCTCATCTTTGAGCGCCAGTCGCCTGCCGTCGAGCGCAATCGCCCGGCTTTCTTCGCTGAAGAGTCCGCCCGGCGCGATGACGGGAACATAGGGATTTTCATGATCCACAAATTCGATGCGATGCGCCTGGCGATCAGCCGGGCCGAGCGGCCAGCAAAAGCCGGGATGCACGCCACAGGCGAAGGGCATTTCATCATCGCTGCGATTGAGAATATTGAGCGTCATCGACAATGCATGCGGCGTCAGCGCATATGCGACACGAAGCTCGAAAGCGAAAGGAAAATGCACACGCGTGGAATCGTTGTCGCGCAGCGAAAAGATCGCTTTATCTTCGCTCTGTTCGATGACTTCGAAGTCGTGATGCGCGGCGAAGCCATGCACGCCCATCGGATAGTGTTGGCCATCAACCCTGATGCGCGCATCGCGGCACCAGCCGACGACGGGGAAAAGGATCGGACTCGACCGATCCCATATAGCTGCATCGGGTGTCCAGATCGTCTCGACATTGCCAACACGCCATGATGTCAGCTCGGCTCCATGCAGCGCGATGACGGCGCAATTGTCACTGCAGCGCAGTTCGATGGACCCTGTCCTCAAGCGCCGTTGCCCTCGTCCTTCCAGCGCTTCACGATACCCGCGTCGAGATCGAAAAGGTCGAGCAGGCGGCCAACCGTGTGATTGACGATATCATCGAGCGATTGCGGGCGATTGTAGAAAGCCGGCACAACGGGTGCGATCACGGCGCCCATGTCGGACAGTTGCAGCATGGTGCGCAGATGACCGGAATGCAGCGGCGTCTCACGAATGGCGAGCACGAGTCGCCGACGCTCCTTCAAAACGACATCCGCTGCGCGGCTCATCAATGATCCCGTCACGCCTGTCGCAATCTCGCTCATCGTGCGCACCGAACAGGGCGCGATCACCATGCCGAGCGTATGAAACGAGCCCGATGAAATGGACGCGCCGATATCGGTCATGGGATGATAAACGTCAGCGAGTTCCCGCAGGTCTTTCGCCTTGAGATCGCTCTCGTAGGCGAGCGTCATTTCCGCCGCCTTGCTGACGATCAGATGTGTCTCCACGTCGGCCTTCTTCAAAACTTCCAGAAGGCGGACGCCGTAGATGATGCCGGAAGCTCCGCTGATGCCCACTACCAGCCGCTTGCGCGATTTATCGCTCACGCCGTTCCCCCCGCCTCTTTCCTGATCTTCCTGTCCAAAATCCAAGTGGACCGCACCCGCCCTTCCGTCAAGCGGCGGCCCCCTGCGGCACCTTCGAAAATCCCTCCAGCATCGCCTTGCACGCGGTCCGGTCGAAATCGGCGCGCAGGGCGCGCGCATAGGTCGCAAGATTGACCTCCGCGGCCTCCGCAGGCTCGGCGGCCTCGCCCCATTCTGCCGCAGGCTTCAGTGCAAAGAGCGCTTCCTGCTGCAGGCGTTCGGATTCAAGTTCGACGGCCTTGATCTTCTCGCGCATGGCGAGAATGCCTTCGGTATCGAAGGCCTTCACGCCCTTCCCGGCAGCCGTCGCCGGCTCCTTGAGAATGCGACGAACCGAACGCAGCGGCACTACGACCTGCCGCCGCCAGCTGTCGGCGGCGTCCACGATCTCGTGCATTTCCTGCCGGGAAAGCTTGCGGCCGAGAGAAGCGAGCCAGCAGCCGAACAGCATCACGTTCACGTCGATACCGTGCAGATCCTGCAACTTCAAACAGGCTGTCGCAACGCCCTCCACGCGATAGAGCTTCAGCGAAAAGTTCCAGAAAGGCGATGCCTTGCGTTCGCTCATCAAATTCTCCTCAGGGCCGCCCGATGCTGGCGTAGCGGAAGCCGCGCCGCCGCATGTCTTCGCTGCGATAGATGTTGCGCAAGTCAACAACGACCGGTTCGCGCAGCGCGGCTTTCACCCGGCCGAGATCGAGCGCGCGAAATGCGTCCCATTCCGTCACGATGACCAGCGCATCGGCGCCCGCCGCGCAATCGTACGGGTCTTCGCAATATTCAATGTCGGGCGCCAGCGCTTTCGCCTGCGCCATGCTTTCGGGATCGTGCGCCTTGATGCGCGCGCCGAGCGAAACAAGGCCTCTCACGATATCGAGCGAAGGGGCTTCGCGCATGTCGTCGGTATTCGGCTTGAAGGCGAGACCGAGGATCGCGACGGTCTTGCCGGTCACCGATCCGCCACAGGCAGCCAGCACCCGGTCAGCCATCGACTTCTTGCGCCGGTCATTGGCGGCGGCGAC
Organism: uncultured Hyphomicrobiales bacterium; assembly: GCA_903847605.1. Classification (GTDB taxonomy): domain Bacteria; phylum Pseudomonadota; class Alphaproteobacteria; order Rhizobiales; family Beijerinckiaceae; genus Terripilifer. Next base: position 84,969 of record CAINED010000059.1, on the reverse strand, counting down.
GGTCTCCACGATGCGTAATGGCGCGCCTGCTTCCTGACCCGTACGGATCAGCGCCAGCGTGTCCTTCGGAAAACAGGAGCCACCATAGCCCGGCCCGGCGTGCAGAAACTTCGAGCCGATGCGGTTGTCGAGACCAATGCCCCGCGCGACGTCCTGCACATTCGCGCCAACTTTTTCGCAAAGGTCGGCGATCTCGTTGATGAAAGTAATCTTGGTCGCGAGAAAAGCGTTGGCGGCGTATTTCGTCAGCTCGGAACCGCGACGGTTCATGTAGAACATGGGCGGCTGGTTGAGATTCAACGGGCGGTAGAGGTCAGCCATGACCTCGCGGGCGCGCATGTCGTCGGTCCCGACGATGATGCGATCGGGCCGTTTGAAATCGCTGATGGCTGCGCCCTCGCGCAAAAATTCCGGATTGGAGACGACGGCGAAATCCGCGTCGGGCCGCGCCTCGCGGATGATCCGCTCGATCTCGTCGCCCGTCCCGACGGGCACCGTGGATTTCGTCGCGACCACTGTGAAACCATCAAGCGCCGCGGCGATCTCGCGGGCCGCGTCATAGACAAAGGTGAGGTCTGCATGTCCGTCGCCGCGCCTTGAGGGCGTTCCAACGGCGATGAAAACGACATCGGCTTTCGCGACACTCGCCGCCAGGTCCGTCGAAAACGAGAGCCGGCCGGCCTTCGCATTGGCCGCAACCAGCGCTTCGAGGCCCGGTTCGTAGATCGGCATACGCCCGTCCCTAAGGTCGGCAACGCGCCCGCTGTCCCGGTCGATGCAGGCAACGACGTGGCCGAAATCGGCAAAGCAAGCCCCGGAAACAAGGCCTACGTAACCCGAACCCACCATCGCCACATGCATCTGACATTTCCTGTTTGAACGCGGGCTCTCTTAGCCCCTTTGGCCGAAGGGCGGAAGCCGCCTCGCCCTGGACCCGGCTCTGTGACGCGCGGCATTTTCTGCTTATGATCGCCGAAAATGGGACACTCTTGGGAGGAATGCCTTGGCCGCCATCGAAGTTCGCCCCCTAGATCAGGGTTTTGGCGCGGAAATTCTCGGCCTCGACCTGTCGAAGTCGCTATCGCAGGAGGCTTTCGACATCTGGAACGGAGCATTTGAGGAGCACACGGTCGTCATCCTGCGCGATCAGGACTTTACGGAAGCCCAGCATGTGGCTTTCAGCGAAAAGTTCGGGCCGCTCGAAGTCTTCACCGATCCCAAGGATCAAGCGCGCGGCTTTCCGACGATCCTGCGCGTCTCCAACGTCGACCGCGATACCAACGAGATCAAACCCGTCGACGATCTCGGCCACAAGAGCTTTACGCTGGGCACGAGCGACTGGCACACAGACTCCTCCTACAAGCGCGTCATGAGCAAGGCCTCCCTGCTCTACGGCATCGAGATCCCGACGCGCGGCGGCGACACCGCTTTCTCCAACACGGCGATGGCCTTCGCGGCCTTGCCGGAAAAGCGCCGGGAAGAATTGAAGCAGATCGTCGTTATTCATGATTTCGAGGCGACCCGCCGCCGCTTCGGCCTGCCGCCGAGATCGGAGGAGATACGCCGCAAGGTTCCGCCGGTGCCGCAGCCGCTGGTTTCGAAATTGCCCGACGGGCGCGAGGCCCTGCTCATGGGGCTGCACGCCTCGCATGTCGAAAACATGCCGCGCAAAGAGGGCGATGCGCTGCTTTCAGACCTGACCGCCTTCGCGACGCAGCCGCAATTCTGCTACCGGCACAAATGGCGCAAGGGCGATCTCGTGATGTGGGACAACCGCTGCACCTTGCATCGCGCCATGCCCTACGAACTCGAGGGCGAACGGCGTCTACTGCATCGCACCACCATCGCCGGTGAGGGGCCGCTCATCTAAGCGTCAGGCGCGGCTCCAGCGCGCCATTCGCTGCGGACCTGCTATCGCCAGGCCCAGCACCATGAGGCCGGCGATCGCCAAAGTGCCGACGCTTTTCGGCAGTCCCACGCCCATCAGGCCGAGTATGCCGACGAGCCAGAGGCCACAGAAACCGAGGCCAAGGCGAATGCCGGAATGGAGCGAGCGCCCGCCATTCAGCAGCGGATCGGGATCGAGCCGGTAAAGCCTGATTAGATCGGCATAGCGCAGCGCCAACAGGCCGCTCGCCATTTGCGGCAAGGCTGCAAACGTGAACAGGATCGCCGCCAGCATCATCGCAAGTTCGTTGCGCCAAAAATCATTGCCGAAGATCAGGACGGCGAGCGAAATCAAAATCAGAGTGATCGCCACGCTCGAGGCGATCAGCATCCAGGCCAGAATTCTCGTCGCCACGTCGAACCGCATTCCTGCCTCCGTATAGCGCATCTTACCCGCGTCGTACGGCGGGGCATATGCTTCGCCAGAAACATAATTACCGCGTGCCAAACGGCTTGAATTGCGGCACAATAACCGTGGTGCGGGTCCGCAGAGATCCCGCCGGGAACATTCGGGAGGACAGGATGAAAAAGCTGGTAGCGCTCGCCTTCGCAACGGTCGCAGCGATAACAACCGCCAATTCGCAGGAATTCCCGACCCGACCCATCACCATGATCGTCCCCTATCCTGCCGGCGGCGTCACCGACGGCATGGCGCGCCTCATCGGCGAGCGCATGCAGAATGCATTGGGCCAGACCGTGATCGTCGAAAATGTCGGCGGAGGCGCCGGCACGATTGGCGTCGGTCGCGTCGCGCGCGCAGCGCCGGACGGTTACACCTTCGTACTCGGCAATCTTGAGACGAACGTCACGAATGCCGTGGCGCAGCAGCTCAACTTCGATGTCTTCAAGGACTTCGAGCCCATTGCGCTCATGCCGTCCTACCCGTTTATTCTCGTGTCCAAGAACGATGTGCCGGCCAAGACGCTGCCCGAGGTCATCGGTTGGCTGAAGAAGAATCAGGACAAGATATTCCAGGGAACGGTCGGCGCAGGCACGATCCAGCATTTGTGCGGTCTGCGTCTGCAGGAGCGTCTGGGCGCGAAATGGTCCTTCATTCCATATCGCGGCGGCGCGCCGGCCATGCAGGATATGCTGGCCGGACAATTCGATTTCATGTGCACGGCATCAGGCAGTTTTCTGCCGCTTGTGCGCAACAACCAGATCCGCGCCTATGCGGTGACCGCAAAGGTTCGCATGGAGGCCGCGAAGGAAATTCCGACTGTCGATGAGGCGGGGCTGCCGGGCTTTTACGTCGGCGTCTGGAACGCGATGTGGGCGCCGGCGAACACCCCAAAGCCCGTGATCGCCAAATTGAACGACGCCGCCGTCAGGGCCGTGAACGATCCGGGCCTGCGGGCGAAAATCATCGGCATGGGTCTCGACATGCCGCCGGCCGACATGCTCACGCCGGAAGCGCTCGGAAAATTCCAGCGCGCGGAAGCCGACGTCTGGTGGCCGGTCATGGCGAAGATGAAGGAAGAAACAAAGAAATAGCCGGAGTGAGCCCGTGGCAAGCATCCCTTACGGAGCGTGAACCACGACAATCGTCTCGCCCGCCAGATTGAAAGACCGGGATAGCCTCAGATTCGCGAGCTCGGGGAAGTCGCGCAGCAGCACCCGCTGCGGCATGGCGACGGAGGCCCGCCCGCTTGCGGCCAGCCATCCACGAAGGGCTGCATGCGACCGCGGCTCCGCGTATTGAGATTTCAGATGATAGGCGAGCACACCCGGCACAAGACCGAAGGACGCCAGGCTTCCCCCTTCGCGTAGCATCTCAACCGCAATCGGCGCCGGGCTATAGACCTTGTCGAGCGCGGGCATCACACGCAGCACTGCGATGTTGATCCAGAAGCTCATGGCCAGCGCCAGGAAGACGATCTGAATTCTGATCGCGCGCTGGCGCAATGCCAATATCGCGCCCGCGGCGAGAAGGAGAGCGGCCCACGCCAGGCTGGAAATCTCCACCTGCCACGACGCGGGAATGAATGTCCCCGCTGCAGCGACGAGCGCGGCAAGCAGAACGAGGAACCCGGCCCACGCATACGCCATTCCGCGCGAAAATGCGTGCGACACGGCCTTGAGCCTCTCCGCCAGCAAGACCGCAAGCGGCACGAACAGAGGCAACAGATAATATTCCATTTTCTCGCTGGACGCCGTCAGCACGGCGAGCGAACTGACGACAGCGATCCAGAGAAACGTCCGGTGACCCGTCTGCGCTTTGCGCGCCAGCCAGAGATCGCGCGCAGCGCTTAGCGACAATCGCCATTTCATAGTCAAAGCAAAAACGATCGTCCACGGCATGAAGGTCAGCGGGAAGGTCGCTGCATAACGAAACCAGCTCAAAAATCCGCCCGCTCTTCGAAAGCCCCGGTCGATGATCTGGCCGCGAACTGTCTCGGCCAGAAATCCAGGCTCGTGAGCGAGAACGACGCCGGCGATCCAGACACCCACGATGGCGCAGGTTGAAACCAGCCCGAGTGCGACATCCATTTTCAGCAATCGCCGGCCCTGCCCGACCCAAAGAAGATAGAGCACAAGCGTGAGGACCGGAAAAAGAACGCCGAATGGTCCCTTGGTAATGGCGGCAAGACCCATTGCCGCAAAACCGGCGATCATGAACCAGTTGAAGCGATTTTCCCGCGCGCCCCGGTAGAGAAATCCCCACGCTGCGACAATGAATGCCGAAAACAGGAAATCCATGCGCGCATAATGCGCCAGCAACGCGACATAGGGCGTCGTCAGCAGGATCAGCCCGGCGGTCAGCGCTGTTGCTTGCAGGTTGCCGAACAGGCGGGCGAGCCAGTATCCGCTCAGAACATAAAGGGCGAAGGTCACGGCCAGGCCGAAAAACACGACAGGCGGATCGACGGAACCAAGAACCTTGGCCAGTATCGCCATGAGCCAGAAATAGAGGGGCGGCTTGTCCGGATAGGCAATGCCGTTGAGGCGCAGTCCGAACCAGTCTCCGCTTTCGACCATGTGACGCAACACAGCGGCCTGCCGGACTTCATCGGCCCACCAGAGATCGCGCGCCCAGAATGTCAGAGCCTGCTGGAATATGACAAATGCCAACAGGACAAGAACCGGCCGGCGCGACGCAAACCATCGGTCGACGATGTCAGGCTCGGTGGCTTTCCCGGAAATCATTCGCATCCCGTTTCGTACCACCGCCCCTTTTTCGAGCGCAGGCGCCAATCATCAGGCAGTATTCGCATGATCGCTACGAGATGATGCGAGCGAATTTGGTCCCTCTTCGCGCTTTCCCCTATAATCCGGCCAAACGCTGCGAGGAATATCCGGACCCATGAATTTGTCGCTATCCTGCCCCATACTGGCCTTGCAGCGTTCGTCGATCCACCGCTCGCGATGACATGAAGGACCTTTTGTTCCTCAGCAACGGTCAGGGCGAGGATTCGATCGCACTTCGAGTCATGCGTGAAGTGCAAAGACTTGCTCCAGCCCTGCTCTCCATCGAGGCCTGGCCCATGGTGGGAACGGGAGAATCCTACCGCCGACATGGAGTACCTGTAACGGGTGCGCCGAACCTTCTGCCCAGCGAGGGCTTCGCGACGATCGACCGCCGCCTGATGTGGCAGGATATTCGCGCCGGCTGGATCGGCACGCACTGGCGGCAATTGCGTTGCGCCTTGCGCATGCGCCGGCAATACCGGCTTGCCGTTGCCGTCGGCGACATGGTCCCGGTCGGCGCAGCAATTTTGGCCTCGACGCCCTTCCTGTTCGTCGGTTGCGCGAAATCCGCCTATTACAACAGAGCCGGCGCATACTCGCCCTTCGAAAAATGGCTTTTGCGCCGCTATTGCCTGCGAAGCTACCCGCGCGATGCCCTGACTGTGAAAGAGTTCGAACGCGCCGGTGTCCCCTGCAGTACGGCCGGCAATCCGATGATGGACGGACTGGACGACAAGGGGCAGGCGCTGCTCTCAGAGGAGCGCGAAATCATCGTCGGTGTGCTGCCGGGATCCCGGCTCGACGCAACTCAAAATACCCTGGACCTTCTCTGTCTCCTGAGGGAAGTCCCGGCTTGGATTCCCGGACGCAAGGTCAGGCTGCTGTTCGCCGCTCATGACGGCTTCGACCTTGATCGATTTGAAGAAATGTTCGGAGCAAGTCAGTCCACAACGACGTGGGGAATAGTCCGGAGCAATCGACCGGCCTCGCTTCCAAGCGATTCTTTGTTGCTCGAACATTCCCAGCACATGGATGCAGTTGTCCGGAAGGGCCGGTTTGCTGCCATTCTTCATGCGTCCCACATTGTCGTGGGCATGGCGGGCACCGCTAACGAACAGGCCATCGGCCTTGGAAAACCTCTGATCGCCCTTCCCTCCCGTGGCGTTCAGGGCGAGCATTATGCCCGCATGAAGCAGGACTATTTCGGACCGGCTGCAATTACAGCGCCACGCGACGCACATGAGATTGCCAAGACGATAGCGTCTGTGTTCGCAAACCCCTCTCTTCGTGCAGAGATGGCAGCCGCCGGACGCGAACGCATGGGCGGCCCCGGCGCCAGCGAAGCCATTGCGCGCGACATTCTCGACATTCTCTCAACCGGTGCAGGCCAGCGGGGAGAAAACTGACCATGACTCGGCCGAAGGTCTCCATTGTCATTACGTCTCACAACGAGAAGAGCGCCCTGATCGCCACGCTGCGTAACGTCACGGCGCAGATTGACGATTCGCGATTGCCTGCAGAAATCATCGTCGTGGATGACAGGAGCACGGATGGCACCACTGATGCGGTAGCCGGCCTTCGTCTGCGCGGCCTCAAACTGCTGAGGATCGAACAGGCCCCCGACCAAGACCTGACGACGCGGCAGTACGCGATCGATTTGGCTCTCGGCGTTGCTGTGGGCGAAGTCTTCGTCATGATGGACGCCGACTCGACGCCATCAAAGGAATGGCTCGCGCGCCTCGTTGCGCCGGTCTTCGCTGGGCGCAGCGACGCTGTCGCAGGTCCGGTCTCGTTTGCCGGAAGAAATATCCTGATAGCCGCATGGCAAAGCGCCGACACGGCCTATTATCATACCTTCTGCGCACTCCTGAACGCAGCGGGCCTTTCCGCCGGCGTCTTCTTCGGAAATTTCGCATGCCGCAAGAATGTGTATGACGATCTGGGCGGCTTCACGCGCATCGGCTTCGCCTTGACGGAGGATCTCGCTTTCGCGCGCGCCTTGCACGCGAAGGGTTTTCGCATCGCCTATACGACCGACCAGATCGTTGAAGTGGCGGCGTCCTCCGATTGGGGCTCGATGCTCCAGCGCATGACGCGTATCACGTCAGGCGGCTTTTCCGCGCTCTCGTTTGCGATCACGACATGGATGCTCGCGCTGCCCGCGCTTGCGGTCGCGGCCCTCCTTGCCGGGGCTCCATGGACCTGGCTATTACTCGCACGCTATGGCTGCGGCATCGGGATCACCGGATACGGGCTTCTGCGCACTGGACAATGGCGCAAGGTGCCGATGGCGTTGCTGCACGATATGATCGGTATGATCGCCGGTGCAGTCGTCGTATTGCGCGTCCTGCGCAACAACAGGGTTGACTGGGGCGGCAATGCGTACATGCGATGATGATGGGGACGGCGGCCCGGCTGGACCGGCAGCGGCGACTGCGCCTTTCACGATACGCAGATATCGCCCGCAGGATCGCGAGGCTGTTCGCGAAATCTGCCGCGTCACGGCGCATCGCAATCGCGGCTTCGAACTGACATTCGAAGATCCGGAAGTCTTCGCCGACTACTGGAGCCGCTACTATACCGATTTCGAGCCGGGATCCTGTCTCGTGGCCGAGATCGAAGGTCGCGTTGTCGGCTATCTGCTGGGCTGTCACGACAGTCGTCGTCACGCAAGGATCATGGGCCTGCGCATTTTGCCCAAAGTCGTGCTTCGCATTCTGTGGAAACTCGCAACGCGGCAATACACCAATCCCGCTTCGTTCCGGATGCTGCGCTGGACCATCAGGAAATCATGGCGGGAAGCACCGGCCGTACCGCTCGACGAATATCCGGCGCACTACCATTGCAATTTGCTGAGAGAAGCCCAGAGGCGCAATCTTTACACGCAGTTGGTCATGCAATTCCTCGATGAACTCGAGGCGGCGGGCGTCCGAGGCCTGCATGGTACCATAGAGGAACCCCTATCAGGCGGCCCATGGTTGCGCATGGTACGCGCCGTCAATGGCACTCCGGCATATTACCGCGAATTTCCAACTTCGATGCATGAGGATGTATTCGGGAAAGCCGGACAACCCTGGGTCATAAGGGTATGGGGCGACACGGCGGCGCGCTATCGCCTCTTCGTCGCTGTTGCAGGCGAGAAATTCAATCTGTGACATCGGTAATGTTGTTTATCGCCACGGCACTCTGATGCTGTCGCGCAACCACCGATCGAAACGATACAACGTTGCTGCCAAAGGCCGCGCAGCCATTCCCTTCGCAAACTTGCCCTGACGATTCTGCAGTTCGTCAATATAGCTTTGTCTTATCGCGAGCAGGCGCTTGAGTTCGTCCCCATCCAGAAACTCAAAATCTTTGTCGCGCGAGCGAGGCCATGCCGCCAGGAGTTCTGAAAATTCCACCAATCCGTCCGTATCCGCTTCGCACCCGGTCAACTCGGTCAGTTCCGGCAAATATTCATCCGCCAGTTTCCATGCTGAATTGGCTGAAATCGCCTCGTAACGAACGAGCTTCTCGTAACGCTCCTGCGGCGAACGCATCAAGCAACTCATGTGAAGAAAGAATGCGCCATCCGGGGCCATACCCACATCGTCTTTCGCGTCGAACCCGCAAGAATGGAGTTTCTCTTCGTAGCGGACGAGATCGGCCCGATAGAAGCGAACCTGCGGATTGAGGAAGCCCGGATGGCGTTCATCCCAGAAACGCGTGGGAGACCGGGAATAAAGAATTTCGTCGCCGTTGAGAAAGAGTTCTCGCCGCGACAGCGCCCATGCGGTTCTGACGCTGCGCACGCCGTGTTCCCTCAACCAGCGCAACAATGCGCATGAAGGAAACTCGTCATCGTCAAGCCGCAGAACCCAGCGTGTCCCCGCAGCGCGCGAACCAAACTCGATCATGCCGCCTTCGGCGAAATCCTTGTCCGGTCTCATTTCGACGACCTGCGCGTTCATTTCCGCCAGGCGTTTTCGGGTATCGTCGCGGCTGCGCATATCGAAAACGAACAGCGGCTCGATACCCTCCCGGCGATAAGCATTCAGCAGAACGCCGATCCAGCCTTCGCTATCGCGTGTGGGTACGATCAACCTGAACATAGCGTTTGCATGCGACGGCCATGCGGAAGATCGAGCCCGACGAGCAGAATCCGTTGGTCGCTCACTCGTGCCCGTCCTCTTCTCGAACCGTCTTGCGGGATCGCAAACCAAGCCGCTCGAGGGCGATCGCCTCGCGAAAAAACTGCTTCATCGGTTTGGCGATGTAAACCCCGCCCCACCGCGCGCCAGCTGGCACATCGCGCATCACAGAAGACCGGGCCGCAAGCTGCGCCCCTTTGCCGACACGGGCGTGCGGCTGGATGCCGACCCGCGCGCCGAGCATGACAAAATCTTCCAGCACAACGCTGCCGCTCAAACCGGACTGGGCGACTATGATACAATGCTTCCCAATGCTTACATTGTGGCCAATCTGGCAAAGGTTGTCGATTTTCGTGCCCTCGCCGATTGTCGTATCGCGCATCCCGCCACGATCGATCGTGCAACCCGCGCCGATCTCAACATCGGCGTGTATGACGACCCGCCCGATCTGCGGCACTTTCATATGCCCCTTCTGGGAGCCGACGTAACCGAAGCCATCCTGCCCGATATGGCATCCGCGATGGATGATGACGCGGTCGGCGATGACGGCATGAGAAATGGTCGCGCCAGCGCCGATTGAACAATCCGCTCCGATCGATACGTCCGCAGCGATAATGGCGTTCGCCCCGATCAGCGTACGGGCGCCGATCGCAACGCGGGGACCGATAATCGCGCCGGGATCGATGGTCACGCCCTCCCCCAGCCTCGCAGTCGGATCGACCATGCCCATTATTCGGCCAGCGGGCGTTTCCAGAAGGGATTTTGGCGAGATGGCGTCGGGGAATAACTCCCGCGCGACAAGCACAAACGCCCTGTAGGGATCGCGGACGACGAACACCGGGCAACCGTCCGGGACGTCCGAAACGTATTTTGATTGGGTGATCAGCGCGCCGGCGCGAGTCTTCGCCAGAGAGGACCTGAATTTTTCGTTTTCGAGAAAGGCGATATCGGTTGGCCCCGCAGTGTCCAGCGGCGCGATGCCCCCGATAGTGATCTCCGGTCTGTATTCGCCGACGGGGCTAGCCCCGGTCACAGATGCGATATCCGCAAGCGAAAGTTGCCTGACAGCCTGAAACAGAAATTCGTCCATGCGCGCTTTCCTGGCATGATCCGCTTGCGCGGCGAAACGGGAGGTCGGGTCTTTTCACCTCCATTGTCAATTGAAGGCGTCGGCTCCGATCGGCGACAAATTAACAGCCTCCCGCAGCAGGCATTGGAAAAGACCGGAAACGGCGTATATCGTCACGCCCATACGTTCCGCAACTTCGGGACACAAACCGGGGGCCTGAGGCCCTGGGGAATGGATGACGTGGACGATCCATCGGGCATGCAGCCTGACAACTCCGGCGCCGCAAACGGGCGGGCGGAATCGGACCGGCATGGCTGGCTTTGCGCGTGGAATATCAGCGTCAGCTACGGCCATCGACAAGTCGTGAGCGACGCGAGCCTCGCCATCCGTCGGGGCGAAGTTGTCGGGCTCCTCGGACCGAACGGCGCCGGCAAAACGACGCTCTTTTATACTGTGGCCGGCATGTTGCGGCCCGACCGCGGCATGATCGAACTGGACGGTGCCGATATCACGGCGCTGCCGATGTACCGGCGCGCCCGCCTGGGGATCGGCTATCTTCCGCAGGAAGCATCCATTTTCCGGGACCTGTCGGTCGAGGACAATATCAGGGCCATCCTTCAGTTGTCTTCGTCCTCACGTGAGGCCCAGGCGCGGGAACTGGAAAACCTTCTGGCGGAATTCGACATCGCCCGCATTCGCCACTCCCCGGCCGTGTCGGTCTCCGGCGGCGAGAGACGCCGGTGCGAAATTGCCCGCGCCCTGGCCAGCCGGCCCTCCTACATACTGCTCGACGAACCCTTCGCCGGTGTCGATCCAATCGCCGTCGGCGAAATTCGCGGGCTGGTTCGCCAACTCACCCAGCGCGGCATCGGCGTGCTCGTCACCGATCACAATGTGCGGGAAACCCTGGGGCTAGTCGATCGAGCCTACATCATCAACAGCGGCGTGCTGATCGCCCATGGCACGCCCGAGGCCATCGTCGCCGACGAGGCCGTCAAGCGGAGCTATCTCGGCGAAGGTTTCGTGCTTTGAGCCTTTCATCTCCTGAAGCCCCCGGCCCAGATTCCGTGGACCGAGACGAAGGCGCGACCATCTGGTTCGAGGTCAACGACGTCCTGACGTTTCTTGGCGCAGAACGGCACCCCACCGGCATTCAGCGCGTCGCCACAGAAATCATCCGCGCCGCGCGGCGGCGCTTTGGCGAGCGCGTCGCGCTCTGCCGCATCGATGCGGTTTCTTCCGTCATCGAGCCGATCCCGTTTGCGTGGCCATTCTCGGACGAGCCCGGCAGCCCTGCGCCAACGAAACCACGTGCCCCACTCCGCTTTCAATCCTTGCGAAACATCGTCGCCTCACATCTCTTTCGCAGGCCCGTCAGCGCGGACTTTGCACGGCTTGCGCGCAAGGGCGATGCGCTGGTGACGCTGGGTTCGCCATGGTGGCCAAACAAATCCTACAATCGTGCGATCGAGAGCACGTGCCGGACTCTGGGACTGCGTTACGCGCTTTTCGTGCACGACATCATTCCCCTGACGTCTCCTCAGTTCGTCAGCGAAAATGATACCATTGTATTCAAACGCTGGTTCGAGACCGCTGCCGCATTGGCAGACCAGATTTGTGTCTCATCGAATTTCGTACGCAACGACCTCACCGGATTTTTTCAAGGAAGTCCGAAAATGCCGCCGATCTCAATTCTCCCTTTCGGCGCGGGTTTCGATTCAGGCTATGCAAAATCCACAGATCAGCTCGACCTTCCCGAACGCTTCGTCCTCTATGTATCGACCGTCGAGATCAGAAAGAACCACAAGCTGCTGCTCGACATCTGGCGCAAATTGATCGACAGGCATGGCGCGAACGACATGCCAACGCTCGTTCTGATCGGCCGTCACGGGTGGATGGTCGACGATCTTGTAAAGGAACTGGAAGCCGGCGCAGGACTGTCGGGAAAGATTCTGTGGCTGCGCTCGGTGTCCGACGCGCAACTCGCCGAAGCCTATTCGAGGTGTATGTTCACGGTTTTTCCCAGTTTCGTCGAAGGCTGGGGTCTGCCAGTGGTGGAAGGCCTGAAACACGGAAAATTTTGCATCGCCTCCAATGGCGGAGCGCTTTCGGAAGCCGGATACGGCCTTACGGACAATATCGATCCCTACGACGCCGAAAGCTATCTGCGCGCTATCGAACACGCGATTTTCGATCCGTCTTATCTAGCCGGCAGGGAGGAACGCATTCGCCGAGAGTTTCGGCCTGCAAGCTGGGACGACACGGCGCAAGCCCTCGTCGCTGCGCTCGACGGCGCGCGGCGCGACATGGACGCGAAGCCCGCCTGAATTCAGGAAGCCGTTTCTTCGATCTCGTCTCCGAACTGCGCATCGTACAGCGCGCGATAAACCGGCCCTGCCCTGTACAGTTCTTCATGCGTACCGTCTTCGGCAATTTCGCCATTCACCATGACGAGGATACGGTCAACATTACGAACCGTGCTCAGGCGGTGCGCGACGATGATGGCCGTGCGTCCTTCGGCGGCAGCCGCGACAGCGTCGCGCACAAGTTGTTCCGACTTCGCATCGAGGGCCGACGTGGGTTCGTCGAGCAGGAGAATGGCCGGCTGCTTCAGCAGCATGCGCGCGAGCGCAATGCGCTGGCGCTGACCGACAGAGAGATTTCGGCCGTTGAACTCCACACGAAAATCGTACCGTCCGGGAAGACGTTGAGCAAATTCGTCGACCTGCGCCGCGCGCGCCGCCGTAACGATCTCCTCGAAGGTCGCGTCCTGAGCGCCGAAACGCAGGTTTTCGGCGAGCGTGCCCTCGAACAGGAACGGCTCTTGCGACACAATCCCCACCTGCCGCCGCAACTGCGCCAGCGAGTAGATTGCCACGTCGACCCCATCGACAAGTATCCGTCCGGATTGCGGCTGGAGGAAACGCGGGATCAGATCGAGAAATGTCGATTTGCCCGCGCCGCTCGGACCGACGAGGGCCACCGTCTGCCCCGCCGGGATTTTAAGGTTGAAAGCGCGAAACAACGGTTTGTCGGTTCCGTAGGCAAATCCCAAATCTTCGAATTCTATATCGCCGCTGATCTTGATTTCTGAAGGAGCTGGCGTGCCTGATTCCTCCGGCGGGATGTCCATAACTTTCGCGAGCCGTTCCATGACGACACGATACTGCGCCAGGCGTGTTGCGGAAAAACTCGCCTGCTGTGCCGGACCGTACGCGAGCAACACGCAAACGATGAAAGCTGTCAGATCGCCGAGAGCGATCAACTCCTTGTCGATCAGGAAAACGCTGAGAAGAAGCAGGATCGCTATGCCGATCGCCGCCGTGGAGCCGATCGCTATGGGGTGCAAGGCCTCGAACTTGTCGCGTTTGACGAGGATCTGCAGGCTCTGATCGTTCGCTTCCTCGAATTTTTCAGTGACCAGCTTTTCCTGACCGAAGGACTTGATCTCGCGTGCGCCCGCCGCCGCTTCGTGGAATTTCCGCAGAATACACGCCAGCGCGTCCTGGGAGCGATGCGATATGGAGTAGACGAAACGCGAAAAGTAGAGCGTGACCTGCACCAGCGGCGCAATAAGCAGAAGCACGCATCCGAAAAGGATGGGGCTACTCCACGCCATTGCAAGCGTGAAAGACAGCGCCAGTATCAGCGAGGGAATCAGATTGGAGACGATGTTGGACAGCGCCCCCTGATACATCTGGATATCGTAGGAGACATTGGCGATCAGATTGTCGGTTTTCGACGAGCGCACCTGACCCGGAGAAATCGACATCAGGTGGCGGAAAACCCGCAGGCGTTCCTCGACGATGATCTTGTTGACGAGAACGGAGGTAACCGAAGCGCGCCAGAAAGTCAGTGCGGACGCGACCACATATATACCGAGGCCGACCAGAATATGCTGTCCAGCCGCCCAGACGTCGCGCGCGGGAAGGACCACCTCGATGAGACGGGAAGCCCATGGCGGCAACAGGAGATAGACCCCCATCGAGGCGAAGGTCAGCAGCAGCGATACGAAGAATAGCCGCCGGTGCGCCAGCAGTTGCTCTACGAGATGTTCGTGCCGATAACGCAATCGATCCCCCGCCCTGCACGCGCGCATTCCGAATGCCGGCAAGCCGGAAGCTTATGGCCTGCCGCCCTGTGGGAATCAACGCCGCAAAGGCATGCGTCCGGGCCCGGACTCGGCTATTTGTTTTGAATTGCGGCGGGACTGCCGGAACGGGGGACGGAATTGGGAATCGACGTCAGCGTAATCATCCCCACGCGCGACCGGGCGCGGATTCTGCACCAGTGCCTCATTCGGCTGAATGCGCAGACCATGGATGCTTCTCGCTTCGAGATTGTGGTCTCCGACGATGCGTCGAGCGACGACACCGGCCCAATGGTTGCTTCGCTCGGCCTGCCAAATCTGCGCTATCTCCGCCAGGACGAACATCGGGCTGCCGGCAGCGCCCGCAATCGCGCCATAGACGCGGCGCGTGGCGACCTCCTTGCCCTCCTCGACGACGACGCTTTTGTCGATCGCGATTATCTGGAAGTGCATTGCGACGCGCACCGGAGAGAAGCCAATCTCGTGGCGACAGGTCCCATCATCGATGTCACGGAAATTCCCGCCCTGAAGGATCGCGCCGGCGCCGTCCGTCAAGGCTGGCACAGCAATCCTTTCCCCTCCGGCAATGCCTCGCTCAAGCGGACCCTCATGCAGGCAGCCGGCGGCTTCGATGAAGACTTTCGCGCATATGGCTGGGAGGATCCGGAACTCTTCGAGCGCCTTAGGCGGCTTGGCGTCAAGACCCGCTTCCTGCGCGCCGCGCCGATCTACCATTTCAAACCGCCGAGGGGACCGGAAGACTTCGCCCTGTCCCTTGAACGGGAAATCAGCCGGGGCCGCATGGGAGCGCTCTATCTCGCAAAATGGCCCCTCTGGCGTGTAGCTCTGGCGACAAAACAACTTCGCTCTATCGATACGCTGGAGCGGTCCCTCGATCGATGGCTCGCACTCGACAGACGGATGCAGGAGGCGTTGAAATCGCGCGAAGCCCCCGCCTCGCCCGCAATGCGCAAACTGCTCTTGCTGCACGCCGAAATTTCCGCCGCGCGCCAGGAACGCGCTAGGCTACGCTCTCTGTCTGGCGCAGCCAAAGCCACGCCGCAGTCATCGACAGAATGACAGGCAAGGGTACGGCAAGCCACGGCGGCAAGGCTTCGGTCTTGCCGAAGGCCTGCGCCAGAACGACAAGCGAATGCATGGCGAAGCCCGCGGCGATGGCGCCTCCGATCATTGCCGCATCGGGTTTTCCCCGCGAAAAAACGATCGACATAGGCGCCGCGATCAGGACCATCGCCACGAACATGAAAGGCGTCATCAACAGGGAGAACAGGCGCAGGACAAGCCGGCCCGGATTCAGTCCCATATCTCGAAACGCTCTCAGCGCCTGCGGCATTTCATAAATCGAAATCTCGTTGACGCCCACGAATTGCCAGCGAACCTTCTTGGCGTCCAATGTCGTTGCAATACTGTCCTCGGGCAGTGCGACCGGATCGGCGCCGGGTTTAAGCAGGATAACGTCGCGCAATATCCAGCGGCCGTCCTGTACATGGGCTGACCTGGCGTCGCGACGGACGTTCAACTGTCCCTGTCCGTCGAATTCCAGAAACGTTGCGTTCTGCAACTCGATACGCGTATTGCGTGTCTGCACGCCGCCAATGAAAAGCAGGCCTTCTCCGCTCTGTTGCGATACCCATGTCTGCGCGGACGGGCCTGCGCCGCCCGCTGACGGGCCCCGGACAAACCTCGCCACGTCGTTCGACTCACCACGCGAAAGCGGCGAGACCGGATCGACCGCCAGGGTCATCAATAGTCCAAATCCCGCAGCGACTGCGAGCAGAGGCGCCAGAAAGCCAATCGCAGGCATTCCCGCAGCACGCAGAATGGTCAGTTCCCCACGACGATTGGCGAGACGCAGGAAAATCATCGCAGCCACGAGAATGCAGAACGGAAAGACCTCGGTAAGCAATTGCGGCAGTTTCAGAAGCGCGACCTTTAACCCAGCTGAGACGCTGAAATTATCGAATCCTCCGTACCGTCGAGCGAAATCCAGAAAGTTGATCAGACAGGCGACGAGCGAAAACAGGCCGACGACCTGCAACACGGTCTTGCAGAAGCCTAGAGCGTAACTGGTGAAGATAAGGCGTCCCGGCATGGTCAGACAGGCCTTTTCCGGACATGGCGCCAAAGCCACACCGCCATATTGCGGGTGGCGGGAATCTTGTTGTTAGAAAGCGCAAGCGCGCCAAACAAAAACGCCGCCACCAACGGCGCGCCGTAGGCCAGGCCCGCACGCCATGAGCTAGGATTGCCCCCGCTCAGCGCGACAAATCCCATTCCGCGCACCAGGATCGCGATCACCAGCGCCAGCGCGAAGTTCTGGCGAAGATTTGATACCGTTGTTGCCGCCCCGACGAAGAAATAGGCCGCTATAGCGCCGCAGGCGAAAACCTGGATCCAGTCGGAAAACCGGCGATGCAATTCGCGCCAGATGGTGCGGCGATCGGCCTCCAAGCAATCCGCGCCGCAGCGCCCGAGCAAGGCCATTGTCGACTCCTGCCGCGGCCTGACCTGATCCGTAGCGCCTCCCGGCATTGGCAGCATCAGTGCGTATGACGTGAACTCGACACGCGAAGCCGTATCGTCGTTGACATGCTTGCTCTGGATTTCGCCCTGTCTAAGCGCCATCAGATTGCCCGACGGGCTTTCGACGAGATGGCCACGTTCTGCGAAAATCACACGCTGAACTTGCTGGTCGCTGTTGTCGAAAACAACAATCTTGCCGAACTGGCGATCGGGCAATTTCTCGCCGATCCAGAGAATCATATTGTTGTCGAGACGTGTGGATGAACGAAGGCGCGTCGCATTGTTGAGGGCGGAGACTGTCGTCGCGTTCAGAATGCTTTGCGACGTGCGGCTCGCATAGGGTTCTATGACCAGGCTGAAGATCAGCACGATACACGCGAGCGCCGCAGTCACGATTGCGATGGGTGCCGCAAGGCCCCCCGGCGAAACGCCATTCGCCTGGGCGATGGTGAGTTCTCGATCCTCGTTCAGCATTCTGAAGGCGCGCGCCACGCCGACGAGAAGAGCGACCGGCGCAAGAACGACGATGATCGACGGCGTGATCATCGCCGCGAAATATAATAATACCAGCGCAAAACGGCCGCCGCCGATCAATAACTCCGCCCGATCGAGAAGCTGGGTTACGACCAGGGTCGCAGTGACGATGGCAAGGACGCCGAAAGTTTGAACGATCACGCGACGGTAAATGATGCCTGCGATCAGCATCTTTAAGGCCCGCTTCTTGAGCGCGTCATGGCGCTATTCCGCCGCCACCGCCGCCGCCGCGTCACGCGCTGGTGCATAAACACGATCGGGGAGCAGTGCGAGACTCGCCGCCGCATTGCTGCGCACGAGATCGCGATAAAGCACGAAGTGCTCGTAATGAGCGCAGGTCACGAAATATTCCGTTGCCGCCTCGCGCCTCGTGCGCACTATGGACCAGGCATAGCGCCAGAACAGAAATCTTGTATTCCTCACCACGCCCTGCCGCCAGCATACCAGGCCCAGCGCCTTGTATATCCGCAAGGTATCGCGCACCTCTTTCATGGTCGGCAGCGATACGCCTCGGCGCTTCCCTTGCGTCGGCTCAGGACCGCCCTGTGGCGTTTTCGTACGATCGAGCTTCAGAAAATACTCGTAGGTCCGCTGCAGATAGGTCCGCGGTTCGTACAGCTCGGCATAGACTTCAGAGAATTCGCGCGCGATCTCGGCTGCCGGCCGGGTCGGCAGAAAATTCATGCTTAGCTGATTGGCCGTGACTGCCGTGTCGATCAGGCGGCCTTCGCGCTCAAGTCTGTGCCAAAGCGCCGTATTCGGAAGAGCCTGCAGCATTGACACAACGACAAGCGGCGCGGAGGTCGTCTTTGCGAATTCCGCGATGCGCTTGTTCGCTCCGGGCTTCTCGTTGTCGAAACCGATGATCATGCCGCACATCACGCGCAGACCCGCGCGCGTCACCTTGTCGACGGATTCGGCGACGGGCGAGCGCACATTCTGGCTCTTGCGCGTCAGCGTCAGCGATTCCTCGTCCGGCGTTTCGATGCCGATGAACACTGCCGAGAAACGGCATTCGACCATAAGCTGCATCAGCGCCGGATCGGCGGCGAGATCGACGGACGCTTCCGTATCGAAGGAAAATGGATAGCCGTGCTTTTGCTGCCAAGCCCGAAGCTCCGGCAACAGCTTCTTCACATTCGGTTTGTTGCCGATGAAATTATCGTCGACGAGAAAGACCGGCCCGCGCCAGCCCAATGCGTAGAGACTGTCGAGTTCGGCGAGGAGCTGTTGCGGCGATTTCGTGCGGGGACGCCGTCCATAGAGCGTGATGATGTCGCAGAATTCGCACAGGAAGGGGCAGCCTCGCGAATACTGCACGGCCATCCCGTCGTAGGAATCGAGATCGAGCAGATCGAAACGCGGAACCGTGGTGGCGCTCATTTCCGGTTTCACGCCGTCCGCCCTGAAATAAACCGGCGGGCTTGCCTCGTCGCGTTGCTTCAGGCCCGATGTGACGACGTGCTCGAGGAAGGGCGGAATGGTGATCTCCCCTTCATCCAGCACGAGATAGTCCGCCCCGGCTTCCGCAGCCGGTTCAGGCGTCGAGGTCACGTAAGGACCACCGACAACGACCGGTTTGCCAGCGGCCCGCGCCGTCGCGATCGCGGCGAACAGGTCCTCCTTCTGCACGTTCATGGCGGTGAGCAGGACGCAATCCGCCCAGGCCCATTCTTCGTCGGTTACGTCGCGCAAGTTGCGGTCGACCAGCCTGAGTTCCCAATCGGACGGCAGCATGGCCGCGACCGTCACGAGCCCGAGTGGCGGCAACAGAGCCTTCTTGCCGATGAGCTTGAGCACAGCCTCAAACGACCAGAAAGTCCGCGGAAACTTCGGATAAACCAGGAGGGCGCGCATTTTGATCTCGAAACTGCTGCCCAAATCCGCGGAAGCGGCGAGCGCAAGAAAACCTATCAGTGCGTGCCTGCCCGGTCCAGCCAACGGATAAAGTGCGGCGCAAAAGTTGCTTTGTGGAAGTTCCGGCGAACGGATTGTTTTTGAGGCGCTAACTGGGGTACTCTGCCTGCGGGCTGACGAGTTTCATAATGCAAAAATTGGGCAAGCGTGCAGGCGTCGCCGTGGTCGGCGCCGGAAACTGGGGGCGGAATCTCGTGCGGAATTTCGCCCAGCTCGGTGCGCTGCGCGGGATCGTCGACGTCCGTCCTGACAGATGCAATGCCCTGGCCGAACGCCATTCGGTTCCCTGCCTGACATGGGAAGGCGTTCTTGAGGACCGCACCATCGCCGCCGTTGCCATAGCGACCCCGCCGAACCTTCATTTTGCACAGGCGCGCCAGGCGCTGCTCGCGGGCAAACATGTCTTCGTGGAAAAGCCGCTTGCTGTGGCAAGCGAAAAACCGGCGGAACTGGTTGAAATGGCGCGCCGCCGAAATCTCACGCTGATGTGCGGTCACATCATGCGTTACCATCCCGGTTTCCGGAAGCTCTTGGAACTCGTCAAACGCGGCGAAATCGGGCGGCTCCATTACGCCTATTCGAACCGGCTCACGTTCAATCCCGAGGGCAGCGGCGAGGGCGTCCTGTGGGATTTCGCACCGCATGACATTTCCATGATTCTGCCGCTCGCTGACGGCATGCCGGATTTGGTCGCAGCGGCAGCGTCGCCAGCGCCCAATGGCGCGGAATTCGTCAACGCGCAATTGTCCTTCGCCGCCGGATTTCGCGCCGATATTCATGTTTCACGCTTGCATCCGTTCAAGGAGCATCGGCTAGTGGTTATCGGCGAAACGGGATCTCTGGTTTTCGAGGACTCCAAGCCCGACACCCTCACAAAGCTGATGCTCTTCCGGCGCGGGACCTTGCAGGACGGCGAAACATCCTCGCGCGAATTCGTGCGGGGAGAGGCAATCGCCTATTCGCCGCGAGAGCCGCTACGGCTTGAGTGCCTCGATTTCCTGCAAAGCATCAAGAAGGGGATCCAGCCCCTGACCAACGGGGCTGAGGCTCTGAGAGTGTTCGAGGTGCTGGCGCAAATCGAACATGCGATCCCCGAGGGCACCATGGCCCCCCAGACCGCCGTATATGCGCCGGCGCGCGCGATCGCGTGAGCGAAGAGGACTAATTTCCCGCCGGTTTGGCCAATGCGGCGACGGCTTCTATGTCGTCGACGGAATGCGACACGAGATGGTTGGCCAGCACATATTCGCGCGCCCTCGTCACCCTCGCGTCGTCCCGCGAGAACTGCGATATGAGCCGCTCCAGTTCCGCATCTTCGCGATAGACCTCGCCATACTCCCGCATCAGCGACGCGCCGCCCGTGTCAAAGGAAAGCCATGGCGTTCCATTGGCCATCGCTTCCAGAAGGACAAGGCCGAACCCCTCGTGTTCGCTGTGCATGATGTAGCAATTGGCCTCCGAAATAGCGGATATGACATCGGCGCGGTCATCGAGAAGCAGCGGCAGAACCTTGGCCGAGCGCCGCGGCATGGACCAGAATGGCTTGTGATAACCGGTCGTCACCAACAGGGCTTCGGTGTCGAGTCTTTCGAACAGCCTCGCCAGCGGTTTCATGCGCTTGTGCGCCCAATAACCGCCACAGGACAGGAACATGCGCCGCTGGGGAGCGATGCCGAATTTTTCCCGAAAGCCTGGCTTCCCGGTCGAACCGGAAAGCTCGATACCGTGACGCACCTGTACGGCGCGCGCCTCGCCTCCGGCCGAACGGATGCGTTCCATGTCGGCCGGAGTCGACCAACCCAGGAAAGCGGCGTCCCGCATGCCCGCGTTCACGAAGCCCTGATCCACGTGAGACACGAGCATGTAAAGAACCGGCGACCGCAAGGCGCCCGCCCGCTCCAGCACGCGGCTCTGCGCCCCCATGTTACCGCCGTGAACGACGATGAGATCGAATCCGCTGTCGAGAACCGCATCGTCGCTGGTCACCCGTACACCGTCGAGATCGCCTTTGTGAACATCGGTAAGCACCCAGGTCTCATGTCCGCGCCGCAGACTTTCCTCGGCGAGATTTCGGACATAAACCTCGCTGCCTCCGGGGTACGGGGCATAACGATGAACGACAAAGCAGATCCGCATATTCCCCAGCTACCCCTCGCGCGCCCCTGTTTCGCTCGCCAGACACGCATACAGCAGCGCAGGGCGGTTAAAAAGCTGCCGCCGCTGCGCCGGCCAATTAACGCTGACCGGCTTGCCCTTCGGTGGGACCATGGCGCAAAAGGCGCAAACTGCGCACTCCTGCTTGGCAAACCTTGCCCATGATCGACCTGTCCGACCTAGAGATCGTCATACCCTTCCGATGCGACAGTTCGAGGCGTCTGAAGAACCTTGCCGCAATTCTCGCTTTTCTCACGACCCGCTTTGCAAATGCCGCGATCGTACTGATCGAAAATGCGGGAAACCCTGAAGCGGCGGGCCTCGCCCGAACCCATGGCATTCGCTATCTCTACGAAGAAAGCCGCCTGGCCTTCCATCGGACCCGTTTGCTCAATCTCGGCTTTTCGCAATCCGTTCGTCCTTATGTGGCGAGCTACGACGCCGATGTCCTGTGGTATCCGGAAGCCCTCGACGCGGCCATGTCGCGATTGCGCGCCGGCGCCGCAGCTGCGATGGCCTCGGACGGACGTTTTGCCGACATTTCAGGCGCGACCTGGACGGGCCTGACGACATCGCTCGACCCGAACACCATCTCGCGCGACTGGCCTCGCAGGATGGGTCCTGTTTCGCCCGGGATCGCCTGCACGAATATCAATAGCGTCGGCGGCGCGATTCTGTTCAACAGGGACGCCTTGCTCGCGGCCGGAGGCTACAACGAGAACTTCGTTTCGTGGGGCTGGGAAGACACCGAACTTTCCGAAAGGATCGCGAAGCTCTTTGCCCCCTATGTTCGCATCGACGGTTATCCGCTTCTGCATCTCGCGCATCCACGTGGCCCCGACAGCAATGCAGGCAATCTCTATTTCGCGCACAACGCGCGCGAATATCGAAAGATGCGCGGTATGGCGCGCCCCGAAATTCAAGAATATGTCTCGAGTGGCGGCCTGCGGCGGAACAGTCTTCCGGACGTGAAGACAGTCGATCGCATCGCGAGCGCCGTACGCCGCGCAATATTTTCGTTTTCACGCAGCCCGCAGCCATGAACTCGTCAGTATTGCGCCCACACCGGCGACAACGCATTCTTGTTACCGGCGCCAGCGGCTGCGTCGGTCACTATGTCGTCGAGGATTTGCTCGCCCAAACGGACCACGAGGTCGTCGTTCTCCTGCGCGACCGCTCGCGCCTGCGCCTGAAAGATGCTGCGAACCCGCGCCTGACGATTATCGAAGCAGACATCCGCGACTTCGAAAAATATCGCGGCGCTCTCGTGAGGATAGATTCCGCAGTGCTCGTTGCAGCCGCTTGGGGCGGACCGGAGGCCGCGCAAGTCAATCTCGATGCGGCCAATACACTGACAGCCTATCTGGCAACTCAAGGCGCCGGAAAGGTCATCTACTTCAGCACCGCGAGCGTACTCGATCGCGATGGAGCACTGCTTCCCGCCGCCAATGAATTCGGCACCGACTATATCCGGTCCAAGTATCGTCTCGTGCAGAAAATGGAAAACTACGCGGGCAGTTTGCAGGTGACCGGCCTTTTCCCAACGCTTGTATTCGGCGGCGATCCGACAAAGCCCTATTCCCATTTCGTCAAATTGCTGGCGCAGGCTCGTCGCTGGATATGGCTCATGCGGCTGTTTCGTGTCCCGGAAGGACGATTTCACGTCGTTCATGCGCTGGATATTGCCCGCAGCGTTCGCTGCGCCATTGAGGCGCAACGAAGCTCCGCGACGCCCGGTCGGCTTGTGCTCGGCAATGCTGCTCAAGGCGCGAATGACTATTTGCGAGAATTCTGCGCCCATCACGAAAATTCGCTGCTGTTCGGGATCAACCTGAACACGCGATTTGCGGAGGCCCTGATCCGCACGTTCCGCATCGAACTTTCGCCGTGGGATCGCTACTGCATGCTCCATCCCGACCAGTCGTATGGCCACAGCGTGACGCCGGCTGTGTTTGACCTTCCCGTCGCTTTTCCAGACTTTCCGTCGATGCTCGAGAGCGTCGACTTCGCAAAGTTATCCGTGGAATAGGTCGATGTCATCCAATTTAAGTCGTATTGAGAAAGACGAGAACGGCAAGAAGGCAGCCGAAAGCTCTCCAAGCGTTGAAAAATATTCTGAAAACAAAATGCTTCTATGGATAATAACCTCAACTGCTGCGCTCATCCTGTTTGCGGCAAGTACGTTCCGGCACATTCTGTTTAGGTCCACGGCATTTGATCTGGCCATTTTTGATCAAGCAATTTATCTTATCAGTCAAAAAGAAACGCCTTATGTTTCAATTGTCGGATTTCACATCCTTGGCGATCATGCCGCGTGGATATTTTATCCAATTTCTCTTTTTTACATCATTGCTCCATCAGTTTACTGGCTTTTTGCCCTGCAATCGCTCGGCTTGGCAAGTGGTGGCGTTGCCATTTTCATGCTCGCGCGCCGTCGGAATATCAGCGAAAATGCGGCATTGTCGCTCTCTTGCGCCTATCTCCTCGCGCCACTTATTTTTAATGCAAATCTCTTCGACTTTCATTCTGATGCGTTTGTGCCATCAGCCCTGCTATTCGCAGTGTATGCACTGGAAACGCGTCGGACGCTCTGGTTTGTTTTTCTTCTGCTCTTTGTCGCGGCTTGCAAAGCTGCGCTATCGCTCACAATCGTTGGGCTCGGCGCGTGGCTAATCGTGGCCGCGGTAACGGAAAAGAACTCCGATAGCGCAACCAGGCGCCTTAAAGCGCTGCTTGGCGGAGTGGCCGTGGTCATAGGACTCGTGGCATTTTTGATTGCCATGATTTGGATTCTACCTTCGTACAATCCGAGAGTCGTGAGTGCGATCTCAAATTTCGGTTATTTGGGGAATTCTATAGGCGGAATAATTATCAATGCGATCACAAATCCATTGGTTGTGGCATCACACTTGTTTACATGGCGAAATGTCGAGTACCTATTGTTGTTGATCCTGCCACTTTCGTGGGGGCTTTCGGCAAGAGCGCTCAAGCCGATATTGGCTGCGCTGCCGGCGCTGTTTCTCAATCTTCTGAGCCTGTCGAATGCCTACAAGGACCTAATTCATCATTACTCGTTGCCCATTCTGCCATTCCTTTTTCTCGCTATCCTGGAGTCTTATTCGAGAGGCTACTCCCTGATTCGCAAACCAATGGTAATCGTTGTTCTGTCCATCATCTCCTTTTTGGCGCTGGCGAAATTTGGATACTTCGAGGGGTATTTAAAAAATCAGGACACGAGCTCTTCTATAAGGGAGGCATTGACACTTGTATCCGCCAAAGACTCCGTCTTGACGACTTCCTGGATAGCGCCTCATCTAAGTCATCGGAAGAGTATTCGTATTTTCCCCAATTCTGGCGCTGATGAAATTGGCAACTTCGATGTGATACTTATCGACACGCGCCATCCTGGCTGGCGGATGGACAGGAACTCTGCAAAGGCATGGCTCGATCGGCTCGATGCCAATTCATCCTTTGTCCGGCTGCACGACCGTGACGGCGTTTTTCTTTTTCGCAAGAAAGGGGACTGAACGGCGGCCACTATGCCATTGGAACATCCAGTCGCGCCCGCTCATCGCCTGCTTCGAGATAGGGCCGCAATTCCGCGAGGAAGCGCGCAGTGGCGCCGGTCTTTCCCATGATCTCCTGCAAGTCTTTTGCAATCGGTTCGAGATCCTGCGACGCCAGTTTCAGCACGGCCTCCGCCACTTCGCTGGCGCGAATTGGGCCGACGAGTTCCGGCACCACCATACGATTTGCGCGCCGGTTCGGATGGGCGAGAAACTTCAACCGCCGCAGATAGAGATGCGCCGCCGCGCGCTTGAGATAGCGGCCGACGAAGGGGATGTGGCTGAGATGGCCGCCAATCCCCGGCAGCGGGCTCGTTTCCGCCCAGACTGTCGGCAGGATCAGAACAATGGGCACGCCCAGTATCGCCAATTCTGCCGTATTCGTGCCCGGAATGGTCAGCCCCATGCTGATGTCCGGCAGCACGTCGGCATTGGCGCGGATTTCGATGCGCGTACCCGCCGTCGTCACCAGCGCCGGACCTTCAGGACCGTCCTCGAAGCGCATGTTCTGACCTTCAAGCGGACGCCCGTCGTTCACGTCGGGCAGATCGCGCAGGAAATCCATGGGCAGAAAGTCCGCCCTCGCGACAGCCCATCTGATCTGCGGCGCGGCTTTCGAAACGAGATCGGCCGCAACGCTCATGAACGGAAGCGTATATTTGACGAGATAATCCCGGCTGCCGGGATAAAGGCCGATCAGGAATTCGCGCCGCTCGCGGGTCGCACGCTCGGGGCAACGCATATGCGTGGCGTCGAGCATGAGTTCGCCGATAATCTGGCCATTAGCCGGCAGGGCGCGATCTGCAATCTTCTCGAAGCCGGAGAAAAACACCTTCTCGAAACGCCTTTGCAACGGAAAAGGCGTCTCCACATAGGCGAAACACTTCTGCTTCAGCCATTTTGCGATCGCCCATGAAAAATAGCTCTCACCGCCGAGATGTACGACGATACCCGGCAAGTCCGCAGAGAATCCGGCCGGCAATCGGCCCGTAGCGGCCAGCCTGAACATGTCCCAGACGGAACAGGCCTCGTCCACATAGGCAAGCGCACGCACCACGGCGAGTTCGGCCCCGCTCGAGAAAACGCAAGGCGCCAGCGCGACGCAGACCTTTACGTGCGGCAGTTCGCGCTTGAGGCTGGACGCCAGCGGATAGAGCCAGCCCGAGATCTCCCCGGGGCCGTTGACGACGAATATGACCTGGCGGCTGAATGACTCGGGCATATTGCTTCGGGCTCGACCAGCGTGCGACGAGGTGGAATCCTCCCGCGAAACGCCGAAAGCGCTTCTTCGCACGATGCTCGAGTTGCGCGCAATAAAACCTGCGCAAGCCTCCCCGCGATGGGCGCCGACCGGCTTCGGCCGGGCGGAGCCGTTACGCGACGATCGTAAAATCCCCCGCCGTCAGCGATGGATTCCCCGTCAGCGATGCGATCAGCACGCGCGCGGTCGCTCCATTGCCGTCCTCGTCGAAGTAGAGCGCGCCGGTCGAAATGTTGTAGACGAAGCGGTTGTCCGTATCGTCGGCGACGCCCGTTCCGTTCGACACGAACTGGTTCGCAGCGAGCGATCCCGCCACGAGACCGCCGCCGAAGAGCGAGGCTGACACTTCGATCCTGTCGCCAGCGGCAAAATCGCGGATCGTGTCGCGGTGTGCGGCGAGGTTTTGCAACACAAACGTGTCGGCGCCCGCATTGCCGAAGAGCGTGTCGATGCCCGTGCCGCCGGTCAGGCGATCGTCGCCGGCATTGCCGAAGATGACATTGTTGAACTCGTTGCCGCCGAGCGTCAGTCCCGTAGCACCCGCATCGGCGTAGAGGCGCTCGACACGAACGCCCGCGCCCAGCGTGTAGTCGACGCTGGCATAGGCGATGTCGACCGTGCCTTCGGCGCTGCCTTCGTGGATCACGTCGCCGGCATTGTCGACGTAGTATTTGTCGTTGCCGATGCCGCCGGTCATGTCGTCAGCGCCGCCGCGGCCATCGAGAATGTCCGCGCCAGCCATGCCCAAAAGCGTGTCGGCGCCGGCATTGCCCTGGATATTGTTGACGAGTTCGTTGCCCGTGAGCGTCAGGCCCGTCGCACCGGCGTTGGCGTAAAGATACTCGATGACCTGCCCCGAGCCGAGCGTGTAATTGACGCTGGCGTAAACGCGGTCGCTGCCCTGCGAGGCGAATTCGTTCACGATGTCGCCAGCGTTGTCGACATAATATCTGTCGTTGCCCGCGTTGCCGATCATCGTATCCGCGCCGCCGCGGCCGTTGATCGTGTCGTTGCCCGCGCCGCCGGCGATCGTATTGCCGTTGTTGTTGCCGCTCAGCGTGTCGTCATGGGCCGAGCCGGTGAGGTTTTCGATATTCGAGAGCGTATCCGTGCCCGCGCCAACAGTATTCTGCGCGCCCGCCAGCAGCAGGCTGACGGTGACGGCCGAAGCCGCCGTGGCGTAGCTGGCGGTGTCCGCATCTGCGCCGCCGTCCATGACATCGTTACCGGCGCCGCCAGTCAGCGTGTTCGCGCCAGTGTCGCCGGTGAGCGTGTCGTCGAAGGCCGAACCGATCAGATTCTCGATGCCGGTCAGGATATCCGTGCCCGCGCCGATGGTGTTCTGCGCTGCCGTCAGAAGCAGGCTGACTGTGACCGCGGAAGTTGCGGTCGAATAGGTCGCCGTATCGATGTCCGCGCCGCCATTCAATGCGTCGTCGCCGGTCCCGCCTTCGAGCGTATCGTTGCCTGTCCCGCCATCGAGCGTATCGTCGCCGTCGAGACCGTTGAGCGTGTCATTGCCGCCGTTGCCATTAAGCGCGTCGTTACCGGTATTGCCATCGATGCGATTGGCGGTATGCGAGCCGCCGAGCGTCATGCCCGTAGTCAGGCGCGCGACCATCGTCTCGATTTCGGAAGTTGCGAGCAGCGTATAGTTGACGAAGGCCTCGACGCGATCACCCGCGCCTTGCCCGGGCGTCTCGATCGCCTGATCGGCCGCCTGGTAGATATAATAGCGGTCGTTGCTGAGGCCGCCGCGCAATTCGTTGGCGACGGTGAGATCGCCGATGAGCGTATCGCTGAAATCCGAGCCGATCAGGTTCTCGATGCTCACAAGCGTATCGATCCCGGCCCCAAGCGTGTCCTGCGGGCCTGCCTCGCCGAGGTCGACCGTCACCGCAGAAAGCGCGCCCGCATAACTTGCGGTATCGATATCCGCCCCGCCATCGAGCGTATCGTTGCCATCGCCGCCCGATAGCGTGTCGTTGCCTTCGGCTCCCGAAAGCATGTCGTTGCCGCCAAGGCCGCTCAATACGTTCACATTGCTATCGCCGGTCAGCGTATCGCCATGCGCGGAACCGGTGAGGTTTTCGATGTCCGAAAGCGTGTCCGTTCCCGCGCCGCCTGTGTTCTGCGCTCCGATGGCGGCGAGGCTCACCGTGACGCCCGCCCCGGCATTGGAATATGTCGCCGTATCGGTATCGTCGCCGCCGTTCAGCGTGTCGTTACCCGCATCGCCATTCAGCGTATCGTTGCCGGCAAGGCCCGACAGCTCATCGTTGCCAGCAAGAGCATTGATGATGTCGCGCGCTGCAGAGCCGGAAAGCGAGGGATCGTTGCCAGTGGTTCCGTTGACGACCTCATCGGCGCCGTTGATCGTGATCGTCACGGTCTGCGTCGCCGAATCCGTCTCGCCGTCGTTTGCGACATAGTCGAAGGTGACGACTCGCGTATCGCCGGTATCGAGCGCCTGATCGCCGGAGAGCGGCGCAACCGAGAACGTGCCGTCGCTGTTGAAGGTGACACCAGCAGGCGTTGTGCCGACGATGGCATAGGTGAGCGCGGTATCGTCGACATCCGTCGCCGACACGGAGCCAATATAAACTGTGTCCTCGTCGGTCGAATCCGTGAGATCGGACGCCTCCGGTGCGTCGTTCACACCGTTGATCGTGATCGTCGCTGTCTGCGTTGCCGAATCCGTCTCGCCGTCGTTGGCGACATAGTCGAAGGTGACGACTCGCGTATCGCCGGTATCGAGCGCCTGATCGCCGGAGAGCGGCGCCACCGAGAACGTACCGTCGCTGTTGAAGGTGACGCCGGGGGGCGTTGCGCCGACGATGGTGTAGGTAAGCGCCGTATCGTCCGCATCCGTCGCTGATACAGAGCCATTGTAAACTGTGTCTTCGTCGGTTGAATCCGTGAGATCGGACGCAACCGGCGCATCGTTCACGCCGTTGATCGTGATCGTCACGGTCTGCGTTGCCGAATCCGTCTCGCCGTCGTTGGCAACATAGTCGAATGTGATAACTCGGGTTTCGCCAGCATCGAGCGCCTGATCGCCGGAGAGTGGCGCAATCGAGAATGTGCCGTCGCTGTTGAAAGTGACGCCGGCAGGCGTTGCGCCGACGATGGCGTAGGTGAGCGCGGTATCGTCCGCATCCGTCGCTGATACGGCGCCATTGTAAACTGTGTCTTCGTCCGTTGAATCCGTGAGATCGGACGCAACCGGCGCGTCGTTCTGCGCGGCGACATCGACCGTGATGTGTGGGGTGACATCGTTCAAGAAAGTGACGAAATCGCCGGCGGATTGCCCAAAGACGATATCGAGATAGCCGTCGTCATCCAGATCGGCCAGCGCAGGGGCCGATTCAAAGCCCACGTGGCTGGCGATCGTAACCGGGTCGGCGAAGACTGCCGCGGAGGCCGTTCCGATATTCTCGAGATAGAAAAGCGGCCTCCGCATAGATAGCACAAAGGCGGCGACGACCATATCGAGATCGCCGTCGCCGTCGACATCGCCGAGCGCCGGGGCTGTGTCATACCCCACGAAGCCGCCAATCGCGACAGGCCCGGTGCTGAAGTCTGGCGCTGCGGCCGTGCCGGTGTTCTCGTAATAGTTCACCGTGCTTTCGGTCTCGCCAACATAACTGTAGTCTGCGCCTACCATCATGTCGAGATCGCCGTCGCCGTCGAGATCGCCAAGCGCGACTTTGGATTCAGTGTCAACCGCGCTGCCGATCATGACAGGCGACGCGAAGACCGGCGCGGTCGCAGTGCCGGTATTCTGGAAATAGTTCAGCGTGCCATTTTGTTCGCCAACGACCATGTCGAGATCGCCGTCGCCATCGACATCGCCCAGCGCCGGGGCAGAGAAAAAGAATCCCACATCGCTGGCGATCGCAACAGGAGCGGCGAAGAGCGGCGTGGTCGCTGTGCCGGTATTCTCGAAATAGTTCAGCGTGCCATCATCTTCGCCGGCGATCATGTCGAGATCGCCATCGCCGTCGAGATCGCCAAAGACCGGCGTGCTGTACTGGCCGACATCAAGTCCGTTCAGCGGATTTGCACCGCCGAGCGCTTGCGTGAAGGACGGCATGAGCGCGGATTCGCCGGCGGCGTCGCTTACGTCGAAAACGAGCGTTCGGCTTGCGGTCGGCGTATCGGACACATTGGCGTAGGTGATGTTTTCGACCACCGCCTCGATGGCGGCCAAAGTCGCGCTGGCATTGAAGGTGACCACGAAGTCCGCACCGACGCCACCGATGGCCGTACCGATGACGACGCCGCCATAGGTAACGTCGCCGCCGGAAAAGCCGACCTGCCCTACGCCCGTCCCCTGGTTACGCAGGGAGACGCG
The DNA here is from genome assembly GCA_903847605.1 of uncultured Hyphomicrobiales bacterium. GTDB lineage: Bacteria > Pseudomonadota > Alphaproteobacteria > Rhizobiales > Beijerinckiaceae > Terripilifer. The sequence continues at coordinate 54,211 of CAINED010000059.1, read as the reverse complement.
ATCCTCCGCCAGCAGGCCCGAGATCGACACCGTGGCGGTGACGGCAGAAAAGCCCCCCGCATCGGTCAGTGTAACGGATGGCATCAGAAGCTGCGGGCTGGCGTTGACCGTGTTCTCATCGAAGGCAATGACGGGCATGGGCGCTCCCTCGGGCAAACGAAAGGCGCCTCCCCGGCGCCCATCTCAACACTCTCTTAAGCATGACAATTGGTTGACGAAAAGCCTCCGGACAGAAATTGCAGGAGGGAACGGACGGCTGGCGGATTCGACCCGAAAATCCCGGCAATCCCGTTCCGGCCGAAGGCCGACCGCGGGATCGAAAAAATGTCGTGGGTTCGACCAAAAACTTTGGGGAAATGGTCGGAGTGGCGGGATTCGAACCCACGACCCCTTGTCCCCCAGACAAGTGCGCTAACCGGGCTGCGCTACACTCCGACGGCGGGTCTTATGGCCGATTTGTGCGGCGAAGGAAACAGCCTTGCCGCACTTTCTTCGTGAGATTTTGGCGCGTCACGCCGCGCGCGCCGTTTCCAGAATTTCGAGTGCTTCGACAACGGAGGCAAGCGCCGCAAGCAGATCCTGCCGCTGGCGCTCCGCCAGCAGCGGACTGGCGGCGGCGGGCGCAACAGGGAGGGAAATCTCGTGCGACCGTATTGAGGCCTCCGCATCTTCGGAGACTGCGTAACCCGCATTCGCCAGCGCCGCCGCCCCCGCCGGCGCCTTCTGCGAGCGCAACTGATGCACGAGGTCTACGACGGCCTTCGTCCCGTGCTGCTGCTTGAGAATGCGCTGCACGCCCTTGATCGTATAGCCTTCGCCGTAAAGCAGATGGCGGATCGAGGCCAAGAGTTCGACGTCCTCAGGCCGGTAATAGCGCCGGCCGCCGCCGCGCTTCATGGGCTTGATTTGCGGAAAGCGCGTTTCCCAGAAGCGCAGGACGTGCTGGGGAAGGTCGAGTTCTTCCGCCGCCTCGCTGATAGTCCTGAAAGCGTCGGGGCTCTTGTCCATGATCCCATCCTCCGCCTGCGCCCGCTGCGGCGACGGGATAGCGTCAATCGCCGTCGTCTTCGCCAGGCGCTTCGCCGTTGATTCGCCGCTTCATGATATTCGAAGCCTTGAACGTCATCACGCGTCTCGGCGTGATCGGCACTTCCTCGCCGGTCTTGGGATTGCGCCCCTGCCGCTCTTTCTTGGAGCGCAGCATGAACGTCCCGAACGAGGAGAGTTTGATATTCTCGCCGCGCACGGCTGCGTCGCTGATTTCTTTCAGAACGATTTCGACCATATTGGCGGCGTCGGCCCGCGAAAGGCCCACTTGCCGGTAAACGGCTTCGGCGAGGTCCGCCCGCGTAATGGTCTTGGACGACGGCGTGTCCGCCAGTGGTTTGTCTCTCGTTTCCTTCGGCATCGCGTTCTCAAATTTGTTACATCATAACAGTGCCGCAATCCGGCGACCAAAGAACGGTTTGTCGTACAATTGTCAATCGCCAAAGTAAATGCGGTTGACATTACCAGCGTAGAATCGCCGCGCCCCATGTGAAGCCGCCGCCCATCGCCTCGATCATCACGATGTCACCGCGCTTGATGCGCCCGTCGGCAACGGCCGTCGCAAGCGCCAGCGGAATGGACGCCGCCGAGGTGTTCCCATGCAGCGCCACGGTTTTCACGATTTTTTTCGAATCGATGCCGAGCTTTTCCGCCGAAGCGTCGATGATCCGCTCGTTTGCCTGATGCGGCACGAACCAGTCGAGATCCCCAGCTGTCAGCCCGGTCGCCGCGAAGGCGTCTGTCATCACATCCGTGACCATCCCGACGGCGTGACGGAAAACCTCGCGGCCGGACATGCGCAGATGGCCCACCGTCCCCGTCGCCGACGGGCCGCCGTCCACGTACAGCTTTTCCCGATGGCGGCCGTCCGAGCGCAGGTGCGAAGTCAGGACGCCGCGGTCATCGGTCGTACCCTGCCCGGGTTCGGCCTTCAGGACGATCGCGCCGGCGCCATCGCCGAAGAGGACGCAGGTCGTGCGATCCTCCCAGTCGAGAATTCGCGAGAAGGTCTCGGCCCCGATCACCAGCGCGCATGCGCTCGCGCCGGTCGCAATGAACTTTTCGGCGACGCTGACGGCGAAAACGAACCCGGAGCAAACCGCCTGCACGTCGAAAGCCGCGCCGCGTGTGACGCCAAGGGCCGCCTGCACTTGGGTCGCAGTCGCGGGAAAAGTATAGTCCGGGGTCGAGGTCGCAAGTACGATCAGGTCGACGTCGGCAGCAGTGAGGCCTGCAGCCTCCAGCGCGCGTTGTGCGGCCTTGGTCGCAAGGGTCGAAGTCGTCTCACCTTCCCCGGCGATGTAGCGCTGACGTATGCCCGTACGCTGCACGATCCAATCGTCGGTCGTATCGACCTTCTTCTCGAGTTCGGCATTCGTGACGACGCGCTCGGGGGTACAGGCCCCCACGCCAGCCACAACCGCTCGCACACACTGTCCTGATGCCACGTCGTCCTGCCGGTCTCTAGTTATTGCCGTCGCTGGCGGGGGCCGAGGCCTGCGCGAGTATCGCTGCCGCGGCCCTGCTCTCGTGCGACTGTTCCATCGTCTGGCGAATCTTCGCCTGCAATTCCTGTTTCACCATCGCATAGCCGATTTCGACGGCTCCTGCGAAACCCACCGCATCCGTGCCGCCATGGCTCTTGATCACGATGCCCTCGAGGCCCAGAAAAACCCCGCCATTGACCCGGCGCGGGTCCATCTTTTCGCGCAGTTGCTCGAAAGCGCTGCGCGCCAGCAGATAGCCAAGCTTCGACAGAAACCCTGATCCCATCGCCTCGCGCAGGTAATGCGCAATCTGCTTGGCAGTGCCCTCGGCCGTTTTCAGGGCGATATTCCCGGTGAAACCCTCGGTGACCACCACATCGCAGGTGCCCTTGCCGAGATCGTCGCCCTCGACGAAGCCATGATAGGTCATGTGCGGGAAATGCGCCTCGCGCAAAATGCGGCCGGCTTCCTTGACCTCCTCGATGCCCTTGATCTCCTCGACGCCGACATTGAGGAGCCCAACCGTCGGATTATCGCGCCCGAGAACGATCCGCGCCATCGCCGAGCCCATGATGGCGAGATCGACGAGGTGCCGCGCGCCCGCCCCGATGGAGGCGCCGAGATCGAGCACGATCGAGCGGCCGTTCTGCGTCGGCCACAACCCCGCGAGCGCCGGACGCTCGATCGAAGGCATCGTCTTGAGACAGACCTTGGCCATGGCCATGAGAGCGCCGGTATTACCGGCGGAGATGGCCACGTCAGCCTCGCCCTTCTTGACCGCTTCGATCGCCATCCACATGGAGGAGACCCGGCGTCCCTTGCGCAGGGCCTGACTTGGCTTGTCGCCCATCTGAACCGCGACATCCGTATGAACGACGGTGCTGACGGCTTTGAGGGCAGGATTGGCCTCGAGCAGCGGGTTGATCCGGGCCTGATCCCCGAAAAGCAGGAATTTCGCATCGCTCCGCCGCTGCAGGAACCGCGCGCAGCCCGGGACGACCATTTCAGGCCCATCGTCGCCGCCCATGGCGTCAATCGCTATGCGAACGTTCTGCTGCTGCATGGGATGACGGGTTCAAGCCCTTGGCGGGCTGGACAGGCCCGTAACTTCGCGGATAGGCGGCGGGACAATAGCCATTTGCAGTGCGAACGCAACCGAAAGCCGGACAGGCGTCATCCGGATTTGGGCGTGCGGAGACTGGCGAGCGCTGCAAAGGGATTTTTCCGCTCCTCGTCGGTCTTGCCGGCTGCAACTTCCTCGTCGGAAATCGCAAATTCCGCACCGGGCTTGCGCGGATAGGGGTCGAGACCGAGCGCAAAGAATTCCGCTGCGACGGCCCCTAGGTCGATGTGATCGCCGGGCAGCGGCTCGGGCGGATCGTCGGCAAGCGCATCGTGATCCGGCGGCGCAATCTTTTCGGCAGGCTTCCCACGGCCTTTAGTCGGTGGAGGCGCGGCCTGCGGCGCGTAGCGGATGTCGATCGCTTCGCGCAGGTCGGATTCGAAGGGGTCGAGCGTCACGACACAGTTTTGCACGATGCGGGCGCGGACCTCGCCCGACAAGACAATTTCACGCGGCTGAATCAAAACATGAACATCGGCGACCAAGCTCTTGATTTCGGGCAGATCGTTCGCTTTCGCCAGAGCAGCGCGCTCCTCGGCCGTGGCTTCGATCCCGATCCTGCCGCCGGGCAGTCCCGCCAGTTCGTCCAGCGAAAACCAGCGCGAAAACGGCCCTTGCGGGGCTGGTTTCTTGAGCGACCTTTGCTGTTTCATTTCCTCGCTCCTACCAATCGCGGTTCGAGCACGCGCCTCACGTGATGGTCTCCGGGGCCACCGCCGGCAGCGGTCCGCTCAGAAACACATCCACGGGAACGCTCGACCAGAACGCGCCGACCGCTTCAATATAGCGCGCCAACCGGCTCGCCTGCGGGATAATTTTGTCCTCGCCGTAGACATTCCGCGAAAGCGCCTGCGACAGCGCTTCGCCATCGCCCGCATCCAGCGCGCCGCCATAGGCGCGCGCGCGGCCGAGCCACGAGGAGGCAAACTTTTTCATGCGCTTGGGGACGGTCGTATCGCTGACGCCCATCTCCCGAAAGGCGATTTCAAAATGCTGGAACATGGCGTCGGTCAAATCCTGCGCGAGGTCGGGACCGGGCGAAGGCAAGGCATTGAGACGGCGCACGGCCATCAGAACGTGCAAGGCCACCATCTCGAAACGCCCTTCAGGTGTGTCGGATACGCCATAGTCGGTGAAAAGTACGGGATTGCGCGCCTGCGCCATGATCTCGCCGTGAAGCCGGTCGATGAGCGCTTCGTTGGGATTGCGTCGGAACAGTTTGAAGATCACGGCTCGAACCTCGGGGCGCGGCTTTTTTCGTAAACGCGAAATTCAGCGGGGACATGCCAGCAAAACTTGCAACGTCCCATGCTGCCTTGATTTTGGCTGTAACGGGGGTTAGGCATCGCCTGCCCCGGATGCAAGGGGAAAGTCCCGCTGACGCAACGTCATGCCGGGACGGCACGGCCGCCCGGCGGTCACGCGGAGTAATGTCATGGGGCGCTTTTCGGCAGCACAGTTCCGGATGCAAAGGCAACGTCCGGCGCGCAAGCTCGCGCTCGCAGCGGCGCTCGCCCTGCCCGTGGCGCTCGGCGGCTGCCTCGGCTACGACGGCGAAGTCTATCGCGGCTACGTCGTGGACGAGCGCACCATCAGCCAGGTGCAGGTCGGCTCTTCGGCGGAACAGGTGCTGGTCGTCCTCGGCACGCCTTCAACGACATCGACCGTTGGCGGCGACGCCTGGTACTACATCAGCCAGAAGGTCGTGCGGCCGGTTGCGTTCATGAAGGAGTCGATCCGCGACCAGCGCGTCTTCGCCGTCTATTACGACAAGAACAAGAAAGTCACCCGCATCGCCAATTACGGGATGGAGGACGGGCAGCTCATCGACTATGTGACGCGCACCACACCGACCGCCGGCAACGAGCCGTCCTTCGTGCGCAACATGCTGCAGAACCTCCTGCGCTTCAGCGACAATCCCGGGCCACGGTGATCGCATCGGCAATCTGATGATTTGAAAAATCCGGCGTTACCCGCCGGATTTTTTGTTGCCGGAATTTGAACGCAAAAAAGGGCGGCCTCACGACCGCCCTTTTCTTTTTCGATTACGCTGTTCTCAGTGAGCCAGAATGGCCAGCAGCAGCAGCGCGACGATGTTGGTGATCTTGATCGCCGGGTTCACCGCGGGGCCCGCCGTGTCCTTGTAGGGATCGCCGACGGTGTCGCCGGTGACGGACGCCTTGTGAGCTTCCGAACCCTTGAGGTGCTTCACGCCGTCCTTGTCGACGAAACCGTCCTCGAAGGATTTTTTGGCGTTGTCCCATGCGCCGCCGCCCGAGGTCATTGAGATCGCGACGAACAACCCGTTGACGATCACGCCGAGCAGCATCGCGCCCAGCGCCGCAAAAGCATTCGCCTTCGAGCCCGATACCCAGAGCACGCCGAAATAAGCGACGAGCGGCGCGAGAACCGGCAGCAGCGACGGGATGATCATTTCCTTGATCGCCGCCTTGGTCAGCATGTCCACGGCGCGGCCATAGTCCGGACGTTGCGTGCCCTGCATGATGCCGGGCATTTCCTTGAACTGGCGGCGGACTTCTTCCACCACCGCGCCGGCTGCACGGCCGACCGCCGTCATCGCGATACCGCCAAAGAGGTAGGGGATGAGGCCGCCGAAGATCAGGCCCGCAACCACGTAGGGGTTCGACAGGTCAAACGAGACCCGGCCGATATCCTTGAAGTAGGGGAGGCCCTGATCGATGAAGGACTGCAGGTCGTTCGTATAGGCCGCAAACAGCACCAGCGCGCCGAGACCGGCTGAGCCGATCGCATATCCCTTGGTGACAGCCTTCGTCGTGTTGCCAACCGCGTCGAGCGCGTCGGTCGAATGACGCACTTCCTTCGGCAGGCCAGCCATTTCGGCAATGCCGCCGGCATTGTCGGTGACCGGACCGAAGGCGTCGAGCGCCACGATCATGCCGGCGATGCCGAGCATGGTCGTCACGGCGATGGCCGTGCCGTAAAGGCCCGCAAGCTGGAAGGTCGAGATGATGCCGCCGACGATGACAAGCGCCGGAAGCGCCGTCGACTCGAGCGAGACCGCGAGGCCCTGGATGACGTTCGTGCCGTGGCCGGTAACCGAGGCCTGCGCGATCGACACCACGGGACGCTTGCCCGTGCCGGTGTAGTACTCGGTGATGTAGACGATGGCCGCCGTCACCACGAGGCCGATGACGCCGCAGATGAACAGGTTCGTACCGGTGATCGTCTTGCCGGCGACTTCGCCGAACACGCCCCAGCCCGTCATCAGATGCGTCGCCAGCGCTAGACCGGCGATGGACAGCACGCCCGTCGCGATCAGGCCCTTGTAGAGCGCCCCCATGATGTTGTTGTCGGAGCCGAGCTTGACGAAATAGGTGCCGGCGATCGATGTCACGATGCAGATCGAGCAGATCGCGAGCGGATAGAGCATCGAGGCCGCCAGCATCGGCTTGCCGGCGAAGAAGATCGCCGCGAGAACCATCGTGGCGACCACGGTCACCGCATAGGTCTCGAAGAGATCGGCCGCCATGCCCGCGCAATCGCCGACATTGTCGCCGACGTTGTCCGCGATGGTGGCGGGGTTACGCGGATCGTCTTCGGGAATGCCGGATTCCACCTTGCCCACGAGGTCCGCGCCGACGTCGGCGCCCTTCGTGAAGATGCCGCCGCCCAGACGCGCGAAGATCGAGATCAGCGAAGCGCCGAAGCCGAGCGCCACCAGCGCGTCGATGACAGTGCGCGAATTGACTGCAAGGCCCATCGGGCCCGTGAGAACCCAGAAATAGACGGCGACGCCGAGAAGCGCGAGGCCCGCCACCAGCATGCCGGTGATCGCGCCCGCCTTGAAGGCGATGTCGAGACCGCCCGCCAGCGACTGGGTCGCCGCCTGCGCCGTACGCACGTTGGCGCGCACCGAAATGTTCATGCCGATGTAACCGGCGGCGCCCGAAAGCACCGCTCCGATCACGAAGCCGATGCCGACCGCAAGGCCAAGCAGCCAGGCGACCAATACGAAAATCACGACGCCGACGACGGCGATCGTGATGTACTGGCGATTGAGATAGGCCTGCGCGCCTTCGGCGACAGCGCCGGCAATTTCCTGCATGCGCGCCGAACCCGCATCAGCCTTCATGAGGCTCGACGTCGTGACGACGCCGTAGACGACGGACAACAGGCCGCCGATGATGATCCACCAGATTGCACTCATTGGGTTGAGCCCCCTCTTCCCGATTGTTCGAGATTTATTGCGCGCGAAGCGCCCAAAATCCGGGAAATCCGGACTCGGGTCGCAACGGTCGCGGCCCCTATGCCAGAAAGAGAACGGGGGAGCAATTGTCCGAAGGCCAAAGGCAGGCCTTCCTGCGGATTTTCGGCGTATCGGCTTCCAGGCAGCCGCGTTGAGCTGCCGGCCGCTTCAAGGCAAGGCGTCTGACAGCATCTGCTGCATGGCCGGATCCCTGGCCTTGAAGAAGGCCGCTTCGATGCGGATCACCAGTTCCGGTCGCATCACGAAAGCGCCGATTTTCAGCGCTTCCGGCCGAAAATCGTCGAGAAACGGCGTCGTGACATAGGGATCGCCGTAATGCGTCAGTGTCTCCCCGCGCATCGCAATCATGTGGGCGACAGCCTGCGGGTCCGCAGCCGCATCCCAGACCGCCAGCGCACGGTCGAGATCGCCGCCTGCCGTCACGATCAGAGTCAGGATTTCCGACAGGTCGAAGCTGAGCCGCCAGCCATAAGTATGCAGTTGCGGCTCGAGGTATTCCAGCGAATCGCGCACCAGTTCGTCGAAGAAGGTCTCGATGGCCGCGACTTCGTCCTTCGGCCATTTTGTGCGCCAGCCGGAATCCCTGAGCCGCCGCAGGCAAATGTCCATGCCGATATTGTCGGGCGGGTCGTGCTGCGCCAGCAGGTCGAAATAACGCGGCAGGAAATGCCGCATCTCCACATCGACGATGCCTTCGCTCCAGTCGTGCGCGGAATTGGTATATTCGGCGAGCGCATAGGCGCGCAATTCGCGCAACGGCGTTGTGACGAGTTCGCGCTCCGATTCCTCGGTCATGCAGACGTTGCAGCGGCAGACGTAGAGCCGCTTGCCGATGCTATAGCGCGAAAAGACCCTGTAGGCGTTTTCGACGGCGTCTTTCAGCGCCGGTAGCATGTTTTCGATATCCCCGGTTCTCAACAGGCGCATACCGCGCGATGCCGCCCTTTCGCGCATATGCCGAACGGCCGAAGTGCGCGGGGACACGAAACGCACGGGGAATTTCAACCCCGGGAACCTTGACCGAAAGCGCGCGTTGTCACGGCGCAATCCTCGCGCGGGTGACACGTGACGCTTCCTCAGATTTACGCGATCGCGATCATCGTCGCGATCATGGCTCTCATGCTCTGGGGCCGCCTGCGTTACGACATCGTCGCCGTTCTTGGCCTTGTCGCCGGCGTGGCGCTCGGGATCATTCCCGCAAAGGAGATGTTCAAGGGCTTTTCCGACGACATTGTCATCATCGTCGGCAGCGCGCTCATCGTCAGCGCCGCCATCGCGCGATCCGGTGTCTTCGAAGCGGCCTTGCGCTACGCCCAACCTTACCTGACCAGCACGCAAGCCCAGGTCGTCGCGCTCGTCGTCGCCGTCGGCGCTCTGTCGGCTATCGTGAAAAACATCGGCGCCCTGGCGATGCTGATGCCCATCGCGTTCCAGTTCGCGCGCGCCAGCAACCGTTCGCCCTCGGTCTTTCTGATGCCGATGGCTTTTGCTTCGCTGCTCGGCGGCATCGTCACGCTCGTTGGCACATCGCCGAATGTCATCGTTTCTCGTGTCAGGGAGGAACTCACCGGAAAACCCTTCTCGATGTTCGATTTCACGCCGGTCGGCATTTTCATCGCCGTGGCCGGGATTGCCTTTTTGTGCGTCGGCTATCGCCTGCTGCCGCAGGACCGGCGGGGCTCCGGTTCCCTCGGCGACGCCCTCGACATCAAGAACTACGTGACGGAAGTGCGCATCAGCGCCGAGTCGGGTTTCGCCGGACAAACCTTGTCCGATCTGCTCAGCCGTGCGCAGGCCGGCGTCAGGCTGGGCGCGCTGATGCGCGATGGAAAAACCGTGACACCGCTTCCCGATTCGCGCCTCAGGGAGAAAGACATTGTCATTCTGACCGGCGAACACGGCGCGCTCGACCGCCTCGTGAAGGAAACGGGGCTTTCGCTCGAAGGCGACGACCGCCCTGCAGAATCGAAAGACCCCGGCGACGAAGTGTTATCCATCGAGGTCGTTGTCGGTCCGAACTCATCGCTGATCGGACGCGGCGCACGCCTTGTGGAACTGCATGCCAGTCACGGCATCAATCTTCTTGCGGTCGGCCGTTCCGGCGAAACCATGCGCCAGCGCGTACGCGACATCGAACTGCGGGTCGGCGACGTCCTTGTTCTGCAGGGCTCGGCCAGCATCCTGCCGCAAAAAGTGGCCGACCTCGGCCTGCTGCCGCTTGCCGAAAGACTGATCACGCTGGGCGACAGGCGTCCCGGCTGGATCGCGCTGACCGTGCTCGCCGCGACCATCGCGGTGCTGGCGTTCAATCTTCTGCCGGTGCCTGTGGCGTTCTTCTGCGCGGCCGGCGCGATGATATTGTTCGGCGCCCTGCCGGTGCGGGAAGCCTATCAATCCGTCGAATGGCCGATCCTCGTCATGTTCGCGGCCCTGATCCCGATCAGCGATGCGCTCAGCACGACGCAAGCGACGCAACTGATCGCGAGCGGTCTCTCTCATGCGGGCGGAATGATGCCAGCATGGGGCGCTTTGCTCATGCTTCTCGCCGCGGCGATGGCGGTGACGCCTTTCCTCAACAACGCGGCGACAGTGCTCGTCATGGCCCCAATCGGCGCGACCTTTGCGAAGAATCTCGGCTACAATCCCGACCCGTTCCTGATGGCGGTCGCCATCGGCGCGGCCTGCGATTTCCTCACGCCCATCGGCCACCAATGCAACACGCTGGTCATGGGCCCCGGCGGCTATCGCTTCGGCGATTACGCACGGCTCGGCGCGCCGCTTTCTCTGCTGGTGCTGGTGCTGGCGGTGCCGCTCATTATGATCTTCTGGCCACTGAAATAATCAGGGCTGCTCCACCGCGGTTGAGGGTTGACGCTCCGGCCTTTGGGGCCGCAGATGGGCGTCTAATCAACGATGTTGCGGGAGCGGACCCACTGTGGCCCAGAGCTGGGGAAATATCGGCATTGCGCTGCGGCATTCGAATTACCGGAACTATCAGACCGGCCGCTTCATTTCCCATACCGCTTCCTGGATGTACAAGCTCGCCATCGGCTGGCTGGTGTGGAAGCTGACGCATTCTGCGGCCTGGCTCGGCGTCTTCGGATTTCTCGATCAGGCCCCTGCCCTCCTCATCATGCCGCTCGCCGGCGCGCTGACGGATCGGTTTGATGCGTTGAAGATGCTGCGCATCACGCAGATTCTTCTCGTCGTTCAGGGCCTGCTGCTGGCGGCGCTCGACTGGTTCGGCCTTCTGAATCTTCCCATCCTCATCGTGATGACACTCGCCTATGGCGTCATCACAGCCTTCCAGCTTCCGGCGAACCAGACGATCCTGCCGAATCTGATGCCACGCGATGCGCTGACCATCGCCTATGGCCTCAACTCCGTTTTCTACAATGTGGCGCGTTTCACAGGGCCGATGCTGGCCGGCGCGCTTATCAGCGCATGGGGAACGGCGCCTGCCATCTTCTGCAACGCCATCGGCGCGATTCTCTTCCTGGGCGTGCTGCTCTATCTCGCCGACAAGATCGAGATCCCGCGACAGCCGGCGCGCGCCGGCAAGCGCAACATGATCGGCGATATCCGCGACGGCTTCGCCTATACGATGCAGCATGCGGGCATCAGGCCGACGATTTTCATTCTCTCGGCGCTGTCGCTGTTTCCCTATACCGTGGAAATGATCCTGCCTTCGCTGGCGGACGGCGTCTATCACATGGGCGCGAACGGTCTTGCATGGATGACCGCGATTCTCGGCGTCGGTGCGATGGTGCAGGCGGCGCTGATCGCACGACGCGGCGGCGTGAGTGGGCTTTCGAACTACGCCGTGCAGGCCATCTTATGGATGGCTGCAGCCTTCTGCATCATTTCCTTCATGACCAATTTCTGGCTCGCGCTGGTCTGCATTTTTGTGATCGGTTTCGCAGCCTCGGCGACGCGCGTGAGTTCGATGACGCTCCTGCAATATTGCGTCGAACCGCAGATGCGCGGCCGCGTCGCCAGCATCTACGGCCTGATCACCCATTTCTTTCCGGCAGCGGGCGCGCTCATCGTCGGCATCGCCGGGGATCGTGTCGGCTTGCCGAAAGTAATGGCGGCCATCGGTGTTTTTACGTTGCTCGTCTGGGTCTGGGCCTTCTTACGCCGTCACGACATGGCGAAGGCGCTCGAGGTGGAGCACGACAAGACGGTACGGTAAGCGAATGGGGAGTAACGAATAGCGAATAGGGAGTAGGAACCTGCAACTGTTTCCCCACGATCCGCCAACTATGAATTCCCTATTTGCAACTCCCTATTCGCCATTCGCTATTAGCTAGGCAACCTTTTCGCCATTTGCCCGCTCATCAACAGCGCCGCCAGCGCAATCGCAATCGGCGCGAAGGCGAACCAGTTGACGAGCGCCCATCCCGACCACGCCAGCATGCCGCCGGACATGAAGGACATGACGGCCATCACTCCGAAAACGAGGAAATCGTTGAAGGCCTGAACTTTGTTGCGCTCTTCGGGCCGGTGCGTCTGCACCACCATCGCCGAGGAGGCGATGAAGCCGAAATTCCAGCCGACCCCGAGCAGGATCAGCGCGATCCAGAAATGCGCGACCGTGATGCCCAGGAGCCCGACGATCGCCGAAAGCGCGATCAAAGCGAGGCCCGCCAGCACGATGCGTTGCGCGCCGAATTTCGCGATCAAACTTCCGGTGAAAAAGCTCGGCGCGAACATGCCGAGCACGTGCCACTGGATCCCCAGATTGGCGTCCGTCAGCGACAGTCCGCACATCTTCATCGCAAGCGGCGCGGAGGTCATCAAAAGGTTCATCAGCCCGTAGGAGACGATGCCGCAGATGGCCGCCGTGACGAACAGCGGCTGCTTTGCGATTTCCATCAGCGGCCTGCCCGCCTGGGAATTCGTCTCCACGGGCTTGGGCAACACGGTGCCCGACAGCACCGCCATGTTGACCAGCGCCACCACGGCCTGCGCTACGAAACTCGCCATGAACAGGTAGGGCGGCCAGAAGTTCATGGTCGTGTTGACCAGTTGCGGCCCAAGGATGCCCGAAAAGATCCCGCCGACCATGACCCAGGAGATCGCCTTGGGTTTCAGCGCCGGACTCGCCCCGTCCGTCGCCGCGAAGCGGAAGGAATGCGCAACCGCCTGGTAAAAGCCGCCGATAAAGGTCGCGACGCAAAACAGCGCAAACGAGCCGATGTAGATTGCGAAGGCCGCAAGGAGGCCGCAGATCGCCCCGCAGATCGCGCCGATATAAAAGCTCGTCTTGCGCCCGTATTCGCGTGAAATATAGCCTGACGGGATTGTCGCCAGCGCGGTGCCGACAACAAAAGTCGAAACCGGCACGGTGGCGAGCGCTGCGCTCGGCGCTAGCGTCGAGCCGACGATTCCGCCGGTGGTCATCACGACGATGGAATTCGCGCCGGCCAGCGCCTGCGCCGCCGCCAGCCGCCAGATATTACCCTTGGCCGTGCGCTCGTCTATTTCGGGCACTGCGCCCGCCGCTGCCGTCGCGCTCATGGAATTCCCCCAGAGTCGTATTCAAATATGCCGATCTGTTACTCTCCGAAGCTGGACTTGTCATCAATTGTCCTGCCCGCACACAGAATCCTGCTAAAAGGACGCAGGGGACACGCAGCCGACCATGAACGAGAAAAATCCGCCGGACGTAACGCCGGAAACCGAAACCGACGCGGAAACCGAGGCCCGCGCACGCGCCATCATCGAAAAGGGCTTCGAGGACGCTATCGACGCCTTTTACGCGGCGGTTCGCCAGGACGACCTGATCGGCCCCGTTTTCCTGCGCGTTGTGCACGACTGGGACAGCCACAAGCGCACCATGGTGGATTTCTGGTCGCGCGCCGTGCTCGGCACCCAGCGCTACAACGGCATGCCCCTGCCCCCGCATGTGAAACTGCGGCTCGACCCATCGCATTTCGAACGCTGGCTCAAACTCTGGGACAAGGCCTGCCGCGCGACCATGCCCGAGCCTCTCGCGGATCACATGGGCGCATTGTCGGCCAACATGAGCCGCCACTGGACATCGGCGCTCTCCTCCATTGAAGAGCAGGCAGCCAGACTCGAACAGGCGCAAGAAAAAGCCGGGGAGTAAGGGGATTGGGCAAGGACACGGCCGCGCTGGCGGCGCTTTCGGGAAAACTGCTGATGGCGGTCGCCGAAAAGCGCCCGCTGGTGCAAAGCATCACCAATTTCGTGTCGATGGACATTGCAGCAAATGCGCTGCTCGCCATTGGCGCGTCGCCTGCAATGGTTCACGCGCCCGAGGAAACGCCGGAATTCGCGCGCCTCATCGACGCGCTCGTCATCAATATCGGCACGCTCTCGAAACAGGCCGCCGACAGCATGGAAATCGCGGCGCAGGCGGCGCAGATCAATCGAAAGCCCTGGCTCATCGATCCCGTCGGCGCGGGCGGCCTCACCTTTCGCAACGAGACGATGCTGCGCCTGCTGAAATACAATCCGGCCATCATTCGCGGCAATGCCTCGGAGATCATCGGCGTCACGCGCATTCTAGGCCTCACCGACAAGGCCTCCGCGCCGCGCGGCGTTGATTCCACATCATCCGCCAACGAGGTCGAGGACTGTGCGATGGCGCTGGCGCGGCATCTCAAATGCACCGCGGTCGCTACAGGCGATATCGACATCATCAGCGATGGCGACCGCATCGCCCGCATCGCCAACGGCACGCCGATGATGACGCGCGTGACGGCGCTCGGCTGTTCGCTATCGAGCGTGACAGGTGCTTTCCTTGCCGTCGCGGACAATGCATTCGAGGCGGCGGTGGCGGCGCTCGCGATATACGGCGTATCGGGCGAAATGGCGCTGGAACAGGCTGCAGGGCCTGCTTCCTTCCGAACCGCTTTTCTCGATACGCTCTATTCGATACGCGCCAGCGATATAACAACGCGGCTGAGGACCATCTGACATGTTCGACATACGCACCGCCCGCCTCTGCCTGGTAACCGATCGCCCGCTTTCGCGCGGACGTTCGCTCACCGATATCGTCGCGGCAGCCGTGCGCGGCGGCGCGACCATGGTCCAGTTGCGCGAGAAGGATGCGGGCACGCGCGAATTCCTCGCACAGGCGCAGGCGCTGAAGGCCTTGCTGAAGCCGCTCGGCATACCCCTCGTCATCAACGACCGCATCGACATCGCGCTCGCGGTCGATGCCGACGGCATCCATGTGGGACAGTCCGACATGCCCATCGCAGATGTTCGCCGCCTCGTCGGCTATCGCATGTTCGTGGGACTCTCTACATCAAGGCCCGAATTCATTCTCGCGCCCGATGCGCAGGCCGCCGACTATCTCGGCGTCGGCCCCGTCTATGCGCAGACAACAAAGCCCGGCACGGCGGCCCCGCACGGGCCCGAGGGTTTTCGCAAATTGCGGGCGCTCACGAATAAGCCTGTCATGGCCATCGGCGGCATCAAGGCTTCGAATGCCGCGCCCATCATCGCAGCCGGGGCAGACGGCCTTGCCGTCGTCTCGGCCATCGTCGCCGCCGACGATCCCGAACAGGCGACGCGCGAAATCGCGGCGTTGTTTGGATGAAGCAGCCTTCCCTTCTCCCCATGAATGGGGAGAAGGTGGGCTTGCCGCAGGCAAGGCCGGATGAGGGGCCGCAAGCCTCTGTGGTACGAAGAAACGCTATTTCCAAATTGAGAAGGGACAGACAAAGTCGTGCACGACTAACCAGTATGCACACTGCCCCTCATCCGCCCTTCGGGCACCTTCTCCCCGCAAGCGGGGAGAAGGGAAGACACCACATCAAGAACAGCGCCGAAGTGCGCGGGAGGAAAAAATGACTGCACAACCACTGCCCGGCGGCTTCGTCGATCATTCGCTCGATCCGTCAGTCGATGTCGTCAGAAAGATCGGCGACATCGAAATCGTCGCGCTTTGCGACGGCATCCTGCCCTCGCGCGTCGATGTGGCGCTCGGCCTTGAGCTCGCGGAAGCCGAAAGCCTGACCGGCGTGAAGAAGGGCGAGACCATGTGGATGTCGGTCAACCAATATGCCGTGAGGCTTGGCGACAAGCTGGCGCTCATCGACACCGGCGCAGCCGACCG
Source organism: uncultured Hyphomicrobiales bacterium (assembly GCA_903847605.1). Lineage (GTDB taxonomy): Bacteria > Pseudomonadota > Alphaproteobacteria > Rhizobiales > Beijerinckiaceae > Terripilifer. The sequence continues at coordinate 38,210 of CAINED010000059.1, read as the reverse complement.
CATGTATCCATCGCTCGGCCTGTTGCCGCAGAACATGAAGAAACGGGGCATCGATCCGGCGGATGTCGATTATGTCTTCATCACGCACCTGCACCCCGATCACATGTACGGACTCGTCTCGCCAGACGGCAGCGCGGCCTTCCCGAAGGCCGAGGTCTTCGTTCACGAGAGGGAAGCGAATTTCTGGATCGGCGCGACGCCCGACACCGGCAAGGCGAACGTCGACAAGAACATCGTCCAGACCGAGCGGCATCTGCGCGACTACAAGGATCGTTTGCGCATCGTGAAAGACGGCGAAGTCATGCAGAATGTTTCCATCAAATGCTGCCCGGGCCACACGCCCGGTCACAGCGCATGGATCATCCATTCGGGCCGCGACGCCGCGATGATGTGGGGCGACGTGATCCACCTGCAGCGCGTACAGATGGCGCGTCCGGACATCGCAACGATCTACGACCTCGACGGCGAACTCGGCGCGCGCTCGCGCAAGACGATTCTGGACATGTGCATCGCCGACGGCATCAACGCGCTCGGCGCGCATCTTGAATTTCCGGGGTTTGCACGGGTTGTGAAGAAGGGCAGCGGGTACGGGTTCGAGTATGATTTTTAGAATTTAGAAGTGACTGTAGGAGGCGCGTGCAAAACCGCTCGCGTTTCCGTTTGCATCAATAAACATGCAGCTGTTCAGATCAGCCGAAACGACGCTACCAATTTTCGTCGTGCCGATTGAGTTTTGCTTTGCTGCCAATTCGAAGGCGCGAAACTGTTCCTTCGACACCGTAAAAAGAATCTCGTAATCATCCCCTCCGGTCATCGCAATCTCAAACGCGCGTTCATCCGCGCAGGCTGCGCGCGCAGCATCCGACAAGGGCACGCGCGCAAGCTCGACGCGTGCCGACGCGCCGGAGACCCGCATCATCTTGGCGAGATCGCCGGCGAGACCGTCCGACACATCCATCGCGCCATTGGCGAATTCTCTGATGATAGGCGCAAGCGCGAGACGCGGCTGCGGTTCGAGATAGCGCTGCACGAGAAAATCGCGCTGCTGCGGCGAAAGCCTTTCCATCCACGGCTCTTGTTTGCCGCCATGAACGTAAAGCCCCAGCGCGGCGTCGCCGATGGTGCCGCTGACATAGATGGCGTCGCCCACCTGCGCACCCGTGCGCTTCACCATTTTGCCAGTGGGCACGGCGCCGACGACGGTAATGGAAATCGACAACGGCCCCAGCGTCGAGACAGTATCGCCGCCCATCAGCGGGCAGCGCCAGAGTTTGGCGTCTTCGCCGAGCGCGTGCACGAAGCGCTCGAGCCAGCCCATGTCGAAATTCTGGGGCATGGCGAAGGTCATCAGAAAACCCTGGGGTTCCGCACCCTTGGCCGCGATATCCGAAATGTTCACGCGCAGCGCCTTGCGCGCAACGCTCTCGGGCGGATCGCCGGGAAAGAAATGGACGCCAGCAACGATGGCGTCGACCGTCAGCACGAGTTCATGGCCTGCGGGAGGCGCGTAAAGCGCCGTGTCGTCCTTCAGGCCGAGCGCAGAAGGTCCGGCGAGCGGCGCAAAAAATTTGGCGATGAGATCGTCTTCGGTCACGCGCGAATTATCGCATTAAAGCATCGCCCGCAAAAGTGGTCCCCGGTTTTGCGAAAAGGCGATGCGTTGTCCAAGGCGCCCTTACGCAAATTCGCTGGCGCGATAGTCGCGCGCGAGCTTGTCGAGCACGGCGTTGATCATGCCGACTTCTTCCTTCGCGAGGAAAGCGGCGGCGACATCGACATATTCGGTGATGACGACGCGCGCGGGAATATCCTTGCGCTTCTTCAACTCGTAACCGGCAGCGCGGAAAATCGCGCGCATCACGGCTTCGATGCGGCGCAGCGGCCAGCCTTCCGACAGCAGCTTGTTGGCTGCGCGATCAAGTTCGACCTGCTCCGAGAGCACGCCCGAAATCACGCGACGGAAAAATTCGAGATCCGCCTGTTCGTATTCGACGCCCTCGACCTCTTGGCCGATCCAGTGCGTCTCGAACTCCGCCAGAACTTCGTTCACACCCTTGCCGGCGACATCCATCTGGTAGAGCGCCTGCACGGACGCGAGGCGCGCCGCCGCGCGCCGGCGCTTGCCGCTGACCTGCGGGCTTTCCTTGGGCGCATCTTCATGCGGCATTCCTGGCGCGTCGCTCATTCACGTTCCATGCGTTGCTGGATGTGAAAGAGCGCGATGGCCGCGCGCGCGGCGTCGCCGCCCTTGTCGCCCTGTTTCGGATCGGCGCGGACAATTGCCTGTTCTTCGTTCTCGACGGTGAGGATGCCGTTGCCGACAGGCAGAAAATCTTCCATCGAAATCGTCATCAACCCGCGCGAACTTTCGTTGGCGACAATCTCGAAATGATAGGTCTCGCCGCGAATGACGCAGCCGAGCGCGATGGCGCCATCGAAATTGCCGTCTGCCGTCAGCATGCGCACGGCGGCGGGAATTTCGAGCGCGCCGGGCACGCTGACGACTTCATATTCAGCGCCTGCCGCTTCCAGCGCAGCTTTCGCGCCATTCAGCAGATGATCGCCAATGGCGTCGTAAAAACGCGCCTCGACGATGACGAAGCGCGCGCCTTCCGCGCGCTGGGCAGGGCCGCTCGCGGCTCTCTTGGGCTCGGCCATGTGCCTGATCCGATCGTATTATCTAAGTGAGCGCTCTCAATAGAGAGTGCGGCGCAGGGGCGCAATCTCAATCGCGCGCTTCGGTCAGCCGCGCGGCATAACGCGCCATCAGATCGACTTCGATATTCAGCTTGTCACCCGCCTTGCGCGCTCCCCAGGTCGTCACGGCGAGCGTGTGCGGAATGAGCAGGACGGAGAAGACATCGTCGTCGACCGAGTTGACGGTGAGCGACGTGCCATCGAGCGAGACCGAACCCTTTTCCGCGATGAAATGCTTGATGCCCTTGGGCACGCGGATATCGAAACGGCACATGCCGTCGAACGCGCGTGTTTCCATGATTTCGGCAATGCCATCGACATGCCCTGTTACGATGTGGCCGCCGAGTTCATCGCCAATTTTCAGGGAGCGTTCGAGATTGATGTGTGTGCCCGGTTTCCACGTGCCCACCGTCGTGCGCGCCAGCGTTTCGGCGGCCGCGTCCACGTCGAACCATGTCGAGCGGTTATCGCCGCCACGCGTGCCGATTTCCACCGCCGTCAGGCAGGGGCCGGAACAGGCAATGGACGCTCCAAGCGCGATGGACGCCGCCTCATAATTGCAGGCGATGCGCAGGCGCGTGAGTTCGCCCCGCTTTTCGACGGACAAAACTTCTCCGACGTCCGAAATCAGTCCGGTGAACATTTTAGAGTTTCCGTCTCCAGATCCGCAGCAAATCCGCGCCCGCCTGTGCCTCTTCGGCGGGAGCAAAACGGGCGCGATCGGAGAGGAGCGCACGCGCCGCAGGCGTCAGCGAAGGCGTTCCAGGCCGGCCAAAGGGCTTGGGCGAGGTAAAGATCGCGACTTCGTCCACCAGACCGGCCGCGATCAGCGCGGAGCCAACGCGAGGGCCGCCTTCGCTCAGCACGCGCGTGACGCCACGCGCCGCCAATACCGCGAGCGCCGCCGCAAGATCGACCTTCCCGCTGGCATCCACCGCGACCCGCGCGACTTCAACGCCCTTCCCGACGAGCGCCTGTTCAGCGTCATCAGGTGCCTCCGGTCCGCAGAACACCAGCACTGGCGCGTCGCGCGCCGTCGCGACCACGCGCGAGCGGGGCGAAATCGTCAGCTTCGCGTCGAGCACAACACGGAGCGGATTATGGTCTTCCAGCCCCGGCAGCCGCACCGTCAGCAGCGGATCGTCGGCGCGGACCGTGCCTATGCCCGTCATGATGGCGTCGGCCATCGCGCGCATGACCTGCACGCGATTGTTGGCGGCCTGCCCCGTAATGATCAGGCGGGTATCGTGGACGTCACCGGCGGCCATGCCATCGGCCGTCTCGGCGAGCTTGAGTTGCACCATCGGGCGGCCCAGCGTCACCCTGAGAATGTGGCCCAGGTTGCCCTGGCGCGCGTCTTCCGCGCAGACGCCAGAGGTCACATCGATCCCGGCGTCGTGCAGCATCCGGTGACCTCGCCCGGCCACCCGCGGGTCCGGATCGTCAAGCGCCGAGACAACGCGGGAAATCCCGGCGTCGATGATCGCCTGTGCACAGGGCGGCGTTTTGCCGAAATGGCTGCACGGTTCGAGACTTACGAACAGCGTGGCGCCGCGCGCGAGATCGCCGGCATTGCGCAACGCCTCGGTCTCGGCATGGGGCCTGCCCCCGCGCACCGTCACGCCGCGGCCGACGATGACCCCGTCTCGAACGACGATCGCCCCGACCGACGGATTTGGCGCCGTCGTTCCCAGCCCCCGCTGACCGAGCGCGATCGCCGCCTGCATCATGCGGCGGTCGAAATCGGAATCGGTCTGCACGCCGGCCTCGTTCTGGCCAAGCGTGGCGGCTGCTGCTGTCATTCTTTTACGGTTACCCGCTCCTGCCCCGCGCCGGTGGTCTCCGGCTTCTCATCGTTCAGTTCGCCCAGAAGGGTTTCGAAATCCCGGGCTTCGCGGAAATTCCGGTAAACCGACGCGAAGCGCACATAGGCAACCTGATCGAGAGTTTTCAAGCCCTCCATCACCATTTCGCCGATCGCTTCGCTGACGATCTCGGTTTCGCCCTGGCTTTCGAGCTGCCGGACGATGCCGTTGACCATACGCTCGATCCGCTCGGGTTCGACCGGCCGCTTGCGCAAGGCGATCTCGAAGGAGCGGGCGAGCTTATCCCGGTCGAACGGCACCCGCTTGCCGGACTTCTTCACGACAGTCAGTTCCCGCAACTGCACCCGCTCGAAGGTGGTGAAGCGGCCTGTACATTCCGAGCAGACGCGGCGGCGGCGAATGGCGGAATTGTCCTCGGTGGGACGGGAATCCTTCACCTGTGTTTCGGAACTGCCGCAATAGGGACAGCGCATGGCCAAGCCTTTCGAAGTCTGTCCCTGTCATCTACGCGATTCTGACAGGCTTTGCCCGCATCTATCCACCGCAGGCGCCGGCGGCGCGAACCTGCGGCGCAAGATAAGCCGCAAAGGCGGCATGGCCCTGCGCGTTGAAATGCTGGCCGTCGGGCAGGCGGTGCGCCCCGGCGATCCGCCCGAGACTTTCCAGCATGATGACCCTGACACCGCGCGAAGCCGCCAGGGCCTGGATGGCCGCTACGTTGCCGGCGACGTTCCCGCCCTCGCCGCGCCGCTCGTCGTTGCCGCCGGGCTGAAGAATCAGGATCTTGGTGTCCTTTCCGATGACGCCGGACGCGCGGCGCAGCATGCCCGACGTGGTGTCGCCGGCGATGCCGGCATTTTGCACGCGGACCCGGCATCCCCCCGCATTCAGCATGCGCTCGAGCTGGGCCGGGTAGGCCTGCGAGCGCGGCACGCCATCGGGCGTCCGGCCCCTGCCCTTGCCTTCGGTATTGCTGGCGCCAAGCGCCACCACAGGCGCGGCAGAAGCCGAATGCGCCAATGAAAGGCAAGCGAACAAAGCAAGACCGAAACAGCGGATCATCCTGCAACCCTTCGCAATGGATAGTGGGCCGAGCTTAATCGTAGCACACTGGACGCGATCCATATCGCAACTGCCTACCATTTGACCCGCAACGACGTTCAAATTCACCTCGCCAGCTACAACGAACGCATGAACATGGCCGCGGCGGCGCTTGGAATTCCGCTTTACGATCTGCAATAATCCCTCTCATAATCGCCTGGGGAGGAAAGGCAGATGAAAATCATCGCCAGCGCGGGCCGCCGGTTTTTGGCCGTCCTCATACTTGCTTCGATATCTGTGTCATCGATGTTCGGTGTTGCTCGCGCCCAGACCGCGGCGGAATTCTACCGCGGTAAAACGGTGCATTTTGTCGTCGGCGTTGCAGTTGGCGGCGGAACCGACGCTTATGCGCGCATGATCGGGCCCTATCTCGCGCGCGAATTGGGAGCAACTGTCGTCGTCGAGAACGTTCATGGCGCTGGCGGCATGCTGGCCCTCAATCGCGTCTATGCAGCGCAACCCGATGGCCTGCGTGTACATATCGCCAATGGTACGCCCGCGACTCTGGGCCAGTTGCAAGGGCTCGACGGCATCAAATACGACATGCTGAACTTCGCGCATCTGGGCATTGTCGGCGCTTATCCCTGGGTATGGATCGTCGCCAGCAATGGGCCTTACAAGTCGCTCGAAGATCTGGTGAAGTCCGGCGCTGCGTTGCGTTGGGGTGGTACGGCGCCGGGGGACGGACCAGGCGATGGCGCTGCGATTTCCTGCGCCGCGCTCAAGCTCAACTGCAAGATGGTCATGGGCTATCGCAGCACCGGCGAGATTGCGCTCGCCATGTCGCGCGGCGAGGTCGATGCGATCTATCTCTCCGACAGTTCCGCAAGCGTCTACACCCGCAACGGCAGCGCGCTTCCCATTGCATCGATGGCGCGCGTCCGCACGCCCTTGCTGCCGAACGTCCCGTCGATTTTCGAACTGACGAAAGTGCCCAAGGAAACCGAGTGGATGCTCGATTTCCGCGAGGCACTGAACGACCTCGGCCGATTGCTGGTGACCACGCAGGGCGTACCTGCGGACCGTCTCGCCTATTTGCGCGAAGCGGTCCGGCGCGCTCTGACCAATCCGGACCTCATCGCGGAAGCAAACAAGACCTTGCGCGTCGTGCGCTATCAAGCTCCGGAAGACGCGATGGCCGCCGTCCGCAAGGTACTCGTCGATACGTCGGCCGAACAGCGCGCGCAGATCAAAAAAGTGCTGACCTATCATTGAGCGCGCGTTGACCTGCCGCATGCGCCGATCGGGAGTGGAAAGAAATGGCAATCGCTCGCATGTTTCGCATTCTGTGTGTCGCAATCTGCGCGACACTTGCATTGCCGGCGCGCGCGCAGGACGCTGCCGAATTCTACAAGGGCAAAACCCTTCATTTCATCGTCGGCGTCGGGGTCGGCGGCGGCTTTGACGCCTATGCGCGCATGATCGCGCCCTATTTGTCGAAAGAACTCGGCGCCACAGTCATCGTCGAGAACCAGCTCGGTGCGGGCGGACTCGTCGCGCTCAATCGGCTCTATGTCACCCAGCCCGATGGCTTGAGGCTGATGATCGTCAACGGCACGCCGGCGACACTGGGGCAATTGATGGCGCGCGAGAACCTTCGTTACGACATGACGAAGTTCGATCATCTCGGCATCATCGCCGCCTATCCCTGGATATGGCTATCCGGAAAGAAAAGCGGCATCGATACGGTCGAGGCGGCGCTGAAGCGCGGGGAAGAGTTCCGCTGGGCGGGAACATCGCCTGCCGATGGCCCGGCGGATGGCGCGCTCATCACCTGCGCCGCACTGCAAATGAAATGCAGGCTCGTGCTGGGATACAAGAGTTCGTCCGAATTCATTCTGTCGATGGAGCGCGGCGAAACCGACGGTACCTATATCTCCGACAGTTCGGCCGGGACTTATGTGCGCGCCGGCGGCGCGATCGCACTGGCGTCGATGGCGCGCGTGCGTTCGCCTGTGCTGCCCGATACGAAAACGATCTTCGAAATTTTACCGAACCTCAATGCCGACCAGCAATGGCTGATCGATTTTCGCGCCAACCTCAACGATCTCGGACGTCTGCTTGTGACATCACCCGGCGTACCCGCCGACCGTCTCGCCTTCCTGCGCGAAGCCATCAGGCGCAGTCTCACCAATCCTGAGCTGATGAAGGAAGGCGAGCGCGTTCAGCGCGAATTCCGCTACCAGCCGCCTGACGAAGCCATGGCCGTCGTGCGCAAAGTGCTGATCGACATCACGCCCGCGCAAAAGGCGCGGGTCAAGGAAGTGCTGACGTATAAGTGAAAACAGAATGGCTGCGGAGCCAAGGATTTCCGCAGCCTTTATTCATCCGAAGATCAATAAATCGGGAACCTCTGCGTCAGCGCGTGCACGCGCGCCTTCACGCTTTCCTCGACCTTGCCGTTATTCTCGTCGCCATTCGCTTTCAGGCCATCGAGCACTTCCGTGATCAATTGGCCGACCTGCCGGAACTCGGCGACGCCGAAACCGCGCGATGTCGCGGCGGGCGATCCCAGGCGCACACCCGACGTCACGAAGGGCTTCTGCGGATCGAAGGGCACGCCATTCTTGTTGCAGGTGATATGCGCGCGTCCCAGCGTCGCTTCCGCCGCCTTGCCGGTGAGCCCCTTGGAACGCAGATCGACGAGCATGAGGTGATTGTCGGTGCCGCCTGTGACGAGATCGATGCCCGATTCGAGCAGCGTCGAAGCCAGCGCCTTGGCGTTATCGGCCACGGCGCGGGCGTAGAGCTTGAAATCCGGCTGTAGCGCCTCGCCGAAAGCGACGGCCTTGGCCGCGATGACATGCATCAGCGGCCCACCCTGCAGTCCTGGGAAGATCGCCGAATTGATCTTTTTAGCGATGTCTTCGTCATTGGTGAGATTGAGGCCGCCGCGCGGACCGCGCAGGGTCTTGTGCGTCGTCGTCGTCACGACATGCGCATGCGGGAACGGCGAGGGATGCGCGCCGCCCGCCACGAGGCCTGCGAAATGCGCCATATCGACGAAGAGAATGGCGCCGACGCTGTCGGCGATCTTGCGGAAACGCTCGAAGTCCCAGTAACGCGCATAGGCCGAACCACCGGCGATAATCAGCTTCGGCTTTGCCTCATGGGCGAGGCGCTCGACCTCGTCCATGTCGATGCGGCCGGTCTCGCGGCTGACGCCGTAGGGCACGCACTTGAACCACTTGCCGGACATGTTGACCGGCGAGCCATGGGTGAGATGCCCGCCCGCGGCGAGATCGAGGCCCATAAAGGTGTCGCCGGGCTGTAGAAGCGCCAGAAACACCGCCTGATTGGCCTGGCTGCCGGAATTCGCCTGCACGTTTGCGAATTTGCAGTCGAACAGCTTTTTGGCGCGGGCAATGGCCAGGTCTTCGGCGATATCGACGAACTGGCAGCCGCCGTAATAGCGCCGGCCGGGATAGCCCTCGGCGTATTTGTTGGTCATCACCGAGCCCTGCGCTTCCAGCACGGCGCGCGACACGATGTTTTCCGAGGCGATCAGCTCGATTTCGTCGCGCTGGCGGCCGAGTTCCAACTCGATGGCGCGTGCGATTTCGGGGTCACTCTCGGCCAGCGAGGCCGAAAAGAACGAATTGGAGCGGCTGGCGGCGGCGGAAGCGTTCTGGGTCATCGGAACCTGCTCGGGCTCGTTGCTGTCGAAAGGCCCTGCCCGGCGCACCGTTCGGAATCGCCAACAAGATGCAAGGGCCGGAAAGGCCGCTGCCTTAGCATGTGCAGCAAGGAGCGAAAAGCAAAAGCCGCCAAAAATGGAACGGCCCGCCGGAAAGGCGGGCCGAATGTTCGGGAAGACTGAAAACTCAGCGGAAATTCTGGCCGATGGGCGCGGCGGGACGCGGTCCCGCACGCGAAACACCGGCTGGCGGCAGCAGATCCTCATCCGGCGAAGCGCCCACCGGCTGTATCGTCTGCGGCGCATTGTTCGATGCAACTGCGCCGCCCGGGAACCCGTCGCGGCGGTAGATGTCCTCGCGGAAATGGACCACATCGCGATCGGCCCATGCCGTCACATAGACCCAATAGACGTTGACCGGCGTGTTGATACGAGCATCGACGCGCTGGCCGGAACGGATCACTTCATCGATGCGGTCGCGATTCCAGTTGCCGTCGCCCGAACCCTTCAGCAGCCATGCCACGAAGTCGCGCACGTTCTGCACGCGCACGCATCCCGACGACACGAAGCGGTAGTCGTCGCCGAAAATGCCCTTGGCGGGCGTGTCGTGCATGTAAACGCCGTGCGGATTGGCAATGTTGATGCGAACGAAGCCGAGCGAATTCACATCGCCGCCAGGATCCTGGCGGAACATGTAATTCGTGGCCTCCATCGAATTCCAGTTGACCTGAGCCGGCGGGATTTCCTGCCCGGCCTTGTTGATGATGCGGATCTTGTTTTCCGTCAGGTAATTCGGATCCTTCTGCATCTTGGGGATCAGATCCTTGCGGATGATCGAGGCCGGAACCGTCCAGAACGGGTTGAAATTGATATCCGTGGCCCGCGCCTGCATGACCGGCGACTGGCGGTCGATCTTGCCGACGCCGGCGATGTGATGGGTCACGATCTGGCCGTTCTCGACGGTCTCAACCGCGGCGGCCGGAATGTTCATGGTGACGTGGCGTTCACCGAGATTGCCGGAAAAGGCGCGCAAGCGGACGAGATTGATCTCGAGCTGGCGCAAACGCTCCTGCGCGGGAACATTGAGCGCGGTAAATGTTTCCTTGGCGACGACGCCGGTCGGGCTGATGCCATGACGGACCTGAAAGCGGCGTACGGCCGCCTCGACATAGGAATCGAACACAGGAGAGTTGCCGGCCTGCTCCGTCAGGTCGCCGGTCACAATCAGGCGGCGGCGAAGGGCGATCACCCCGTTGCCGCGCGTGCCGACCTTGAGGGCCTGGGCGGCGGGGACCGGCTGCCAGCCACCCTGGGTTGCGAGCTGACGATAGCGCTGGATGGCCTGTTCGGTGGAACCGGCCGTCTGCGCCGAAAGCAGCGGGGTCACCGAGCGCGGCACCGCTAGGCGGGCGTCAGCGTCGTAATTCTGCGCCCATTCGACCTGGCTGCGGAACGGATTGCCGTCGCCGCGCGCGGTCTGCGCCTGTGCGACCCCGAATCCGCCCGTGGCGGCGCCTGCAAACCCCAGAGCCAGCGAACGGGAAAAGTCGCGGCGCGTGATGGTCGAATTCTGCTTTGTCACCAGTCTGTTCCTTGCAATTGCAGCGGCCTGAATCGCCCCAACGCTGCCCGGCATGGCTGGGCTTTTCGGGATTGCGCGTCGTACAGACGCCCCCGCAATCCCGATCCGCCAGTCCGGTAGCATGATCGTGGTTAAAAAGGAACGAACACTCGGGCCAATTTGTGGCGCTGCAACAAAGCGCGGGCTCAAGAACTTGTGATTTTTCGGCTCAAAATACACGAAACCGGAGCGCTTTCGCGCCCCGGTTCGGGGAAATCCGGCAATTTGGGCCGCGTACCGGGTGTGTAGGGCCGCGACCGCAGACTGGCGGCGTCGCCTCCTCTGGAGGGGTCAGAGGCGATAGCGGATCTGGTCGGTCCAGAAGCGCTCCAGTCGGGAAAGCGCCTGATTGATGCGGTGGAATTCGTCGGTGCCGATGCCGCCGATCTGTTCCACGGTCAGCACGTGCTTGTCGTAGAGCGCGGCGACGACATCGTGAACTTCCTGGCCTTCCGGCGTCAGGCTGATGCGGACCGAGCGGCGGTCGACGCGCGAGCGGGCGTGGTGCAGGAAACCCATCTCCACCAGCTTTTTCACGTTGTAGGAGACGTTGGAGCCGAGATAGTAGCCGCGGGTGCGCAACTCGCCGGCGGTAAGTTCCTTGTCGCCGATGTTGTAGAGCAGCAAAGCCTGAACAGCGTTAATATCGCTGCGGCCGCGACGGTCGAACTCGTCCTTGATGACGTCGAGAAGGCGGCGATGGAGACGCTCGACCAGTGTCAGCGCTTCCAGATAGACCGGACGCACTTCGTTGAAGCGTTCGGCGCGCCCCTGGGACATTTCGGGCTTCGCCGCTTCGTTTTTTGCAACTGCACTCATGACACACCCCGTTACATTTTTACGCCTCGGCAAGCTCTTCCGGCCGCCTCGATGGGTGCAAATTAGCGGGGTCAAATGAAGACGAGTTTAAGCAATAGAATGAATCCGGCGTTTACCCAGATGACGCGGTTCTAAGTGAATCCGAAGTGAATCCAACACTCTGTTTAGAATGATAAAATCTTAATGATCCCCGCGCGGAAGCCGATGGTTCGATCCGCAATGGCTGTCGAATTTGCAACATCGAATTCATGCGCAGCGTAGCAGGTATTCACATGCTCCAGCGCGACAAAATCCACTCGTGCGCGACCTTCACGGCCTCTTCGAGTTCGCGCGGCTGATCTTTGTAGTAATGCGTCGCATTCTCGACATGCCGATATATGCGATCGTCCATCTTCGCGGCAGCAAACACTTCTTTCGGATGCGTCGGAGGCACCGCGTCGTCCGCGCCGTTTTCGAGCAGCATTAGAGGCGCGCGAATATTTGCAACGCATTCGACGGCGTCTGCACGCGAATCCGCGGCGGACCATTGCGAGAGCCACGAGCGCAAGGTGCAAAAGCGCGCAACGCCTGCGGGGCCCGAGTTCACCGTTTCGGGATTGCCCAGATAGCACCAGTTAGGCTTGCGGCCGTTGGGTTCGAGATGTCGGTCGAGAAAACGCGGATCGGCCATCGTGCGATGAACGATAAACGGACGCTCGACTTCCGCGCCGCCGCGTTTGCGCAATTCGCCGAGTGTTTCGCACACGCGCGCCGTGATGCGTTCGATGCGCGCGCGCTGCGCCTGACGGAAGCGCGAGATATAAGCGATGTCGTAAGGCGGCTTCGCGGGATTGCGCGGATCGTAGAGATCGAGACTTAAGTCGCGTCGATCGGGATCGTTCTCGTCGAGCACGGATGGGTCGATCCATTCCGCAAGCAGACGCGCGCGGCCCGTATGCGCCGCGATGAACATCACGCCATCGGCAGGTTGCAGGTTCATGGCCGCAAGATCGTAAGCATCGCCCGCCGGCGTTTCGCGCACATCAGGCTTTTCCGCCTGCGACTGATAAAACATCGCGAGCGAACCGCCGCCGCTCCAGCCCATCAACACGATGTGGCGATAGCCGAGCGTCTCGCGTGCATGGCGGATATACGCGCCGAGATCTGCGACAACCTTCTCCATGATGAGCGCAGTGTCGTTCTTGGCGTAACGGCTCGCCGCGCAAAGCACATGATAGCCCGCACGCGCCATGGCTGCGGAAAACGGCATCAGGTTGAGGGTCGAGGCCGGATGCATGAAGATCAGCAGCGTCCGCGACGCCCTGCCCTGCGGCAGGATATATTGCCCTTCGAGAAAAACCTTTCCGGAGGAGCCCGCAAAGCCGTAGGTCTCGGTGAAGGCCGCTACTTCGTCAAAAGAGACGATGACCGGCCTGCGTTCGATCTCGAACATTGCGCCGTCTCGTCCGTCTCAGGTCGCGGATTCGTGATGCAACCAGCCAAAATCGGAATCGCCCGCGGTCTTGGTCTTGTTCCAGACTTCCAGCACTTCCATCGCTTCGCTTTCAAGGCGCGTCATCATTTTCGGCGTCGATGTATCGACAGCGAGTTCCAGGCGATGGCCGCTCGGATCGAAGAAGTAGATCGACTGGCAGATGCCGTGATTGGTGGGGCCGATGACGGTGACGCCGCCATCTTCGAGCTTCTTCTTGTAGTCGAGAAGCGTGTCCATGTCCGCGACCTTGAGCGCCAGATGCTGCACCCAGTCCGGCGTATTCGGATCGAGCTTCATGCCCGGCGCCTCCGGCACTTCGAAGAAAGCGAGCGATGAACCGTCCTGCATTTCAAAGAAGATGTGGATGTGCGGGGACCATTCCTTGGTCGAAGGCACGCGATTGTCCGCCAGCGCGATGCTGAACGGCATGCCCAAAAGCTTCGTATAGAACTCGACGGTCTCCTTCGCGTCCTTGCAGCGATAGGCGACATGATGAAGTCTTTGCACAGATGTCATGGGTTTCACTCCCTGAGGCCTCGCGACAACCCCTTCGATGGCCAGCCTATACGCCTGTCGCCACCGATCAAGCAGGATCAGAACTGCTCGCGTTCGCGCGCCGCCAGCCATGTGAAGACGAGATAGGTGCCGATCAGGCCGATATAGAGCGCCCAGATAATGATGTCGCCGCGGATATAGGCCGGCATCACCCAGCTTGCCGCGAGCTCTGCGATCGCCGCCAGCAGCCAGAGGACGCCGCCCCACGGCGCAGCCAGCCACAAACCCACAGCCGCAGCCAAATTCGCGACGGCGAAGAAAACGATGGTCACGGCGACATCGACCGGCAGCGCGTCGAGTGGCGCATCGCCCGGCAGCAGGATCCGCAACCAGTAAACGAGCCCGAGCAGGAACCACAACACGGCGACGCTGCGCATGAGCCAGACGAGCAGCATCCCCCAACGTGTCGCCGCGATCCGGCGGCGGTTCGCCAGCGTGTCGAGCTGGATGACCTCGCTGCGCTCGTCGTCGTCGTCAGGCGTGTTGAAATTCAATTGCATCGAGGCAAACAGTCTCCTGCGGGCGGGATAGGCTGGCGCGTCCGGCCCGTCAACGCCGTGCCGTGAAGGCTGACGACACCACCCCTCTCATGCTAACCAGTGGCAAAAGCAAGGCTTCGGAGCAGGAAGATGGCGTCCAACCCGGTTTCGCGTGGCAAAAAGAGCATTGTTGAGGCGGATTTCGCCCCGGCGAAGCTCGATCTCGTCCATCGCCCGCGGCGGCTGCGCCAGAGCGAATGGACGCGGCGCCTCGTGCGGGAAAACGTCGTTACGACAAACGACCTGATCTGGCCGATTTTCATCATCGACGGCAAGAAACGGCGCGACCCCGTTGCCTCCATGCCCCTCGTAGATCGCCTGACGATCGACGAAGCCGTGAAGGAGGCCGAACGTGCGGCGAAGCTCGGCATTCCCTGCCTCGCCCTTTTCCCGAACACCGATCCCAAGCTGCGCGATCCCGGCGGCACGCAGGCGCTCAATCCTGACAATCTCGTCGCCCGCGCCTGCCGCGCCATCAAGAAGGCCGTGCCCGAGATCGGGCTGATGACCGACGTCGCGCTCGATCCCTATACCAGCCACGGCCAGGACGGCGTGATGCGCGGCGAGGAAATCCTGAACGACGAATCCGTCGCCGTGCTCGTTGGCCAGGCGCTCAATCAGGCGCGCGCGGGCTGCGATATCATCGCGCCCTCGGACATGATGGACGGACGCGTCGGCGCGATCCGCAAGGCGCTGGACGCCGAAAATTTCGAGAAGGTGCAGATCATGGCCTATTCGGCCAAATACGCCTCGGCCTTCTACGGACCCTTCCGCGATGCCGTGGGCTCAGGCGGTCTGCTGAAAGGCGACAAGCGCACCTACCAGATGGACCCTTCCAATTCAGACGAGGCGCTGCGCGAGGTCGCGCTCGACATCGAGGAAGGCGCCGACATGGTGATGGTGAAACCCGGCATGCCCTATCTCGATATTTGCCGGCGCGTGAAGGACACGTTTGGCGTGCCGACCTTCGCCTATCAGGTATCTGGCGAATATTCGATGATCATGGCCGCCGTCCAAAATGGCTGGCTCGATCACGAGAAGGCCATGCTCGAAAGCCTCACCGCCTTCAAGCGCGCGGGCTGCGACGGGGTTTTGACTTACTTCGCGCCTTTCGTGGCGGAGAAGCTGGCGCGGGGAGTTTAGGCAGATTTCTGTCCAAACCGCCACTCAGGCTGCGCCGCGCGGATCATCATCATCTCGGCGATATTCTGCATCGTCAGCAAGCCCGCGATGCGGCCTTCCGCGTCGACCACGCTGATCGCGGGCGCGCCGAGCCGATTCATTTCGCGCACGCCGTGATCGAGCTTGTCGCCGATACGCACCGACGGCACCGGCGTCTGCAGGATGTCAATCACCGACGCGTCGCGCGCTTTGTCGCGCAGCGCGTTAATCAACGCATCGCGCGTCAGCAATCCCATCGGCTTGCCGAACGCGTCGACCACGGGAAATTCGAGCTGCGGCGTCGCGAGCAGCGTATCGACGGCCTCGCCGAGCGTCGCTTCGGTGGGGAGCGTCACAATCTTCGATTCCATGGCGTCGCGCACGTCGAGCGTCGCCGTCATAGCTTCAAGATCGCTCTGCGCGGCCTCGCCCGCCGCCCCCATGTAAACGAAGATCGCGATGAAGATCAGCAGCGGATTGCCGAAGAGGCCGAGAAAGCCGAGGACCAGCGCCAGCGCCTGACCGATGCGCGCGGAGATCGTCATCGCCTTTCGTTTGTCCATGTTCATAGCGAGGATGGCGTTGAGCACGCGCCCGCCATCCATCGGGAATGCCGGGATCATGTTGAAGACGACGAGAAAGATATTCGCCGCTGCAAGCCGTGCGAGCAGGCTGTGGGCGGGATCGTCGATATTGGCGAGTCCCTTCGCCATGCTCGAGGAGTCCACGGAAAAACCCATCACGATCAGCAGCAATATGGCGATGACGACATTCACCGCCGGACCGGCCAGCGCGACGAGCAACTGCTCCATTGGCTTTTCCGGCATGCGCTCGAGCGAAGCGACACCGCCGATGGGCAACAGCGTCACCTCGGGCGTAGGGATGCCGAAATGACGGGCCATGAAGATATGGCCGAATTCGTGCAGCAACACGCACAGGAACAGCAACACGATGAAAAGCAGGCTGGAAATCGCCGCATCGCCGCCGCCGCGCGTACCAGCGGATATGCCGATCCATGCCAGCAACAGCAGAAACGTGAGGTGAATACGAACCGCGGTGCCCGCAACATTTCCGATTGTGATCGACCAGCCCATTGCGCACCGCCTCATCTGCCGAGTTCAAGCGACTATGCAAGTTTTATCGCGCGGTTCCAATCACGCCAGGGAAATCACCTTGTACGGAACCCTCCTGTCGCGCCGGCGTTACACTGATGCCTTTCATGAACTTTGCAGGAGGATGAACATGCCCACCGCTACCGGCCATACCAAGGCCATTCTGGCGTCTCGCGTTCAGGGAACGAACGTCTACAACAGCGCCGGCGAAACAATTGGCGAAGTCAAGGACATCGTTCTCGACAAGACCTCGAACAGCATCATGTATGCTGTCGTCGGCTTCGGCGGCTTTCTGGGAATAGGTGAACGCTATCACGCCATGCCCTGGTCTTCGCTGGACTATAACGAAAACGTCGGCGGCTACGTGGTCCCCATGTCGCGCGATGTGCTGGAAAAGGCTCCCGCCTACGAGATCGACGATCTCGTCCGCGGCGACGGCCGCATCAGCGAAAACGCCAACAAGTATTACGCCCCGTACATCTGAACGCTCATCTGAGGTTCGGATCGAGAAAGGCCCGGATGCCCCCATCCGGGCCTTTCGTCGTGCAACAGCCCTTGCTAGGCTCCCGCAACAGAACGGGGGAGGACTGCACATGGGCAAAAACGGCACGGATCGCGATTTTCCGGCATTTCATCTGAACCGCAGGCAGCTTTTGGCTGCCGCATCGGCGAGCGCAGTGAGCCTTGGCTTCGGCGTTTCCGAGGGCGTCGCGCAGGCGCCGCGCGCCCGCGAGGGACGCTATCTCTTCAAGAATGCGGTCGTTCTGAGCTTCGACCCGAAGATCGGCGACTTCGATCGCGCAGACGTTCTGGTGGAGGGCACGAAGATCGCGGCCGTCCAGCCGAATATCACCGCTGCGGCCACAGTGATCGACGCACGCGACACGATCGTGATGCCCGGCTTCGCCGATACGCATCACCATTTCTACCAGAGCGCCCTGCGCAATGTTCTCGGCAACGGATTGCTCGTCGATTACTTCCGCGACATCGTGGAAAAGGCGACGCCGCTCTATCGTGTCGAGGACGCCTACGACGGCGTGCTTGCCGGCGCATTGCGCTCGCTAAGTTCGGGCATCACGCATGTGACGGACCTCTCGCAGGTCTCCAATACCCCTGAACATTCCGACGCGATGATTAAGGCCTTCAGGGACAGCGGCATTCGCGCGGTCCACGCCTATTCGCGCGGCTATGGCGCGGGCGCGAAATATCCAGGCGATGTCGAGCGCATCCAGAAGCAGCACTTCCCGTCCAACGACGGTCTCGTAACGCTGGCGCTCGGCGCGGCCATTAACAAGGATCAGTGGCTGCTCGCCCGCAAGCATGGACTACGTATCTTCACCCATGTCGTCGGCTCTGTTGGCGCAGTCGCGCCGGGCAATGTCATCAAACTCGGCGACGAAGGGCTGATGGGCGCGGACAATGTCTATATCCACTTCACCAACGCCACCGACGAGCAGATGAAGAAGGTGAAGGATACCGGCGGCCATATCTCGCTCGCCATCCCCATCGAAATGGTCATGCGCCACGGCACGCCGCCCCTGCAACAGTCGCTCGATCACGGCATCAGGCCGAGCCTGTCAAGCGACGTCGAGACCACCATGGCGGCCGACGCCTTCACGCAAATGCGCGCGGCCTTCACGCTTCAGCGCATGCAGATCAACGAGCGTGCCGTCAAGGGCGAGAAGGATTTGCCCGCGCTGCTGACCGCGAAGGACGTCATCGCCATGGCGACCATCGAGGGCGCGCGCACCAACGGCGTCGAAAGCCGCACGGGATCGCTGACGCCAGGCAAGGACGCCGATATCGTCATGCTGCGCACGAACATGACCAACGTGATGCCGCTCAACAACGCCTATAGCGCGATCGTCACGGGCATGGACACGAGCAATGTCGACACGGTCATGGTATCAGGCAAAATCCTGAAGGCGCGCGGGCGCTTCATCGGCGTGAACACGGCGGCGCTGCAACGGCGCATCACAGCTTCGCGCGATTACATCATCGAGAAAGCGGGCTGGCCGAAATCCGTCATCGACACCAGCATGCCCGGACACTGAGCCGCGATTGTCACGCCCTGCGGATCATGCCCCAGACCGCATAGCCGCGATAAAGGCGTTCGAAATCGCAATTGTATCCGCGGCGGTCCGCGGCGATGCTCATCGCCCGCTCAAGATCGGCGCGCGGGTGCACATGAAACAGCGAAAGCCACTTGAACAGGCCGGCGCGTAACGGGGCTGGAATCGCGTCGGACATGCCGAAATCCGCGACGAACAAAGCGCCGCGCGGCGCGAGGCGGTCGGCCGCGCTCTCGATCACGCGCCGCCATTCGGGAATCATCGAAAGCGAATAGGACACGAAGATGCGGTCGAATTCGGCGCAGCCAAACATGGCCCGGGGATCGAAATCGACGGCGTCGCCCTGGGCGATTGCCATCTTGTGCGAAAGACCGGCGCGCGCAGCCGCCTTGCGGGCAGCCTCGACCATGACCGGCGCGACATCGAAGCCGAAGTAATGCGCGTCCGGAAACATCTCGGCCGCCTTCACGATATTGCGCCCTGTGCCGCAGCCTATTTCAAGCACTGTGCCGCCTGCGGGTACGCCGAGATGCGCAAGCATTCTGTCGCGCCCGAGCAGATAGGGCTTTCGCGTGAAATCGTAGATGTGCCGCTGCCAGCGGTACATCCGGTCCATCTGCAAGGCGGCGTCGGACATGTCATGCGCCTTCGAGCGTATAAAGATGAAACGCGCCGTAGATCGAAGAACGGTCGCGCCGGCCGAGATCGCGCGAAACCTCTTCGTGATAACGCCAGCGTGTCAGCGTCGCATCCGGAATGCGTCCGGGCAGAAGCCGTTCGTCGGCGGCGGTGCGGAAGATGACGCGCGCGCCGGGCCGCGCCGTGCGCGTGATTTCGCTCCACAGCGTTGTGAGGTCGGCGTCGTTCATCCAGTCCTGTGCGTCGAGCAGCACATAGCAATCGGCGCTGGCCGCAGGACTCGCGCGCAGGAATGCGGTCATCGACTCGTGGCGGACGTCGATGCGTCCTGCATTCGCGCTCACCGCATCGAAATTTCCAGCTTCGAGATAAGGTGGCGTCGAGGCGTCCGGCGCGGGATCGTATTTCCTCCCAAAGGCCTGCCACGCGAAATAATTGTCCTTCAGTTCGAACCCGCAGGCGAGCTTTTCGAGACGCTGGCGCAACACGGCGATGATGCCCTCCGCGCTGTCTCCGGCGAGGGCGCGATATTGCGCTGGCGGTATGCCAAGGCCGTAGAGCGAGGCCGGCTGCGATGCGAGAAAGCGGATCATCCGCTTGGCGAATAGCGGCGCAAGATGCTTGTCGAACAGCGCGCGCTGTTCCCCGATCGTGCGCGCCTGCAGCATGATCGCGGGGTCGCAGCCGTTGAGTTTAGCGATGCGATGGCCGGCCCCGATGAAGCGCCCAAGCAAGCCGTGGCGATGCACGCCATGCGCAAACCATTCGATGCGGCGACGGCCCGTAGCCGTTCGGCCCTCCCAATAGCGCCTCGAGGTCGGATCGAGGCGCGGCGCGACGAATTGATCGTAGAAGACGACGTTGGCCGCCTTGTCCGCACGCCCGAACATGTTGAAGAACGTACCGTGATCCGGCAGGCATTGCGCTGCCTCGATCTTCAGGCAGTTGAGCGCGACATGCGCGCCATTGAGATCGACAGCGGTGATTCTGGCCGGATTTGCGACGAGATAGCTCATGACGTTGCAACCGCCCGACGCGATGGCGACGATGTGATCGGAAGGCCCTATTTTCAGCGCCTCCATGTCGACGACGGGATCTTCCCAGATCTGCGCATAGACGAGATGGCGGAAGGCCGCTGTGAACAGGCGTTCGAGCATTCCCTCTTTCGAAAGACCCGAATTCCGGTGAACGGCTGTCTGCAGATTGATTTTCGTATCGCGGCGCAGAGCCGATATGGATTGAAGCACGCCCGCTCTCCCGTATTGGACCGGGCGTCTGCCCGTATCCTTCGGCGGTGCTAGGAGAGTCGCATGACGGAGAGGTGTCGTAGGGACGAAAGTCTTGCGAAGCCGTTGGATCAGTCGCGCACGGGAACGTCATGCGCCGCCGCGCCGCTGACGGCGAGGGAATAATGCCACCATTCCCGCGCATAGTTGCGCAAGCCCGCGCCTTCCATGATCGCCTTGAGCTTCATTCGGTTGGCGCGCGCCTGCGGCGAAACATTCGCCGCAGTGGCCGAACGCGGATCGAAGAAATCGTAGGGCGTGCCGAAATCGACCGCCGTCCCATCGGAGCGTTGCATCGACAGGTCGATCGCCGTGCCCGTCGAGTGCGAGGAAAAGCGCCCTATATAGCCTTGCGCAAAGAGCGAGGCTTTGGCGACGTTTGGATAATAAGCGGCCTTCGTGCTCTCGTTTGTCGCGTCCTGCGCCCAGCGCACGAATGCGGCGGTGGCGCGCGCCGGACGATAGCAATCGTGCAGGACGAGGCGCAGACCCTCTGCTTCCGCCGCGCGCGCGGCTTTCGCCAGAGCCTCAGCGACGGGCTTGAGGAGCCAGCAGCGGCCGGCTTCGTAACCCGGCACGCGCGCGCCCGTAAAATTGTTAGCCGTCGCGTAGCGCATGTCCTCGACTACGCCGGGCGCAACATCGCGTACGCGCACGAAGCCGGCCGGTCCCTGCGCGCTCGCGCTCGCGGGCGCGGCGCTGACAAGTAGAATCAATGCGAGGGCGGCGGACCTCAGGTCACGACCCCTCGCGCAACTGCCTGACGATCCACGGCAGCGTTACCGTCTCGAAAATCTGCTGGTCGCTCAGGCCCTTCGTGCGTCCCATGTGTCCGCCCTCCGGATTGACCCAGGCTTCCTTGGGGCTGCCCGAGCGCATGAGCACGTAGAGATCGGAGATCGGGATCTGCGTATCGCGGGCGCCATTGATCAGGAACATCGGTGCCGAGGGCTTGGTAAGCCATTTCGCATCGACCAGCGACATGCGCGGCCCATAGGCTAGAAAATCGTCGAGCGTCTTCACGCCATAGACGGCAGCGCGCGCCTCGAAGAGACCGAAGAGATATTCGCGGGTGCCGAGAGCCTTCTTCTGCCATTCCGGCTGGAAGTAGCCATGCACAGGACCGCCCTGCACCACCGAGCCACGAATGCGATCTTTCTCGGTGTAGGCGACACGCGCCGACCAGTGTCCGCCCCAGCTTCCGCCATAGACGGCGATGCGCGCGCCATCCACGTCGGGCCGCTTCTGCAAGGCGTCGATAGCGGCGGAAAAGACCTTTTCGGCGCCGGGCTCGATCAGGATGCGCGTCTGGCCGGTGCCGGGCATGTCCATCGCCATGAAGGCGATGCCGTGCTTGAGGTAGCCGGCGTTGCGGATGGCGGCGTTCTCCTTGCGCCCGTCAAGCCCGCCGATGGTCAGCACGACCGGCGGCTTGGCGACGCCGGCAGGCTTGCGCAGATAGCCGACGATCTCCTTGCCTTCGTAGTTGAATTTCACCGGCTCGATCGGCGGATCGATGGAGCGAGAATAGCCGGCAAAGGCTTCCAGCGCCTTTTCATAGGCCTTCACCGTGCCGGCCGAGTCCTCCAGGGGGAACCGCGCGAACATGTAATATTCCATCGCATGCTCGAAAGCGCGGGCTGCGGCGGCCTTGTCCGTCGCTTCCAGCGACTTCGCCTTGGCAAGGTGACGGTCGCCGATGGCGCCCCAGGCAGCAGCCCATTCGTCACGGTTCTGGCTCTTGAGAGTGGCCAGCGCCTCGCGCACCTCGGCGGGATCGAGTTGCGACACCGGATAGGCCTTGCGGTCGGCCCGCTCCTGAATCTCGGCCTTGAGTTCGTCGAGGGTGCGCGGCGGCGCGAGCTGCGCCGAAGCTATCGAGATTCCTGCCGCGAGGGCGGCGATTCCGGCCGCAAAACGCCCCAAATTGACCGAAAATCCCATCTTTTCCTCCGATAAGTCGGCTTTCTCACGTTCTTTGCCTCACAGTCCGGCCTTTCGGGGGGACTGTCAACAGGGGCTGCGGCATGGCTGATTGCTGGTTCAACGGAGGACGACTAGGCTCCGAACAGGCGCGATTTCGAACAGCGCGACGGGGAGATTGGAAATGTCCGACAGAAGAATGCTCGATGGCCGCGTTGCCGTCGTATCCGGTGGCGGCGGAGAAATCGGGGGCGGCATCGCCAGGCGCTTTGCGGCGGAGGGCGCCGCGGTGGTGGTGTGCGATGTCTCGCTGGAAAAAGCCGAAGAAGTCGCCAGGAGCATCGCCGCCGACAACGGACAGGCCATCGGCGTGGCGGTGGATGTCGGCGATCCCGCTCAATGCGAGCGCGCAGCTGTTCTCGCTGTCCAGAAATTCGGCAAGATTACAACGCTGGTAAATGCAGCGGCTGCGGTCACGCCTGATGGCAATGTCGAGAAACTCGATCTCGACGCCTGGAAGCGCGCCATCGACATCAATTTCACCGGCGTTTTCCTGATGTGCAAGTACACAATGGGCCATATTCGGGCTGCCGGCGGCGGCGCGGTCGTGAACATCGCCTCGAGCCACGGGCATTTCGGATTGCCCGGGCGCTCGGCCTATTGCTCGACCAAAGCCGCGATCATGCATTTTACGCGCGTGCTGGCGATCGACTACGGCCCGCACAACATCCGCGCGAATACCATTTCACCGGGGCCGATCGATACCGAACGCTCGCTGCGCCGCTACGGCACCCGCGAAAATTCAAACCGCATACGCGGCCCGGGCCAAGTGCTGGGCCGCACTGGAACTGTGGAGGAGGTCGCGTCCGCCGCGGCCTTTCTTGCGTCCGACGAAGCAGCGTTCATCACCGGCACGGACTTGCGCGTCGACGGCGGACAGACCGCCTTCAAGGGCGATTCCCTCGCAACGACCTTGTAATTTTCGCTGATGGTTCAGCGCATGAGTTCGCCCGCCTTCTCGACGAGCGAGGCGGGCGCCTTATGGATTTCGGCGACGAGACGTTCGACTTCTTCTCCGCTCACCGGCGTGACCTCGAGCAGCGCCTTTTCCGCTTCCGCCAAAAACTGCTGGTCGCCCAGCGTATCCAGAAACGCCTTGCGCAAGGCCGCCAGCCGGTCGGCAGGTACGCCCGGCGTCGTGAAGAACGGACGGCCGAGCACGAGGCTCGCAAAAACGATGCGGAGCATTTCTTTTTGCTCGGGCGTCTTCGCAACATCCAGAACGAGCGGGACGTCAGGCAGGTCCGCATGCTTTTCCATGGCGATCTGCAGGAGAAGATTGATCTCGCCGCTCTTCACCCAATGCGGATGGGTCGACTTGATGCTGGACCATGACCAGCCGCAGCGGCCATTCACCTCCCGCCGCTCCATGGCGAGCGTCAGGCCATTGCCTGTGGGATAGCCGGGAATGAGCTTGAATTTCGTGCCGAGGATCGCGTTGATGACTTTCGGGATCTGGTCGGTGTCGTTGGCGGCGCCGGTTCCGGCGATGATGAGTTCCTTTTCCAGAAGAGCGGCATAGGTGTCGACACCGGCGCCTTTCATCGAAGCACAAATGCTGACTTCCTTGTTCGCGCTGCCGATCCATCCAAAACTGCGGCCATCGAATTGCGCGAGCTTGTTGCCGAACAGCGGCTCGAAGGCCGCGTTGCGGCCGGTGATCGCGATGACCGTGCCGTCGCGTGGCGCGACCTGCGCGACATGATTGGCGAGACGCAAGCCACCCGCGCCATCGAGATTCTTGACGACAACACCGGGCTGACCGGGAATGTGCCGCCCGATATGCCGGGCTACGGCGCGGCCGTAAACGTCGTAACCTCCGCCTGTGCGGTAACCGATGAACATGTCCACGGTTTTGCCGCGATAGAAATCGGCGACGCTTTGCGCGCCGGCAACTTGCAGGGAGGCCACAAAAAGCCCTGTGGTCAGCGCCCATCTGCGTACTGTCATCTATTCCTCCCGCCGATTTGATCGTTGACAGGCAGTCTGGCGTGAGCGGCGCGGAGGATCAAGGGCGCGGACGATCCGCAAGTCATGAGCGACAGGTCTTGCATCGGCGATTGCCGGGGCCACATTATTGCGGTCCGCAGTGTTGCGGAGGCTGGAGATCGCCATGAACACGTCCCGCATTCCCGCCCCGCAGCAGCAGGCCGTAAGCAGCGAATTGCCGCCACGCGCCCTGGAAGGCGTGCGGACTCGCCGCATATTCGCGATTCTGTTCGACTTCGTGCTGCTGATGGTCCTGACCGGTGTCGTGCTCTTCGTACTCGGCGCGCTCGGCTTCATCACCTTCGGCCTGACATGGCTCGTCGCGGCAGGCGTGCTGACGATCTTCCCGCTGATCGCCCTGCTCTACAACGCGATCACGGTCTCCGGCTGGCGTCATGCCACGCCGGGCATGCACATCATGGACCTCGAAATGCGGCTGACGGACGGCGACTACGTGCCATTCCTGAATGCGGCGGTCCACGCCGTCGGCTTCTACCTGACATGGTACATTTTCGCGCCGCTGATACTTGTCTCGCTCGTCGCGCACAACAAGCGCGCCCTGCACGACATGCTGGCCAATGTGGTGGTGATCCGGCGTCCGGACTGAGCGCAGCGACTCCAGCCCCGGCGTGCTCCCGACAACGTGCAAATCCAGGCGCTTCCCAAACGAAGCGCCTGTGCTAGACTTTTGGCATCATTGATTTGCCGCCCGGAGACTGATCGAGCGTGACACGGGAACCGCGCGACGCCCCGCAGTTTTACCTGACTTCGCCAGCGCCCTGCCCCTATCTGCCGGGACGCGAGGAACGCAAGGTGTTCACCCACCTCGTGGGAAGGCGCGCGGTCGCGCTGAACAACACGCTGACCGAGAGCGGCTTCCGCCGCTCGCAAACCATCGCCTATCGCCCGGCCTGCGACGGCTGCCGCGCCTGCGTCTCCGTGCGCGTGCGCGTTTCCGAATTCGAGCCGACGCGCAACATGCGCAAGAACATGCAGCGCAATGCCGATCTCGTCGGCTACGCCGCGCAGCCGCATCCGACCTCGGAGCAATTTTCACTCTTTCGCGCCTATCTCGACAGCCGCCACGCGGCAGGCGGCATGGCCGACATGTCCATGCTCGATTTCACCATGATGATCGAGGACACCCATGTCGAAACGCGGCTCGTGGAATATCGCAAGCGCGGGCCGGACACCGCCATCAACGGGCGCGGCGCGGGCCCTCTTGTCGCCGCCTGCCTGACTGACATCCTCTCCGACGGGCTGTCGATGGTCTATTCCTTCTTTGAGCCGGAAGAGCATGACCGCTCGCCCGGCACGTTCATGATCCTCGAACATATCGCGCGCGCGCGCCGCCTCGGCCTGCCCTATCTCTATCTCGGCTATTGGGTCGAGGGATCGCGCAAGATGGACTACAAGGCGCGCTTCAGGCCACAGGAGCGGCTCGGCATGGACGGCTGGATGCCGGTGGAATAGCAAAAATAGTCGCAGGCTTTCCTTCTCTCCTTGAGATTCCAAAGGCGACCCTGATCATCGCCATGGATCGCTCACCCCCGGTCGCGCATCAATCTGGCCTTCTCGCGGCCCCAGTCACGCTTCTTCTCGGTCTCGCGCTTGTCGTGCAGTTTCTTGCCGCGGCCGAGCGCGATTTCGACTTTCGCACGGCCCTTCTCGTTGAAATACAATTTCAATGGCACCACGGTCATGCCCTCGCGCTCGATGCCCTGCGCGAGCTTTGCAATCTCGCGCGTCTTCAGCAGCAGCACGCGCGGGCGCTTGGGCTCGTGATTGAAGCGGTTCGCCTGCAGATATTCGGGAATGTTGGCGTTGATGAGTTGCACTTCGCCCTGACGGTTCACACCGACATAGCTTTCCGCGATGGTCGATTTGCCCGAGCGCAGCGACTTCACCTCCGTGCCGGTCAAGGCGATGCCGGCCTCGAAGACTTCTCCGATCTCGTATTCGTAACGCGCACGCCTGTTCTCGGCGACGATCTTGCGATTGGGTTCGGTCTTTGTCGCCATGTCAGACTCCGATACCGAACGCGCGCATCATCGCGGCGGTGTCGACACCGGCACTTCCCTCGCGGCTCAATGCCTCGACCACAGATGCGCGATCTGCTTCAGGCCGATTTTGCGACAGTTTGAATTTCCCGTTCATCTCTTCAATTTCGATCTCGAAGCCAACGATGGCCCGAAGCTGCGCGGCGATGAATTCGCCCGGCGCGTCATCTACGGCCCACGGGTGTTCGCGACCGCCTTCGTGCGAACGCGTGAGCGCTTCCACCTGTTCGCGCAACCAAGGCGCGTCCTCATTCACGATCGCGGCCCCGCGCACCTGAACCATGGCGTAATTCCACGTGGGAACGGCCTTGCCGTGCTCGGCTTTCGACGGATACCACGAAGGCGAGATGTAATGACTGGAGGCCTGAAAGACAACGAGCGCGCTCCCGGTCTGCTGCAACAGCTTCCAGTGCGGATTGGCGCGGGCGACATGTGCGCGCAGCCTGCCCCTGGCCCCTGCCTCGACATCGAGATGAAACGGCACGAGATCGGCGACGGGCTTGTCGCCATCGTTGCTGATGAGCAAGCCGAGCGGATGCGCGACGATGAAGGCATGCAGCGCCGCATGGTCCTCGACCCGGAAATGCGGCGGCTGATACATTTTACTCCGCGGCGCGCGCCAGCGTCTCGTCCTTGATCAGGCCGGCCTGAGCCATCGCGGCGCGCAGTTTCGCCTTGTTGGCTTCGACCATCGGAACGAGCGGCAGACGTACGTCCTCGTTCATCTTGCCGAGAACCGAAAGACCATATTTCGCGCCGGTGACACCGGCCTCGAGGAAGGTCGCGAAATGCAGCGGCGTCAACTTGTCCTGAATCTTGAGCGCCTTCTTCGGATCGCCTTCGTTCCACGCATTCTGCAATTGCGAGCAAAGCTTCGGCGCGATGTTGGAGACGACGGATATGCAGCCGTGCGCGCCATTCGACAGCGTCATTAATGCCGTCGCATCGTCGCCCGAAAGCTGGATGAAATCCGACCCCATCGCCATGCGCTGGCGCGCGATGCGAGAGAGATCGCCGCAGGCGTCCTTCACGCCCGCGATGTTCTTCAACTCGTAAAGCCGCTTCATCGTGTCGACGTTGATGTCGATCACCGAGCGCGGCGGGATGTTGTACATGATGATCGGTATGCCGATCGCGTCGTTGATCGCCTTGAAGTGCTGGTAGACGCCTTCCTGGTTCGGCTTGTTGTAATAGGGCGCGACGATCAGCACGGCGTCCGCGCCGGCCTTCTCGGCATGGCGCGAAAGCTCGACCGCTTCATGGGTGTTGTTGGAACCTGCGCCCGCGATCACGGGAACCCGGCCCTTCGCCTCGGCGATGCACATCTCGACGACGCGCTTGTGCTCGTCGTGCGACAGCGTCGGGCTCTCGCCGGTGGTTCCAACTGGAACAAGGCCGTGGATGCCCTGCTGGATCTGCCAATTGACCAGTTTGCGGAATGCGGCTTCGTCGACACGCCCATCCCGGAACGGCGTCACCAGCGCTGTCATCCAACCCGATAGCTTGGCGCTCTTGGCCATGATATTATCCTCGCGTCGCACTGCCCCACCCTTGCCGCATTCGAACGGTTAGTGAGAGGGCGAATTCATATCCTGACATTTGCGGCCATGAAAAGGTTTTTCGCGGCGGCATCAGTGGTTTTCGCGTAGCAATCGGGGTTTTTGAACCGGATTCCGGTTTGGTTAGCAATTCCTAAACCCGCGGATGGGCAGGCTGGGGGCCATTTCCGGGATCAAGATGCGAGGTCGCGATGCAAAAGCGTCGTCTGCTGAAGAACTTCCTGGCTGGTGTTTCCCTGCTCGCCCTTGGCGCGGGCCTAAATGCGGCGTGGACCCATGTCCAAACGACACCCGGTGGGATCACGGCGGTCGCCGAGAATATTGTTGCAATAATACGCGCGCAAAAGCCTGCGGTTGCTGAAAAGCGCACGCTCGCGAGCGCGACTGAGACAGCGCGTCCCGCGGCCATCGCGAAGCCTGCGCCGCCGCCAGCCGCCGTCATCGCCAAGCCCGCGCAGGAGCCGGACAAGGCGCTGACGACAGCGCTCATTCCTGCGCCTGCCCTGATGCCCGAATTGCCCGCAACGCTTCCCGCGCCGGCCCCGGAAGCGCCGGCCGCGCTCGCCGCCATTGCGACCAGCGTCAAGCCATCCGGATCGGAAAGGCCTGAAGCGGCAACACCAACATCACTCGAGCCGCCGCCGCTGATCGCCACCTATGCGCCAGCCTCGCCTAGCGTCCAGTCCGAAGCCGACAAGCTACAGGGCAAGGCCGTTGCTCCGCCCGTCGATTTCAGCGCCATCAAGGATGCGCTCGCGGCCTACAAGGCCGGCGATCTCGACAAGGGCGACACGCTGGCAAAAGCGGTGACCGACGAGAAGGCGCGGCTCACACTCGAATGGGCAGCGCTTCGCCTTCAGCCGCGCCCCGCAGGCTTCACGCGGATCGAGACTTTCCTCGCGAAGAACCTGAACTGGCCCGCAGCCGACTGGCTGCGCGCCCGCGCCGAACAGGCGCTCTACGCCGACAATATTTCATCCGCCCGCGCGGCGCGCTGGTTCGAGGCGAACAAGCCTGCATCCGCAACCGGCCACATGCTCGTCGCGCGCCGGCTGCTTGCCGAGGGCAAAAAGGAAGAGGCGCGCGCAATCGTCGCCCAGTTGTGGCGCGAGGATGATCTGACGGCGTGGGCCCAGGGGGCCATCGAGAAAGAGTTTTCCGCGCTTCTCACCGCCGCCGATCATCGCTGGCGTTCGGACAGGCTCTTCTACAAGGAAAAATATCCGGCTTCGCTTGCCGTCGCCGCGAAAGTGGGCGCCGATTTCCTCGCCTTCGCCAATGCGCGCATCGCCGTCGCCAAGGGCGCGGACCCCGCTAAATCAGGCCTGAAGATCGACGCCAAACTGCGCAACGATCCCACCTGGCATTTCGCGCGCATCACGCGACTGCGGAAAGCGCAAAAGTATGAGGAAGCCGCCGCGCTTCTTCTCGCGGCGCCCAGCGATCCCGCCATACTCGTCGAGCCCAACGAATGGTGGGAAGAACGCCGCATCGTCGCGCGCAAACGTCTCGACGATGGCGACAAGGAAGCTGCTTACAAGATTTCCGCCGCGCATGGCTCGACGTCGGGCGAAACATTCATCGCCGCAGAATTCCATGCCGGGTGGATTGCCCTGCGCTTTCTCGACAAGCCCGAGGAAGCGCTCGGCCATTTCGCGCGCGCCGCAGAAGCCGCCTCGACGCCGATGTCGAAATCGCGCGGCTACTACTGGCACGCGCGCGCGGCCGAACGCGGACCGGAACCCGAAGACGCCGAGCGCCTCTATACGCTCGCCGCGCAATATTCGAGCAACTATTACGGTCAACTCGCGATGGAGCGGCTCGGACGCAAGGAGATCGCGATCCGCACGGCGCCTGATGTTGCAGAAGGCAGCCGCCGCCTGCCTGCGATCCGCGTCGTGGAGGCGCTGGAATCCATCGGCGAAAAAGATCTCGCTCTACCGCTTGCGGTCGGCATGGGCCGCACGCTCGAAGACACTTCGCAGCTGGCCGCGCTCGCCGCAGTGCTGACGAAATCGCAGCATGCGCGCGCGACGCTGATCGTCGGCAAGCTTTCGGCGCAGCGTGGTATCGAACTCGACGACATCGCTTTCCCGACTTACGGGATTCCCGAATTCAAGCCGCTCGAGAATTCGGCCGGGCGTCCTCTCGTCTATGCCATCGCGCGGCAGGAAAGCGCCTTTCAGGCGCAGGTTGTTTCGCATGCCGGCGCCAAGGGCCTGATGCAAATGCTGACCTCGACGGCGGCGCGCACGGCCAAGAACAAGAAGGTCGCCTTCGACGCCAATCGTCTTCTTTCAGATCCTGCTTTCAACGCGCAGCTCGGCGCGGCGCATTTGGGCGAACTGATGGAGGAGCATCCCGGTTCATTGCTGATGGTCTTCGCGGCCTATAACGCCGGCGGCCATCGCGTGAAGCAATGGATTGCGGCCTATGGCGATCCGCGCAAACCCGGCGTCGATCCCATCGACTGGGTCGAGCGCATTCCCTTTACGGAAACGCGCAACTATGTGCAGCGCGTCGCGGAAAATCTCGCGATCTACCGCACGATCCTGAAGGACAACGGCGCGCCGCGCGTGGCGGAGAAGGAATTGCGCGCCTATGCGGCGAGGATGTGAAGGGCGGCGCACAGCGCACTCTCACGCAGCCTGTTTCGCCGTTGAGACGTTGAATCGCAGGCCGAGCGCTTTCATCACGCCCAGAAGCGTGGAAAGTTTCGGATCGCCTTTTTCGCTGAGAGCCTTGTAGAGAGCTTCACGAGTAACGCCAGCGTCTTTGGCGATAGTCGACATACCCTTGACGCGTGCAATGTCCCCGAGCGCCGCTGCAACTACTTTGGGCTCGCCGTCTTCCAGCGCTGCTTCGAGATAGGCCGCAATCGCTTCGTCGCTGGTCAGGAAGTCAGCGGCATCCCATTTTGTTGTCCTGATAGCCATTAGTCCAACTCCCTGGCCAGTTCGATAGCCTTGCTGATGTCACGACGCTGAGTGGATTTGTCTCCGCCGCACAGCAATAGAACGACCGTGTCGCCGCGCTTAACGAAGTAGATGCGATAGCCCGGGCCGTAGTCGATGCGAAGCTCGCCGATCCCGTCGAAAAACTTGGCATCGCCGAACAGACCGAGCTCCAGCCGCTTGATACGAACCTGAATACGGGCCTGCGCCCGAACATCCTTAAGCGCTTCGAACCAATTCAGTAAATCATCAGTCTTGCGGACCTCGATCATAATCAGATGTAATCTATAGTTCACAAAATTTCAAGTAGCCAGCGCGTTTCACGCGGTCCTTGCACCCAAATTATGTTAGCGAAGGTGTTCGCGGCCCCATCCCGTCGCTAAACGGTCAAGGCAGCCATCGAGACGCAACGACATATGAATCCGCAAATACACCAGCAGCCCCTTTCCCATTTCATCACCGTCGCCGACGGATTAAAAATTCATGCTCGCGAGTATGGCGCGACGGCGCGCGAAAAACTGCCGGTCGTCTGCCTTGCGGGGCTCGCGCGCACCTCCTTGGACTTCGACAGGATAGCCACAGCGCTTGCCAACGGCAGCGCGGGAGTTCCACGCCGCGTCGTCGCCATCGACTATCGGGGGCGCGGGCTCTCGGACCGTGACAAGAACTGGCAGAACTACGACATGCGCATGGAGAACGCAGACATCCTGCAGGTTCTCGCCGCGCTCGAAGCGAGCGAAGCGATCTTCATCGGCACATCGCGCGGCGGATTGCACCTGATGATGATGGCGGCGACGCGGCCCGCAGCCATTCGCGCCGCCGTGCTCAACGATATCGGTCCGATTATCGAGGCAAAAGGCATAGCGCGCATCAAGGGCTATGTCGGCAAGCTGCCGCAGCCGAAATCCTGGAGCGACGCCGTCGATCTCGCCAAGCGCATCATGGGCGCGCAGTTCAGCGTCCTGAGCGAGGACGACTGGCTCGCCTATGCAAAGCTCACATTTGAGGAGACCGACAATGGCTTTGCGCCGCGCTACGACACCGCGCTGATGCGTTCGCTGGACGCCTTCGATCTCGAAAAGCCCCTGCCCGTCCTATGGCCCCAATTCGCCGGACTGAATCACGCGCCGTTGCTTGCGATCCGCGGCGAGAATTCGGATCTTCTCTCGCAGGAAACGCTGGAGGAAATGGGCAAGCAGCATCCTGCTTGCGACACTTATGTCGTGCCGGGACAGGGCCACGCGCCGCTGTTGCTCGACGACGCGAGCATCGCGCGCGTGTCGCAATTCGTTACGCGCGTCGATCCCTGACTTAATTTCCGTTAGGCGTTCGCTTAACTCGATGTCGGCACATCCCCAGCGGCGACGCGGCGGGAAAAGGCGGTGTCCTGTCCTGACGCCAGCAACTTCGCCTGACCGATCCAGTCCTCGCGTTCGATGCGGCCAGGAAACGCCATGTAGCTGCCGGCCCAAAGCGCCTGTTCATGCGTCCACGCAGCAATCTGGTCGAAGTGGAAGATGCCGAGCGCATTCAGCTTCTGCTCGTTCTGCCGACCGATGCCGCTGATGCGCTTGAGATCGTCGGCCCTGCCGCCGCGCGCGGAGGCCAACCCCGGCGGCCGCTCGCCGGGATGATCTTCGTCGTGGCGGGTAGGGTCCGCTTCGCCTGAAGCGACTTCGCGCGCATGCTCGGTCAGTTGTCCAGCCGCCAGCAGCTTGCACTGGCCAATCCAGTCCTCACGCTCGATGCGGCCGGGAAAGGCCATGTAGCTACCGGCCCACTTCGCATTGTCCGCCGTCCACGCCACGATCTGGTCGAAGTGAAAGACGCCAATCGAATGCAAGGCTTTTTCATTCTTCGGTCCGACGCCCCTGATCCATTTGAGATCGTCGGTCGCGTTATTACGTGGCTGCGGCAGCGCTGCGGGACGTACGCCGGGATGCGGCGCATTCACATCGCCCGCAAGAGCAGGCGCGGAAGACAGCGGCGTATGGCCATTGCTTGCACCGGATTGGTTTCCAACAGCGACGGGCGCAATGGCGGCGACGGCAGCGAGATGCACGGGGCTCGAGACGGTCGCCTCAATGTGTTTCGCCGTTGCAAGAAGGCGCGCCTGCTCGACCCAATTGTCGCGCTCGCAACGTCCCGGCGCGCCCATGAAATTGTCGATCCATGTGCATTCATCGGCCCCAAAACGCGCAATCTGGTCGTAACTGAATATCCCCGCGCGATTGAGTTGCGCGACATTGTGCGGACTGACGCCGCGGATGCGACGCAAGTCGTCGCCCGCTGCCTGCTGCGACGGTGTCGCGCGCGGCGGACGTGTGCCGGAATGCGCGCCATGCATATCGAACGCCGCCGCCGTCGATGTTGCAGCGGGCGAGCCAACGCTGAACGGAGACGCGCCAGCGAGCGTTGCTACGACTGCAGGATCGATTGTCGCCCTTGCAGGCGCCGTGCCCTGCACACTCCCGCGCGGATAGACGATGGTGTCGTTGCGCGCAGGCACCGCGCTAGATTGCGCAGCGCCTTTTGCCAGCGCTTGCGCCGATCCGATCCATCCCTCCCTTTCGACGCGGCCGGGCATCGTCAGGTGGTGATTGATCCATTTCTCATTGTCGGGCGTCCACGCCGCAATTTGCCTGAAGTGGTGAATGCCCAGATCGCCGAGTATCTTGCGGTCGACCGGCTCGATGCCTCCGATGGCCGTCAGATCGTCCGGCGCGCCATCGGGCGCAGCAAGTCCGGCCGGACGTTTGCCGGGATAGGCTTGCGACGAGGTTATTGCGAGTGGCGCGTTCGCGGGCGGCGCTGGAAAGGCGAAGACCGGTGCGAGCGCCGCCTTAGCTGCGTTTACGCGCGCGGCGATGGGCGTCAGCAATGGCTCGGGCGCCGCAAACAGCGCACGCAGCCAGCCGCCGATCACACACCCCGCGATATAGACAGCGAACATCGCCAGGGCCGTCTCCAGCCAGAGCCCGCCGCGACCCGCCACCAGTTTGAACACGGCGGCGAGGCAGCCGACGACGAACAGCGCCGCCGCCCACGAGATCCAGCTCGAAAGCCAGCTTCCGCGCGGCTTGCGCGCCCATGTGCCAATGCCCGTGACGGCGCCGATCGCCAAAGCGCCGGCAAGCCACCATGCGAAATGCGAGATCACATAGTTCATGGCGCGCTCCTCAGCGGATCGTGATTTCGACGCGGCGATTGCGCGCTGCGCCATCGGCTGACGTCTCGCTCATCAGCAACCGGTCCTCGCCATAACCGAGCGTTTCGATGCGGCTTTTCGGAACGCCATTGCGTTGCAGCCAGCGCGACGCCGCGAAGGCGCGCAACGACGACAGCCTGATATTGGGGGCGCGATTGCCGTGCGTATTGGTGTGCCCGGCTAGATAGACCCGCGACGCGGGGCAGCGTTTGAGCACATCGAGGAACATGCGCATCTGCGCTTCCTGATCGGCGGCGAGCGCCGCCCGGCCCTCCGCAAACAGCACCATGCCCCTGACGAGCGGCGCATCGCCGGACGCCGCGCAGGACGGCGCCGCCGGCTCGACGCGAGCCGCCGTCTGTGCAGGCGGCGGTGGCGTTGACGGGGCTGCAAGCTTCGGCGGCGCGGGAGGCTCCGGCAGCTTTGGCATTTCGACATTCAATGGCGGCGGTGGTGGAACGGGCACGTCGACGCGAACCGGCGGCGGCGGAGGCGCCGACTCCGGCAAGGTAAGCGGCGGTGGCTCGGGAATGGGCACGACCACTTTCACTTCGGGCGGTGCAGTTGGCGGCGGTGGTGGCGGTGGCGGAACCGGACGTGGCGCAGTGACCCCGTAGGCAGCGACACGCATGCCTTTAATGCCGCGCAACGCAGCCTCGATTGCACTGGAGATGGATGGCTCGGCTGCATCGCCCGCAACTGAAATATCTGCGTCGGCGAATTTGATCTCGCCCGTTTTCAGCTTGGCAAGCTGCGCAAGCGCTTCCCTCGCAGCATCGCCAAAGCCCTGCGGGGCCGTGCGCCCGAGGCGCATGGCGCTTTCGATCTTCGCATTCGGATAGAGCTTGCGCGCTTCCGCGAGAATGGCGTCGAGAGTTGTTTGATCCGGCGCGAAACCTTCGACAATGAGACGACCGTCGGGCGTCAGCCGCGCGCTCCAGGCGAAAGGCTTGATCTCCGGCGGCAGCACGGAAATCCGTCCGGCGCTTGCGCCTTCGGGCAACGCACGCAAGGATGTCATTGCCATATCGAATGCAGCATGATCGCTGGCAGCGCCGCTCAGCGCAAAACTATTGCCCGACAGTTCGAAACGCGATCCGGCCAGCTTTCCCGCAATCGCCAGTCCATGCTCGACCATCGCCGCGAAATTTTTCGGCGCGTTGGAAGCGAAGGCGAGTTGATCGACGATCCTTGCGCCGGGATAGGCCGCGCGCGCCGCCGCCAGAATGCGCTCGCGCTCGGCCAGTGACGAAACAAAGCCGGAGAGCGTGAGCGTATCGCCCTCGCGCACGGCAGAGAAACGAAAGGCGTCCGTCGCCGGAGGCGCAATGGAAATCGTGCCGGGTCTCGCGCTCGCCGGCAGCGATGAAGCAAGACTTGCGAGTTCCTGATAAATTTTCGAATCCGCCGCGACGCCTTCCAGCGAATAGGTGAGATCGCTCAGCGAAAACTTTCCTCGCGTGAGTCTGGCGAGTTGCTGAAAGCCATGCGCGGCGAGCGCCTCGAACTGCGGCGAAGCGCCTGCGCCGAGCTTCGTCTGATCCGTCAGCGACAGATTGCCCAACGCCGCTGTCGCGGCGGCCAGAATCTTGCCCCTGCTTTCCACCGAGGGCACGAAACCGGTCAGGCTCGCCGCATTGCCATCACGCGAGGCCGCCAGCACATAGGGCCGCTCGACCTGCGCGGATGCGATATTGGCGATTACCTGACGAACGCCATGCACGCCTTCAGCCGCAAAGATTGCTTTCCCGGCCGCATCCTGCCGCAGGGCCGTGCCGCCCAGGGACACGTCGCGGCCGGAAACTTCTATGCCGGGATTGACGATATCACCCGCCACGCTGCGCACGGCCGGCGCAGCCCGCAACGCGAGGTCCTGCTCGACATTGGGCGTCTCCATCCAGTTGGCGAGAAACCAGATCAGGATCAGCGGCAATATGCCGATCCACCAGCGTCTGGGCTGAGACATCGCAAAATCCCCACACTATGGGCGGACCGGCGCATTCGCCGTGGCCCGCCTCTTCTTGCTTTCGGCCTGTCTGTCGTCGAGCGCACCCGACGCCGCCACAGTGAAATCTATCGTTTTGCGCCCATGCGCCAAGCGAAATCTCGGCTTTGCCGCCGCCGATTTTTTCGCTGAAAATTCAGAGGGAAATATTTCGAGCGCCGACAGGCGTTTGGCCGAAAGCGCCAATTCGTGCCGGCGAGGAACGGGCAGCCTCGCCCGGCCCTTTACGGCTTGCAATCGCCCCATCGCTCGGGCATATCTTCGCGCCGCGCCGTAGCATTCCCGCAGCGCGTGCGGAGACGTGGCCGAGAGGCTGAAGGCACTCGTTTGCTAAATGAGCAGACCAGAAATGGTCTCGAGGGTTCGAATCCCTCCGTCTCCGCCATTATACCGCAGCAAGTATTTGAATTTACATAATTTACTTTCATGCGAAAAATGTCGGTCCCCAAAATCATCCCCAAAACATGCATTGGTTGGGCTTAAAACTGAATCTTCGGGACCGTGGTCTTACGGCGCAGTTAACCCCGTCGGGCTTGTGTACCACGCGGCCAGATGCGCCTTCAGGCCAGATCAGACGATCCGGCCCTTTTTGTCGCCGCGCGAGTAAACTGGAAAAGCTTTCGCGACTTTTCGGAAGGCAAATGTTGCAACCCGTCCGCGACCGGACGGAGGCCGATCCCCTATCCACACCCCTTCGTCCGGCACCCTTCGCGACGGAATCGCCTGTTAGCCACGTTGTAGGGCGCGGGCGCAGCCGTCCCCCTGCCTCACAGGTTGCCTCTGCTCGCGTGACTGGCCGAAATAGGCCCTAGCGCTAGTATCAATTGTCTTCGGAGGCGAGGAATGACAACTAGTGAAACCGTAGGGATCACTCTGTTTGTGGCAGCAACGGCGGCGGGTCTCGCGTATCTGGCCTATGGAAAAACGCCCATGGTGGAAGCGACTGGCAGGATGATTGAGCTCCGCCTTCTTTCGATCCGGCATATTCGGGGCGATCGGCGGAGCTGGTCTGGGTTGCGCAGCCGATCGCATGTTCAACCGGAACACCACAAGGAAGACCACCATGAAAGCTAGCGGGTGGGAGTTTCTGATAAGCGCTGCCCTCTTTGGCTACGTTGGCTACGCGATTGGTGGATCTGGAATGAGATCTTCAGTGGCAACTCAGGAGGAAATGATTTACCGGATGGCCCGAGGCTATTCAGATTACAAGGCCGGGTGTGGCAGGCGTCTAAACGACATTTCCGAAACAGACGCACAACGTTTAGCTATCCGAAGTGCGCGCCGTCGCCCGGTCTCAGAGGGGGATGATCTGTCATTAAAAGAACTTCAGAAAAGCTTCGATGCCCTCGTGAAAAGCTTTGATGAAAGTTGGGCCGGTTGGAATTATGACCAAGGGGAATGCTCAACGTCTCCGGATGACTCGGAAGCGTTTGTATGGACCGTTGAATATGAAAACCGCCTAGAAAAGCAAAAGTCCCAAGTTAAACCTTGATGAGCTTATACCGCACAGGCAATGCCTGCTCATTCCTGCTCGAACAACTCAACCACATTCCGCACCTCGCGCAAGAGCTGCCAAAGCTCGCGCCGCCTATCAATTTCAGCCCTCGACCACCGCCCATGCTTCCATGCGTTCTTATTACCCTTGGGCGCGCCGGGATTTGTGCCGCCGTGCATGCGGCATCTGCCGTTTGTCATCGCAGGGGTTTGGCAAGGCGAGCCCCTCCGCGTTTTCGCTCCACATCGGCGCGCCTGCTGGATGTCCAAGTGCACGGTGTTGATTTCCACTAAGAACTGACCCGGGAAGCCAAGGTTTTTCCATCGAGATTTGACCCATGTTGGAATCTTTTCCCCGCGATGAGAGCGGGAGAGAACGGAGTGATCAGCATGGAGTTATTGAGCGTGATCAGACGCTG
>CAINED010000058.1 GCA_903847605.1 uncultured Hyphomicrobiales bacterium | reverse complement strand
TCCAGAACGTGGCTGTGGCCGGGCACGCGCGCCGCTGCCGATACGTTGATCTCCGAAGCCACTGCGAGCGCGACAATTTCGATGTCCGACATCGCATCGGCGATCGTATCGGCCCGTTGCTGAATGGAAACGATGCCGGCGATCAGGCCGAGGGTGCAGCCGAAAATCGCGACCATGGCAGGCACGCCCGCATGGGCGAAGGATGCAAAAGAGCGCCAGCGGTCCGTTGCGCCTTGCCGTGGGGCAGACACACTTTCACCGCTCGCATCCGCGCGCGCGGATGCGTTGGCGTCGATCGCACGCGCCATGCTTTGGCCCCCTCAAGCCTTATCGGCAATTCGCAACGGATGTGCCGCATCTGAAGCGAATCAAGACCAATTGAATCTTCGGCCGGTGATTTGTCCAGAACTTAATGATTCGTTACGCCAAAAAATTCCGGCGCAAGGGGAGGTTTGCGCTCCTCGCGTGTGGCGCGCGCAAGGTTCGCGTAAAACGAGTCGATTTCACGCCAGCGAGCGGGTGACAATGTCCCTCACGTCAGGCGACAGATTCTGCGCTTCGGCAATACGGCGCAGGGCGGCTTCCGCCTTGTGCCTGCGCACGGCCTCGAATGTCTTCCAGCTGCGGAAGGCGACGAGAAGACGGGAGGCCACTTGCGGATTGCGAGGGTCGAGTTCGAGCACGAGGCCGGCGACGAAATCGTAGCCGCTCCCGTCCGTCGCGTTGAATTGCGTCGGATTGGCGGCGGCGAAAGTCGAAACGAGCGATCGGAACCGGTTGGGATTGGTCATCGAAAACAGGGGATGCTGCATGAGCCTGCGCACGCGTGCGAGCGTCCCGGACTCGGGTATCATCGCCTGCAGCCCAAACCACTTGTCCATGACGATATGATCGTGCTTGAAGGTCGCATAGAATTCTTCCAGCGTCGCTTCGCGCTCCGGACAATCATGCGCGGCAAGCGCAGCGAGCGCCGACATACGGTCGGTCATATTGTCGGCGTCGCGGAACTGTCGCAGGGCGAGCGAAGCATGCTCCTTGCCGGCCTGCATCAGATAGGCGAGCGCAACGCCCCGAAGGGCCCGTCTGCCCGCGCTTGTGGCGTCGGCGCTCCAAGCCAGCGGCACGGAAAGTCTTTCATACAGCTGCCTGAATTCTGCAAGCAGAGCTTTCGCGCAAGTTGTGCGCAATGTGCGACCGGCCGCGAAAATTGCATCGGGATCGACATCGCTGCCGATCTCGCGCGCGATGTCGCTGTCGCCGGGTAATGTCAGCGCCTGAGCCGCGAATTCCGGATCGGTCTCGGCCTGCGCCAGCGTGTTGCGCAGAATCGAGATAACGCCGCTTGCGTCAGGCGTGCTCTGGCCGGAGCGAAGGGCCTTCACGGCCTTGAGAAGATATTGCGTTGCGCAGGTTTGAATCGCCTGCCAGTGATTGAAGAGATCGCTGTCGTAGCGCGCGAGCGTGAGGTAGTCCTCATCCGATGTCTCGCTCTCGATCCGCACCGGCGCGGAGAAGCCGCGAAACAGCGAGAGCGCCGGTTTCTCATCGATATTGCGGAACACGATACGGCGGCGTTCGCCATCGAGAATGAAGGTTGCCGACGACAATTCGTCTTGCGTGGCGCCATCTTTATCCGGGGCGGATGACGTATCGAGAGGAAGTTCCTGTCCGTCATGCGCGATGAGGCCGAGCCGCAAAGGTATGACTTGCGGAGATTTTTGATCCTGCCCAGGCGTTGGCGGCGTCGATTGCGTGAGATCGAGTGTCAGAGTCCTGGCTTTGGCGTCCTGCCGTGCGACGACTTTGACAAGTGGCGTTCCCGCCTGCCGGTACCACAGCATGAACTGGGTGAGGTCTCGTCCCGAAGCTTCCGCGAAGCAGCCGATGAAATCCTCCAC
>CAINED010000057.1 GCA_903847605.1 uncultured Hyphomicrobiales bacterium | reverse complement strand
GCTCTACTGCCGCTGCGCCTTCTTGTCGTTCAT
This sequence comes from uncultured Hyphomicrobiales bacterium, assembly GCA_903847605.1. GTDB lineage: Bacteria > Pseudomonadota > Alphaproteobacteria > Rhizobiales > Beijerinckiaceae > Terripilifer. Next base: position 2,196 of record CAINED010000057.1, on the reverse strand, counting down.
CCGCTGCGCCATCAGGATATGCGGCACCGACAGATTGCCCTCATGGCACGCGTGCTCGAACATCCGCTGGCTTGTCTTGTACAGCGAATACTCGGCCAGCCACGGCGCCGTGTAGATCGACGGATCTTCGACCGTGTACTGATAAAGCAGCTCGTTCTCCGCAACGCGCGTGAACCGCTCAGTCACCTTGCTGTCGGCGCCGACCACAAGGTTGGAGAAGAACCGCACGCGATCATTCGCCGGCAGCCCGATCGTCTCCACCACCAGCGTCTCGCCCTCCCAACGTGCGATGGAATCGCCGAGCACCGAATGCAATGCCTTCGGCTTGTGCGTGTCGGTAAGGGGTATGATCCGAGCTTCATCGCCATACTCGGTGTGGATCACCACCTGCCCCGGCGTCTGGATGAACTGGCGCGGGTTTGCGCTTGTCGTGCCCATGCCCGTCACAGGCGGCAGGCCAAGGCTGGTGATGCAGCGCTCCCAGTTCGGCCGCTCCTCGATATTCTCCGCCATCACGGAAGGCGAGCCGCGCTGCGATTCCTTCCGCGCAGCGGGCGTGTAGGGCAGCTTGCCGTCCGCCGGCAGCACGACAGACCGCGTCCGCCGCTCGCCGCGCACGATGGGCAGGCCGTCGGCCGCCTTCATCAGCTCCGGCACTTCCGGATCAAGCCCGCGATCGAGTGAATCGCCGATGCCCTTCGCTGCGGCTTCCGCCATCTGCTTCGCCGCCGCTTCCGGCAGCACCAGCATCGGCGCCTGCGCCGTCGACTCCATCAGGATCACGAAATTCTGCGTCCAGATTCCCTCGAAGCTTGGATGGCCGAAGGAGGTTCGCGGCGCAGTGTAGGCCGTCTTCGCACCAGGCGCAGTTGGTCCCTGCGCAAACGCAGGCGCGCCCAGAAGGGCAAGCGTAACAAGACTGATTTTGGGGAGGTTAGAAGGCATCGGACGTTCTCCGTCTCTTGGGTTATGACCCGGCCTACCACGGATTCCGCTGCTTTCGAAGACCGGCGCATCGGCGGTTGGCGTCGCGGCGTTCGCCGACTTCCCATGCCGCAGCGCAATAAAAAGAGCGCGCTATCGATGAAGTTTCATCGATCTCCGCGAGCGAGGATTAAGCCGTATCGGCGAGATTTGCTGTCATGGCCCCCGCGTCCGCACAGCCAGTCTATCGATCCGCCGCCCATCGCACGGCGGTGATGGCCCATGTCGGCGCCACGCTCGTGCCGACGGCGCTTTGCTTTGCGGTGCTCGCGCCGCTGATCGGCCTCGCGCTGATCTGGGGCAGCACATTCGTTGCAATGGTCTGCAATGCGATCAGCACGGGCGGCGCGTCGATCCCGAGCGCGCTCGAAACAGCCTTCGCCGCAATCACCGGCGCCTACGCCGCAGCAGCGATCGCCGCCGCCATTTCCGGCATCTGGGTCGCGGTGCTGTCGCCCTTCACACCGGACAATCCGCGCTTCTGGAGCGGCGCCGCCATCGTCGGCATGATGAACGCCTTCCTGTTCGTCGCCGTCGATCCCGAAGCAGGCATTTTCGGCGGTCAGCTCTTCATCGCCCTCGTCGGCGCCGTCAGCAGTTTCCTTTGCGCCTGGTTCCTGCAGAACCCCATCCTCAAGCGCGACGACATGCGCCGCGACTTGCTGGCGCGAGACCGCGCCGAGCGTCTCGCCAGGGAACGCGCCAGTCAGCGCACCTGATAAATCCAGAACTCGAATTAAATGGGCGCTCCCTCGTCGAGAGCGCCCCGATGAGTATCCAGCGGGCCCGGCGGACTCTGGGCAGGCCGCCTAGCGACCAGCATCAGCGATCGTGATGGACCCAGCGCCGGTGATCTGGCGCATCGCCTCGGCAACCGCGTTGCGCGCGCAATCGGCTTGCTCGCGAGGAAGAAGTGGCGAGTTCTTGGCGACTGCGGCGCACACATTCTCTGCAGCGGCCCGGACACGCTCGAGAACGATCGTGTTGTACTGCGCGTCGGCGGACATTGCACCGGCGACATCGACAGAGACCGAAACCGTCTGGCTTCGCGGCTGGGCTGACGCGCCGGGTGCAAGGAAGACAATCGCCATTGCGGGGGCGAGGGCCATGGCGGTGGCGACGACGAGGATCGAGTTTTTGGGGGAGGTCGGGTTCATTTCAGTCTCCTGGTTTGGCGTTCCGGCGGCTCTGTTTTCGTTTGCTCCGGCGTTG
>CAINED010000056.1 GCA_903847605.1 uncultured Hyphomicrobiales bacterium | reverse complement strand
GCCCCAGGTAGCCTCCTCATCCTGATCTCTGCCCCTCATGCTGAGGAGCCGCCACCTGCGGCGTCTCGAAGCACGAGGGGCCGGCCTCCTCCTTCGAGACGCGAGCTGCGCTCGCCCTCAGGATGAGGCCTTGGGAGAAGGAAGAGCCGCCCCCTATCCACCCGCGCGGCCATATCGTAGAAAACCCCCGGCCCAACACGCAAAACCCGAGGGAGCGACATGCGTATCGTCCATATCAAGCAGGGCAAGAAGAAGATCCTCGCCGCACGCCGCGGCGACGAACTCATCAATCTGGAAAAGGTCGCGCCGGGCCTCGGCACGGACCTCGCCGCCATTCTCGCCAAGGGCAAATTGAAGGGCCTCAAGAGCAAGGTCGCCAAGGCCGAGAAATCGGCGCGCGTGAAGGGCGAATTCGAGTATCTTTGCCCGATCGAGCGTCCGCCCAAGATCATCTGCGTCGGCCTCAACTATGCCGACCACGCCAAGGAAAGCCCCTACGAGAAGCCGAACTATCCCGTGCTCTTCCTGCGCGTCACCACATCGCTCGTGCCGCATGAGGGGGCGCTGATCGCGCCGAAGGCGTCCGAGCAGTTCGACTATGAAGGCGAAATGGTCGCCATCATCGGCAAAGGCGGCCGTCATATTCCGCGCTCCGAAGCGCTCGATCATGTCGCCGGCTATTCGGTGTTCAACGACGGCTCCGTGCGCGACTATCAGTTCAAGTCGCCGCAATGGACGAGCGGCAAGAATTTTGATGGCTCCGGCCCCTTCGGCCCGGATTTCGTCACGGCCGATGAAGTGCCTGCGGGCGGCAAGGGCCTCAAACTCTACACGCGCCTCAACGGCCAGGTCGTGCAGGAAGCTACGACCGACGACATGCTCTTCCCGGTCGACGAACTCGTCTCCGTCGCCTCCGAAGCAATGACGCTCGAACCCGGCGACATCATCGTCACCGGCACCCCCGCCGGCGTCGGCGCCTTCCGCAAGCCGCCGCTGTGGATGAAGCACGGCGACGTCTGCGAAGTGGAAGTCGAGAAGATCGGGTTGTTGAGGAATCCGGTGAAGGCGGAGAAATAATCCGCCGCAATGCTGTCATCCCGGACGCGCATTGCGCGATCCGGGATCGGGTGATTGTCATCTCCCTGCAAATGGAGAAGGTGGCCGCCTAAGGCGGTCGTATGAGGGGCTTGAATAACTTTACAAAGGCTTCTTATGTCAGATTGGCAACCTATTTTTGTACTACCAAATATCGCGTTAGAAGAAACAATCGAATTCGGCCCGGCTATCTTGGCCTCTTCAGGCGACGCGAGGGTGAAGGCACTTTCAAAAAGTCAACCTTCCTTTCGAGCATTTTCCAAGAGCTTTCGTGATAATTTTCGACAAAAAATAGATCCTGCGTTTCTTTTAATTCATAGTACGAGTGGCGATAACATTCGAAATGTTGAACCACTGGCAAGTATTCGCGACGCCATTGCAGCTTCTATCATTCCATACAGCAGAGCACTCACGATTAAACGTGCGCACCACTCAGCGCCCCTTTTTGCAAATACCTTTGAATTCTACCCATGGATGCTCGATAAAGAATATAAATATTTGATTGGAAGTACGCCTGCATTTCTCGGCATGCATTCCGTTGATGCGTTTCAGGGACAATCTTCGGCTGTATTGTTTCGAACTTCTATCAGGCAGGACAGCATCGACAATCCGCTCTTGGCAGCACTTTTGACGCGCTGGAAAAGTAGATACGATTCTAATCGAAGCACATGGCAAGATCGTGCATTATTTCGGTCTCTTAACATGGCGCTACATGCCTCTATGTTGCCGGCTGCAGGAGAAACAAATCTATATGATGTCGGACGACTCATTTCTTTGTGGGTGAGTGCATTTGAAATTCTCGTTCATCCCGGAGGAAACAACCGGGCGGATCGCGACAAAGTATGCGACCTTCTTGATGGCGCTCCTTCGGAGTTTCGAAAACTTAAGGAAAAAACATACCCAATTGGCGTTCAAAAAACTACTCTCAGAACGCTTAGCTCGCATGTTTATGCGTCGCTTCTAAATCAACGGAACAATTTTTTACATGGCAATCCAGTAGATATGAGTAATCTTAAAGTTGCTGGTGCAGCAAAATCACTATTCGAATACGCTGCGTCCTTGTATCGCATGGCATTGGCAGCATTCTTGGAGTTAAAATGGCAGCAGCCGCTGGACACTTCCCTTGATGCAAAATCGGTCGCAATTCAGATTTGTGAGGAAATTGAATTCTTAAAGCCGCAACGAGCGATCGAAGAAGCGTTAATAACATTTATTGGCTAACTGCACTTCAAAGCACACTGCAAAAATTCGAGTCTTTCACTTTCTTCTGCCGTACGAATGGAAAAAGGAGACCCACGCCGTAGCTTCCCCATACCCCGGCTTCCGCTGCGCCTCCATATACCTCCGCAACACAGCATTCATGCGCGCCGGATAGCCGCGGCCCTGCGCCTTGAACCAGTCGACTACATCGGCGTCGAATTTGGCATCGCGTTTCCTTCTGCCCTTGCGGGGAGAAGGTGCCGAGCGAATGCTAGGCGGATGAGGCGTAGCCCATAAGGCTCGGGTTTTCCCCGCCTGCCGAACTAAGACAAAGTGAAATCACGAAGCAAAAATTTTTCGCGGTGAAGCGCTTCGCGCCTACCCCTCGTCCGGCAGGCTCCGCCTGCCACCTTCTCCCGCAAGGGGAGAAGGGAGTACTCACAAATATTTGTACAAAATACCTTCATCCTAATTTCTCCCCCCTCCCCCTGACCTGCCCCACACTGCCCGCGTCCCGGCCTAAGGGTCCAAAAGACCTGAGGGTTCGCTCTTGCGTGAGAGCGGGTGGGCCGGGAGCGGAGGCCATGATTGCAGCGCCGTCACGCAGCGTGGATCATGGCGGCCCAAGTCGTGTGGTCCTCGCGGGTTATGTACCACCTGCGAAAGTCCGGCAGACCTCTTGCGTGCAGCCCGAAAGCTGCCCGCTGACGCAAGCGCAGGCGTTTCGGAGCCTGTTCTTGCCGGAAAGGCTGAGAAAGACCGGCAGAGCGGAGGCAAACAAGCGTTAAGCCTCCGGGGGTTACGCGAAGCAAGCCGGGAACCTCCGCGCGAAAAACGGAGCGCGTTGCGCGAGCAGCGCGCTCCGCCGGGATGCCGGACGTTCTTTCGGCTTTCGGTCTTTTTTCAAAAGCGTTTTTCCTCCCGAAGGAGGGAGAACGTCCGGCATCCCGCGCCTCTCTCAATGGAGATACGCAAACAAGACGATCATCAACCCGGACGTGAAAGCGTTGCGGGGTAAAGGTGTTTCTCCTCCCCCGTCAGGGGGAGGTGTCACGCGTAGCGTGACGGAGGGGGTCTGCCGCCATGCTGTGAGATCACGACTCACCCCATCCGTCGCCCTGCGGGCGACACCTTCCCCTGAAGGGGAAGGAAGCGGTGCGCCCGCCCCTTCCCTCCGCGCGCGGTGCCCTCTAAAGCACCCGTGAAAATCCCAGACCCATCGAAAATCATGATTCGCCTCGACAACATCAGCAAGCAGAACGGCCACCAGATCCTGTTCATCGAAGCCTCCGCCACGCTGCTGCGCGGCGAGAAGGCCGGGCTCGTGGGACCAAACGGCGCGGGCAAGACGACGCTCTTTCGCATGATCACGGGACAGGAGCTGCCCGACGAGGGGCAGGTCGCAACCGAGCGCGGCTTCTCTATCGGCTATTTCAGCCAGGATGTCGGCGACATGGCCGGCCGCAGCGCTGTCGCCGAAGTGATGGATGGCGCGGGCCCCGTCAGCGAAGTCGCCGCCGAGCTGAAAGAGCTGGAAGCGGCGATGGCCGACCCCGACCGCGCGGACGAGATGGAGGACATCATCGCGCGCTATGGCGAGGTGCAGGCGCGCTTCGAGGAACTCGACGGCTATGCGCTCGACGGGCGCGCGCGCGAAGTGCTGGCCGGTCTCAGCTTCACGCCTGATATGATGGATGGCGATGTCGGCGCTCTCTCGGGCGGCTGGAAAATGCGCGTTGCGCTCGCGCGCATATTGCTGATGCGGCCGGACGCCATGCTGCTCGACGAGCCCTCCAACCATCTCGATCTCGAAAGCCTGATCTGGCTGGAAAACTTCCTGAAGGGTTATGAAGGCGCGCTGCTTATGACGTCGCACGATCGCGAATTCATGAACCGTATCGTCAACAAGATCGTCGAGATCGATGGGGGCTCGCTGACGACCTATTCGGGCAATTACGAATTCTACGAGCAGCAGCGCGCGCTTGCGGAAAAGCAGCAGCAGGCGCAGTTCGAGCGGCAGCAGGCGATGCTGGCCAAAGAGATCAAGTTCATCGAGCGCTTCAAGGCGCGTGCATCCCATGCCGCGCAGGTGCAGAGCCGCGTGAAAAAGCTCGACAAGATCGAGCGCGTCGAGCCGCCGCGCCGACGGCAGACGATCCCCTTCGATTTCCCGCCTGCGCCGCGCTCGGGCGAAGATGTGGCCACGCTCGAAAGCGTCCAAAAACGATACGGTTCGCGCGTCATCTATGACGGACTGGATTTTCAGGTGCGGCGGCGCGAGCGCTGGTGCGTGATGGGAATCAATGGCGCGGGCAAGTCCACGCTGCTGAAACTTATCGCGGGCGCGACGGAACCCGACGACGGCAAGGTCGCCGTCGGCTCCAGCGTCAAGATGGGTTATTTCGCGCAGCATGCGATGGACTTGCTCGACGGCGAAGAGACTGTCTTTGAATCGCTCGAACGATCGTTTCCGCAGGCGGGTCAGGGATCGCTGCGCGCTTTGGCCGGCTGCTTCGGCTTTTCAGGCGACGATGTCGAGAAGCGCTGCCGAGTGCTCTCCGGCGGCGAGAAGGCGCGTCTCGTGATGGCGAAGATGCTTTACGATCCGCCGAATTTTCTCGTGCTCGATGAGCCGACCAACCATCTGGACATCGCCACCAAGGAAATGCTGATTACCGCACTCTCGCAATATGAAGGCGCGATGCTCTTCGTCTCGCACGACAGGCATTTTCTCGCCGCGTTGTCGAACCGCGTGCTCGAACTGACGCCTGATGGCGTTCACAAATACGGCGGCGGCTATACGGAATATGTGGCGCGCACGGGACATGAAGCCCCGGGGTTGCATAGTTGAGGGACCGTCATCCCGGCCGAGCGAAGCGAGAGCCGGGATCGCGACGCCATATATTCGCCAACGATCCCGGATAACATGTTTCCCGGGATGACCCGATCAGATTTTTTCAACGCCCGTTTCTTCGACAAGCCGCTTCCATTCCTGTTCCGACTTGCGCAACAGCGTCTGCGCTTCGACGAGCGGCGTGATCATGACGTCGTTGGCCTGCTCGCGAAGATAGTCGGCGGTGTCTTTTTCTTTCAACGCTTGCTCGAACCAGCCGTGGATTTTCTGCACGATGGCATCGGGTGTGCCTGCAGGCACCATCGCGCCCCACCATGTAAGAAGATCGACGCCGGCGACGCCACCCTCGGCAAAAGTGGCCAGATCGGGCAAGGACTTCATGCGCTCGTTCGAGCCAACAGCAAGCGTGCGCCAATGACCTTGCTTGGCCAGCACAACCCCGGAGACGGAGTCCGTGATCGCGAAATCGATATGACCGGCATTGAGATCGTTCACGAAGTCCATGCTGGTCTTGTAATTCACCTGCACCGTCCGCAGGCCCGCGCCCTTGGTGTAGAGCTTGCCGATTACGAAGCTCGGCGTATTCGCCGTGCCGTAAGTACCCTTGTCGCCTTTGGCCTTCAGAGCCGCGGTCAATTCCTGCAGATTCTTGTAAGGGCTATTCTTGGGCACGACGAGAATGAACGACAGGCTGCTCAGTGTTGTCGCGACCTTGAGGTCCCTCACCACATCGAAGGGTGGCTTCCTGAAGATATGCATGTTCGCCGCGATGGTGCTGCCGGCGTGAACGAGAATGTTGTAGCCGTCCGGCTTCGAGCGCGCGGTGAATTCGGCCGCGATATTCGCCATGGCGCCCGGCTTGTTCTGCACGACGATAGTCTGCGGCACGATGTTCTTGAGACGATTGGCCCAGTAACGCACCAGAATGTCAGCGCCACTGCCCGGCGGAAAGGCGCAGATGAAGTTGATGGATTGGCGCGGATAATCATCCTGCGCATGCGCGAGCCCTGTGAGTGAAACGCTTGCGAGAGAGGCGATAACCTGCCGCCGTGTTGCATGTATCGTCATGATCCCTACCCTTCCGTATTAGACCTACAACTTCATGTTGTTAGCCTGCGCCACGATTTCGATGATCGAAGCGGCATCCTTATTTTCCCATTCAGTCCCCAGAGCGCGCTTATAATAGTCTTCGGCTACACGCAGCAATGGCGTTTCGCAGCCAAGCTCGTCGGCGAATTGCGTAAACATGGGCACGTCGTGCGAGAGGATGGATGTCGCCGCCAGCACCGGCTCGTACTTACGTTGCATCATCAGCGGCGCGCGCACGCCAAATTGCAGCGATCCCGCAGCGCTGGGCGTCAGCACCTTGACCATGAGGTCGCGATCGAGCCCCGCTTTCACGCCCATGGCGAGAGCCTCCGCAGCGGCGAGAATGTGAATCGACACCAGAGAATTGGCGATGAATTTCATCTTGGTGCCCGCGCCAAATTCGCCGAGATAAAAGACCTTGTCGCTGATGCCTTCGAGCACGTCGCGATTGGCCTCGAAATCGTCCTTACCACCGCTGACAAAAATAATGCCGGCACGGTCCCGGATCATCTGCGGCACGCCGGAAATCGGGCAATCCATGAGCTTGCAGCCGGCAGCGCCCACACGCTTGGCAAGATCATCCTTCCCGGACATCGGCAAGGTCGAGAGGTCGATGATCGTGACGCCCCTGCGGCCGGATGCAAGAACGCCGTTCGGGCCGCAGATCGCTTCCTCGACGGCGGCAAGGTCCGGCAGCACGGTGACGATCGCGTCGCAAGTCTCGGCAAGCGCTTTTGGCGAAGCGGCGGGCTTTCCGCCCGCGGCGGCGAATTCCGTCATGGCGCTGCGGCGGTAGCCGTGAACCTCAAGACCCTTCGCCATCATGTTGACTGCAATCGGCAGGCCGATAGAGCCGAGCCCGACGATGCCAACATTCCTGCCCATGCTATCCTCCGTCGCTTCGCACTATTGCATATTGTCCGCGCCGAAAGTCCGTACCATAATTCGCGTTCAGAAGAACACTATCCAAGGTCTGGCATTTATCGGGAGGAAAAATATGTCGCAGCAGCGTGACGGCCGCTATGGGCCGCTGAAGATGATCGTCGAGGACAAGGTGATGGTGGAGATGCGCGACGGCGTGAAGGTCGCCTGCCGCATCTACCGACCGGATGCGCCCGGCAAATATCCCGCGCTCTTCGCCGCCTCGCCCTATCAATTCGAGACCGACGATATCCCGCATTCCACGCTGTTCCTATGGCGCGAGGTCGGCCCTGTCGAGTGGTATGTCAGCCACGGCTATGCCTATGTTCATATGGATGTGCGCGGCAGCGGCAATTCGGAAGGCTCGTACGAGTTCTTAAGCCCTGACGAACAGCAGGATTATTACGAGACCATCGAATGGGTGGCCAAGCAGCCCTGGTGCGACGGCAAGGTCGGCGGCTGCGGGCAGAGCTACTACGCCTGGTCGCAATGGTTCATGGGCATCGTCAATCCGCCGTCGCTGAAGTGTATCGCTCCTTACGATGGCTCCATCGATATCTATCGCGATGTCGCCTACCACGGCGGCATCTATGGCGATTTTATGAACTGGTGGTTCAACCTGATGGTGCGACCGAACAATTCGCATCGCGCCGCCAACGGCCAGAGCGGCAATCGCATGCGTTACGATCTCGGCTGGGATTTCACCATGCGCCAGACCTACGACGACTGGTGGAAGGCGCGCTCGGCCATCGAGCGCGTGAAGGAAATCAAGGTGCCGGTGCTTTCCATCGGCCATCAGGGCAAGATGGGCCTGCACGAGCGCGGCAATATTCTGGGCTACGAGGAACTCGATGCGCCCAAGAAGCTGATCCTGACCGGTGCGAAGGATGCCTTTGAAGCCCATGACATGTTCGACAAGATCGAGGTGCACGAGCAGTGGATGAAACCCTTCTACGATTATTATCTGAAGGGCATCGACAACGGCTATCCGCAGAAGACTCCGGACGTGCAGTTGTTCATGCGTGGCGCAGACAAATGGATCAGCGAGCCGCAATGGCCGGTTCAGCGCGCGACGTTCCAGCCGTGGTATCTGCGCAAGGGGCCCACAGGCAGCGTGACTTCATTGAACGACGGCGGTCTATCGCGGGAAGCGCCTGATGCCGAAGGCGGAACGACAGACTATTCCTACCCCGATCCGAAATGGCATTTCGGCGTCGCTGCGCTCGGGCCCCAAGGCCCCGATGCCATTGCGCGGAATCTTACCTTCACCAGCGAGGCGCTGACTGAAGATGTCGATATCGCCGGTTGCATCGTGCTGGAACTCTATGTTGCTTCGACGAATATCGACACCGATTTCTTCGTAAAGCTGTCGGACCAGTTCCCGCAGGCGGCGGACGACCGGGCGCGCGGATTGCAACCGCAGTTCATGAATGTCGCGAAGGGATGGCTGCGCGCCTCACATCGCGAAAAGGACGAGAAGCGCTCGACGCCCCAACGTCCCTATTACACGCATACCAATCCGCAGCCGATCGAACCTGGCAAGATCTACAAATACGAAGTTGAAATCTGGCCGGCGGCGCATAGCTTCCGCAAGGGACATCGCATTCGGCTCGACATATCCGCGGGCGATACGCTCTTTACGGATTCGTTCTTCACGCACCAGTATTTCTACTACAAGGTCGGCACCGACACCTATCTTCACAATGCAGAAAATGCCTCGCGGCTGCTTCTGCCTGTGCTGAAGAAATAGCGCCGTACATCGGCCGATTGAGGTTCGACGGCCTTGCTACAACAGGGCCGTCGATATCTTCGGGAACAATGTGAGGATCACCAGCACGATAAACATCATGATGGTGAAAGGCAGCGTACCAGCGAAGACATCGTTCAGAGTGATGTCCTTGCGCTGCAGGTTGGAATGCGTGACGAAGCAGGCGACCCCAAACGGCGGCGTCAACAAGCCGATCTCGACGGCGACGACCGTGATCACGCCAAACCAGATGAGATCGGTCTTCGGAATGATTTCAAGCGCAAAGGGCACGACGATCAGCATGATCGAGAGCGAGTCGAGAAAGCAGCCCATGATGATGATGAGGAGCAGATAGCCAGAGATCAGCAGCGGAAAACTCAGCTTCGACTGCTCGACCCAGCGCGCAAGATCTTCAGGCAAACCTGTCACGGTCAGCATCTGCGAATACATTTGCGCCGCCATCAGCAGAAAGAGAATGGCCGCCGTCACACGGCCGGTCTCCAAGGCAATGTCGAGCAGGCCCTTCGGTGTGAAAAGACGGCGATAAAGGCCGACGAGAAATGCTGCGGCCGCGCCGACAGCGCCGGCCTGATTGGGGGTGAAGAAGCCGGCGTAAATGCCGCCGAGCACAACGCCGACAATGAAGAACACGGGCGTGAGGCGACTGATGAGAGAGCCGGTGATCTGCAGAGAATTCGTGCGCTCGATCTCCTGCGCATCGCCATAGGACGTCGCGTAAACGCGGCGCTCGCTGTAACGCGCCATGGCCCAGATCATGCCGATATAGGCAACGGCGAGGAACAGGCCCGGCAGGACGCCCGCGATAAAGAGATGGCCGATCGAAACCTGCGCGATGATGCCATAAACGATAAAAAGCAGGCTCGGGGGAATGAGCATGCCCAGCACCGAACTGCCGGCGACGCAGCCCACGGCGAAACGCGGCGAATAGCCGTAGCGCAGCATTTCCGGAATGGCGATGCGCGTGAAGACAGAGGCCGATGCGATCGACGTGCCCGTGCAGGCGGCGAATACGGCATTCGCGCCGACTGTTGCCATACCGAGGCCGCCGCGCACGCCGCGCATGCCGCGGCTCGCGAGATCGAACGTATCTCTCCCAATACCAGCGCCGGCGACGAGCAGGCCCATCAGCACGAACAGCGGAATGACGGCGAGCGCGTCGACAGCAATGGAATCGTAGGCCGAGCGCGAGAGCATGGCGCCCGCGACATTCCAGCCGCGCACGAGCCAGATGCCGACAAACGAAAGCAGCATCAGCGAAATCGCGATGTGCATGCCGGTCTGAATGAGGAAAATGCTGACGACGATACAGGTCAGCCCGATTGCAGCGTCGCTCATCAGACAATCGCCTCCTGCCCGTCCACAGGGTCCGTATCGCCCGTGATGGCTGCGCGATAATCGCGAAGCGCATGCAGCAGATATTGGATCGCCATGACCGCGCCGCCGAAGACGACGAGCGCCATGCTCGGCCACTGCGGTATTTCGATGATGCCCTGCGCCCCTCTTGTGAAGCCGCCGGTGTAGGCCTGCAGCGCCTTTGGATAGAGCAGCCAGGCGATGCCCGCGAGAAACACGGCGCCGATCAAATTGTAGCAACCATAGAGAAACTTGGTCAGGCGCGGCTTGCGGCGTTGCAACCTCTCGATGAAGACCTCGGACGAGATCTGCCGGTTCTCACGCAACGTATTGGCCGCCTGAAGGAAAACGATACCGGGCAGCGACAGTTCCATGAACTCGTTGACGCCGACGAGAGGTCGGCGGAATAGCAGTCCGATGACATCGATCACGACAAAGACCGCGATCAGCACGATGGTGATCGTGCCAATCATGTTCATGGTCTCCGTGAGATAGCCGAACAGCCTGTCGGCGCGCGCTATCGCCCCTTCGGGCCGCGCCGACCCTGATACAGTTCTCAAATCAGACATGAATCCCTATGCCCCAATGCCGCGGCGATTGTTCTCGCCGCAGCTTGTTTTCAGAATTCCGGAATGCTTTCCGAAAGCGCGGGCGGCTCAAAGTCGCCCGCCGCGGGACAACATCATTCCTTGTCCCAGTCGCGCAGGCACTTCTCGCCCTGTCCGCGCAAGGCATCGAGGTAGGCCGACAGAACCTGCGTGCCCGGCAGGCCGTCCTTGTCGGCGCGCTGCGCCCATTCCTTGCCGATGTTCGGCATGGCGCGCGCCCATTTCACACGCTCGGCGTCCGGAAAGTCCGTAAATTTCGCTTCCTTAAACTGCGCCTTGGCGTCAGCGAGGCCCTTAACGCCTGCCGCTTCGTAGGCCTTGTCTCCTACAGCGCCCCATTCGCGACCGACATCGAGGATGATCTGCTGGATCTCCTTCGGCAGGCGAGCGAGCGAATTCTTGTTGATGATCAGCGCCGCGGCATAGGCTGCGCCGAAACGAACCTGCGTCACGTAGGGCGCCGCTTCCGGATATTTCATCGCGGTCGCAGCGGAGTTGAAGACGATGAAGCCGTCGTAGACGCCTGTTTTCGTCGAATTGTAATATTCCATCATGTTGCTGTCGATGGAAGTCACGCCGACACCGCGCAACCATTGAAGGATCGCGCCGGTCGAACCGATCTTGCGGCCCTTGAGATCTTCCACCTTGGTCAACGGGAAGCTGGAGAAGAACTCGTAGGAGTCGAAGCTGCCGCCGGCGAGGCGGATGACATTGTACTTGTCGTACTGCGCCTTCATCGCCGGAAACTTCTCGTGAAGCAGGTCGATGGCTTTCGTCACCTTCAGCACGTCCGACGTGCAGAATGGCGTTGCGAAAGACACCTGTTCCAGCGGCAGTTTATCCGGGTGAAACACGGTCGGCTCATAGCCGATGTCGGCAATGCCGTCCTGCACGCCGAGCAGCACCGCGCGCGGCTTCAACAATGTGCCCGCATAGGCCTGACGGAATTCGACGGTATCCTTGAGGCCCGCCGCCTTGATGCGTTTCTCGATCTCGGGAACGAAGAACTTCTGAACTTCCTCGAGATTTGGCAGCGCGCGCGGAACTTGTCCTGCAGCGATCGTCAGGCGGAAATTAGCCGCCAGCGCCCCCGTCGCCACGCTTGCTGTCAGCAACGCAGCTGCGGCCGTCTTCAATACCAGATGCTTCATGGATCCCTCCTCGGATTCGAATTGCCTGACTCAATTGCGAGCCGGTCCCTCCCCGCCTCGCGCCAAATAAACAGGCCGCGCTTTTGCAAACGCGGCCCCAGTCTCAACTGAAGAACGTGGGCGTTACCTCCGGCCCCCATTGCGCAAGGTTCTCTTGCGTCGCGGGATAGTCGCCCGGCGTAGCTGTGTCGTCGAGAAGGTCACCATCGGCGTAATGCTCGAACATGTGCCCCCACGGGTCGCGCCAGTAGTCGAAGACCTGGCTTCCCAGGAGATGACGCCCGACGCCCCATTCGGCCTGATATCCGCCCTGCTTCAGCCAATAGTGGCCGATGTGCACGGCGTCGGGGTCCTGCACTTCATATGAGGAGTGATGGACCTTGATGTCGTCGGGCGTCGATTGCAGGCACAAAATGGAATGATGGTCCGCGGGATTCTTGCCCTTGTTGCAGCGCAGGAACGTGCCCAGCGTGACATTCGAATTATCCGGGACGTGAATGCGGTCCGTGACCAGCATGCCCAGCGTATCGCGGAACCATTTCACCGCTTCGTCCGCATTGCTCACCTTGAAGACGCAATGGCCGATGCGGAAGACGCGCGCCGGCTCGTTGGCAGGACGCTGCAGGGCGAAGACGCGCTGCTTCTGTTGTGCGAAATTCACCTGCAGGGGACCGCGCACGTCCGTAAGCGGCGCGGCCGGCGTCTGGCCGAAAACGAGATCGACGCGATGGCCATCCGGCCCTTTCACGCGCACGCGTTTGCCGCCGCCGGGCGAGTCCATGTCTTCGATAGCCGAAGAGCCGGGCAGTTTTGCCGCCTCTTCCAGTTCGGCCATCGAATTGACGCCCATCGAACAGGAGATGAAAGCCGGCTCCCCCTTTTCCACCGAGGTGATATAGGGCAGCGAGCTCGCGCCACGCATGTAGAGTTTATTCTCGTCGCGCCGGGCGCGAACCATGCCGAAATCGGTAAGAAATTTCTCCATCCTGTCGAGATCGGGCACACGGTAATTCGTATTGATGACGTCCTGAACCTTGATCATCGAACCCTCCCCTGGCCGCAGGCGGCAATCGGCTTCCGTTGAGCATAGAAGAACCTCTGACCCCGTCCCCGTCAACGGCTTTTTTCGATGAAAGGACAAAATTTCGAAATTTTCCTTGCCCCAACGGCCGGCCCGGAGAACAATACAAACCATGGGAGCGACGCCGGCAATATCTGTGGGGATAAGTAGCGCGATAGCGGACGACGAGCGCGCGCACGACGGCGAGACGCTGGCGGCTTCAGCCTATACGCGACTGCGGCAGGACATCCTCAAATGCCGGCTGATGCCGGGAGCAAAGCTTCGCCTGGAGGCGCTGCGACGCGACTACAGCGTCGGCTTCAGCCCCTTGCGCGAGGCGCTGGCTCGCCTCACCGGAGAAGGACTGACCATTGTCGAAGGACAGCGCGGCTTTCGCGTGGCGTCGGTTTCTGCGGGCGATCTCGAAGATATCGCGCGCCTGCGGAGCGAAATTGAGACGATGGCGCTGCGCATGTCGATCGAGAAAGGCAGCGATGCATGGGAGGCCGATGTCGCCGCTGCCCTCCATCATCTGCTGCTGCTGCCCCACGGGCGCTGGCCGGCAGGCTCGCCGCTGACTGACGAGTGGAGCAGGCGCCACAAGCGCTTTCACGACAGTCTCGTGGCCGCTTGCGGTTCGCCGCGCCTGCTCGCCATCCGCGAAGATCTGTTCGAACATTCCGAGCGCTATCGCCGCCTGCTGATCGAACACGGCACGGAGGGACGGGATCTGGCGACCGAACATCGCGAAATCGCCAATGCCGTGCTGGCGCGCAATGCGCCGACAGCCTGCGCGCTCATCGCAGGCCACATCCGCGCGACCGCCAGCACGATGATGGCCATCATTTCGTCCTGATCAGGAAAGAAACACGCATGGAACGCATTACCCCTTTGACGAAGGATGCGGTGCCGGAACTCGCGGAAGGATTCGCGCGGATCGAAGCCATCCTTGGCTTCGTGCCCAACAGCAACCTCATCATGGCGCGGCATCCGGCTTTGCTGCGCGCCTTCCAGCAACTTGCCGTCGCGGCTCTCGCGCCGGGCAAGGTGCCGCAGGATCTGAAGATCATGGTTGCGCATATTGCCAGCCGCGCCTCCGGCTGCAACTATTGCATCGCGCATACCGGCCATATCGCCGAGAAGAACGGCGTGACCGCGCAAAAGCTCGACTCGATCTGGTCCTACGAAACGAGCCCGCTATTCAGCGCCGGCGAACGCGCAGCGCTGACGCTTGCGCGCGGCGGGGCGCTCACACCAAACGCCGTCACGGACGCCGAATTTGCCGAGTTGAAAAAGCATTTCAGCGAAGACCAGATCGTCGAAATGATCGGCGTCATCGCGCTTTACGGCTTCCTGAATCGCTGGAACGATACGCTTGCGACCGAACTCGAAAGCTCGCCGCTGAAGTTCGGCAAGGAGCGTCTCGAACAGGCGGGCTGGTCCGCCGGAAAACACGAACGATAAAATCGAATAAGCGGGGGGACGAAATGGCGGATATACAGAGATCGACAGAGCGTTTCCTCACCACGCATACGGGCTCCCTGCCCCGCCCGCCCGATCTCATCCGCACCATGTTCGCCAAGGAAGAAGGCGTGCCTGTAGATCTTCCGGCTCTGGCTACGCAGATTCACGACGCAGTCGGCGAAATCGTCGGCAAACAGGTGAAGGCCGGCGTCGATATCGTCAATGACGGCGAGATGAGCAAGCCGAGCTACGCCACCTATGTGAAAGACCGGCTGAACGGCTTCGGCGGCACGGGCAATACGTTCAAATACCAGGACCTCAACGATTTTCCCGTTCTCGCCAACAAGGTATTCGGCGATCCCGGCCGCTCGCGCCGGAAAACGCCGGGCTGCAACGCGCCGATCTCCGTGCGCGACAGCGCGGCAGCGAAGACGGATGCGGCCAATCTGCGCACGGCAATGACGGCGTCAGGGGCGACACGTGGCTTCATGAGCGCGGCTTCGCCAGGCGTGATCGCGCTGTTCTTCCGCGACGATCACTATGGATCACGCGAAAAGTATCTCGCTGCCATCGCCGACGCCATGCGCGAGGAATACCGCACCATCGTCGAAGCGGGCTTCGTATTGCAGATCGATTGTCCCGATCTCGCGATGGGCCGGCATATCCAGTTCGCAGACAATTCGCTCGACGAATTTCGCAGGCAGGCGGCACTGAATATCGAAGCGCTCAACCATGCGCTCGAAGGCCTGCCGCCTGAGCAAATGCGGCTGCATCTGTGCTGGGGCAATTACGAGGGGCCGCATCATTACGACATTGCGCTCGCCGATATCATCGACGTGGTATTCGGCGCGCGGCCGTCAGGGATTTCCTTTGAGGCGGCGAACCCGCGCCACGCGCATGAATGGGCGGTGTTCGAAAGCGTGAAGCTGCCGGAAGGCAAGGTGCTCATACCCGGTGTGCTGGAATCCAAAACCAACTTCATCGAACATCCCGAACTCGTTGCGCAGCGGATCGGCAATTTCGCCAAACTCGTCGGGCGCGAGAACGTCATCGCCGGCACGGATTGCGGCTACGGCACGTGGGTCGGACAGGCGGCTGTCGATCCCGATGTCGTCTGGGCGAAGATGGCGGCGATGGCCGAGGGCGCGCGCATTGCGACGAAGAAATTCTGGTGAGGGCAATTCGACATGAAGCGCAGCGAGAAAAGAATTCTGACGACGCATGTCGGCAGCATCATCCGCCCGGCCGATCTCCTAGAAGCGGCCCGCGCCGCACGCGCCAATGGCGGCGATGATGCTGCGCGGTACGAGGCGCTGCTGAAAGTAAAAGTTGCCGATGTCGTGATGCAGCAATCTACCGCCGGGATCGACATTGTCAACGATGGCGAATACGGCAAGTCGAGCTGGGCCGCCTATGTACTCGAACGCATGACAGGCTTCGAGAGACGACCGCATCAATTGCGTCCCGGCGAATGGATGGGCCGCGATCTCGCGAAATTCCGCGAAGCCATATTGCAGGAAATGCCGAGCGCCGTGGAAGGACGCCCGACCGAGGCCTGCATCGGTCCGATTGCCTACAAGGACGATGGCGCCATCGAGCGCGATTGCGAGAACCTGAAAGCGGCCATAAAGGGCGTCGCGGTTGAGGAAGCTTTCATCACCGCCGTCGCGCCGGCAAGCACGGCTTATGACGGCGTCGACGAATATTACCATGACGAGCGCAAATACATCTTCGCCATCGCAGAGGCGCTCCGGCACGAATATCAGGCGATTTACAAATCGGGCTTGCTACTCCAGGTCGATGACGCCGTGCTGGCGAATTACTACGACCATCTCGTGCAGCAGAGCCCACAGCGCTATCGCGAATGGGCGGAACTGCGCGTCGAAGCGCTCAACCATGCGCTCGAAGGCATTCCCGAGGATCGCATCCGTTATCACGTTTGCTTTGGAAGCTGGCACGTTCCGCACGTCGCAGACGCGCCGCTCGAAAACATCGTCGAGCATATCGTGAAAGTGAAGGCGCAGGCCTATTCCATCGAAGCCGCCAATGTTCGGCACGAACACGAATGGCGTGTGTGGGAACAGGTGAAACTCGCGCCGGGCAAGATTTTGATCCCCGGTGTGGTGACGCATCACACGATAACAGTCGAACATCCGCGCCTCGTCGCCGACCGCATCGTCAAATTCGCGAAACTCGTGGGGCGCGAGAACGTGATTGCCGGTACAGATTGCGGCTTTGCGCAGGCCGAAGGCTACCAGCGCGTGCATCCCAGCGTGATGTGGGCGAAATACGAGGCGCTGGCGGAAGGTGCGAAGATCGCGAGCAAGGAGTTGTGGGGGTAACGCGCTCCTTGACGGCGCTCACCCTCCATTAAAAAAGCTAGGATACGGAAGAAACACATGTTTTCATGGACTAAGAACTTTTTTGGAACATCACCCTCGTCCCTGCCCAAGAAAGATGCGAGACAAGCACCTCCACCTCCAAATCCCGCTACGGTCGAAGAGGTTCACAAACACTTGGCCGAATTGATCGGAGCCGGCCTCAGATTGGGACCAATGTATGATGAAATGACACTTGCAGAGGTTGCTTGGGAAATATCCAATGACGACAACTTTAGACAAGGGCTCGACCAAACCGAACTTCGGCCGATCCACTTGCTGTGGCAACAGCGCGATGAAGGCAAGTTTACAGAAGAACCATACCGAGGTTTCAGAAATGCGATATTGCTCGTCGACCATTGTTATGACGGGGCCGTTCCAGAAGATTTCCAGTTGATCATTTCCGATATTATTGCGCTAACTGAAAGCGCTTGGCCGGTCTCAAACGTGGATGTGACTTGTGCACAGGAGGAGTCTTTCAACGAACCACTAGATGTGAGTATCGAAACGGATTCCCGACGGATTTCGTTCCGGATACAGCACCTGAAAGACCTCGATTTCAGCCTCTTTGAAAAACTCAATGCCAACTTGCCAGAAAAAATAACGCAGCGATTTCATGCCATCGGCGACGGTGGGGCCGTGCTTGTGCTATTTCTTGAAAAAGCGCAGGTCGAGAAGATTGCTCGGTACTGCGATCTCGATCCTTCGTTATTCGGAATCGAGCAATAGCGGCCGCTTGGAGTCGGGCTTCACTCAGCCGCCTTGCTCGCCCTTTCCGCTGCATGCGGGTTGACCGGAAACGGCAGGCCCAAATTCTCGCGCAGCGTCGTTCCCTCATACTCCTTGCGAAACAGCCCGCGACGCTGCAATTCCGGAATCACCATATCGACGAAATCGACGAGGCTTGCCGGGAACATCGGCGGCATGATGTTGAAGCCATCGGCCGCCCCCGCCTTCACCCACGCTTCCATATTGTCGGCGATCTCCTGCGGCGTTCCGATGAGGATGCGGTGACCACGCGCGCCGACGGCGCGCTCGTAGGTTTGCCGAATCGTCAGCCCTTCCTTCTTGGCCATGTCGAGTACGACGCGCTGGCGTCCCTCCTGCATGCCGTTGGGCGGCGCATCGGGCATGGGGCTGTCGGGATCATAGCCGCGCAGATCGAGGCCGACCATGTCGGAGACGACCCGCAGGCCCAGTTCGGGATGGATGAGCGCCTGCAATTCGTCGAACTTGGCCTGCGCCTCCGCGCGCGTCTTCGCAACGAACGGCACAAGACCCGGCATGACCTTGATGCTCGATGCCTCGCGCCCATACTTGCGCGCGCGGGCATGAACGTCGGTGCGAAAGGCGCGCGCGGCGTCCATATCCTGCTGTACCGTAAAGACGACTTCAGCCGTCTCGGCGGCGAGTTCCCTGCCCTGTTCGGATTGTCCGGCCTGAACCAGCACGGGCCGCCCCTGCGGCGAACGCCTTATGGTCAGCGGTCCACGTACATCGAAGAAGCCGCCCTTGTGGTTGAGGTAGTGCATCTTCTCCTTGTCGAAAAAGATGCCGCTCTCCTTGTCCTCGACGAAGGCGTCGTCCTCCCAGGTATTCCACAAGCCGAGAACGACCTTGGCGAATTCCGCCGCGCGTGCATAGCGCACGGCCGCCGGCACATGTTTCGCTGCGCCAAAATTCGGCGGCTCTGAGGGCGCTGCGGATGTCACGAGGTTCCAGCCGGCGCGCCCGCCGCTGATATAGTCGAGCGAGGCATACTGGCGCGCGACATAAAAGGGCTCGATGAAGGTCGTCGAAAAGGTCGCGACGAACCCGAGATGAGTCGTGACCGCCGAAAGCGCCGAGAGAATCGTCACCGGCTCGGGACGCGAGGCCGCGCAGCCGCGCCGCCAAACTTCGGGATCGTCAGGCCCGAACGTGCCGATCGTGTCGGCCAGAAACATCATGTCGAAGCGGCCGCGCTCGGCAATCTGCGCGAGATTTACGAAATGCCTGAAATTCACGCTGGCGTTGCGCGGCGTCGAGGGATGCCGCCATGCCGCGACGTGATGGCCGCCGCCCTGCACGAAGAGACCGAGCTTCATCATTTGCGCATCCTCCCGGAAGTCCGGCTTCCGATTTTGGCCCAGTCTAGCCCGTGGAAGGCCGGGCGTCATCGCAAAGGTCTGCGACCGGCTGCCGCTTGCGCGCCCGGCTTGTGAACGGCTTCCCGCCCGCGCATGATCGCGCCGATGCAATCCAGGTCAAAAATCGAAAAAGATCTCGTCCTCCTCGGGGGCGGCCACGCTCATGTGCAGGTCATCAAGTCATTCGGCATGAAGCCCGAGCCGGGCGTGCGGGTGACGCTGGTCTCGCCCGATCCGATGACGCCCTATTCCGGCATGCTGCCGGGCCTTGTCGCAGGTCACTATGGGTTCGACGATACGCATATCGACCTTGTGCGCCTGTGCCGCTGGGCCGGCGCGCGATTCCTATGCGCGGAAGCTGAGGGTCTCGACCCCGGCGCGCGGACAATCCGCCTCAAGGCACGGCCGGCGCTCGGCTACGATCTTCTCTCAATCGACACCGGTTCGACGCCGCGCGCGGACGACGTGCCGGGCGTCGCCGCATTCGCAATATCCGTAAAGCCCATCTCCAAATTTCTGGCGCATTGGGAAGGGCTGCGCGAACGGGCGCTCGCGCGTCGCGGCAAATTTCGTATCGCGGTGGTTGGCGGCGGCGCGGGCGGCCTCGAACTTCTGCTGGCGATCAAGCATGCGCTCGCCGAGGCAGCGCCGGACTGCAAGAGCGAGTTCCACCTCTTCTCGCGCGGCGAGCTCTTGCCCACAGAGTCACCTGTGCTACGCGATCATTGCAGGCGGTTGCTTCGGCAGAGCGGCGTCCATCTCCATAGCGAAGAGAATGTGACCGCGCTGGAACGTGGAATTCTGCGCACGGCGAAGGGCGGTCGCTACGAAGCCGACGAGATTCTCTGGGTGACGGCGGCAGGCGCGCCGCCATGGCCGCGCGCAAGCGGGCTCGCCACCGATGGCGGGGGCTTCATCGCCGTCAGGCAGACGCTGCAATCGTCATCGCACGACGATATTTTCGCTTCAGGCGATGTCGCCACGATGATCGACGATCCCCGCCCGAAGGCAGGCGTTTTTGCAGTCAGGCAAGGACCGGTGCTGACCCGCAATCTTCGCCGCAGATTGCGCGGCGAGACGCTCGAAGCATATCGGCCGCAGCGCAAGTTCCTCAAAATTCTGGCGGCCGGATCGAAAACAGCAATCGCCTCTCGCGGCAACTGGATCATTGCGGGCGATTGGGTCTGGCGCTGGAAAGATTCCATCGACCGCCGCTTCATGGCGAAATTCAACGATTTGCCTGATGGCATGGGAAAGCCCGGATTGCTTTCGCGCCTTCGCGAAGCAATACGCCCTCCGCCCGTTGACGAGGAAATGCGTTGCGGCGGATGCGGCGCGAAGATCGGCAGCGAAACGCTCTCTCAGGCGCTGGCGCAGATGAACCCCGCTAAACGCGATGATGTGCTTCTGGGTCTGGAAGCGCTCGACGATGCTGCGGTCATAAAAGTTCCCGATGGCAAGGTGTCCGTACAGACCGTCGACGCCTTTCGCGCCATGATCGACGATCCCTGGCTTTTCGGAAAGATTGCAGCCAATCACGCGCTCGGCGATATCTATGCCATGGGCGGCGAACCGCAGGCCGCCATGGCGATCGTCACCTTGCCCGCGGACTCGCAATCCATCGTCGCACGCGATCTCATGCAGATGATGCAAGGAGCCGTTGAAACACTCGACGCTGCGGGCGCTGCACTTGCAGGCGGCCATACGGCCGAGGGCGCAGAAACGACTCTGGGCTTTTCTCTGACCGGCCTCGCCGATCCGCAAATGCTTCTGCGCAAGAACGGATTGCGCGAAGGCGATGCGTTGATATTGACCAAGGCTATCGGAACCGGCGCGCTTCTCGCTGCGGACATGCGTGCAAAGGCGCGCGGTCGGGATGTATATGCAGCGATCCACTCTATGCTGCAATCGAATGAAGCTGCCGCCAAAATTCTCATCGGCAATGGCGCAACAGCCTGCACGGATGTGACCGGCTTCGGCCTTGCGGGCCACCTCATGGACATGCTGCGCGCGTCCAGGCTTTCCGCACATATCGACCTCGCGACCCTGCCAACGCTCGCGGGCGCGCTGGAGGCCATGCAGGCCGGTATTTTCAGCACGCTGCATCCGGAAAATGCCAAACTTGCCGCGTTCTTGGATTGCGAATTGGAGCGAAGCAAGAACTTCGCTCTGGCAATGCTCTTCGATCCGCAGACGGCGGGCGGACTGCTTGCCGGCGTGCAGCCTGATCTGGCAGTTCAATGCGTCGCCGCCCTGCGCGAGGCCGGTTTCGACTGCGCCGTTGTCATAGGCCGAACTGTCGCGGCGAAGGAGAGCGGATCGAGAATCGCCATCAAATCGTTTGATTAGCCGGTCCGCCTCATGCCAACATGCCGCAATGCCACTCAAACAGGCGATTGACCCATGACGAAGCCACTCTATTCCGGCGACGTTTTTCCGCCCCTGGTTCTCAGCCTTGTCGGCGGCGGGCGTTTCTCCATTCCCGCCGACATCGACTCGAAGTATCTCATCGCCATTTTCTATCGCGGCCATTGGTGACCCTATTGTCGCCGGCAGTTGGCTGGCATGGAAAAGCACCGAGAAGAACTTGAGAGGCTGGGCGCCAAGATCATCGCAGCAAGCGCGGACGATGAAGAGCATGGCCACGAGTTCGCGAAGGATGTCGGATTTCCTGTCGCATTCGGCGTCACGCGCGAGGATGCAACGCGTCTCGGCGCATGGTGGGGCGAGCAGCGCAACAACATGCAGCCCGCCGAATTTCTGATCGGGCGCGATGGCAAGGTGATCCATTCGCTTTACGCGAGCGGGCCAGTGGGGCGCATGGCTCCCGAAGAGCTGGTGCGTCAGCTCACGCGCATGGCTGAAATGGAAAAGAAGTGATCGCAGGATCTGGCGGAAGGGTGTGGGAGTCGAACCCACCAGAGACGTCGAACGCCCCTCACCGGTTTTGAAGACCGGGCGCCCCACCGGGGACGTTGCCCTTCCAGACTATAAACCGGAGCGTGTCCTGATCGAAAAAGTCTGCAACTTTTTCGGTACACGCTCTATTGCATGCCGCGCGCCCAGCGCACCTGATCGCGCGGCTTGACAATACGCCTATGCTCGCCTGCGCGGCCTGTAAAGCCGAGCCGGTCGAAGAACTCCAGCGCCTCGACGCTGAGATTACGTCCGACGCCGGACTTGTCGCGAAAGGCGCGAATGCTCACGAGGCCGCCGGGCGTTTCCTGCGCAACCATTTCTGCAAAGCTCGCAAGCTCGCGCAAGCGATCGGGCAAGTAATAGCGGTTTGGCGCGATCTGCACGGTAAGATTCATGCGCGCAACCTTCTGCAGAAGACGTTCGATGGGGCGCGCATCTGCTTTCAACTCGGCAGCAAGTTCCGCAATGGTAGGCGGGCGAATGTTGTCGAGTAAAGGCTGAAGCTTCGCCCAGAGAGCCGCGTCCTGCGGTTCAAGTTGGATCGTTGCGCCGCGTGGCCGGTACATGCCGCCGGCAAATTCGATTTCGCCCCGTGCGATCAGGTCCGCGAGCAAAGCCTCGAGCGCCGGACCCGGAACCCGCGGCTTTGTCGCCCGTGCAACAGCGTCTTTCGTCAGTCCCTCGTTGGGAGACCTGCTCTGGGCTATGGCGCGGCCAAGTCCAATCCGCGCCGAATTCCATGCTGCTTGCGTAAAGGCGAGCTTACCGAAACCGTCGCCAACCGTGCGCAAGTCGTGGCGCGCGACAAGTTCTTTCGCCTCATCTGACGAGACATTCCACGCGCACAAGAAAGCGCCGAGCTCAAAACCTGACGGAGAAACATTCAAGCCATTTGCCAGCGCCTCCGCGATCTTCGCCGGCTCAAGCGCGCGCAACATCGCGATGCGCTCCGCCTTCGCGCGTCCACGCGAAGGGGCGAAGGGATCGATCACGATGCCGCCGCCAATAGTTCGGCGTCCCGATTGATCGCGCAAAACGAACCTGTCGCCAAAAAGCGCCGAAACCGGAGACGAAAGCACGAGTTGCCCAAGCGCAGCGCCGCCGGGCTCCAGCGGCGCGCCTTCGAGCAGCGCCACGCGGGCAGGAACATCAGCTGCCCCGATGTGAAGATGGACGGGCGTCCAGTGGCGCAAGGCGCGCGTCTCGCTCGGCAACAGTCGAATGCGTGCATCGAAACGCATCGTCGTTTTCGCGATTTCGGGTGCGACAAGCCATTGTCCCCGATAAACTTGATCGAGCGACAATCTGGGGGCGGCGACATTGATGGCGCAGCGTTCGCCTGCGCTGCCCTGTTGCGCCTTGCGGTTATGCGCATGGATGCCGCGCACGCGCACTTCGATCCCCTCGGGCGACAGGACGAGCCGCTGTTCCGGCTCGACACTGCCGGAAGCCACGGCGCCAGTGACGACGACGCCTGCACCATCTATGACGAAACTGCGATCGACAGCCATGCGGAACCCGGCCCCGCGCTCGCGCGCCTGCGTAGTCCTTGCTTCCTCGTCGAGCCAGGCTTTCAACGCGCCGACGCCGTCTCCGTTTAATGTCGACAATGGAAATACTGGCGCATTCGCAAGCGCCGTATCCTCCAGCAAAGAAGAAATCTCGTCGCTCGCCACGTCAATGCGCTCAGGCGCAACCTTGTCGATCTTCGTGAGCGCGACCGCGGCGCGCTTGACGCCGAGCAGATCGAGAATGGCGAGATGTTCTGATGTCTGCGGCATCGGGCCGTCGTCGGCCGCAATGACGATGATCGCGCAGTCGATCGCCGTCACGCCGGCAATCATGTTGCGCACGAAGCGTTCGTGCCCGGGTACATCGACGAAACCGATGGACTGATTGCCCTTGGGATAGGCGAAGCCAAGGTCGATGGTGAGGCCGCGGCGCTTTTCTTCCGGCAGCCGGTCTGTATCGACGCCGGTCAGCGCTCTTACCAGAGATGTCTTGCCATGATCGATATGGCCTGCAGTCGCGACGATCATGACGCGCCGGCTTCGAGCGACAGCTTCGGCAATTGCGCGCAGAAAGCCTGCTCGTCGGTCAGGCAGCGCAGGTCAAGAATCAAGGCATCGCGCTCGATGCGGCCGATGACCGGCACAGGCAATTCGCGCAATGCCTTCGCGAGCGCATTTAGCCAGGCGCCGCTGCTCTTCTTGCGTTGCGCCTGACGCAGGACGATGGCTGCGCTCGGCAAAGTTTCCACCGGGAGCGATCCGCTGCCGATCTGGCTGACGCAATCCTCGACGGAAACCTCGACGCTTGCGCCAAATAGAGCGGACATGGCCCCGGCGAGACGATGGGCCTGCGCGGCGATATCGCCCTGCTTTCGCGTCAAAAGCGTAAGCGCAGGCAGGCGGCTGGCAAGACGTCCGGGATCGAGATGCATGCGCAAGACGCATTCGAGCGCGGCAATCGTCATCTTGTCGCAGCGCAGAGCGCGCTTGAGCGGGTTGCGTTTGATTTTATCGATGAGATCGCGGCGGCCGGCAATCAGGCCGGCCTGCGGGCCACCCAGCAGCTTGTCGCCGCTGAATGTCACGATATCGGCGCCTGCCGCCACGGTATCCGCGACTGTCGGCTCGTGCGGCAATCCATAGGGGCCGAAATCAACCAGCGCGCCAGCGCCCAGATCGACAAGAAAGGGCAATCCTGCCGCGTGTGCAATCGAGGCTATGCGCGCTTCGTCAACGGATGCAGTAAATCCCTGAACCGCATAATTGCTGGTATGGACGCTCATCAACGCGCCCGTGCGCGCATTGATAGCGTCGCGATAATCCTTCTCGTGCGTGCGATTGGTCGTGCCGACTTCGCGTAACCTGCAGCCGGCGCGCGTCATGATGTCGGGCATCCGGAATGCGCCGCCGATTTCGATGAGTTCGCCGCGCGAGACGATGACTTCCTTGCGTGGCGCGATGGCGGCGAGCGTCAGCAGCACCGCTGCGGCATTGTTGTTAACGACAGTCGCAGCCTCCGCGCCGGTCAGTTGCGCAAGCAGGATTTCGAGATGCGTGTCGCGATCGCCACGCTTGCCCGTCGCGAGATCGAATTCGAGATTGGATGCGCCGCGCGAGACGGCAGCGATCGCGTCAAGCGCCTCCTGCGGCAGCGGCGCGCGGCCGAGGTTCGTGTGCAGCACCGTGCCGGTGAGATTGAAGACCGGGCGCAGGCTCGGCGTCATCGCTCGCTCCAGTTGCACAGCGATGCTCGCAACGATCTCGGCTTCCGCCGCAGCCTCCACCTTGCCCTGCGCAATGGCGCGGCGTTGCCGGTCCAGCTCCCACCGGACGGCGTCTGTCACGGGCGCGCGCCCATGCTGCTCGACGAGCGCAGACAGGACAGGCGTCTTCATCAACCTGTCCACCGAAGGCAGGGCAGCCATGCCCTGCCGCTGTTGCGCGTTTGCCTCCATCCGTTCATTTAGACCCGGCGGAAGCCGGACTGCAATGGCGACATGCTGTAGACCCTGCACCGCACGGGCATCATGTTGATGGAGGGAATATGGCGCAGCAATTCGATGTCATCGTCATCGGCGGCGGGATCGCCGGGCTTACCGCCGCACGCGAAAGCGCCAAGGCAGGGCTGGCCACGCTTTGCCTGACAGGAATGACGCTGGGCGGACATCTGATCTCCATCGAGAATGTCGAGAACTGGCCTGCGCAGCCCGAGGGGATTCCAGGTTATGACCTCGGCCCCATCGCGCAGGAGGAAGCCGCCGACGCCGGCGCGCAATTCGAAATGCTGGAAGCAGACGCGATTTCCACCGATGGCGCGCAATGGACCGTGAAGGCCGGCGGCGCCGATTACTCCGCCAGGTCCGTCATCCTCGCAACGGGAACCAGCCTGAAGAAACTCGGCCTGCCGCGGGAAGACGATTTCGAAGGACGCGGCATCAGCCAATGCGCGAGCTGCGATGCACCCCTGCTGCGCGGCAAGGATGTCGTCGTTGTCGGCGGCGGCGACTCCGCATTGCAGGAGACTTTGGCGTTGCTGGGTCCGGTAGCAAGGATCACCATCGTCACACGCGGCGAGGCGCTACGCGCACAACCGCATTTTCAGCAGCAAGTCGGCGGAAACCCCAAGGTATCCGTGCGAACGAATACCACCGTGACGGAATTGCTCGGCGACAATGGAGTCACCGGTGTCAGGCTCGCCAATGGCGAGGAGATTTCCTGTGCTTCGGTCTTTGTCTTCATCGGCATGACGCCGAATTCCGCCCTTGCCAGCAACGTGGTTTCACTCGAATCCGGCGGCGCCATAGAGGTCGACGACAACATGCGGACCAATGCTCCGGGCCTTCTCGCAGCCGGAACTGTGCGCAGCGGCGCAGCCTTCCGGGCTGCGGGTTCAGCAGAGGACGGCGAAAAGGCGGCCTCCGCGGCGCGTGCCTATGTGCAGAATGGAGCCTGGGTTGGGTAACGGACGTAGCTAGTTTCGCTTGATGATGTTCTCCTGGACAATGCGCGGACGGAACGTGAAGACATTTGGGTCTTGCGGGTCCACCGTCACATGCAGCCAGTGATGGTTTGGCGTGCCGAATGTTTCCACACGCGTAAAGTTTTCAGGCGCTGGGTCGCCGCCTTTTCCTCTAGGCGGACGCTTGGAATAGGCATTGTCGATGCGGAAGAAGTGGCTGTCGCCGTGAACGAGCACGACAGGTTTTTC
The DNA here is from genome assembly GCA_903847605.1 of uncultured Hyphomicrobiales bacterium. Classification (GTDB taxonomy): domain Bacteria; phylum Pseudomonadota; class Alphaproteobacteria; order Rhizobiales; family Beijerinckiaceae; genus Terripilifer. The sequence goes on along the minus strand of CAINED010000056.1, from coordinate 49,185 downwards.
GAACGCGTTGACTTCTTTCTCAAGCGCGTCGCGCAGGCTTGCATATCCGCTGGGCTTTCCTTCGGGACCGGCATTCGGCGTTATGTGTGGGAACAGATTGGCCTGTTGCAGCACCACAACAGCGCGGCTCTTGTTGGCGCTCGCATGGGCGAATCCCTGACGCAGCCACATCAGGTTGGCGGCATTTCGCTCCTCATACTCCGCATCCCATTCGGGCTTGCGGCCAAGCCCATTGTTTGTGCCGACGACATGCAACGTGATGAAGGTCACGCCACCCATTTCCCAGCGTGCGTTTTCGCGATATCTCGCGAAAGCAGAATCGCGGCTCTGTCGCAGCAATGGCAGCTTGCGCTTGCCGAGGCTTTGTTCGTCAGGGAAGAAAAGCGCGCGCACGTCGGCGAGGCGCTCCAGCGGATCGCCATTTTTCAAGTCGGGTTCGTGACAGTCAGTCCAATCGTTGTCACCGGGCGTGAAAATCACGGGATGATTGATGGCATTGAATTCCGCCAGCCGCTTGCGACGAAATGCGTCCTCACAGGCGCTTACGGGGCGGGAGAGATCGCCGAGATGAACGGCAAATGCGAGTGCATTGTCCCTGTTGATGTCCGCATAGACATTTGCGACCCACGGCTCCTGCTCAGGGTAGTAGCCAAGGTCGCCGATGAGCGCGAAGGTAAAGTTCAGTGGCGATTGCGCGTGTGCCGAGCCCCAGATAAGCGCCACGGATGCGGCAAGGCCGGCGAGACCTGCCAGCAACTTGCTACGACTCCCGCCCGAAGGGAAAACAGCCATTCTCGAAGTAAAGCAACCCATTTTGGCCCCTCTAACGCTCCCGGGAACGAGCCTATTTCGTTCCACTTCCGCGGGCAAATGGCCTGTGCGAAGAGCTTGACGGCGCGGCCCGGCGGGCGCAACACTGATGAAAATTTCGGAGGAGTCCATGTCCGGCAAAATCGCAGTCTACGATCCGCGCGGTTATGCGCCCAAGGTGGCCGGCAAGCGGCTTGCGCAGCGCCTCCAAAATCTCGAAGGCAAGACGGTCTATCTCGTCGATTGCCTGTTCGACAATTCCGAAGTCTTCATGAATGAGATGAAGGACTGGTTCGCCACGCACCTTCCCTCCGTGAAGACGCCTATGATCAAGCCTCGCGAAAGCTGGGTCGACGATCCAGAAATGCGCGCCAAGGTGGTCGCGAACGGCGACGCCGCCATTCTCGGCGTAGGCTTATGAAGCACCTGTAGCCCCACGGTCGTGGGGCTGACCCTGGAACTGGAAAAGGCGGGCATCCCCGCAATCGCCATCCATACGCATGTGTTCGCGCGTCTCGCGAAGTCGGTCGCGACCGCCAATGGCATGCCGACGGCACGCCAGGCCTTCGTGCCGCAACCGCTCGTCGATAAGTCGCCCTCCGATCTTCGCGCCTATATCGAAGGCACGGACCCGATCAGCAAACGCCCGTTCATGCAGGAGATCATCGAGGGGCTTACGACGCCGCTCAATGACAACGACCTCAAGGGTCTGAGCTTCGACAGGCCGAAGACGCACCTGCTCGAGCCTGATACCGAAGACAATCTGCGGGCGCTGTTCGAGCAGAACCATTGGACCGACTACCTGCCGATCAACCTGCCGACGGAAGAGCGCGTGGAAGCCATGCTGAAAGGCACGAGCATTCCGCGCGACCGCATCGTCGGGCGGTTGAGCCCGACGGCGTTCCGCGAGGACTGGGAATTCGACGTCGAGAAGGTCGCGGTCAATGCTGTCATGGCGGGCGCGAAGCCGGAATATTTCCCGGTCATCCTTGCCATGGCGTCGAGCGGCATCACGGCCCGTAACTCCAGTACGACCTCGTTCGCGGGCATCGGCGTCGTCAACGGCCCCGTGCGCAAAGAGATCGGCATGAACACCGGGATCGGCGCGACCGGCCCCTATTCGCACGCCAATGTCACCATCGGCCGCGCCTGGAACCTGCTCTCCGCAAATCTGCAGGGCGGGTCGGTTCCCGACGACACCTATATGGGCACGCTCGGCAATCCGCTCTCCTACAGCTTCGTCTTCGCCGAGAACGAAGAAGCGAGCCCGTGGGATCCCATGCACGTGCGCTACGGCTTCAAGCCGACAGATTCGACCGTCACGGTCTTCCGGGGCGGGCGCTATATGACGTCGGGCTTCGGCCCGCGCGAGCACTGGGAAGGCAAGATGCTGCGCTGTCTGACTGCCGCCGACGCGCGGCAGTCACCCCTGCTCATCATGGATCCCATCGTCGCCAAGCTCTATGTCGATCGCGGCTTCAAGACGAGCATGGACCTGATCCACTGGATGGCCGACAACGCGAAACTCCCGGCGAGCGAATATTGGAACGAGATGTGGGTGCAGACCCTCATCCATCCGCTCGCGGTCGCGGGCGTTGAGCCCTATGCCAGCAATCTGAAGGCCGCGCCCGACGAACTCGTGAAGGTGCATCAGCCGCACGAGATCAACATCGTCGTGACCGGCGGCCAGACGCAGGGCGCATGGCGCATCTACGAGGGTACGCGGTTCAAGACATCGACGGTGTCGGTGGATGCGTGGCGCTGAAGCGCGGGCTCTTCGTTGCGCTTAGGCGCTACGCCTGCCCTTCATCGCCGCCATGATACACGCCACGGGATTGCCCGATCGCCCTGCGATCTTTTGTTTCGATTTGATTGATCGGTCAATCCGGTCAGCGGAGCAGACGTGAAATACAATCGCATTGGCGCGACCGGCCTCGAACTTTCCGAAATTGGCTTTGGCTGCGGCGGCAATGCCGGCCTGATGCTGCGCGGCGAATTCCGGGAGCAGACCCAGATTGTCGCGCGCGCGCTCGAACTGGGCATCAATTACTTCGACAATGCGCCCGATTACGGTGACGGCCTCGCCGAAACCAATCTGGGCCGCGTGTTGCAGGAACTGAAACATCGTCCGCTCCTCAACTCCAAGGTCGAGATTCGCGCGGAGAATCTGGGCGACATCGCAGGTCATGTCGTGCGCTCGACAGAAGCGAGCCTGAAACGCCTCGGCGTGGACTATCTCGACGTCCTCCAGATTCACAACGGCCCCACAAGGGCCCAGCCCCAACTTGAGGGCAAGGTGTACACACACCTTGGGATTGCGGACTATCTCGAACCCGGTGGCGCGATCGACGGCATGCTACGTCTCAAGCGCGACGGCAAAGTGCGCCATCTCGGCTTCATCTGCCGCGGCAACGATGGTGAAGAGGTCCGCGAACTCCTCGGCGCCAGCTATTTCAGCCTGATCAACGTGCCCTACACCCTGTTGAATCCATCTGCCGGACGCGCCGTGCCCGAAGGGCTGAGAACCAGGCTCGATTTCGGCGATGTCATTTCCGCCGCCGCACGGCACGGCGCGGGCGCAGCCATTTATGCGCCTCTGGCCGGCGGGTTCCTGACCGATCAGGCTATTGCGGGGGCCGCGCGTCATCCGCTCGCCCGTCAACAGGATCCCCTAACGGAAGCGGCGCGCGTCAATGCCGCCCGGGCCATGGCTTTGTCGTTTCTTGCCCGCGAAAACAATCTGACGATGGCGCAAGCGGCATTCCGCTTCGTTCTCGATCATCCCTCGGTCACTGTGGCCCTCGGCGGATTTTCCTCGATGGAGCAACTTGAGGAAATTGCCTCTGTTTCCGGCAAGCCCGGTTTCACAGCCGCCCAGGCCTCGAAACTCGAGGCCGTCTGGCGGAGTAATTTCGGCGAACGGGCCTGACTTCGGCCGGTTGCGCGTTCAGGCCTTCGCCAGTTCGAATTCCTCAATGCGCTGGTGCAATTCCTTCACCAGTTCGACCGCGGGACCGTAACGGTCGACGTCGTCCTCCGCGAAGCCCTTGTGATAGAGTTTGCGGTAATCCTGATTGCCTTCGGCATTGACGCTATTGGCCCATTGGCCTTCGTTCCAGCCCTTGGGCGCCTGCCCCGAACCAAACAGGATCGGACCGGGATCGTCGCGAAAGACGTTCAGCGGGTCCTTGCCGTCCTCGACGAGCTTGATCTGCTCCTCGAGTTGCTTGCGCAACAGAACGATGGGGACATCGGTCCGGCCCAGCAGTTCCTGAGAGCGATCGACGATATCGCCCTGCGCCCACCACATGATGGCGTCCTGCGCGAGAATATAGTCGAGGATCGGCTTGCCGTTCTCGTCGAACAGAGGCGGCTCGTAATATGGCACCACATCCTGCTTCGGCGCCGGGATGTTCTCAGGCGCAGCATAGACCTGATAGCTTATGTGCAATGTGCTGGTGTCGTCGATCGGCACGCGGATCTGATAATCGCTGCGCGGCGCGCCGGGTCTCCCCGTGTTGGTGTAGAAAGGGAACATCACGGTGGAATGTCGGCGCGTGCGATCCTCGTCCGCGCCCAGCGCCTTCGAATATACGATGCTTTTTTCGAAGCCATATTGCGTCGTCTTCGCCGTCACTTCCTTGATGCCGATGCCCCATTTCTTGCGGTTTTTCAGCGTATGCTTTTCGCTGGCCGCGCGCTCTTCGTAACGACCTTCACGCTTGAGAACATATTCGAAGAAATGTCCGTGGCCGTAAACGCTGTGGGTGGGATCGCCGGTGTTTTCCTGGCATTGCAGCCAATTACAGGGCAGTATGTTGATGGCGATCTGGCGCACGGCGTTCGGCCATACATAAAGATCCCAGGGCGGCAGATAGGGCGCCGGCAACGGGCCCATATAGGCGAACACGAGGCCGCCCATTTCCTGCACCGGATAGCCTTTCAGCTTGCGCCCGATCTTGCCGCAGGGGGTTGCTTCCATCGGCCGTTCGATACATTCGCCGTTATCGTCGTAGAGCCAGCCGTGATAGGGGCAGCGCAGGCCGTTGTCCTCCGGGATACCCCATTGCATATCGACCAGCCGATGCAGGCACCGATCTCCAATCAGGCCCAGCCCACCCTTGTTGTTCCGGTACAACACAAGGTCTTCGCCGAGAATGCGCACCTTTCGCACGGGGTTCTCCAGCAATTGCGCCAACGGCGCCACCGGTATCCAGTAGCGGCGCAGGAGTTCGCCGCAGGGCGTACCGGGTCCAACGCGCGTGAGGCGTTCGTTTTGTTCGGGGGACAGCATCGTCTTGGTCTCCTCTGTCGAAAGTTCAAAAGCGAACCTGCACCGGGCGTTCGCTACTTCAGATATTTCTCCGCGCGCGCCACGACTTCGGGCGAAAAAGCGTAGACGCGCTTCATGAAATTCTCGATCTCGGTATAGGAAGAATAATCGACACCGGCAGCCGACGAACTCGTCCAGTCGCGCACGAAGTCCGGATCGTCCTTGGTTTTCTCAAATGCGGCCCGCAGCGCCGCCAGTCGCGCGGGAGGCACGCCCGGAGGGGTCGAGAACGCCCGGAAAAAATGCGCGCTGCCGAAGACAAGCTCCATGATCTGACGGGCTTCTTCGTTCGCCGCCAGTTCGTAGGCCAACGGCACATCCGGCAGTTCCGGATTGCGCTTCAACGACATCTGCAACATCGGCTTGATGAATCTTCGGTCAAGCCATTCCTTCTGATTTGTCTTGAGCGAGAACCAGTCGTGACTCGCCCGCCCATGCGCTTCGCCGCGCTCGATCGCCAGCATGATTTCCGATGTGCCGCCGCGATAACCGGCGATGACTCTGAACTTCGTGCCCAGCAGATCATTGGCAAGAAAAGCGTAGGCGCTGGTGGCGTCCGGACCGCTGGCGGCCATGACGATTTCGCGCTCGCGCGCCTGTTCAAGCGTCGTGGCCGGCGCATCCGTACGCACGATCACAATCGGCGTCCCGCGCGACGCCATCGAGCCCAGCCAGCCGAACTGGCGCGGATCGAATTGCACGCCGGGCAGCTTCAAAAGCGGCGCCAGCGTCATCAGGTCGGCATAAAGCGCAATCAGGGAACCGTCCCGCAACCCGTTGTTGTTCACATGGTTCGCGGCCACCACAGTGCCGGCGCCCGGCATGTTGCGAACGGAAATTGTCGGATTTCCCGGTAGATGCTTGCCGAAGTGCCTGGCAAGAACGCGGGCAGACTGATCGTAGCCGCCGCCGGGCGCATAGCCCACAACAATGGTGAGGCCCTGGGTTCGCCAGAACCTGGCGAGGTCATCCTGTTGTGCGCTGGCGGAAAGGACACTCGTCAGGAAGCCGAAAGTCGCGCAGAGCGCAGCGACTACGAATGGGGCTTTCCGGCTCCAGGCCACCATGCATTCCTCCCCTGCGGCGCACCTTTCCGGACGCCTTTGATTACCCAATTAATGCCCATTCAAACCGGAAATTGCAAATTCGCCGGGGACGCTTTCCCTGCGGTCTCCTCGTCGCCGGGCGGATCGGTCCGCAAGCGCATCTGCGCAGGCGATCATAATTTGCGGGACTTTGCGCCGCCGCCGCAACATGACAAAATCCCGGCGCAGAATTCGCGCGGAGGGAACATGCCGGGAGCGCCTGTCTATAACATCGATCCCAAGGCTTTCTGGGACGATCCCTATTCGGACCTGAAGCGCATGCGCAACGAGATGCCTCTCGCCTTCGTCCCGCAACTTGGGGCGACGCTGATGACCCGGCGCGACGACATCTTCGTCAACGAGAAAAAGATTGATGTCTTCTCCTCACTGCAGCCGGGCGGGCTTATGACGCGGCTGATGGGCGAGAACCTAATGCGCCGCGACGGCGAGGCGCATCAGAGCGAACGCACGGCAATCTTTCCCACGGTGTCGCCTAAGACAGTGAAGAATGTCTGGCGCGATCAGTTCGAACATCATACGGCCCGTGTCCTCGATGAAATCGCCGGGCGAGGCAAAGCCGATCTCGTCGCGGACTTCGCCATGCCTGTTTCAGCCGAAGCGCTGAAAGCGATCACGGGCCTGACGAACATGAGCGCTTTCGAAATGAACCGCGTCAGCCAGGGCATGATCGACGGTTGCGCCAACTACGCGGGCGATCCCGCGGTCGAGGCGCGTTGCAACGACTGCACTGCGTCCATCGACCGCCATATCGACGAACGCATCGCAGAACTTGCGGGCAAGACCGATTATTCGCTTCTCAGCGTGCAGCAGCAGGCAGGGCTCGGGCTCGACCGGATACGAGCCAATATCAAGCTTGCGATCTCAGGCGGACAGAACGAGCCGCGCGACGCCATCGCCGGGACGGCGTGGGCGCTGCTGTCGCATCCGGATCAGCTTGCGTCGATCATGCGCGGCGAAGCCTCTTGGCTGCAGGCCTTCGAGGAATATGCGCGTTGGATTTCGCCGGTCGCCATGTCGCCGCGTCGGGTCGCGCAAACCTACGAGATGCATGGCGTGGCGCTGCAACCGGAAGAGCGGATATTCCTGATGTTCGCCGCAGCCAATCGCGACGAGCGGGTGTTCGAAAGTCCCGACGACTTCGACATTTCGCGCAATTTGCAGAAATCGATCCCGTTCGGCGCGGGACCGCACTACTGCGCGGGCGCATGGGCGTCGCGTTGCCTGATCGCCGAAGTGGCGTTGCCGCAACTCTTCGCACGGCTGAAGAATATGCGCCTCGATCCGCAAGCGCCCTCGACCTTCGGCGGCTGGGCGTTTCGCGGACCGCTCAGGACGCCGGTCGTGTGGGATGTTTGAACGTGGTAACGAACTACTGTCGCCGCACTTGCGCCACCGAATTCCTGTTTCCTGCTCACAGTGAAATTTAAACTCGAAAGGCTTCAGCATGTCAGCCAAACTAGTTCTTTACACCAATCCGCAATCGCGCGGCCGCACGGCGCGGTGGATGCTCGAAGAAATCGGTCAGCCCTACGAGACCGAGATTCTCGAATACGGCACGACGATGAAGGCGCCCGCCTATCTCGCCATCAATCCGATGGGCAAGGTGCCAGCGCTCAAGCATGGCGACGTCGTCGTGACGGAAACGGCGGCGATCTGCACCTATCTCGCCGACGCCTTTCCGCAAGCGGGCCTCGCGCCTGCAATCGGCGCGGCGGAACGGGGCGCCTATATGCGCTGGATGTTCTTCGGCGCAGGGCCGCTGGAGCAGGCATCGGTCAACAAGGCGCTCGGCGTCGTCGTGCCCGAGGAGCGCAAGCGCATGGCCGGCTACGGATCGCTTGAAGATGTCGTGAACACGCTCGATCAGCACCTGAAAGGGTCGCAATATTTTGCCGGCGACACGTTCACTGCCGCCGACATTTACACCGGCGGGCAGATCGGCTGGCTGACGCATTTCGGCATCATCGAGAAGCTCCCGTCCTTTATGGACTATGTCGCGCGCATTTCGTCGCGCCCCGCCTTCAAGCGCGCGCAGGAAATCGACGAAGCCTTGATCCCGAAAAAGCAGGGATAATTGCGCCGGGGCGAGGCAGTCGAAGATCAGCCTTGCGCCAGATCGCGCACGGCGCGCGCGGCCTCGTCGATGGCGGCATGAAGATAGGCGTCGTAGGCCGTGTCGCTATTGGCGCACGCAATATTGCCGATGCGCTGGCGCGCTGCGGCGGCCAAATTCTTTACGTCTCCGGTTTTGTCGTAAAGCGTGTTGTCCATATACGAATAGCCATGCGACCACCGATTGACCGTGATCGCGGCGATGTCGCGTTTGTCGTCGAACCCGTGCGAGCCGAGCATACGCTGTAATTGATCGCGCATCGCCGCTTCATATTCGGCGAACGAACGGCCGAGGAGAATCCCGCGCGCTGCACGCGCCCTGTCGCGTACATTCTCGAATGACCCATCGGGCTCGGGCACATGCACGAAATGCACGACCATGGGTTCCTGCGGCGATTTCGGAAATTTGTAGCTTCCCATGCTGACGGGAAAATCGAGTCGTGTGCGCGCATAAAATGCTGACGGTGCATAGATTTCATGCACGCCTGCGTGAACGAAACTCGTCCAGTTCGCGATCAGCGCCTTGGCGTAGACAACAGGCGATTTCACATTGGCCGCAAAGGCCTCGCGCTGCGCTTGCGGCACGTCCTTGCAAATGTGGGGCAGCATCATGCTCCATCCGCAATAGACCGCGCGCCGCGCGCGCACGCGCTTCATTTCGCCCGCATGATAATAAACGAGATCGACGCCGCCGGCTCTGTTGCGCATGGCCAGAACCGTGGAGGCCAGTCTTATGCGCACCACATTCTCCGGACGATCCAGCTTGGCGTAGTCGAAGGATACGGAGGCGATATCCTGCATGCGACGGCTGCGCGCAAGGCCGGGCGCGACCGAAGGAATCAGGGCATGCACGAGCAGACGCGCTATCGAAGCGTTGCCATCGGGAAAGTGATAAATATAGGGTTCGGCTGACGCCGCCGCTGTCTTTGCTTCGGCGCCCGGTGTCTTGACGCCACGTCCGGGAAAGCCGGCTGCAAGCGCTTCCGCCGCGCTGACATAATCGATGCTGAAACCGAAAAAATCGCTGCTGCGCTGGCGGAAGAATTTCCGAGCTTCCGCGCCAAGGCCCCAATGCTCGGCAACGAACTCGAGATAGGGGGTTTTCTTCAAATAAGCTTCCGCTGCTTCTGGCGCGAGCGCATCCAGTGGATCCCTCGCTTCCTTCAGCAATTCGGACAATTGCTTGCGCGCGTCTTCGCTCATAGGAAAACGCGCGACGAAAGCTTCGACAGAGTCTGCGTTGCGACCTGCAGGAGGTATGTCGTCGGACACCCAGCGCATGGGATCGCCCGGCGCAAGACGGTCCTCGCCGAAGGTCTCCCGATCGAAGAATACGCCGCGCGAGAAATAGGCCGATGGTGATTGCAGGCTTTCGCTGCCGCCAAAAGACAGGAGCAAACGTCCGCCGAAGCGGAATTCATTGCGCGTTGCGTGGCCGCCAAAATCCTCGTGATTATCGAGGACGAGAATACGGTGACGCGCGCCGAAGCGCTGCCGTGCAAAATAGGCAGCCGACAGACCCGCAATGCCCGCGCCGACAATCGCCATGTCCACATGCTCTGATATCGGCAGCGCATCGATGTCGACCTGTTCGCCTTGCAAGGCGACGCGGTGGGAGGCCTCATATGCGCCCTCGTGCGAGCCGCGCAGGCCCGTCATCGCCGGCGGGGACGTCGACCCGGCTGCGAACAGCGACGAGGGCGTGAGCCCGGCGCCGATGGCGAGCGCCGCACCGTTGAGAAAGTCGCGCCGGGTAATGCTATCGGTCATTGCAGACTCCGGCCCATGCTGCCTATGAAAGCCTTGCCCAGATAGGCTGCGGACGCAACAGAAATGCAAATTCACGCGAAACTCGTATGAACGACCTGCTCCTTCTTGCCACCATTGCCTTCGCTCATCTTCTTGCGGCTATGTCGCCCGGTCCCAGCTTCGTGCTGGTGGTGCGCAATGCGGTGGCGGTCTCGCGCGCCGATGCGGTGGCGTCTGCCTTCGGCATGGGCGCGGGCGCGACTTTTTACGCGGCTGCCGCTCTACTCGGCCTGAAGGCTGCGCTCGATCAATTGCCGGCGCTGTTCCTCGCCTTCAAGATTGCCGGCGCGCTTTTCCTGATCTGGATCGCCGTGCAGATTTTCCGCCATGCGCGCGATCCGCTGCCTTCAGTAGAAGCAAGTACGACCGGCGCGCGCGGCCTCTGGCGCTCGTTTCTGTTTGCGCTGTGGACGCAATTGTCCAATCCGAAATGCATCCTGTTCTTTGCCTCGATCTTCATCGCGCTGCTGCCGGCCAATATGCCGGCATGGATGATCTCAGCGATCCTCGCGATCGTCTTCGTGCAGGAAACGGCGTGGTATGGTCTCGTCGCGCTGGGCTTCTCACTGCCGAAACCGCGCGCGCTTTATGCACGTGCCAAAACGACGATCGACCGTGCGGTCGGCGGCTTCATCGGCGCCATCGGCGTGAAGCTGTTGTGGGATGCGCGGGGGTGAGCATCCGCGCTCTCACCAGAACCGGTTGTTCTTCGGAAATCCCTTTGGCGGCAGACGCCCCGCATCGGCGCGGTTGCCGATCCATTCGTTCAGCTCCGGCCTTGCGACTGTGAAGGTCCGTCCGGCGCTGTCTTGCCAGGTAAGGCCGTCCGCGATTGCGAAGACCTTCGCGTCGGCGATGCCGCCGTCCTTGTACTTCTGCAGACGCACGCCCTTGCCGCGCGCCATTTCCGGCACCTGCTCAAGCGGGAAAACGACCAGCTTGCGGTTTTCGCCGATGACGGCGACATGATCGCCATCTGCGGGAACGATGACCGAGGCCTTTTCGCTGCCGGAGACGTTGATGAGGCCCTTGCCCTTGCGCGTCGTACCGATCATCTCGTCCTGCGGCACGATGAAACCATTGCCGCCCGATGACGCGACGAGCATCTTCGCGCCGGCCTGATAGGGGAAGACGGCGGCGACGTCGGCGCCTTCCTCGATCTCGGTCAAAATGCGGATCGGCTCGCCGAAGCCGCGCCCGCCCGGCAGTTTCGAGGCATCGATCGTATGCACGCGCCCGTTCGTCGCGAGCACGAGGATCTTGGAAATCGTCTCGGCGAGGAAGGACGTGTGCAGCGCGTCGTCGCCCTTGAACTGCAAGGTCGACACATCGGCCTGATGGCCCTTGAGCGCGCGCACCCAGCCCTTTTCGCTGACGACGACGGTGATCGGTTCGCGCTCGATCAGCGCTTCGGAAACGATGTCGACATCGACGGTCTCATGCGCTTCCGCGAAGGTCGTGCGGCGCTTGCCGATCTTCGTCTCAGGCCCATATTTCTTCCTGATGTCGCGGATCTGAAGCTGGATGACTTTCCACTGGCGCTTCTCGTCGCCAAGCAGATCCTCGATATCCGCCTTCTCCTTCATCAGCTCGTCGTGTTCGCTCTTGAGCTGCATTTCCTCAAGCTTGCGCAGCGAGCGCAGGCGGGTGTCGAGAATGTAATTCGCCTGAACCTCGGACAGCGCGAAGCGCGCCATCAGCGCTTCCTTCGGCTCGTCCTCCTCGCGGATGATGCGGATGACTTCGTCGAGATTGAGGAAGACGATCAGCATGCCTGCGAGAACTTCGAGGCGATGTTCGATGTCTTTCAACCGGTCGCGCGAACGGCGTTGCAAAACCTGGCGGCGATGGTCGAGCCATTGCTTCAACGCGTCGGACAGCGACACGACGCGCGGCACCTTGCCGTCAACCAGCACGTTCATGTTCATGGAGAAGCGCGTTTCGAGCTCGGAGAGCTTGAACAGCGTCGCCATCATGATTTCAGGTTCGACCGTGCGCGCGCGCGGCTCGATGACGATACGCACGTCCTCGGCGGATTCGTCCCTGATGTCGGCGACGAGCGGCAGCTTTTTGTCGTTCAGGAGTTCCGCGAGCTTTTCGATCAGTCGCGACTTCTGCACCATGTAGGGAATTTCGGTGACGACGGCGACCCATGTGCCGCGGCCCGCGTCTTCCTTCTCCCATCGTGCGCGCACGCGGAAGGAGCCGCGCCCGGTGCGATAGGCCTCCTTGATCGTCTCGCTGTCGTCGACGATGACGCCGCCGGTCGGGAAATCCGGCCCCTGCACGAAGGAGAAGAGCTGATCGGAATTCGCATTGGGATGCGTGACGAGATAATGCGCCGCGTCGCAGAGTTCGGCGAGATTGTGCGGCGGAATGGATGTCGCCATGCCCACGGCGATGCCCTGCGCGCCATTGGCCAGCATGTTCGGAAAGGCCGCCGGCAGAACGACAGGCTCTTTCTGGTCGCCGGAATAGTTTTCGCGGAAGTCGATCGCGTCTTCGTCGATGCCTTCGAGCAGCAGCGCCGCGATGTCGGTCATCCGCGCTTCGGTGTAGCGATAGGCGGCGGGCGCATCGCCGTCGATATTGCCGAAATTGCCCTGCCCATCGATCAGCGGGTAGCGCGAGGAAAAATCCTGCGCGAGACGCACGAGCGCGTCATAGATCGCCTGATCGCCGTGCGGATGGAACGAACCCATCACGTCGCCGACGATCTTTGCGCATTTCTTGAAGGCCGTGCCGGGATCGAGCCTCAAGATCTGCATGCCGTATAGGATGCGGCGGTGAACAGGCTTCAGCCCGTCGCGCGCATCCGGCAGCGCCCGGCCCATGATGGTGGAGAGCGCATAGGCGAGATAGCGCTCCTCGAGCGCATCCTTGAGATTGACGAGTTCGGCGCCCCCGTCGGGGCCCGGCGGAATGGATTTTGGATCGACTGGCTTGCCCATGACCGTGGCCTAAATGACGGGACGATTCGAAACAAGTTCTTGTTTTGTGCGCGTGCGGCGCGGGCTTCGACCGGACGCGGAAAAACGTCCCCGCGCCTCGACGAAGGGCGGGTTGAGAAGGGTCACGGGACGCTGGCGCGGCCTGTAAGGATAGGGATGGTCTGGCGCACCAGCGTCCCGCGATCCGGCTTTTTGCGGGGTCCGCCAAACCCTGGGAATACAACGCCAATGGCGGTGCAACGGGAATCGGCATGAGCCTTGCGGCCCATGCGTGCTGGCGGTCCGGCCCGCACGCCATGTCCGGTGAACACGACCCCCAGGCGCCGGTCCCATCCGCCTGAAACGACCGCTCGCGACCGGCCCCTCGTGGATAGGATTAAAGTCATATAGGAATATTTTCAGAATTTGTCAATACTGTGCAGCACTGGCCCAGCACGTAGAGTGCCGTATTCTCGGACTCTGCAATTTTCGTTTCCTGCGCCAAAATGCGACCTATGCTCGAAAGCAAATCAGGTGCGTTCGCGACCGAGGCAGCCATGCAGTTGCAAACACGTCTAAATAAGCGACTGGGCATCAAACATCCAATCTTGCTGGCCCCAATGGGCGTTATGGCGGGGGGCCGTCTCGCCGCCGCCGTGTCGAATTCCGGCGGCTTGGGGATTATCGGCGGCGGCTACGGCGACTCCGAATGGCTAGAGCAGCAATTCGCCGCGGCGGGCGACGCGCGGGTGGGCTGCGGCTTCATCACCTGGTCCGTGGCGCAAAATCCAAAATTGCTCGAACAAGCGCTGGCCAAGCACCCCGCGGCGTTGATGCTTTCTTTCGGTGAGCTGGAACCGCACGCATCGCGCATCAAGAGCCAGGGCATTCCCCTGATCTGCCAGGTACAGGGCATGAAATACGTGCGCGAAGCGGTCGATGCCGGCGCCGACATCATTGTTGCTGAGGGCTGCGAAGCGGGAGGCCACAGCGGCTATCGCGGTACTTTCACCCTCGTTCCAGAGGCAGCGGATTACCTAGCGAAACATTCGCCGGAGACGATTCTAGTCGCAGCTGGCGGCGTTGGAGACGGGCGCGGTCTCGCGGCAGCTCTAATGCTCGGCGCCGAGGGGGTACTGGTTGGCACGCGCTTTGTCGCTAGCGCAGAGTCAGAAGCTCCGGAAGGGTTTCGTCGCGCGATCATCGCTGCCGATGGCGATTCCACGATGAAGTCAATTTCAGTCGATGTCGCGAGAAAGCGTTACTGGCCGAATTCCGAATTCATTGTCCGCGTATTGAAGAACAGTTTCGTCGGCAAATGGCATGGGCGAGAACGTGAACTGGAGGCATCCATAGATTCCGAAAGCGAAAAATTTTGGAGTGCTTTTGGCAGGGGCGACGCCGATAATACCGGCGTGCTGATGGGAGAAGTGTCGGGTGTCATACAGGCCGCGCCCCCCGCCGCGCGCATCGTCGAAAACATGATTGCACAAGCTTGCGAGCGTCTCGGCGAGAACTCCGACTATGTGCTGCGCTAGCGCTCGCGATCACCTGCCGGAGCACCCATGAAGCAGCGTCTTGCCCTCTTCGCTCTCATCATCATCGCCACGGCCCTTGGCTTCCTGGCAACATACGAGGTCTGGCAGGGGCTGGGCTTCGAGCGCATCGGCATTCGTGACGGGGGCGTGAGGCGTTCGGAGACGCCGGTGCTGTTCTGGACCCGCTTTGCCGTCGAACTGCTGATCGCCTCCCTGTTCTGGCTCGCGGTCGTCTTCTTCACGGTCCTGCGGATTCTGTCCGTGAGGAGCGGGAGGAAATAGCCGGCGCCCGGCCCGCCGAAAGCCTTGCGGGGGCTCGGTTTTCGCGCCGCGCCACTGCACAGTTTACCGTCTAAATTCAGGTTACTAGCAGCATTCGGGCGCAGTGTTGCAGGAATGCACTAGCCGCCTTGCCGCGAAGCACTTACACGGCGGTCATCTCGTGTGCGCCCGCGCACATCATCCACAGTTTCAAAGGTTATTGTCCGGTCATGAGCGATGACCGGCCAAGGGGGATTGGTCCGCTCCATGCAGATGAGCAGAACAATGGTTCGTTTGATGACGTTCTCGGGACTGGTGGCGGCGATGGCGCTGGCGGCTGTTCTTCTCGCTGCGTCCTCGCAAACCGGCAAGGTTCAGGCGGCGCAGGATAGCGGCAATTGCCGCATCGTGCAGGTCGCGGTCGACGACGGCTATGGCGTTTCCGGTACCGTCGCGCGCAAGGTCTGCGAATAATCCGTTTTTACACGTCAGAGCCGAAGGCCGAGGCCAGAAATCGCGCTCTTCCGTCCGGCAGGCCGATCTGCCTGGGGCCGAAGACGTTTCTCTCCAGAAAATAGCCCGTGAGACGGAAAGCGTTTCGAACATCGCCTTCGTCGATGCTCTCCAGCGCGCCAAAGTCCTTCAGCAGGAAATCCGGCAGCGCGAGCAGCCTGTCTTTCCACGGTTCGCCCGCGCCGCGCGACACCGCCCTGCCCGATTTCGGCGACACGTAAACAAGATCCTCGCGCGTGCCCGTTGCGGCGCATTCGCTCATGTCGAGGCCGAAGCCGAGGTCTCGCAGAATTTCCAGTTCGAAGCGCACCATGAGTTGCGGCGCGAGGTCGATCCGGTCGAGATGATCGGCCAGAGCTTCGGCCATGGCGAAGAGATTTTCGTGCGGATCGCGCTCGGGCAGCAGGCGCAGAAGGTCGCCGATATGACCGAGGCCGGATAGCGCCATGCCGCTTTCCATGAGACGGGCCGCGCGGGTGCGCGATTCCTCGACCTGGTAGAGGCCGAGATGTTCCTCAAGGCGCGCGCGCCAGACGACATCGAGGCTATTGCCCTGTTGCAATACGGGTTGCAGACGCTTGGAGCGGCCGCCCTTGACGATGCCGAGATGGCGGCCATGGGCGCGCGTCATAAGCTCGACGATGACGCTGGTCTCGCCGTGCTTGCGCAAACCGATGATCAATCCTTCGTCGCGCCATTCCATCGGAAGCTGGCACCTATTGAGTGTTAGCGAAACGCGTCATGGCGAATGCGATGGCGAAGGCCAGTACATATAGCACGGCCGAAAATAGCGCGACGCCGTTCCAGCCGTTCATCTGCCAGAATATGCCGCCCATGGAGCCGGCGACGCCGCCGCCGATGTAATAGAGCAAGAGATAGAGCGAAGAGGCCTGCGCCTTGTCGCGGACTGCAAGCGCGGGCGCCCAGCCGCTGCAGATCGAATGCGCGCCGAAGAAGCCATAGGTCATAACGGCAAGGCCGACGGCTATGATCAAAAAATTGTCGGGCGTCATCAGCGCCAGACCGGCGAGCGAAATCGCGAGCGTCGCCATCAGCATGCGCCCGCGTCCGTAACGCGCCGCAAGCGCACCCATATGCGCGGAGCCGACCGATCCAAGAAGATAGACGACGAAGATCAGCCCCGCCGCCGTCTGGCTCCAGTTGAACGGCGCGCCTTGCAGGCGAAAGCCGATATAGTTGAACAGCGCCATGTAGCCGCCGAGCATAACAAACCCTGCAATGGCCAGCAGCACGATGCCGGGATTGCGGAAATGGCCAAGGAGGCTGCGCGTCATCGCGCCGAGTGCGACCTTGCGCGGCACGAAGAAGCGTGACGGCTCAAGCGCGCGCCAGAAGACCAGCGCCGACATGAGGCCGAGAACGCCAAGCGCCGCCATCGCGAGACGCCAGCTGCCATAGTCGGCGAGAAAAGACGTGACGAGACGGCCGGACATGCCGCCGACAGCGCCGCCGCCGATATAAAGCCCCACAGCGGGTGCGACCGAGCCCTTGTCCATTTCCTCGCCGAGATAGGCGAGCGCGACAGCGGGCATGCCGCTGAGGCCTACGCCGGCCAGCGCGCGCAGCCAGAGAATCTGGTTCCACTCCTGCGCGAATGCGAGCGCGAGCGTGAAGATCGACGACGAGATCAATGCGCCGAGCATGAGGGATTTGCGGCCCCAGCCTTCCGACAGCGAACTCGCAAAGAGCATCGCGATCGCCATGGAGATCGTCGTGAGCGACAGGGCCAGCGAAGACTGCGCGGGCGTTACCGAAAACTCCTGCACGAGCTGCGGCAGAATCGGCTGCGTGCAATAGAGAATGGCGAAGATCGAGAAGCCGCAGGAAAAGATCGCAAGCGACGTGCGCCGATAGGCTGGCGTGCCGCGAACGATCTTTTCGGGGGTGGCTGGCCCGCCTTCCTGCGCTTCCATCCCGTTTGGACCTTTGCCGCTCAATTCCTGGGAAATTCGAGGCCCATCTCGCGGTAGCGTTCGGGATCGTCGACCCAGTTTTCGCGCACTTTCACGAACAGGAAGAGATGGACCTTCTGGTCCGCCGCTTCGCCGATCTCCTTGCGCGAGGCGCTGCCGACGGATTTGAGCACGCGCCCGCCTTCGCCGATGACGATCTTGCGATGGCTTTCGCGCGTCACATAGATCGTCTGCTCGATGCGCGCGCTGCCGTCCGGCAAATCCTTCCAGCTCTCCGTCTCCACGGTGAGCTGATACGGCAATTCGTCGTGCAAGCGCTCGAACAGCTTTTCGCGCGTGATCTCGGCGGCGAGCGAGCGCAGCGGCGCATCTGAAATCTGGTCTTCCGGATAGAGCCAGGGTCCGGGCTTTACGCGCGCGGCGATATCCTCGAGCAATCTGTCGACGCCGTCGCCGTTGAGCGCAGAGATCATGAAAGTGGCTTCGAACTTCGCCTTCTCGTTCAGGCTCTGCGCGAGTTGCAGAAGTTTCGAACGCTCGAGCGTGTCGATCTTGTTGAGCACGAGCAACTTCGGCTGACGCACATCGCCGAGCTTGTCGACGATCGCTTCGGTCTCTTCATCGAGACCCTTGCGCACATCGACAAGCAGGCAGACGACATCCGCGTCGCCGGCGCCGCCCCAGGCCGATGTCACCATGGCGCGATCGAGGCGGCGCTTCGGCTTGAAGATGCCGGGCGTGTCGACGAGGATCACCTGCGCATCGCCCTTCATCGCGATGCCGCGCACCTGCGTGCGCGTCGTCTGCACCTTGCGCGAGACGATGGAGACCTTGCTGCCGACGAGGGCGTTGATGAGCGTCGACTTGCCGGCATTGGGCGCGCCGATCAGCGCGACGAAGCCGCATCGCGTCTGTCCGGTTCCTTGCGCCACTTCCATGCCTTCGCTCACTCCTTGCCCTCCTTGATGTTCTCTCGCTGCATAAACGCGCGGGCAGCAGCCTGTTCCCCCGCGCGCTTGGATGCGCCGCGCGCCTCGATGGAGGCAAAGCCCTCGACATCGACGGCGATGGTGAATTCCGGCTTGTGCGCCGGCCCGGCGCGCTCGATCTCGCGATAGACAGGCGGCGGGTTTCCCCGCGCCTGCGCCCATTCCTGCAGCGATGTCTTGGGGTCGCGCAGCGGGCGGCGCGGCTGCTGCATGCGCTGCGCCCAGCCCTTTTCCACCAGCGCGCGCGCCGGCGCATAACCGCCGTCCAGAAAAACCGCGCCGATGAGAGCTTCGCACACATCGCCGAGAATTGCAGCCTTGCGGGCGCCCCCGGTGCTGGCTTCGCCCGCGCCGAGACGCAGCCAATCGCTGAGGCCCCATTCCTCCGCGACTTCGGCGCAGGTTTCGAGTCTCACAAGTTCGGCGAGACGGCGCGACATTTCCCCCTCGGTCGCCTTTGGGAAGTGCGCAAACAGCATCTCGGACACGGTGAGGCCGAGAACGCGGTCGCCGAGGAATTCGAGACGCTGATAGGATTCCGACCGTAGCCGGCCCGAATTGATGGCGCTGACATGGGTCAGGGCCTGCTCGAGCAGGGTGCGATTTGCAAAGTTGTAGCCGAGGCGCTCCTCCAGCGCCGGGATCGAGGGCTTAGCCCTGCGCGCCATCTCACCGGACCGTGGAGAAAAGGCGGTCCCAGCGGACCGACCAGGGCCAGCGCCAGACCTGCCAGGCGGCTTCCCCATCCTTGACGGAGAAGAAGATGATTTCGGCCCGCCCGACGAAATTCTCGTAAGGCACGAAGCCGACGCCGCCATTTTGCGGGGATTCGCGGGAATCGGTGGAATTGTCGCGGTTGTCGCCGACCATGAAGTAATGGCCCGGCGGCACTTCGAAGACGCCGGTATTGTCGAACGTGCCGCGGTCGCCGTCGCGCTCGATGATGAGGTGGCTCACGCCGCCCGGCAGCGTCTCGCGATAGGTCGGCAGGGGCCGCTCGCGGCCGAAGACGTCGGTCGAGACGATTTCCTTCACCGGCTCGCGCGGCACCATGACACCGTTGATGTAGAGCCGCCCCTCGATCATCTGGATCTTGTCGCCGGGCATGCCGATGACGCGCTTGATGTAGTCGGTGGAACCATCGCTCGGCAGCTTGAACACGGCGATATCGCCGCGCTTGGGCGGCGCTCCCCAGATGCGGCCGGAAAATATGTTCGGGCTGAACGGGATCGAGTGCCGGGAATAACCGTAAGCGTATTTGGAAACAAAGAGGTAGTCGCCGACAAGCAGCGTCGGGATCAGCGAACCCGAGGGAATGTTGAAGGGCTGGAAGAGGACTGTCCGGATCACCAGGGCGATGAGCAGCGCCTCAATGATAACCTTGATGGTATCGACAATGCCACCGTCTTGCTTGGATTGCGCCACCCGTTCCGCCTTCCGTAAAATTCTGCCGCTTCAGATTGCCGGACCCCGATTCTACACTGCGGGACTGGCGCAGGCGCACCTATACCTTTTGCCCCCTGCCCCGCCAAGCCGCGCAAGTCATGGAGCCGCGTGAAAACCGGGTGGGCTAGTCGTTCAGATCGAATGTCCCGATGACCTTGCCGGAAATGCGCTCGATGGGGACAAAACCGATACCGCCCTGCGCCCGCTCAATACGCGAATCCGCGGAATTGTCGCGGTTGTCGCCCATGACAAAGATATGTCCCGCCGGCACCTCGAAAACCCTGGTGTTGTCGAAGGGACCTCTGTCGCCCTCCATCTCGACGATGTCATAGGCAGCGCCGCCAGGCAGTGTCTCCTGCCAGCGCACAGCCGTCTTCTTGCGCCCGAAATCGTCGATCATGATGTCCGACCGGGGCTCACGGTCGACGGCGACGCCGTTGATATGCAGCCGGCCTTTCACAAGCTGTATCTTGTCGCCCGGCAGTCCGACGACGCGCTTGAAATAGATGATTTCGTCGCGCCCATCGCCAATTCGGAAAGTCACGACATCGCCGCGGGCGGGCGCGCCGGCGAGGATGCGGCCGGAGATCGGCAATCGCACCCAGTCGAAGGAGTAACGGGAATAGCCGTAAGCGGCGAGGTTCGTAACGATGTAACTTTTGGTCTTGTAGGTCGGCAGCATCGAACCTGCGGGCACCGTATGAATGCGAAACATCAGCCCGATTTGCGGGACGACCGCGAGCAATCCCAGAAACAGGATGAAGCCGAGCGTTCCCGCCAGAAGGAGCGAGCGGCGCTCCTTGCCCGCACTCGTGGTTGTCGCATTGGCCATGTGATGCATCCTCCGGGACGACACGCCCGTGTGCGCAAGGATGGCAATGCGCTTGCTAATCCGCGGTGCGTAACGGCACAGCTTCGATCACGACGAAAGCCTGCGCAAGCGGATAATCGTCGGTGATGGAAAGATGCAGGACGGCGCGATGGCCTGAGGGCGTGATGGCCGCGAGACGTTCCGCCGCGCCACCCGTCAGCGACATGGTCGGCTGACCCGAGGCGAGATTCACGACTCCCATGTCCTTCCAGTAAACGCCCTTGCGGATGCCGGTGCCCAGCGCCTTGGCGCAGGCCTCCTTCGCTGCGAAACGCTTGGCATAGGAGGCTGCGCGCGCGGCGCGCTTGTCGGACTTAACCTGTTCGACAGGCGTGAAGCATCGGTCGACGAAACGCTGGCCAAAGCGTTCGAGCGAATCCTCGATCCGCCTGATGTCGCAGAGATCCGAGCCTATGCCGATGATCATGAGCGCATCATCCCAAAACGCCCCGGCCTTCGTCCATCGCCCTGCGCATTCTCGCGATGACATCGGGAAGGCCCGAAAAGATCGCTTCTCCCATCAGGAAATGTCCGATGTTGAGTTCGACGATCTGCGGCAAGCCCGCAATCTTGCGCGCGCTCTCGAAATCGAGGCCGTGACCGGCATGGCACTCCAGACCGATTTCGGCGGCATGGGCTGCGGCGACACGAATTCTGCCGAATTCATGGTCGGCCTTTGCCGCCTGACCCTCCGCAAGCGCGTGACACCACGCGCCCGTATGCAGTTCCACCACCGGGGCGCCGATCGCTTTCGATGCATCCAGCGCATCGATGGAGGGTTCGATGAAGAGCGAGACGCGAATGCCCGCGCGCTTCAACTGGTCGACGAAGGGGATCAGGTGTTCGCGCCCGCCGACGACATCGAGCCCGCCCTCCGTCGTGCGCTCGGTGCGCTTTTCCGGCACGATACAGGACGCATGCGGCTTCGTGCGCAAGGCGACATCCAGCATCTGCATCGTCGCCGCCATTTCGAGGTTGAGCGGCTTCGAAATGGTCTTGCGCAGCCGGACGATGTCGTCGTCCATGATATGGCGGCGATCTTCGCGCAAATGCGCGGTGATGCCATCGGCGCCGGCGTCGATGGCGATTTGCGCGGCCCTGACTGGATCGGGCAGTTTGCCGCCGCGCGCATTCCTGACGGTGGCGACATGGTCGATGTTCACGCCGAGGCGGATCGCATTTGTCATTGACACTTTTCTCGCAAGTAAACGATTGCTTGTTTCAATCGGGGCAATTCATCGACGACGACACCCCAAATGAGATCAGGCGCTATCCCGTCGTATTCATGACGCATCACGTTTCCGAATGCCCGAATGCGCGCCCAGGGAATTTCGGGACGAAGTTCCTGCAGGTCCGCAGGTATGGCGCGGCTGGCTTCGGATATGATTTCAAGGCATCTCTGAACCGCAAAGTAGGACTTCATGTCCTCAATCATCGAGCTTTCGTCATGTCCAGACGTGAAATTCTCGATCCATTCGATGGCGGCGAGAATGTCGATCAGAACATGAAGCACTTCGCGAGACATCAAAATACTCTGACGGAACTCTTGATGATCCGGTCGCGTAACGCCGGGTGCAACCCATTCCTCGTCGTGAGATCGACATTCGCCCGCAGCTCTTCCTCCAGGAAAAGCTTTATTCCCACAAGATCGAAAGCATTGAAGCGGCTTTCCTTGTCGTAGTCGATGAACACGTCGAGATCGCTGGTTTCATTTGCGCCATCGCGCGCCGTCGAGCCGAATAGAAAAAGCGCACGCGCGCCCATTTCGCGCAGCTTGTGCTCGCGCTTAACGAGTTCGCGTATGGCCTGATCCCGTTTCATGCCCGATCAATACCACGAATCGTCCCGGCCCCGAAGAGCGGCCCGCTACTCCGCGGCCTCGGCGATTTCGCCCGCCTTGATTTGCGTTTCGAGCAACCGCCTGTAGACGCCGTCCGGCCGCTGCATGAGATCGGCATGGACGCCGTCCTCGACGATGCGACCCTCCTCGAAGACGAGAATGCGATCCAGCCGCTGGATCGTCGACAGCCTGTGCGCGATAACGATGGTCGTGCGGCCTGCGGACAGGCGCTCGATCGCCTGGCGGATGTAAAGTTCGGACACGGAATCGAGGCTGGAGGTCGCCTCGTCGAGAATGAGAATGGGCGTGCCCGCCAGAATGGCGCGCGCGATGGCGACTCGCTGGCGCTCGCCGCCCGATAGCTTGATGCCACGTTCGCCGACGAGCGTATCGTAGCCCTTGGGCAGATCCTTCACGAAGAGATCGACATGGGCGAGCCGCGCCGCTTCCTCGATTTCGTCGAGCGTTGCGTCGGGCCGCCCATAGGCGATGTTTTCCGCGAGCGTGCGGTGGAACAGGATTGGCTCCTGCGGCACCAGTCCCACTGCCTCGCGTAACGAAGCCTGCTGCACTTCCGCGACGTTCTGGCCGTCGATCCTGATCGCGCCGCCCTGCACGTCGTAGAGACGCTGGATCAGCTTGACGAAGGTCGACTTGCCGGCGCCGGACGGCCCGACGAGGCCGACCCGTTGTCCCGCCGGAATGACCAGCGAGAAATCCTCGTAGAGCGCGCGCGACTGTCCCTCGTAACGGAAGGTCACCTTGTCGAAGACGATTTCGCCACGGCTGATTTCGATGGGCTTCGCATTCGCCGCATCCGCGACCTGCAAGGTGGCGTCGCGAAAATCGAGCACGTCGTCCATATCGTTTACTGTGCGCTGCACGGTGCGGACATGTTGCCCGATATCGCGCAGATAGCCGTTGATCAGGAATTGCGTTGCGATGAGCGTTGCAACGTCGCCGGGAGTTGCCTTGCCTTCGCTCCACAACATCAGGCCCGTGCCGAGCATCGCCGTCTGCAACCCCACCAGCATGACGGACTGCACGAGTCCGCTGACGACGCTGCGATCCCAGGAACGGATGGCGCGCCATTCCCAGTTGTGCGCGACGCCTGCGAAATGCTTGTCCTCGCGCTCTTCCGAGGCGAAGCTCTTCACGATGGCGTTGGCTGTCACGGAATCGGCGAGCGTGCCGCTCATGCGCGAATCCCATTCGCGCGCCGCGACATTGGCCGGCCGCACATAATAGACGGATATCAGGACCACCACGGTCACGTAAAAAACAATTGAGCCGCCAACGATCGCGCCGAGCACCGGCCAGCGCCACCAGAAGGCGACACTCACGCCGGTCACGACGATGAACGACGGCAAAAGGCCGAAAAGAACCGTGTCGGTAAACGTGTCGTAGGCCGTCATGCCGCGCGTGATCTTGCGGACCGTAGCGCCGGCGAAGGAATTCGCGTGCCAATCG
Organism: uncultured Hyphomicrobiales bacterium; assembly: GCA_903847605.1. GTDB lineage: Bacteria > Pseudomonadota > Alphaproteobacteria > Rhizobiales > Beijerinckiaceae > Terripilifer. The sequence goes on along the minus strand of CAINED010000056.1, from coordinate 25,223 downwards.
GCGGAAAATCGCTGCACCTTGGCGAAAGCCTCTCGGCCGATGGCCGTGATCGAGCGGGCGCTCAGGCGATTGACGAGAAAGGCGACGAAATTGCGCGCCAAAGCGAAGACTGCGCCGATTCCGATGAAGATCGCGGCCGCGCGTATGGCCGGTCCCGGATTGTCGCGCGCGCCGGCGGCGACGGCGTCGATAAGCGCGCCGGAAGCCCAGGGCACGGCGACGTCGATGAGCGTCGACAGTAGCCGCGCCAGCAGGACGCCAAAGAAGAGCGTCGGCCAGAGCGTCCAGTAGTGCCAGCAGAAGCGCAGCACGCGCGTGTATTTGGCGTTTTTCATTTGTATTTTGTATGAGCCGTCACTGTGTCGGGGAATCTAATCTTACAACTCCTTGGCACCCAATTCTGGACCGCGCCATAGCATTTTCGAACGGTCTTCTTCTAGCGCTTCGCTTGGGCGGCCGGATGCGCCGAAATGTTGATTTAGGACCCGTAATTTGTTGCAACAGCGCAACTTTCTTCAGAAAAATAGGCCAAAATCTGGCCGGATTGGGCAATTTTCGAGCTGAACTATTGCTCGTCCAAGCTGCTACCAGTTACGCTTGGGGTGACAGTCAAGAATTGAGTCCGGTGGGCTCAGAAGGATTTTCTATGACACATGCGAAATCCATCGGCGGATTTTGGGCTCTGACGGCCGCTGCCGGCGCGCTCCTTCCCGGCCTCGCAACCGCCCAGCCCGCGCCGGTTTTTACCTGGACCGGCTTATACGTCGGCGCAAATGTCGGTTTCGCCTGGAATGACAATGATGTCCGGGCAGCCCCGTTCGCCTTCGGACCGACGCGCTTCAGTCAAACGGTCGGCGGCTTTTATGGCGGCGTCAATGCCGGCTATAATTGGCAATTCGGGTCCCTCATCACGGGCGTAGAACTGGATGCCGGTCTGGTGTCCGCATCGAAGCGGTCGCAGTTCGACGCCTTCGTGTTCCCCGCGGTGGGGACCTATTCGTCCAATCTCGATGGGATCGCGACGGCCCGCCTGCGCATCGGCGTCCCGCTTGATCGTGCGCTGATTTACGTCACCGGCGGTATCGCGACAGCCAATGTAGGCACGCGCCACTTCGCCACGGGCTTCACAACATTCGACTTCCGCCAATCTGGCTGGCGTTTCGGGTGGGTCGCGGGCGCCGGCATCGAATATGCCCTCAACCAGAACTGGTCGGTAAAACTGGAAGGGCTTTACGTCGGCCTTGAAAACCGGACGGCCCGTTTTCCCACCACCAATCTCGGCACCTATCAATTCGGCTTCAGGGACAGCGCCGCCATCGTGCGGACGGGCTTCAACTACCGCTTCTGAACGGCTGGAAATCGTTGGCTAATTAGCCCAACGAGTTCGGCGCGAAGGATTTTCCCCGTCGCGCTTCTCGGGATGGAATCGACTTCCGCGATCCTGTCCAGCGGCCAACCTCGCTTTGCCGACCATTCCAGAATCGCCAAGGGGTTGACCCGGTCTTTCGGTTTAAGGGCCAGCCACACCTCGCCGCTATCGGGCATCTGCACGACAGCGGAGTCAATGAGATCGCCACGCGCCATTAGCGCATCTTCCGCCAATTCCGGCGCAAACTTTACGCCTCCTGCATTGATCACCTGATTGGCCCGTCCGGTGACCGTCAGCAGTCCTTCTGCGGTCAAGGCGCCGCGGTCGCCTGTCGCAAACCACTGATCGTCCTCGCCTGCGCCTGAAGCGATACTCGACGTGCGAACGAGGATCGTGCCTTCCGTACCCGGACCAAGACCTTCTCCGGAGTCCCCAATGATGCGAACACGCGCCCAGGGCGCGACATGACCCACGGCATTCTCGGTCTTGTGCAACATCTGCCGCAATCCATAAGCGATCACGCCGGATTCCGTCGCGCTGTAGTTTGAAAGGATGCGGCACGAAAAGGCTGCTTCCGCGTCCGCCAGCAGGCTACTCCCGACGAGACTACCTCCGGTTTCGATGAGACGAAGGGTTTCCAGCGTCCGTGGCGCACGATCTATCGCGGCGATCATCTCGCGCAATTGATGAGTTGAAGCTGCAGCATAGCGCATGCCATAAAGTTCAATCATCTGTACGGCTTCGACGGCCGACGACGCAAATCCCGCAAGTCCGCCAGCGCTCAGAACCTGCAACGCAAGGCGAAAGCCCCAATTACCGGCGACTCCGGGAAGACAAAGGACCCGATCGCAAGCGGTAAGTCCTGCAGTCATGGACATGCGCTGAATGCTGCGATCTTCGCTGATGCGAAGCGTCATGCCAACAGCCTTGGGCTTGCCCGTCGCGCCGGAGGAATACGAGTAACGAAAGATATCGTCGGAACCGAAGTGTTGCTCCTCCGGCAATGCAGTGCTTGCAGGCGCGTACCAGTCGTCGCCCGCAACGATGGCGCGTATTGCGCCGGTTGGAAATATCGTTTCGCAAAGAAGAGCTGCTACCGGCGGGTTTTCTGCCGACTGGTTGGAAAGCGGAGCGCCGGGCGCCGCAATCAGTCCGGCGCGGTAAAGCGCGAACAGAGCCACAAGGTGACGTACGGGATTTTCGATATGAACGGCAACAACGTCGCGCGGCTTCAGGCCCTGTCGAGACAGCCGATAGGCCATCCCATCCACAGCTTGCAACAACATGCCGTAAGTCACGATGCGGTCAGACAAGACCATGGCCGCACTGTTCGGAGTCGCTCTGGCATGGAAGAGGATAGCGTTGAGGAAACTCACCAACATCTCCCTACACAGCGAGACCCATTCACAGCATCACCCGTTGATACGCTCGACTTTCGACACGACCGATTTCGATTTCAATTGCGAGATGATCGAGCTGAGATGTTTCAGGTCTCGCACCTCAATGTCGAGCACGACGTCGCGCACGTCGCTGGACCGCGTGATGAATTCGACATGGTCGATATTGGAGCCGCTTTCTCCGATCACCGTTGCTATGAGGCCGAGCGTGCCCGGCTCGTTGATGGCGGAGACCTGGATGCGGGCGGGATATTGCCGCGTATCGTGCTCGTCGATGTCCCAGCGCACGTCGAGCCAGCGCTCGGGATGATCGTCGAATGTCATCAGCGCCGGCGACTGGATCGGGTAAATGGTGATGCCTTCGCCGGGCGTCAGAATTCCGACGATACGGTCGCCGGGAACGGCGCCGCCGATCGGCGCAAAGCGCACAGGCAGGTCGCTGCCGAGGCCGCGGATGGGAATGGCGTCCGACGCGTCCTCCTTGGCGGAGGGAATCTTGAAGACCAGGCTCGCCGCCTTTTTCAAGCCGAACCAGCCCTTCTCGCCCTTCTCCGCCACGGCCCCCGCGGACCGCACCGGCACGAATTCCGGATGCACGGCTTTCACGACATCGCCGGAAAACATTTCGCCGCGGCCAACGGCGGCCAGCACATCCTCGACGGACGTACGCGCCAGGCGTGACAGCACGGCCCTGATCTTGTCGTCCTCATAGGTTTTGCCGGCGCGCACGAAGGCGCGGGTGACGATCTGCCGGCCGAGTTCGGCATATTGCGTTCGAATGGCGTCGCGCGAGGCGCGCCGGATGGCGGCGCGCGCCTTGCCCGTGACGACCAGAGACTCCCAGGCCGGCGGCGGCACCTGTCCGGCTGCGACGACGACCTCCACCTCGTCGCCGTTCTGCAATTCGGAGAGAAGCGGCGCGATGCGGCCGTTGACCTTCGCGCCGACGGCGGTGTTGCCGACATCGGTGTGGACGGCATAGGCGAAATCAATCGGCGTTGCGCCGCGCGGCAAGGCGATGAGGCGTCCCTTCGGCGTGAAGCAGAAAACCTGATCGTGGAACATCTCGAGCCGCGTGTGCTCGAGAAATTCCTCGGGGCTGTCGCCTTCCGACAGGAGTTCGATGGTGTGGCGCAACCACTTGTAGGAGCGGCTTTCGCGCGTCAGCGCGTCGAGATCGCCGGCCTTGCCGTCCTTGTAGAGCGCATGCGCCGCGATGCCGAAATCGGCGACTTCATCCATGTCGCCGGTGCGAACCTGCAGTTCCACGCGCTGCCGTCCCGGGCCGATGACCGTGGTGTGGATGGAGCGGTAGTCATTCTGCTTGGGCGTCGAGATATAGTCCTTGAAACGGCCTGGTACCGTCGGCCACTTGGTATGGACGACGCCGATGGCGCGGTAGCATTCATCAATGGTTTTCACGACGATGCGGAATCCATAAATGTCCGACAGCTGTTCGAAAGCGATCGATTTGCGCTCCATCTTGCGCCAGATCGAATAGGGAGCCTTTTCGCGGCGGGTTACCTCCGCGTCGATGCCGCGCGCCGAAAGTTCCTGCGAAAGCTCCGTAACGATGCGGTTGATGTTTTCGCCGCTGCGGCGCCGCAGGTCCCCGAGGCGCGTCACGATCATCGCGTGCGCCTCTGGCATCAAGGTCCGAAAGGACAGATCTTCCAGTTCTTCCCGCAGCCCCTGCATGCCCATCCGGCCGGCCAGCGGCGCGTAGATGTCGAGCGTTTCCTGCGCTATCCGGCCGCTCTTTTCCGGTGAGACGAACTGCAGCGTGCGCATGTTGTGCAGGCGGTCGGCGAGCTTCACCAGAAGCACGCGCACGTCGTCGACGACGGCCAGCAGCAGCTTGCGGAAGTTTTCCGCCTGCTCGGCCCGCTTGGAGACGAGATCAAGCTTGGCAATCTTGGTGAGGCCATCGACGAGATTGGCGATTTCGCTGCCAAAGAGCCTCTCGATGTCCTCGCGGGTGGCCGACGTATCCTCGATCGTGTCGTGCAGGACCGCCGCCACGATGGTGGCGTCGTCGAGGCGCAGATCGGTGAGGATCGCGGCGACTTCCAGCGGGTGGGTGAAATAGGGATCGCCGGAGGCGCGCTTCTGGGTGCCGTGGGCACGCATGGCGTAGACATAGGCCTTGTTCAGCAATTCCTCGTTGACGTGCGGGTTGTAGCGCCGCACGCGATCAACGAGTTCGTATTGCCGCATCATTGCAGGCCGCACTCCTTCAGGGTCTTGGGAAATCGATCAGGACTCAATATCGCGCTGCGATGCCCGCAAAACAAGATAAATCAACGGGCTTTACGCGGAACGGACTACGCCATGAAAAAAGCCCCGGGGTTGGCCGGGGCTCTGGACTGAATTGCAAGGAGTCGCCGGTTATTCGGCGTCGTCGTCCGTCTCGGCTGGCGGCACGAGCCCCTCGAGACCGCGCAAGAGGTCTTCCTCGGTCATGCGATCGAACTGCACGTCGCCGGAATCGTCGGTCGACGGCGCAAGGCCGCCGGCCGATGCCAGCGCGGGAGCCGTCTCCTGCTCGGGCTCGTCGACCTCGACGTGCTTCTGCAGCGAGTGGATGAGATCTTCACGCAGATCGTCCGGGCGCAACGCCGTATCGGCGATCTCCCGCAGCGCGACGACGGGATTCTTGTCGTTGTCGCGGTCGATGGTGATCTGGGAGCCCGACGAGATGGCCCGCGCGCGATGGCTGGCGATCAGAACGAGTTCGAAGCGGTTGTCGACCTTGTCGATACAGTCTTCAACGGTCACACGCGCCATATTGCTGCCTCCTGGTTGTGTGCATCATAGGTGAGCAATAGCACATTTCCGGCAAATGAGCCGCGGGCGTACACGAAAGCATGTTGCAGCGCAACCCCGCCTCCCCTAAGAGGCGGGGCCCTGGATTTCAGACGGTTCGGCAGGGCAAATTCTGCCGCACCGCTTCGTTCGGACAAGGCCAAGCTCATAGGATTGCATCAATTTTCTTGGTTTCCAACAATGTCGTCTTGACAATATTGTGAGATCGAACTGTAGGTAAACAGCTTGACCTGTCACATCCGAGATACATGTCGGGCTTCGGGGTCGCCCGATTGGGCAGCAGGCGTTGGAAGGAACACAGGATTTCGTCAGGGTCGTCAGATGCGGGCTCCGGGGGAATTGGGTCGACACGGGACAACAACAACAGGTTGAGACGAGTTCAATGGCAGACATCGAAAGGATTGCGCTCTTCATCGACGGAGCAAACCTCTATGCGACGGCCAAGTCGCTGGGTTTCGACATCGATTACAAGCGGCTTCTCAAGGAATTCCATTCTCGCGGCCGTCTGGTCCGCGCATTCTATTACACGGCGTTGGTGGAAGATCAGGAGTATTCCTCCATCCGCCCGCTGATCGATTGGCTTGATTACAACGGCTATGCCGTCGTGACCAAGCCGACGAAGGAATTCGTGGATTCCCTGGGACGCCGCAAGGTCAAGGGGAACATGGACATCGAACTTGCGGTCGACGCGATGGAGATGGCCGAGCACCTCGACCACATCGTGCTCTTCTCCGGCGACGGCGACTTCCGCTCGCTGGTTGAAGCCTTGCAGCGCAAGGGCGTGCGGGTGTCCGTCGTCTCGACGATCACCACCCATCCGCCGATGGTCGCCGACGAGCTGCGCCGCCAGGCCGACGAATTCGTCGACCTGATCCATCTGTCCAGCAAGATCGGACGCGATCCGGCCGAACGCGTCGAGCGCCAGCGCTTCCAGGGCGAACGCCGCCCGGCGCAGATGCCGGCGCCCGGTTCGACCAATTTCGCGCCTGCCGACGAAGACTAAGCCTTTCGCTTGGCTCTTTCGCAGACAGCAGCGGCACCTCCAATTCCGGCCGGCGAACCCGGCCGGAATTGCATTTTGTGCCCTCGCCTGAAGACCTACCGCGAGGAAAACCGTCGCGCCGAACCCCAATGGCACAATGCGCCCGTTCCATCCTTCGGCTCGGCGGACGCACGGCTGCTGATCGTCGGGCTAGCTCCGGGTGTGCGCGGGGCAAACCGCACCGGCCGGCCATTCACGGGCGATTACGCCGGCGATCTCCTCTACGCGACGCTCGGCAAATATAGCTTCGCCCAAGGGGAATATCGCGCGGACCCCGCCGACGGGCTTGAGCTCGTCGATTGCCGCATCACCAATGCGGTGCGTTGCGTGCCGCCGCAGAACAAGCCGCTTCCGATCGAGATGAATGCGTGCCGCCCGTTCCTGTCGCGAACCCTTGCGGCCATGCCGTCCCTGCGCGCCATCGTCGCGCTCGGGCGCATTGCGCACGAAAGCACAATTCGCGCGCTCGACCGCAAACTCTCGCAACATCCGTTCGGCCACGGCGCCACGCACCGGATCGACTGCAACGGCCGCGAGATCACGCTTTTCGACAGCTATCATTGCTCGCGTTACAATACGAACACGGGCGTTCTCACCGAAGCCATGTTCCACGATGTTTTCAAATCCGTACGGAAACATCTCGATAATTAGAGCATCGGTTTAGCGAAAACCGGTATCCACTTTTTCGCCCGATGCTCTCGACTCTGCAAACTGAACCGCGCCGTCAATGAACCCAGAACTGGTGCGGCGCGTTCATCGCGATTTTCTCGATTTCCGCGACATCGTCGGCACTGAGCGTCGCTGAAACGGCTTTGGCGTTTTCCTGCACCTGCGCTGGCGTGCTCGCGCCTGCAATCACGCTCGGCACGACATCGCGCGACAAGAGCCAGCGGAAAGCCATCTGCAACATGGTGATGCCACGCGCATCGCAGAAATCCTTGAGACCCTCGGCAATCTCGTAATTGCGGTCCGTCAGAAACATGTTGGCGAGATTTTGCGTTTTCGTCAGGCGCGACCCTGCTGGCATGGGCATGTTGCGGCGATACTTGCCGGACAGGAATCCGCCCGCGAGCGGAAAGAACGGCAAGAGACCCAGGCCATGATGGCGTAGCGCGGGAACAAGTTCCGCTTCGACTTCGCGCGCGAGCAGGCTGTACTGGTTCTGGCTGGAGATAAACCGTTCCGTGCCCATGCGACCCGATGCGTGAAGGCTGTCGACGAGCTGCCATGTCGGCATGTTGGAAATGCCGATATAGCGGACCTTGCCCTGCCTGACGGCATCGTCGAACGCGCGCAAAGTTTCTTCAATGGGCGTGTGATGGTCGGGGAAATGAAGTTGATAGAGATCGATATAGTCGGTCTTCAGACGCTTCAGACTGTCTTCCAGCGCCGTCATCACATAACCGCGCGAACCGTTGGCGCCGCCGAAATTGCCCGATGTCGTGCGCTTCATGGGCAGGCCGAATTTCGTGGCGATCACCACGTCATGGCGCTTGCCTGCGAGGGCGCGGCCTATAATCGCTTCGGACTCGCCCGATTTGCCAACAGGATAGACATCCGCCGTGTCGAAGAAATTCACGCCCTCATCGAGCGCAGCGTGAATGACGGCACGCGAAGACTCTTCGTCGCTGCGGCCGCCGAAATTATTGCAGCCGATGCCGAGCGTGGAGACGCGCAGGCCCGATTTGCCGACATATCTGAATTCCATGAACTTCTCCCGTCTTGCAATTTCTTCGTTTGCTTGCAGCGTCGCCGGTTCTATATCGCAGCTTGCGTCTGTTTACAGCCCCGCTACACTCAAACTCAAAATCAAGATGGCCGTCTGAAGGCGGCTTCGGGAGGTCATATGTCCGGCACGTCCAACACCCCCGCGCCGCGGAAGCTGCGGCTCGGCATGATCGGCATCGGCGTCGGTGGCGCGGAAATCCTACGCGCCATTGCGGCCATGGACACGATCGAAGTCGTCGCGGGCGCGGATGTCGTGCCGGAGACGCTGGTGCGGTTCAGAGAGCGCTTCCCCGAAGCGAAGACATATCTCACCGCAGAGCAGCTTTGCGCCGACGACAATGTGGAAGCGGTGTGGATTTCGAGCCCCAATCGCTTTCACGCCGAGCACGCCATCCTCGCGGCAAAACATGGCAAGCATGTCGTCGTCGAAAAGCCCATGGCGATCTCGCTCGCCGAGGCGGGCGGGATGGTCGAAGCCGCCGAGAAATACGGCATCAAATTGCTGGCCGGCCATACGCGCGCCTTCACGGTGCCGATCCGCGCCATGCGCCGCGTCATTCAATCGGGAAAGTTCGGCGATCTGCGCGCGCTCAACATCTGGTCGTATTCGGACTGGATGTTGCGTCCGCGTACGGCCGACGAACTCGACATCGCACAGGGCGGCGGCATTCCCTACCGGCAAGGGCCGCATCAGGTCGACACCGTGCGCCTGCTCGGCGGCGGCATCGTGCGCTCCGTGCGCGCACAGACCGGCGCATGGATGAAGGAGCGCAGTATTCCCGGCTATTACGCCGCCTTCATGGAATTCGAGAGCGGCCTGCCCGCGACCATCGTCCACAATGGCTATGGCTATTTCGTCGGCGCCGAACTCGTGCCGTGGGGCCATGACAAGGCCGTTTATACAGCCGAACAGCGCGCCGCCATCCGCACCGCATTGCGCAGCGGCACGCGCGACGAAACCGGCGAAAAACAATCCATCCGCATCGGCGGGTCGCGCGAGAAGGAATATTTTTACGACGACGACAACGCGCCCTGGATTCCCGAAGACATGGGGTTCGCCATCGCAAGTCTCGATCGCGCGGATTTGCGCCAGTCGAAATTCGGCGTCTTCGTGCATGACGACAGCGGCAAGCGCGATCTGCGCGTCGTCGCCGATCACGAAACCGGCATGGTGCAGCGTCGCGCGGAACTGGAAGAGCTTTACGCTTCCGTCGTGCATGGCGAACCGCTTTGGCACGACGGGCGCTGGGGCATGGCGACGCTGGAAGTCTGTCTCGCCATCATGCAGTCGGCGCGCGAGCGTCGCGAGATCATGCTGCAACATCAGGTGGAAGTGCCGGCCGCTTACGATGCGAAGATGCAGGTCGCAGGACTTTGAGGATCTGCCGGCAAGTCGGTCATGACGCTTTCCGGCGCGATGCAAATAGGCGCTATCTGCGTCGCAATTTAATAACGAGCCTGTAAACGCCATAGGCGAGCGCCGCCATGGCAGCCAGTCCAAGCATACCTTCGCCGAACTCGCCAAGGGCGGCTTTGCTGCTGCGCGCATCGGACAAAATCCGTGCGATCATGCCTGCGGCCATGGCCAGCGCCATAAAGAGAAAGAACCCGACGGCCACAACACGACCAGTGGATACCGAGGCTGGCCATTTTCCTTGCCGCTTCAATCGCCACACTTCGATCGCGTTGGCCAACCGCCACGCCACGAACACGGCGCTATAGAGCGGTGGGAGCATCCCTATCCCGACAAATGACGCCAGTAGCGTTATGAGTACGGTCTGGCGCATGGCGTCGGCCAATGCGCCCGCCGAGCCCGGCGGACAGGGCGGGAAGTTCATTCCTGTCGGCGAAGGGCAGCCAGCCCATTGCGAAACAAAGCCCTGGAGCACGAAGCTGGCAATGACCCAGAGCCCGGGAAGCGCCAGCAACCAGCCTGCGACCAGCAGAAAGGACCGGCGCCGGGTCGAGGAGGCCTCTTGCGGCTTTGCAGCTTCCATCCGGACTTCGGTGCTCGTTTAATTCAGGGCGCAACGCAACTGCGATTGAAAACTCTGCGATCCGCTCAAACCCAACCGGCGAGATGTTCTGTTAGTGGCGCACGATCAAGTTGCGAACAAAAGCAACCAGCTTGCGCCGGTCGCTTTCGCCGGCGTCGCCGTCCCTGATCGCCTGTTCGATGGCGCGGCGTTCGGCAATTTTCTCGGCGCCACGTTCCGGCAGTCCAACACGATAGCGGCCGATTCGCTGTCCATTGAGAGCGAAAACATCGACAAGCTTTTCGGTCTGCATCACGACCCTCGTTCGATCCGGGTAAATCGAGGGCTCACTAAATATGCCGATTCTCTCTCGCTGCCGAATCCAAAAATGCGAGCGCAACACGATGCGCCAAAGTGACGAGCGATTCGCACACGACTTTGAACGCGCATGCAGCTGTCAACTGGCGGCGATCGGCTGCTTGTTTGATGTGCCGGTGAACACAGCCACAATATCGTTGGCAATGGGAGAAAACGCGGTCATGTGCTGGCGGAAGTTCAGTTCGAAGCCGCGCGCGGCCATGTTGCCCTTTATTTCCAGAGGCAGGTTTATCACGGGGTAAACTTGCGGATCGCGGAAGGTATGGATCGGATCGAGGCCGGACTTTATCTTCTCCATCTCGCGCATGAGCATGCGGCGGTAGACGACAAGACCGCGGTCGCTCGCTCCAAGGCTTTCTTTCGTTCGATCGGCGATGGGGCCCTGCGTCACCCAGTTCATGATGTCCTGGGCATGGACGAGATCGAGGAGATACTCGCCTTGTGCGTCGAGAAACGGAACGTCGTAGACGGGCGTATCGCGAAGAAGATGTTCGGGAACCTGCGCGCCCGCCGGAACGGTATAGGCCGAATACCAGAAGTGCAGCGTGTTGGTGTCATCCACGGGGACCCGGAACTGGAAACGATATTCCTGCCAGTCGCCGCCGCCGACGCCGACCGCAAGTGTGTTCGGGAATACAAGCGGATGGCCAACCTTCCAGTCCGAATGTTCCTCGGTCTGGCCGACGAGCATGCGGCGCTTGATGATGCCGTGCGCAAACTCGTCGAAGCCGATCTTCGCATGTTTGCGCGACCACGGAGTCTTCAGGCCCTCGTCCTCATGCAGAAATTCGAGAAGCGCGCCATGCGCCCATTCGACATGCACGGGATCGACGGAGTTCTCCATGATCTGGAGCCAGTTGCACGGGATGATCGCGCGGCCAACGTGACGGATGACCCCTTCGGCCACTAGGCCGTCGAGCTTTGGCAGCAACGGCGCGGGCGCAGGCCCAAGATAGGCGAACAGAAGCCCGCCCATTTCCTGCACAGGATATCCGGCGATCGTCTTCTTGCCGAGCAAGGCGTGACGGGTTTCGTTGGGTTGATCGATGCAGGTCCCCTCGCCATCGAACTGCCAGCCGTGATAGGGGCAGCGCAGGCCCGTCTGCTGCGGGATGCCGTAGGCCAGCGAGGCGCCGCGGTGCGGGCAGAACTCTCCGACGAGGCCGTAATTGCCCTGCCTGTCGCGGTAAAGAACGAGGTTCTCTCCCAGAATGCGCACGCGCATCGTCCAGCGCTTCGCCAGATCGGCTTTTGCGGCGACCGGCTGCCAGTACCGGCGCATCAGATCGCCCATGGGGGCGCCGGGGCCGATCTCGGTCAGCGTCCTGTTCTCGGCTTCGGTCAGCATGACGTTTCCCCAAATTGCAGTTTCTTTTAACTTGCGCCCGCTGGCTCCGGGAATCAACGCCCCACGCCGCCGCGATTGCGCGGCCGGTGCGCGTTCGCTACGCATTCGCTTATAATTCCGGAACATGAACCGGAATATGGGAGGGCTGAATGATCCGGCTTCGCGATCTGGGTTTTGCGGCTGCCGTCTGCGCGGCGACGTCCGTACAAGGCGCGGCGGCGCAAGACGCGGCGGATTTCTTTCGCGGCAAGGTGGTGCGGATCGTTGTGGGATATCCGCCCGGTTCGACCTTCGACCTCTATGCGCGCACGCTCGGCCGCCACATGGGGCAATATATTCCGGGTGCGCCTGGTGTCATCGTCCAGAACATGCCGGGCGCCGGCGGCATCAATGCGGTTTCCTATGCAGCCAAGGTGGCTGCGCCTGACGGCCTGACGCTGGCGCTATCAAATCCGCAAAGCACGACAACGCCACTGCTCGAACCGAAAAGCGCGAATTACGATCCGCGCACGTTCACGTGGATCGGCAGCGTGTCCGACGATACGACGGCCTGCGCCTTCTGGGCGAAAGACATCAAGACGATCGACGATCTCAAGAAACGCGATATCGTTATCGGGGCCACAGGTTCGACGGGAGGGTCGGCCATCGACGGGAAAATCCTGAACACGATCTTCGGTTATCGCTTCCGGATCGTGACGGGATATCGGGGCATGTTCGAAGTGCGGCTCGCCGCCGAGCGCGGGGAGCTTGATGGACAATGCGGTCTGCCGGGCTCGACCATCAAGGTCGACCTGCAGCAGCAGGTTTCCGACGGGAAGATCGTGATACCGCTGCAACTCGGAATCAGGCGCAATCCCGATCTGCGCGATGTGCCCAATATTTCCGATCTCGCCAAATCCGACGACGAGCGCGATATCATTCGCGTCCTCTACGCGCCGTTGAGCTACATGCGCCCAGTCATGGGGCCGGAAGGCATCCCGGCGGATCGGGCGCAGGCGCTTAGAGCGGCCTTCGACGAGGCCGTGCGCGATCCAGTTTTCCTCGACGAGATGGCGAAACAAAGGCTCGATGTCAGGCCCGTTTCGCACGGCGATATCCTCGCAACGGTCAACGCGATCTATGCAACGCCGGCACCGACCATCGCGCGGATACGTAACCTGCTGGGGCTGGAAGATCGCTGACGGCGTTCAGGGGGCCACTGGCTTGCCTGTACGCGCCGAGTCCCGCAGCGCGAGGCACACGCGCAGGGTCTCGCGTCCCCATTCGCCATCAGGATATGCGGGCTCGCCTGAGTCGATCGCGCGGCGAAGCGCCAGAAGCTCGGCCCGGCGCCCGATGTTGGGGGGCGCAGCGACCCGCCGACGGCCTTTCGCGCTGTAGATTATGAGTCCGGTGGGCGACTGGCGGATGGAGCCAAATTCGCAGGACACTATGGTCTGCCCAAAGATCGGCGCATAGCCGTCCTGCGCAGATGCTGGCGGCTTTGCTGTCGCGGCATACTTTTCCGCCGCCGGCATTGGCCCCGCCCTGCGTGCAGCCGCGGGTTTGCTTACCCTGTTGCGCCGGCCCAGTCCGTCGATGCCCCAGGTCAGTTCGGTGGTGTCGAACCAGCCATAACCGTTGAACGCGACCGATGCGCTTGCCCCACCCTCGAACTTCATCAGGCCGAGATAATTCCCCTCGGTCGCGAAGGCGGAATCCCAACGGCCTGTCGCACCATAGACTTCCGTCACCTTCGCGCCGACGATCGCGCGGACGATGTCGACCTGATGCGGAAGCTGGCGCAGCAGCACGCCGCCGCCGATATTCTCATCCAGTTCTTCGGCAAGACGCGGCCTTTGCAGCCAGTCGTTATGGATCGACGTCTCGGTCTGGATCACACGGCCGAGCGCGCCCGAAGCCACGACATCGCGCATGGCGAGCACTGGCGGATCGATGGCGCGGCAATGGGCCTGAACGAGCAGAACGCCTGCCCGCTGCGCGGCTACAATCATTCGCTCGCATTCATCGAGGCTGATTCCCAGCGGCTTCGCGCAGATCACATGCTTGCCGTGAGCGAATGCCGTCAGGGCATGTTCGCAGTGAAGCTGATTGGGCGTTTCGATCCAGACGGCGTCGATCTTCGCGCCCTTGCACATGTCCTCGATGCTGGCAAAAACGGGCCGCCCGAACGTGGCTGTGAAATCGTCGCGGGCCTCGGGGCGCACGTCGGCGGCCGCTGCGAGTTCAAAGCCATCGGCGGTTGCGAAGATCGGCAGCACCATGCGCGCTGCGGCTCCAAGGCCGGCAAGACCGATCCGCATCATGGGCGCGATGCCGCGAGCAAAACCGGGGGAGCATTGCGGATGGGCGGGCCCGGCCGTTCGTCAGCCGCATCGCCGCTGGCGACCTCAATATAAAGCGACCAGATGAGCGGCTCCGGAAGGCAATCGCCTATGAGCGCCCAAAGGCGCGCCGCAAGCGTCGCATCCCCGCGCGCGTCGAGTGCGCAGGAGGAATCCTCGAAACGAACACGCCAGCGGTAACGGCCATCATGAACCGGGGAAGCGAGCAAAGCGAAATCGCAATAGCCGGCCTGATCGAGCCAGACTTGACGCGACAGTTCTACGCCGGCCTCGAACATCAGACGCATCCCGCGAATGGCGACGATATCAGCTTCCAAAATGGCGTTGCGCTGCAAGGGAACCTCCGGCGACTCCAGTTCGTTGAACTCGCCGACGTCCGGCGCTCTAAACTCAGTCCAGCCCGAGCATCTTCGCGCCGAAACTGGCGTCATCGAGCAACTGCTGGCGTGTGCCTTCTAGAATCGTTCGTCCGTTCTCGATGACATAGGCGCGGTCCACGAACTCCAGCGCGCGATGGATGTTCTGCTCGACCAATACGATTGTAATGCCTTCGGCGGCGATTTTCGCGAGAGCGTCCATCACATCGCGGATGATGAGCGGCGCAACGCCGATGAAGGGCTCGTCGAGTAACAGGAGCCTCGGCCGGGACATCAGGGCGCGGCCGATGGCGACCATCTGTTGCTGGCCGCCCGACAACGTGCCGGCAGCCTGCCGCTGCTTCTCGTTCAGAATCGGAAAGAGCGAAAAGACATGCTCCAGCGACTCCGCCAGCTTGCGCCGCGGTCCCGACATATATGCGCCCATCTCGAGATTTTCGCGCACGCTCATATCGGTGAAGAGCCGCCGCCCCTCCGGCACCAGCGCCATGCCGCGAGACAGGCGTTGCGAAACCTCGCTGCGCGTCTCGTCTTCGCGGTCGAAAGTGATGCACCCGCTCTGCACGGGATAATATCCGACAACCGCTCCCAGGGTCGTCGATTTTCCCGCGCCGTTGGCGCCAAGCAATCCGACTTTTTCTCCGGCGGCAATATCGAGCGATACGTCCCAGAGCGCTTGCAGCGGGCCGTGCGAAACCTGGAGATTTTCGATCTTCAGAAGGCTCATTTGGCCTCCGCCGAAGCATGACCCAGATAGGTCGAAAGCACCTTTTCGTTCCGCATTGCCTCGTGAAGCGGCGCATCCGCGATGACCGCGCCGCTGTCGAGCACGATGAGACGGTCGACGACCTGCTGCAGGGCGGAGAATATGTGCTCCACCCAGATAATGGTGATGCCATAGTGGTCGCGAATGTCGCGTATATGTTTCACGAATGTGGCGATCTCGACGGTTGAAAGACCGGACGCGACTTCATCGACGAGAAGCAGCTTCGGCTCGGCGGCAAGCGCGCGGGCAAGCTCCAGCGCTTTCTTCTGTTGCAGGCTGAGCAATTCCGCCTTGCGGTCCAAAAGGCCGCCGAGGCCCACATAAGCGGCGAAAACGCCTGCAGTCCGCATCGCCTCTTCCAGTGAAACCTTGCTCGCGCCAAACGTCCGGCCGATGGCGATATTCTCGCGCACGGTCAGTTCGAGGAAGGGCCTTGGAATCTGATATGTCCGCCCGATGCCGAGATGAGAGATCTCGTCAGCTCGAAACTGCGAAATATCTTTGCCGTCGATCAGGATGCGCCCCGTCTTCGGCCGATAGATTCCCGAAACCAGATTGAACAGCGTCGTCTTGCCCGACCCGTTCGGCCCGACGAGACCGACGATTTCGCCCTGGCGGATCGTCAGACTGACATTGTTGACCGCGACATTGCCGCCGAAAGCCATCGTCGCGCCTTCGCAGGCCAGCACCACCTTTTCCGCATTGACGGGTTGCGGCGACAGCGGCAAGCGCTCTCCCGCGGGACCGCCCTCGCCTTTCACTTCAAAATGGCTTTCGCGAGATAGCCACGAAAGGACCGGATGGTTTGCGATCCATTTAGCGCGTAATATGCCACCGGGAAGAAAGCGCCCGATCAGCACGATCACGAGGCCGATCACGGCGTCGCGCAGATGTGTCATCTTCGTGAGAAGGGCCTGTTCGATCGATGCAAACAGAACCATGCCGACCAGCGGGCCCAGCAGCAGTCCCGATCCGCCGAGCAGCGCACCGGCGATAGGGACCAGCGCGACGCCGAGATTGAACATGGTATTCGGCGCGATGTAGCTGAACTGCCACGCCTGGATCGCGCCCGCGAGCCCTGCGAAGGATGCGCTCAGTACGAGCGTCGCCGCCTTGAATGGAAACAGGCGGATGCCTGCTACCTCTGCAACCTGCTCGTCGTTGCGAATGGCGCGCAAGGCATAGCCGAAGCGCGAACGCATCAGCCATAACGTTACACAGAGCGTCAGGATCGCCAGCGTCAGGACCATGTAGAAAGCGGGTATCAGGACGTAATTCGGCGGCAAAGTGATGCCGTCGCTGCCGCGCGTGAGCCCGTCGAAATTATTGGCCAGCAATTCGCAAAGCGGCACCACAGCCAGCGTCGCGAAAGCGAAGTAATCGCCCTTGAGTCTGAAGAGCGGAAAAGAAACGATCAACGCCGCCAGTGCGCCGAAAAAGATTCCCGCCGCAAAGCAGGGAACGAGCGGCACGCCGCGTGTCAGCAGGATCGCGAAAGCATAGGCGCCGATCCCGTAAAACGCGTAGTGGCCAAGATTGAGATAGCCCATCTGGCCATTCACCCAATCCCAGCTTTGCGCCATCACGAAGGAGATCATCATCGCGAAGACGATGGCGGATATGTAGGAACCGGCGAAGGCCGGCACGCTCGCAACGAGAAGTGCGGCGGCAACGGAAATGGCAAGAGGCGCAGCGCGGGACATCACTCTGCCTTACGTCACGTTTTCTGCCAGGAGGCGAGTCCGCGCGGGAAAACCACGAGTATGATCAGCAGCAGAATGACGCTGATAGCCGGCGCCCATTTCGGTGACCATAGGAAGGCGGTAAAGGCCTCGGCAACGCCGAGCAGCAAGCCCGCGATCATCGCGCCGGCGAGATTGCCGATGCCGCCGACGACGATGATCGTGAACGCGCGCACCGTAAGGCTGAAGCCCATATAGGGATCAACGGGATAAACCAGTGCATAAAGTACGCCGGCGACCGCGACGAGGCCCGAACCCGCCGCAAAGGTGAGAGCCCGTGCGCGCGCTCCATTCACGCCGCAAATCGTCGCGCCCAACGGATCCTGCGTCACCGCGCGAACGGCGCGGCCGAACCATGCATATTTGAGATAGAGATGCAGGGCGATCGTGAGAATAACGATGCCGCCGAGAATCCAGATCTGCGACCACGGCAGAATGATGTCGCCGATTTCCAGCATCTCCGAGCGGACGGGAATGTTGCGCTGCTGCGTGCCCGCGGCAAAGCCGGTGATGTCGCTCATCATGATGAGCGCGCCCGTCGTGATGAGCACGGTGCCGATGGTTTCGTCGTGCTTGCCGCGCGAGGCGAGCGGGCGCAGCAGGCCGGCATGAAACAGGTATCCGAAAGCGAATATGGGCACCACGATCATGGGGATGATCAGCAGCGGATGCCAGCCGGTATGCATGTAAACGAGACTTGCAAAAACGCCCGATATCGCCAGCAGGGTGCCATGCGCAATGTTCAGGATATGCGCGACGCCATAGACGAGGGACAGGCCGAAGGCCACGAGCGCATAGATGCCGCCGAGCAGGATGCCGTTCAAAAGCACCTGGACGAAGATATCGAATGGCATGAGTCCCTCCTGCGCCGCTCCCGGCGTCCGGGACTTTGCGCCCGGTCAATGGAAAGATGCATACGACGCTATCAGTTCAAGTCAATAGAAGCCTCGTCTCGGCTTGACACGAACCGGGGATGTGAAATCATCCGCGCGAAGGTCCGCACGGGCGACGCGCCAAACGACGGGCCTCCCTTTTCCACTCCGGGAGGAACTCATGACCAGTTTGAAGAAATGGGCATTTCCGCTCGCCGCCGCCGCGCTCTGCGCCCTGGCGCCGGCGTCGCAGGCAAAACAGAACTCCTGCGACGAACCCATCCTTATCGGCACGACCATCTCGATGTCCGGCCCGCTCGCGACCCTGACCGGCAACTGGGACAAGATGACGAACATCTTCGCCGAGGAGGTCAACAAGAGCGGCGGCATCCCGATCGCGTCCTGCGGCAAGAGGGTGCCGATCAAGTTCGTGATCTACGACGATCAGGGTAATCCGGCGACCGCCGTGAGCCTGCACGAACGCATGGCGACCGTCGACAATGTCGACTTCTTTGCCGGCACCGACTGGACCTTCGTCGTCATGCCGGTCTCGACCGTCGCCGAAAAGCACAAGATACCGATCATCGGCGGCAATGTCGCAACGCCCGCGGCTTTCGAACGCGGCCTCAAGTATTTCTGGTCGACCCCCTTCCCGATGACGTTCAACTGGGACGCCAATTACTTCGACATGTTGAAGAACATGGACGAGAAAGATCGTCCCAAGACAATGTTCTGGGTGACGCAGGACAACCCGGTCTACAAGTCCGTGCGCGACATCTGGGCTAAGAAATATGAGGAACTCGGCATCAAGGTTGTCGGCGACGAAACCTTCCCGAACGACCTCAAGGACTTCAGCTCCATCGTGCTGAAAATCCGTTCCGCGCGCCCCGACGTTATCTACATCAACTCCTTCGATAACGTCGCCGCACCTTTGCTGACGCAGCTGCGCCAGCAACGCGTTCGCGCCAGGGGCGTGCACTTCCCGATCGTTTCGCTGGAGCTGGGGCGGCAGACCAAGGCGGTCGGCGGCATTGAAGGCATCACCGGCGTCGTCGGATGGATTCCCGGTGTGAAGTCCGAATTCGCAGACCTCATGAAGACGGTCCTCGACAAGGCCAACGTCAATGTCTTCGAAAGCGCAACAGTGATGCCGCGCTTCACATCTTACCTCATCATGCTGCAGGCCATCGAAAAGGCTGGCGCCGTCGATCGCGAGAAGGTGCGCGAAGCGCTGTTCAAGGGCACGTTCAAGGGGCCGACCGCCCCGGTCACATTCGACGAAAAGGGCCAGCCCGATACGCGCACGCTCATCACGCAGAACCAGGACGGCAATGTCGTCGTCGTGTGGCCGCCGAACCTTTCGACCGGCAAGCTGAAATGGCCCGCGCCCAGCTGGCAGTAAAGTAGCACTCGGTGCCCCCGGCGAGGCCGGGGGCTTTCGTTTCGAGACTGCGTTGAGTAAATCCGCCGCCATCAAGCGCAATCGCATGGAGGCGCACGGATTCGTCCAGGCCGAAAAAAATAACTATGGGAGGATATGCCAATGCCTGCCGTCCGGATTCTGCTCTCTCTTTTCTGCCTTTGTATAGCTGGAACCGGCATCGCGCCTGCGCAGGATTTCTACAAGGGCAAGCGCGTCACCATGCTGATCAACTTCGCGCCGGGGGGGCCAACGGATATCGAAGGGCGGATGGTCGCGCGATATCTCGGCAAATATCTCACCGGAAATTCGGGTGTTGTCGTTCAGAACATGGACGGCGCCGGCGGCGTCGTGGGCATCAATTACATCGGGGAAATTGCCCCGAAGGATGGAACCTTGATCGGCTTCGTGACCGGCGCTGCATTCCAGAATGCGATCGAGCCGCTGTCGCGACGGGTCGATCTCAAGACCTACGAGTTCGTCGCCCATCAGGCCGGCACCAACGTCTATTACGCGCGCACCGATGTGAAGCCCGGACTGCGATCGGCGCCCGATATTCTGAAAGCGGAGGATTTGATTGCCGGCGGCCTCGGCGCGGAAAACACCAAGGATTTGCTGATGCGGCTGTCGCTCGATCTCTTGGGCGTGAAATACCGCTGGGTGACAGGCTACAAGAGCAACAATGCAGTGCGCCTCGCGCTGCAGAAAAACGAAGTCAGCATGTTCTCGGAATCGCCGCCGGGCTTTCGCGCGCTGGTCATGCCTGCCATCATCGAGAAGGGCGAAGGCATCCCGTTATATTACGACCCGTTCCACGATGGCGCAAACTTCTACAAGTCGAAGCAGATGGAGGGCCTCGACGTTCTCCCGTTCAACGAATTCTACAAGAAGGTTTTTGGCAAGGATCCGTCAGGCCCGCTTTGGGATGCCTATATGGCGGGCGTGCTCCTTTCCAACAGCATGTTGCGGCAGGTCATCATGCCGCCGGGCGTGCCGCGTGAAGCGGTCGCAGCGGTCCGCGACGCCATGAGCAAGCTTGGCTCTGATCCTGAATTTTCTGCAGAAACCATGAAGACATTCGGTTTCGTGCCCGAATGGATTGCGACCGCCAATGTCGCGGAAGTCACGCGCGCCAATATGAACATCGATCCGAAAACGCGCGAGTTCATCATCAAATACATGAAGACCCCGCCGTCGCGCTGACGGGGAAACGCCGGTCGTTGAAATAATCAATCTTGCGCTATCGTCCGCGCTCAGCCGCCACGCGCCTGAGCGCCCGTTGCGCTATATCTTTGCCGTGCGCACGCGTTCCTCGGCGTCGAACCGCTCAAGCAAGTCGACAATGCGTTGCAAATGGGGTTGCTTGTCGTAATTGTGATAAAGTCCGCCTGCGCCGCGCACGGGGTCGCCGGCGAAATAGCGCTCATACAACTGCTGACGTCCTGAAAACATCGACATCGAGGCGTCGACGGCAAGCCTGAACAGCTTGATGCGCGTCGTGGCGTCGGCAGCAGCCGCTTGATAGTAAGTGGCGACATCCTGCGCCAGGGGACCCTCGACCTCTGCATAGGAAGGCACCATGGTGAGCCCGCCTGCGCCCATGATCTGAATGATTTCGCAGGATCGGCGAAACATTTCGGGAAATTCGAATCGTACGGCGGCGAGCGGGCCGGCGGCCGGCGTCATCATTCCTGTCGGCGATACTTCCGCGCCAGCCTCCGAAGCAAGAATGCAGGCGCGCAGGATTTCCACGCTGTTGATCAGTTCGGCCAGCATGCCCTGAATGTGCTGGTACCCGTCGATGCGCGTGGTCTGCACCAGGGAAAACGCCAGGCCCATCATGAATTCCGCCTTGCAAAGGTCCTTGACGGAAAACTGGTGCGCCATCGCGCCCATGGCGTGAACGCGCCTGTAGACGTTGTTGAAAATATCGATGTCGCGATACATCAACACGTTTTCCCAGGGCACCAGAACGTCGTCGAACACGATCATGCAATCGCTTTCGTCGAAGCGCGAGGAGAGCGGATAATCGTGCGTGGAGCCGATGCGGGGCGGAATCATCGCTGGCCGGTTGATCATCTTGACGCCGGGCGTTGCGACGGGAATGTGAAATCCGATCGCGAAGGCCTTCGCCTCTTCGGTGTCCGGCAGGGGATAGGAGGGCGCGGGCATGACGAGAAAATCGTCGGAATAGGCGCCCAGGGTCGCCAGCATTCGCGCGCCCCGAATGACAATGCCGGCGTCGGTTTCGCGCACGGCGCGCGCGGCGACGTCGATGGCTTGTGCAGCCACGTTGCGGCTGCGATCGACCTGCGGATTGGTGAGGGAATGGGTGGCGATGCGATCCTCGTCGCGCGCCTTTTCGTAATAGGCGATCATGTTTTTCGCGTAAGGGCCGAAAGCCTCCGCTCCCGCCGCGAATGAACTGAGCATGACATTCACGAAATCCGGGGCGCGGCCGAACATACCGAGCGTGTGGTCATGCCAGCGGCGGAAGGCCTTTCTCTTGAGCGCCAGATCTTCGAGCGTTTTCGGCTGAAGGAATGACATGCCTACGCGCTGGCCGGTTTTCGGCGAAACATAGGTCATCTCGTCACGCAGGTCGGGCGAATGCTGCATGTCGTAAAGCTGCGCCATCGTTGCCGCGCCGCCGGCAAGTCGCGCATCGCTCGTGACATCGCGAACGCGCTCGCCGTCCATATAGAGTTCCCGGCCGTCGCGAAGACCCTCAAGAATCTGCGCACCTGTACGAACGCCCATGGAGTTCCCCCTTATTCCGACCTACATTCGCAGGACGAGTGCTTCCCGGGCGAATTCTGGCTTTTTTTTTGTCGGTTTGACAAGTCGGGGCATGATCCTTGCGCCCGCTGCCCGGCGGTCAGAATTTTACCATGACCGGGCCAATTGCTTATTGTGGCGCCGGGCTCCGCAATCCTGCTTGTTCCAGTAGTGGAAGCACTTCAATTACAAATCGTCGCAAGCCGTCTTCGTAACGAGCCCAGGATAAGAGAACCCCATCCAGACCGGCGTTCGAGAGATTCTCCAGTTCCCTTGCAATTGTTGGAGCTGCGCCTACAAGCGGATATCCTCCCCAGCCCGCGATGAAATTGTACTTTGCCGCTTCAAGCATATCCTTCGGAAGCACTCCGGTCTGAATACCCAGACTCTTGACGAGATTATCGACTGCAACCCAGTCTCCTTTTTCCTTTACATAATAGTCGCGAAACGTTTGAGCATCCGCATCGCTGTCTCCTATGACACAATAACAATTAGCCCAAACCTGAATTTCACGACCGTACTCTCTGCGGGCAAGTTCTCGTACTTCCGCAACATCATGGCGAGCAGCTTCGATCTGATCTCCCTTGATATGCACGAAAATCATATCGCAGTGTTTGGCTGCAAAATGCCGTCCAATGCCGGAACCGCCGGCGTTCATGACCGGTGGGAACGGTCTTTGAATTGGCTTTGGCTGATGAAACCCTTTCTTGATCTGAAAATACTTTCCTTCGTAATCGAATTCTTCTTCGCTTGTCCAAAGCGCCCGCACGACATCGAGCCATTCTCCGGCATAGGCGTAACGCTCATCGTGAGCCATAATGGGGGCCCCAAACATCTCGAGTTCAGGCTCAAACCAGCCGCATACAATGTTAAGTGCAAAGCGTCCGCCAGATATATGGTCGATTGTAGTCGCCTGTTTAGCTGCAACTATCGGATGAATGACCGGAACATGTGATGTCGAGAAAACACTAATTCTGTCGGTCGCTCCGCTGACGCCCGCAGCCCACGTGTAAGTCTCAAAGCATGATCCATTGAAATTGGTCGGCCCGCCAAAACCGCGCCACCGCGCCACCGGCACGACAGCTTCCAAGCCGGCCTCATCGGCAATTCTTGTAATTCGCTTGACCAGCTGCCAGTCTGGATGAAATGTTCCGTCCAGCGTTGTTATGGCGCAAGCTTTATCGACGTTGAGTCCGAATAGACCAAGCTTCAATTTGTTGGGACCAAACAGCGGGTTATCTGCCATTTTCCATTCCTCCCCCACCAAGACTTTTACATAACGTCGACCCATTTATCCACGCGCTGTGCATCCCGATAGTTCAAAACCGAAGAACGTCGGTTGAATAGCCCCTAGATTTGTAGACACCTACTTCCCTAAATTTGAGACAAGGAGGGCAAGATGGGCAAGGGTAATTTCAGCGAGGATTTCAAGCGCGACGCGGTGGCCCAGATCGTTGAACGAGGCTATCCGGTCGCTGAGGTTTCGCAGCGTCTGGGCGTGAGTCAGCATTCGCTTTACGGGTGGAAGAAGAAGTTCGCGATGTCGGCTGGGTCATCGGCTGATGACCGGGATGCCGAGATCAGGCGTTTGAAGCGAGAGCTGTCTCGGGTCACCGAGGAGCGCGACATCCTAAAAAAGCCACCGCCTATTTCGCCAAGGATGCAAAGTGAGATACGCGTTCGTTGCGGAGCATCGCTCTAGAGTGATGTGTCGCTGTCTTCGCATCCACCTCAGTGGCTATTATGCCTGGCTGAACAATCCGCAGAGCAGGCGGGCCAAGGAAGATGCCCGCCAGACCGAACTCATCCGCACGGCGTGGAAGGAAAGCGGTAAAGTCTATGGCTATCGCAAATTGCACGACGACCTGATTGAGCAGGGCGAGATATGCTTTCCGAACCGTGTATCACGACTGTCCAAACTGGCCGGAATCAGGGCCCAGATCGGCTATAAGCGCCGGCCAGGGCATCACGGTGGCAAGCCATCGTTGATCGTCGACAATACACTGGACCGGCACTTCGATGTGCAGGAGCCCGATCGTGTCTGGGTCACGGACATAACCTATATCAGGACGCTGGAAGGCTTTGCTCATCTGGCAGTCGTTATCGACCTCTACTCCCGCCGGATCGTCGGTTGGAGTTTGCAAAGCCGGCAGACAACAGACGTTGTTCTGCAAGCATTGTTGATGGCCGTCTGGCGCAGGAAGCCGAAAAACAAGGTGCTGGTTCACTCCGATCAAGGCTCTCAGTTCACCAGCATGGACTGGGCGTCATTCCTGCGAGCTCACAATCTGGAGCATTCGATGTGCCGTCGTGGGAACTGTCATGACAACGCCGTTGCGGAGAGCTTCTTCAACCTGCTCAAGCGTGAACGGATACGGCGCCAGATCTACAAATCCCGCGCCGAGGCAAGGCAGGACGTGTTTGACTACATCGAGATGTTCTACAATCCCAAACGCAAGCATGTCAGAAACGGGATGCTGTCGCCCGTCGAATTCGAACGGCAGCAGAAAACTGACCGCCGAGGGTGTCTAGAAAACTTGGGGCTATTCAGAATCTTGACGAACGCTACATCAAAAAGGCTCAAGAAGTTCCGCGACATCGCTACGCGCTATGGACACACCGTATCAGCCAATTAGATTTCGCGAAAGTCGCCGCCGTGCGATTGTGGCTCACGAATTATGAGTCTGCGACCTAGAATTCGCTATTAGCGCCTTACACCTGTTGATTTCCACTGAGAACTGACCCGGGATTTCCACGGAGAAGTGACCCGGCTTGATGATGAGATTAGGTCAGGTCGTCGTCAAGTTTCGGTGCTTCTCCCTGGCTGGCTTTGCGGGTTTTGCGCTGCTGCTTTTGAAG
>CAINED010000055.1 GCA_903847605.1 uncultured Hyphomicrobiales bacterium | reverse complement strand
CGGCAATATCAAAAGCAACTGGGCGGCGCTCGACTCGGTTCAACTCGTCCCGCGCTACGGCAAGGTCGTCGCGCCGCCGCCGGCGGACTGCACGATTTTCGGGCGGCATTATTCCGCGCCTGTGGGCATCGCACCCATCGGTGGGCCGGGCACAGCCTATCCGGGGGCGGAGACCTATTTTGCCCATGCCGCGCAGGCCGCCAAAGTGCCCTATGCGCTCGGCGTGCTCTCGGGCATCAGCGTCGAGGATGCGGCGAAGATCGCGCCGGACGTGCTCTGGTACCAGCTCTATCGCTTCTCGAAAAACGATCACAAGATCGGCCTCGACCTCACGCGCCGTGCGCAGGCCGCCGGCGTGCATGTGCTGATCCTCACCATCGACACGCCGGCGCGCACCGTGCGCTCGCGCGAAGTGAAGAGCGGCATCATGAACCCTTTCAAGCTGACGATGCGTCTACGCCTCGATGCGATGTCCTCGCCACGCTGGCTGTCCTCGCTGGCTAAGAACGGCATTCCGCGCTTCGTTTCGCTCAATCCATATCTGCCTCGTCCCAACATGAGCCTCGAGGAGACGGCGGCCTTCATTCGCAGCGAACAGGGGGGCGCTTTCACCTGGGAAGAAGTCGCGAAATATCGCGAGGTCTGGAAGGGGCCGCTGGTGCTGAAGGGCGTGTTGCATCCGGCCGATGCGGAAAAGGCGGTGGCGCTCGGCGTCGACGGTCTCTTCGTCACGAACCACGGCGGACGCCAGATCGAGGCGCTGCCGACCTCCATCGACGCGCTGCCTGCCATTCGCGCCGCCGTCGGCAACCGGGCAACGCTCTTCCTCGACAGCGGGATACGCTCGGGCATCGACGTGGCGCGCGCCATCGCCTGTGGCGCGGATGCGGCCTTTGCGGGCAAATCCTTCCTGTGGAGCCTTGGCGCGCTCGGGCCGAAGGGGCCGGGCCACCTCATCAACGTCTATACCGAGGACGTGAAGGCCTGCCTCGGCCAGCTCGGCTGCCGCACGGTGGAGGAGTTGCACGAGATCGTGGTGCGTCATCCGGGCGCGTGGAAGCGTGAGGATTTTGGCGCTTAAGCTTATAGTGGGCGAAGCGACTCACATCCGGAGCCGCAGCCAGAGCCGGATCGCCAGAACGACATGATCGCCGCGCCCGCATATCTTACGCCGTTTGCGGGCTTGCTATGTGCGATTGTTCTCTACGCCGTGGCCGGAGTCATTGCGGGCGTATTACGCGGCGGCGCGCTGCGCATCGTCTATCCAGTGGCGATTGTTGCGGCATTGATCGCCATCGCCTGCGATCTCGCGGCGCTTATGTCGCAAGGCGATTTTGCGCACGTGCTGCCGATCGGACTGCCCGGAACGGGCCTGCGCCTGCGGCTCGATACGCTCTCCGCCTTCTTCGGTTTGATCGTGAACATCGGCGTGCTCGCCGCCGCGATCTACGGTCTGGGGCTGGACCCCGCGCACGATCTCTCCGGGCGTATCGAACCTTTCTTCGCGATCTTCGTGGCGGCGATGAATGCGGTGCTGATCGCCGACGACGCTTTCGCCTTCCTCTTCTTCTGGGAGGTGATGTCCCTGATGTCCTGGGCGCTCGTCGTCGCCAACCACGAGAGTCCGGAAAACAGGAAGGCGGGGCAGGTCTATCTGCTGATGGCGGCCATCGGCACGGCGGCGCTGCTTTTTGCCTTCGGCGGACTCGCGGGAACGGCAGGCGGCTATTCGTTCGAGGCGATGCGCGCCGCTGCAAAGACGCCGCTCGTCAGTACGCTCGTTCTGACGGCTGTATTGATCGGCGCGGGCTCGAAGGCCGGCATCGCGCCGCTGCATGCATGGCTGCCGCTGGCGCATCCCGCCGCGCCGAGCCATGTCTCCGCGCTGATGTCGGGCGTGATGACGAAGGTTGCGATTTACGGATTGATCCGCGTCGTCTTCGATCTCTTGGGCGCGCCGGTGTGGTGGTGGGCGCTGCCATTTTTGCTGCTCGGCGCGGCGACTGCCGTTCTCGGCCTGCTCTATGCGGTGCTCGACGGCGATCTCAAGCGCGTGCTCGCTTACTCTACCGTCGAGAATATCGGCATCATCTTCGTCGCGCTCGGAATGGCGCTCGCCTTCAAGGCGGAGGGATTGAATGCCGCCGCCGCCGTTGCGCTGGCTGCGGCCTTGTTGCACGCAATCAATCATTCCTGGTTCAAGTCGCTTCTTTTTCTCGGCGCAGGCGCGGTGCTGCACGCGACAGGACGGCGCGATCTCGATGGCCTCGGAGGATTGATTCACACGATGCCGAAAACTGCAGCGCTGTTTCTTGCAGGGACGATGTCGATTTGCGCGCTGCCGCCGTTCAACGGATTCATTTCGGAATGGCTGCTGTTCCAGTCCGTCCTTGCGGGACCCGGTTTTCCCGAGCCTGTGCTGCGTTTTCTTTCGCCTGCAGTCGGCGCGATGTTGGCGCTGGCGGCGGCGCTGGCGGCGGCGTGTTTCGTGCGCGCTTTCGGCATCGTCTTTCTCGGGCGCGCGCGCAGCCCCGCAGCGTCTGCTGCGCATGAAGCGCCGCGCGTACAGATCGCAGCGATGGGACTGCTCGCGGCGCTCTGCCTGTTCGGCGGATTGTTTGCGAGCGCGCTTGTCGCGCTGATCGAGCCCCTCCTGGTGAAATTCGCCGGCGTTGCATTGCCCGGCGCGGGAACGGGGCCGACGCCTTTCGCGCTCGTCGCCTTCGATCCAAAACGTGCAACCTACGATGCACTGACGATAGGTATATTCCTCATCGTCTCGGGAACGCTGACGACGCTGGTCGTCCATCGCATATCGAACCGGCGCACACGGCGCGGCCCTGCATGGGATTGCGGTTTTCCCAATGCGTCGCCAATCACGCAATATTCGGGTTCGAGTTTCAGCCAGCCGTTGCGGCGCGTTTATGGCGCTTTCGCATTCGGCGCACGCGACAATGTCGATATGCCCGCGCCGGGCGACATGCGCGCCGCGCACTTCAGCGTGACGATGCGCGATCCTGTGTGGCAATGCCTGCATGCCGCGCCGGCGCGCGCCGTCTTCGGTCTCGCGCGGCGGCTCAATCGCTTTCAGTTTCTCACGATCCGCAGCTATCTCGTCTTCATGTTTTCGGCGCTGATTGTCCTCCTCCTCGTCGCGGCGGTGTGGTTCTGATGCGCGACACGATCATCCTTCTCGCCGGACAGTTCGCCCAGATGATGCTGGTGCTGCTGATCGCGCCGCTCATCACGGGCATCATCCGGCGCGTGAAAGCGCGCTTCATGCGCCGGAAGGGCGCGCCGGTCTGGCAGCCCTATGTCGATCTTTCGAAACTGCTGCGCAAGGAATCGGTGATTGCGGAAAACGCGTCGTGGCTGTTTCGATCCGCTCCCTATGCCGTTTTCGCTTTCGCATGGGTTGCGGCCGCGCTGGTGCCGAGCTTCGCGGCTGGTTTGATGTTCAACTGGGCGGCGGATGTCGTCGCTCTCGTTGCATTGCTCGGCGCGGGGCGGGCGATCCTCGCGCTCGCAGGGATGGATATCGGCACGAGTTTCGGGGGCATCGGCTCCTCGCGCGAAATGATGATCGCGACGCTCGCGGAACCTGCGCTTCTGCTGGTCTTCCTCACGCTGGCGCTGATGGCGGGTTCGACGCGCCTGCCGGAAATCGCAGGCCACTTCATATCGACGCCACCGACCGTGCGCATATCGCTGGCGCTTGCGCTCGTCGCCTTCGTCATCGTCGCGCTGGCGGAGAATGCGCGGATTCCCGTCGACAACCCCGCGACCCATCTCGAACTGACGATGGTGCATGAAGCGATGGTGCTCGAATATTCGGGCCGTCACCTCGCGATGATCGAATTCGCGGCGCAATTGAAGATCGTTACTTACCTTGCGCTGATCGCTTGTCTGTTCGTGCCGTGGGGCATGGCGCCGGCGAATGCAGGCCCATTCGCGTGGTTTGCGGGGTTACTCGCCTGGGCGAGCAAGCTTTGTCTTGGCGCCGTTCTGCTGGGGGCGTGGGAGGTGAGCATCGCCAAGATGCGCGTCTTCCGTCTGCCGGATTTTCTGGGCATCGCCTTCGTCTTCGCCTTCCTCGCCATTCTCATGGCTTTCGTGACGCGTGCGGTGCTCTAGATGTTCGCCGCCTATGACATAGCGCACCTTCTCGCGGGCCTGATGCTGGTGACAGGTTTCGCCATGCTCTATCAGGATCGCATCTCTGCTGTGCTGACGACATTCGCTGTGCAGGCGATCCTTCTCTCTTGCGCCGTCGCCTGGCAGGCGGTGGCGCAGAACCGGCCACATCTTTTCATCACGGCGGCTCTGGCGCTTGGGCTCAAGGGACTCGTCATTCCCTATGCGCTCAGGCGCATGGTGCTGAAACTCGGCATGCATCGCGAGGTCGAACAGGTCGTCGGCGTCGCCAAGGCCTTCATTCTCGGCCTCTGCCTCACGGCGCTGTCCTTCATGTTGGTCCTGCGTGTCACCGTGAAAGCCGACGTCTTCACCCGCGAGGGCCTCGCCATGGCGCTGGCGATCATCCTGATCGCGCTGCTGATGATGATCACGCGGCGCAATGCGGTGACGCAGATCGTCGGCTTTATGTCGCTGGAGAACGGGCTCATTCTCGCTGCGACCGGCGCGCGCGGCATGCCGCTTGTCGTCGAGGTCAGCGTCGCCTTTTCGGTTCTGATTGCGCTTTTCGTCTTCGGCGTCTTCGTCTTCCGGATTCGCGAACGCTTCGATTCCGTCGACATCGAAGCGCTCGATCAGGTGAGAGGCGACCAGCGATGAATCTCTCCATCGCCCTGGTCATCGCGATTCCGCTCGTGGGCGCGGCCATTCTTGCACTTGTGCCGGGCTACAGGATATCGGCGGCCGGAAATGTGCTCGCGATGCTCGCGACATTTGCGGCGGGCGTGTCGCTGATTTTCGCGCCGAAAGGCGCAAGCGACTATTTCATTCTTGATGAAGTGAATATTCTTTTCATCATCCTCAATACGCTGGTCGGACTCACGACATCCGTATTCAGCGCGAGCTATATCGGGCACGAGATCGAGACCGGCAAGCTGACGCCGACGCTCGTGCGATTCTACCACGCGATGTTTCTGGGCATGATGGGCGCGATGAATCTTGCGCTCACGGCCAATAATATCGGCCTTTTGTGGGTCGGGCTCGAACTCGCGACGCTGATCACGGTTGTCATGGTCGGCATCTATCGCACGCCGGCGGCCATCGAAGCGGCGTGGAAATATTTCATCCTCGGCAGCGTCGGCATATCGCTCGCCTTCTTCGGCACGATCCTCATCTATCTCGCGGGGCAAGCGGCGCTGGGCGAAGGCCTGCCCGCGATGACATGGAGCAAGCTGCTCGAATCCGCCGCGCAGCTCGATCCGGCGCTGGTCAATCTCGCATTCGTCTTTCTTCTCGTAGGCTACGGAACCAAGATCGGTCTTGCGCCGATGCATGCGTGGCTGCCCGATGCGCATTCGGAGGGGCCGACGCCGATTTCCGCCGTGTTGTCGGGCCTCCTGCTCAACATTGCGCTCTACGCCTTGCTGCGCTTCAAGATGATCGCCGCCGCCAATCCGGGCGCCATCAATCCCGGACCGATCCTCGTCGTTATGGGGCTCGTATCGCTGATCTTCGCCGCATTCATGCTATACATGCGGCGCGATATCAAACGGCTCTTCGCCTATTCGTCCATTGAGCATATGGGGCTCATCACCTTTGCCTTCGGCATGGGCGGACCGCTCGCAAATTTCGCGGGACTGTTGCACATGGCCATGCACTCGCTCACGAAGTCGGCGATCTTTTTCGCGGTTGGCCACGTCGCGCAGGCCAAGGGCACGCAGCGCATGGAGGACATCAGAGGCCTCAGTGTCAGCCATCCCGGGCTTGCGATCGGGCTTGCCGCGGGCGTGATCGCCATTGCAGGACTCCCGCCGTTCGGCGTCTTCATGAGCGAGTTTCTGATTCTCACCACTACTTTCGCGCGCCAGCCCTGGCTGGCCGTGCTCGTGGCGTTCGGATTGCTTGTCGGATTTGGCGCGCTGCTCTGGCGGCTGCAGGAGATGATCTTCGGCGAACCGTCGGAGCCCAGTCACAAGGTCGAGGCGTCCTATGCGCCGCTGCTCGTGCATCTGGCGCTGGTGCTCATGGCGGGTCTTTATCTCCCCGGACCAGTCGTGACGTGGTTCACGCGCGCGGCGGAGTTGCTGAAATGACAGATGCGCCGCTCGCCTTGTCCGAAAGCTTGCGCGAAGCCGTTGCGCATGACGACGGATTTGTGCGCGTCGATGCGAGCGGGGGAGAATGGCGCGCGCTCGCACGCGGCTGTGCGGCAGGCTTGCAGGATTTCGGCGCCATCTGGCGCGACGGCGAGCGCGTACGCATGATGCTATACGATGCGCCGGCGAAATTGCGCGCCATCGTGAGCATGGCGCTGGAAAACAACGCCTATCCTTCCATCGGACAATTTCACGCGCCAGCATCGCGGCCGGAGCGCGCCCTGCGCGAATTGCAGGGCGTCACGCCGCTCGATCTGCCGGATGTGCGCAACTGGTTCGACCACGGCGCATGGCAGCAATCTGCGCCGGGACAGATTGAGAGAGCGTCGAAGGGTTACACCTTCCTGCCCGTCGACGGCGATGGTCTGCACCAGATTCCCGTTGGTCCGGTACACGCCGGCATCATCGAACCCGGACATTTTCGCTTTACGGCGAATGGCGAGACTGTCGTGCGGCTGGAAGAGCGCCTCGGTTATGTGCACAAGGGCGTCGAGGCTTTATGCACGGGCGCAGATATCGCTCGCGCCGCTCGCATCTGTGCGCGCATTTCCGGCGACAGTACGGTGGCAGCGTCTCTCGCCTTTGCGCTTGCCGTCGAATCCGCGCTGGGAGTCGAGCCGCCATTTGCCGCGCAGATCTGGCGCGGCGTCATGTCGGAACTCGAGCGCATATCGCATCATGTCAACGATGTTGGGGCGATCTGCAACGACGCCAGCGTCGTTGCGATGCAGGCGCGTTGCACGCTTGTCCGTGAAGATATCTTGCAGGCAGCTTCGGTGTGTTTCGGACATCGCCTGATGATGGATTGCATCGCGCCGGGTGGCATAGCCTTCCAGCCTGCGCCGGGCGCGGCGGAACTGATCGAGAAGCTCTTGCAGCGCGTCAGCGAGGGATTCGAAGCTGTCGTGAAAGTGTACGACGACATGCCTTCGCTGCTGGATCGCACTGTTACAACGGGGATTGTTTCTCAGGAACTTGTGAACCGGTTTGCCGCCGGGGGCCATGTAGGCCGCGCGTCCGGGCGCGCTTTCGATACGCGCGCTGCTTTTCCCTATGCGCCCTATCGCGAAGGCGATGTGACGCCCTGTTTGCGCAAGGAGGGCGATGTCAACGCGCGCGTATGGGTCCGCATCGAGGAGGTGCGGGCGAGCATCGCGCTCATACGTTCGCTGCTCTCGCGTTTGCAGGGTGGGCCGCTGCTTGCGCCGCTCCCCGAAGGACGCGCAGGCGAGGGCGCAGCGATGACCGAAGCCTTTCGCGGCGATTTCTTCGTGCAGGTGCGCATCGGCGACGACGGAAGGATCGCGAATTTCCATGCTCGCGATGCTTCGTGGTTTCAATGGCCGCTGCTGGAAGCTGCCATCGAGGGCAATATCGTCGCGGATTTTCCCCTCTGCAACAAATCCTTCAACTGCTCATATTCCGGACAGGACATGTAGCCATGCGTTCGCTCTTGCTGCGCTCGCTTCTCGACGGACCCGCGGTTATCCAACCGCCGGCAGCCGGCAGCGAAGCGCTTCTGGAATTGGCCAAAGCTCTGGGCGAGCGTGCGCGCAACAAGCTGGGACGGTCGCTTGCCATTCGCGAAGTGGATGCCGGCTCATGCAACGGTTGCGAACTTGAAATTCATGCGCTCAACAATCCTGTTTACGATGTCGAGCGTTTCGGCCTGAAGTTCGTGGCATCGCCGCGCCATGCCGATGTCCTGCTCGTCACGGGCCCTGTCACTTGGAACATGAAAGAAGCGCTGGAGCGCACCTATGCGGCGACGCCGTCGCCGAAGTACGTCGTGGCGCTTGGCGATTGCGCCGCGAATTGCGGTGTCTTCGCAGGCAGCTACGCCTGTGTGGGGCCGGTCTCCGCGGTCATCCCTGTCGATTTGACGATTCCCGGCTGTCCGCCCGCGCCCATGACGATACTCGAAGGCATGATGGCGCTGGTGGAGCGCGCGAGCTGATCGAATGACAGGCCTCAGCCCGGCAGCGTGAGCTTGTCTTCCGTGACGAAGCGGTCGACGATGGCGCTGGCGATCACAAGCAGGGGCATCGACAGCAATGCTCCGGTCAGGCCCCAGAGCCACGTCCAGAAGACGATGGAAATAAACACGAGCAACGGCGGCATGGCGAATTTGCGCCCCACCAGGAAGGGCGTCACGAAGTTGCTTTCGACAAGCACGATGGCCGCATAGAGCAGGGCAGGCACGACGCCCTGAAGCAGGGTCGGATAGGCCGCGAGGCCGAGAAGGAGAAGTCCGCCTTTCAGGAGCAAGGGGCCGACGAAGGGCAGGAAGTTCAGTAAAAAGGCCACGAGGCCCAGCGCAATATAGCCGGGCATGCCCACAGCAAATAGCGTCAGGGTCACAATCAGGCCGACACAAAGGTTGATGACGAATACGGTCGACAGATATTTCGACAGGCTCGATTCCACCTGATTGACGAATTTCAACGCCTCGAGCCGGCTTTCGCGCGAAGGGAATCCCAGCACGATGGCTTTTTTGATCAACGGGCGGTCGATCAAAAACATCACCAGCGCAAAGCCGAAAATGAATATCTGCGTCAGTGCTGGCGAGACGGCGCCAAGCGTATAGACGGCGATGGCCTTGGCATCAAACGCCATCCCTTTCGCTTCGGCAGCCTTGTCGCCTGAAGGCTTTGGACCCATTGCGGACTGCAGGTTTTCGAGCGGGCGTAGAATCGTATCGATCTGTGCCGATATTTTCTGAAACTGGAAGGGCAGGTCCGCAAACAGCAATTCAAGTTTTGGCGTAACAAAGATATAGGCGAGGAGCACGATCGAAGCGATATTCGCGATTATCACAAGGTTCGTCACCGACGAAGGGATGCCGAGATTTTGAACGCGCTCTCCGATCGGCGCGATCATGAGCCCGATGACGAAAGCATGTTGATTTCCACTAAGAACTGACCCGGGAAGCCAAGGTTTTTCCATCGAGATTTGACCCATGTTGGAACCTTTTCCCCGCGATGAGAGCGGGAGAGAACGGAGTGATCAGCATGGAGTTATTGAGCGTGATCAGACGCTG
>CAINED010000054.1 GCA_903847605.1 uncultured Hyphomicrobiales bacterium | reverse complement strand
GCCCTGCGATACCAAGACATCGACCTGTCGAAGCTTCGCGACAATCTCTTCAGGCTTGTGACGTTTTCTAGGCATGGATCAGATCCTCCTCGTTGCCATAAGACATACTTCAAGGTGGACCAATTCAATGGGGGTGGATCATGTTCATGAACACGTCGCCGGATGAATCGAGATCGTCTGTGAAATAGGGATAGCTGAAAAAGTCCCAATCGCCGAAGGGATAGAAGCCGATACCGCCCGCGCCCGCATAGGAAGTGGTGTCGAAATCGACTCCCTGGAAATTGATGTCGCCGCGGCCAGGCTCGACCTCGATGAAGACGACGCCGCTCGCCGCCGCCCATTCGGCCAGCGCGTCACGTACCTGCGTCTGTTGTGCAGGCGTGAAGGCCTGAAAGCTTGAGACGGTGGATGGTGTAAAGCCGCCGATCTCCGCAACGTAGGATGGCGCTGCCGTCGGAAACGAATAGGTGACGATGACGGGCGATCCCGTCTGTTCGATGCCGTTCCAGTAGCTGCCGCTGAGGAGCGCGGTATAATCGCTTACGATGGGCATGGGCATCTCCCTGCCGGAAAAGAGCGGCAATTTTAAATTTCGCGAAAATTCTATTGCCTGTTCAGGCATTTGCGCAAGCAGAGCAGGCGCGCCCCAGTCAACTCGTGGTAATTGCTGAAATTATTTCGAAGCCCGCATCGGCCTTAGTGGCTTCGAACTCATCACGCCCGCATTGATGCCGAACCAGCCGATCTCGATCTTCGCGCAGCGATTCATCATGATAAGAGACTCAACCCCCTCAATTTTCACGTTAACTCTCTCGACTTGGCACTAAATGTAAGAATCACCGGCAAGGTCACGGCTTCAAGATTTGGTCCACTCGAAGCGGCATATTGAGGTCGCAGACGTTGACCGCTTACGTTTAGGTTCAACCAATGGTCGATCATCGCCAAATGTACAACTCCTTCAGCGCACAAGTCTGCAGACGCCCAATCTAATCTCTGATCTTGAGTTTTGCCTTCAGCTTGTTAAGTCGAACCATGTAAGGATTGACTGCTAGCAAGCGTGCTGATTCAGCCAATTTTCGAGCCTTCGCTTCCCCATAGACAGTGACTAAAAACTTCTTTTGAATTTTACGTCCATTTTTATCATCCCAGTAAGCTACCCAATACGGTGACCTATCGCTACGAGCGACGCGAGTCACGCCTGGAATACTGAATTTCGTATTTGCCCGAGGATATAATCTCCGCATTAGTTGCAGGATCTCTCCAATATACCGCGCATTCTTTGCTACGAAAGCAGCAGCTGATGATTTGGCTTTCGTACTGCCTCCAAGCGTTTTATCGGAAAAAAATCGACAAACTCGTTTTCTGTGAATCCGGAACTCGACCCGCCAACCAACCAGTTGCATTTCGGGCACGTTGACCCTTTTCAGTCGTGTCGCTGGTCGATTCTCTACCATGCTGCCCCAGATCGCTACTACCATTGAATCAACTCATTGTCTCATCATAACGATAGTCTTATCAAGAGTTAAGACCCGATGCATCCAGCATCGCCGCCAGGAACAGGAAGCTGGCCAGCGTGGGCACGAAGTTGATATCCGCCACCCCAAGCTCGGTCGGCCTCTCCGCGAAAAAGTTGCGGTGGACGAGACCGTTCGCCGGGCGGTGCTCGGGACAGAGCCGTGCCGTCATGATACTCCTGCGCCTGCTCGCGGCGGCCAGATGATCCGCTTGCATCGGGTGGGCCACGCGCTTCTTGCCGATGGCAAAACCCTCGGCCTCGAACCCGGTATGGAGAGCTAGTTCGGTGCCGGCGCGCGGAACTGTCCGTTGACCAGATCGAACGAGCAAGAAGCAGCCTTGTTCTGAGCGGTGGTCCTAACCACCTTGTCGTGCACGACGCCTTCCAGACACAGCTGCGTCATCAGCCCGGCGACGCGGTTACGTCCAACCTCGAGGCCCACCAGGAAAGCGGAGGTAATTCACCCCCCAATGTATGCAGCATATGATGGCGACTGCAGTTATCAAGATGACGTTTGAAGCTCGGAGCATGCGGGAGCTTCCGCAAAAGAATGACGAGCTTGATCGCACGTGCCATATACGCGCCCTTACGCAGCCACCGGGAAACTATTTACCGCTGGCGGAAATAGTAAATTTTTCTTAACCAGGGCGTGTCTTCATTTAAGCCACGCCCTAAGTGTGGCAGCCTTCAGCTTCGTAAGAGAGCATGCGAAGAGCCCGGTCTTCCCCAGACGGAGCGTACCACGTGGCGCGGCTATGCCTGCGACTTGAACCAAATTGCTTCCTCACAAGCACAAGCTTGGCAATAAAGGGATAGTCCATTTAAATTCAATATGTTATATAAATTTCTAGGGTCAAGAATCGAGCAATCTTGGAATAATCGATAGGTTTGCTTTTTTGCAGAACAAAGCCATCCTTGCATAAGTGACTGATTGTTGGGCTATCAGAGACAACGCCTGGCAAGAGTATCGGCACGCCGCTCGAATCCGCCCGCGCATGGGAACAGCTTGCCGCCAGCCGCAATGGCAAGGCCTCTCACTGGCGGCGCGCGGCGCAGCAGTATCGCCGCGCAGGCGAGCGCAAGCAGGCCGAAGAGATTTACGCCCGCCTAGCTGCGAGTGAAAAGGAAGACAATCTGGCCGAGGCCTCCTGAACAGGTTTGGTTGGAAGCGAAACCGCAGAGCGATCCGGCGACCCGCCGGATCGTTTTTTTTCGCCTTCCAGGATTGCAAAGGCAATGCGCGCGAGACCTGCCCGCATGACAGGGCGCCGCGCGCTCCAATCTTGACCCGCAATCAAATTCGGTCTCATTGGAGCCAAGGCTAAAACGGGACGAGAGAGGTCCGGCCATGGGGGAAACGAAAAGCTTCACTGCCGATGTGGTCGTCATCGGCGGCGGCGGCGCGGGCATCGCGGCCGGCATCGAGGCGCGCGACGCGGGCGCCGATGTTCTTGTCATCGAGAAGGACGCTGCGCCGGGCGGCGCCGCCATCATCTCGGGCGGCGGCTGCCTCATCGTCGGCTCGCCCCTGCAGGAAAAAGCCGGCATCAAGGACACGCCCGACCTCGCCTTCGACGACTGGATGAAGTGGGGCGGCCCCTCGGCGGATGAAGTCTGGGCCCGCTATTACATCGAACACACGCTGCACGATCTCTTTCACTGGGCCGAGCGCAACGGCGTCAAATGGGTGGATCTGAAATCGCAGGAAGGGAACTCCGTCCTGCGCTGGACCCGCGCTGACGACAGCGGTCACGGGCTGATGTCGCGGCTGATCGCCTCCTACAAGGCGAAAGGCGGTCGCCTCATAACCAATGCCTCGGTGAGCGAAATCACGCGCGAGGGCGATCGCGTCACCGGAATCGCCGGCAAGATGATCAATGGCGAAAGCGGGGATTTCACCGTCGCGGCCAAAACCGTCGTTGTCGCCAGCGGCGGTTTCAATTCCAATGTCGACATGGTGAAGGAAGCTCTTCCTGCGCTGAAGGAAAGCCGCGTTCTCGAAGGCTCCGGCTTTTATGCGAGAGGCGACGGACACAAGCTCGTTCGCGGTCTCGGCGGTTATCTCACGCATATGGATCACATCTGGTTCTACGCTTATGCGACGCCCGATTATCGCGATCAGGCGAGCGGGCGCGGCCTCGTCTTCCGCCTCGTGCCCGGCAATATCTGGATCAATCAACAGGGCCGCCGCTTTCACAACGAGTCGCTATCAGGCGGCAATTCCGGCAGCCCTGCCCTGCTCGCGCAAAATCCGCGTTACGCCTTCGCCGTCGCCGACCGCGCCATGCTCAACACGCTTTCGATCTCCGATCCCTATTATCAGTCCGGCGAAAAGATCATCCGCGAGCGCGTGGAAGAGTTGCTGGAGAATTCGCCCTTCATTCACAAGGCGGATACGCTGGCCGAACTCGCGGACAAGATGGGTGTCGATAGGGATACGTTTCTTGCAACCGTCGAGCGCTACAATGCGGCCTTTGCGAAGGGACTCAAAGTCGAGCCGGAATTCGGCAAGCCGCTCGGCGCATCGAAACCATTCGATACCGCGCCCTATTACGCCATCCAGATGTTCCCGCTCGCACGCAAGAATTTTGGCGGCGTAAAGACCGACATGCGTTGCCGCGTGCTCGACAAGCATTTCGAGCCCATCGCGGGCCTCTATGCGGCCGGCGAGGTCGCGGGCATGGCGGGCGGCCATATCAACGGCAAGGCGGGCCTCGAGGGCACGATGCTCGGCCCGTCCATCTTCAGCGGCCGCGTCGCCGGCGGCTGGGCCGCGCAGGAAGCGGGATTTGGCGCGGGATTTGCCGGAAAGCCAAATCGCTGACGGCACCTAAGTGATTCAGGTTTCCGCCAGCGACGCCGTGCGCACTGGCGTCACCTCGAAATCGTCCCAGTTCACCGCCGACAAGAATGCCTTGTGATCGTCCTGCGAATACGGCCACAGGATCGGCGTGCCCGTCTTGTCGCTGTACCAGTTGGAGCAGGCGACGAAGGTCGTGTTCGGCATGCCCTCTTCGAGGCGCTCGACAAAGCGATCCGTCGCTTCGGCTGTCGGCGCAATCGTCGACGACGTGCGCTTCGCGCGCTCGATCAATTGCATGATGAAACCAATTTCCTGATCGAGGCCCATCGGCACAGGCACATTGTTCACAGGGCTGAACGGTCCGAACAGCATGAAGAGATTCGGGAAACCCGGCAGACCCACGCCCGCATAGGAGAAGATGCGCTTCGCCCACAATTCATCGAGCGTGACGCTGTTGACGCCGGTCACCTGCATCGGTCGCATATAGGCATGGGTATCGAAGCCTGTTGCGTAAACCAGAACGTCCAGTTGATGCTTGCGCCCATCGGCCAGTTCGACGCCATCGGGAAGGATGCGCGCGATGCGTTCGAATTCCAGCGTGACATTCGGCTTCTGCACAGCCTCGTAATAGTTGCGATCCGACTTTGGAATGCGCACGCAGCCGATCTGGTAATCCGGCGTCAGCTTGCGCCGCAATTCCGGATCTCTGACAGCTTCAAGATAGCGCCGGTATTCCTGCTCCATCGCCTTGCGCGCCGGGCCCGGCTCCAGCCGCCATTTGTCGCCGGCGACGATCATCTCCCAAAGCTTTTTCTGGCGATACTGGTAGGCGAAAGGCAGCCGCAGGAAGAGACGCTCCCACAATGTCGCTTTCGGATTCTCGCGAATGTGAATCCATTGGGGACGGCGAATGTATTGCGTGACCTTACAATCCTCCCAGGCCAGCGCCTCCGTGATCTGGATACCGCTCGCGCCACCGCCGACAATGCCCCAGCGCTTGCCTGCATAGGGAATGCTGTGATCCCACGCAGAGGAATGGAAGGACGGCCCTTCGAATGTTTCGCGGCCGGGAATGTCGGGATAAAGCGGCTTGTGCAGAAAGCCCGTCGCCGCGATGAAGACATCGCAATGCACGTCTTCGCCCTTGGCCGTTTTCAGATGCCAGCGCCCGTCCGAAAAATTCGCAGCGACAATCTCTTCCTCGAAACGGATGTGCCTGCGCAGATCGCGCTCCTGCGTCACGCGCAGGACGTAATCCTGTATCTCGGTTCCCGGCGCATATTTGCGCGACCAGTCGTAATTGGGCCGGAACGGAAACTCGTATTGCCGCGAGAGAACGTCGACATAGAGGCCGGGGTAGGTGTTGTCGCGCCAGGTGCCGCCGACCTCCTTCGCCTTTTCGAAAACCACGAAATCGATGCCGGCGCGCTTCAGCACATCGGCCATGAACAGCCCGCCGATCCCCGCGCCCACGACCACGACCTTGAAGGATTCCCCGCTCACCGTCTTCGCTCCCGCCTGCTTCTTGCTTTTCTAAACTGTATATCGCACGCCGATCATGGATTGGCACTCGGACAAATTGCCAAGGCGATCATTCGCCGCCCTCGCGGCGGCGGAAAGAAGGATCATATTCGGTAAGAATGGCGGGGAAGAAAGAGAATAATTTAATAGCTAAAACAATTACTTATATCAAGCCATGGCACGAATAGCGCAGGTAAAATTTTGTTACTCGTGTCCCGCCATGTATTTGCCGATTGTCGCCCGATCCGTCTCCGCGACTGCCGCGATGTAATTGATCGTTCCTTCGGACATCACCGCCACGCGGTCGGAGAGTTCCAGGATCTCGTCCAGGTCTTCCGACAGCAGCAAAACAGCCGCGCCCCTGTTGCGCTGTTCCATGATGCGCGAACGAATTTCGGAGACGGATGCGAAATCGAGCCCGAAACAGGGATTGGCGACAATCAGCACGTCGACGTCGCCGGAAAGTTCGCGCGCCAGAACCGCACGTTGCACGTTGCCGCCGGACAAATCACCGATTGGCGTATCCGGCGATTGGGTCTTGACCTTGAAAGCATCGATAAGTTGCCGCGCCTTCACGCGCATCGGCCCAGCTGAAAGCCGGTTATGGCTTTACCGGCATATTGGTGCCGTTTCATCTGAACGACCGCGGCCGGATTGGTCTTTTTCGCGCCGAGCATGAAGGAGTTGATGTTGCTGAGCACGGAAGCGATAGGCTTTGCCGCCACGAAACCGAGCTTGTTCGACTTCGTCGACAGGCCGGCCGCAACGCCGTCAACATAATGCGCCTGATTCAGCAGGCCGAAATAGCTGCCGAGGTTTTTCGGATGCTTGGTCGCGTCCCACAGCGGCGCAGCGTGCCGGAATTGCACCTTCGGATATTTCTTGGCGAGATCGACCATGAAGGGCGTGAAATATCCGAACGACGTGCCCAGAATGATGTTCGCTCCATCCAGATTGATCATCGACTCCATGGTCTTCGCGCAGGCATCTGTCTCCGGCACGTTTTCTTCTTCGACAGCCTTGACGCCGGCAACGGATTTCAGCGCCTTGATGGCGACCGCATGCGCCTGGTTCCAGCCGAAATCGTCGCGCGGACCGACATAAACAATGCCGAGCGTTACGTCAGCGGCGAGAGCGCCCGTGCTGGTCAGCGGCAGCAAACCCGCCGCTCCCCAGGCGGCTGAACTGCGAATGAAGCCACGGCGCGAGATGTTGTGAAAGGTCATGTTTGCTTCCCCGTTCCCGTCTACGGACGCCTCGGATTCAGCGTCTTGGGGAAGCTGAGCAATCCATATGCCAGTCTTTAGTATGGCACCCTGTCGGGCTTTATCGCCCACTCGTCGAATACCGCGAGCGCCTCTTTCATCGGGTGATGCACGGTGCCTATCGAGCGCGCCTCGATGGCCTTGCCGACTTCCTCGTAGAGGAAAGCGTCGTCGAACCCGATATTCGCTGCATCGTCTCTGGAATTCGCAAAGACCAGACGGTCGAGCCGCGCCCAGTAAATGGACGCCAAGCACATAGGACAAGGCTCGCAACTCGAATAGATGACTGCGCCCTTCAACGAGAAGTCCTTGATTTCTTGGCAGGCGCGCCTGATGGCCACGACTTCGGCATGAGCTGTCGGATCGTTGCTCGTGGTGACCTCGTTCCACCCCTCGCCGATGATGACCCCGTCCCGCACGATAACTGCGCCGAAAGGCCCACCCAGGTTGGCCCGCATGCGTTCCCGCGAAATATCGATCGCGCGGCGAAGAAAGGATTCATCCGGTTTATTTTCAGCCATGATCTGCCCCTCTAGAACCAATGCAAATCCCACGAATTTTTCTTAGCGAGACGCGATCCCGTGAACGATAAATACGCACACGTGCCGCAACTGTGTGCAACAGCAGGCCTCTGCCTTGGCATTGCAATTGCTGTGCTGCTCACAAAACCGCGGGGTCACCATGAGACTATGGATACGCAATCCTCTTGCCATACTGGCCGACAGCGCCGGGGGCGGCCTGGTCGTCGAGAACGGCAGAATCGTTGAACTCATTACCGCCGGCGCGCAGCCGTCGCGACCTGCCGATGCTGTGTTCGATGCGTCGAGGCATGTCGTTCTGCCCGGACTGGTGAACACACACCACCATATGTTTCAGACACTTACTCGCGCACATCCCAAGGCGATCAACAAGGAGCTGTTTCCCTGGCTCGAAGCCTTGTTTCCGATCTGGAGCCGCCAAAGGCGTAGACGTCGCGCGGCTGCGTCATGAGCATGGAGCTGCGGCGAAGGCTTTCCTCGAAGCGATCTGAACGGTTTTCGAAAACTAGATCACTGCGTGCGAGGTTTCAGTCATGTCCTCATCGGACAAAGCTTTTGGCGCACAACGCAGCGCGAGTAGTTGGGACACGGTGACAGCAGCAATGACTGCCGGAAGTTTTGAATCCACGTGCGGCAGGCCAATGGGACAGACCAGCCGTCTTTCGACATCCTCTATGCCCAGTTTGCTCAGGCGCGAGATGAAACGCGCACGTTTGGTCTTCGATCCAATCAGGCCGACAAATGCGATGCGACGGCTTTGAAGCGCTGTTGCAACGATACGGAAGTCGAGTTCGTGCGAATGAGTCATCGCCAGGACGAAACAGCCTTCCGGCGCCGACGCAAGTTCGGCAGGAGCATCGACGGACTGGACCGGCGTGACGTTGCCGGGCATCGCCGCGGGAAAAGCCTCTCTGCGCTCTTCGATCCATGTGACGCGGAATGGCAGGTTGGCCAGCGCCAGAA
Organism: uncultured Hyphomicrobiales bacterium; assembly: GCA_903847605.1. Lineage (GTDB taxonomy): Bacteria > Pseudomonadota > Alphaproteobacteria > Rhizobiales > Beijerinckiaceae > Terripilifer. Next base: position 21,315 of record CAINED010000054.1, on the reverse strand, counting down.
CCAATGCGCGACCCACATGTCCAGCGCCGAACAGGAAAACCGGGGTGGCCGGTTCGCCGAATGACTGCACCGGAGCACACGCAGGCACCGCGCAGGCGTCGACAACCTCGCGCGCCAATCGCCCAACCGCAGGCCTTGCGACGATGCGCCGTGATGGATCCACTTCAGCCTCTGCCAGCGCGCGAAGCAAGTCTGCGTCCTGCCGTTCAAAGACTTCTATCAATCCCTTCACACGGCCGCCGCAGCACTGCCCGAGGTCGGGGCCGAGCAGATGCGAGAACGGCAGCGCCATCACACCCTGCGTCAATGCTTGACCGGCCTTGGCGAGAACATCCCATTCGAGCGCCCCACCGCCAATCGTGCCAATGAAGCCGCCTGATGGCGTAACGATCATCCAGGCGTCCGTTCCCCGCGGCGTCGATCCTTCCACACGCGACAATGTCACCAGCGCCGCTTTGCCTTCGCGCTCGACGTGTTCGAGAAGGCGCGCAAACACCGACATTATCTTCCCTCCAGCGCCCGCGCCGCTGTCAGGATCCGTTCAGGGGTGGCGGGTGCGTCGAGCGGCACGAACTTGTCCGGCGCGATACCATGCAATGCATCGAGGATCGCAGAATAAACCGATATGCCGTGCATCAGCGGCGGTTCGCCGACCGCCTTCGAGCGATAGATCGTGTCCGCACGATTGGGCTGATGATGAAGGTCGACGCGCAAATCAGGAATGTCCGACGCAACCGGGATCTTGTAGGTTGAGGGAGCATGGGTGCGCAAATGCCCCCTGGAGTCGAAGACAAGTTCTTCGGTCGTTAACCAGCCCATGCCCTGCACGAAAGCGCCTTCGATCTGGCCGATGTCCAAGATAGGGTTGAGCGAGTCGCCGGCGTCATGGCAAATGTCGGTGCGCAGGACCTTCATTTCCCCCGTCAGCGTATCGATAACGACTTCGCTGCATGCCGCGCCATAGGCAAAATAAAGAAACGGCTGCCCTGTCTTGGCTGCGCGATCCCAGTGGATATCGGGAGTTTTGTAGAAGCCCGCATGAGAGAGCTGCACGCGCCCTTGCCGGCATGTCTTCGCCAGCTCTGCGAAAGTGATCGTGCGATTGCCGATCTGCACAAGTCCATCGCGGAACACGATCTCCATCGCATCGCAGTCGAAGCGCTCCGCCGCATAGGCAATCATGCGCGACTTGATTTCGCGCGCCGCGATCTGGGCCGCCTTGCCGTTGAGATCCGAGCCTGAACTGGCCGCTGTCGGGGACGCGTTCGGCACCTTGGCGGTATTCGTCGCAGTGATGAGAACGGTATCGAGCGGTATTCCAAATTCCTCGGCCACAACCTGCGCGACCTTGACGAAAAGGCCTTGCCCCATTTCGGTGCCGCCGTGATTCAGATGCACGGACCCGTCCTGATACACGTGCACAAGCGCGCCCGCCTGATTCATGTGAATCAGTGTGAAGGATATGCCGAATTGCACAGGCGTCAGCGCTATGCCCCGCCGCAATATTGGCCGCGACGCATTATATGCTTCAATCTGCTTTCGCCTCTCGCGGTAATCGCTGCTGACCTCTAGTCGGTCGATGATTTCCGCCAGAACATCCCAGTCGGCGACCTTCATGCCATAGGGCGTGATGTCTCGGCCGGCCGCATGAAGATTGGCCTTGCGGATATCGAGCGGATCTCTGCCGGTGCGATGGGCGATTGCGTCCATTGTGCGCTCGATCGCCAGCATGCCCTGCGGGCCGCCAAAGCCGCGAAAGGCGGTGTTCGAGACCGTATGCGTTTTCAAACGGCGCGATGCTATCTTCGACGCAGGCAGATAATAGGCATTGGCCGCATGAAACATCGCCCGGTCGACGACACCCGGCGAAAGGTCCGCCGAACATCCGCAACGGGCATTGAGCATCACGTCATAGGCGAGAATTCGCCCCTCGCCATCGAAGCCTGTCCTGATGTCGGCGCGAAAATCGTGCCGCTTGCCCGTCATCAGGAAATCGTCGTCGCGGTCGAGCCTGAATTTGCAGGGCCGCTGCGTCACATGCGCGGCCAGCGCAGCAAGCGCGCTTGTCTGCGCGGCCTGGCTCTCCTTGCCACCGAATGCGCCGCCCATGCGCCGCGTTTCGACGGTGATGCGCGCATCCGGCAGCGCGAGAATGCGGCCAATGATATGCTGCACCTCAGATGGATCCTGCGTCGAGGAATGGACCAGCAACTCGCCCTGTTCCCCGGGAATGGCGAATGCCGCCTGCCCCTCGAGATAAAAATGTTCCTGCCCGCCGATACGCAAGATGGCATCGAGCTTCGACGGGGCCGCGTCGATCGCCGCCTGCGCGTCGCCGCGGCCGAAATCATAGTCGGGCAGCACTTTCGCATCGGCGGCGATGGCTTCCTCAATACTGAGAATGGCAGGCAGCGCTTCGGTTTCGATGACGGCAAGTTTCGCGGCGCGGCGCGCCTGTTCGCGCGTCTGCGCAACGACAATGAAGATCACCTGTCCCGCAAACAGGATTTCGTCATGCGCCATGAGCGGTTCATCCGCAAAGACGGGCGCGATATCGTTCGGGCCGGGAATGTCTTCGGCAGTCAACACGGCGACGACGCCGGGAGCGGCGCGCACCGCGGACAGATCCAGCGACCGGATGCTGCCATGCGCTATGGCCGACAGACCGGGGGCCAGATGCAACGTGCCTTCAGGCTCCCTGATATCGTCGATATAGGTCGCCAAGCCCGAGACATGCAGGCGTGCGGAATCATGCGCGATGGAACGGCCGATCACATGTGTATCGAGGCGCGCCTTGAGTTCACTCTGCGGCATGGGCAAATCCAGGGCTCGATATCCGCGTGGCCTTATCCGTCCCCGCCAATTCCATCATGGACTTGCGCAACAAATTGCCAGCGACGATTTTCCGGTAGGCAGCGCTCGCCCGCATGTCATCAATCGGCGTGAAATCGCGCTCCAGCGCGGCCACCATCGCTTCGACCGCAGCGTCGTCGCCGGGCCTTGCGCCGCGCGCTGCCGCCTCGGCCTGCCGCGCTCGCGATGGCGTTGCCGCCATGCCGCCGAAAGCGATACGCGCCTCGGCAATCTCTCCATCCTTCATCATGAAGTTGAAGGCGCCAAGCACCGCCGAAATGTCTTCGTCGAAGCGCTTGCTGATCTTGTAAGCGAGAAAGGAATTCGCATCATTGAGCCGGGGAATCACGAGCCTTCGCACATATTCTCCGGGCGAACGATCCTGCTTGCGGTAACCGAGAAAGAAGTCTTCGAGCGGCAATTCGCGCAGATTGTCGCCATGCCGCAGTTCAATCCGCGTGCCCAACGCAATGAGACAAGGCGCAAGATCGCCGATCGGCGAACCATTGGCGATATTGCCACCCACCGTTCCGCTCGCGCGCACCTGCGCCGAACCGAAGCGGCGCATGATCTCTCCGAGGTCCGGATGCAACGCCTGCAAGGACCGATAGGCGTCGGCATGCGTAACGCCTGCCATCAGCGAGAGGTGCGCCCCACTTTCCTCGATGCGATCGAAGCCCTTCACGCGCCCCAGCCAGATCACCTTGCCGGGCGCAGCCAGCGCCTTGGTAATCGTCAGCCCGAGATCCGTCGCACCCGCGACGAGCATGGCGTCGGGATGGGCGAGGCAAAGACTTGCAAGACTGTCTTCGCTGGCGGGAGCGGCTAAGAAGCGCTCATCGCTGCCGGCGAAAACATCGAGGTCATCGTCGAGCGTCGTCAGCACGGCGAGGCGCTCTTGCATGCGTGCAGCAAAATGATCCGCCTTCGGTTGCGAACAGACCTCGGCCGCCGCATCGATGATCGGTCTGTAGCCCGTACACCGGCACAAATTGCCCGCGAGGCGGTCGCAGATCGCGGCACGCGCCGCAACGGGCGCGCCTTCGCCCTGCCGAAGCGCATCCTGATAATGCGCAAAGAGACTCATCACGATGCCGGGCGTGCAGAAGCCGCATTGGGAGCCGTGATGCGCAACCATCGCCTCCTGCACCGGATGCAATCCGTCTCGCGTGGCAAGATCCTCGATCGTGATCAGCTCGGCGCCATCGGCCTGTGCCAGAAGCATGATGCAGGCATTGACGGCCTTGTGCTCGATTTCGCCCCTTCGAGCGCGGGCCAGCACCACCGTGCACGCGCCGCAATCGCCTTCCGCGCACCCCTCCTTCGTGCCGGTTGCACGCGCGCGCAGCCGCAACCAGTCGAGCAGGGTTTCGCCAGGAGCAAAATCTGCAATTTCAGTGGTCTTCCCTCTGAAAACGAAGCGTATCGATCGTCGCATCAAGATTATCCGCGAACAGGGCATCGGAATCCTACAGTAGCCATTCTCATGCCAGGTCGCACGCGGGAAACGGCGGCCCGCAGCGTCGTCAACGAAGCGGCTGCGAGGCTCGTCAGGGGCGGAGATAGAACTCTCTATCCCAGCACCTCGTTCAGAGGTGCGGACGAAAGAGAAAAAATATTATTTATCAGAGCATTAATAGCGAAGTGGTGGGGGAGGTAGGACTCGAACCTACGAAGGCATAGCCAGCGGATTTACAGTCCGCCCCCTTTGCCGCTCGGGACACTCCCCCAGGAGTGCATATCGGGGAGATATGCGCTAATCCGTCCGCCGGGACGCGACAAAAGCCCTGCCCGGAAACGACGGATGAAAAAACCCCGCCGTAGCGACGGGGCTTTGACGCGCCGCTTATGGAAAAGGCGTAGCGCGCTGTCAACTGGAAATCCCTATACAGGCGAATGCCCCCAGCGCACCGGAAAGGCGTGAGAAAAACGTGAACAAGAAGCCCGACGGCGACAGACACGCAAGCCGCAGCCGCGACCGCAATTCCGGACCGGCGCGAAACAAGCCCGGCTTCGACGAACGCGTCCAGACGCGCGACACGCGCGCGCGCGGCGGACGCGGAGAGCGGCGGGAACACGGCGCGGCGTCCCGCGGCCACGATCCCGACAGGCTGCAACTCTGGGGCTACCACTCCGTACGCGAGGCGCTGCGATCGCAGCGCCGCAAGATCCTGCGCCTCTATGCGACGGCGGCGGCGGCCGAGCGTCTCGGCGCCGAGATCGCTGCCAAAGAGCTCAAGCCCGAGATCATGGAGGCCGAAGAGATTTCGCGCCGGCTGCCGCCGGACGCCGTCCATCAGGGCCTGCTGGCTGAAGTACGCCCGCTCGAGCCGCTGGACATTTCCGAACTGCCCGAGCGCGGCGTCGTGCTCGTTCTCGATCAAGTGACGGACCCGCATAATGTCGGCGCGATCCTGCGCACGGCGGCGGCGCATAACATCGACGCCATCGTCACCACCGAGCGCCATTCTCCTGCGATGACCGGCATTCTCGCGAAAAGCGCGTCGGGCGGGCTGGAGCATGTGCCGGTGTGCAGCGTCGTCAATCTTGCCCGTGCGCTCGAACAGCTGGGACGCATGAACTATCTGCGCATCGGCCTTGATTCCGAAGGCCCCGCCCCGCTGGAGGATACGCCCCTGTCGCGCCCGCTGGCGCTGGTGCTGGGCGCGGAAGGCAAGGGCCTGCGGCGGCTCTCGCGCGAGAATTGCGACGTTCTCGCGCGCCTCGACATGCCCGGCCCGATCAAGAGCCTGAACGTCTCCAACGCCTGCGCCGTGGCGCTGACGATTCTGCGCCTGCGTTTACCGTCCTAGCCGGTTCAGTGCCGGTGCGGCGGACGCACCACGGTGATGCCGCGCGCCGGCTTGCGCGCGCTATGCACGCGCCGCGCGCCCACGGAAGGCGCGACATCGACGATCTTTGGCCCGGCGTAGCGCACCATCTGCGGCGTGCCGCAGGGCGAGGTCTGCGCATGCACGACACGTACGTTGCTGGCGCGTGGACCGGCTTCGCCGATGCGGATGATCAGCGGCGCGGCGCAGGGCTCCGGAAACGCCTCCGGCTCTTGCGGATAGGACGGGCCGGGATCGAAATCGGGCGAAGGACCGGGATCGTAGGTTCCCGCCGCCACAGGCGCGAGGATCACCTGCGGGACGCCGCCGTGGCGCGGGGGATGGCGGAAATGCTGCTGCGGCCAGGTGGCGCTCGGCCGGAACGTCGCCGGCCAGCCGTTGACGCCATATTGCGGGCGCGGGCGGTGCGGGACATGGCCGGCAGGCGGTAGAGCGGGCCTGTGGACGGCTGCCGGCGCTGCGGGGCGCGTGACCATGGCCGCGCGCGGGGCGGGAGCAGCGGCGCCGGCCGGCGCGGCTGCGGCGAATTCGGGAGCGATTGAAACGCAGGCCAGGGCAAGAAGCGATGCCACCGCCTGCCGCCCGCAAGATGCAGGTGACATGAGCAACTCCAGCGACGAGGTGGCCTCCTCAACGCCAGATATCGCACAAGGCTCCGCGCGAGACTGGAAAATCTTAAGAGATGGTTAACCTTAATCTTCGCCTCAGCCGATCCAGGCGCGCAGCAGGAAGGATCCGAAGAAACAGAAGGCCGCAAAGCCGGCGTTGATGCGCGCGAACATCAGGAGAGCGCGCCGTCGCGCGCGGCCGATCACCAATTGCGCCACGGCGGCAGGCGGGCGGAACTCCTCCGGCAAAATGAGCCAGGTTTCCGTCTTGCGGTAGGATACCGCGTCGCTGCGCAGCGCCTTGAGCACGAGAATGGCGCAGGTCAGCAGGGCGGAAAATCCGCCGAATTTGAACGCGCCCGGCGGATCGAAGGCAAAGCCCACCATGCCGCAAGCGATCGCAAGGCCGGCAAAGCCGCAGCCCCGGGCTACCGAAAGAAGCGCGCTATTTTCGACGGGACCGGCCATCTCGATCTGTTGAGCCCAACCATTTTCCCCAGCGGCCTGAAACTATCCCACCTATGCGCCGCATCAAGGCGCAACCGGCGCGATTGACGCGATTGTTATTCCTGCTGTGAGATGAGACCGAGGGAACATGGCTGTACCTGATCATTCCGATCCGCTGATCGCATTGAATGCCGTGGCGATCGACACCGAGGCGACGGCGCTCGATCCCGCACGCGCGCGCATCGTCGAAATCGGGGCGGTGCGGCTTGTCGCCGGCGCCATCGACGCCGGGCAAGCCCTGCGCATTCTCGTCAATCCCGGCGAGCCCATTCCCGCGGCCTCGCAAGCCGTTCACGGCATCGGCGACAAGGATGTCGCCGGCGCGCCGGCCTTTGCTGAGGCGTGGCGTGACGCAAAAGAGTTTTTGGGCGCGCAGGTCTGGATCGGGCACACGCTCGGCTTCGATCTCGCGCTGATCGCACGCGAATGCGCGCGCGCCGGTCTCCCATTCGAAAAGCCGCGCGTGCTCGACACGCGCCTCCTGGCGCAGGTCGCCGAGCCCAATCTGTCCGGTTACACGCTGGAAAGTCTTTGCGCGTGGCTCGGCGTCGAACCGGCCGAACGCCATGCGGCGCTCGGCGACGCCATCACAACGGCGCGCATCTTCGTCGCGTTGCGCCCGCGCCTGCGCGAGCGCGGCATACGCACGTTCGGCGAGGCGTTGCGCGCCTGTTCGCGCCTCACCTCCGTCCTTGAAGACCATCACCGCGCGGGCTGGGTGGAAGTTGCGGAAACGCCGAAGGCGGAATCCGCCGCGCTACAACGGATCGACAGCTATCCCTACCGCCACCGCGCCGGCGACATCATGCATGCGCCGCCGGCGTTTGCATCCCCGGACATGAGCGTGAAAGCCGCGCTCGATCGCATGATGACGGCAAAGGTCTCCTCGCTGTTCGTCGAGACGCGCGAAGGCGCGAGACGCGCGGAAGATTGCGGCATCGTGACAGAGCGCGACATCATGCGCGCGCTGTCGCAGAAGGGCGCGAACGCGCTCGATCTCAAGACAAGCGACATCATGAACCGTCCGCTGCGCAGCGTGCCGGCGAGCGCATTCGTCTACGTCGCGATCGCTCGCATGAACCGGCATCGCATTCGCCATCTTGCGGTCACTGACAATGAGGGCGTCATCGTCGGCGCGCTCTCCGCACGCGATCTCCTGAAGGCGCGCGCGGGCGAAGCGCTCAGCCTCGGCGATGAAATCGGCCAGGCGGAAAATGCGCGCGCGCTCGCCGCAGCGTGGTCCAATCTGCCGCGCGTCAGCGCTGCGCTCGCCGCCGAAGAGATGGAAGGCCGCGACATCGCCGCCATCGTTTCGCACGAATTGAGCACGCTGACCGCGCGCGCGGCGGAAATCGCGGAAGCGCGCATGGCGCAGGAAGGTCTTGGCTCAGCGCCCTGACCTTACAGCGTTCTCGTTCTCGGATCGGCGGGACGCGGCGAATCGCTTCTCGCGATGGATCAGGACAACGCCATCGTCTTTGCGCAAGGCGAGCCGGACGGGCCGGAAGACCGCTGGTTCGCCATGCTCGGCGAGCGCTTCGCCAACACATTGCACGCCGCTGGCGTTCCGCTCTGCAAGGGCGGCGTGATGGCGAAGAATCCGCAATGGCGCGGCTCGGTGGAAGAATGGCGCAAGCGCATCGCGACATGGCTCGAACGCTCCAATCCCGCCGATCTTCTGAGCGTCGACACGTTCTTCGATCTGCAAGGCGTGCATGGCGATCTGGCGCTTGCGGACAATCTGCGCCGCGATGCCTACGGCGCGGCGAAGGATCATTTCGCTTTCGCCAAGCTGCTTGTCGACGCCGCCGGCCCGGCGGACTCCGCGCTCGGCTTCTTCGGCCGCTTCAAAACGCAGGAAGGCCGCATCGATCTCAAGAAAACAGGCTTGTTCAAGACGGTCAGCGCCGCGCGCGCGCTGGCCATCCGTCACCACATTCTCGCGCGTTCGACGCCGGAGAGACTGCAAGGTGTACGCGCCATGGGGCGCGGCGGCGATCAGGATCTAGAAGCCGTCATCGAGGCGCAGGGACTTTTTCTCGATCTCAACCTGCGCCAGCAACTCGCCGATATATCCGCGGGCACGCCGCCATCGAACACCATTGAAGTGGCGCGCCTGTCGCGCCTCGAACGCGAAAGGCTGCAGGCGGCGTTCCGCGCCGTAGAAGCGCTCGACACGCTCGTCAAGGATCTGATGTTCGGCGGCTGAAAGTCTCAACCCAGATTGAACAGCCGCAATATGGCCGGAAACGAAAGCACGAACGCGCAGACGAGCCAAATCTGCAGCGAGCGCGGATCGCTTTTCGTGCGCCCGGTCGCGCGCTCGAAGAGTGCAGCGGGAATGCCCGCGATCATCACAGTCGACACAGCCAGTATCAGCGACGACAGATAGAAGACCAGCAATTGCGACGATATCCAGAAGGTCGACGCAAGAATGGCGATGGGAATGATGAAGGCGTCAATCCATGGCGAAAAATGCATGCCGTTAAGCAGACACACGACAGCGATGCCGATGAGATAACCGTCCTGTTTCAAGGCGGCTTCGCGTTCCTCCATGCTGTCGCCGGGAGGCCTGCTGTTGGGCTGGCTCATCCGCCCGCCTTCGGCGCGATGCCGTACTTGAGAACCAGCAACACAAGCAGGACGCGCAGGAAGATCGTCCAGATGATCGCCAGAACCAGGACAAGCCCGTTAGAGGCGACGGCCGGCGTTACCGCGCGCACGACATTCAGGATGGGATCGGTAAGCTGGCAGAACACGCGCCAGATGACGAGCTGGCTGTCGGGCTTGAAAATCAGCGCGAGGATATAGCGGGCGAGCAGCGTGTACATGGCTGCAGCCAACAGGTAGTTCGGGATTGCGTAGACAAAGAAGCCAACTTGCTCGCTCATGAGCGGTCTTTACCTCTTGATGGCCCCATCCGTAAAGAACCGGACGGGAGCTTCCTCCCGCCCGGTCCATATGTCTTGATCCAATAAGGATCAGGTGTGCTCGACCATCAGGGTCTTGCCCTTCGGGCGGCGGCAGGCATCGATGAAGTCCTGCATCTCTTTCGACGGCGCGGTCGTCATCATCGACACAACATACATCACGATGAAGCCGACGGGCATGCCGAAAGCTGCACATGAGATGTTGTTGATGTTAAACCAGCCGACTTTCGACGCCATCGTATGGCTGATGGCGACCATGCCCTGCATAGCATCCGGCGCGGCCATGGCCTTTGCCAGATCGAAAACAGGCGCACCTGTCACTGGATTGAGCAACGGCGACATGGCCAGATATTTTATGCCGAAGCCCGGATAATAGCGGGTCACGACAAGATACAACAGGCACACGCTGAAGCCTGCGATGATACCGGCGACCGCGCCAGCGCCATTAGCCCGTTTCCACCAGATGCCCAGCACGAGTGCCGGGAACAATCCGGCTGCCGCGAGCGAGAACGCCCAGGCCACCATCGCCAGAATGTCCGAGGGCCGGGTCGACGCCACGTAGGCCGCCGCGCAGGCCACGACCACCAGCAAGACGCGAGACACGATCAGACGGCGTTTGGTCGGCGCTTCCGGATCGATCATCTTATAATAAATGTCGTGGCTGAGCGCATTGGCGATGGCGAGCAGCAGACCGTCCGCGGTCGACAAAGCAGCAGCCAGACCGCCAGCCGCGACCAGGCCGGTGATCACATAGGGCAGGCCTGCGATTTCAGGTGTCGAAATTACCACCACGTCGGTGTTGATGACGAAGTCCTGCCAGCGCAAGATGCCTGCGTGTCCAGCGATCGCTTTGCAGGCGTCAACCACGGATCCAAGATCCACAGCATTCTTGCCGCAAACCGTGATCAGTCCGAGCTTGCCCCAATTGTACACCCACATCGGCAATTCCGTGATGTTCTTGCCGATCAGCGTCGAATAGACTTCGAGCTTGGAGAAGGCCGCATAGGCCGGCGCCGTGAAGTACAAAAGGAAGATGAAGAGCAGCGACCAAGCCACGGACTTGCGCGCATCGCGAACGCTGGGCGTCGTGAAATAGCGCATCAGAACGTGCGGCAGAGAGGCCGTGCCAACCATCAGGCAGAAAATCAGCCAGAAATAGTTCGCCGGCGAGTAGCTGGTGAACGGCGCCGCGTGAATCTTCATCGAGGCCGGCGCAAGGCCTTCCTTGATGAACTTCTGCTCGAGGCCTGCGATCTGGTCGAGCGCCTGGCCGTAGGTGAGCTGCGGGATCGGCAGACCGAACTTTTTCGCCGACATGATGATCACGGGGATCAGATAGGCGACGATGAGAACGATGTATTGCGCGACCTGCGTCCAAGTGACGGCTTTCATGCCGCCGAGCATCGAACAGACGAGAATGCCGGCAAGACCGACGAAGCACGCGAGTTCGAAGTTCATGTCGAGGAAGCGCTGGGCAATTAGGCCCGTGCCGAAGATCTGCGCCACCACATAGGTGAATGAGCAGGCGATCAGCACGATGACGCCGCAGAACCGCGCGACATTGCCGCCATATCGCGCCGACAGGAAGTCCGGCACCGTGTAGGCGCCGAACTTGCGCAGGAACGGCGCGATCAGCACTGCAACCAGCACATAACCGCCGGTCCAGCCGAGCACGAAGGCAAGGCCATCGTAGCCAAGCAGATACAGAGAACCGGCCATGCCGATGAACGAAGCCGCCGACATCCAGTCAGCGCCTGTCGCCATGCCGTTGTAAAAGGCGGGTACCGAACGCCCCGCGACATAATATTCGGAGACTTCTGCCGTTCTCGTCACGATGCCGATGAAGGCATAAACGAGAATGGTGAGGCCCATGAACATGTAGCCCAGATATTTATTGGGTACGCCGAGCTGTTCGAGGATACCGACCAGAATGACGAAGCCGAAGAAGCCGCCGGTATAGATCGCGTAGATCTTGCCGAGGTTGGAGGTGAAATCGCCACCGCCCGATTGAGATTGCGTCGACATGGTGCCCCCTATTCCTCTTCAGCCACGCCTTCTTCGCGATCGATCTTGTCCTGCGCTTTCGCAAACCAGAACAGCATGACCACGAAGATGATGAGTGAACCCTGAGAGGCCATGTAGAAGCCCAGCGGGAAGCCTGCGATCTTGATGCCGTTGAGCGGCGTCACGAACATATGCACGATGAAGCTGAAGAAAATCCACAACCCCATCATGATCCACATCAGCGTCGACGTTCGCTGCCAATAGCGGTCGCCCGAATTGTCCGACATTAGAGTTCCTCCATCCTGACCTGAACCAACCGCCGTTGACGCCGGTTGGCCGGGAACTGCAACGCTTGCGCGCCCCCTGCAGCCTGGCGCGACGCGCCATGCCCCGATTGCACAGTATGAATATGCGTTAACCTTGAGTAGTGAGACTTTAGGCCAATAGACCGGCGCGGCGGCGCTTCGGCGCGGTCGAACCGGCCTGCGAAATTGGTCGATCATTCGAAAGTCCTAGAAGATAAATTAACCATAATTCCGCAGTGATCGCCTCTTTCGAAATTGGCAAAAGTCATTGCGGCACAGCGACTTTTCGATCTTCCTGGGAAGACGAAAATGGCTAAGGTCACGTCCGAGTCCTTGGTCGGATAGACTAAGGTTCGAGCGCTCGCCCCTCGACTGAAATGCCGATACGCGCCTAAGCGTGCCTCAAGCCGGCTGGTGGAAACCCCTTGGGGAAAACCCGAAGCCGGCCTCTTGGCCCTGACGGGCCGATAACAGGTTCGACGGAAATAACCGACGCAGACGCCCGCGCCTGCGAACGGGAGACTGTTTTCTCGAGGTCAATTGGAGGCAAACATGACAATGGCAGCAACGACGGCCGCAGCAGGCGTGAAGCAGACGCCGCGGCCGATGACGAAAGAAGAGAAGAAGGTGATTCTCGCCTCCTCTCTCGGCACCGTGTTCGAATGGTACGATTTCTATCTCTACGGTTCGCTCGCCGTGATGATCGGCGCGCAGTTCTTCTCCGCCTTCGATCCGGCGACGCGTAACGTCTTCGCCTTGCTCGCCTTCGCAGCAGGCTTTCTCGTGCGTCCGTTCGGCGCGCTCGTCTTCGGCCGCATCGGCGATCTCGTCGGCCGCAAATACACCTTCCTCATCACCATCCTGATCATGGGCACGTCGACCTTCCTCGTCGGCCTTCTGCCCTCCTATTCGACGATCGGCTGGATCGCGCCGGTGACGCTGATTGCGTTGCGCATGTTGCAGGGCCTCGCGCTCGGCGGCGAATACGGCGGCGCGGCGGTTTATGTCGCCGAACATGCGCCCGTCGGACGCCGCGGCTTCTACACCTCGTGGATTCAGACGACGGCAACCGTCGGCCTGCTGCTCTCGCTGATGGTCATTCTCGGCCTGCGTCTGTGGCTGGGCGAGAAGGACTTCGCCGACTACGGCTGGCGCATTCCCTTCCTGCTGTCGATTTTCCTGCTCGCCATCTCCGTCTGGATTCGCTTGCAGATGCAGGAATCGCCGGCCTTCCAGAAGATGAAGGAAGAAGGCACGCAATCGAAAGCGCCGCTCTCCGAAGCTTTCGGCCAGTGGAAGAACGGCAAGATGGTCATCATCGCGCTGCTCGGCATGGTCGCCGGTCAGGCCGTGGTCTGGTACACGGGCCAGTTCTACGCGCTGTTCTTCCTGCAGGCCAACCTGAAGGTGGATCTCTTCACGGCCAACGTGCTCATCGCATGGTCGCTGATCCTCGGCACGGGCGGCTTCATCTTCTTCGGCTCGCTCTCCGACAAGATCGGCCGCAAGCCCGTCATTCTCGCGGGCTGCCTGATCGCGGCGCTGACCTACTTCCCGCTGTTCCAGGCCATGACGAAGATCGCCAACCCCGGTCTCGACAAGGCGCTCGCGACGGTGAAGGTCGAAGTCGCGGCCGATCCCGCCAAGTGCGGCTCGGTGTTCGATCCGGTCGGCATCCGCAGCTTCACGGAGCCTTGCGACGTCGCCCGCGTGGCGCTCGCCCGCGCCGCCATCAAGTACGAGTTCAAGGCAGCGCCGGCAGGCTCGCCTGCGAAGGTCAGCTTCAACGGCGCGGAAGCGCCGATCGCGGCGGCCATTCCCGCCAACATCACCGCGTTCGGCGCAGCAGCCGTGTCGGCGGGCTATCCGAAAGCGGGCGATCCGGGCATCGTCAAGCTGAATGGCTTGATACCGAACTCGTCGCAGGCATGGCTTCTGGTCGGCATACTCACGATCCTCGTGCTCTACGTCACGGCGGTCTATGGCCCGATCGCGGCGGCGCTGGTCGAATTCTTCCCGACCCGCATCCGCTACACCGCGATGTCCCTGCCCTACCATATCGGCAACGGCTGGTTCGGCGGCTTCCTGCCTCCCACCGCCTTTGCCATGGTGGCGGCGACCGGCGATATCTACTTCGGCCTCTGGTATCCGATCGTGATCGCGCTGGGCACCTTCGTGATCGGCCTGCTCTTCGTGCCGGAAACCAAGGACCGCGACATCTACTCGGTCGAGACGAAGTAAGCTTCGCCTCACTGACGAACAACGAACCCCGCGGGCGACCGCGGGGTTTTTCGTTGCTAGAATGAAGCTTGATATTAAGTACCATTTTTGGTACATACGGAGTTGCCAGTGAATTCGGATTTGAAGCCGATAACCCTGCGCTTTTGGAGGGCACTGTCTGGCCGGGAGCCGGTCAGGGAATGGCTGACCGATCTGCCGAAGCAGGATCGCTGGACCGTCGGCAAGGATATTTCAAAGGTGCAGTTCGGCTGGCCTGTCGGATTGCCGGTATGTCGACCACTGAAAGACGGGCTTTGGGAAGTGCGGTCGTCCCTGCCTAGCGGCCGCGAAGCGCGGGTGCTTTTCGGCTTCGTGGACGGCGAGATGATTGCCCTTCACGCCTTCATCAAGAAGACGCAACGGACACCGTCTTCAGACTTGGACCTCGCCCGCGGCAGATTGAAGGATGTATCGAAGTGAGCAGGAAAAGTAACCCGCACGTCGGTTCGACATTCGAGAGCTGGCTCGATGATGAAGGGTTTCGCGAATCCGTCACGGCCGCTGCGGTGAAAGAAGTGATTGCCGCGCAGATCGCTTTGGAAATGAAGAAAAAGCGCATCAGCAAAGTGCGCATGGCGGAATTGATGCAGACAAGCAGGGCGCAGGTCGACCGGTTGCTGGATCCCGGCAATGAAAGTGCGACCCTTGAAACACTGATGCGCGCGGCAAACGCCGTAGGCCGGCGATTGAAAGTTGAACTGGCGTGACTTCGCCGATTGTTCACGCATGATTTTGCGGATTGTCCGCACCGCTTCCTTCTGGCATGTGTCCCCTCAACAGATACCGAGGAAACATGCCCGACTACCTGAAATCTTTGCGCGTGCTCGACCTGACCGATCATCGCGGCCTGCTGGCCGGACACTGCCTCGCGCATATGGGCGCGGACGTCATCCAGATCGAGCCGCCTTCGGGATCGCCGGCGCGCGAGCAGGCCCCGCGCGATGCGACGGGCCGCAGCTTCTACTGGGAGGCCTATGCGGCCGGCAAGCGGGGCGTCACCTGCAACATCGGCGAACCCGCAGGCCGCGATCTGCTGCTGCGTCTGGCGAAGAACGCCGACTTCCTCATCGAATCCGCGCCTGCCGGCCTTATGAGCCAGATCGGCTGCGGCTACGAAGACCTGCGCAAGGTCAATCCGAAGCTGATCTACGTCTCCATAAAGCCTTTCGGCGAGACGGGCCCCAAGTCCGGCTACGCCGACACCGAACTCGTCATGTGGGCGGCAGGCGGCGCGCTCTACGGCGCCCGCGATGGCGATCGCCCGCCCGTGCGCATGACCGTGCCGCAGGCCTATCTGCACGCCTCGTCGGACGCCGCCGTCGGCGCGCTGATCGCGCATTTCGCGCGGCTGCAATCGGGCGCGGGGCAGCATGTCGAAATCGCCGTGCAGACTTCGGTGGCGCAGGCGACGCTTTCGACAGTGCTCGCCGAAGCCGTCGGCGATTACGCCTTCACACTCGAGCCGCAATCGAGCGACGGCAAGGAGCCGGAAAAGCTCGATCTCTCCGGCTCGGGCTCCGCCACCAGCCGCCGGAAATTCTGGCAGGTCAAGGATGGCCTCGTCGAGCTTCACCTCGCCATGGGCGGCGCAACCGGAAAATTCACCAACAATCTGTTCGCCTGGATCAAGGATGAAGGTTTCGAGTGTCCGCCCGAAATCTTTCAATGGGACTGGGTGAAGCTGCCGCAGGAGTTTCAGGCCGGCCGCCTGCAGCCCGAAGACATGAACCGCGCCCGCGCCGTCGTCGGCGCCTTTCTGGCGCGCTACACGCGGCGCGAACTCATCGAAAATTCGGTCAGGCGCAAGGTGCTCATTGCTGCGCGCTCCGAGATTCCCGATCTCGCCGACAGCCCTCACTACGAAGCGCGCAGGGTGTTTCAGAAGGGCGCAGGCGAGAACGCGACCATGCAGATCAACTGGCCCGCGCGCACCAGTGCCGAGCCGCCCGCGCCGCTGCGGCGCGCGCCGCATATCGGCGAACACAACGCGGAGATTTTCGGCGCGCTCGGCGTCGATGCAGCCGCATTGAAGCAACTCGCATTCGAGGGAGCGATCTGATGCCGGACGCAACAACGATCCGCCCGCTCGAAGGACTCAAAGTCGTCGATCTCTCCTGGGTGGTCGCTGGCCCCCTCGTCGGTCGCGCGCTCGCCGAATACGGCGCGACTGTCGTGCGCGTGGAATCATCGAAGCGCTGGGACGCCGCGCGCGTTCTCTCGCCCTTCAAGGACAGCGAACGCGGCCCCGATCGCTCCGGCTGCTACCAGAACTGCAATGCCGGCAAGCTCGGCATCACCGTCGATCTGGGCACGGAGGAAGGCCGGGCGATCGTGTGCGATCTCGCCAAATGGGCCGACGTTGTCGTCGAATCCTATTCCTTCGGCACGATGAACAAATGGGGTCTCGGCTACGCCGATCTCTCGAAGATCAATCCCGGCATCATCATGATCTCCTCGACATTGATGGGCCAGCGCGGCCCCTATGCGAGCCTCGCCGGCTTCGGCAATCTCGGCAGCGCCATGGCGGGCACGCAGGCCATGGTCGGCTGGCCCGGCAAGCCGCAGATCGGCCCCTTCGGCCCCTATACCGATTACATCGGCCCGCGTTTCGCGCTGATCACCTTGCTCAGCGCGCTACACGAGCGCCGCACGACCGGCAAGGGCTGCCACATCGACGTCGCGCAGGCGGAATGCGGCCTGCAGTTTCTCGCTCCCGCGCTCGTCAATTATTTCGAGACGGGGGAAATCATCACCGCCAACGGCAATTACGAGGCGAACATCGCGCCGCATAATTGCTATCCCTGCAAGCCCGATGAGGCGCGCCGCAGCACAGGGGTCGCCATCGCCGCGCAGAGCGATGAGGCCTGGAAGCAGCTTGCGGGCATCGTCGGCGGCGCGACGCTCGCCACCGACCCGCGCTATCTCACACGCGAAGGCCGCCAGCAGAATGTGGCCACCCTCGACGAAATCATCGGCGCATGGACGCGCCAGCGTAGCGCAAAGGAAAACGAGAAGATTTTGCAGGCAGCCGGCGTCGCCGCCCATGTCGTCGCCGCCAGCCGCGATTTCTGCGAGGACGAACAGCTCGCGCACCGAAACCATATCAGGACGCTGCCTCATCCCACGCTCGGGCAGACGCAGGTCGAAGGCAGCCGCTACGCGCTGTCGGAAACCCCTGCGGAGTTTCACCGGCCAGCCCCCGTCTTCGGGCAGGACGAAGAGTATGTTCTGACAACTCTACTTGGCTACACCCCCGCACAGGTCGAGACCTTGCGCACAAGCAAGGCGCTGGCCTGAGCGCGCGACACCGGGGCGTCATAAAACCGAGACATTTGATCCATAATCTGATCGATTCCCGACCTGAATGGATCGCTTTCGCGAAAAAATGAGGACCGCCGTTTTCGTGCGGTGGAATGGTGCGATCGCTGCGCAGGCTTGAAGAAGCTTGGCGCCGCTGTATAATTATTTCGCAATTGCAATTTTAGTTTGGATACTGAGGATCGAACATGCGCAAATCTGTTGTCGAATCCGGACTTACCGTTCACGCCGTTGCAGGAACTTACGTCGTCATGTTCGGCATGGACCTCGACGAAAGCCAGTGTGAAGGCCTGCTGGGCTTTTCGTTTCATCGCCTCGATCACAATTCGAACGAAGCTTACTATCTCGAAGGTATGAAGGCCTTTGCCGAAACCGATCCGGGCTTTCCTGCCCGCGCCCGATATTCAAGCAAAGATCACCCCATCCAAAGTTTCCAGTGGGCCGACTACAGCGCAAAGCCTGGACACCGCTATACCTATACGATTTCTGCCCTCAAGGGCGCTCCGCGTGCGCTTGTCGCCGACATAACCGCGACACTGGACATCGCGACCGAAAGTCCCGAGAACGGCGATCACGATGTCTATTTCAATCGTGGCGTTGCAGGTTCGCAAGAATATGCTCGTCGGTTCGGAAATCGTCTGCCCAAAGACGTTCCGAATGGCAAAGCGTTCGAATGGCTCTCAAGGGGTCTTTACGAGGCTATGACGGCGTTCATCGACAGCGCCGAACCTGGCGTGCATTCTCTTCGCATAGCTGCCTATGAGTTTCATTACCTGCCGCTGTTAAAGACAATCAAGGCCGCGGTCGATCGCGGTGTGGATGTCAGAATAATCTACGATGCCCGCAAGGCCAAACCGGGTGACGCAAATGCGGCCGCGGTAAAAAAAGCCCGCCTTTCGAAAAAAGCAATCAAGCGTACGTCGAATACATCGGCCATCGCGCACAACAAGTTCATTGTGAAACTCAAGCACGATAAGCCGCTCGCCGTCTGGACGGGGGGCACGAACATGTCCGAAGGTGGAATATTCGGACATTCGAACGTTGCGCATGTCGTCGAAAACAAGAAAGTCGCGAAAAAATTCATGGATTACTGGACGCTGCTTGAGGGCGATCCGGAGTTCGACAGCCTGCGTCCGGAGCTGGAACTGCTCTCCCCGCTTCCGGCATTTCCGCCTGCCGGCGCGTCCGTTCTTTTCAGTCCGCGCGAATCCCTCGACGCCCTCGATTGGTACGCCCGGCTTGCCAAGTCGGCGCAGGAAGGGCTGTTCATGACGTTCGCATTCGGCATGAACGATGTATTCAAGGACGTCTACGCGAACGGGACCGCGCCCTTCCGCATGGCCTTGATGGAGGCGAAAACACGCGCAATGAAGGATGGTCCGGAGAAAAAGGCCGAGGAACAGAAAATTCAAAAGTTGCGCAACATGCCCGAAAACACGTTTGCGATCGGGGCCCTGATCACGACGAACGAGTTCGATGGCTGGGTCAGGGAGCGCCTGAGCAATCTCAACAAAAATGTCAGATACGTGCACAACAAATTCATGCTGATCGACCCGCTGTCGGACGATCCGATCGTCGTAGCCGGTTCGGCGAATTTCAGCGCCGCATCGACCGAGAAGAACGACGAGAACATGCTGGTCGTGCGCGGCAATACAAGGGTCGCCGACATCTATCTCGGCGAATTCATGCGCCTTTACACGCACCACGCCTTTCGGGAATCCTTGCAATGGCGTCGCAAAGAGAAGCAACCCAAGGCGCTCCGCACGGATGACTGGTGGCGGGACTATTTCGGCGACAACGAGCGCGCCGTTCGCCGGCGATTCTTCGCCCGGACGAATTGAACGCGCCCCTGCTCCTCTCGTAATTTTGGCTTGTTCGCGGACGAATGCCGGACTATGTGCTATCCGCCCGTCGCACTGCGATGGCAGAGCGCCGGATTAGCTCAGCGGTAGAGCAGCGGTTTTGTAAACCGAAGGTCGGGGGTTCAATCCCCTCATCCGGCACCATAAAAATCAATCAGATACACCGAATTTCGGGACCTCCCCGTCCTCGCGAGTAAGTCCGGTAAGCACTGGGTAAGCAGATATGCGCCTCGGAAGCCATAGAGGCGGTATTTTGCTGGCACCAAAAAAATTTTGACAAAAATAAGCTGGTCGGAACATGTAGCAAAATGTTGAAAATAAACGCGGTGTTAATACTTTCTTGCTTAATTCTCGCTAGACTGTTTTGGCGGTACTAAGCCTTTCTTTGCGAATCGTTAATCATATTCAATTTATTCTCGCGGCCAGTCTTAGTCGCGAGTTCTCTGTGCGTAACACGGCGTTAAAACTTCCCCGTAGGGCCGACTTATCGGCCAGATCGGTCGACAGGCAGATCGTAGAGCAAGTTGCTTTGAAGCAGCTTCGGCGCCGCATACGCAGATTGCGCCACCCTAATCACTCGTTCCCTCAGCAGAAGACTCACAGCGCGCCAGCCACGAGCAATTCGCCTCTGTGGGCTCCCGTCTTCGGCTGCCTCCGTCTTCAGCTGCCTCCGTATTCAGCTGCCTCCATCGCCAGGGCCAACAACAGCTAACCTGAGAGGTGCGTATGCCTGACCTGACTGACCCACTATTGACCCCCAAGCAAGCCGCAGAAATCTTAAACTGCAGCGAGAGTTTCCTCGCGAAGAAGCGCGTTACCGGCGATGGCCCGAGCTATGTGAAGATAGGGCGCGGAGGCGGTATCCCCTCTCCGCGTTGGTCAACTACCAGAAGATGCGCACGAGGCAGTCGACCTCGCAGAACTGACCAAAGGCGGCCTTCAAGGCCGCCTTACTTTTTTGGCGGGAATGATGAGGAAATACCATCGATCAGAATACATGAATATAGTGTTGCAGGAATGAATATTAGGAAAGAATACATAAGTACAGGTATCGCTATACTTTAGACAATTTCCTAAAATACATCGAAATACATCAGCAGGCATCCTAATCCACGATCTGAAGCCACGGAGCCGTCCTAATGACCGAAAATCCGCCTGTTCAACAGTTCGCCACCACTCGGGATGCCTCCAAGGAGGCCTTGCTGAACGAACCGTCCTTCGTGGATGCCATCGGCCTTATCGAAGCCGCCGCGGACCTTCACCCGTCCAAGAAGACCCATTGGTCCTGTTCCCTTCGGCAGATTGCGAGCTGGCTGGATCGCCCCCTTGCGCTTTGCCCTGCCCGGCTCACGGCGATCCGCATGGCGATGGATGATCTCCATTTCGCGAGGGTCGGTGTGACTGCGAAAACCCTCTCCAATCATCGCTCGAATGTCCGGGCCGCGCTTGGCTGGATGCGGAAAGAGCACAATACACCCGCACGCGGCACGCCGCTGCAGCCCGAGTGGTCTGTGCTTCTGATGGCCGTGCAGGACCAACGCGCCCGTGCCCGCCTTTCAGGCTTTGTCCGTTATTGTTCAGCCAAGGGGATCATGCCCGAAGGAGCCGACGATGCATCCCTTAAAAGCTATCTGGAATATCGTAGATGCTCCACACTGTTGATTTCCACTGAGAACTGACCCGGGATTTCCACGGAGAAGTGACCCGGCTTGATGATGAGATTAGGTCAGGTCGTCGTCAAGTTTCGGTGCTTCTCCCTGGCTGGCTTTGCGGGTTTTGCGCTGCTGCTTTTGAAG
>CAINED010000053.1 GCA_903847605.1 uncultured Hyphomicrobiales bacterium | reverse complement strand
GCTCGCGCACAAGCCGAACGGCTTCGACCTTGAACTCCCGACTGAACTTACGCCTCTGCATCACACACCTCCGGCTTCATAAAACACCTTTTCTCGGTGTCCACGAAACCGGCAGCAGGCCAGTTCATCGGCCGCGCATATTAGATTTTCATTAAGGAACGAGTTGCACACTTCTTGCATTAGTTTCGGCGTGCCCAAAGCTGGAGCAAGGCAATGGAGACATCGGACTTTCGCAAGCAACTCGAAGGATACGGTCTGACGACTGCGCAGATACTTTACCGGATGCCGGACCACAAAAAAATTCTGCAAAGTTACATCTGGCAAAACTACGACCTGCATCCAAAATTTCCCGAACTGCACAAATTCCTCGACTTCTGGGAAGAGAAGCTCGAAGGCCCGATTCACTCCGTCACCATCGCGCATTGCAAGCTGATCAAGCCCGCAGAATTGCGCATGATCGGCAGCGAATACAAGCTGCACTGAGGCGCACCGCCCCTGCAGAGGATAAACCGTTCCGGGCAAGAGCGATGCGACTCTTCCAACTAGCTGCAGAGCGCTAGCCATGGTGAGCGCGGCAAGGGGTACTCGTTTTCCCTCTCCTCCTGCGCCAAACTGGCGGCCTGCCTGTCGAGCAGGCGCAGGGCATCCATGACGTCATCCCAGCGCACGACGCGTCCGGAGTCGACGCAGCGTAATTCCGCCGCGGCTTCGACCGCGCAGGCGTCCGACGCCCACGAGGCGAGGATGGCCCGCTTTTCGTTCAAGGATAAAGTTTTGTCGCGCACGACATCCATCGGCTGCGCATATTTGCGCGAGGGATGAATAATGTCGTCGAGTTCAAGTCTGTCCCGCGCCAGAGCGGAGAGGTCGCGGTCTGCGATGTCACGCATGAGGTGCTCCATAGCCAAATGTTGATACACGTGGTTACAGAGGCCGCCGACGGAGCGGCGACCGGCACTGGAGAGGTAGGAAGGCCTTTTTTAGTCTTCAAGAGGGGATTGTCGCTGTTGCCTTGTGGCGCGGCGCTCGGCCCTGCGCCATCTGCGCGGCAGCGTTCATGATGCCTTCCGCATCGATGCCATAGTGGCGATAAAGATCCTGCAACTCGCCGGTCTGACCGAATCGCTCGACGCCCAGCGCCCTTGTGCGATGGCCGCAGACGCCGCCCAGCCATGACAGGGTGGCCGGGTGGCCGTCGACCACCGTGACAAGCGCGCAATCGCGCGGTACGTCCTTCAGGAGTTGCGCGATATGGCTCTCTTCGCCCCGCGCGGTCCAGCCGGCATGAAGCCGGTCGGCCGACGTCACCGCCAGCAACCCGATCCCGCGATAGTCTTCGCCCAGTAACCCCGTCGCGGTGATCGCCTCCGGCGCAAGCGCGCCCGTATAGGCTATGACTGCGCGCGCCGAAGGACCGGGCGAGCGCATCCAGTATCCGCCATCGACGATATGTTGCGCGCGTTGCGCCGACATTTCGCGCTGCGGCTGTTCGATCGTCCGGGTGGAGAGACGCAGATAGACCGAGCCGCCGCGTTCTTCGTTTTCTTTGCCCTTGCTCTCGTGCTGCATGTGCTCGAAACCCCAGCGCATGATGACCGCGAGCTCGTCGGCGAAGGCCGGTTCGAAATAGGCGAGGCCGTCCTGCGCCATGCCGATCAGGGGCGTTGCGATGGATTGATGCGCGCCGCCTTCGCCTGCCAGCGTAATGCCCGAGGGCGTCGCCGCCACCATGAAGCGAGCATCCTGGTAGCAGGCATAGTTCAGCGCATCGAGGCCGCGTTCGATGAAGGGATCGTAGAGCGTGCCGACCGGCAAGAGTCGCTTGCCGTTGATGCTGGACGAGAGTCCGAGCGCCGACAAGGCAAGAAAGAGATTCATCTCGGCGATGCCGAGTTCGACATGCTGGCCGCGCGGCGAGGCCTCCCAGTTGAATGTGGAGGCGATCTGCTGTTCGCGAAAGACGTCGGCCATTTCCTCGCGCGCGAAGACGCCACGGCGGTTTATCCATGGCCCGAGATTGGTGGAGACGCTGACATCTGGCGACACCGTCACGATGGCGTCGGCGAATTCGCTTTTTGCGCGCGCGATTTCATTGAGGATTAAGCCGAAGGCCTGCTGGGTCGACATCGCCTTGGACAAAGGCGGCTCCAGCCTTGCCGGCACATCGATCTTTGGCGTGGTCAGACGGCGCGGCGTTTGCGTGCTGAAAGGCGCATTGGCAAGAAAGCGTTCGATCTCTTTTGCCGGATAGGGCAGGGACTCCAGCCGGTCCCATTCATGGCCTTCTTCAACCCCGAGCGTCTTACGCCACGCCTCCATCTGCGCGGGCGTCATCAGCCCGGCGTGATTGTCCTTGTGGCCCTGAAACGGCAGGCCGATGCCCTTGATCGTATAGGCGATGAAACAGACGGGCCTGTCGTGGTCGATGGAATTGAAAGCGTCGAGCACGGCTGCGAGATCGTGGCCGCCAAGGTTCGACATCAACGCCAGCAATTGCGCATCGTCGCGGCGGGCGAGCAATGCCTTCACGCCCTCGGCGTCGCCAATTTCCGCCATCAGCTTCTTGCGAAAGGCGGCGCCGCCCTGAAAGCAGAGCGCGGCATAGAGTTGGTTCGGGCAATTGTCGATCCACGCGCGCAACGCCGCGCCGCCCTTTTCCCCGAAGGCCTCGCGCATCAGCGAACCATATTTGATGATCACGACATCCCAGCCGAAATTGCGGAACATCGTTTCGAATTTCGCCCATAAGCCCTCGCGGATCACGGCGTCGAGCGATTGCCTGTTGTAATCGACAATCCACCACGTATTGCGTAACCCGTGTTTCCAGCCCTCGATCAGCGCCTCGTAGATATTGCCTTCGTCGAGTTCCGCATCGCCGACCAGCGCGACGAAGCGGCCTTCCCTGCGCCCGCCGTCCCAGCCGTGCATGCGCACATAGTCCTGCACGAGCGAGGAAAAGATCGTCTGGGCCACGCCAAGACCAACCGAGCCTGTCGAGAAATCGACATCGTCGGCATCCTTCGTGCGAGACGGATAGCTCTGCGCGCCGCCGAAGCCGCGAAAATTTTCGAGATTTTCGCGCGTCTGCTTGCCATAAAGATATTGAATCGCGTGAAAGATAGGACTTGCATGGGGCTTCACCGCGACGCGGTCTTCGGACTTCAGCACCGCGAAATAAAGCGCGGTCATGATCGTCGAAAGCGAAGCGGACGAAGCCTGGTGGCCGCCGACCTTCAGGCCGTCGCGATTTTCCCGGATGTGATTGGCGTTGTGGATCATCCAGGACGAGAGCCAGCGCACGCGCGTTTCGAGTGCGCCCAGAATGGCGAGGGGATCGTTGGCTAGCGACATGGCGGCCTCCAATATCGAAGGATGATATCAGTGTGCAGGCGGGCAATTTTCCCAAAGTATGCCTGTCCCATGACGAAAAATGGAATATTATTCCAAAGCGCAGCACCTCCCCGGACGCCGCAGGCGATCCGGGGTCCAGCCTCCGGGTACCGCGATCGCGCTTCGCGCGCCCCGGGAATGTGGAGGGGATGGATTGTCCATGCAAACACTCGACGATATCGACCGCCGAATCCTTGCGCTCCTGCAGGAGGATGCCCGTCTCACAGTGCAGGAGATCGCCGATCGCGTCGGCCTCTCCTCGTCCCCCTGTCACCGGCGCATGCGCCAGCTCGAGGAGCGCGGCGTCATCGTCAAGACCATAGCCTTGGTGGACCAGAAGGCCGTGGGCCTGCCGGTGAGCGTCTTCATTTCCATCAAGCTCGAACGGCAGAAGGAAAAGGATCTCGAGAAATTCGCGCGCGCCATCTCCGGCTGGCGCGAAGTGCTCGAATGTTACCTGATGACGGGGCCGCGCGACTATCTCCTACGCGTCGTCGTGCCTGATCTTGCGGCCTACGAAAGATTCTTGAAGGAAAAGCTCACGCGGCTCGACGGCATTTCCTCCATCGAGTCGAGCTTTGCCCTCGACCAGATCAAATATACGAACGCGCTGCCGTTATAATCGCGTGCAGTCGGCAGGCGTCGGTCCGGCCAGCCGGCTGCGGCGATGAGGCCTGTGCTTCGTCCGGCCCGGGATGCTATGCAGTTCCGAGGAAACGTGACGGCAGGCGACGGGACGAATGTCCGCGCCGGCAAATGGAAGAGGAGGCGCGGGCATGGGCGCGGGTCGCTATCAGATGTACAATCAAAACGGCTTCAAGCTCGGGCTCTTCGGCGCGAACTGTTCGTCAGGCCGTGCGATCAACAAGCTGCCCGAGCGCTGGAGCGCCGACTGGCAGAGCTGCAAGAAAATGGCGCAACTCGCCGACGAGGGCGGTTTCGATTTCATCCTGCCGATCGGCCGCTGGAAGGGCTATGGCGGGCCGACCAATTTTCAGGGCACGACCTACGAAACTGTAACATGGGCGACGGGTCTTCTCGCCGTCACGCAAAAGCTGACAGTCTTCGGCACGGTGCATGCGCCGATGTTCAATCCGCTTGTCGCCGCCAAGCAGATGGTGACGGCCGATCATGTCGGCGAGGGGCGCTTTGCTCTCAACATCGTGGTTGGCTGGAACGATCCGGAATTCCAGATGTTCGGCCAGCAGCAACGCGAACACGCGGACCGCTACGGCTATGGCGAGGAGTGGATCTCCGCCATGAAGCAGATGTGGAGCCGCAAGGAGCCGTTCGATTTCGACTCGAACTTCCTGCACCTGCATAATGTCGTTTCCGAACCCAAGCCATGGAACGGCGAAACGCCCTTCATCATGAATGCAGCCGCCTCCGATGTCGGGCGCGCCTTCGCCATGCGCCATTGCAACGGCTTTTTCACGAGTTTTCGCGAGTTCGACGTGGGGCGCGCCACGGAAATCGTGAAGCAGGTCAAGGTTGACAGCCGGGCGCTGGGCCGCGAGATCGATGTCTATACGCAAGGCCATGTCGTCTGCAGGCCGACACGCAAGGAAGCGCAGGAGTATTTCGATTATTTCACGACGGAAGGCGCCGACTTCGAAGCCATCGAAGAGATACTGCGGCTCAAGGACATCACGCGCGCCAACACGCCCGACTACGAGGAGCGGCGCAAGAAGGTGCCGCTGATGAACATCGGCTATCCCATCATCGGGTCGCCGGACGATGTTGCCGAGAAACTCGGGCGCATCCACAATATTGGCATTTCCGGCATCGCCTTTTCGCTCGTCAACTATGTCACTGAACTGCCTTTGCTGGTCGAGGAAGTATTGCCGCGCCTGAAGGCGATGGGCATGCGGGCATAAAGATATCCGGGAGCACGCAATGCAGTTCGGCCTGTTCGACCATCTAGATCGCGGCGTCGTTGCCGACAGCCAGACCTACAAGGACAGGCTGCGCGTCATCCGCACGGCGGAGGATGCAGGCTTCACCGGCTATCATCTCGCCGAACATCACATGACGCCGCTCGGGCTTGCGCCTTCGCCGAGTGTTTTTCTCTCCGCCGTCGCGCAGGCGACGCGCAAGATCAGGCTGGGGCCTCTGGTCTATCTCCTGCCGCTTTATCATCCGCTGCGACTGATCGAAGAAATCTGCATGCTCGACCAGATGAGCGACGGGCGCTTCGACATCGGCGTCGGCGCGGGCGTCTCGCCCTATGAAGTCGGCTATTACGGTGTCGGCGACGACAAGCAGGCGCTCTATCGCGAAACGCTGGATGTGCTGGTGAAGGGGCTCACGCAAGAGCGATTGAACCACCACAGCGCGCATCACCGTTACGACAACGTGCCCATGATCCTGCGCACACTGCAAAAGCCGATGCCGCCGCTTTGGGCTGGCGTCGGCAGCGAGGAAGGCATGACCTTCGCCGCGCGTCACGGCATGAATGCGATCGGCCTTGGGCCCACGCCGCGCATCGCTGGCATCGTCAAGCGCTACACGGAATTGTGGAGCGTCCATGCGGGCGATCCCATGCGCGCCTTCTCTTCGACCGCGACGCCGAAGATGGGCGCGCTGCGCCAGATCCATGTCGCCGATACCGACGAGCAGGCATGGGCGGAGGCGGGGCCCGCCTACCGTCACTGGTACGACAGCCTCAACTGGCTCTGGCGCGAACATGGGACGACAGTGTCAGCCAATCTCGCGGGCGATCTGAAATCGGGCGTCGCCGCGGGCGCTGTCATTGTCGGTTCGCCCGAAACCGTGCGCGCCGCCATCGCGAAAGAAAAGGACGCCACGGGCTACAATTATCTCGTGCTGCAGTTTGCGTTTGGGACGCTCACCGTGCCGCAGGTGGAAAAGTCGCTGGGCCTCTTTGCGGAAAAAGTCATGCAGAACGTGTGAGCGAGAGCGCTCACTGTATCCCCAAGATCTTCCGCACATCGGCTTTCACGGGCTCCGGTGCGCTTTCCATGGCCTGCATCACTTCGCGCATGCGTTCCGTGCCGAACCAGCGCAGTTCGATCTTGATCTTCTCCGCGTCGGCTTTCATCTCGCGGTCTTCCATCGTTTTTGCGAAGGCGTCCGAGAGGGCTTTCGCGCGGTCCGCGGGCACGCCGGGCGGGGCGAGAAAAGGGCGGCCGAGGGCGAGCTGTGCAAACAGGAGTCTCAGCGCCTGCTTGCCTTCTTCCGTCGGCGCCAGTTCCAGCGCATTGGGAACATCCTTGTAGGCCGGATGGCGCGTCAGCCCCATCTGCAGGACGACCTTGAGTTGCCCGGCATCCAGCAATGGCCTGAACTGCGAATTGAGCGTGGACACGAAGATGCCGCATGTGCCTTGCAACTCGCCTTTCTCCATCGCGGCTGTCCGCGTCGTCGAGGCGCCGGCGTAGCCCGCGATCAGTTTCAGCTTCGCGCCGAGCACGCTATTCATGCCGAGCGGAAACGTGTGCGAATTCGAGGAGGGGCCCGCCGTGCCGATCACCACTTCGCGGCTCAGAAAGTCCTTCGCGGTAGCCACGCCCGTCGTATGCCAGGCGGAGCAGGTGTCGGCCTCCTCGTTCATGTTGCCGATATAGGTGAAGCCGAGATTCTTGAAGCGCGTGTTGCGGTCGCCGAGTGCGGCCAGCAGGAATGTGCTGGAAGCCAGCAGGGCGATCTGCGTGCCGTCGCGCCGCGCCGCCTCGAACAGCCAGTTGGCGACGACAATGCCGCCGCCGCCGGGCATATACTGGATCGCGAGATTTGGATTGCCGGGAATATGCTTTGCAAAATGCCGGACCAGCGTGCGCGCGTAGATGTCATAGCCGCCGCCGGGGCTCGATGCGACGCCGATGGTGATCGTCTTGCCGGCATAGAACGAGGCGGGGTCCTGCGCATATGATGTCGAGCCAGCGATAACGGCCCCCGCCACAAGAATCGATCGCAAGGCTTTGGACATGGTTTCCTCCCGTAGGCCCCGCGATCTATGTCGCGGTTATCAGAGCATGACACAAAACCGCGCGATGCTCACGCTTCCTGTTCAAATCATTGCGCCTCGATCTTCGCGAGGCGCACGTATTCGCCCCAGGCTTCGATTTCCTTGATGAAGAGAGCCTGAGCGGCATCGGCTGACGTGATCATGGGATCGGCGCCCATTTGCAGCAGGAACTCACGCGACTCTTGGTTTTCCAGCACGGTTTTGAACCAGTCGTTGAGTTTCTGCACGACGGGCTTCGGCGTGCCCGATGGCACCATGGCCGCCCACCAGCCGGGCAAATCGACATTCGCGCCCTGTTCCACGAAGGTCGGCAGATCGGCGCTCGCCTTCGTGCGCTGCGGCGTCGATATCGCGAGGATGCGCAGCTTGCCTGTCTTGGCCTGCGCCAGCGCGACGATGGGATCGTAAACGCCGAAGTCGAGAGCGCCGCTTGCAAGATCGTTCAGCGAATCCGCAGCGGCGCGATAGCTGACGCCGACGGTTTCGAGATTGCCACGCACCTTATAGAGTTCGGCGATCACCTTCGCGAAAGGCGAGGAGAAAGCATAGCTGCCCTTGCCCTTCTTTTCCGCGAGCGCCTTGGTGAGATCGGGGATCGAGCGATAGGGCGAATTGCCATCGACCGCGAGCATGAAGGGCATGGCGTTGATCGTCGCGGCGACGACGATCTCGCGTTTGGCGTCGACCTGCGGATTCTTGATGAGATGCATGTTGGCGGCGACGGCATTGCCGCCGGCGAGAAACACCGTATGTCCGTCGGGCTTCGCTTTTGCCGTATAGGTGAGGGCGACCATGCCGCCTGCGCCCGGCCTGTTCTCGACGATGACGTTGCGCCCCGCGAGCGGACGTATCTTTTCGGCGAAGTGGCGCACGATGATGTCCGCGCCACTGCCGGCCGGAAAGGCGCAGACGAATTTGATGGTGTCGGAGGGATAGTTGTCTTGCGCCTTGCCTGTGGCTGCTCCCATCGCGAGAGAAAGCAAGGTTGCGCATAGAATTCCGATGCGTTTCATCTTCATTTCTCCTCCCCGCAGATTGCGTCTTTCAGGCGAGATAGCCGCCATCGACAGGTATTTCCGCACCCGTAATATAACTCGAAGCATCGCTCGCCAGAAACAGCGCCGCGCTGGCGACGTCGTCCGCTTCGCCGATGCGCCCCAGCGGCACGCGTGTCACGAAGTCATCGTTGCGCGCTTTGGGAAAGATGGCAACCATGGGTGTGTCTATCAGGCCGGGCAGAAGTGCGTTGACGCGTATGCCATGCGGCGCGAGTTCGCGCGCGGCCGAGCGCGTCATGCCGCGCACCGCCCATTTCGTCGTCGAATAGGCAAAGAGGCCGTTGGTGCCTTTTGCGCCTGCGCCCGAGGCGACATTGACGATTGAGCCGCACTTCTGCGCTTTCATAACAGGCAGCACGGCGCGCAACCCGAGAAATACGCCAAGCTGGTTGACTCGGTAGTGATAGTCGTAAAGCGCTGCATCGGTATCGGCGAGGCTCGCCGGTCTATAGACGCCGGCATTATTGATCAACACGTCGATGCGCGCGAAGCGTGCGAGGGCGCGTTCGATTGCATCGCGCCAGCTCGCCTCGTTGGCAACGTCGTGAACCAGCGACAGCGCCTTGTCCTGCGCAGTGCCTTCGGGCAAATCGCCAGCGCGAATATCCGTCAGCACGAGTAACGCGCCTTCGCGTGCGAAAAGCTGCGCCTCGGCGAGGCCCTGGCCTCCCGAAGCGCCTGTGATCAGCACCACCTTGCCGTCGAGTGCGCCCACATTTCCTCCCGTTGTTCAGCGCTTCAGGCGACCTGCGCCAGCCTAGTTTCGAGTTCTGCAAGGCGCGGTTGAACCTCTTTTGCAAACATCGTGAGATTTTCGACTGTGTCGCGATGATCAAGCGTACCGGCCTGGCCCATCATCAGCAAATTTCCGAAGCCGCCGGTTTCGCGATAAAACTTTTCGATCTGACTGACGACATCGTCGGGCGTGCCGGCAAACAGCAATTGCGCGTCGATGTAATCTTCAATGGAGGGATTGTCGGGCAGGGGGCGGCCATCGCTCAGCAACGTTCGCGCAGGCGGCTGTGTCATGCCCATCGCCTGCGCATTCACGGCAGCCGGTGCGAAGCCCGGGGGATTGCGGAATTGCCGGCCGACACGTTCCGCTGTCGTGAAATAGCCTTTCATATGTTCGGCCTTGCGCAGGGCATCCTCATGCGTCGGTCCCACGGCGACGAGCGCGAGATAGCCGAGGCGGTCGCGCGGCGCCTCGGAGCCATGCGTCTCGCGATACGATTTGCGATAGGCGTCGAAAACGCGCCGCGCCGTCGCTCCGCAAAGAAAAGTTGCGCAGCGATAGCCGAGCGCCGCGATCTTTGCGGAACTCGCGGCTGTCGACGCCGTCATCCAGATCGGCGGATGCGGGCGCTGCTGCGATGTCGGCCACAGGCTGACATGACGATAGTTGAAATGTTCGCCCGCCCAGCTGAACACCTCCTGCGTATTCGCCAGGGCCGCGAGAATGAGATCGTGCGCCTCCCAGAAACGCTGATCGAGCCGCGCCGGATTCTGGTTCGACAGGAAGATTTCATAGCCCGCCGCCTTCACCATACCGAATTCGATGCGACCGCCGGATATGCAATCGGCCATGGCGATTTCTTCGGCCACACGCACGGGATCGGAGCGATGGGAAATCGGTACGCCCAGCGCAAGAAGGCGCGCGCGCTTCGTCTGCCTCGCCAGAATGCCGAGCGTGATATTGCAGGCCGTCGACATGCAGGTCGCCGAGGCATGATGCTCGTTGATCATGATGTTGTAGCCGAGTTCGTCGGCAAGCATGTATTCGTCGAGATAGCGATTGAGCAGTTGCCCCGCGAGCACGGGGTCGGCGTGACGTGCAGGGAAGGTGATGCGCAGGTCGCCGGGAACATTCCAGGCGGGATGATAGGCCTGTTCGCTGAATTGCCAGACTTTCATCTCAGCGGCCTCCTTGCACAGCGAATGCGATGATTTTTTCCGCGAGCACTTGCGGGTCATCCGCGTGAACGAGATGGCCGCATTGTCCGACGATCTCGCGCCGCGCCCCCGGAATTGCATTCGCAAATGCCGCACCGTAGTCCTGCGGCGCAATCGCATCTTCTCTGCCCTGCACGAGCAAGGTGGGAATGCGGATGCGGTGAAGACGATTGCCGAGTTTCGGGTTGGCCATGTGGGGCGACCAGCCATAAAGCGCGGCTGCTTCGCGATTTCGCGCGATGCGCAGGTTGTGTTCGTCCATGCCAGGTTTCGGCGTGATGAAACGCTCCTTGTTGACGCAGAAAACATCAGGCCACTTGTCGGGTGGCATGGAGAATATATCCGTGAGCACGTTTTGCCGGTTCTGCGTCTGCAGCAGGCCGAGCGGCGTGGAGAGAATGGCGCGCGCAAAGCGAGACGCGTCGCGGGTGAGAATTTCGCAGGCAAGCCAGCTTCCAAAGGAAGAGCCGACGAGCGTGATATCCGTCAGGCCGACTTTGTCGAGCCAGTCGAGATAGACATAGGCGAGATCGCCGGTGGTGTTGATGTCGTGGGGGCGGCTCGATGCGCCAAAGCCAGGATGCGAGGGCGCATGCACTTGGAAATGCCGTGCGAGCAGTTCTAGCAGGGGGCGCGCGCCTTCGGTTCCATCGATACCGTGCAGAAAGAGCAGGGGGGCGCCGGAGCCCAGCCGCAGCGTCTCCAGCTCGAATGAAAGCTGCCCGAATCCGAGCCTCGAAATTTCGGCCTGCACAAAGCCCTCCCGCTATATTCTGCTCCCATGGAAGCGCAGGGCGGCTCTGGGGTCCAATACCTTATCGTTGCGGGACCAATGCCGCCGTGGCATGAATGGCCATGGAGCTCCGCCACTTCCGATATTTCGTTGCGGCTGCACGCGAAGAGCATTTTGGGCGCGCGGCCAAGCGTCTGGGCGTAGCGCAGCCGGCGCTGTCGCGGCGCATCGCTGATCTCGAGGCGGAACTTGGCGTCACCCTGTTCGAGCGCCTGCCGCGCGGCGTAAAGCTGTCGGCGGCGGGCGCGGAATTCCTGAAGGAGATTGCGCCGGCGCTCGAGGCCATCGACGACGCCGTGAGCGCGCGAAAGCATGGGCGCAAACCCGGCGGCGAGATCAGGCTCGGTTTCAGCGAGATTGCCTCCCATCACGGGCGCATTCCCGCAGCGCTCAAAATCTTTCGCGCGGCCGAACCTTCAATCAGGCTCGAATTGCTGACGATCGGCTCGCTTGCGCAGATCCAGGCGCTTCAGGACAAGTCCATCGA
Organism: uncultured Hyphomicrobiales bacterium; assembly: GCA_903847605.1. Classification (GTDB taxonomy): domain Bacteria; phylum Pseudomonadota; class Alphaproteobacteria; order Rhizobiales; family Beijerinckiaceae; genus Terripilifer. The sequence continues at coordinate 45,645 of CAINED010000053.1, read as the reverse complement.
TGCGGCCATTGTCTATGACATGCATCTGGAATCCGGCGCGCTGCAAAAATTCCAGCATCGCACGCTCAATCGCGGTTCGATCATGCTGGCGGTTCCGCGCACCCATCGCCTTGCGCGCAAGAAGCACGTCACGGCGAAAGACCTGTTGCACGAACCAGTGCTCTGGCCGCGCCGCGAAGGCGCGCCGCGTCTGCACGATCGACTCATGAAATCATGCCGTGCGGCAGGCCTTGCGCCGACGATCTTTCAGGAAACCGCGACGTGGTCGAGTCTTTTGAGTCTCGTCAGCGCCGATATGGGCGTCGGTTTCGTCGGCTCGGAGGTTGCCGACTCTTTGCCATCGGGCATCGTATTGAAGAGCGTTGCGGATCTCTATGTCGATCTGCGCGTCGAACTGTTGTGGCGCAAGGGCAAGAACGCACCGGCTGTCGAAGCATTCATCCGGTTTCTGATCGACCATTGCGAGGCGCGGCCAGGCTGAGTGCGGCGCTGTATATTCGCTTGTGGTGCGATAAGGCGCGATTCCATCCCCGCAAGGGTGAAGCTTTAAGCCGGGTTGCCGAACGTTCACGTCTTGCCAAGATTATCGGGTGTAAGAGAATTCCATGCTTCGCTTCCTCTTCAAATTCATTGTCCTGCCGGTGTTTGTTTTGCTGGTCGCCGTGACGGGCGTCGCTGCATGGCTCATGCTGACGCCGGTCGACGAGAGCAATGTTTCGTCGCGCATCTGGCAGGCCTGCATGGTTGCATCGGGCGTTCAAGCCGTGAATAATTGGGGCAGGCGTCCGCCGCGTCCCGTCTATTCCTCCGCGCAATGCGAGTGCGTTTCCGAGACGGTCGTGCGGACCATGAGCGCCCCCGTCGCTGCGGCGGGCGCCGAAGGCGTTCGCGGCTTCATCAAGGACGGCCTTAGCGCGTGGCTCTCCGGCAACACGACGGCGATGCGCCACCCGTCGAAGCGGGACGATATGGCCGATGCCTTTGTCAATTCCGCCAGCCGGATGACGAGGGTGTGCAAAGAGCAATAGTGGAAAGTCGTACCGCCGGCGCAGCGCTGTCGGTAGTACAGCGACATGTTGCTCGCCGATCGCATCCGGGGCGTTACAAGGGTGCACTACGGTTGTAACAACAGGCTTCGTTATACCCAGCGGACCGAAAATTTCCCCCCAAGCGCCAGAAACAGTGCAATGGGTAACGCCGCAATCAGCAAGCGAATTGCGAAGGAAGCGCGCGTGCGGAGCAGATAGCAAAGTATGGGGGCGATGAACAAAAGCGCTACGTACAGGATGTAGCCAATGTTCTCTGGCGCCACGATCTGCCTCGCGCTAGAACCATGCGCGGCCTTGATGAAGACTTGCGCGAGCCACAGCCCCAACGCCGCATCAACTGCGCACAGCAGCCACAACAGTCCTGTTTTCACCGATTGCATCGCCGCACCGTTTTATCCATCGGCTAGATCAGCGTGCGATTAAACGGAATCGTTTAATCGCACATAAGCTGATCGATTCCAGATATTTATAGCATCGCTTTCGCGCAAAACCGGTATCCACTTTTTCGCGCGATGCTATAGGGAGAGATAAGTCGTATCCCTTCGTGGAGGACCGATGTCCGTGCAAACATTGCCCACAATGAGCGCCCTTATAATGTGCGAAAAAGCGCCGACGACGCATCTGCATGGAAAGGGACGTTTCCCGATGCCGGGCCGAGCCGATCCGCAGCGCCTGTATCCGCTCAATAATCCTGCTCCAGCGCTTCCTCCCGTGCCGCATCCTTCCGGAAGGGCACGTGCTCGCCGTAGATCTCGATGACCCGCGCGATCTCGCGGCGCTCCTCCTCCAGAAAGTCCGAGACCGCCCGGGCGAAGCGCCGGTCGGGGATTTCGTGCGCCGAATAGGTGGTGACGGGCCGGTAGCCGCGCGCCAGCTTGTGTTCGCCCTGCGCACCGGCCTCCACGCGGGCGAGGCCGCGCGAGATCGCGAACTCGATCGCCTGGTAATAGCAAAGCTCGAAATGCAGGAAGGGGTGCTCCTCGAGGCAGCCCCAGTTGCGGCCATAGAGCGCGTCGTCGCCGATGAAATTGATGGCGCCGGCGACATAGCGGCCGTTGCGTTTGGCCATGACCAGCAGGATGCGGTCCGGCATGGCCGCCCCGACATGGGAATAATATCTGCGGGTCAGGTAGGGCCGCCCCCACTTGCGCGAGCCGGTATCCATGTAGAAGGCGAAGAAGGCGTCCCAGTGCGCCTCGGTGATCGCATCCCCCGTGACGAGCTCCACCTCGATGCCGTTGGCGAGCGCGTCGCGCCGCTCGCGGCGGATCGTCTTGCGCTTGCGTGAGGAGAGGGCGGCGAGGAAATCGTCGAAGGTCCGGTAGCCCGCGTTGAAGAAATGGAACTGCTTGTTGGTGCGCTGGAGCATGCCGGCTTCGGCCAGTGCATCGAAGTCGCGGCGATCGGGGAAGGTGACGTGCAGCGAGGACGCGCCGGTCTTCTCGCGCAGCGCCCGCAGCCCGCCGATCAGGTATGCGCGGGCCTTTTCCGCCTGCGGCCCGGGCGCGACGAGCAGCCGCCGGCCAGGCACGGGCGTGAAGGGAACGCAGACCTGGAGTTTTGGATAATAGCGACCGCCCGCGCGCTCGTAGGCGTCCGCCCAGGCATAATCGAAGACATATTCGCCCTGCGAATGGGTCTTGGCGTAGCAGGGGGCGCATGCGACGATCTTTTTGTCCGGGTCCTCGACCACGAGATGCAGCGGCGTCCACCCCGTCTTGGCGGCCGCCGAGCCCGAGGTTTCCAGCGCGTTCAAGAAAGCGTGGGATATGAATGGGTTGAATCGCTCTTTCTGAGATTTTGAATCCGCTTCCTCAGATTTCGATTCAATCGCCGCAAGGAGGGATTCTGCGCCCTGAAGTTCCGATTCAGGCGCGGAAACGGGCGGATTGGCGCAGGCGTCCCAGCCGGCGGGATCAATTTCCGCCATGCTTCTGGCGATGCGGACGGTGAATGTCGGCGCTGCTTCTTCGGTCATTTCACGTCGATGCCGTGCGCCTTGCGGCCGCCGCGGTTGATTTGCTCGGGAGGCATATCGGTCGCGATGAGGCGTCCGGCAAGGTCGAGGCAGCGCTCCGTCAGCGCCTTTGCGCCCTCCGCGAGTTCGCGCGAAGTCCTGACGATTTCAACGTTGCGCTCCATGTCCTCGCGCGACCAGCCGCGCGAATGGGCGATGTAGGGGAACTGCGGAAAGAGGTAGCCGAGCTCGCCGAGGAAGCCGAGCATCTGGCCGGCGACGCCCTGGATATTGTCCTGTCCGCCGACGATGATGAGGCCCGCCACCTTGTTGCGGATGAGCACGCGGTTATGCGTCGTGATGGCGTTCTGCACGCAATTCAGCCGCTCGGCCATCTTGAACCAGAGGGCCGAGGCAGCGCCCCAGCGGATCGGCGTCGCCACCAGAATGACGTCCGCCCAGTGCACCATGGCCTCGTAGACGCGCTCCATCTCGTCGTTGCTGTCCATCAGCGTGATGGAGCAGGGCCAGGTGCAGGCGCGCGCGCCTTTGGAATAAAATCCTTCACAGTTGCGGAATTTCAGGTCGTCGAGGCGGATCATCTGCGCCTCTGCCCCTGCCGCCTTCGCGGCGTCCAGCGCTATGCCGAGGAGATGGTCGGAGCCGGAAAAGCGCGGATGCGCGCCGTCCATGGCGGTCGTCGAAATCCCGGCGATGCGCAGCGGGCCGGGCGCGCGTTCGACCGGGCGCTCCAGCGGATGCGGATCGTGCGGCGCCTTGCTGCGGCGGGTCGGGTTGGCGAGATCGGCAAAAACGCGCCCGCCCTCCACCTTCACCGGGAAGGAGGGGACGCAATCGGCCTCGAAGCCGGGCTCGCCCTTGCCGGTGGCGCGGTGAAACTTCCAGTAATGCCAGGGGCAGGCGATGTAGTCCCCCTCAAGCGTGCCCTCGCCGAGGGGACCGCCGACATGGTTGCAGGCGTTATGAATCGCGCCGAACGTCCCCTGGCGAAAGGAGATGGCGATCTGCACGCCGCCCGCGGTCACGCGCTGCAGCGGCCTTTGCGCGAGTTCCGCGGCGTCGCCGAGGTCGGTCCATTTGGGGTCGTTCGAAATGGCTAATCTCCCGCGCGAATGAGCCTGGCGTTCCCGAGTCTGCCGCGAGAGGTTACATGATTGGCGGGAAGTGCGAAGGGGGAAATTGTTGGCTGGGGGTCCTGCAAAACCTGCGGAGATCGACTTGCAATTCGATCTTCATGCGGCCGGTCGGATCGGCGCCTAGTTCCCGATAGCGTTGCGCCTTTGGAGCTCCGCGTGTCGATATTGACCCGCACCCAGCGCCGGTGGGAAAAGGGGCAGGCCGTTGGCGCAGGACTTACCAATTCTCTTTTTTTTGGCCGGGTCTGCGCAAAAAATTATAGGAGGGAGCGATCTTAAAATTTCCGCACGACGTGCAGCTTTGCCTCTTGTTTGATGGCGCTCAGCCACTTGATCTCGAAGCCTTTATCTCCGACTTCATCAAGGCGGAGTCTTTAACAGGAAATACATACAAGCCTTTTGAGAGCACGCCACTTTTTGGCGCGATGTATGACGGCGCGAACGATGTCATGCTGACAATTGAACTTATGCCTTGTCGCGCGCAAGATTCAGTCTTTAAACAGGACCTTGCATTTAATTTCAATCTGCTGCTGGCGCCAGACGCTGCCGACCGAATCAAGCGGCATAAATCGCATATTTTGATAAATGTCCATCACGGTGTATTTCCGGACCTGTCCGCGAATGCAGGCTTGATGGAGAAGATATCCGGCGTGCTTCCGGGCCAAACCACTCACCTTTTCCAGAAACGAGTCGCGATCGCCGAACATGTCGCCGCCCTTATCAACGAAAAAGCGCCCATCAGTCTTGTGCATCACGTCACATTCAATGTTCTGGTGCCGGGAGATCATTTTGCCCGTTTTGTTCAGATGCCGATTCCGCATGTGCTTCACCTTCGGCCTTATGTGTATAGCGCGGAGCGACATGCCAACGGCTCTCTGATGTACGGCTATGTGACGATGGGTGCGTCCTTTTTCATTGATCGTGAAATATATATGGCTCCTACCCATATCCCATGGCTGGAAGCGATTACGATATTGCTCGATTTTGTCCACTTGGCGATGCCGGATATTGGTTACATCATACCGGACGGAGATACCTTTGGACCATTGGATGAATCTTGGAATTTTCGTATCTCGCATGTGCCGACTGGAGAAAAGATCGATGACTTTGAGGGGCCACTTTATCGAATGGACCTCGTGATGCACAAAGCGACGAATTTCGAGGCGACGTCCTATGTGAAGCCGGTTCGTACCTTCGATGACCGTAACATTCCGAAGGACTTGAAAGCGGATATAGGGCGCAGCCTGCCCGAGTTTGAGCAAAATGTTAGATCAAAGCGTGAGATGGCCGAAAAAGCCGGCAATATCTTACAAGTCCGCACTGACATAGCCGATCCTAAAAACGAGCCGCCGGAGCGGCGGGGGCTTGCGCGCTGGCTGCCATTCTTCAGAAGTAGGGGGAAATAAGTTCCCGGGCGCCTCTCTGATGCCCTGCGCAAACTCCGCATTGCCCAATTTCCGGTTTTGTCCGATGTTGTGCAGCGCATCCCGTCAGAATCTCGCGGCATATATCCGGGATGCCTCGCAACGAGAATAGAACAGACCGCCACACCGGGAAGAAATGACACAGGGCAGTGATTTGGTAGCGTGCCGAAAACTTTTTGAACGAGCGCAAGCGTGAGCGCCACCACCGGCGGGCCGGGCCGCGCTTCCGTCCTCGCGCCCTTTCGCGTTCGCAGCTTCCGCTTCCAGTGGCCGGCGGATCTTTGCACCTCCTGCGCGTTCGAGATGGAGACGCTGATCCTCGGCTGGTATGTGCTGGTCGAGACGCAATCGGTGCTGATGCTGACGATCTACGCCTCCATGCAGCATCTGGGCACGCTGCTGTCGCCGATGTTCGGCGTTGCCGGCGACCGGATCGGCCAGCGCAAGCTGATGTCCGCCATGCGCGGTCTGTACGCCCTCCTTGCCGGCAGCATCATGACGCTGGCGCTGACAGGCCTTATTACCCCCTATCTCGTGCTTGGCATCGCCGCGCTCATGGGCATGGTGCGTCCGTCCGACATCGGCATGCGCACGGCGCTGGTCGGCGAAACCGTGCCGCACAGCCAGCTGATGGGCGCGATGAGCATCCAGCGCACCACGCAGGATTTCGCGCGCATCGCCGGCGCGCTCACCGGTGCGAGCCTGATGGCTTCGCTCGGCATGGGGCCGGCCTATGCGGTCGTCACCTGCCTTTATCTCGCAAGCTGCCTGCTCACGCTGCAGACCGGCTCGGCGCAATTTGCGTCCGGCGCCCAGCAGAAGAAGCCCGCGGAACAATCGCCCCTCCGCGATCTGAAGGAAGGCTTCGTCTATGTCTGGACGACGCCCTATCTGCTGGCGACCATGATTTTGGCGTTCCTGCTGAACATGACGGCCTTTCCGCTGATCAGCAGCCTGTTGCCCTTCGTGGTGAAGGACGTTTACGGCGCGGACCAGAAAACGCTCGGTTTCATGAGCGCCTTTGCGGGCTTCGGCGCGATTGCAGGCTCCATCCTCATCACGCGCTTTAGCGGCCATTTCCGCACGTCGCGTCTGATGATCTACATGAGCGTCATCTGGTTTCTCGTGCTGCTCGTCTATTCGCAGACGAAGACGCCCGCGCAGGGCATGACCGTGATGTTCTTTGCGGGCCTGTCGCAATCCATCGCCATCGTGTCCATGGCGGCGGTTCTCCTGCGCACGTCCGACCAGAAGTTCCGTGGCCGCATCATGGGCGTGCGCATGCTTGCCATCTATTCCAACATGCCCGGCATCCTGGCGGCGGGCTGGCTCATTCCGCGCTTCGGCTTTGGTGCGGTGGCCGCGGCCTATTGCGTGTTTGGAATCGTGGTCACGCTGGCCATCGTCTGGTACTGGCGAGCGGCCCTCTGGCGGATCGATGCGGCCGCGAATTCGCGGTAGGGCAGATACTGTCGCGTATAATGGCCCCGTGAGGGGCCAAGGGCTGTAGCCACGGGTGAAGCGCAGCGAACCCGTGGACTCGGTGACAGTCTCGCGAGGGCGCCCCGGCGGGGCGCAGGTGACACGCGCAATTCCTTCGCCCCTGTCGGGGCGACGCCAACAATATGCGGGTAACCACGGGTTCCGCTTCGCTCCACCCGCGGCTACACTCTTCAGCCCCTTCGGGGCTGCGAACAGCAGGATTCTGTTCAAAGACGGAGCACGCCCATGTTCTTCGGACGCAGCTGGGAAGACTGGATCGCGCAATACGCGCAGAGCCATCAGGATCCGCGCAACCGCCTGTGCCATACGCTGGGCATCCCCATGATCGTCGTGGCCATCGCGATGTATCTCGTCTCGCCTTTCGTGACGGGTCTTTGGACCTGGGCCACCGCGCTCTTCGTCATCGGCTGGGTGCTGCAATTCATCGGCCACATCTACGAAGGCAAGCCGCCGGAATTTTTCAAGGATTGGCGCTTTCTCTTCGTCGGCCTGCGCTGGTGGGTCGCCAAGATGCAGGGCAGGGCGTGAGGTGTTTCCTTCTTCCCGATAAATCGGGGATCAGGAAAACCTGACTATCGGTTCACGCGCGACAGGTGTGCAAACGCGAGGCCGGACAATATCCCCGTCAGCCCCATCAGCACGGCAGCAATTGTCAGCGCAGGGCCAATACCAATCGCGGGAATCATTTGCCCATAGACGATCGGTCCCAGAAACTGCCCCGTGAAAAAGAAGAAGGCGTGCATGGAATAGGCGCTGCCGCGAAAGTCCTGCGAAATCTCGGAGACCTCGAACTGGATCGTGTTGTGCTGCATGAACCAGCCGAAGCCGAAGAAGACGAAGATCGCCATCTGCACGCTCCAGTGCCAGCCCATCGCAAACAGCGCGAGACTGATCGCGACCATCAGCGCGCCGCCGATCACCATCATCGGTCTTGGAATGAATTTCAGCATCAGCGGCAGAGCGAGCGATAAAAGCAGCGAACCGAAGGCCTGCGCGGCGATGATGAAGCCGGCTTCCCTTATGCCGCCGTTTTTCTGCGCTTCAAGCACCGGCGAGATGAAGGGCAACAGGCCGAAGCCAAGCCCGCCCATGACAGGCACGGTGGCGTAGCACACCCATGCGCGCGGATTGCGGAAGATGGTGCGATAGTTCGACAGGACGCGCGCGACGCTGAAACCTTGAGTTCGTTCTTGCGATGGCGACGGGATGTAGCGCGTCGCCATGATCGCGCTGAACACTACGATAACGCCGCAGCCAAAAAGGACGCCGCGCCAGCCGATCCATGTTTCCAGAATGCCCGCGACGGAAGCGCCGGCCATCTGGCCCAAAATCATGGACATGGTGAAGCGGGCTATGACGACCTGACGCTCCGCCGGTTTCACGAGATCGCCGATCAGCGCCTGCGTCACCGGTATGATGCCGCCCGAAGCCGCGCCCGTCATCACGCGTAGCGCCAGCAGCATCCAGAACACAGGCGCGAAGGCGCAGGCCATCGTGCCCAGCGCGACCGTCCACAGCGCGATCTTGATGACGCGATCCTTGCCGAAATGATCGCCGATGGGGCCGAACACCGGCTGCACCAGCGCATAGGGCAGGAAGGTGATGGAAACGACGAGCGCCGCCGCAGCAGCCGTCACGGAAAAATCCTGCGCCAGCGCAAGCGTCAGCGGATCAAGCGTGCGGTTCGCCACCGCGCTTCCAAAACCGCACATCAGGAAGGTGAAGAAAAGCAAAGCGTCCGTCGCAGAGGTTATTACCTTCCCCACTACAAGTGAGGCTTGCCTCACTTGTACAGATAAATTGCAGAAGTCGGATAGATCCGACTTCGTTCGGGGAGGGTCGGCGCTGCGCAGCAGCGACGGGGTGGGGGTTGTTCGCAGTATTTAGTAGAGGCGCACGTCGTGTTCCATCCGAGAGCGGCGCGACCCCCACCCCTAAATCCCCTCCCCACTAGGGGGAGGGGACTTTGCATCGCACTACGTCCAATTAGTCTTATATTCTGACTAGAGGCGCGTAGCTACAAAGTCCATTGCGCCACAAGCAACCTTGCCCTGCATTCAGTCGCCGAGCGACGGTCCCGTTGCGCGGAAGAGATGCGCTGTCAGAGGCCCGAGCATCAGCAATATGACGCCGAAGAGTCCGAGCACGGCCACGGGGCCGATGACGCCAGCGCCCGCTGCGAAAGCCATCGGTCCCAAGGCCTGTCCCACGAAGAAAGCGCAGGAATGCATGGAGAAGGCGGAGCCGCGCAATTCGGGCGCGAGCGTCGAGACTTCCGCCTGCACGCCGTTATGCAGCATCATGTAGCCGAGGCCGCAGATGGTGAAGAAGGCGAGCGACCACAGCCACGGCAGATCGAACATGAAGCCGAGCGGTCCTACCGCCAGCAGCACGCCGCCGAGCGTCATGAGACGGTAGCGCGAGAAGAGGCGCAGCCAGTATTTCACCGTCGAGGTGAAGACGAAGGCGCCGCCGGCAAAGGCCATCACGATCATGCCGGCTTCCCATGTGCCGCCGCGTCCGCGCTGTTCGATCAGCGGCGAAATCCAGGGCAGCGTGCCGTAAAGCGTGATGCCTTCGATCAGCACCGCGCCGTAACAGATCAGCGCGCGCGGATTGGCGAAGATCTTTTTATAGCCGGCGATAGCGTCGCCGAGGGTCATGCGCTTTTGCTCGCGCGGCGGTTCGCGCACGTAGATCGAAACGAGGATAGCAGCGGCGAGCGCCAGCAGCAGCGCGATGAAGAAGATCGCGCGCCAGCTGATGTAGGTCGCGAGTATGCCGGCAAGTCCGGCAGCGCCGATCCAGCCGAGCAATGAGAAACTGACGTAAGCGCCGATCTTCTGCTGGCGTTCGTTCGGCGAAGCGCGATCGCCCACCATCGCCATGGCGATCGGCATGATGCCGCCGCCCGCGATACCGCCGACGAAACGCGCCGCGATGAGGATGCCGAGCGTCGGGCTCCACACGGTCGCGGCGAAGGTCAGCACCAGCAGCCAGAGGCACACCGAGAGCATGCGGCCCTTGCCGTAAAAGTCGCCGAGCGCGCCGAGCACCGGCTGGCAGAAGGCATAGGGCAGGGCATAGGCAGAGATGACGACCGCCGCTGCGGCGGGTTCGACCGCGAAATCGCGCGCAATGGCCGTGACGAGCGGATCCATCGCGCGGTTCGAAATCGCCGAGGCGAGGCCGCATAGGGAGAAGATGAAGAACATTGCATCTAGCGATCAGCGATGCAGCGACTTGCGTCAAGCGTTTCCCCAAAACGCCTCACCTGTCCCAGTGCATGACGTCCATACGCGGATCCCTTGCAAACGCCGTGATCGCAATCTCCACGCTCTCACGCGGAAATTCGCACAGGGCCTGCACGCCGTTCGCGCTCAGCCTGATGCGCCAGGTCTGGCGTTCCACCGGCGCGGGTGCGGCAAAGGCGGCGCAGGAGAGAATGGCGAGGTTCGCGCGGCGTAGCGGATCGCGCACGGATTCGTAACGCAGCAAAAGTGCGCCCGCTTCACGCGCACCGTCCGCGAGGCTTTGGCACGCCAGATAATCGAGCGGATCGGTCCAGAGCGCGCGGTCGCGATCGAGCGGCGGCGCTGTGAGATCGAGCGCATGCTCCGTCGCGATGAGCGCGGCAAAGCCCGTATATTCGGCTGCGTTTCTTGGCCAGGGCGTTGCCGGAGATTCCGCAAAAAACAGCAGGCGATAATAGGCAATCTCGGCAATTGCGGTGTGCGGATGTTCGGACGCATAGAATACGCCGGGCGTGCGTCCCGCGCGGCGAAAGCGCGATCCCCGCGGATATTCGGAATCGTAGCGAAAGGGCGTCGCCAGCAGATAGTCGAGATGCCGGCATTCACCGGGCAGGGGCGGCTTCGTCGCTTCGATCAGGTCTTCGAGCAAAGACTGTTCGGCAAGGCTGTCGACGAGTTTCAGCGTCGAGACGAGATGTTGCGCCTCGACGAAACGCCAGCCTCTGCCTTCGTAGTCACGTTGCTCAGACGCGAGCGCGGCGGGCGTCAAGATAGGCGATGACATCGAGCAATCCAGTTATGGTCGCGATCTTCTGCGCGGGTACGCCATCGAGCGCCGTGTTGTGATTGACGAGCCATTGCCGCGCCACGCTCTCGTCGCCGCCGGCGATCGCGTCCAGCGAGCGGAACATGCGGATGAAGAGCACCGCGAGTTCGAAGGATTTCGACGTGCGCTCGAGCGCATGGTCGCCGCGCTTCATGCGCGAGAGCGTCGCCTCGCTGACGCCGAGCACACCCGCCAGCGCCCGCGCAGGCATGTCCAGGGCTGCGGCGGCTCGAAGAACCGCCTTGGTGACGACCGGCCCCGGCTGGGCTGAACCTGCGAATTGGGCAGCAAGCGCCATCGGCAATTCCTTTCTTGTGAAATAATACGATATAATTATTTCTAATGCAATATTCGGCTCAGGCGTCAGTATTGTCCGCCTGAGACGCCCGCACTCTCATCCCTGCGCCCGCGCTCGCATTCTGTTCAGGGCGCGCTGGAAGATCGCAGGGTCGTTCATGGCCCGCGCCAGCACGATGGCGCCCTGGATTTCGAGCACGATCTCCTCGGCCAGTTCCTGCGCCTGCGCGCTGGCGCGCCCGGCGCGGATGAAGGCATCGGCCAGCGCCGCGATCCAGCGCGCGAAATAGGCATTTACCGCCGTGCCGAACCGGTCGCGCGCATCGCCCAGCGCAAAAGCGCCCACGAGGCAGACCCTTTGGCCGCTGCGGAAATAGGCGTCAACATCCTCGAAGGCGGCCGCAACCGCCGCGCCGGGGTCCGGGCTCTCCCGCAAAGGCCGGAACAATCGCGTCTCGAACCAGCCGTCGATTTCCTCCAGCACGGCGGCCGCCATCTCTTCCTTCCCGCGCGGGAAGAAGTGGTAGAGGCTGCCCTTACCGAGGCCCGAGGCGGCGGAAATCAGCGCGAGACTCGCCCCCGCAAAGCCATGTTCGCGGAAGACTTCGGCGAGCGCGGGCAGGGCGTCCTTTCGTTCGGAAACGACGCGCGCCATCACAGGCCGAGCGCGCTCAGCGATGGATGGTCGTCCGGCCGGCGGCCCTGCGGCCAGTGGAATTTCCGGTCGGCCTCCGCAATCGGCAGGTCGTTGATGCTGGCGACGCGGCGGCGCATGAGGCCCTCGCCGTCGAACTCCCAGTTCTCGTTGCCGTAGGAGCGGTACCACTGGCCGGAAACGTCCCGCCATTCGTAGGCGAAGCGGACCGCGATCCTGTTTTCACCATGGGTCCAGACTTCCTTGATCAGCCGGTATTCGATTTCCCGCGCCCATTTGCGCTGCAGAAACGCGACGATCTCCTCACGCCCGCGTAAGAATTCGGCGCGATTGCGCCATTCGCTGTCGGCCGTATAGGCGAGTGCGACGCGCTGGGGATCCCGGCTGTTCCAGGCATCCTCGGCCATTCGGGCCTTCTGCGCGGCGGTTTCGGCATTGAACGGGGGCAGCGGCGGGCGTGCGGTCATCTGTAACTCCTGTACTGAATGGTACATTTTGTACTGATTAGTACATCAGCTGTTTGACTGCAAACATCGTTGGGTCTTGACTTAATACTAGATTTATGCTTATATTCCTAAATCCCGTCCGCAAGGGGCTGATCTCGAGCGGTCGTTTTCAGCGGAGGGGATCGGCGCCTGAGGGCCGTGTTCACCGGGCACGGAATTCGGGCCGGGCCGCCAGCGCGCGAGCGCCGCAAGGCATTCGCGTGTGCCCGTTGCGAGCCTAACGGGCTCGTATTCCCAGGGTTTGGCGGAAAACCGCAAAAAGCCGAACGCGGGACGCTGGTTCGCCAGCACACCCCAACCATTCTCACGGCGAACCAGCGTCCCGTGGCCCTTTATCCTCCGCGTTCCCAAGGGAATGCCGGAGCCATTCTGGCTGGAGATTTTCCGATGAGTTCGAAGAATATAATCCGCCGTCCGCGCGCGGCCCGTCTCGACGTCCGCGCGCCGCGCTTTTCCCCGGAGCATCACCAGGCCCTCGCGCATTTCCGGCACGACTGCCTCGAACAGCGCTCGGCCGAGGTAATCGCCGCTGGCGAGGCGCTGGGACTATCAGCGATGCAGACCATCGACCTCAACGCCGAACAAGCCAGTTTCCTGCGCGGCCTCGTCAACGGAATGGGCGCGCCCGGACATTGCGCCCTGGCCGCCTGCCGCACGCGCGGCCTCTGTACGGATGAAAAGATCGCATGCTACTGGCGTAACCGCGAATTCGTGCGCGCAAGCTTTCCGCAGGTGGACGATGCGCTGCTGCGGCTATCGGAGCAAAAGCGTCGTAGCGGAATTAAAGCGCATCACGGCGCTTCATGACCCTCACTCTCGCGCCTGTAATCGCCGATGACATTATGTGCCACATCCCCGGGGCGCGCGAAGCGCGAACCCGGGGTCCACGGCTAGTGAGGCAGAATCTTCAACTCTTCCATCTCATCGGGACAGTCTGGACTCCGGGTTCGCTTGCTGCGCAAGCGCCCCGGAGATGTGGAGAGTTTTCGTTATCAAGAATTTCAAAATGCGGATCACTGTCGCAAGGCGTGAGGACTTATTGCTGCGGAAAGCCAGCTTCACTCCGGCCGCCAGCCCTCAAAGATTATCTGATCGGCCCAGCGTCCGGCTGTCTCGCGCTGCTCCGGCGTGCGCACGGTCCATGTCATCACGGGCAGGCCGAGCGCGGAGCGCAGAAGATGCGGCACGGCGTGTGGCAGGTCGCGCACGCCGTAGGAGAGGAAGTCCGGCTGCGTCTCCTGCCAGTGCAGGAAATGCGCGAGCGATTGCTTCTGCGCTGTGCCCAGAAAATTCCATTCGGCGTGATCGTAATGGGCTTCCGCCACCATGCCGAGCGGCACATGCGCGATGCCGAGCCTCTCGCGATGCATGCGCAGATGCGCCATGATGGCAGGATCGAAACTTTTGAGCGCAAGCGGACCATCATAGGCGCTGGCGAGTTGCCCCGTACGGTCGGCAAGGCGCATGTCGCCCGAAAACTCGCTCTTGATCTCGATGATCAGCGCAACGCTGTCATTGATGAGATCGAGAAAGTCCATCAGCGTCATGATGCCATCGCCGCCACCACGCAGGACGATGTTCGAAAGTTCGCCAGCGCTGCGTTCGTCGACGCGGCCCTTCGCCGTCGTGAGACGATCCAGCGTCTCGTCATGAAAGACCATGGCTTCGCCATCGCTGGACATCTGCACATCGCATTCGATGGCGTATTGGCTTTCGATGGCGGCGCGCGCCGCGCTGGCGCTGTTCTCGATCACGCCCTTGCCACGATCGTGCAGACCGCGATGGGCGATGGGGCGCGCGGTGAGCCAGTCCGGCCGCAGAATGCTCATGCAGGGTCGATCTCGAACATGGCCTCGACTTCGACAGCCGCATCGAGCGGCAGTTCGGCGACGCCGACCGCGACGCGGGCATGTTTGCCCTTCTCGCCGAGCACCGCGACCATGAGATCGCTGGCGCCGTTCAGCACGGCGGGAATGGCCGTGAATTTAGGGCTCACATTCACATATCCGGCAAGGCGGATGCAGCGGCGGATATGGGCAAGCGAGCCTGCGGCCTCCTTCGCCTGCGCGAGGATGTTGATGGCGCACAGGCGCGCGGCCTGCTGCCCCGCCTCGTTGAAAATATCCGTCCCGAGCTTGCCGGTATGGCCCGGCGCAATCTTGCCATCCGCGCCGAAGGGCAGTTGCCCGGAAATAACGAGGAGATTTCCCGTGATGACGAAGGGCAGATAATTGGCGACGGGGGCCGCGGGGCGCGGCAGTTCGATGCCGAGTTGCTTCAGGCGTGCTTCCGGGCTGGTCATATTCGCCTCCGATTTGCGCGACGTTACGCTTCGCCGGGGGCGCGCGCCAAGAGGTTTGAGGCTAGAGACTGCATGATCACGTTTTCGCGCAGATCGCGCCGCCCTCATTTCGCCACGCGGGAATCGGAGTAGACTTGGCGCAATGGAGCCCTTGATGACGCCAATTTTGTCCCGCGCCGCCTTCGCTGTTTTCGCGGCCTCTGCCTTTTTGCCCTGCGCCGCCGGCGCGGCCGAAGTTCCGCTCGCGCCGCACAAGGCGGTTTACGAGCTCAGCCTGTTGTCGTCGAAGGGCAGCGACGCCCCGACCTCCGCACGCGGCCGCATCGTCTATGAATTCAACGGCAATTCCTGCGAGGGTTACACGGTGACCTTCCGCCAGGCGACAGAACTTGTTTCCGCGGAAGGCCGTCCGCAGGTGCTCGATACGCGCTCGACGACCTTCGAATCCGGCGATGGCAAGACTTTTCGCTTCCGCATCGAGACGCTGTCCAACGGCAACCGCACCAAGCTTCTTGAAGGAGCGGCCGAGCGCACCGAGGATTCGCTTTCGATCAACATGAAAAGCCCCGCGCCCGCGAAAACCGATCTCGCCGTCGTCGCGCTGTTTCCCGTGCAGCAGACCCTGCGCGGCCTTGCAGCGGCGCGCGCGGGCGAGACGACGCTTGAAATCAACGCCTATGACGGTTCGGGCGACGGACAGAAGGTCTATCACTCGCTCAACATCATTGGCCGTCCCTCGGCAAAGGCTTCGGACGATGAAGCGGGCAAGACCGAGGGGATGAAGGAGATGCAGCGCTGGCCCGTCGTCGCGAGTTATTTCGACCGCGACAAGCCCGATGGCGCGCCGATCTATACACTCGCTTTCGAGATGTGGGAGAACGGAATTTCCAGCAACCTGCGCCTCAACTACGGCGATTTCGTTCTCGGCGGAAAGATTTCGCAATTCGAATTGCTGAAGCCGACGCCATGCGAGAAATAGCGCCGGCTTCGATTTAATGTTGCGGCTCAATTCCTCGCCAGCTTCGCCAGCAGTTCCTCTGTCGAACCGCCGTAGTAACTGACATTGTGCCATGGGCGCTTGCTCAGGATTTCGGCAAGCTTGCGTGCATCCGAGGGCGTTGCGCCGACGAGAATGATGCGGCGGTTGAAGTCGTCTTCGGGCAAGGGCAGCTTGGCGATCTTGCCTGACATCACGTCCTCAAGCGGTGTGTTAATTGCGCCAGCTAGAGTCTTCTTCGCGAATTGCTCGGCTGTGCGAAGGTCGAGGAATACGGCGGTGCCATCCTTGCTGTGGATACGCTCGATGCCGCCGAGCGCAACTTCGGTCGGGCCGCCAAGCGCGCGCCAGACGGGCATGCCAAGTTGATAGCGCCTGATATTCGAAAAACCGGCATCGGCCAGCTGTTCCGCGAAACGGCGGCTCGCCTGACAAAACGGGCCGTTGCAATAAAGAACGAGCGTCTTTGTCTTGTCGTTCGCGGTGAGCTTCTCGACTGCTGTCACAGCGATATTCGGCGCGGAATCGAGATTGGCGGCGCCGGGAATGTGGCCCGCGTCGAATTCGAGACGCGAACGCGTGTCAAGAATGATGGCGCCGCCCTTGACGACGACTTCGCGCATCTGCGCTGTGCTGATCTCCGGCGTTTTCGCAGTCGGCTCGGCGAGTGTCGCGTGGAGAATATCGGGTGCTTGCGCGAAGGCCGGCAGAGCATGGAGGGTGGAAGCAGCGAGTGCAGACAATAGTAAAGTACGAATATTCATGATGATCATTCCTCCTTCACGCAGCGCATCACATGCGCTGTGAAAGGAGATTGCTGCACAAGCACTGTTGCGGTCCAAGAGTATGTTCTTGAGACTGCCTGCGGAAAATCAGAGAGCCGTTACAGCTTGTGCGCGAGCGGCCCCAGTGCCTCGATCATGCCGCTCAGGGATGAACGCACTGCGGCGGTGAGAGTATCGGTATTTCGAAAAGGTCCACCCGCGCGCGAATGGCCGAGAAATAATGTGCGGCGGACAGCAGGATTGGCGATCGGGCGCGCATCTAGCGTCCCATCCCTGACTTCCTCGACAACGGAGGCAAAGGGAAGGATCGCGGCGGCTGCGCCTTTGGCGACCAGCATCTTCATCGCGGCGATCGAGCGGACTTCATAGGCGACCTGCAATTGGAGGCCGAGGTCGCGCGCAATGCGCGTCACGGATGTTCTGACGCTGTCGCCTTCTTCAGGCATGGCAAGGGTATGGGCGATTGCAGCGGTAAAAGTTACAGGTTCTGCTTTCGCGCCGGCTTCGGGCTGCTTCACTAGTACGAGATCGTCCTGCAGCAGCGCGGTTCGCGCGAGTTGCGGGTGATCGGGAATGTCGTAGCAAAGGATGAAATCGACTTCGCCGCGCTGAAGCATGTCGATCAGCACATGGCTCATCGCCTCGACGATACGCAGCGACACCTGCGGAATCGTCTCGCGTGTGGTCACTGCGATTTCGGTGCCTGCAACGAGCATCAGCGCGGGCGTGATGCCCATACGGATCGCTTCCGGTTCTTTCTTCTCGCAATTGGCGACTTCCTGCCTGGCGGCGTCGACGAGTGCGAGGATCTCGCGGGCGCGTGCGTATAGCAGGCGTCCCGCCTTGGTCGGTTCGATCCCGCGCGAGTGTCGTTCGAGCAGGGCGACCCCGAGTTCTTCTTCGAGCAGCTTGATCTGCGCGCCAAGCGCCGTCTGCGCGACGCGCAATTGTTCGGCGGCACGGTTCATCGTGCCGCAGTCGGCAATCGCGACAAAGTAGGAGAGTTGGCGGAAATTCATAATTGGATAGCCGTGCCGCAGATCGTGCGATTGTCGGCAAGGGCAGGGAATGCGTCAACTCGCGTGCTGCGCGGCGCTACTTCCTCGCAGGCTTGGCCGCGCCAAACATCAACCCCTTCACGACAGCTTCCTTGCCAAACTTGGCGCGCAGGGCGTCCATCGCTGCTTCCTTCGCCTTCTCCCTGACGACGCCGGTATTCACGAGGTCGCCGTGATCGGCTTCGGCGGGATCGCAGAGGCCGGAAAGGCCGACGCCGATGAGACGAAATTTCGTGCCCGTCGCTTCCTTCGCCAGCATGTCGCGCGCCGCCTCGAAAATGCGTCCGGCAAGCTGCGTCGGCTCGGACAAAGTCCGGGCGCGGGTGCGGATGGCGAAGTCCGCGGTTTTCAGTTTCAAGGTCACGGTCGTGCCAGCGAACCCCTGAGCCTTCATGCGCGAGGATACTTTCTCGCTGAGCGCGAGCAATATCGGCGCAAGTTCCTCCTGCGACGATATATCGGTGTCGAACGTCGTCTCGGAGGAAATGCCCTTGGCTTCGCGCTCGGGCGAGACGCTGCGCTTGTCGATGCCATTGGCGAGACGCCAGAGCCTTTGTCCTTCCGCGCCGAGAAGGCGCAGCATGTCCGTCTCCTCGCGCGCCTGAATGTCGCCGATAGTGCGAAACCCGTCGCGCGCCAGCCGTTCCTGCGCGACCTTGCCGACGCCCCAGATCAGGCCGACGGGCTTGCTGGCGAGAAAGGCTTTTGCCTCCGCTTTGCCGATCACGGCGAAGCCACGGGGTTTGTCGAGTTCGGAGGCGATCTTCGCGAGAAACTTGCAGTAGGACAGGCCCACCGAGATGTTGATGCCGATCTCCCGTTCGATGCGTTGCGCCAGCCGCGCCAGCGACAGGGCAGGGCTGGCGCGATGCAATCGCTGCGTGCCCGTGAGATCGAGAAAAGCCTCGTCGATGGAGAGCGGTTCGACCAGCGGCGTGAGGTCCAGCATCATGGCGCGCACCTGCCGGCCGACGCCAACGTATTTCTGCATGTCGGGCTTCACCACCCTGGCGTCCGGGCAAAGCGCGAGCGCCTTGAACATCGGCATGGCCGAGCGCACGCCATAGGTGCGCGCGATATAGCAGCAGGTCGAGACGACGCCGCGCTTGCCGCCGCCGACGATGACGGGATGATCGCGAAGGGCGGGATTGTCGTGCTTCTCGATGGCCGCGTAAAAAGCATCGCAATCGATATGGGCGATGGCGAGGCTGTCGACTTCGTCGTGGTTAACAATTCGTGGCGAACCGCAGGCGGGGCAACGCGCGGCGGCGCGCTCGCCCGTGACGAGGCAATCGCGGCACAGAAAGACCCTTTGCGCCGCCGAATCGTTCATTACGCGCCCCAGTCCGGCTGCGGTCCTGCGAGCATCTGACGGGCCTGATCGAGTTGCTCGGGCCTCCGGTTGGCTGCTGCGGCAAGCTCGCGCAGAAGGGCCTCGTCGGAGCAGGCGTAATCCAGCACGGCATGAAGGAAGGTCGGGCCCTGGGCAGCCTGCCGGAGATTTTCCGGGCCGATCCCCGCAAGCGCCAGAAATCCCGAGAGTTTTTCCGGGTCGGCCGCGAGATTCCCCAGCGCTTCGATGGCGATCGCGCGGGCCAGATCTTCGGTTAACAGTTCCTTGCGGAAGGCTTCCCTAACCATAGTGCAACTCACCGGAAAGATTCGGATTTCGTCAATGTTCGTGTTCTAAGGTCACTGCATGTTCACTTTAGCGGAGCGGATGGCGCATTGCGCGAAATCCAATCCTTGGCAGGCCAATGGCTAAGACAGTTCTGATCGTAGAAGACAACGAGCTGAATATGAAGCTCTTCAACGATCTTCTGGAAGCCCATGGCTACCGGACGGTGCAGACGCGCAACGGCGTGGAGGCCGTGCAGCTTGCGCGCGACCACATGCCCGATCTCATCCTGATGGATATCCAGTTGCCCGAGGTTTCGGGACTTCAGGTCACCCAATGGCTGAAGGACGACGAGGCGCTGCGGCACATTCCCATAATCGCCGTCACCGCCTTCGCGATGAAAGGCGATGAAGAGAAGATCCGGCAGGGCGGCTGCGAGGCCTATCTCTCCAAGCCGATCTCCGTCGCGAAATTCGTGGAAACCGTGAAGAACTATATCGGGGACAAGTAAGCCGGACGGGGGCGACCGGTGGAATGGCGTAACGAGTAAAAGCTCGTAGTAAAGGTTTGGCGTATGACCGCTCGCGTATTGGTCGTTGACGACATACTCACGAACATCAAGCTGCTCGAAGCGCGGCTGATGGCGGAGTATTTCGATGTACTGCAGGCGACCAACGGACCGCAGGCGATCGCCATCTGCGAACAGGGCCAGTGCGACATCGTCCTGCTCGATGTGATGATGCCGGGCATGGACGGGTTCGAGGCCTGCAAGATCATCAAGTCCAATCCTGCCACCGCGCATATTCCCGTCGTCATGGTGACGGCGCTCGACCAGCCTGCGGATCGCGTGCGCGGCCTTGACGCTGGCGCCGACGATTTTCTCACAAAGCCAGTCGATGAAGTCGCGCTGATCGCGCGTGTGCGTTCTCTGGCGCGCCTGAAAATGTCGGTCGACGAGTTGCGTACGCGCGCCATGACATCAGCCGCGCTGGGCGTACCGAATTCGCTGGCGCAGGCGATTCATGACGAGGGCATCAACGGGCGAATTCTGCTCGTGGAAGATCGCGCCAGCGCGGCTGAAACCATTCATCGCTCGCTTTCGGCGCAACATGAAATCGACGTCGAATCGGGACCGCAGGAAGCCGTGTTCCGCTCGGCGGAAGGCAATTACGATCTCGTCATCGTCAGTCTCGGCTTGAAGAACTACGATGGCCTGCGGCTGTGCAGCCAGTTGCGCACGCTCGAGCGCACGCGCCAGTTGCCAATCCTCCTGCTGGCCGATCTCGAAGATCGCCAGAAAGTCTTGCGCGGGCTCGATCTCGGCGTGAACGATTATCTCGCCCGCCCCATCGATCGCAATGAATTGCTGGCGCGCGTGCGCACGCAATTGAAGCGCAAGCGTTATGCGGAAGCCCTGCGCGAGGATGTGCAGGCCTCGATCGAAATGGCGCTCATCGATGCGCTGACGGGTCTCAACAACCGGCGCTATCTCGAAACGCATCTCGCCTCGATGCTGGAGCAATCGACGACGCGCGGACGTCCGCTCTCGATGATGATTCTGGACATCGACCACTTCAAAGCCGTCAATGACACTTGGGGCCACGAGGCGGGCGACGATGTGCTGCGAGGTTTCGCCCAGCGCGTGAAGCGTGTGATCCGCAATTCCGACCTGATGTGCAGGCTCGGCGGCGAAGAATTCGTCGTGATCATGCCGGAGACGACACTCGACGTCGCGTCGGTGGTCGCCGAGCGCGTGCGCGGTTCGGTTCAGGCCGAACCCTTCCGCATCGAGAACGGCGCGCGCAATGTGCCGGTCACCGTGTCGATCGGCCTTGCCCATACGCTGCACGACTCGAGCCCCGACACGCTGTTCCGTCGCGCCGACAAGGCGCTCTACCGCTCCAAGAACGACGGCCGCAACAGGGTGACGGCCGACGCCGCGTAAGCGCGCCCGAAATTAACGTTTTCCAAACCGTAAACGCATTAACCACAAGGGTTTAGGTAAACAAAACATTACCAGTTACAATCGCGTTTGAGCGATTGCTTTCGCGCCGCCAGTCAAGATACCTTGCCGCCATCGAGATTGAGTCTCGCAAGGGCAGGGCGGCCAGACCGAACCTCCCGACGGGACACCGAATACCCTACGGAGTGCTCAGGTCCGCCGCATCTCCTGGGTCCGTGGGGTTGGCTGGCTGGCGATGGATCAGGAGTGGCCTCCTCAGATTCGTTGCCGGCCGGCCACCATTTTCGATCCCGCCGCTCACCTTCCGAAAGTCCAGGCAAAGAAAAAGCCGCCGGAAACCGGCGGCTCGTCTCGTCGCGGCTCTCGCCGCAAGTTCCGGAAATTACTTGATCTTCGTTTCCTTGAACTCGACGTGCTTCTTGGCGACGGGGTCGTATTTTTTCATCGAGAGCTTCTCGGTCTTCGTGCGGGCGTTCTTCGTCGTGACGTAGAAATAGCCCGTGTCGGCCGTCGAGAGCAGTTTGATCTTGAGCATCGCGGCCTTGGCCATCGGAATCCCCTGAAAGTTTGGAATAAACCAGCGTCGCCAGCGCGCGGCCAGCGAATTTGCGCGCACCATACGGATGGGCGGCGCGAAGTCAAGCATCGCAGGGGCGAAGGCCGTGGGTGGAATGTGCCGCAGGGCGAATGCGCAAAACCCGCTTGAGCGCTGGCGTCAAAGTGGGCAATCATTGCGGCCAACAAGAGGCTGAGGCCGCAGGGAGGTTGCAATGGCGGGTTCCTATTATCTGCGCAATCACTGGTACATCGTCGCCCACGATTACGAGTTGACGGACGGCAAGATCGTTGCGCGTACGATCTGCGACATGCCCGTGGCGATCTTCCGTGGCGAGGACGGCAAGGTGGGCATGGTGGACGACCGCTGCCCCCACCGCTACGCGCCGCTCTCCTCGGGCGAGGTCAACGGCAACGACATCCAGTGCGGCTATCACGGCATCCGCTTCGGCCGTGATGGCGCTTGCAAGCATATTCCCGGCAATCTGCCTGTACCCAAGGGCTTTGGGACCCGCCATTTCCCGGTCGAGGAACGGCATGGTTTCATCTGGGCCTGGCTTGGAGAGAAGGCCGCCGACCTCGCTATGATCCCGGATTTCTCGGAGAACAAGAAAGAGGGCTGGAAGGGCGTTCCCGGCTATCTCAACATCGCCTGCAACTATCAGCTGATGGTCGACAACATTCTCGACCTCACCCACGTCGTCTTCGTGCACAAGACAACACTCGCCGGGGGCGGCGTCACCGATACGCCCCTCGAAGTGAAGGTCGAGGGCGACCGCGTGACCGCGCAACGCATGATGCACAATGTCGATACGGCGAATATCTATCGCGCGGCGCGCGGCCTCAACGGCAAGATCGACCGCTGGCAAATGTTCGAATTTTTGCCGCCCATGTTCGTGCGCATCAATCTTGGCGCGAAGGAAGCCGGAGCGGATACGCCCATGGGCGAGCCGGTGCATCGGGTGCTGAATTGCTTCACGCCGGAGAGCGAAAACCGTCTGCACTATTTCTGGACCACGGCGCGTCCATGGGGGCTCGACGATCCCAAGGTCGATGAAATCTATCGCACGATGATCGATCTCGCCTTCGACGAGGATAAGCGCATTGTGGAGCGCCAGCAAAGGCTGATCGATGTCGATCCCGCCAATGCGCATCTCGCAAGCTTTCCGTTCGATCGCGCCGGGCAGGAGGCGCGGCGCATTCTGCGGCGGCTGATGAATGAGGAGCAGGGCGCTGTGAAACAGGCGGCGGAATAGCTTTCCCTTCCGTAGCGATTTTTAACGGGGCTGTCGTTCCGTTCCTTGTTGCACGAGCGATGACTGCAAATTGCTTGTGCAAACAATTGGCATGGTTTTTTTTGCCGCCGGCACAGGCAATCTTCGATTTGCTCGGAGTCGAAGTTTCGGCGTCGAGCCTGCCGCTTACGCTTGCGCAGCGCCGCAGAATTGCTATCCCTATGATGAGATGAGTTGCAGCGGGGGAGCGCGGCAGCGATCGTTAGAAGGCACCAGGGAGGGGAATATGCAAACCAGACTTTGGGATCGTCGCTTGTTCGCTGCGGCTATCGCTGCTGCTGCGGCAACCGCGCTCGTCGCGCCGGCCTCTGCGCAATCCGATTACCCCACGCGCAATGTCACGGTCGTCGTGCCGCTCGGCGCTGGCAGCGCTTCGGATATCATCGCGCGCATCGTTCTGGATCAGGTCGGCCGGCAGATGGGCAAGTCCTTCATCATCGAGAACCGGCCGGGAGCGGGCGGCTCGACTGGCGCGGGGCAGGTGGCGCGCGCTGCGCCCGATGGCTATACGCTGCTCGCCTATGGCGCGCTCGGCTCGGCCAATGCGCTCTATGCGAAGCTGCCCTACGACACCATGACGGCCTTCGCTCCGATCATCGCGCTAGGACAGCAGCCGCTTGTGCTCGTGACCCCGCCGTCGAAAGGTTACAAGACGCTCGGCGACCTGCTCGCCGCAGCCAGGGCCAAGCCCGGCGCGCTCAATTATTCCTCGGTTGGGCTCGGCTCGTCCTCGCATTTCGGCGCGGAGAGATTGCTGCTCGCAGCCGGCGCAAAGGTTCAGCATGTTCCGTTCAAGGGATCGGCGGATTCGGTCGGCGAGGTCGTCGCGGGCCGTGTCGATTTCACCTTCCTGCCGAGCGCTGCGGTGCAGCCGCTGGTCGCCGAAAACAAGGTTGTCCCGCTTGCGGTGAGCGCCGAAAGGCGCACGCGGCTGTTGCCCAATGTGCCGACGGCCGCCGAGGCTGGCGTCAATAATGCGGTGTACACATTCTACACCGGCTTGTTCGCGCCTGCGAAAACGCCCGGCGACATCATCGCGAAATTGCATGGCGAGATCGTCAAGGCGCTGGATGCGCCCGACGTGCAGGGGCGCATGGCGAAGCTCGGCGTCGAGCCCATGCCGATGTCCACGGCGGAGTTCACGAAGTTCTTCGAGGCCGATGTCGCCGCGAACGAACAGCTTGGGAAGCTTGCGGGCATACAGAGGCAGTAAACCTGCTAGGCAATGTCATCCCGTCAAAACGCGAAACGTTTATGCGGGATCGACCGATGCGAGTGCGAAACGATCCCGGATCGCCTTCAGCGACCGGGAATGACGCGATAACTACATCACCAGCCGCTGCCAGCCGCCGGGATGCTTCACGCGATACCACGGCACCTGCATCTCGTGCGGCATGCCCTGCGCCATGCGATCTTCTAGCTCGCGCAGGATGACCGCGGTGATGGTCGGCAATTCCAGCTGGTAGGCCTCCGAGATCGGCACCCAGAGGAGCTCCACGAGTTCCTTGTCCGGGCCGACGGCGCCATCTTCGCGCGCCACGATATGATCGGCTTCCGCCGCCAGGAAGATCGTATCGTAACGGCGCGCCAGACGTGGCGGCGTCGTCGCGCGTCCGACGAAATGAATCGCGCCGAGATCGGGAAAAGCGCCGTGCGCGGCGAAATTGCGCCAGCCGCCTTCGGGACAATTTTCCGGCGCGCCGAATTCCCGGGTGCCGATGACGAGGCCGGTTTCCTCAAAGGTCTCGCGGATCGCGGCCAGCGGCAACGAGCGGGCGAAGGCTTTGCCGCGCACCGTTTCCAACCGGCGTTCGGCCGGCGCCGCCAAAGCGCCGGATACGTTCATCTGAGCATCGCAAGGGTCCACGCGCCCGCCTGGAAAAACGAACTTGTTGGGCATGAAGCGGTCGCTGGGGCTGCGCCGGCCCATCAGCACCTTGGGTTCCTTGCCGGCGCGGTCGATCAGGATCAGGGTCGCCGCCGGCACGGCGCGCACGCCATTTGGCTTCAGGATGCGAACCCGCGGCCAGATTTCCTGCTGCAGCATATGGGTGAAGCCGGACGGCCGTTCCGCCTCTTGGTCCTGGATTTTGGTCACGCTGTCTTCGTTGTCAGGTTGTAGCCGGCTTGGACAGGGCAGGCCTTGCCGGGGTCGCGGTCGCGAACCCGTGCATTCTGAGCGCCCATTGATAGGCGATCAAGGCCCCCTTGAAACGCGGCAGGAACCAAAGACAGAGGACCAGGCCGACCAGCGGCCAGACGATGGCTTCGGTCCATACGGACCAGTTGAGATTGCGTTCGTGCGCCCAGAGCATCAGCGCGCCGACCAGATGGCCGACGAAGAGGATCGTCACATAGGGTGGCGCGTCGTCCGCGCGGTGGTGATGAAACTCCTCGCCGCAGACTTCGCAGGAGTCGACCGGCTTGAGATAGGCGCGGAACAGACGGCCTTCGTTGCAATGGGGACAGCGGCCCCAGAAACCGCGCTTGACCGACTGCCACCAGTCGCGCGGCGCTTCGCCTTCGAAAACGAGCGGCATATTCGTATTCTCGGTAACGGACATTTCGTACTCCGGCCGGGCGAGCCATGGATCGTAACGATGTTACGTAGTTGGCCTTACGCAGCTTTTGCGAAAAGGGGGCGACTTGTCGCGGGCAGGCGCGCGCGACTGATCGCCGGTGTCCATCATGCAATTCACGTTATGAGACAAACGCCGATTTTATCGCGCTTTCCTGCCCTTCGATGATCTTCGTTTCTTGCCGATATCCCGGTAGGGCTTGTGCGGTTTGGCCGCAGTCGAAACGCGTCCCCGGCGCTGCGCCCCCTCGCTCACCATCTCGAATCGGAGCGCCCCTGCAAGCGGTGCTACTTCCATGAGCTTCACAGTGACGTGATCGCCGAGCCGATACATTTCGCCGGATCGGCTGGTCATGGCGTGGATGGTCTCGTCGTACACGAAGCGCTCGCGCCCCAGTGTGGATGCGGGAACGAAGCCGTCCGCCCCGGTTTCGTTGAGTTTGACGAAAAGCCCTGCGCGCGTGACGCCGGAAATCCGCGCTTCGAATTCGGCGCCGATTTGGTCCTTGAGATGCGTGGCTATGAGGCGGTCGGTCGTCTCGCGTTCGGCAGCCATGGCGCGCCGTTCGGCCGCAGAGATGCGCGCGGCGATTTCGGCAAGTTCTCCTGCCTCCATATGTGGCAATCCCCCTTCGCCGAGATGCAGCGCGCGCACGAGGCCGCGATGGACGATGAGATCGGCGTAGCGCCGGATGGGTGAGGTGAAATGCGCGTAGCGGCGCAGGTTCAAACCAAAGTGCCCGTAGTTCTCGCTGAGATATTCGGCCTGGGCCTGCGATCGCAGCACGACTTCGTTGACGACGTTCTCGTGCTCGGTGCCTTTCACGCGCGCGAGAATGCCATTGAACTGTTGCGGGCGCATGACCTGGCCCTTGGCCAGCTTGATGCCGATGGTGGCGAGAAATTCGCCGAGCGCGCGCAACTTCTCGAGCGAAGGCTCGTCGTGAGCGCGATAGATCAGCGGCTGCGATTTTGCTTCCAGCGTTTCGGCCGCTGCAACGTTGGCGAGGATCATGAATTCCTCGATGAGACGATGCGCATCAAGACGTGGCGGCACGATGACGCGATCGACAGCGCCATTCTCCTTCAGCAGGATCTTGCGTTCGGGCAGATCGAGATCGAGGGGATGGCGCTGCGCGCGCGCGACTTTCAGCGCCTCATACGCTGCCCAGAGCGGGCGCAAGACGCTTTCGAGGATCGGTGCGGTTGTCTCATCGCTCTGCCCGTCGATGGCGGCCTGCGCCTGCGGATAGGCGAGCTTTGCGGCCGAGCGCATCATGATGCGATGAAAAGAGTGGCGCAGCTTGCGGCCATCCTTCGCGATGATCATCCGCGCGGCAATGGCTGGGCGGTCCTGCAACGGGCGCAGCGAACACAGATCGTTCGAAATGCGCTCGGGCAGCATGGGAACGACGCGGTCAGGGAAATAGACCGAATTGCCACGATCCAGCGCCTCGCGATCGAGCGATGAGCCCGGCTTCACGTAGGCGCCGACATCGGCGATGGCGACGGTGAGGATGAAACCGCCCTCGTTTTCGGGATCTTCGTCCGGCACGGCATGAATTGCGTCGTCGTGATCCTTCGCGTCGGCGGGATCGATCGTGACGAGGGGCAATGCGCGCCAGTCCTCGCGATCCTTCATGGTCGCGGGCTGCGCGCGTTCGGCTTCCGCCAGTGTTTCATTGCGGAAGACGTTGGGTATGCCATGGGTGTGAATGGCGATGAGCGAAATCGCCTTCTCGCTGTCGACGCGGCCGATGCGCTCGCGCACCTTCGCGCGCGGCAGGCCGAAACGGCCCTCCTTCAGCACGTCGATAGCGACGAGTTCGCCGTCTTCTGCGCCGCCATCCGCTCCTGCTGCAACCTGTATTTCGCGGCCTAATGCTTTCTTGTCGACGGGCACGATGCGCGCGCCGCCCGCAATGGTGCGGAAGATGCCAAGCGTGCGCGCACGGGCGCGCGACAGGAGCTTGATGATGCGTCCGTGGTGGGATGGCCCCTTGCCCTTGGCTTCCGGGTCGATTTCCGTGCGCACGAGCACGCGGTCGCCGACGCCGGGCACAGGTTCGCCCGGACGCGCCTTGCGGCGTGCGAGGATGACGATGCGCGGTGGCGCGCCGTGTTCTTCCTCGTCCCACTCGGCCGGAACGGCGATGAGCTCGCCATCGGCGTCGCGCGTGATGATATCGCACACGATGACGGGCGGCATTTCGCCGGCCTTGTGCAAGTGCTTCCGGCGGCTTTCGATCTTGCCCTCGTCAGCAAGTTCCTTCAGCACTTTCTTGAGGCCGATGCGATCGGCGCCCTTGATGTCGAAGGCGCGCGCAATCTCGCGCTTGCCGATCTTGCCAGCGTTGCCTTTGCCGCTGGCGCGCGCCTCCGCCTGCTCGCGCGCCAGGAATTCGAGGATATCCTCGCGCGAGGGAAGGGCTTTTTCTTTCGCAATCGCGCCGTCGCGCTTTCCTGTGCGATTTTTCAATTTCACTGTCTTTCAGGGACCAGCCGCAAGTTGCTGTTGTTGCGGCGAAGACCGGAACTTAGTGCAAATTCGAGTTTCGCCAAATTTACGCCGTCGATCAATCCGGGCAAACACCCGCAAATGAGCTTGGATCGGCCCATATATAGTATCCGGGCCGGGCGGCCGCACCTTGTCACATGCAAGATCTTCGGCCAAACTTGAGCCAAAATAGATAATCATCCGCACATGCTTGGACTGGATGATCAATGGGGAGGCCGGAAATGGCGCAAAGTGAGCGGCAAAAGCTTACCATAAGGGCGCGCCCGTGAAATATCGGCAACTCGGAAAATGGCCCATCCAATTGTCGGAAATTGCCCTTGGCACGGGTGATAACGCAGGTGGCATCATCTACGGAACATCGAAAGAGCAGATCCAGCTGGTGGAACGAGCCCTTGAACTGGGCGTCAATACATTCGACTGTTCTCCGGACTATGGAAAAGGCCTTGGCGAAGCCAATCTCGGACGCGTCTTGCGAGAAATCGGTGCTCCGGAAGCGCAGATCATCACGAAAGTGGAGATCATGCCGGAAGAAGTGTCCGCTGGCCTGATCCGGCACAAGGTTCGCCAAAGCCTCGAAGACAGCCTGCTTCGCCTTCGGCGTGAGCATGTCGATATATACATGCTGCATAACCCCGTGCGCATGATGAGAAACGCCGGGGTGCGCGTCTGGATGAGGCTCAATCCAGACGACGTTCTCAATGAAGTGACGCCGGTCATGGAGAAGCTGAGAAAAGAAGGCAAGGTCCGTTTCCTGGGGCTGGCGTGCGAGGCGTCCGAAACTCGAGCCGTTCTGCCCCTTCTTGCCACGGGCGAGTTCGCAGCCATTAACGCATGGTACAATCTTGCCAATCCCACTGCGGCCACAAAGGTGAGCGGTTTTCCGCCTGAAGAAGACTATCAAGGGCTGTTCGACGCGGCGGAGAAAGCCGGCGCCGGAGTGGCAGTCATCCGGCCGCTGGCGGGCGGGGCTCTGACTGACCGTATTCTGACCGGAGGCAATAGTGCCCGCCATCCGCTGTCACGGGGGTATTACCGGGACAATCCTCAATTCCTTGAGCCCGAATTAGATCGTGGACGAAGATTCAGGTTTTTGGCGAAGGAGGGGCGGACGCTGTCGCATGAAGCCTACCGCTTCGTTCTTTCGCATCAGGCTGTGTCGACGATTGTATGCGGCATATCTGAACCCGCCCATTTGGAAGAAGCCGCAAAGGCATCCGATGGCGGGGCACTTAACCCGCGTGATTTGCGTGAAATCGCGAATGTGTTTGAACAAGGTTTCTTTGCAGCCTGAAGCTGACTTGGCAGTCTCTGCCGTCGAGCTTGTTGCATAGGAGTGAGCCATGAAAGCCGAAGAGAACGAACTCATTACGCGTGTGGAGTACGGCGCTCCCATGGGGCAGATGCTGCGAGAGAATTTCTGGTTCCCGGCAGCCCTTTCAATCAAGATTCTTCCGGGAAAGAGTCCATTACGTGTGCGTTTGCTGGGCGAGCAGTTCGTTGCGTTCCGCGCTTCGGACGGGCGTGTCGGCTTCTTCGACGAGAATTGTCCCCACCGCCGCGCCTCGCTGGCATTGGCCCGCAACGAGGATAACGCATTGAGGTGCATCTTTCATGGGTGGAAATATGGTGTGGATGGGACAGTGCTGGAAGTGCCCACTCAGCCGCATAACGCCGCGGAATTTTGCAAGCGCGTGCCTCTGCAGCATTATCCGGTTCGGGAAGCGGGAGGAATAATCTGGGTGTGGTTGGGCAAAGGACCGGCAAAGGCATTTCCGGACTTCGAGTTCAATCATGTTCCCGAAGACCAAGTTTACGCCATCCACCAGCAATTGCCATACAACTGGGTGCAGGATGTCGAAGGCGGACTGGATTCCGCGCATGTGGCTATCTTGCACAGCCATTGGCTCAAAGGCATCGATATTCCCTATGCAAGTTTCGATACGGCTCCGACCTACGAATTTCAATCGGTCGCCGGTGGCTATCGATACGCTGCAATAAGGAATGCGCCCGACGAGAAATCGTATATCCGCGTCAACCAGTTCGTTATGCCATGGTACGCATTCATCTGCCCTGAAGAAATGCCGGACGGCGATCGACTGGTTATCTTTTCGACCCCGAATGACGATCTGCATACGACACACTGGATGATACGATATAATCGCCACCGTCCCCTCAAGCCATCCTATGCAAATCCAGCGCCCGACAGAGGCGATTATCCGCCAGCGCCCACATCAGGGCCGGAAGGGCACTGGGGACAGGATCGCGATGCCATGGAGGCCGGACATTTCAGTGGCTTTACGCGCCATTTGAACACGGAAGACTTTGCGGTGGCCTGGAGTCAGGGACGCATTGCCGACCGTTCCAGGGAGTTTCTCAATGAAGGCGATCTGGCCGTTGTCTGGTTACGGCGGCATCTTCTGACCGCAGTGAAAGAGCATATGAACGGAGAACAGCTTTCAGGCATGAAGGGCCTGGCTGAATCCTATCGCGCCATAAAAGCCGATGCTCTCCTTATCCCCAAGATGAATGACTGGAAGGCGCTCGTCTTAGCCTAACTCTTCCTGTTGTCAGATGCGCGTTTCATCGCTTCGGCCAGTGCGCCGCCGAGGCTTGGCGTCGTCTGGCGTGACGCATTGTTGGCGCTACCGCTTCTCGGCTGGAAATTCTGATTGCCCGTGGGCCGCGGGCCACTCGCCCGATTGTCCTGTTTGCCTGGCTCGTCCGACATGCGCATGGTCAACGCGATGCGCTTGCGCTGCACGTCGACTTCCAGAACTTTCACTTTAACAATAGTTCCGGGGCGCACGACATCGCGCGGATCCTTCACAAACGTGTTCGACAGCGCAGAGATATGGACCAGCCCGTCCTGATGCACGCCGATATCGACGAAGGCGCCGAAGGCGGCGACATTCGTCACTGTGCCTTCGAGGATCATGCCCGGCTTGAGATCGCTGAGCGTCTCCACGCCTTCCATGAACTCGGCTGTCTTGAAGGCAGGGCGCGGGTCGCGGCCGGGCTTTTCGAGTTCGCGCAAAATGTCGGTCACAGTGGGAACGCCGAACTTCTCGTCGGTGAATTTTGCCGCGGGCAGGGCACGCAAGGATTTTGCGTCGCCGATGAGCTGCTTCAGTTCCTTGCCCGTGGCGTCGAGAATCTTGCGCACGACGGGATAGGCCTCGGGATGAACGCCCGAGGAGTCGAGCGGATCGTCGCCATCGACAATGCGCAGAAAGCCCGCCGCTTGCTCAAATGCTTTCGGCCCGAGGCGCGGCACCTTTTTCAGTTCGGCCCGGGTGCTGAACCTCCCGTTCGCCTCGCGGAACTGCACGATGTTCTGCGCCAGTGATTCGCCGAGGCCCGATACGCGGGCCAGCAGGGGCGGGGAAGCGGTGTTCACATCGACGCCGACGCTGTTCACGCAATCTTCGACGACATTGTCGAGCGAACGCGACAGTTTGAATTCGGCGAGATCGTGCTGGTACTGGCCAACGCCGATCGATTTCGGATCGATCTTCACAAGTTCGGCGAGCGGGTCTTGCAGGCGGCGCGCGATGGATACCGCGCCGCGAAGCGAAACATCGAGGCCCGGCAATTCCTGCGAGGCATAGGCCGATGCGGAATAGACGGACGCGCCAGCTTCCGAGACGATCACCTTGGTGACCTTGAGTTCGGAAAACTTCTTGATGAGATCGCCGGCGAGTTTCTCCGTCTCGCGCGAAGCCGTGCCATTGCCGATGGCGATCAGATCGACCTTGTGCTTTCCGCACAAGGCAGCAAGCGCCATGATCGCTTCATCCCAGCGCCGTTGCGGCTCGTGAGGATATATGACCGCAGTATCAAGCACCTTTCCGGTGGGATCGACGACCGCGACCTTCACGCCCGTGCGGAAGCCGGGATCGAGGCCCATGGTTGCGCGTGTGCCGGCAGGGGCTGCGAGGAGGAGATCGCGCAGATTGTCGGCGAATACCTTGACGCCATCGTCCTCCGCCTTCTGCCAGAGACGCACGCGCAGATCGACGGCGAGCGAAGAGCGAATACGAAAACGCCAGCCGAACCGCACGGTGTCGTTGAGCCACTTGTCGGCGGGCCGGCCGCGCTGGGAAATGCCGACATGCGAAGCAATGGCATTCTCGAAGATACCAGGCGTCGTATCGTCGGGCTTGCCGGGCTCGGCTACGAGATCGAGCGCCAGCACGTCTTCCTTTTCGCCGCGGAACATCGCGAGGATGCGGTGCGAAGGCAGTTTCGTCAGGGGCTCGGAGAAATCGAAATAGTCCTTGAACTTCTCGCCGTCCTTCTGCTTGCCGTCGCGTACTTTCGATACAAGCTGGCCGCCGCCCCAGAACATCTCGCGCAGCCGTCCGAGCAAAGCGGCGTCTTCTGAAAAACGCTCGACCAGGATGGCGCGCGCGCCATCGAGCGCAGCTTCCGGGGTCTCGACGTTCTTCTCCTTGTCGACGAAGGCAGCGGCTTCCGCTTTCGGGTCGAGTTCGGGCTTTGCGAGCAGCAAATCGGCCAGCGGTTCGAGCCCGCTCTCGCGCGCTATCTGCGCCTTGGTGCGGCGCTTGGGCTTGTAGGGAAGATAGAGATCTTCGAGGCGCGCCTTGCTGTCGGCTTCCATGACCTGCCGTCGCAGATCGTCGGTCATCTTGCCCTGTTCCTCGATGGAGGCGACGATGGTTTTGCGCCGGTCCTCCAGCTCGCGCAGATAGCGCAGCTTTTCCTCGAGATTGCGCAATTGGGTATCGTCGAGCCCGCCCGTGGCTTCCTTTCGATAGCGGGCGATGAAGGGCACGGTCGAGCCTTCGTCGAGCAGGGCGACAGCGGCCTGAACCTGCGAATCCTTCGCGCCGATGTCGGCGGCGATACGTTGCGATATCGAGAGCATTTTCTATCCACTTTGTGCGGCGAAGCAGCCGCGGGCATTTGCGCGCATCTAATGATTGTGCGGCGAAAACGTCAAAGTGTTGACAGACGTGATTCTGTGGATGGCCCTTGAAGCGCAAAAAGAAAAACGCCGCCCGAAGGCGGCGCTGTTTCGATTATTTCTTCTTCGCGGCTTTCTTTGCAGCCTTCTTGGCCGGGGCCTTTTTTGCTGCAGCTTTTGCCGCCGGCTTCTTCGTGGAAGCGCTCGCCTCAAACGGTGGCTCGTCGCTGTCCTCGACTTCAACTTTCTTCTTCGCCGCAGCCTTCTTTGTGGGCGCCGCTTTCTTTGCTGCTGCTTTCCTCGCAGGCTTCTTCGCGGGCGCGCCGCCCTTTTCGTCGATCAGTTCGATCGCTTCCTGCAAGGTGATCGATTCCGCATTCATCGATTTCGGAATCGTCGCGTTGACCTTGCCGAGATTGACGTAAGCGCCGTAGCGGCCGTCGCGCACGGTGATCGTGCCGCCGTTACTGGGATATTCGCCGAGAACGCGGCCGGAGACGGCTGCACCGCCGCCACCGCTTTCGCGCGCGTTGATGAACTCGATCGCCTGTTCCAGCGTCACATCGTCGGGCTTCACATCCTTGGGTATGTTGGCGTTGACCTTGCCCCAATTGACGTAGGGACCATAGCGGCCTGAGCGCAAGACGATCTTGCCACCCTTTGGATGTTCGCCGACGTCGCGCCCGCCCACGGCAGGGCCGCGTCCACTACCGCCCTGTTCCTTGGTGCGGATGAGATCGATGGCGCGGTTGGCGCCGATCTCCAACACGTCATCGTCGCG
Organism: uncultured Hyphomicrobiales bacterium; assembly: GCA_903847605.1. Taxonomy (GTDB): domain Bacteria; phylum Pseudomonadota; class Alphaproteobacteria; order Rhizobiales; family Beijerinckiaceae; genus Terripilifer. The sequence goes on along the minus strand of CAINED010000053.1, from coordinate 11,640 downwards.
CGTCAGCGACGCGTACATCTTGCCGTGCTGAACATAGGGGCCGAAGCGGCCGATATTGGCGACGATGGGTTCACCCGAGTCCGGGTGGCGTGCGACTTCGCGCGGCAGGGCAAGAAGGCCCAAAGCCTTCTCCAGCGTGACTGCATCGCGTTGCAACCCGCGCGGCAAAGACGAGCGCTTTGGTTTTTCGCCTTCGCCCAATTGCACATAAGGACCGAAGCGGCCATCGCGAAGCGTGACCTCGTCGCCTGAAGCGGGATCGGTACCCAGAACCTTGACGCCGGGACGATCGCTGTCGCCATCGCCATCGCCCGTGGGCGCTGCGAGACGGCGCGTAAAACTGCATTCGGGATAGTTCGAGCAGCCTACGAAGGCGCCGAACTTGCCGATCTTCAGCGAAAGCTGCCCGGCGCTGCAGGCGGGGCATGAGCGCGGATCGCCGCCGTCTTCCTTTGCCGGGAAGATATGCGGGCCAAGGAGATCGTTCAGCGCATCGAGAACCTGCGTTGTGCGCAACTCCTTCGTGCCATCGATGGCGGCGGAGAAATCCTTCCAGAAGTCGCGCAGCACCTGTTTCCAGTCGATCTCCGAATTGGAGATGCGATCGAGCTGTTCCTCGAGTCCTGCCGTGAAATCATATTCGACGTAGCGCGAGAAGAAGCTTTCGAGGAAGGCGACGACGAGGCGTCCCTTGTCTTCCGGCACGAGCCGCTTCTTGTCGATGCGAACGTAGTCGCGATCGCGCAGAACGGCCAGCGTCGAAGCGTAGGTGGACGGACGGCCGATGCCGAGTTCTTCCATGCGCTTGACCAGCGTCGCCTCGGTGAAACGCGGCGGCGGCTCGGTGAAGTGCTGGGCGATCTCGATCTTGTCTTTCGAGAGTTCATCGTTTGCCTGCATCGGTGGCAGGCGGCCGCTCTCTTCATCCTCCTCGTCGTCCTTGCCTTCCTGATAAAGGACGAGGAAGCCGTCGAAGCGCACGACCTGTCCGGTCGCGCGCAGATCGACGCTTGAATATTTGGCGGGAGCCTTGGGCTGAGCGACGATTTCAACCGTCGTACGCTCGAGCTCGGCGGATTCCATCTGGCTCGCGATGGAGCGCGTCCAGATCAGTTCATAAAGACGCGCTGAATCCTTCTCCAGCACCTTGTTGAGCTGGCGCGGCAGGCGCGTCATGTCGGTGGGGCGAATACATTCGTGCGCTTCCTGCGCGTTCTTCTGCTTCGTCTGGTATTTGCGAGGCACCTGTGGCACGTATTTCGCGCCATATTCCTTTTCGATCACCGCGCGCGCGCCAGCCACCGCTTCGGGCGCCATGTCGACGCCGTCGGTACGCATATAGGTGATGAGGCCAACGGTTTCGCCGCCGACATCGACGCCTTCGTAGAGGCGCTGCGCGATACGCATGGTCGTTGCCGGCGCGAGGCCCAACTTGCGCGAGGCTTCCTGCTGCAATGTCGAGGTCGTGAAGGGTGCGTATGGGTTACGGCGCGCCGGTTTGGATTCGACGGAAACGATCTTGAAGCTGGCGTTGTCGAGCGCGGACTTGAAAGCTTCGGCTTCCTCGCCCGTGCCAACGTCGAGACGCTGAATGCGCGCGCCATCCGCGCCGACGAGGCGCGCAACAAAAGGCGCGGCATCCTTCGTTTTCAGATGGGCCGCGAGCGACCAGTATTCGCGCGGGACGAATTTCTCGATATCGAGTTCCCGGTCGCAAACAAGGCGCAACGCGACGGACTGGACGCGACCGGCCGAACGCGCGCCGGGAAGCTTGCGCCACAGAACCGGCGAGAGGCTAAAGCCGACGAGGTAATCGAGGGCGCGTCGCGCCAGATAGGCATCCACCAGCGCAGCGTCGATTTCGCGCGGGTTGCGCATGGCGTCGAGCACAGCCGACTTGGTGATCGCGTTGAAGACGACCCTCTCAATCACCTTGTCCTTGAGGACGCGCTTGCCCTTGAGAACTTCCAGAATGTGCCAGGAAATGGCCTCGCCTTCGCGATCCGGGTCGGTGGCGAGAATGACCTTGTCGGCGCCCTTCACCGCATTGGCGATATCGGTCAGGCGCTTGGAGGCCTTGCCGTCCATTTCCCAGCGCATGGCGAAATCCGCCTCGGGATCGACGGAGCCGTCCTTGGCGGGCAGGTCGCGAATATGGCCGAACGAAGCGAAAACCTCATAGTCGCGGCCGAGATATTTGTTGATCGTCTTCGCCTTGGCGGGCGATTCGACGATAACCACAGCATTCATGTCAAAAGCATCCTCGTCAGGCTCAAGAGCCTGAAATAGCGAAGAAAAAATCCGGAAACGGGGGCCGCGTGCGCTGAGCCGGCGGCGATCCGGGGGGTGTTTCGGGCGCGGAAAATGGAGAAGCGGGGCGCGCCTGTCAAATCTGCCTGCGGCGCGGGTCTGCGACAGGGCGGGGCCTTGACGGTTTCCGCCAATCTAATACTTTCGGTCAAGAGAGCAGCATCGAAGGCGGCCCAGACCAACAACGAGGCGGCATTATGCATCTTGGCAAGTTCTTGTATTTCCTCGACTTTTTTATCATCCCGCCGGTTGTCGCCTATTTTCTGTATTGGCTCCCTTACGAACTTTCGCTGATGAGCGGCGGGGTGAGCGCCGCCGCGGTGCTGGGCGGTTTCGTGCTCTGGACGCTCATAGAATATGCATTCCACCGCTGGCTGCTGCATGAATGGCCATGGTTGCGCCATTTGCACGACGAGCATCACGAACAACCGGAAGCTCTGTTCGGCACCCCGCCGCTGGTCGGCGTGATCCAGATATCGCTTTGCGTTTTCGTGCCGCTCTGGTTCGTCGAGCCGGTGACGGCAGCCGGTGTCACAGCCGGCATGCTTGCCGGCTATCTCGCCTATATTTCCGTGCACTGGGCGACCCATCACATCCGCGAGCCGAAGCTCGGCTATCTGGTGCGGGCGCGGCGGCGTCACATGCTGCATCACTATCGCGCCGGGCAGACCAATTTTGGGGTCTCCACGGGGTTCTGGGACTGGGTTTTCGGCACGGAGCACCTGCGCAATACGCACAAATTTTCGCGCTGAACGGCGCGCGTAAGCGCGGGGAAAATTTCGGTATCGTCCCCAAGCCCTTCGGCTATACTTGGCTGAAGTCGCCAGCAGACCGGACGTGTCGCGGCGAACGGGGAGGGCTGCATGGCCATTCAGATCATCAAGGCCGTCGACGTCGCCTTGCGCGAAAAGAAGCGCACGGTCGTCATGAACACGCGCAAGCTGCACGCCTGGGTGCATTATTATCCAACGCCCGGCGATCACGACGAAATGCACTGCCACAATGAGGATCAGGTTTTCACGGTCTTCGAGGGTCAGTGCACGATGAGTTTTCCCGACGGAAACAAGGCGATGCTCGACCCCGGCATGTCCGCGCTGATTACCGGCGGTTCATTCTACCAGCTCGAGAATACCGGCAGCGGCGCCATGATCATGATGGGGCACCGCTCGGGTTCGCAGGACAATGTGAAGATCATCGACTACGTCACGCGCAAGGACATCCGCGCGGAAGGCCGCGAACCGGTCATCAGCAACCGGAATGCGCCGGCGCAGCCCGCGGGCGAATAACTGCGCATGCCGCGTTTCGCGGCCTGCGAACTGGCGCGACCGGATCAACGGCGCGCGGCATTTCCGACGGGGAGGAAATCTTGTTTTCGAAACTCAATCATCTGGCGATCACGACGGATCACTACGCAACTGTCGGCATGTTCTATCGCGCAGTCTTCGGCATGAAGAGTTCCGGCGATACAGCCCGCGAAATGTCGGCCATATCGGTCGGCGATGGCTATACCGGCATGACCATTATTCCACGGCGCGGCGGGCGCAAGGCCGGGCTCGATCACTTCGGCATCGAGGTGCAGGACATCGATCTCGTGCGCGAGCGCGTCGAGAAGAAATATCCCGATATCGAAATCGTCAAACGGCCCGGCAACCGGCCCTTTACGAGTTTCGGCATTCACGATCCCGCCGGCAATTATTTCGATCTCGGCCAGCCGCGCGACAAGAATCGCGCCGAGGTGTATGCAATGGATGGCTGGAAGCAGGACAATACGATCAGCCACTTTGCCATGCGCGTGCGCAATGCCGAGCGCGTCGCCGAGTTCTACCAGGATGTGTTCGAACTCGAAGCGCGCAACACGCCTATGGAAGCGGGCGGCTATCAGTTCACCGATGGCCGCATGACCATGATGATCCTGCCGTGGAAAATTTCGTCCTTCAATGGCGCCGGCATCGAGCAACCGGGCATGGATCATATCGGCTTTCGCGTGCCCAATCTCGAAGTGTTCAAGAAGCATCTGGCTGATGTCGTGAAACAGAATATCCAGTTGACGCCGAAACCGCTCGATTTCGACGACGAAGGTCTCGCGCGCGTTGCCCTGCTGGCCAAATGTCCGCTCGGCGAATATCAGCTTGCGGATCCGGATGGCACGCTGATCGATGTGATGGGCGATCACTAAGATGTTTCGCCGCTGCGCCTTCTCTCTGCTGTTGTCGCTGGCCTTCGCAGCGCTGGGGCCGGCCTCCGCAAGCGCGCAGGAGAGCGCGCGTCAGTTCTATCAGGGCAAGCAACTGCGCTTCGCGACCATGGGCTCGCCCGGCGGCGGTTACGATACCTATATGCGCGCGATTGGCGCGCATCTCTCTCGCAGACTCGACGCCAAACTGATTCCGATCAACGAATCCGGCGCGGGCGGGCTTATCGCCATGAGCCGCACGATGATCGCGCCGCCCGATGGCACGCATATCCTGCTGATCGGCGGGGAAGCCATTGCAGGTGCGCAACTTTTTGGCGAACAGGGCGTCAATTTCGACGTCACGAAACAGCTCTGGCTCGGCCGTGTGAGCGCGGAAAGCAAGGTCGTGCTTCTCGGTCCGAGATCGCCCTACAAGACGCTCGGCGAAATGATCGCCTCGCAGCGGCCCATCGTCTGGGCAGGCTCGGGCAAGACCGATGGCAATACCGACTTTTCGGCATTGCTGGCGCATGCGACGGGAATGAAGACGCGCCTCATCATCGGTTACAAGGGAACGGGCGGCATGATGATGGCCATGGAGAATGGCGAGGTCGACGGCCGCGTCGTCTCCGACGAATCCGCTGCACTCGTCGGGTCATCGAGCGGCATGCGCGTGGTTGCGATCCTGGCGCGCAAACGCTCATCACAATTTCCCGATGTGCCCACTGTTTTCGAGGCGGCAAAACTCGATGCCCGCGGCGAGCGATTGCTCGACTGGCGCGCGGAACTCGCGTCTCTCGGCAGATTGTTGCTGGTGACGCCGGGAACGCCGCAGGATCGTGTCGATTTTCTGCGCAAGCAGATCGCGGAAATCCTTGCCGATCCGCAATTCCTCACCGAGATGAAGAAAGTCAATCTCGCCGTGACCTATGCGTCGCCGGACGTCGTCGAAACGATGATCGCTCGCGTGATGCGTACGCTCGATTCCAAGAGTCTCGCGGAGGTCAAGGACATCACGCTCAATCGCTACTATTGAGGAATGCTAGGGATATACGCGCCATGCGTTGCGGTCGGCACAGGACTAATGTGATCGCGTTTATGAGCGTGCTATGCGCTGCTTTGCCCGCCGCTGCGCAATCTTCAAGCGAGTTTTACGCCGGCAAGACCGTCAGCATTTTCATCGGCTTCGGGCCTGGCGGCGCTTACGATCTTTCGGCGCGGGTTCTTGCCCGGCACATGGGAAAGCACCTGCCGGGCCATCCACAAATGGTGCCGAAGAACATGCCGGGCGCCGGCAGTCTGCGCGCGGCGGCGTATATCTATTCCGTGGCGCCGAAAGATGGGACCGAGTTCGGTATCTTCGGACGGACGGCGCCAATCGATCCGCTGCTCGGCACGGAGGGGGCCAAGTACGATCCGCTGAAATTCACCTGGCTCGGCTCGACTTCGAACGAAGTTTCCACCTGCGTGGCCTGGCACACGACGCCTGTGAAGACTGCGCAGGATGCGATGCAGCACGAACTCAGCGTCGGCGCGGCGGGCGTCACATCGCCGTCGGCGATGTTGCCGAAAATTTTCAATCTGGCCATCGGCACAAAATTCAAGGTGATCGGCGGCTATCCCGCGAGCGCCAATGCCCTGACGGCGATGGAGAACGGCGAACTCGGCGGCTTCTGCTCCTGGGGCTGGGTGCCCATGAAATCCATGCGCGCCGACTGGATCCGCGACAAGAAATTCAACGTGCTGTTTCAGATCGCATTGCGCAAGCATCCGGACCATCCTGAAGTGCCGCTGGTGCTCGAATTCGCGAAAAACGACGATGATCGCAAGCTGATCGAATTGGTGGTCGCGCCGCAACAGTTTGCGCGGCCATTCGCTGCGCCCCCCGATCTTCCGCATGAACGAGCAGCGCAATTGCGCAGGGCTTTCGAGGCGACGGTGAAAGATCCTGCGTTTGTCGAAGAATCCATCAAGCTGAAACTCGAGCCGGAATTTGTAAGCCATACGGATATCGAGGATAGCGTCAGACGTCTCTATGCATTCCCAAGTGCGGTGATCGCGCGGGCGCGCGAGGCGATGGGAACGAAGTAAGCGCGCCACCACGCGCGCAAGGGAGGGAACATGCGCAGCAAGATTCTCCTGACGGCGGCAACGCTGCTCGTATCGACATCGTTACAAGCGCAGGAGATCGATCCGCGCATGATCGAGGCGGCGCGAAAGGAAGGTTCCGTCACCTGGTACACAACGCTGATCATCAGCCAGTTCGTGCGGCCTGCCGCGGAAGCTTTCGAAAAGAAATATGGCGTGAAGGTCAACGCCATCCGCATGAACACCGAAGATGTAATTTTACGCGCCGCGAACGAAGCCAAGGCCGGGCGCGTGCAGGTGGATGTTTTCGACGGGACTTCGACTGTAGGGCCGCTCAAGAAACTCGGCATTGTCGCGAAATACACGCCGCCATCGGCCGCGCGTTTGCCGAAACAGTTCATCGACAAGGACGGCTACTGGGTCGCGACGAATTATTACGTCTATACGCCCGCGCTGAACACGGATTTATGGCCGGAAGCCAAGCGACCCAAGACATTCGCCGATCTCCTCGATCCCCAATACAAGGGCAAACTCGGTTGGTCGTCTCTGTCTTCGACATCGTCGGCGCCGGGATTTGTCGGCACCGTCCTCATGGCGATGGGCGAAGACCAGGGGATGGACTACCTGCGCAAGCTTGCGGGCCAGAACATCGTTCCCGTGAAGCTGTCGGCCCGCGCTGTCGTCGACAAGATGATTGCCGGCGAATTCGCGATCGCGCTGCAAACCTTCAATCACCACTCTGTCATCAGCGCGAACAAGGGCGCGCCCTCGCGCTGGTTCCCGCTCGATCTAGCCATGATCAATGTGTCGGTCGAGGGCATCTCCAAGGATGCGCCGCGCCCGAATGCGGCGCGGTTGCTGGTCGATTTTCTGGTGTCGCCCGAGGGGCAGCGGCTGTTCAAACAGGCAGACTACCTGCCTGTGGATCCGGATATCCCGCCGAACGATCCGGGGCTCCAGCCGGAGCGCGGCGGCTTCAAGGCCTTCATGCAGACGCCGGAGGAGGTCGACGAGCGCCTGCCGCGCTGGCAGAAGATCGCGAGCGAATTATTCAGGTAGGTGCCAGTCGAAACTGGTGCGTAACCGGGCCGCGCCCTTGCCCGGGGAAAAGGCGAGGCCTATAGGCAGGGCTTATGTCTCCTGCCTCCGCCTCGCTGTCCTTTCCCCGCCATCTCCTGGGTATCGAGGGCATGTCCCGGCCCGAGATCGAGCGCCTGCTCGATATGGCCGAAGAGGCCGTCAATGTATCGCGTCAGGTCGAGAAGCGCCGCAGCGTGCTGCGCGGACGCACGCTTATTAACCTCTTCTTCGAGGCTTCGACGCGCACCCAGGCTTCCTTCGAACTTGCGGGCAAGCGCCTTGGCGCCGATGTGATGAATATGTCGGTCTCGACATCGTCGGTGAGCAAGGGCGAGACGCTCATCGATACGGCGGTGACGCTGAACGCGATGCGGCCCGATCTCATCGTCGTGCGCCACAACCATTCCGGCGCGGTGAATCTGCTGGCGCGCAAGGTTTCCTGTGCGGTTATCAACGCCGGCGACGGCAGCCATGAACATCCGACGCAGGCTCTGCTCGACGCGCTGACGATCCGCCGCAACAAGGGGCGCATCGAGGGGCTGATCGTGGCGATCTGCGGCGATGTCCTGCATTCGCGCGTGGCGCGTTCGAACATCATTTCGCTGGCGACCCTCGGCGCACGCGTGCGTGTCGTCGCGCCATCGACGCTGCTACCCGTGGGCATCGAGCGCTTTGGCGTCGAAGTGCATCGCTCGATGGAAAGCGGCATTCGCGACGCCGACATCGTGATGATGCTGCGTATCCAGCGCGAGCGCATGGAAGGCGCGTTTTTGCCCTCGCTCAAGGAGTTCGCGCAGTTCTTCGGGCTCGACGACGACAAGCTGAAATGGGCCAAGCCCGATGCGCTGGTCATGCATCCCGGCCCGATGAACCGCGGCGTCGAGATTTCGTCTTCCGTTGCCGATGGACCCCGCTCGCTGATCACCGAACAGGTAGAGATGGGCGTCGCCGTCCGCATGGCCGTGCTGGAAGCGCTGGCCCAACACCTGCCGAACGGGTGATGGCATGACTCAATCCGGACGTAACAGCCCAGGTCGCATTGCTCTCCTCAGCGCCGAGATCGTCGATCCGGCTTCGTCCACCGTTTCGCGCGGCGGCGTCCTTATGGACGAGGGCAAGATCCTTGCCTGCGGCGCAGAGGTGACATCGGCGAATATCGGCTCGGACGCAGCGGTCGTCGACTGTCGCGGCCTGCATCTCGCGCCTGGGCTGATCGACATGCGCGTCTTTATCGGCGAACCCGGCGCATCGCATCGCGAGACGATTGCGACGGTCAGCGCCGCCGCCGCCGCGGGCGGCGTTACAACGATGCTCGCAACCCCGGAGACATCGCCTCCGGTCGATGGATCGGCGACGGTCGATTACATCATGCGCCGCGCGCGCGACAATGCGAAAGTGCGTATCGGCGTCTGCGCTGCGCTCACGAAAGGGCTTGCGGGGCAGGAAATCGCAGAAATCGGCAGTCTCGGCCTCGCCGGCGCCATCGCATTTTCGAATGGCTCACAGTCCGTGCGATCATCGCAGGTCATGCGCCGCGCCATGACCTATGCGCGTGATTTCGATGCGCTGGTCATGCACTATGCAGAAGACGCGGACATGGCGCGTGCAGGCGTGATGAACGAGGGCGAGTTCGCTGCGCGTCTCGGCCTTGCCGGCATTCCGCGCGAGGCCGAGGTCATTGTGCTCGACCGTGACATGAGGCTCGTGGAACTGACTGGCGCGCGATATCACGCGGAACTTGTGACCACCAGCTTATCGCTCGAAATCATCCGCAGGGCGAAGGGCAAAGGTCTTCCGGTGACCTGTGGCACGAGTATCAATCATCTCACGCTGAACGAAAACGACATCGGCGACTACAGGACCTTTCTCAAGATGTCGCCGCCGCTTCGCAGCGAGGACGAGCGTCTCGCGCTTGTCGAAGGACTGGCTGACGGAACCATCGATGTCATCGTGTCGGACCACAATCCGCAGGATGTCGAAACGAAGCGGGTTCCGTTTTCCGAAGCTGCCTATGGCGCGATCGGCGTCGAGACAATTCTCGCCGCCGGTCTGAGGCTCGTGCACGCAGGAAAAGTGTCGCTGCCGCAACTCGTCTCCGCAATGACCATTCGGCCGGCCGAGATCCTGCGGCTGCCACAAGGACGCCTTGCGAAGGGCGCGCCGGCCGATCTCGTCGTCTTCGATCCCGACGAGCCCTTCGTCGTCGATCCTGTCGAATTGCATTCGCGCTCGAAGAACACCCCGTTCGACGAGGCGCGGTTGCAGGGACGGGTGAAGCATACATTCGTCAACGGCGCCGCCGTCTGGACGGAGCGCGCAAGGGCATGAGCGACAGCGACCAAGACAGCGCCGGGTTTGCGCTTTTCGAAAAATTTCGCGCCATCGACACGGCCGTGCGCGAAGTCGACCTCGAAGGCCTGCGCAAGGCGCTCGGCGATCCCCTGATGTTTCCGCTTTGCCGAGGCCATCGCGATCATGGAAGGGCAGACGCCGGGGTCGTAACTACTTCCCTTCCGGCTTGATCCCCGCGTCCCTGATAATCTTGCCGAAGCGCTCGATGCCGTCGACCATCAGGTCGTGCAGTTTCTGCGGCGGACCGCCGAGAACGGCATAACCGCCTTCGGCAAGCCTCGCCTTGAAGGCGGGTTCATTCAGCGCCTTGCCGATTTCCGCGTTGAGCTGCATCACCACAGCATCCGGGGTGCCTGGCGGAGCGAAATAGCCCATCCATGTCGAGGGCTTGCGGAAGGCAGGCACGATCTCTGTCATCGAGGGGACATTCGGCATGCGTTCGAAGCGTTCGGGCTCAAGCACGGCGAGTACACGCGCGCCGCCCGAGGCGATATGTCCGCCTGCCGTCGTCGCCGAGGTGAAGGTAACCGGGACATGACCCGCCACCAGATCGTTCATCGCCGCTTCGCCCCCGCGATAGGGCACGTGCACCATATCGACGCCGGTGGTCTGCTTGAACAATTCGCCGACGAGATGAAAGACAGATCCCACTCCGGTCGAGGCGTAGGAGATCTTGCCGGGATTTGCCTTCGCATAGGCGATGAATTCCTGCACGGAATTGACCGGCAGTTTGGGATTGACGACCATGACGGTGACGGGTTCCACCGCAGCGATCACAGGCTTGAAATCCTTCACGGGATCGTAGCGCAAACCCGGCGTCAGATGCACCGCAGTCACATGCGTTCCTGAGGTGCCGATAAAGAGTGTGTATCCGTCCGGGGCGCTTTTGGAGACCTGTTCGGCAGCGATGGCTCCATTCGCACCGGGCCGGTTCTCGAAAATCACGGTTTGCCCGAAGACTTCCTGCAGCTTGATGGCCACTGGCCGTCCAAAGACATCCAGCGGCCCCGGTGGGAAGCCTGTCACGATCCGGATCGGCTTGTCCGGCCATTGCTGCGCCGAAAGCGGCAGCGTTGCCGCGGCAAGCGCACAGGCGGCTGCAACAAGTCGCAAAATTTTCATGCTTCCTCCCCGGGCGCGGAAGCCCCATCATTAACGCCGATCAGTCTATGCGCGCGCCTGTTGCGTCGGCAACCGGTAAATGCCGACGATACGGCGGCTGTCGAAAGTGGAAATGACGATGAATGGCGATCTCGCAAAATCGCTCACGGGCGTGTGGAACGGGCTTTACTCCTATCCGGCTCTCTTCGAGCCGGTGTCCTTTGTTGCAACGCTGATCGACGCCGGCGCATCGCTTTCGGGAACGACGCACGAGAGCTGCGAGGTCGCGCCCGGCGACACGCAGACGCTCTACGCTATGCTTTCGGGCGCTCGCGCCGGGCAGAACGTGACTTTCACCAAGGAATACGACGGCAGCGGCGGCTGGAAGCATGCTGTCTGTTGATTTCCACTAAGAACTGACCCGGGAAGCCAAGGTTTTTCCATCGAGATTTGACCCATGTTGGAACCTTTTCCCCGCGATGAGAGCGGGAGAGAACGGAGTGATCAGCATGGAGTTATTGAGCGTGATCAGACGC
>CAINED010000052.1 GCA_903847605.1 uncultured Hyphomicrobiales bacterium | reverse complement strand
GGTCTCGTCGCCTCGCCGAAGATCGATGTGAAATCCATCGACGATCTCAAGAAGGCGATGCTGGCAAAGCCAGACGGTTTCAACTTCGGCACCTACGGACCTTCGACGAGCCCGAATATCTTCCGCCTCTTCCTGCAAGAGCGACTCGGCGTTAAGGCGGCGGAAATCCCCTACAAGGGCGCGAACGAACTCGTGGCCAATCTCGTCTCCGGCGAGATTCAACTGACCTATACTGCGCTCGGCAACTGGGCCGAAAATCCCGGCGACGCCAAGGGGCGCATACTCGTACAGGATGGCGCGAAGCGCTCCGCAAGACTGTCCAATATCCCGACCGTGGCAGAGGCGGGGCTCGGCGAATTTCCGATCAAGACATGGATCGGATTGTTTGCGCCGAGCGGCGTGCCCGACGCCATCATCGAACAGGTCAACCGTCAGACCGGCGAAGCCATCAACAGGCCGGAAGTGCGCGACTTCCTGATCGGCCAGATCATCGAGCCCACTGTCACCAGCGCGAAAGAATTTTCCGATTTCGTTGCGACAGAACGCGATGAAACCGGAAAGCTGTTTCAGAAGTACAACATCCCCAAGATCAAGTGAGGGCCTGCAGCCTGCTCCGGAAGGCTGCAGCAGTCTCATATTCATAAACCCTCGTTCATCGATACGCTCTGCTGTGCAGGGCTACTCAGAATGAGGGTTTCTGCAGAGCGGCCCCTCTTCCTGAGTAGCGAGCGAAGTTCGCATATCCAAGGACGAGGGTGAAAACAAAATGAGTGGTCTCCTCGATAGAGTGACCCGCTCTCACACCGGCGCGGCTGTCTTGTCGAATTCCGGAACATTCGCGCGGAACGCATCGAACCACGCCACGAGCGAAGGCTGCAACGCACGCCAGTCGACCTGCTTGCGCCAGTCGATATAGCCGAGCGCGCAGGCGGCGGTGATCGTGCCGACATCGAAAGATTTGGGATCGGGCGGATTGGCGGCGAGCGCCGCGAGACCGCGCTCGATCTTGCCGCGCTGATAATCAAGCCACGGCTTGTGATGAATTTCCGCCGGGCGATGACGTCCCTCGTAAACGACGAGAATGGCCGCATCCATGATGCCGTCGCAGAGCGCCTGCATCGTCAGCGCCTTGATGCGCGCATCGAAATCGGCAGGGATGATTTTATTGCCACCGGCAAGGTGATCGAGATATTCGAGGATGACGCGGCTGTCGAAGATGGCTTGTCCGCTATTAAGGATCAGCGCCGGTATCTTGCCGAGCGGATTGTCGCGGCGCAGGGGATCGTCGGGATTCATCGGATCGGCATCGACGACCTTGATGCGGTCGGCAAGACCCAGACGCAGGGCGGCGAGCCGAGTCTTGCGGCCGAAGGGCGAAGTGAGCGTTGCGCGCAAAAGCATGTTTATCCTCCCGAAGTTTCCGTTGGTTTGATCCTGGCCGCTTCCTCCATCTTCAGCAACTTCGGAATGATGAAGGGCAGCGACGCGTTGATGATGAAATAGCGCGCGAAGTGATGCGCCGCGACGAAGACAGGATCGACATTCATCGCCAGCGCAAGAACGACCATCGCTTCAAGCCCGCCCGGCGAATAGCCGATCAGCGCCGCGCCGAAGGGCACGTTCAACATCCACGACATGAAGGCCGCAAAGCCGATTGAAATCGCCAGCGTCGATCCCACCGCAAGCGCCGTGCCATAGGCGATGCGCCAGAAAAGCTTCCAGTCGAAATCGGCAAAACGCGAACCGGTCCATGCGCCGACGATGATCTGGCCGGCGTTCATCACCCAGTCGGGCGAGCGGCCGGGCGCCCAGCCCATGAAATGCGCGAGGCCGGAAACGATCATGCCGCCGAGCAGAAAGCCGCCGGTCGATCCCAGCTTTTCCAGCACCCATCCGCCGGCGATGCCGAAGGCCAGCACGAGGAGCGTGACGATCAATGGATCGTAATGAACTTCAATGGAACCAAGGCTTCGCCCGCGCATGTCCCAGGCCACGATCAAGGGCAAAAGCGTGACGAGAAAGACAACGCGCGACATCTGCACGACGGCGATGCGGGCGGCGTCCTTTCCCATCGTGATGGAGACGGCGACGATGTAACTCATCGAGCCCGGCACGGAAGCAAGCAGCGCCGACGAGAACGGCCATTTCAGAAGATACATCCACACGAAGGTCGCGACCGCCGTCATCGTGACGACGCAAAGCGCCATCGCGGCGATGCTGAAGGGATAGGCGAGCATGTTGGAAAAGGTGTCGGGCCCGACGATCGCGCCGACAGCGACGCCGACCATGCAGAGGCCTGTCACGCGCAGCAAGGGACCGAGGCCATGCGCCTGTCCCGTTAAAGACAGAAGCGCGACCGAGATCACCGCGCCCGATATCGCCCCGCCGGGAATATGCAGCCAGACAAAACCCATGCCTCCGATGGTGGCCACTGCAACCGTCAGCAATTCGCCCGGCGTGATGGCGAAGAGACTGATGATGCGCTGCAGAGGCGGAGAAATGGGCATTGAAGCGGGGATAGGACGGCGCTGCCGGCCTGTCAAAACAGCCATGCCGGCCAAAAGCAGCATCGCAGGGCGGATATCGTCCGGCGACGCGCGCGCCAGCGTCCCCGGAAGGGGTCGAAGAAACGCCACAACTTTCATCGGATAGTGTCACGACGTATCGGGCGGCAGCGCCTCGCGGGCGAGCCAGTCGCATCGGCGCAGCAGATGATCCACTTCGCGGCGGGCGCGGCGGCGAAAGCCCGGAGGATGGCCGGGGCGCAGCGGTCCCTTGAGCTTCAGGCGCGGCGATCTCTGCCGCCGGGCAAGGGCGCGGGCGAGACGTTTCGCCTGACGCGGCAAATCTGAAAGCGCAGCTTGCACGGCCGTGAGCCTGCGCACGAGATTGGCGGCCTCGACATGCTCCTCCTGAGGCCGGGGCTCGCGGGTCAGCGATATCCGGCGCACCTCGCCGTCGCCGAAAAAGGAGATGCGCGGCTGCGGGCGAGGTCCGGTTTTTCCCGGGCGTGTTGCGAGCCGGAGTGGGGGTCTCGCGTCGAAAAGGCGAAAGTAAAAACGCTGTTGACCGGGTATCGCGCGAGCAAGGCCCGTGGGCGCGGGGCGCGGCGGTCTCGCCTTCACGATAACGCCGCGCGCGAAAACCACGATCAGCCGCCTGACAGCGGACTCGGCAGGACGCAGAACCTTGAGAATATCGCGATGCAATTCGCGGCGAATGCGCCCGAGAACCGCGCCGGCCGTCAGCCCCAGCATCGCGAACAGTCCGGCGACGATATGCGCGGCAGCGTTTCTGCTGGCGTCGATTTCGCGGGTTAGATCCATACGGGCAATGTCCAAAGGCAAGCATATTGAATTTAGAACAAAATAAGAACATGAAGACATGCAGCTTGTCAATAGGACGCGAGCGGACGGAGGGCCTCCTCTTCCTGAGGAAAAGGAGTATCGTGCTTCATACGCTTCCAATGAATAGGGACGCGGCTTCGCGATAGAATACATGTTCAAATGCGAACTGGCACGCAGCATAGACAAAACCGAGCGTGAAATCAGGCGCATTCTCGACCCCATGCACGCGACGAAGCTGACGACGCTTGTCGGGGCGTTGCGTGTGCTCGGGCAGAGGCTGATAGCGGGAGTGGAGAAGGCGGCGTGAATTGGGGACCGCTTACAACGCCTAATTCTGGCTCATTAAAAGGAAAGTATCGTGCTCGCAGTCGCGGGAGTTAAGAGCCCTACTGGCGGAGAGATATTTAGTGTCCTCGGGATAGAAAACTTCGTGATCATGATCCCGGTACTACTGTTTATCACTTATTGCTTCGCTCACTTTCACAGCAAGATGATTACGGACGATAGATTTGTTAAATCAAATCTACTGGATAGAGCTGTTTTTCCTAGTTTGTTTGTCAAGGAACAACTGAAAAATGGCAGCAAACTGATGGTTGCGTATCTGATTGCGCAAATACTGTTTTTTGTCATTATTCTGAGGATCTTCTGGAGGCTCTTCTCTTAAGTGTGCTTGCAGATAACAACTGCTGAAGCAAGGCACACATCCCTCTCGAAATGCTCACGCGCGCCAGTCACGAAAAAGGCCGGCACCACATGGTCCCGGCCTCATACAATTCAGTCTCTGTTGGACGCTTTAAGTGCTTCAGCCCTTCTTCTCCCCCCGCAAAAACTCCCTGATCACCTCCGCGTTCAGCGTGAGATAAGGATCGTATTCGGGCGCGTCTTCCATCTGTTCCAGCGTGTTCAGGCCCATCTGCCTGAAGATGCGCGCCGTGCAGGAGATGAGACGCACGGGCTTTGACGGGTCTGCGTTGAAATGCTGGTGGATGGTCATCGGCGGAATGTAGATGTAATCGCCGGCTTCCCATTCGAGCTTCTTGGTCTCGGGCTGGGCGACCCACTCGAACACGTCGCCGATCTCGACGTCGCAATCTTGATGGATGTCGTAGCCCTTGCCCTCGATCACATAGACGCATTCTTCCGCCAGATGCCGGTGCTTGCCCGAGCGCGAGCCGGGCGGAATGATCTGCATATAGGCGTCCATGGTTTCGACGCGCGTGTTCATGCTCTCGTTCATGAGATGCTTGAGCAGGCCCTGCCGCGACATTTCCCACGGCATTTCCGAGGGACGCACGATCTTCTTGCGGCGGGCGTTGCGCGAAGGCGCATCGCGCGCATCGTCGAGCAGGCGCTGGTAGAGGCGCTCGTTTTCCTTGCCTTCGAGCCAGTTGGCGGTTTCACCCCAGGCCATATCAATAGCCTCCCTTGGGATGGTTGAAGTCCTGCTCTTCCTCGCGCGCGACGAAGCCTTCGCACTCAGGGGTTACATCGACGGGGCGTTCCTTCACGGTCTTCTGGAAGAGCATGTTGAGGAAGAGGTACATGGGCTTGGTCTTGATGACGAGCGCGCGCGCCGGCTTGTCCTTCGACGCATTGAAATGCTGGTGCACGCAATTGTTGTGCACGATCGCGATATCGCCGGCCTTCCAGTCGTAGCGGATGCCGTCATGGATCTCGTAGCCCTCGCCGTCGAGAATGTAGAAGGCCGCCTCGTTCACATGACCATGCTTCTGCGAGGAGGCGCCCGGCGCATATT
>CAINED010000051.1 GCA_903847605.1 uncultured Hyphomicrobiales bacterium | reverse complement strand
TTCAAAAGCAGCAGCGCAAAACCCGCAAAGCCAGCCAGGGAGAAGCACCGAAACTTGACGACGACCTGACCTAATCTCATCATCAAGCCGGGTCACTTCTCCGTGGAAATCCCGGGTCAGTTCTCAGTGGAAATCAACAGCGTCTATAAATGTCGCGGCAACATCTGCCATTAAAGAGGCTTATCTCGAAAAAGAATTGCAGCGTAGCAGGGAGGATATCACCCGAATGACGCAAAATTTATCGCGATCGTCGAATTTCGATCAATTTTCGATCGTCAGCGAGATATCAGAGCTGCAGGGCCGCCTGGAAGCCTCTTCCGTGATCGTGTCGCAAATAAATAGCTTCTTTCTTGCAAAGTACATTTGAGCGAAAGATGTCAGTCCTTGCATATATCGACTCACAAAATTCGGACTTTCTGGAACTCCGGAAGATCGAGAAGTCACTCTTCGAAAGACTCATTGGCAAGCTCCGCGAAGCGGACGACCCTCGCGTATCGATTGGGCAAAGAGAGGCAGCGCTCGATTTCTGCGAGAAATTATGGTTGACCCTAATACAAGATATTATGAGTAAGCAGAATCGACTGCCAGCTGAGCTTAAAGCGAAGCTTGCGTCGATTGGATTGTGGATAGTTAAGGAATGTACCAGAATTCGCGGCGATGGCGGCGGGTCGCTTGAGGCGATTATCGAGGTCAACGAGATTGTCATGGCCGGGTTGGAATAGGTCGTATGAAACTGTCTCTCAAGAAGAATGGAAAAATGCTTCTGAACGGCGCATTTATTCGGGTCGATCGCAAGGTGAATATAGAACTGTTGAATGAAGCAACATTCTTGCTCGAGGCTCATTTCATCGATCCAAATTTGGCGACCACTTCTGGCAGTCAAATATACTATCTTATTCAGTCGATGATGAGGGCGCCCGAGCGAAAAGAACCGTTACTGAACGCAGTTCGAATTATTCTCGGCGCGATGTCTTCGATAGATCCTGCGAACCAGGATGCAATCAGATGGCAAAGGATAATGGAGCTGTTGGATGATGGGCAGATATTCAAAGCGCTGAAAACTGCGCAGAATCTTCAGGGTTGCCTCAAATCGCATTCAGTGGGTGAATATTGAAAAGCTATAATCGAGAGGGCAGATGTCGATAGCTCAAACATTGTCTATATCCAACGCCTCATCGGAGGTCACCAGAAAAGTCGCCCCTGGAAAGGAGAACTACGACGTCTTTTTGAAATTGCTGCTGGAACAAATGAAGAATCAGGATCCGACCAACCCGCAGGATCCCGCCGAATCGTTGTCACAGTTGGCGCAATTGTCGCAGCTGGAACAGCTCGGAAGCATCGATGAAGCGATCGGGGCTATGAGTCAACAGATTGGGGCTATGTCCATAATGAGTCTATTAGGGCGGGAAGTCGGGCTTGGCGATGGCCCGTGGACTGAAGTGGTTGGAGTGGAAACCTCAGAATCGAAATTTGTCGGTAGACTAGCCGATGGAAGGCAGTTTTTGTTAAACGATTTAAGCAGAGTGAGATGACTTCTGTCGACGTCTGGACCATAATTGTCGAAGCCCTTCTCGTTTCTGCACACATTGCCGGGCCACTGGTCTTAGGCATAGCGACGATAGGCATCGTTGTTTCATTATTGCAAGCGCTCACGCAAATTCATGAAATGACGTTGTCGTTCGTGCCAAAGCTCCTATTTATCGCACTTATGATATACCTCACCGGTCCAACTATGTCGGATCGTTTCGGTGCATTGTCACGCTCTCTTGCCGATCGGGCTGCGGGTGATAGATAATGTGAAATTGTCATTTGTTTTGAGTGTCTAAATGACAGACATATTGCATAACAGAAGTGAAGGTTACGATAGCGGTAAGTCAATCGGAAACGTTATTTCGTTGTTTCTTGTCATCGTCCTGGCGACGCTCCTGTTTCCGGCCCCTGCATGGATCGTTGATTTTGGAATAGCGTTCTCGTTTGCATTGTCAATTGTCATTTTGATGGTGGCGTTGTGGATACAGCGCCCATTGGAATTTACATCCTTTCCGATGCTTCTGCTTATTGCAACGGTATTCAGACTTGCCCTGAATATCGCCACCACGCGCCTGATTCTAACACACGGGGCGGAGGGACAAAATGCCGCCGGTTACGTCGTCTCCGGGGTAGCCAAGCTCGTGATGGCGGGCGATTTTCTGGTGGGGCTCATCGTATTCTGCATTATCACTATCGTTAATTTCACAGTTATCACGAAGGGAGCAGGTCGGATCGCGGAGGTTGGAGCGAGATTTACGCTCGATTCCATACCGGGCAGGCAAATGGCGATCGATGCCGAGTTGTCGGCCGGGTCAATTACCGAAGTCGATGCCCGATTGCGCCGGCGCGAACTTGAGGAAGAGAGCGCGTTTTTCGGTGCGATGGATGGAGCCTCGAAGTTCGTAAGAGGGGATGCGATCGCCGGGTTGATCATCCTGGTGGTCAATCTCGTAGGAGGGGTCGCCATTGGCGTTCTGCGCCATCAACTGGATGTGACCCAGGCGATGGAGACATATGTCAAATTGTCGATCGGGGATGGTTTGGCGACGCAGATCCTGGCGCTGGTGGTCTCTCTCGCGGCGGGATTGCTTGTCTCGAAAGGTGGGGCTCATACGTCGGCTCAGACAGCCATTTTAAACCAGATCGGGCGGTATCCGCAGGTATTCGGAATTGTTGGCGGATTGCTTGTTTTCTGTGCCTTGATGCCGGATCTGCCCGTAACGCCGTTTCTACTACTTGGGGGAAGTTGCTTCCTTGCTGCATCGCTTCTTCGCAATAAGAGCCTGGTGGGTGATACCCATGCAGGCGTGATGCCGGCTGGGTCCGCCACGGCGGCAGCTGGTTCCTCGGACGAAAAGGGATCATCGCTTGGGGTGCGAGTATTGTTGGGCCGCGACGTGGCGTCGATCGTTTTCGCGGATCAGGACGGCTTCACAAGACGGGTCGATGATCTTCGCGGCAAGATCGAGCGCGATTTTGGGCTCCAATTGCCGGCAATTGAAGTTGCAGAGGATTTCGCTATCGAGCCACGAGCATATCGCTTCGTTTATGATGGTTGTTTCCTTTCCGGCGGACAGTTGCGGTTGGGCGAGGTGATGCTCGTGTCTGCGTCCGGAGTGGCTCCGAATTTTCCTAGCGTGAAGGGGACCGACCCTGCTTACGGATACGACGCGTTTTGGGTTCCAGACCAGTTCTTAGGAACCCTCCAAGCAGAAGGTCATAAGCCGATCAAGAACGTGTCGGTTATCTTGACGCATTTAAACGAATGCCTACGAGATAATCTATACGCTCTCTACTCGTATGAAGAATTCAAGAAGGCTATAGATATCAGAGGCAGCGCTCTCAAGCGAATTATGGAAGAGGTTGTTCCAGCTCACGTATCGTCGACCGTGATTCATAGTGTGTTACGGGGCCTGCTGGCCGAACGCGTTCCAATCAGAGCCTTGCCCGAGATTGTCGAGGCAATTGCGGACATCGCAATAAATCTCAGGCGAATAGACCGTATTGTCGAACAGGTCAGAATCAAGATCAGCCCTTATATTTATTCCGATTATCTTGTGGAGGGGGATCTGCACGTGTTGCTCCTTTCGAGAGAGCGTGAGGAGGCATTATTTCGAGGAGCCATTCGAGACGAGAAAGGGGAAATAGTCGATTTCGCTTTGCCGGCAGATGATCTGCGCGATTTCAGAGATGTTGTTGGGCCAGTGGTACGGACGGTTCTGGAAGAGCAGCCCAAGTCAGTCATTCTCGTGAAAACCGAAATCAGACAGTATGTGAGGTCGCTTGTTGAAGGCGTATTACCTTACGTACCGGTGCTCTCCAATTCGGAAATAAGGCGACCCGTAAAATTGGTTCAAAGGGGATCTATTTGATCGAATGCGCCTTCGGTGGAGCCGCTATTTCCATTGCGTTTGCAATTCGTGTTTCAGCGGCCATGATCACCGCTCCAATATTTACGTCTCCCTGGTGTCCTGTGGCGCCCAGAATATTTCTGGTGGTATCGCTTATCGTGTTTGGAATCGACTACGATAATTCGCTCGGCGAGGGGGTTGGGGGCGCAGGCTGCAGCAATCTTTTTAGGCTATTCGCGCTTGAGTTTGTGTTCGGTCTCGTATTCGGTCTCGTGCTTAAGATTGTCACGATTGCCGTGGAGACTGCATGTGGATTAATTGCGGCAAGTTGCGGTCTGTCAAATGCATTCGTTGGTATTCAGATCGAGTCTGGAAATGCTGATGCGTTGTCTTCGCTGTATTCCCTTGCGTTCATTCTCGTCTTGTTCGCCGAAGGCATCCATTTGGAGGTGATTCGTGCGCTAATGAATCCGCAGTTGGAGCTGGATCAGACTAGCCAGTGGCTCTTCGTGTTCTATTTCGACAGAGTTTTCGAAAGCGTAAGAGAGTGTTTTCGTTTGGCGTTGTTGCTGTCGGCGCCCGTTCTGTCGCTTTCAATTGTTGTGAGCATATCGACAGCGGTCGTCAACAGAATAATGCCTCAGGCGCCGCTTTACGTTGTGATGACACCTTTCAACATAGCCATTGCGCTAGTCGCTATCACCGTTTCAATGGAGCGCCCAATGATCGATATTGTAGACGTCATTCGGATCCAGATGAGTTCCCTGAAATGAAAAGTAGTCTGGGTAAAATAAAGTCTTTACGGAAGGTCATTGCTTTGCGGGAGATGAGGATAGCCGCCATAATTCATTCCTTGCAGTCAATGAAGAGCAAACTGGATTACGCAATTGCAGCTGTTCGGCTCAGCGAGGGCGCCGGATCGCAAGGTTACAGTGGCAGCTCGTTCGGGCGGTCCGGTGTCAGATTCTACGAAGCCCGGCGGCTTGCTGTTATCCAAAGGATCGAACTTCTGGAACGGGAACGTTTAAGAATTGCAAAAGTGTGTAAGGCGCTTGAGATGGCTGAAGTGAAAGTGGCTGCAGAGGCGATCAGGGCGGAAATCAATGGAAGCATGCGCGCATCGGTTGATGCACGAGTCGCACTTGGAATAGCGAAATCGTGATGTCTTGGAATTGGAATAGTGAAGGCTGGCAAGGAGCGGTTTGTGCGGTCATCAATTGTTGAATCGGGTGGGAATTTCGCGCTAGCGCATCCCTTGGGGAAGGAGGCGATGCGGTTGGCGAATTCGCCTCCGACTGAGAGGTTATTTGCCTTACCTGTTCGTGAATCTGGCGCCTATGATGGTCGCTTACGGTCGCTGGAAGAGACTGCTACTCGAAGCTCATTGCTACAGAATGGTAATGCGGGCGGCTTGACGAGCGTATCGGGCTCTTCTCGTCAGAGTGTCGATGTATTCCGTGAACTCGAAATTCTCGTCCTCAAGCAGGTTCTGGACGTCTGGATGACGGGGGCGATGAAATCGTTTTCGGGATCGCCTCTCGCGATCGATCGCTGGAGCGGTGTGATCGGAGATGTATTTTCACGGGAAATCGCTTCGGGGCGAGGCGTTGGTATTGCCTCGGCCATTCGAATGTCCGGTGCAAAAACGCGTTGAAAACGTCGAGAAGAGGTAGGCGCTATGGATCATCCATTGTTGAAAGAGGCGGACATCGTCAACTGTATCGAGAGGTTGTCGTTGGTCGTGCAAGAAGAAAACGCTGCGCTGGAGTCATGTCGTGTGGATGGGATTGGCGAGTACCTAACGATTAAGAACGAGCGACTTCTGGAGCTGTTCAGAATATTGAACGAGAGCAGTGGAATTGAGATCTCGGAATCGGCCAAGAGCAAGTTAGTTTCGCTGCGCTCGTTGCTCGAGGTAAACTTGTCGAGGCTGAAAATACACTGCGACGCGATTGAATTCGTTCTGGCTGTCGTCCGCCCGAAGCAGAGTTCAATTCGCGATTTTATTTATTAAGCAGGGCGCCTGTTTGGAGCAGCAACGTGACGCACAGCATTGCAGTTTGCATTATTTCGATCATATGTTTTGCGGCTTCCCATAGCTTCTCTTCCAAAGTCTTTTCTGCCTGGCAGAGAAGCGAGCCGACGCAGACGCCGGGCAAGGAGGCGGTGCATTCCAAGACGAGACAGTTGTCGGTCCCTGTTCTTGGCGGGGGGCAGGTCAAGGGATATCTGCTGGTCCAGCTCGGCTACACACGCGAGAAGGATGCGGACAAGGGGGCGGAAACCTATATCGAGTCGGTCATTCTGGATGAAACGCTCGGCTACCTGTTTCCGAAAGCCCAGGCCGGAGGCGGCGGTGTCGACAAGCTGGATATGGAGCAAGTCCGCAAGGCGCTTCTCGAACGTGTACAGGGCAAAATTCCGGACAAAAAGATCCTTGAGTTGCGATTTAACGAATTCACGTTCATGAATCGCTCGGAGGCGAAGTGATGTGTTTCAGGGCTCTGGTGCCTTATCTTTATCTGGCTTGATAGCAGCGGGCGCTTTGCTCTCGATTGCGGTATGAACCAAGTTCTGTAGCCGTGAGAATTGGCTGGCGAGAATGCAGTCGGCATTTTTTGCTACTTCTTCCAGCATGGGTTCAACCCAGCGCATGTCCGCCTTGGAGAAATCGGAGAGGACGTGGCCATGCACCCGATCCTTGTCGCCGGGGTGGCCGATGCCAAAGCGAATACGGTGATAGTCGTTGCCGACATGGGCACTGATCGACTTCAAGCCATTGTGGCCGGCGTTGCCGCCACCCGTCTTGATCCTGAGTTTTCCAGCTGCGAGATCGAGTTCGTCATGAAAGACGAAGATATCGGAAAGGCCGATCTTGTGAAAGCGTGCGGCTTCCTGAACGCTTCTGCCGCTTTCGTTCATATAGGTTTGCGGCATAAGCAGGATCACGCGTTCTTCGCCGATGCGGCCTTCGCTGACGAGGCCCTGATGCTTTTTGCGAAAGGCCGGGAAATTCCATCCGCGCGCAATGGCGTCCACCGCCATGAAGCCGATGTTGTGGCGATTGTCGGCATAGTCCTTGCCGGGATTGCCGAGGCCTACGAATAGAAACATGCGTCCGGTCCTGTGCCGCAAACAAAAACGCCCGCGCAATGTGCACGGGCGTTTGTGCTTGTAAACGGCTCGCGATTATTTCTTCGCAGGAGCAGCTTTGGCGGCAGGAGCCGCCGCCGCCGGAGCGGCTGCAGCTGCCGGCGTCTCTTCCACCGTCTTCGGCGGCACGAGGGTCGCCACGGTGAAGTCGCGGTTGGTGATCACCGGACGGCAGCCTTCAGGCAGAGCGATCGCCGAGATGTGCAGGCTGTCGCCCATGCCCATCTTGCTGACATCGGCCGTGATGGCTTCCGGGATGTTGTCGGCGGGAACCCGCAGTTCGACCGTGTGCCGGACGATGTTGAGCGTGCCGCCAGCCTTGATCGCCGCGCTGGTTTCCTGACCGACGAAGTGCACGGGCACGTCGACGCGCAGGCTCGAGCCAGACTTCAGCCGAAGAAAATCGACGTGGAGCGGCGTGTCCTTGACCACATCCAGCTGGTAGTCGCGCGGCAGGACGCGGACCTTATTGCCCTCGACGTCGATCTCGAAAATCGTCGTCAGGAAGTGGCCTGCGTAGATGAGCTGGTTGGTCGTCTTGTAATCCAGATTGATCGCCAGCGGCGGTTCCCCGCCTCCATAGATCACTGCCGGTACGCGGCCTTCACGGCGTGCGCTGCGGGCGGCCCCCTTGCCTGTCCCGCTGCGGACCGTGGCCGCAAGCTGCTTTGCTTGTGCCATTTTTGGGTCCCTTTCAAAGGAAAGCGCGGCCCGCCTCCAGGGGTGTCGGAACGGCCGCGCAGCGGGCTTATAGGGAAAGGGCAGGTTTTTGGCAACCAAGGCGCTGGCTACGGCGTTCTGCCCATACGTCCTGCAAGCCTGTAGGAATGGAGCCTCGCCCGGCTCACATATCGTTTGCCTTTCCGCGCTGCAGCGATAACATGGTGCAATGCACAATCGCATTCGCCGGGCCATTGGCGGAAAGCAAAAATACGGAGGCCAGTATGAAAACAGGTCAGCTCGTCCGTATCAAATCAGCATCTCCTCTCGCCGGGCGCTTCCAGCTGACCCCGAAGGATAGTGGGACGGTGCTTTGCCAGTACAAATTATTGGCCCCAAGCTGCTCCAGCCGTGAGCGTATGGATGTCCGGCTGCCCGGTGGGCGCGTCGTCTGGGGCGTCCCGGCGGACGCCTTCGAGCCGGTCGATGACGCCGCGGAAGTTTCCCGGGCGAGCTAGGCTGTCTCCTTGCCAGCTTCCCGACCGGCGATCATGCCCTGGCAGGTGCAGCGCGGCAGGCCATGCATGGAGAAGCCGCCCGCGACTTCGCCGCCCGCATAGAGGCCGGAAATGACCTGCCCCTGCATGTCGACGACCTGCATCTTTGCATTGATACGCAGGCCAGCGCGCGTGTCGTGCAGCACCGGCGTGCACCACGCCGCGTAGAACGGTCCCTTATTGATCTGGTATTTCGGATTCTGCTTGTTGAAGTCGAAGTCGCGGCCCTGCGAGACGAAATTGTTGTAACGCCAGACAGTCTCGGCCAGACTTTGCGGCGGCATGGGCACGCGCTGGTATTTCATCACGATCTTCTTCGCGAGTTCTTCCACTGTGTCTGCCGCGAAGAAGAAGCCACCTTCGACATCCACATTCGGCGGCGTCACATCCCACTTTTCGCGCTCGACCGCGGCTGAATCGAAGATCGCCCAGATAGGGCCGCCGCCATTGTGTCCGTCGCCGATGCCCTGCATCGCCGCATTGATCCAATTGTTCGCATCGGCCTGCGTCCGGCGCGCATTGTGCCAGGAGCCATGCACATAGGGGTCCACGCCCTTGTAGCTGTTGGCTGTGAACTGCCGCCCGGTCTCGTCGAAGAAGCGCTTGCCGATCATGTTGACGGTGATGACGTTATGCCAGTCCGTCACGCGCAATCCGACCGCGCGCGCCTTCGAAAACATCGGCGAGGACGGCTGCCAGCGCAGGTTCACATAGCCGTACTGGCAGCCGATCTGTCCGGGCTTGGTGATGACGGAGCCGTGTTCGGCGCTTTGATTGTGCAGACCCCATAATGCCGCCCCGACATCCATCGCCGCAATTTCGCCGCTGGCATCCTGGTCCGAATAAGGCATGCCCGCGAGGCCGCAATATTCTTCCGTGAGGCGTGGATCGAACATGCGGCGGAAGTTGACGTTTCCTGTCGAGCCGCCGGTGCCGAGGATGACCGCCTTGCGCGCTCGGATGTTGACGCGTGTGCCGTTATTGTCGGCGGCGATGCCGAGTACGCGGCCGGACTTGCGTTGCGCACGCAACACTTCGACCATCTTGTGCTCGAGAAGGAATTCCACGCCGAGCTTGCGCGCCGAGGCTTCGAGCGGCTGCGTCAGGCCGTTGCCTGTCGACATGGTGAGACGTTGCGCCGCCGTCGCAGGCTTGCCGGTTTGAATCAGCGGCCAGTCCACCGGCGCGCAATGCATTGTGCGCAACACGGAATTGCCGACCGAGGAGCCGCCCTGCCGATCCGGCGGCTTGTCCACGAAGACGACGCCATGCTTCACCAGAAATTCATGCGTCGCTGCCGCATTGTCCGCATGGGCGCGAATGATCTCGCGATCATTGTAACGATAGTCTGCAGCGCCTGTCGGCTGAATGACCGACCAGTCCGTGAGATCCTTGAACAGCAGTTCGGCGGAATCTTCGACGCCCCATTTCTTCTGCGCGCTGTTGCCGCCGCCGAGCGGCATGTTGCCGCCGCTGCAGCGCGCGTGACCGCCGACATGCGGCTGCGCTTCTACGATGATAACCGAGGCGCCGCTTTCGCGCGCAGCGAGCGCAGCAGGCAAGCCCGTTGCGCCCGAGCCGATGACGACGATGTCCGCTTCCTTGTGCCATTGAATCTGATTTTGTTGCGCCTGCGCGCGTGCGGCGAGCGAACCTGCTGCCAATGCACCAACGCCGCCGCCGACCAGAAGGTCGCGTCTGTTCATGCCCATTGCCGCCTCCATCCCTGATCCTGTTGGAACGAATTCTGCGCCGCATTGCCAAGCTTGGCAACAATGCGCTGCAATGAAAACGCCGCCGTCTTTCGACGGCGGCGCAACATTCGTGCTGCGATGCAATCGCGTTAGTTAAACTCCTCGAAGAAACCGAGCTTGCGCTGCATCGGCGCGTCGTCGACCTGGAAGAGATAGCAGGGCTTAGATGTCGAGCGATTGCTGACTTCGATATCAGCATGCGTCGGGATGGCGACGACATCATTGTCTTCGAATCTTAGATGCTTGCCATCGACATTCGCTTCGCCGCTGCCTTCGATGACATGGAAGACGGCAGACGACGAACGGCGGTTCGGCCGCAGCGTTTCTCCGGGACGCAGCATCAGCGCAGAGAAGCCGAGTACCGGCATGCATTCCTCACCGGTTTCGGGATTGACGTAGGCGAGTTGTACGGCGCTGTTCTTCGGCGTGATCGTCGCGAGCGCATGCAGCGATTCCTTCACATCCTTCCACGGGAAGCGAAACATCGGATAGCGCTGCCTGTTCTGCCCTAGCGATGCAAAGGGAACGAGGCCGGCGCGAATGTAGCGCGTCTGCGAGGAGTCCGCGTCCGGTTTGGTGTTCTGAATATTGCCCTCGATCGCATAAGAGGCTTCAAGGCCGGCGACGGCGGGCAGGTCCAGCGCATCCATCCAGATCACGGGATCCTTGCCGTCATGTCCATGCTCGTGCCAGAGGCCCGAAGGCGTGAGGATGAGATCGCCCTTTTCCATCGGGCAGCGCTCGCCCTGTACCGTCGTCCAGCCGCCTTTGCCTTCGATGACCATGCGGATCGCACTCGGCGAGTGCTTGTGCGTCGGCGCGAATTCGCCGGGCAGGATCATCTGCATGCCGATGAAGATCGACGGCGTCGCGCGCAGCTTGTCGAGACCAAGGCCGGGATTGGAAAGAATGAGCACGCGGCGCTCGGCCTTTTCGATCGGCGTGAAATCGCCCGCCTTCAACAGGTTCGGCCGCACCTCCGACCAGCTCCACACATGCGGCGTGCAGGCGCGATGCGGCTTGTCGTAGGGCAGGGCTGCCCGCATGAGGGGCCAGAGCGGAACCATGGCGCGTTCGGTGAGCCCGTCGCGGTAGGCGAGCGGCAGTTCTTCGAGTGTACCCAATTGCTGCATGGCGAATTCCTCCGGCCCATTTAATAAGTGGCCGCGACGCAGCGGCTGGCGGGAGGATGCGGGGGCATCGTCATACAAGCCTTGCTTTGGCTCAAATTCGATCTCCTTGGGGTAAGACGGGATTGCTACAGATTGCCGCGATAGGACGTATACTTATGATTATTTGCAGGGCAGCATCCGAAAACTCTCATAGCCGTTGATCCCGGAAAGGAGTAGAAGCCCGGCCCGCCGCTATATCGCGGTGCAACACGGAGGCCTTCATGGCCGCAAGTGCATCGGATAACTCCCCTTCGCCGGAGGGAGACAGTCCGAAGAATTCGAACGGCGTTCATCCTCAAAACAGCTTCTGGGTTCTTACGATCGGCGCGATCGGTGTCGTCTATGGCGACATTGGAACGAGCCCGCTGTATGCGCTCAAGGAATCAGTGGTTGCAGCCTCCGGGAAGGCACCGGCGACCGCGCACGTCATCCTTGGCGTGCTCTCCCTGATCCTCTGGGCGTTGCTCGTTGTGGTGACGCTGAAATACGTGTTTCTGCTTCTCCGCGCCGACAACAACGGCGAAGGCGGAACGCTTACACTCATGGCCCTCGCCCAAAAAGCGGTGGGCCGGCAGACCCCATTGGTCGTCCTGCTCGGCATGATTGGCGCTGCGCTCTTCTACGGCGACGCCATGCTGACGCCAGCGATTTCGGTCCTGTCCGCCATCGAGGGCCTCAAGCTCGCGACGCCGGCTTTCGATCCCTATGTCGTGCCGATCACGCTGGTCATCATATTCGGCCTCTTCGCGGTGCAAAGCCGGGGCACGGCGAAAGTGGGCGCATTCTTCGGGCCTGCGACCGCTATCTGGTTTTTGGTCCTGTTCGTTCTGGGCATCGTGAACATATGGCAGGCGCCGCAAGTTCTCGCCGCGATCAACCCGGCATATGCGGCCAGCTTTTTGATCGATCATGGCCTTGTCGGTTTCGCGGTTCTCGGCGCGGTGTTTCTCGCGGTGACGGGCGCGGAGGCGCTCTATGCCGATCTTGGGCATTTCGGTCGCAAGCCGATCCAGGTCGCCTGGCTGATCTTCGTCTTTCCTGCGCTGGTGACGAATTACTTCGGCCAGGGCGCGTTGCTCATCACCAATCCCGAAGCCATCGAAAACCCGTTTTATCGAATGGCGCCTGAGTGGGCGCTCGTGCCGATGATCATCCTCGCAGGCGTCGCTACCATCATCGCCAGCCAGGCTGTCATCACCGGCGCTTTCTCGCTGACGCGGCAGGCGATCCAGCTCGGGCTCTTGCCGCGCATGATCATCTCTCACACATCGGAAGCCCAGTCCGGTCAGATTTACATGCCGCGGATAAACCTGCTGCTGCTGATCGGAGTCGTCGTGCTTGTTCTCGTCTTCCGTTCGTCAAGCGCCCTGGCGGCGGCCTATGGCATTGCGGTCAGCGGCACGATGGTTGTCACCGCAATCATGGCCTTCATCGTCATGCGTAAGCTCTGGAAGTGGAATCTTTTGTCTGCGACGGTTGTCGTCATGCCGCTGCTTGCCATCGATGCCATCTTCCTTGCGTCGAATTCGATGAAGATTCACGAAGGCGGCTACATACCCATCGCGATCGGTTTCGCGATGATGGGCATCATGCTGACTTGGCGACGTGGCACTAAAATTCTGTTCGAGAAAACACGCCGCGCGGAAGTGCCGCTCGCAACCTTGCTCGACAGCCTCGCCCGCAAGGACAGGCCGCGCGTCGAGGGCACTGCTATCTTCCTGACCGGCGACGGACAATATGCGCCGACTGCGTTGCTGCATTCGCTGAAGCACTACAAGGTGCTGCATCAGCGCAATGTCATACTGACGGTGAACACGTTGGACGTGCCGCGTGTCGCCGATAGCGAGCGCATGACAATCGAGGAGATGGCAGCAGGATTCTGGCGTGTGCGTATCGATTACGGATTCTACGAGACACCGAATGTCGCCCGCTACCTTGCGACATGCCGCAAACTGCCGTGGAAGTTCGACATCATGTCGACGTCCTTTTTCCTATCGCGGCGGCTACTGAAGATTGCGGCAAACACCGCAATGCCTCGTTGGCAGGACAGGCTTTACATGTTGTTGACCGCAAGCTCTGCCCGGGCCGTGGAGTTCTTTCACATCCCGACGGACAGGTCTGTCGAACTCGGTACGCAGATTTCGATCTGAAAATCCGAAAAGGGCGTTGCGCGAGCAACGCCCTGCATTATCGGCTCTGCGGCTACCATAAATTTACCAGTTCGTAATGACATGTCGCAGCCGCGAAAATCCCGCGTAATTTTCATTGACAGCAAATCAATCTTGCGGGATCATTTCACTAATGCACTTGCGATGTTCTTGCAGCGACGCAGCAAAAACATCGCAGGAATGGCGAGAAGCCGACACCGCTTCGCGTCAGGCAGAACTCGAAGTGCAACCTCGTTCTTGACGACGTCAAAACATCGCGGGGTTTACGAGAATGACTCCACCCAAGCAGTAATGCCAGGTCATCTGGCGCATTGTGATCTCGTGCAAGCGAGACGCAGCGCCCGGATTGACGCGCGAGAAATGCAGCGCAGGAAATCGGCAACATACGTTGTTGTTTTGATTTTCTCGCTTCAGCACCTGCGCGAAGCGCGGATGTTGCTCGCATAAGGCCGCAGTGAGCCGTCACCAAGGCGCGATCTGCAAGTCCGAACTGGAATGATGGAGAGCTACTTCCGCCAAGTGCGGAGAACCTGTGAAATTCGAGCCCCCGTTGCGCAAGGTGAGCGCCGGGGGCTTTTTCTGTTTGCGATCGTGCCTTTCGTCGCCCGCGACGCTTTCGTCGATCCGCTGCTCAATCGAACAGGCTGGACACGCTTTCTTCCTGCGCCGTGCGGCGCACGGCTTCGCCAAGCAGGGCGCTGACCGATATCACGCGGATATTCTTGGCAACACGGACAGCGGCCGTCGGCTCGATCGTGTCGGTGACGACGAGCTCCTTGATCTTGGAGGCGGAAATGCGCGCGACCGCGCCGCCCGACAGGACGCCATGAGTGATATAGGCGTAAACGTCCTGCGCGCCCTTTTCGAGCAGGGCTTCGGCCGCATTGCAGAGCGTGCCGCCGGAATCCACGATGTCGTCGACGAGGATGCAGCTTTTGCCTTCGACGTCGCCGATGATGTTCATCACTTCGGACTCGCCAGCGCGTTCGCGGCGCTTGTCGACGATGGCGAGCGGCGCATCGATGCGCTTTGCGATGGCGCGCGCGCGCACCACGCCGCCAACGTCCGGCGACACGACGCAGACATTCGACAGGTCGAGATGATCCTTGATGTCGCGTGTCATGACAGGCGCGGCGAAAAGATTGTCAACCGGAACGTCGAAAAAGCCCTGAATCTGGCCCGAATGCAAATCGACGGTCAGCACGCGGTCGGCGCCGGCATGAGTGATGATGTTGGCGACCAGCTTTGCGGATATGGGTGTGCGCGATCCGGTTTTGCGGTCCTGACGGGCATAGCCGAAATAGGGGAGAACTGCGGTGATTCGGCGAGCCGAGGCGCGGCGCAGCGCATCGGTCATGATCAGCAGTTCCATCAGGTGATCATTTGCCGGGAATGACGTCGACTGAATGATGAAAGTGTCTTCGCCGCGGACGTTTTCCTGAATTTCGACGAAGATTTCCATGTCGGCGAAGCGCCGGACGGAGCATTTGGTCAGCGGAAGCTTGAGATAGGCGGCAATGCCTTCGGTCAGCGCCCGGTTGGAGTTGCCCGCCAGTATTTTCACGCCAGAAACCCCCGTGCATGCGCGACCCGCAGGGCTCTTAGCAAGGCTATCGAAAGCGAACAATACGGCGAAGGCGGATGTATGGATTCATTCACCGGTATTGCGCATGTGCAACATTGGCATGACGTGCAACTTGTTCCGTCGACCTTCGTCACTGCACGGGAGCGTAGGACAAGGCCCCGGTCGCCGCGATCTGACTGGCGGCTGATGGGGCTGGCGCGGCGGGCGACGCCCCCCCGGCAAGAGCCTCCGGCGTATTCGTGAGGAATGCCGCGAGTTCGTCGGCGCTGCGGCCGGCAATGCTCGCCAGCGTCTTTTCGTCGACGGCGGCCCATGGATCGGCGCCGCCCCCCTTCACCATGACTTCGTCTTCGACGCGCTGGAGACGCCGGCGGCGCGAATCGTAGATGTCCCAGACATAGGCGACGGCGGTTCCGCCTTCGATGGCATAGGCGCTCATGTGGCCGCGGACGAGATAATTCGCCTTGCCGGGCTCGTCGGAGGCGATTTTGCGCGCCCCGAGGGCCTGGCTCATCGTCACGGCGAAGCGCTGGCCGATCTGCACGGGCGCCCCTCCGAGATCGACGAAAGCTACCGTCGCGCCGGACGGGCTGACGCCTGGGCGCGCGGCAATCCGGGTCCCGCCAGCCTGCTCCGGCGCATTGGCTTGAAGCTGCGGCATGGTTTCGACGCAGCCGGACACAGCCAGCGCCAGACCGGCCGCCAATAAGAATTTCATGCGCGCGGCCCCGATAAGGCCGAATGCCCCATTGCGCATCATCGCCGATGCCCTGTTGTAAGACGCCTTGCCGCGGACTTTGCGTCCGCTGTTGACCTAGAGGTAGCCGGAAACCGGCGGTGGGTCCAGCCGCCGCGCCCGGACTTGGTGACCGGGGCTATAGCATCGCGAAAAAGTGGATACCGGTTTTTCGCGAAAGAGATGCTATAAATATATGGAATCGATCAGCTTATGCGCCGTAAAGCGATTTTGCTTAATGGCGCGCTGATCTAGTGCGCATTAGATAGAATTCATGACTCGCCCGCCCCTCCGCACCGATTCCGGACGCAGTTCGCCCGCCGCCCGCGGCGACGATCTGCCTGACGACGGGCTGATGCAGGATCTTCCGGAGGACGAGAGCGAAGAGAGCGCCCTGCCCATAGAGGAGCCCGACGTCGAAGCTGCGCCCGAAACGGTGCAGCGTGGCGTCGAGGTGATCCGCGCCCACGAAAGGCATGCGCCCAACGGTCCCGGCGTCTATCGCATGATCGGCGACGATGGCGAAGTCCTCTACGTGGGCAAGGCGCGCAGCATCAAGAAGCGCATCGGCTCCTATGCGCGCGGTCAAGGCCATTCGAACCGCATCGCCCGGATGATCTCGCTCACGTCGACGATGGTCTTCATGACCACGGCGACGGAAACAGAAGCGCTGCTCCTCGAAGCCAATCTCATCAAGCAGCTCAAGCCGCGCTTCAACGTGCTGCTGCGCGACGACAAGAGCTTTCCCTACATTCTCGTCACCGGCGACCATGCTGCGCCGCAGATCACCAAACATCGCGGCGCACGAAGCCGTAAAGGCGATTATTTCGGACCCTTCGCCAGCGTCTGGGCCGTCAATCGCACGATCAAGTCGCTGCAGCGGGCGTTTCTCCTGCGCTCGTGCTCGGATTCCTATTTCGAGAATCGCACGCGGCCCTGTCTTCTCTGGCAGATCAAGCGCTGCGCCGGTCCCTGCACGCAGGAAGTGACACCGGAACAATATTCCGAACTGGTGCGGGAGGCGCGCGAATTCCTCTCAGGCAAAAGCCGGAAGGTCCGCGAGCATCTGGCCAGCGAAATGAACAAGGCGGCGGAGACACTCGAGTTCGAGACGGCTGCGCGCCTGCGCGACCGCATAGCTGCCCTCTCTGCCATCCAGGGAACGCAGGACATCAACCCGCGCACAGTCGAGGAGGCGGACGTTTTCGCCATCGTCGAGCAGGCCGGGCAATTCGCGATCGAAGTGTTCTTCTTTCGCAATTTTCAGAACTGGGGCAATCGCACCTACTTTCCGCGCGCCGACAAGAGCCTGACTCTCGCAGAGGTGCTCGACGCCTTTCTGGCGCAATTCTACTCGGACAAGCCGGCCGCGCGTTGCGTTCTGCTTTCGCAGGAAATCGAGAACCGCGACCTTCTTGCGGATGCCCTGTCCGCGCGCGCCGGTCGCAAGGTCGAGGTCGCGACGCCGCAACGCGGCGAGCGGCGCGAACTCGTCGAACACGCGGCCCGCAATGCGAAGGAAACCCTTGGACGCAAGCTCGCGGACGGGGCGGCGCAGGAGCGCCTGCTTGCGGCATTGGCGGATGCGTTCGGCTTCAAGAAGAAGATCCGCCGCGTGGAGGTTTACGACAACTCCCACATCATGGGCACGAATGCCGTGGGCGGGATGGTTGTCGCCGGCGCGGGCGGCTTCATGAAGGCCCACTACCGCACTTTCAATATAAAGAGCGAGGATCTCACGCCGGGCGACGATTACGCCATGATGCGCGAAGTGCTGACGCGCCGATTTTCGCGGCTGTTGAAAGACGAGGGCAAGCGTAGTGCAGACGCCGGCGTGCCGGAAGATGCGCCGACAATGCCGCAGGAGACCAGCCAACTCCAGCTCGAAGGCGGCGACCCGAAACCGCCGGTCGATTCCGACGCCTTCCCGTCCCGCCCCGATCTCATCCTCATCGACGGCGGCATCGGCCAGTTCGAGGCGGCTCGCACCGTGTTGAACGATCTCGGCGTCGAGGGCGTCGCCATCGCCTCCATCGCCAAGGGACCGGATCGCAACGCCGGCCGCGAGACGTTTTTCGTCGAGGGACGCGATCCCTTCAAGCTCGAGCCCCGCGATCCAGCGCTCTATTTCGTGCAACGCTTGCGCGACGAAGCGCACCGCTTCGCCATCGGAACGCATCGGGCGCGCCGCAAGAAAGATTTCGTGAAGAATCCGCTCGACGAAATCGCGGGTATCGGACCTGTGCGCAAGCGCGCGCTGCTGAACGCCTTCGGCACGGCAAAAGCCATCTCGCGCGCCACGCTAGCGGATCTGGAAAAAGTGCCGGGCGTCAACGCCGCCACGGCGAAACTCGTTTACGATCACTTCCACGACCAGAATTGAATTGCCGCTTAACGTGGGCCGGAATCCATTGCAAAAGCGCCGCACGGCTTCCTTGACCCCTGCACAAATTATCCCTAGCCTCGCCTCTCTTCGCATTTGGGGCAAGGGAGATGCCCGGCGAACGAGGGAGAATTTCATGAAGACATTACGTTTGCTTGCCGCCGGCGCCGTCGCGCTTTCGATGACCGCTTCCGCCGCGCTGGCGCAAGACAAGAAAGTCGTCCTCAAACTGAGCTACTGGGTGCCGCCGACACATGCGCTGACGCCCGGCTACAAGGAGTGGGACGAGGCTCTCCGCAAGGCGACGAACGGGACGCTGTCGATCCAGCTTTTCCCCTCCAGCCAACTCGGCTCCGGTCCCGACCACTACGACATGATCAAGGGCGGCGTCGCCGACATCGGTCTCATCAATCCCGGCTATACGCCCGGGCGTTTCCCGGTCATCTCGGTCTCCGATCTTCCGTTCCAGACGAAGGACAGCCACGCGACGGCGGCGGCGCTCACGGGCTGGTACAAGAAGTACGCTGCTAAAGAGATGGCCGATGTCATGACGTGCCATGCCTTCACGCACGAGCCCGGCACATTCCATATGACGAAGAAGGAAGTGCGCCGGCCCGAGGATATCCGGGGCCTGAAAATCCGCGCCGGCAATGCGACGATGGCTGAATATATTACATCGCTCGGCGGCTCGTCGGTGCAGGTTCCGATCATGGAGGCTTTCGAGACGCTGAATCGCGGGATTACCGAAGGCATCACGATCCCATGGGGCGGCCTCGTCACCATGAACTTCGGCAAGGTCGTGAAGGTCCATACGGAAGTTCCGCTGTATGTTTCCACCTTCACGCACAATATCAACAAGCGGACCTACGACAGCCTTTCGCCCACGCAACGCAAGGCCCTCGACGATACCTGCACGCCGGACTTCGCACGCCAGATCTATCGTCACTGGGGCAAGGAAGAGCGCGACTACGAAATCAAGCTGCGCTCCACGCCCGAAGCTGGCCGCACGATCGTGAAGCTGTCGCCTGACGATATCGCGGCTTGGCGCAAGTCGGCGGAAC
Organism: uncultured Hyphomicrobiales bacterium; assembly: GCA_903847605.1. GTDB lineage: Bacteria > Pseudomonadota > Alphaproteobacteria > Rhizobiales > Beijerinckiaceae > Terripilifer. The sequence continues at coordinate 51,089 of CAINED010000051.1, read as the reverse complement.
CGGTTGTCGCCTCGTGGAAAGCCTCCGTCACAAAGGCCGGGTATAATGCCGACGAGGTTTACAAGGAATTCCAGGCCGCGATGAAAGCCGGCGGCGCCGCCTTCGAATGAGCGAATCGGGGCTTGCCGCCAAGGTGGCGAGCCCCTTTGCTTGATACGCTCGGTGGGTCTGTCGCGCTTGGGGGAGCGGGAGCTTGGACAAAATCGTTGACGTTATAGAGAAGATCGCTGGCTATGCGGTCGGGTTGCTCGCGCTGATTACATTCAGCGAGGCCTGCCTGCGCTACTTTCTTTCCAAAAGCATTCCGGACGGTTTCGTGCTCGGGCAGATGATGCAGGGCATCGCCATCTGCTGGGGAATCGCGACAGCAAATTATGCTGATCGGCACATCACCGTCGATGTCATCTGGGAATTTCTCGGCGCACGCGCGCGGTGGGTCATGGATAGCGTGGCGCACACGATCCATCTCTTTTTCATGGGCTTGTTCGGCTATGCCAGCACCTACAAGGTCTTCGACATCCTGAAAGCAGGCGAGTATTCGACCGACCTGCGCATACCCCTCTGGACCGGCTACACGCTGGCGGCGATCGGCGTCATCGCGGCCTTTCTGATGGCTGCGATACGATGGGCCCAAATTGTCTTCGGTCTGCGGCGGGCGGCGTAACATGGAAGAACAGACACTCGTCGCCATTATCGGCTGTACCGCCGTCATCGTCCTGATGCTGATTCGCGTGCCGATCGCCGTGAGCCTCGGCATCGTCGGCGTTCTCGGCTTTGCCTATATGGTGAGTTGGGGGCCGGCCATGCGCCTGCTGGTCGACTCGCCGTTTCGCACGGTCACGAATTTCAATTTCAGCGTTATTCCGATGTTCGTGCTGATGGGAACCCTCGTCAGCGTCACCGGCATGAGTCGAGAATTGTTTCGAGCGGCGGCGGCCTGGCTCGGCCATTTGCCGGGCGGCATGGCGATTGCGACGATTTTTGCCTGCGGCGGCTTTGCCGCCATCAACGGTTCCTCGGTGGCGACCGCGGCGACGATGACGCAGGTGGCGCTGCCGGAAATGCGCCGTGCCGGTTACAACCCCGGTCTGTCGGCCGGCGTCATTGCCACAGCGGGCACGCTTGGCATTATGATCCCGCCTTCCGTGATGTTCATTCTTTATGCCATCCTCACCGATACCGACATCATCAAGCTGTTCATGGCCGGTGTCGTGCCGGGCATATTGGGCATCGCACTTTATTCGGCGGGTGTGCTGGTCGTGTATTATTTCAAGCCGGAATGGATGCCGCGCGCCAAGCCCGCCGACTGGCAGGAGCGCTTGCAAAGTCTCCGCGATGTTTGGGCAGTCCTGCTGCTGTTCGCGGTTGTTTTGGGCGGCATGTACGGCGGCTTCGTTACTGCGACCGAGGCTGCTGGTCTGGGCGTGCTCGGCGCTTTCGTTATCGGCGTCGCGCGCCGCCGTCTGAAATGGCCGCAGATGGTCGAAGCGATGGTCGATTCGCTGCGCACCTCGGCAGCGATTTTCTTCATCATCATCGGCGCATTCCTGTTCCAGTATTTTCTGGCGGTGACGCAGACGTCGCAGCAGCTTGCCGAATGGGTCGGCAACCTTCCGCTGCCGCCGACGGGCATCATCGTGGCCATCATGGCCTTTTACATCATCACCGGCATGTTCGTGGACGAACTGGCGGTCATGCTGCTGACCGTGCCGATCCTTTATCCCGTGGTGATCAAGCTCGGGTTCGATCCGATCTGGTTCGGCGTGCTCGTCGTCACGACAGTGGAGATCGGGCTTTATGCGCCGCCTATTGGCATGATCTGTTTCGTCATGAACAAGATGGTGCCGGATATCGGCCTGGTGAACATCTACAAGGGCTCCCTGCCGTTTCTCGTATCCGATCTTACGCGTCTCGGTCTCATCATCGCCTTCCCGCAGATTGCGCTGTGGTTTGCCAATACGATGAGTTAGCTACGCTTGCTCTTGCATTTCTTGCCTGTCGCATGATCTATCGCGCAGGCACGGAAAATGAGCGACAGCAACGGAAAATACGGAACAAGGCCGCACAGGCTCGCCGATCACGCTTTTGGCGCGGCGCTTGGGCATGCTCATGCGCCGGGTGAAGAGCACGACCACGATCACGACACAGACGACAATCTGATCGAGGCCGGATCACAGGAACTGGCGCGCGTCGAGCTTACAACCATTGGGATCGACATCGGCTCATCTGGAACGCAAGTCGCGTTCTCGCGCCTGCATATGTATGGTCCGGGCGAGCCAGCCGCCATGCGGCGCAAGGTCAGGTCCCGCGAAACGCTCTACATGTCGCCGGTCGTACTCACGCCGTTCTCCGGGCGCGAACTTATCGACATAGAACGGCTGCGCGGTACGATTGCGCGCGCTTTTGAGGCAGCCAATCTCACGCCCGACGATATCGACACTGGCGCGATCATTTTGACCGGCGCAGCGGCGCGGCGCACGAATGCGCCTGACATCGTCGAGGCGCTCGCTTTCGAGACCGGAGACATCGTCGCGGCGGCGGCGGGCGACCGCATGGAAGCGGCCCTGGCGGCGCATGGGTCGGGGGCTGTCGAGCGGTCGCAGACAAGCGGCCAGCGCATCCTGAATATCGACATCGGCGGCGCGACCTCAAAATTCGCTGTGATCGAGAATGGGAGAATTCTGGCGACGGCCGCGATGAAAATTGGCGGGCGGCAAATGGCGATTGACGCCGCGGGCAGGATCGTCCGGCTCGACGAAGCCGGCAGCGCCCACGCGAAGCAATGCGGTGTCGATTGGCGCATTGGGGCGAGCGCCGCCGGAAGCGACATGGTTCTCGTCGCCGATCGCATGGCCGACGATCTCTTCGACGCACTGAACGGCATCTCTGCGCCCGGCTTGTGGCTGACGTCGCCTCTGGCGCCTTCTCGATATGACAGCATCATGTTCTCCGGCGGCGTTGCAGAATATGTCTATGGACTCGAGCGGCGCGATTTCGGCGATCTCGGCAAGGCGTTGGGCGAAGCCATTGCTAGGCGGATCGAGGGCGGGAGCTTGCCTGCGCCGCTCTTGCCGCCGGGCGAGTGCATTCGCGCGACGGTTCTGGGTTGCAGCGAATTTTCGGTGCAGATGAGCGGTGCAACCTCCTGCATCACGGACCACGCCAAACTGCTGCCACGCCGAAATCTGCCGGTCTTGCAGCCGCCCAGCGATTTCCGTGGTCATGTCGATGCAGGCGAACTCGCTGCGTCGATCATGGCCCATCGCGAAACCCTCGGGGACGACGATCCTGCGCGGGAAGTCGCCTTTGCTTTCCGCTGGCGGGGCGATGCGGAGCATGGGCGCATTCTGGCCTTTGCAAAGGGCATTGCACGGGGGCTGTCCGATCGGCTTGCGGCTGGCGTCAATATCTATCTTCTGATCGAAGGCGATGCGGCGCAGACGCTGGGCGCTGTGCTGCGAAACGAGCTCGGCGTAGCAAATGAAATTCTGATCATCGACGGCATTGTCCTGCGCGACTTTGACTTTGTCGATATAGGCCGCCTCCGGCTGCCTTCGGGCATGGTTCCGGTCACGGTCAAAAGCCTTCAATTCGGTGACAGTCGCTGACTTCCCTGCTTGCTTTCGCGTGCGTAAGGTGCGTGTGGAATATTGCCCATGCAGCGCCGGGAGTTGGGCGGCATCCGTCAACGCGGGGAAGTCAACCATTTGAAGCGCTTCCACTGGCTTCAGCCCTGATTTTGCGGCAATAAGGGCCTATATTCATCGTGTCCAACCGGTCGGGGCCATGAACACGGACAAGATCATAGAGTTGGCGTCGCGCGAAGTAGCTGCGCTGAAGGCCTTTCTGGGACCGGATGCGCCTGCGCAAGGAGCCCTGCTGCCGCTGTTGCAAGCGATCCAGCACGAGTTCGGCTATATCGTGCCTGACACGATTGCCACTGTCGCAGACGAATTGAATATCTCGCAGGCGGAAGTGCGCGGCGTCGTGAGTTTCTATCACGATTTCCGGCTCGAACGCGCGAGCCGCCATACGTTGAAGCTCTGCCGCGCCGAAGCCTGCCAGTCGCTCGGCAGCGAAAAGTTGGCGGCGCATCTGACGTCACGCCACCAGCTTGAGCCCGGACATGGAAAACCGGACGAAGGGCTGTCGGTCGAAAATGTCTATTGTCTCGGCAACTGCGGACTTGGACCTGCTGCACTGTTCGACGAAACTTTGATCGGACGTCTCGATGAACAGCGGCTCGACGCCATCGTCGCGGGAGCGCGCAAGTGAGCGCCGTGCGCATATTCGTCCCCTGCGATGCTGCGGCGGTTTCTGTCGGCGCTGATGAGGTTGCAGCGTCAATCACGGCTGAGGCCAAGAGGCGGGGCCTAGCCGTTGAGATTATCCGCAATGGTTCGCGCGGAATGTTGTGGCTCGAGCCGCTTGTGGAAGTGGCGACGGCGAAGGGCCCTGTAGCCTATGGGCCCGTGCGCGCCGCAGATATTTCGACTCTGTTCGATGCCAATTTTCTCGGCGGCGATTCTCATCCTCTCTCGCTGGGATTGACCGAAGAGATTTCGTTTCTCAAGAACCAGCAGCGCCTCACCTTCACGCGCATCGGCGTCACCGATCCTTTATCGCTCGACGATTATCGCGCGCATGGCGGCTTTGCCGGCCTCGATAAGGCGCGGACCTTGAAGCCCGTGGAAATTGTGGAGGACATCGTCGCCTCAGGTCTGCGCGGCCGCGGTGGCGCGGGCTTTCCGGCGGGCATCAAGTGGCGCACCGTTGCGAGCGCGCAAGGATCGCAGAAATTCATCGTCTGCAATGCGGACGAAGGCGACAGCGGCACATTCGCCGATCGCATGGTCATGGAGGGCGATCCCTTCATGCTGATCGAAGGCATGGCGATTGCAGGCCTCGCCGTTGGTGCAACAAGAGGCTTCATTTATATCCGTTCGGAATATCCGCATGCTATCCGCTCGATGCAGCGCGCCATTGCCATTGCCCGCAGGGCGCGTGTTCTCGATGACAGTTTCGATCTCGACGTGCGGATAGGCGCCGGCGCTTACATTTGTGGCGAGGAAACCTCGTTGCTTGAGAGCATTGAGGGCAAGCGCGGTCAGGTGCGCGCCAAACCGCCGCTGCCTGCGCATCGCGGTCTCTTCGGCAAGCCGACTGTCATCAATAATGTGCTGACGCTTGCTGCTGCGCCGTGGATCATCGCCAACGGCGGCAAGGCCTATGCCGAATACGGGATGGGCAGGTCGCGGGGAACGATGCCGTTGCAACTTGCCGGCAATGTCAAATATCCCGGCCTCTACGAAACGGCCTTCGGCATGAGCCTGCGCGAGCTTATATTCGATATCGGCGGCGGAACGGCGAGCGGCAGACCCGTGCGCGCGGTTCAGGTCGGCGGCCCGCTCGGTGCATATTTTCCCGAAAGTCTGCTGGACACGAAACTCGATTACGAAGCGATGCTTGCAGCGGGCGGTATGCTCGGTCACGGCGGCATCGTCGTCTTCGACGACAGCGTCGACATGATGAAGCAGGCGCGTTTTGCCATGCATTTCTGCGCCATCGAAAGCTGCGGGAAATGCACCCCCTGCCGCATCGGCTCGACACGGGGAGTCGAGACGCTCGACAAGATCGCCGCCGATATCGAGCGCGAGAAGAATGTCGCGCTCGTGAGGGATCTCTGCACCGTGATGACCGATGGTTCGCTTTGTGCGCTCGGCGGTCTGACGCCTCTGCCAGTGCTGAGTGCGCTCGATCACTTCCCCGAAGATTTTGCGCCGCGCCTTCGCGCGGCTGCGGAATAGGAGCGGACCCATGCCCGCAATCGCTGAAATCGATTTTGGAACGCCGCTGCGGCAAAGCGAGACCAGGATCACGCTGACAATCGATGGCCGCAAGGTGAGTGTAGCGGAGGGCACGTCGGTCATGGCGGCAGCCATGACGATTGGCGCGAAGATTCCGAAACTCTGCGCCACCGACATGCTGGAAGCTTTCGGCTCCTGCCGCCTGTGTCTTGTCGAGATCGAAGGGCGGCGCGGCACGCCTGCCTCCTGCACGACGCCCGTCGAAGACGGCATGATCGTCCGGACCACATCCGCCAAACTCGACAAGTTGCGGCGCGGCGTGATGGAACTCTATATCTCCGATCATCCTCTCGACTGCCTGACATGTTCGGCCAATGGCGATTGCGAATTGCAGGACATGGCCGGTGCGGTCGGCCTGCGCGACGTGCGTTACGGCTACGACGGCGCGAAACATCGCACGGAAGCAAAAGACGAGAGCAATCCCTATTTCACTTTCGATTCCTCCAAGTGCATCGTCTGCTCGCGTTGCGTGCGCGCCTGCGAAGAGGTCCAGGGTACATTCGCGCTCACCATTGATGGCCGCGGGTTGCACTCAAAAGTGGCGACAGGCGCGCAGGATTTTCTGGGATCGGAATGCGTCTCCTGCGGCGCGTGCGTGCAGGCCTGCCCAACCGCGACGCTGAACGAGAAGAGTGTCATTGAATTCGGCACGCCGGCAAAGGCGACCATCACGACCTGCGCCTATTGCGGCGTCGGCTGCACCTTCCGTGCCGAGACGCAGGGCGACAGGGTCGTCCGGATGGTTCCACATAAGCAGGGCAAAGCCAACGAGGGCCATTCCTGCGTGAAGGGCCGTTTCGCCTGGGGCTATGCGACCCACAAGGATCGTATCACCAAGCCGATGATCCGCGCACATATCGACGATCCCTGGCGCGAAGTGAGCTGGGATGAAGCCTTTGCCTACGCCGCTTCGGAATTCCGACGCATACAGGCGAAATACGGCCGCGAGTCCGTTGGGGGAATCACATCCTCCCGGTGCACGAATGAGGAAACCTTCCTTGTTCAGAAACTGATCCGAGCCGGCTTCGGCAACAACAATGTAGACACTTGTGCGCGCGTCTGCCATTCGCCGACGGGCTATGGCCTCAAGACGACCTTCGGCACATCGGCGGGCACGCAGGATTTCAAGTCGGTCGAGAAAGCCGATGTCGTTCTGGTCATCGGCGCGAATCCGACGGACGGCCATCCCGTCTTCGCCTCGCGGCTGAAGAAGCGCCTGCGGCAAGGCGCAAAGCTTATCGTCATCGATCCGCGCCGCATCGACCTCGTGCGCATGCCGCATATCGAAGCCGCGCACCATCTTGCAGTTCTACCCGGCACGAATGTGGCGATCATCAACGCGATCTCGCATGTGATCGTCACCGAAGGATTGTTGAAGGAAGACTATATCCGCGAGCGTTGCGACATAGCCGATTTCGAAGCGTGGGCGCGCTTCATAGCAAGCGATGAAAACTCACCAGAAGCGACGGAGAAACATACAGGCGTTAGCGCGACCGAGGTGCGCGCCGCGGCGCGGCTCTATGCGACGGCCCGCAATGCCGCGATCTATTACGGACTTGGCGTCACCGAACATTCGCAAGGCTCGACCATGGTTATGGGCATGGCGAATCTCGCGATGGTGACGGGGAACATCGGCCGCAACGGCGTCGGCGTGAATCCGTTGCGTGGACAAAATAACGTGCAGGGCGCTTGCGACATGGGTTCGTTCCCGCACGAACTTTCCGGCTATCGCCATGTTTCGGACGATGCGACGCGCGACATGTTCGAGGCGCTCTGGGGCGTGAAGATTTCCAGCGAGCCGGGCCTTCGTATCCCGAACATGTTCGACGAAGCTTTGAACAACGCCTTTAAGGGCCTTTATGTTCAGGGTGAGGATATCGCGCAATCCGATCCGGACACGCACCACGTGACTGCCGCGTTGCGGGCGATGGAATGCGTCATCGTGCAGGACCTCTTCCTGAACGAGACCGCGAAATACGCGCATGTCTTCTTTCCCGGCTCTTCATTTCTCGAAAAGGACGGCACTTTCACAAACGCCGAGCGCCGGATCAGTCCGGTGCGCAAGGTGATGGAGCCGCTGGGCGGCCTTACCGATTGGGAAATCACGCTGCGGTTCGCACAGGCGCTGGGGTACGAGATGCGCTATGCGCATCCCAGCGAAGTCATGGATGAGATCGCGCGTCTCACGCCGACCTTTGCCGGCGTCAGCTATGCCAAGATCGAGGAGCATGGTTCGCTGCAATGGCCCTGCAATGAGGCCGCGCCGCTCGGCACACCCGTCATGCATATCGACCGTTTCGTGCGCGGCAAAGGCAAGTTCATGATTACCGAATATGTGCCGACCGACGAACGCACAGGCCCGCGCTTCCCGTTGCTTCTCACGACAGGTCGCATCCTTTCGCAATATAATGTCGGCGCGCAGACGCGGCGCACGCAGAACAATCTCTGGCATCAGGAAGATGTGCTCGAGATCCACCCCTTCGATGCGGAATCGCGCGGCATTCGCGAAGGCGATCTCGTGGCCTTGGCCAGCCGCGCCGGGGATACCTGCCTGCGCGCAACGGTCACGGATCGCGTGCAGCCGGGCGTCGTCTATACGACATTTCACCACGCCAAGACCGGCGCCAATGTCGTGACGACAGATAATTCCGACTGGGCGACGAACTGTCCGGAATACAAGGTCACGGCCGTGCAGGTGCAACGCACGAACCGCATGTCCGACTGGCAGATCGAGGACGAGCGTCTTGGAATAGATCTGCGGAAGATTGCGAGCGGTGTCGCCGATGCCGCGGAGTGACGCGATAGCGAGCCTGCCACAACCTGCGCTGCCCGATGACGGCGTGCAGGTGCTCGATCTCGCGACCGGCAAACTCACCCGGCAGGAACGTGCGCTCGCCGTGGAAATGCCCGTCAATGTCGTTTATGCGCCGATTCCCTTCGCCGTAATGATGACGACGCCGCAGGATCTTGAGGATTTCGCTTACGGGTTCTCCTTTACCGAGGGTATTATCGACAGGCCGCAGGATATTCGCTCTGTCGCCGTGGAAGAGGGCGAAGGCGGCTTACGGCTCGTCATTTCCCTCGCGTCCGAGAAGATGCAGCGGCATCTCGCGCGCGGCCGCAATATCGCCGGACGCACGGGCTGCGGTCTGTGCGGTATCGACGATCTCAAGTCCATGCCGAAAGCGAAGGAAATCGCGCGGCCAAAGCAGGATGTCGAGCTTGCTGCCATCAATCGCGCGCTAAAAGATATCGTCGCGGCGCAGCAACTCAACAAGATCACGCAATCGGTTCATGCTGCGGCCTGGTGCCGGCGCAACGGCGAGATCGCGGCGATCCGCGAGGATGTCGGCCGGCACAATGCGCTGGACAAACTGATTGGAGCGGCGCTGCGAAACGGATTTGAGCCGGATGACGGATTTCTGCTGCTGACAAGCCGCGCCTCTTTCGAGATGATCGAAAAGGCCGCCATTTTCGGCGCACGCACCGTCGTCAATATATCGGCGCCGACATCGTTGGCCGTTCGGCGTGCGCGGGATAACGGGATCACGCTGATCGCGATGGCGCGCAATGGTTCCGCGCTTGTATTCAGTGGCGCGGATCGTATTCGCACCGAGAGCAGAGTGAGCGGGGCATGAGCGCGACCAAACTCGTCCGCATGGCAAATCAGATCGCGACTTTCTTCCGCCATCAGCCGGAGGAAGACGCGGTGACGGCGACGATGCAGCACATCAAGGATTTCTGGAATCCGATGATGCGTCGGGAGATATATGCCTTTCTCGAAGATGGCGGACGGGGGCTAGAGCCGCTGGCGCTGAAGGCGCTACAGCGACTCAAGGAAAAGGAAGCGGGTTGAGGGACGGGCGTCTTCCCGAGACGACGCGCAGGGCCGCTACAGCTTTTCGCCGATCGTCTTGATGGCCTGCAGAAGCGCCTCGGAAATCTTTTCGAAATTTGCTTCCAGCCTCTCCGCCGGGCCGCCGATGCCAAATGCGAGCTCGCGATGGCCTTGCGGCACAGGTATGAGGGCTGAGATCATGCCCCCGCCCCAATGCGCGGTGGGGATGAGGATGTCCCGCGCCTTCACGAAGGAGATGACCTTGTCGGCATGATCGTCGAGGCAGGCGAGAAAGGCCGCGCGCGAGAACTTGCGGCGGTCGAGTTGGCCGGAGGCAATCGTTTCCTCGTAAATGGCGACCGCTTCCGCCCGGCTTTGCTTGTTGAGAAGCAGCCAGCCTGTGCCCGTTTGCACGGTCAGCCTGCGCGTCCCCGGGGAAATGCGCAGCGTCATGCCTTCCGTCGCATTCACGGTTTGCTCGTATTCGACATAAATGCCGTGCTGTACGGCGAGAATGGCTGTTTCGCCTGTCGTACGTTGCAACTGCTTGAGGGCGTCCATGACGATGCCTTGTTCGAATTCCTCGAAGGGCACCCAGCTTGCGATTTTCGCCAGCCGCGCCGTGGGCATATAGGCCCGCGTCTTCGGGTCGAAGGAGAGGTAGCCCTGCAGCAGTATGCTCTTCAATAGAGCCGCCGTGCTCGATGTCGGCTGCTGTAACCCGCCGGCAATGTCCTTGAGCCGCAGCGGCCTGCGCATCCTGTCGAAGAGTTCGAGGATCGCAAAGACGCGCGCGGCCGATTTGACGAGATGTTGCGACATGACACGCCTTGAATACGCATCCCGCGATGCGCTTCACCTATTTCCACATATGTAGAATCTGGATTCAAGCAGGTAATGAGAGTCCCCAAGCGGGGGAGCGAGGTTTAGCCTTCCGGCAAAAGCTCGATGCGGATGTCGCGTCGAAAATCATCGGGAGGACATATTGCAACGCAGCACCGTCACGATCGCGGGATGCGATCTCGAAGTCCATGAGGGCGGCAGCGGCGCGCCCGTCCTTTACCTGCATCCGGGCGGCGGCTTTCGCCCCGATCCCTTCCTGGCGGAGGTCTCGAAGACGCGCCGCGTCATCGCGCCCTCTCACCCCGGCTTTGGCCGCTCCGCCCTGCCGGACTGGATCGACAGCGTGGATGACGTCGCGCACATCTATCTCGAACTGATGGATCATTACGGCATCCAGAAAACCGACGTCATCGGCTGCTCGGTCGGCGGCTGGATCACCATGGAAATGGCGACCAAGGCGCCGGAGCGTTTCGGCAAGATCGCGCTGATGGCGCCTGTCGGCGTGAAGACCGGCCCGGCGGACAAGCTAGACATTCCCGACATCTTCGTCATGTCGCCGGCCGACGTGCCGAAGATCATGTTCCACGACCCCTCGAAATTTCCCTTCGATCCTTCGAAAATGAGCGACGAGGATCTCTCCATACATGTGCGCAATCGCGAAAGCCTCGCGCTCTATGTGTGGGAACCCTACATGCACAATCCCAAGCTGCCGCATCGTCTGCATCGCATTAAGTCACCCGCGCTGTTCGTGCGCGGCGCGAGCGACGGCCTCGTGAGCGAGGCCTACATGCAGTCCTACGCCAAGCTGCTTCCCAACGCGAAGACGATGACCATCCCCGAAGCCGGCCACGCCCTTCAAGCCGAACAACCGCAGGCCTTCGCCAAGGCCGTTCTGGATTTTATCGGCTGATCCATCCCAAACGCCATTCGACAGGAGCACAACATGCAAGCCTGGCACTTCAGCGAAACCGCCTATCCCTATCTCCCGCCCGCGGATTCCTATCCGTCCATTCGCGTTTCCCTGCCCAACAAGAACTACGATCCGCGCAAGGGCGCGGCGCTCTACGACCGCTATCTCGCCGAATGGCAGATTGCGGATGAAGAGGGCATGGAAATCATGCTCAACGAACATCACCAGACGGCGACCTGCGTCGATCCGGCAGCACCGCTGATGCTCGCTGCGCTTGCGCGCCTGACGACGCGCGCGCGTCTTCTCATTCTCGGCAATCCTATCGCTAACCGCCGCCAGCCGATCCGCGTCGCGGAGGAGATGGCGTTGATCGACGTGCTGTCGAAGGGCCGTCTGGAAGCAGGTTTCGTGCGCGGCGTTCCCTACGAAATCTCGCCGGCGAATTCCAACCCCGTGCGCATGAACGAACGCTTCTGGGAAGCGCTTGAACTCATCGTCAAGGCATGGACGAACCACGACGGCCCCTTCAGCCATGAAGGTCGCTTCTTCCACCATCGCAACATCAACGTCTGGCCGCGCCAGTGGCAGGATCCGCACCCGCCTGTCTGGGTCTCGACCACATCCACAGGCGGGGCTTATGACGTCGGACGTCACGGTTTCATTCAGGCGACCTTCCTCACCGGCTGGGATTCCACGAAGAAGATCTATGAATCCTACCGCAAGGGCTGGCGCGATGCGGGCCGCGGCAACGACGTGCCTAACAACAGGCTTGCCTATGCCGCGCTCGTCTATGTCGGCGAAACGGAAAAGGAAGCGCACGAAGGCGCGGAGAAACTCCTGTGGTACGTGACCGCCAACAAGGTCGCGCCGCAATTCGCCAACCCGCCCGGCTATGTGCCGGTTGCCGCCAATGTCGCGATCATGCGTGGCGCGGAACATCCGCTCAGCGCTTTCGCCAAGGGTGCGAGCGTGGAAGCGGCCATTCGCGGCGGCTTCATGTTCGCCGGTACGCCGGAGCAGGTCTATCAGCAGATCAAGCGCCACTACAATTATGTTGGCGGCTACGGCCATATCCTGAACATGGGACAGGCCGGTTTCCTTGAGCACGACGATACAGTGAAGGGCATCCGCAACTTCGCGCGTCACGTCTATCCGCGCCTCAAGGAAGAATTCCCGCACAGCAAGCTGTCGGGCCAGTTCGGCGACGTGCCCGGCGAAGCTCCTGAGAACTTCATCCTGCGTTCGCAATCGAGCAAGGTCTTCGAGGGCGGCCTTGTCAGCCAGCTCGGCGCAGCTGGCGCACGCTGACGTCTTTGCTGGCCGCGAAATGAACGCGCGGCCAGCTTTCAAGAACAATAAACGGCGGGGAGGACCAATTGGCCGATTACAAAAGCCATTATGTCCGCGCGGGCGGAATCATGACCCACTATATCGAGGCGGGCGAGGGCTTTCCCGTCGTCCTGCTTCACAGCGGCGAGTTCGGCGGCTGCTGCGAATTGAGCTGGGAGCGCAATATCGGCGCGCTGTCGAAACACTTCCGCGTTGTCGCGCCTGACTGGGCCGGCTTTGGCAAGACCGACAAGGTCTTCTCTTTCGACAACATGTGGAATTACCGCATCGATCACATCACGCAGTTTTTGCACACCCTTGGCATCACATCGGCCCATTTCATGGGCAATTCGATGGGCGGCACGATGCTGCTTTCGACCATCGCCCGCAGGGATTGTCCATGGCCCGTCGCGAAAGCCGTGGTTATTTCCGGCGGAGGCGATGTGCCGGACAATGATGCCCGCAAAATCCTCAATACTTACGACGGCACGCGCGATCACATGCGCCGCATTGTCGAAGTGATGTTCTCCAATCCCACCGTCAACAAGGACGATGCCTATATCGACCGCCGGCACCAGCTCTCGATCGCGCCGGGCGCATGGGAATGCACGGCGGCTGTGCGCTTCAAGGCGCCGTGGCGCGAACCGGCGAGTTTCGCGATGGCAAAGCCGGATTATTCCGACGTCAAATGTCCGGTTTTGCTTGTCACCGGCGCGAAAGACCCCTTGCGCATGGAGGGTTTCGGCCCGAAACTGCAGAAGGAAGTGCCGGGCGCGCAATTGCATGTCTTCGAGAACGCTTCGCACTGCCCGCATATCGACGAGGCCGAGGCCTTCAACACGATAGCGGTGAACTATCTCAAGGGATGAACCGCAGCCAGAACGCAGACATTAAGCAGGAGGTAAAGCAATGTTCAGGACAGCTGGAATCATCATAGGCAGCATCGCCATCGCCGCATCGCTCGCCGCGACCACGGCGAGCGCGCTCGAACTGAAATATCTTTCGAGCTGGACGCCGAATAACAAGGGCACATGGGGCACGGAACAGATGTTCATGCGCATGGTGCAGGAAGAGTCGAAGGGCCGCCTCACCGTGAAGCGCAGCGGACCTGAAGCGGTGCCTGCGTTCGAACAATTGCAGCCTGTCGGTGCTGGCGTGTTCGATATCCTCATCACCCACGGCGCCTATCATGCGGGCACGACCGGTATCGGCATGGCGCTCGACGGCATCAATGGCGACCCCGCCAAGCGCCGTGAAACCGGCGTCTGGGAATTCGCCAACAAGCACTATCAGAAGTTTGGCGTCACGACGCTCGCCTTCGTGCCCCAGGGCAAGTCCGGCTATCAGATCATCCTGCGTGATGCTGTCGGGCCGGATGGCACATTGAAGGGCCGCAAGATCCGCGGCACACAGACCTATCATCCCCTGCTGAAGGCGCTCGGCGCATCGCCGGTGGTTCTCGCGCCAACCGACGTTTACACCGCTCTCGAGAAGGGCGTAGTGGATGGCGCGGCCTGGCCGAGCGTCGGCGTCGTCGACATGAAATGGCCTGAAGTCGCCAAGCATTTCGTGCAGCCCTTCTTCGGCATCAGCACGCTGCAGCTCTTCATCAACACCAACACGTTCAACCGCCTTTCGGCTGAGGACAAGAAGGTGCTGCAGGACATCGGCCGCAAGATGGAGGAGACCATCTGGAGAGATTACGACAAGATGGCCATGGACGAGATCGAGGGCATGAAGAAAGCCGGGATGAGGGAAGCGCGTCTGTCGAAGGATCTCGAGGGCAAGATGGGCTCCCTCTTCGCCGAAGGAGTGTGGGATCTCGCCATCGCCAAGAACAAGGCCGAGGCTGAATCCTTCCGTAAGCTTGTGAACGACAAGGGCATGGGCCTTTAATCCATTGATAGGGGCGGCGCAGGCTCAATACCTGCGCCGCCTTTTCACAACGTGTTGCAGGGGGAGCGATGCGCCAGATCTTGCGCGTGCATGACATCGTGACGATTGCCGGCAATTACCTGGCTATCGGCTTGCTGGTCCTGATATGTCTCTGCTTCAGCTATGAGGTGACCGCGCGCTATGTTTTCAATGCCCCCACGCTTTGGGCAAACTCGCTTGTCGCCTATTTCCTGTGCGCGGCCATCTTCCTCGCCGTTCCCAACCTGACGCGCCTCAACGAGCACGTCACGATCAACATACTCGTCGACGCCATGCCGCAAAGCCGCCGCGTGGCGTTCGAGTCGGTCTTGCGCGCAGTGGCCGCTTTCATGTGCTTCTTCGCGGCGTGGTTCTGCCTTGATGCATCGCTCAATCAGTACGAAAGCAGCATCGAGACGATTCAGGAATGGCCCGTGCCGAAATGGTGGGTATCGATATTCATTCCCTACGGTTTTGTCAGTAGCGGCCTCTATTTCCTGTGGCACATATGGGACCGGCCTGCGCGTCCGGAAGCTGAAGGAATCACCGCATGACCTGGTGGATGCTTCTCTTCGGCGGACTCGGCACGCTGCTGATTCTGCTGTTTCTTGGCTTGCCTATCTTCATCGCCTTCCTTGTCCTGAATGTCGGCGCCGTGTTGATCCTGTTCGGCCCGGCAGGATTCGGCCTTTTTGCCAATTCGATCTTTTCCACGGCCACGAACAGCGCGCTCGCAACTGTGCCGCTCTTCATCATCATGGGCGAAATCCTGTTTCGCTCCGGCGCGATGGAAGCGGTCTTCGATGGCCTGGATCGTTTCGTCGGCCGGGTGCGCGGACGCCAGTATTATCTGAGCATCCTTCTGTCCGCGATCCTCGGCGCACTCTCGGGGGCGGCCATCGCAGTCGCGGGGCTCCTCGGGCGCTCGCTCTACCCCGCCATGGTCAATCGCGGTTACAACAAGAATCTGTCGGCGGGCACGCTTCTCGGTGGCGCAAGCCTCGACCCGATCATCCCGCCCAGCATTCTCGCCGTCATCATCGCGGCGCTCGCGGAAGTTTCGACAGCAGGCATGCTCATCGCCGGCATCATTCCCGGCATTGTCCTGATGGGCCTCTTCCTGATCTATGTGAACATCAAACTACGCATTGATCCTTCGCTCGCGCCCGACATCGCCGAAGACGATCCCACCGGCAGGCCAAAGCAGAGCGCGCTCATGGCGATGCTGCGCATGCTGCCCTGCGTGCTGGTTTTTTTCATGGTGATGGGCTTCATCATGGCCGGCGTCGCGACTCCGACGGAATCGGCTGCTACGGGCGTCGTCGGCGCCATCATCGCTTCGCTCATCTACGGCCGCTTCAGCTTCAGAATGCTGCTGGAATCCTTCACCACGGCGGCCACCGTGACGGGCCTCGTCCTTGTCATCATGTGTTCGGCCGTGATGTTCTCGCAGGTGCTCTCCTTCACCGGGGCCCCCGCCGCGATCGGCGAATTCGTGACGCATCTGAGCTTGCCGGGCTGGCTCATGTTCTTCGCGCTGATGGCGGTGCCGTTCCTCCTCTTCATGTTCCTCGATCAGCTCGCGATCATGCTGGTGCTGATCCCCATCTACAAGCCGCTGCTCGGCCACTATGGCTTCGATCCCATCTGGTTCTGGACGATGTTTCTCATCGTCGCGACAGTCGGCGGCCTGACGCCACCGTTCGGCTACGTGCTCTTCGCCATGAAGAGCGCCGTACCCACTTTGTCGATGAACGAGATATACAAGGCCTCATGGCCATTCGTGTGGATCATCGTGTTCGGCATGTTCCTCTTCTGGCTGTTTCCGCCGCTCATCACCTGGTTGCCCGGACTGGCAGCTTCGAAATAGATGCGCGCCGCCTGGGCAGTCCTACAATGTCGACGCAGTCGGCCCGTTCAAATATATTGCGTGGATGATCCGCAATCATTGAACGGGCGCTGTCATGGGGATGTCGACGACGAAGGCAATCTGGACTCCGGAAAGCTATGGGGTTGAGCTTGCCGAAAAGACCATCGGCGAAATGCTCGACCTGCGCGCCCAAACGCATCGCGATGCCCCGGCGCTCGTATTCCGCGCGCCTGAAACCGGCGTCGACCGCTCCTGGACTTATGCACAACTGAAGGACGATGCCGTGCTCTATGCGCGCGCACTGATCGGCCTCGGCGTCGGCAAGGGCGACAAGGTGGCGGTGCTTTCGCCCAATTGTCCGGACTGGATCATCCTCGAATATGCCTTGGCCAAGATCGGCGCGGTGCTCGTCACGGTCAATCCGGCCTATCGCGACACGGAGTTGCGTTACCTGCTGGAGAACGGCGACGTGCACACGCTGTTCTACTGCAGCGCATTCCGCGGATTCTCGGTGGCCGGCATGATCGCCAGCCTCGTGCCGGAAGCCGCAGGGACAGATGCGGGACAACCTTTGCGTGCCGAAGCCTTTCCGATGCTGCGGCGTCTCGTATGCATGGATGGCGCTTGCAGAGGCGCGCTCGGCATGAGCGAATTTCGCGCGCTCGCCAGCGCAACGCCGGCGTCGGAGGTCGAGAAGCGTCAGTCTCAGGTGGCCCCGCACGATCCTGCGCAGATTCAATATACCAGTGGAACAACCGGCGCTCCCAAGGGCGTCATGCTGTCCCATCGCGGCACGCTCAACAATGGGATTATGACAGTCGCACGCGGCGGCTTCTCGGAGAAGGATCGCATCCTCAGTCCGATGCCGCTGTTTCACACGGCCGGTTGCGTCTGCAATGTGCTGGGATGCATCGCCGCGGGCGCTGCGCTCATTGCCATGCCCGCTTTTGACGCCCGCCGTGCCCTCGAACTCATGGAGAGCGAACACGCGACCATACTCAATGGCGCGCCCACCATGTTCATCCGCATGATGGACGTGATGGACGAGGATGCGAAGTCGGGCAGAACTTATGACCTCTCTGCCTTTCGCCTGTGCTGGACAGGCGGAACGACCATCCTTCCCTCGCTGATGGAGGAGGTGAAGCGGCGCATGGGCGCAGACCCCATGGTCATATTCGGCATGACGGAAACGAGTCCGCTCGTCACCATGACGAATCCCGGCGACAGTTTCGAACTCTGCGCAGGCACGGCCGGCCAGCCGCTCGCCCATACGGAGATCCGCATTTACGACCACGATCGGAAATGTGTCGCCGATATAGGCCAGCAGGGCGAATTGCAGATCCGCGGCTATCTCCTCATGCTCGGCTATTACAAGATGCCGGAGCGCACGGCTGAGACCATTGTGGATGGCGGCTGGCTGCGCAGCGGCGATCTCGCAACACTGGATGCAACAGGATATCTGCGCATCACCGGGCGGCTCAAGGACATGATCATTCGCGGCGGCGAGAACATCTATCCCGCCGAAGTGGAGAACCAGTTGCAGCAGCATCCCAAGATTGCGCAGGCGCAGCTCGTCGCCATTCCAGATCGCGAGATGGGTGAGGAATGCTGTGCTTTCATCGAGTTGAAGCCCGGCGAAACCTCCGATGCTGCAGAGATCGCGCAATGGTGCCGCGCACATATGGCCCGCCACAAGTTGCCGAAATACATCGAATTCGTCGACGCCTTTCCGCTGACGCCGAGCGGCAAGATCAAGAAGTACGAATTGCGGGAACTTGCCGCGCAACGGATCGGCGTCTCTGCCTAGCCGCAACTGCAAGGCTTGCGGGCCAGCGCCGGAGCGCCTACTTCCGGCAGCAAGATATCTTCAGGAGGCGCACATGCAGTTCAGAACCCTGGGCAAGGACAAGGCCGCCCTGACCGTTCCCTCCATCGGCCTCGGCTGCATGGGCATGACGCCGCTTTACGGCACGCCCGACCCCGAGCAGGCCGTCGCCACCATTCATCGCGCCATCGACCTCGGCGCAGCATTTCTCGACACGTCCGACGCCTATGGCGCGGGCAAGAACGAGGAACTCGTGGGGCGCGCGATCAAGGGAAGACGCGACGATGTGATCCTCGCCACGAAATTCGGCAATCTCGGTGCGCAGGGCGCCAACGGGCGGCCCGAATATGTCGCGCAGGCATGCGACGCGAGCCTGAAACGTCTTGGCGTCGATGAGATCGATCTCTTCTATCAGCACCGCGTCGATCCGAATGTGCCGATCGAGGATACCGTCGGCGCGATGTCGCGTCTTGTCGAGCGTGGCAAGGTCAAGTTTCTTGGTCTGTCCGAAGCCGGCGTCCAGACCATCCGCCGCGCGCAGGCGACATGGCCCATCACCGCTTTGCAAACGGAGTATTCGCTGTTCACGCGCGAGGTGGAAGACGAGATTCTCCCGACATGCCGCGAGCTCGGCATAGGCTTCGTTGCGTATTCGCCGCTCGGGCGGGGTTATCTCACCGGGGCGATTTCTGCGCGCAGCGATCTTTCGGAAAGCGACCGCCGTCACGATCATCCGCGCTGGCAGGATGAGAACTTCGACAACAACATCAAGCTCGTCGGCCCGCTGAAAGATCTTTCGGCGAAGAACGGCGCGACGCCGGGCCAAATGGCGTTGAATTGGCTTCTGTCGCGCGGACCCGACATCTTGCCGATCCCGGGCACGTCGAAGCCGCATCGCCTGGAAGAAAATTTGCGTGCGTTCGAGGTATCGGTGAATGCAGATCACCTTGCCGAACTTGGCGAAGCTGTCGATTGCCGCAAGGTCGCGGGCACACGCTATCCTGCCGGGCAGATGATGGGCGTCGGAATCTAGACGCAAATATTTTGCTGTCACGGGAACCCACACGCGCATTCCCTCGTTCCAGCTTCACAGACATTGCTTCTGGAGGAGCTAGATCATGGCCAATACACAGACTTTTCGCACCGATGCCGGCAACAAGGGTTCGACCGCTGGCGACACCATCAACAAAGCCAAAGAACAGGCGACAAGCACATACGAAACGGTGAAGGAAAAGGCCTCCGAAGCCTATGATGCTGCGAAGTCGACCGCTGTGGACGCTCTGGAAACCGCGCAGATCGCCGGTTCGGTCGCTTACGCGCAGGGCAAGGAGGCGGCCCAGTCCATCGCAGGGAGCGCGGGCGAGGCTATTACTTCGACGATCGAAGAACAGAAGAGCGCAGGCGCGGCCGCTGTTGCCAAGGCAGCCCAATCCGCGCGCGAAGCGGCCGAAGGTCTGGAAAAGGATGCGCCGCAAATCGCCGGCATCATCAAGACCGCGGCGACGTCGGTCGAGAACTTCTCCAACGACATCAAGGACAAGACTGTCACCGAAATCATGGATGGCGTGGCCGACTTTGCGCAGCGTCGCCCGATGGCTTTTCTCGCCTGTGGTGTTGTCGCGGGGATGCTTGTCTCGCGCATGTTGACAAGCTCCAACCGCGCCTGATCTGCGGTTTATAAGAGGTCTTGTCGTCGACGCGTGAGGGCGATCATGGTTGAGAAGGATACGCCCACGATTTCGGGCTCGCTGAGCGATATCGTAGCAAACGTCTCCGACATGCTGCGATTGAATCTCTCGATGTTTCGCGTTGAGATGTCGCAAAAGATGGCGCGCGTCGTGCGCGCCGTCGCTGCGCTCGCTGTCGCTGCGGTCGTTCTGGTTTTTGCACTCTCCTATGCGGTGTTTTCTCTTTATCTCTGGATCGTGTCCACGGGATTTTCACCGCAGGCGTCTTCCTGGATCGTGAGCGGTGTGGCTCTCGCGCTCGGCGGCGCGCTGTTGCTCTATGGCATCGGGGCGATCATGAAATTGTCGCCCGTTCCGGAACGCACACTCGACGAATTCGGCAAGAACATATCTGCCCTCAAGGCCAATCTCAAAAGGGGCGCAGCCAATGACGCTCGCTGAACTTCAGATCCAATCCGCTGCGGCGCGCGCGAGACTTGCCGATGCGCGCTCCAATCTGTCCGCGGCCACGACGCCTGCGCGATTGCTGGATACAGGATTCGGAGCAGTCCTTACTGGCGCAAAAGCCCTGATGCCGGAGGCGACAAGCCGTTTCTCGCAGGAAGCGGGAAAGTCGATCGTGAATATGGCTTTGGGCTCCATCGCGACGTTCGTGATGTCGCGGCTGACGTACAAGAAAAGCGCTGCTCACCAAAAAGATGGGGCGGAGCCAAACCGGGTATATGGAACGGAGCGAAAAGGCGAGGATGCGCGTGCAACAACGCGGGCATCTCGCGAGCAATCATCAAAGGGCGGCCGCATGGGAATGCTGCTCAAGACGGCGGCGAGCGGCGCATTTGCGCTTTACCTCGGTCGCGTGATCTCGCGTTCGGTAAAGCCGACAGCTTTCGAGCAGCAGCTTGTCGATCGCTATGGATCGAATTTCAGCGCATTCTTTTCAAGGACGAAAGCCGATCTGCCGGGAATGCTGGCGCGGTCAACGGGCCTCGGTGGCAAGGCGTCGGCTGCCCTGCTGGCCATTTCCGCAGTTGCCGCCTTGTTCAAGGAGTTCGAAAGCTCCGGTGCGAAGCGTTCCGCAGCGTGACTACTCGATCACGATCTTCGGCACAGCCCGTGTCGACGTGCCGGCTTGCAGCAGCTCCGCAACTTGTCTGGCGATAGCCATATAGGCCTTGGCATGCACGCCGTCCGGGTTGGACGCTGCTACGGGGCGGCCCTCGTCCGAAGTCGAGCGTATCTCCATATGCAACGGCACCTCACCGAGAAAGCGCACGCCGGTTTTCTCGGCTTCCGCCTTGGCACCGCCATGCCCGAAAATGGGCGAGACGTGGTTGCAGTTGGGGCAACAGAATGACGACATGTTCTCGACAATACCGAGCACGGGCACGTTGACCTTCTGGAACATCGCGACGCCACGGCGCGCATCGATCAGCGCGAGATCCTGCGGCGTCGAGACGATGATCGCGCCGGCAAGTGGCGTCTGCTGCGCCATCGTCAATTGCGCATCGCCCGTGCCGGGCGGCATGTCGACGACGAGAACGTCGAGTTCGCCCCAGTTCACGTCGCGCAACATTTGCGTCAGCGCGGACATCACCATCGGGCCGCGCCAGATCATCGCCTGATCCTCGTCGACCAGAAAGCCGATCGACATCACCTTCACGCCATAGCGTTCGTGCGGTTCGATCTTGCGGTCGGCGGAGACGCGCGGCTTGCCGGCGAGACCGAAGAGTTTCGGCTGCGAGGGACCGTAAATGTCGGCATCGAGCATGCCGACTTTCAGTCCTAGTCCCGCAAGGGCAATGGCGAGATTCGCCGACGTCGTGGATTTGCCGACGCCACCTTTCCCCGACGCCACCGCGACGATGTTCTTGATGTTCTTGAGTTCGAGCGGGCGGTTCACGGCTTTTGGCGCTTCGTTCAGGCGATGCTGCGGCGCAGACGTGGAAGGTCTCGGTGGCGCAGGCCGCGACGACCCTTGCGGCCGTTCGCCGGTGAGGCCGACGAGAGCCTGCGTCACGCCGGGCACGGCGCGCACGGCACGCTCGGCGGCGATGCGCACGGGCTCGAGTGCGTTTGCCTCGCTGGGCTCCACGGAGATGGCGAAAATCACCTTGCCGTCGCGCACCATCACATCGGTGAGGCGGCCAGATTGCGGCAGCGAGGTACCGTCGGGCAGACGCACCGCTTCGAGCGCGCGCAAGATATCGGCCTGCGTGGCAGCCACATTTCACTCCTGATTTATCAGAAAAGAGGCTCTCGGCCCTTATATGGTAGCGGGGGAGGGATTCGAACCCCCGACCCCAGGATTATGATTCCCGTGCTCTAACCAACTGAGCTACCCCGCCACGCAGCAGGCGTGGCTGGCCACCACCCGCAGGCAGCGCGGTATAGGGAGGCGGGCGCGGGGTGTCAAGAAAAGCAGGGCCTTTTGCCGGAGCTATTTCCGCCTGATACGGATGAGCGCGAAGAGGCCGAGCGGGTTGAGTTTGCGGCGCTCCAGCAGTTCGAGATCGGCGCGCGAGGAAATCCAGTCGCCGATGATTTCCCACGGGAAAGTGGGCCGCCAGCCCAGCTTGGCCGATCGTTTCGCCATCATGCCCTCGATCCAGGCAATTGGACCGCTGGTCGCCGCGATGTGATTGACGATGATGAGTTCGCCGCCGGGTTTCACGACGCGCGCCATCTCGTCCATTGTGCGCGCGGGATCGGGAACGGTGGTGATGACATAGGGCGCGACGGCGGCATCGAAGCTGGCGTCCGGGAATTCGAGGTTCATCGCGTCCATGACGAGAAGCGACTCGACATTCTTCAATCCGAGTTCGGCGACGCGCTTCCTGCCGATCTCCAGCATGGGAGCGGAGAGGTCGATGCCGACGATGCTTTTCGCGCCTGAAAACATCGGCAGTTCGAGGCCGGTTCCGACGCCAACATCGAGAATCCGTCCGCCGACGCGGTTGAGCGCTTCCGCTGCAGCGAGGCGGCCGGGCTTCATCACGGCGGTGAAGACGCGATCGTAAATCGGCGCCCAGCGGGCGTAGGCGTCCTCGACATTGGTGTGGGTGATATCGGACTGCTTGTGGTCGACGCTCATTTCCCCTCGCCTTGCGCGCAGATAGTTCCCCCGCCGAGAACGCGCGCGCACCCGTCCATACTATCGTATAAAACGCAGGCCTGCCCGGGCGAGACGCCTGTTTCCGGGGCCAGCAGTTCGACATGCGCCGCGCCGTTCTCGCCGCGATAGAGGCGCGCGGCGACAGGCGGGCGCGTCGAGCGCGTGCGAACGGCGATCTCGACGCCTTCTGCGGGCAGCGCCGCGAACGGGCCGTCGCCGATCCAGTTGATGTCGCGCAGCGAGACAATGCGTGTCTCCAGCGCTTCGCGAGGTCCGACGATCACGCGGCGCGTCGCGGCGTCGAGCTTGACGACGAACAGGGGCTCGCCGCGCGAGGCGGCGTTGTCGGTGATGCCAAGGCCGCGGCGCTGGCCGATCGTGTAATGGATGATCCCGCGATGGCGTCCCAGCACGCGCCCGTCGACATGAACGATGTCGCCGGGTTCGGCGGCGTCGGGCCGCAGCTTTTCGATGACATCCGTGTACTTGCCTGAAGGCACGAAGCAGATGTCCTGGCTGTCCGCTTTGTCGGCGACGGCGAGGCCGAATTCGCGCGCCAGTTCGCGCACGCGGGGCTTTGGCAGGTCGCCGAGCGGGAAGCGCAGGAGTTCGAGCTGCGCCCGGGTCGTCGCGAACAGAAAGTAGCTCTGGTCGCGGTCGGGGTCGGAAGCCCGGAAAAGCCCACGCGTTCCATCTCCCAGTTCGCGCGAGGAAATGTAATGGCCGGTCGCCAGCGCGTCCGCGCCGAGTTCGCGGGCGGTGTCGAAGAGGTCGGCAAACTTGATGTGCTGATTGCAGGCGACGCAGGGGATCGGCGTCTCGCCCTCGACATAGGACTTCGCGAAAGCGTCCATCACCTTGTCGCGGAATCGGGACTCGTAATCGAGCACGTAATGGGGGATGCCGAGGCTCTCCGCGACCCGGCGCGCGTCGTGAATGTCCTGCCCGGCGCAGCACGCGCCCTTGCGATGGATCGCAGCGCCGTGATCGTAAAGCTGCAGGGTGACGCCTACGACATCGTAGCCTTCCCGATGCAGCAGGGCGGCGACGACAGAGGAATCGACGCCGCCGGACATGGCGACGACGACGCGTGTCTGTTCGACCGGCTTGCGCAGCCCGAGGCTGCCGGTGGGACCGGCGTCACCGCGTGACGCGGGCGTTGTCGTAAATGTCTCGGCGATGCTCATGCTGGGTTTGGAAGCCTTGTCCGGGCGTGCGCGAAGCTGAAAACCATTCCGGCGGCAAAAGCAACCGGCGCAAATACGGCGCGCCTTCGCTGCCGCTTCCGCCGCCTTCGCAGGAGGCCTTTCGAAGGCAGGGTCGCGTTATGGTTAACGCTTCGCTGCCGTTTGTCCCGAAGGGGCACGAAATCCTTCGAAAAGCAATGGATTGTCAATAAACAAGCTCAATTGGGGCGAATTTTCGGCAATTCCGCCAACCCCTCCTTTAGGTGAATCTTAAGTGACCGCGATTACCTTCAGTCCATCGTGAGTTTGCATGGTGAAGTGAGTGAGTAACATGAGTGAGGCTCATCGTCCGAGGGTCAAGTATGTCATCGGACCCGATGGAAGTCCCCTGACTATCGCCGACCTGCCGCCCGCTTCGACGCGTCGCTGGGTCATCCGCCGCAAGGCCGAGGTTGTCGCAGCCGTCCGGGGCGGCCTCCTGTCCCTCGACGAGGCCTGCAACCGTTACACCCTGACGGTGGACGAATTCCTGAGCTGGCAGGCTTCGATCGACCAGCATGGCCTCGCGGGGCTGCGTACTACGCGGATACAGCAATACCGCGCCTGAGCAATCGGGTCTGGAGCAATTCGAAGAGCCGGTCCTTTCAGAGTGTATCCTTGTCGAAAAAGTCTTCCAACTTTTTCGGGATGCGTTTTAAGGGCCGGCTTTTCTTTTTTTGCAGCGCTGGCTCAGGTTGGGGCCGTGTCCGCCGATTTCCCGAGCTGCGATTTTTCGAACAGCAAGATGATCGGGATCGAAAGCGCCAGCGGGATGATCAGGTAGAACAGCCGCCAGATCAGCAGGGCCGCGAAAACCGACGAAGCCGGGATGCCCGGCATGATCGCCAGAAAGACCGCTTCCATCACGCCGACGCCGCCTGGCACCTGTGAGAGCAGGCCCGCCGAGAAGGACAGCAGGAAAGCGCCCATCACCACCATGAAGCCGGGATTTCCTTCAGCGGGCAGGGCAAAATAGATGATGCCGGCGGCGCCAATCAGCTCCATGGGCGCGGCGATGTACTGGCGGGCGACAATCGGCATTGTCGGATAGACCAGCTTGAACTTCTTTATGGTCAGCGGTTTGAAACCGCGCCAGGCGCCGATCGTGTAGAGGGCGCAAAACGCCAGCATGGCCACGCCGATGAGGCGCGCCGTGGTCTCCCCGATGGTGAACCAGTGGGACAATTTGGCGAGGGGCGCGAGAATGTGCGGCTCATAAACGAGAACGATTCCGAGCAGCAGAATTGTGCCGAAGGCGAACGTGAACGAGCAGAGGGCCACGAGCACCGCGACTTCCGCCGCCGTCAGTCCCTTCGCCGTATAGGCGCGAAGGCGAACCATGCCGCCGGAAAAAACAGACGCACCGATATTGTGCGACAGCGCGTAGGTCACAAAAGAGCAGGTTGCGACATACAACCATGAAATGCCGCGCGCGCGTCCCAGATGCAGCAGCGCGATGCGATCGTACCAGGCGAGCGCCCAATAGGCGACGAGCGTGGATGCCGCCGCCAGCAGATAGGACTCCACGGGGATGTGAGTGAGCTTCTGGCCGATGCCGCCGGCGATCGTCCTGATGTCGCTCCAGAGATTCCCGTCCTCGAGAATTTTTGCGATGACAGGGTCTGTCGAGGCTTCGGCCACGAGCTTGCTGTAGAGCAGCCGCACGGACCAGACGACGGCGACAAGGCCGACCACCGGCCAGAAATAGTCCAGCAGACGCTTCATGCTGACCTTGAACATGTTGCGCGGTTTGGGATTCCCTGCCGCGGCAATTCTTGTGTGGCGAACGCCCTCCGCATCCGCCATCCCGCACTTTGGAGCATGCCGCAGAGTACAAAAGCAAGGGCTGCGGCCAAGAAAAAGCCTAAGAAAAAACAAGGGAGAGAATGGGGCGCGATGGTTAGGCGCGCCCCCGTAATAGTACGGATCGGATCAATATTCCGAGATGTCCGGGTTGGACTCGAAAAACGCCCGTTTCACCCGTTCCATCTGCGTCTGGCGCAGCGCCCGGTCGATCAGCAGGTTATAGTTCCGCTGCCATTGCATGCGCATTTTCGCGCTGAGCGAAAAGCTCCGCATGGCCGCCAGATCGGGATCGAGCGTGCGGCTGCGGCGGGAATCCTCGCGCAGATCCTCGCGCTTCCAGTCCGGCACGCCCATGTCGCGGATGGCTTCCCACAGGCTGCGCATCGGGCCGTTGACGCTCGACGTCGAAATGCCCGTGTAGAGCGAGTCGTTGTAATAGCTGACGCCGCTCGCCTGCATGGCCTGCAAGCTTGCGGCCTGCTCTATGACCTTCTTGGCGGCTTCCTTCGCCGCAAACGGCGAAGCGACGGCAACACCGAAGAAGGAACGCCTGTTGACATTCATCTCAAACCTCCATCGCCCGAGCGAAGAACCTATGGCGGCTCTTTCGCCCGCGAATGTCGCAGGAGGTAGGTGAACGCGTTTTGAAAAAGAAGACGGCGCGTCCTAAGTCGCCAAATTTCGGATAACGCGAAAAAGCACGGGCCGGCGTCGGCCGGCCCGTCGGAATTCAGCTGCAGGAATTGTCAGGCGCGGGCGGTGCGCAGCGCCATCACGTCCATGTCCGGACGGACCATGTCTGTGATGCGCTCCATCGCCTTTTCACGGCCGTCGAGGCTCTCGGCCTTTTTGAGGTCTTCGAGGGCTTCGCCGTGAAGGCGCTTGGCCTCCTCGGCCTGGTCGCGCAACTCGGCAATCGAGTTCTGGAGATTGTCGCGGCGGGTGCGGGCCGCGCGCGCATAGGTCGAGTAGGCGAAATGGGCAGGGTCGGAGTTTCCGGAGCGCTGCTCCTCGACACCGATTTCCCGGTCGAGATCCCCGATCATGCGGGAAAACTCGGCGATCATCGCCTCGATCTGGGCGACACGGCGGGCCTTTTCGTCGGCCTGAAACTTCTTGAGACGGATCAGCGAATCCCGCGACTTCATTACGCAATACTCCAGACGCAGTGTTTACATGAGCGCTTCGGTCGCCGTGGGGCGGCCTCGTGCCGGATATCCGCGAGACAGATTCACCATGTCAGAAGGAAGTTGCCCCTTTGTTACCTGAACCGGCGGTTTGGTGAATTTTATAGGGTGCAGAGATGAAAAGGTCCGCGCCAGCGCGCTGTGTTAACCAATTGTTAAAGGGTATTACCAACTATTGAGGGGCCGGCGAGCACAGACCGGCGCAAGCCATTAACCGCTTCGGGCTGCTGGCGTCTCCGTGAGGAGGGCAGGCTGCGGAAGCAAAACGTCACAAAACCCTCGCGAAACGGCGTTCTTCACCTAAAAGATGAACTTTCGGTCGCAAGGAGTTTCATCGCAACGCGGACGCAGAACAAATTCATGAAGATTCGTTCAGCCCCTTGTCACGATGAATCAGAGTTTGTTAACCATTCGCCGTTAACGTTACGACGCTGGCAACAGCCGAGTCGCACTCGGGACATATTGCTGATTGTCCGTGACATGACGCGAGCGTGGGTACCGCAGTCGCAGCACACGGGGCAAGTTGGGGACCACACATGCGCGTATTACTGATCGAAGACGATAGCGCGACCGCACAGAGCATCGAACTGATGCTCAAATCCGAGAACTTCAACGTCTATACGACGGATCTCGGCGAAGAGGGCGTCGATCTCGGCAAACTCTACGACTACGACATCATTCTTCTGGACCTCAATCTGCCCGACATGTCAGGCTACGAGGTTCTGCGGACCCTTCGCGTCGCCAAGGTCAAGACGCCAATCCTGATTCTCTCCGGCCTCGCCGGCATCGAGGACAAGGTGAAGGGCCTCGGCTTCGGCGCCGACGACTATCTGACCAAGCCCTTCCACAAAGACGAACTGGTCGCCCGCATCCATGCGATCGTCCGCCGTTCCAAGGGCCACGCGCAGTCGGTCATCACGACAGGCGATCTCATCGTCAATCTCGACCAGAAGACCGTCGAGGTTCACGGCGCCCGCGTGCATCTGACCGGCAAGGAATATCAGATGCTTGAGCTGCTCTCCTTGCGCAAGGGCACGACCCTTACCAAGGAAATGTTCCTCAATCACCTCTACGGTGGCATGGACGAGCCGGAACTGAAGATCATCGACGTCTTCATCTGCAAGCTGCGCAAGAAGCTCGCCAACGCGAGCCAGGGCCGCAACTATATCGAGACCGTCTGGGGCCGCGGCTATGTGCTGCGCGAGCCGACCGAGGCGGAAGAGCGCGTACCGGCCTGATCTCCCGATCTTCGAAAATCAAAAGCCCCGTCCATTGCGGCGGGGCTTTTTCGTTTCCGGCATTGGCCGCACTCGCGGTGGCTATCCGGACACCCGGATCCGCGATGAGATATTGATCACCCGTCCGGCGGCGGGATCGTGTGGGCGATAGGCGCCGGGAATGCGTGGGTCCTGCTCAAGATTGCTGTCCAGACCGGCCGTATTCTCGGTCGCCCCTAGCACCAGCCAGCCATCCCGGGCCATAGCCCCGCCTGCTCGTGCGAGAATCTCCTGCTTCATTCCGGGTTCGAAATACATCAACACGTTGCGGCAGAAGATGAGATCGAAGACGCCCGAGGGCGCGCGATCCGCCGTGAGGTTGAGTTGCTGGAACTCGACCATGGAGCGCAAATGCTCCGCGATGCGCCAGCGATCCCTGTCGCGATGGAAATATCTGAGCAACAGGGCTACGGGCAGTCCGCGCTGAACCTCGAACTGGTTGTAAAGCCCTTCGCGCGCCGTATCGAGAGCGCCTTGCGAAAGGTCGGTCGCGACGATCTCGATCTGCCAGCCGCGCAGATGACGCGCTTCCTCGTCGAGGATCATGGCGATGGAATAAGGTTCCTGGCCGGTCGAGCAGGCGGCGCACCAGATGCGCAGGCGGCGCAGGTCTTTGCGCGCCTCCAGAACGTCGGGCAGGATCGTTTCGCGTAACGCGTGAAAGACCTGCCGGTCGCGAAAGAAAAAAGTTTCGCCGGTCAGCATCGCTTCGACCGTTGCGCGCGCCAGCTCCGGATGCCGGTCAGCCATCGCCTGCGCAAGCAGCGCTGACAGGTCAGGCAGACCGAAGGCGCGCTGAACGGGCGAGAGCCGCGTTTCGATCATGTAGTCGCGCTCGGGTTCGAGCGCGATGCCGGTCTGCTTCAGGATGAAGGCGCGAAACCTGTCGAAGAGCTCGCTCATGCCGCGGCCTCCGCGGCGCGGCCGGCGATAAGCAATCTCGCGACATGAGCCGCGATGTCTTGCGGCGGAAGGATCTGGTGTGAGACGCCGGCTGCGGCGACGGCTCCGGGCATTCCCCAGACGGCGCTCGAGGCTTCGTCCTGCGCAAAGATGAGGCCGCCCGCCTTTGCGACGTGGACTGCGCCCGCGCAGCCATCGCTGCCCATGCCGCTGAGAACGATGGCAATCAGGCTGGAGCCATAAATCTTCGCGGCCGAGGAAAAGAGGATGTCTGCGGCCGGACGGCAAAAGTTGAGTTCGGGACCATGATCGAGATGCATCGAGACCGACAGACCGCGATCCCTGAGCGAAAGATGAAAATCGCCCGGCGCAAAATAGATGTGGCCAGCTCTCGCGATTTCGCCGTCGATCGCGCTGCTTGTGGGCCGCGTCGAAAGCTTCTGGATCTGACCCGTTACGACCGAGGCGAACGGCGCGGGCATGTGCAGCACGACGAACACGGGCACATCAGACAATTGCGGACCAAGAGAAGAAAAAAGAGTCGCCAGCGCTTGCGGGCCTCCGGTGGAAGCTGCAACGACGATAGCCTGCGGCCGCTGCGGCGGGCGCGGGGCATGAGCAGGCGACTGCTTATTGCGCGGGCGGTTCGGCACGCTCTCTTGTCCTTCGGGAAATACAGATCAATTCGTAGCGCTGGACTTACGTCGTGTCTGCCTCAAGAGGCTTGCCTCAGCACAGTCCGATTTCTGCGAACTTTGAGCGGACGATTTCCTTGTCGAAGGGCTTCATGATGTATTCGTCTGCGCCGGCATGCATGGCCCGCGCGATGTGAGCGATGTCGTTCTCGGTCGTGCAGAAGACGACCTTTGGCTTGGCGCCGCCTGCCATTTTCCGCAGTTCGCGCAGGAACTGGAAACCGTCCATGTTCGGCATGTTCCAGTCGAGCAGAATGGCGTCCGGCATCTGCGACGAACAGGCCGCGAGCGCCTGCCTGCCGTCTTCGGCTTCCGCGATCTGCAGCGAAAGGCTTTCGAGAATGCGGCGTGCGACTTTCCTGATGACGATCGAGTCGTCGACGACAAGCACTTGTTTCATCTTATTTGCTCCGTGTGCGATTTCATGCGGCAAGCGATTTTGTTCCAGCGCCAGTGAGCGCCTCGATGTCGAGAACGGGTACGATCGCGTCGAGTGTGCGATAGGCGTCTGCAGTGACAGCGCGGCGCGCGGGGGTAACCGACATCGGCAGCTCGACGCTGTCCTCTTCGGTCAGTTCGAGCACGTCTCCTACCGAATCGACCGCGAGCGCGAATCCTTCGTTGCGATGTTCGATGGCGACCATGAGTTGCTCAGGCTGCATGTTGCGCTCAAGGCCGAGGACGTCGCGAATGCAGATGGCTGTCACGACATGTCCGCGCAGGTTCACGAGACCAAGTATACGCTTGGGCGCAAGCGGTACCGGCGTAATGGCGGACGAGCGGAACACGGTGCGCACGCAATCGATGGGAAGGCCAAAGCGCTCGCCGCCGACGCCGACGGTGAATATCACCTGGCGCTTTGTCGCGGCGGCGTTGGACGTGCGTGCGGGCGTGGGCCGGTTCATGCGGCTTTCTCCTGCGACATTCTTTGTTCCAGTGCGGAAGATGTGAAGGCGCTGGCTTCGAGCACATTGCGTAACTCTGTCAGCAACCCTTGCCGATCGAATTTGCCGATGACATTGCGCATGCCGGCCTGACGCGCGGCGTCTATGACGGCGCTGCCGGCATGGGCGTCGAGCGCTACCACCGGTATGTTCTTCGTGCGCGGATTTTCGGCGAGCAAGCGCGCGAAACTGTAGCCGTCCATGTCGGGCATATCGACATCAGTGACCACCACATCGAATCCGAAGCCGCGTTTGAATGCCGAAAGTCCTTCCGCAGCGGAAGCGAATGTCGTGACTTCATAGCCGGCGGCGGAAACAACGGGCGCGAGCAGGTCACGGAAGAACAGTTTGTCGTCGACGAGCATCACGCGGAAGCGTTTCGCGTGACCACGTTCGAAGGCGCCGGGACGCGCGGCCTTCATGTAGTGGGCAAGGTCGAGCACTTCGGCTGCTTCGCCGCGTATCGTCGTCGATCCGATGACGGCAGGCGTGATGCCCGCAATTTCGATGTCGAGAAAGCTCTCGACAATGTCGACGATTTCGCTGACCAGCAGACCCATCGGTTCGCCGCCCACGCCGACGACAAGCACCGGCCATTGGTCGCGGGCCGAGCGATCGAACCCGGTTTCGCAGAGGTCGATGACCGGCATCAACGCGTCGCGATGCATGACGACCCACTGACCATCCGAGGTGGAAATATCCTTGTTCTTCACGCTTTCGATGCGTGAGATGAGCGACAGGGGCAGTGCTTTCAAAGCGCCCGATCCAGCCCGGAATAGAATAAGATTGGTGGCCTTTTTCTCCGGCGGCAAATCCTGCGGCGCCGTATCGACACGCAGCTGATTCGAGTTTTCGAGCCCGATGCGCGATGCAAGCCCGGCTGGATTGACGATGAGGACGACCGAGCCGTCGCCGAGGATCGTGCTGCCGGCATAGAGGCCGAGTTGCGACAATGCGCCATTCAGTGGCTTGACGACGATCTCCTGCACGTCGGCGACATTGTCGACAGTCAGAGCGAAGGACGTGATGCCCGTGCGTACGACGATGGCAAGACGCTGGGTATCTGTACCAGCGGGCACAAAACCGAAGATCGAGCGCATGTCGGCGACGGGCAGCAAATTTTCGCGCAGCGCCAGCATGGGCGCGCCCTGCGCGTTTTGGAGGAAACTTTGTCCTCCCTGTCCGCAGGTCACGGCTTCGACAACCGCGTGTTGCGCGATGGCGAACCGCTGCCCCTCGACCTCGAAAATCAGCGCTGGTGCAATCGCAAGTGTCAACGGCACCTTGAGAATGAATGTCGTGCCGCGCCCGCGCGCCGTCGAAAGGGTGACGCCGCCGCCGATGGCTTCGATATTTTCGCGTACGACGTCCATGCCGACGCCGCGGCCGGAGACGTTGGTGACGTTTTTCGCTGTCGAGAAACCGGGCGAGAAAATAAACCGGCAGAGTTCCTCGTTACCCATGTGGGCAAGGTCGTCGGCCGTGGCGAGATCGAGCGCCAGCGCCTTTTCCCTGATGCGTTCGACGTCGAGACCGCGGCCATCGTCGGCGATGCGCAGGGTGATATGCCCGGCTTCGTGCGAAGCGGATATGTTGATCGTGCCGTAGTCCGACTTGCCCGCTGCAATCCTATCCTGCGGCGTTTCGATGCCATGATCGATGCAGTTGCGGATGATATGCGTGATGGGATCGCGCAGATGATCGATCATCTGCCGATCGAGTTCCGTATCGGAGCCCTCCAGCACAAGTTCGGCCTTCTTGCCAAGGTCGTGCGCGAGATCGCGGATCATGCGCGGCAGGGGACCGAACAACCGTTCGATGGGTTGCATACGCGCGCGCATCACGCCGTCCTGCAAATCGCTGGTCACGCCCGAGAGGCGCTGGAGCGGCGCGGCGAATTCGTCATGCGGAAGCGTGCGCGCAAGTTCGAGCAGTTGATTGCGCGTCAGGACGAGTTCCGACACGAGACGCATGATGCGTTCGATCGTGCCGAGCGCAACGCGAATGGTCGAAGGCTCGCGTGCCAGTCCATTGGACGTCTCGACTTTGTCCTCGGCGCGAATTTTTTCCCGGACGTGGGATGATGGCGCGGGGGCAGGCGTGACGGGCGCGGCGGCCACCGGAAGATCCGGCGGGGTTTTGCCTTCGGCGTAGTCTTCGAGCGCCGCGATCAACTCTTCGTCGTTGCCCACGGGTTCGGCGCCATCGGTCACGATGCCGTCGAGAATGGAGCGGATGCGATCGATCGAAGTGAGGATGAGGCTAACGTGAGCCGTATCTGCGTATCCGCGGTCGCGCACAAGGCCGATCAGGTTTTCCGCAGCGTGAGCGACGGCTTCGAGGCGCGACAGTTCGAGAAAACCGCAGGTGCCCTTGATCGTGTGGACGAGCCTGAAAATGTTGGCGATTGCCGAGGCATCGGATGGATTTTGTTCGAAATGGACAATCTGCGATCCCACCTGTTCGAGGTGGTCAGCCGTCTCTGCAAGAAAATCGTTCAGCAACTCTTCCATGGACAGCCCGGACCGGCGCGCACCGGAGCGGGCGCAGCAGCAGGGAGCACCATGAACCGAAATGGGTTAAGGGAGGCTTGAAAGTCTTCAGCTTTCCGCTGCTGCCGGTTCTTCGGCTGTGACGGGCTTGGCTTCGATGGTGACGCCTTCGGGTGTCGATTCGATGCCGATGGACATGTTCGTCGCCTGCGCCACGAGGCCTGTGTAATAGGCCTGAATGCCATGGGCATCGACCGTGCCGCCCTCCGGCGCGCCCGCCAGAAGGCTGGTGATGCTGCTGGCGAGGCGCACATGCGATCCCGTGCTGGCGACCCGCAGCGCCGTCGTTTCGCCGTCGCCGGTTATCGATACCTGGATGACGCCGCCGCGCGGAATGGCAGCCGCAGCGATCATGCACATGTTGAGCAGCAGCTTCACCTTGTTCTTGGGCAGGAGGAGGCGGGCGGCGTTCCATTCGATCTTCGTTCGGTCGTCGGCCAAAAGGCTGCGCGCTACTTGTTCAGCGTCGCCGGTGTCGATGGAAGCGCCGGCCGAACCAGCTGCGCCGAAAGCCAACCGGCAGAATTGCAGTTTCGCGGAAGCCGTCTTGGCGCTGCGCTGCACCAGTTTCAGCGCTTCGTTGCGCATTTCGGCGTCGCGCTCTTCCTCGAGCAGTTCGAGGCCGTTGACGATGGCGCCTACCGGGCTGATCACATCGTGACAGACCTTCGAGCAGAGCAAGGCTGCGAGATCGAGCGGATCGAGCTGGACGGCAGGCATCGGTTTTCCCGTGCTTGAGAAAGTTGGGACGCAGGACAACGCAAACGGGAAACGAGGGCGATCCGGTTCGCGACAGATCACTGTCTGCTGGGCGAATCGCAACAATGCACGATACAGAACTGCCCGGACGTTGCGAACAGGGATTGAAAAGATATTGCCGGATCAACCTCGATTGTCGAATCTGCTGGCAATATATCGCGAGCGATTCGCCCGTCCGCAAAAGCGGCGGCACACAGGGAGCGCCTGACTTCATGGTCG
This sequence comes from uncultured Hyphomicrobiales bacterium, assembly GCA_903847605.1. Lineage (GTDB taxonomy): Bacteria > Pseudomonadota > Alphaproteobacteria > Rhizobiales > Beijerinckiaceae > Terripilifer. The sequence goes on along the minus strand of CAINED010000051.1, from coordinate 16,325 downwards.
CCCACGAGGCTGAAAGTCGTGATCCTCTGAACACGCGCATCGCAATTGCGAAGCAATTCGGTGATATCGCCGTTGCGGCCGGGCGGGAGATTTTGAGAATCCGTGCAGGTGCGCTGGCGGTTCGATCCAAGGCCGATTCTTCGCCGGTGACCGAAGCGGACGAATTGGCGGAAGTGATCATAATCAAGGCTTTGCGTTCGCTTTATCCGGATTTGCCGGTTGTGGCGGAAGAAGCCGTTGCGGCCGGCGACCGGCCTGTCGCCGGGGGCCAGTTTCTCCTTGTCGATCCGCTCGACGGCACGCGCGAATTCGTCGCCGGGCTCGACGAATTCACCGTCAATATCGCGATGATCTCGGCGGGGGCGCCCGTCGCCGGCGCTGTTTATGCGCCTGCATCGGGCGAATTATGGTGTGGCGCGACTGGCGCAGACGGTTCAGGCAAGGCGTGGAAATGCCCGGTCGTCGATCCGGCCGGCGCCGCCGAAGTCGGGGCAGCGCAAACGATCCGGGCGCGGGCCTTTCACGCGCCGACTTCGATCGCCGTGGTGAGCCGCGCCTTCGACGACGCGCGGGCGGCGGATTTCGTGCGCTCCTGCGGTGTGGTCACGGCGCGCAGGTCGGGCTCGTCGATCAAATTCTGCCATATCGCGGAGGGTCACGCAGATATCTACCCGCGCTTCGGCCCGACCAATGAATGGGACATTGCGGCGGGCGATGCGGTTTTGCGGGCGGCGGGAGGCGTTCTGCTGCAGCAGAATGGCGAGCCTCTGCGTTACGGCAATCCGCGCTTCGCCAGCCCGTTTTTCGTGGCCTTCGGCGATTGCGCGGCAGCCAAAGAATTGATCGCCAACGCGGCCGGGTGACAGCCCTTTCCGCGTCGCGTCAACCCCTCCTTAACCATAATGCGCGAGCCTGCCAGTCAGCCGGGCTGTCCGTCAAACCGGCGCAGCGACGCCACAGGACGGCCAATATTGAAGCGCAGCTTTTGCGCGCATCTTCGAGAGGGACAGATTCGATGAGCGGACATTCGCGCAGGGATGCGATGAAGGCGCTGGGCGGCGGACTCGCCGGCCTGGTCGCATCGGGGACGGCCTTCGCCTATCAGGAAAAGCCCCAGAAATTCGCGCCGGAGCAACTCGTCGACAGCGGGCACCGGTTTTTCGGCACGATTTCGCGCGGTCTGGCGCAAGTCGTCGAGGAGGCGACCCGCCGCTGGGGCCAGCCGAACGCTTATGTTCTCGGACAGGAGGCGTCAGGCGCCTTCGTGGCCGGGGCGCGCTTTGGCGAAGGCACGATGTACACGCGCAACGCTGGCGACCAGCGCATCTTCTGGCAGGGCCCGTCGCTCGGCTTCGACGCCGGGGCGGACGGCGCGCGCACAATGATGCTGGTTTATAACCTCCCGGCCGTTGGTGCGATCTACCGTCGGTTCGGCGGCGTCGACGGTTCGGCCTACCTCGTCGGCGGCTTCGGCTTTACGGCGCTGACCGCGGACGATGTTGTGATCGTGCCGATCCGTTCCGGGGTCGGGGCAAGGCTCGGTGTCAATCTCGGCTATCTCAAGTTCACGCCGAAATCGACCTGGAACCCATTCTGACGGGTTTGGGAGCTTAAGCAGGTATTTGGCCGCACGCACCTGATACTGCGCGGCTTTGCTTTCGCGAACCGGGCATGGCATGGTCCGGCCCATATCCGCGTCGGGACGAACGGCCCCGTGTTCATCGAACAGATCATGATCTTTGCCTTGGGGTTCCTGGTTGCGGGACTCCTGACGCTGCTGTTTCTGCCAGCGTTCTGTCGGCGCGCCATGATCCTGTCGCGGCGGCAGATCGAGATGCAGATCCCGCTTTCGATGGCGGAAGTCGTGGCAGAGCGCGACCAGCTGAGGGCGGAATTCGCGGCCGAACAGCGCAAGCTCGAGCAGAGGCTGGAAGCCCAGAACGAGGCACGGGCCCGCGAGCGGGTCGAACTGGGCGAACGCGCGATCAAGGCGGCGGGCCTTGGCGAAGAACTCGCGTCCGCCCGCAACGAACTTGCGGCCACATCCGTAGCGCTCGTCACCGCACGCGCGCGCATCGCAGAGACCGAAGCGGAATTCGCGGCCAGCCTGAAGCAGCTTTACGATGCCGAGGGCTTGCTTACGCAACGGCAGGACGCGCTTGACGGGCTCAACGTCGCTCATTCGGCGCTCCGTGGCCAATCCGATGAGCAGCGCGCTGTCATCGCCGGGCTGGAAACCAGGCTCTCTGGCCGCGAGGCGGACATCGAATCGCTGGACCGGGAAATTTCGCTGCTCCGCGTGGAACTCGAGGACGGGCAGGCCGAGCAGGAGCTTCTGGCGCGTGAACGCGACCAGTTCCGTGCTGACGCGCAGCATGCCCGCACGCGTCGCGAAGCCTTGCAGCAGGACTTCGAGGCGCAGGCGCGCCGCATCGAAGAAATGCAGGCCGCGATGCGCATGGCGGAGCGCGAGAAGCAGCGCATGACCTCGGAACTCGCCGAAACCGGACGGCTGATCGAGGACGAGCGGCGGCGCGTGCGTGAATTGTCCGCCCGCATCGGCGAACACAACGAGGCGATCAGGGCCATGGAGCGCAAGAACGCGGCTGAGGCGGAACTCGCCCGCGCCGGCAAAGCGGCGGTCGACGGCGCGCTTGCCGCGCAGAGGCGCGAGAACGAAACGGCCCGCGCGGATATTGCGAAGCTGCGCGAGGAATTGCGCGCCGCGCGCGCACAGGCGCCGCAGACTGCCGAACCGACAACGAATCCACCTGCGGCCGCCAACGACGCAGGTGCAGCGCCTGAATATCCCGCCTTGCGCAAGACGATTTCAAGTCTCGGCCAGGAAATCGCCCGGATAGCTGTGGCGCTGGAATCCTCGCAAAAAGCCGATGCGGACAAGCCGGCGCATCCGCCCGCCCGGTCCGACGCGGCGGAGTGAAAGAGCCCGGGGCGCGCCAGCCGTGCCACGTATTGAGACGAAAGCCGCACCATATTTTCTTTGCAGGAGCGACGCAGCCCGTCTATAGAAGCCGCCTTGCCATGGGCATCGCGCTAACGCTCCCTTCGTCTAGCGGTCCAGGACGTCGCCCTCTCACGGCGAAAACAGGGGTTCGATTCCCCTAGGGAGCGCCAATGAAATCAGTGTCTTGTATTTATATTTGACACCTAATAGATCGACGTGCCCAACATTTACCCAATAAACGTTCCCGAACGCCCGCGAACGAACTTCCAAAAACCCGTCAATTCTTAGCCCGCAGCCTGTCTCTTTCTCGGCTCGATCTGCAACCATCAGGTGGCCTTCAACTGCCTGCTATGAAGAAGGCCCGCAGGCGAGCCAAACACCGAAAAAGGCAGTGACGACGAACAGGGTAAAACAGCGCGCTGGTCGCCTCCCCGCGACAACGCGCCCGAGCGGCCAGCCCCTACCTCGCCTCTGCCACCCGTCAGAACCCTCCTCCCCCTCGGTAAACCAAAACTACTTTGGCAGATTTTTGGAGGGGTGAGAGCACTGACGTCCAACCGGGTCCGTCTTTCGCCGCACCACCAGAGCTTCCCCCTTGATCTGGACATGTGCGATGCGTTTCAGGCATTTTGTTAGCCCTCAGGAATAGGACAGCCACTGACTCGCAGGCGACCTGGCCCTTCCGCCCGATGTAACCACCGGCCAGGGTCAGCTTATTGGTCATTTGATGCCACAGATTACAGACGCGGCAGGCGAAGGTTGCGGGAGGGCGATGTCGTGACGCTGTAATCGCTCGCGAGCGAGCGCGACGACGTCCTCTGGAAATCTGTTTGCGTACCGAACGACAAGGTATTCGCCCGTAAATTCGGGTAACCCGGCCTCCACGAGCAACTTGAAACCGTTCGTCTCAATTTTCCCCCGTGTCCATTCGATCAAAGATTGATGCACACCCTTATTCGCGATCTTTTGCCTTGTGCGTCCAGCCGGTTGATTTCTGCCGTTTTTCTCACTCAGGAGTTGCTCATACGCGGCGAGCGTTTCGTGAAAATCGCGGATTAGCGGGTCGGTGGGGTCATCATTTTCATGGCCCACGAGAGCGCATTGCCGTCGAAACACGGCGGCGTAAACATCATCCTTTCCTTGCTCTTTTGCTCGCTTCATCACGGTACGGCATTCAGCAACCGTCTTGAGCACACTTACGTCATACCCTAGCGCGGAATTCTTCATTTTCGCCAACCTTAGCTTCTTCCACGTGCCGCAGCTGGCCCCGCGCACCCTACTTGTTGGGATTGATCAGATATTTCTCGCCAGTCGCCCGCTTTGTATAGGCAGAGAAGTGCTCGATCTGTAGCGCCTCCTGAAGCGAAACGGTTCGCGTATAGCGACTGGCGAATGTAGTCTTCAATTCGGCAAGAATTCTTTGGCGCATGGCTCTTGAGGCCTCGGAGCCAATTTTCTGAAGGAACTGAAAGAGCAGCCAGCCACCGATGCCCCAGGCCATGCCGTAACTCCGCACAAGCTCGGTCGGTCCCGTGTTCAGCGAACCGTAGATGTAAACCTGCTTGTGGACCGAAGAGCCATAGCGATTATAGGTCTTCGCGTTGGCGTTGATCGCGGTCTCCATGCACGACAGGATCTGGCTCGCCAGTCGTCCGCCGCCGGTCGCATCAAACGCCAGAGTCGCGCCAGTGGCCGCGATATCGCGGGTGAGATCGTCCAGAAAGCTCGGCGAAGTGGAATTGCAGACATACGTTGCGCCAATGCTGCGGAGCAGATTTTCCTGTTGCTGGCTGCGCACAATGTTGACCAACCCGATCCCATCCTTGATGCAGATCCGGTTGAGCATCTGCCCGAGATTTGAGGCCGCAGCCGTGTGGACGAGCGCTGTATGGCTCTCCCGCCGCATGGTTTCGACCATGCCGAGCGACGTCAACGGATTAACAAAGCAGGATGCGCCGTCAACCGGCGTTGCTCCTTCAGGCAGCACAAGGCAATCCTTGGCTCTCAGGCAGCGGTATTGCGAATACATTGCGCCGCCAATCGCTGCGACTGTCTTGCCGAGCAGGGCTTGAGCGGCTTCCGACGATCCTGCCCTGACGACGACGCCAGCGCCTTCGTTGCCTACAGGCATTGATTGATCGAGGCGCACCGCCATGGATTTCATGCCGCCGTCCGGCACTTTGGCGACAATGACGGGCCCAGCCGAATTTTGCGATTGCGTCGCAGTCGACAGATCGGCTGCGCCGACAAGCAGGCCGATGTCTGAAGGATTGACTGGCGTAGCCTCGATCCGCACGATCACTTCGTCTGCCCCCGGTTCGGGCGTTGGGATTTCGACCAGCGATAATTCCAGTTCGTTGCTGCTCTTGATCAGCGAACGCAACTGAAGCCCTTTTGGCGCATCCGCATGTCCCATCGGGCATCCCCTCTAAAGGCCCGGCAGGTGCGGGCAGATTATTCGCGATGATAAAGTACCTGTCGGCCTGATGTAAGTCCGCTGAACGGCATGACTTGCCACTGAAAGACTTCTGCTCCGGCGGCTGAAGTCGAGCTTTCCTGCAACATGCTTCTTGACGGGAAAGCCAACCGGAAACACCTAGACCGCTATCGACACCAACAGGAACGCCGCCACTCCCCTAGCCGCCCGCCATTCGGCCCACAGTTCGTATTGTAGAGCCCCTCAGAGACATCGCTATGACCGTGCATCCCACGCCAAGATGGAATAGGGTTGATCGCCACTGAGATTTACCCCAGCCAGATCCGACCTTTCCGCTGGTGAAAGACCCGTGCCGGCCCGTCGTGTCCCTTTGTATCGCAGAATGTGGCTATGCACGGGTCATCTCGCGCTGGAAATCCCGGGTCAGTTCTCAGTGGAAATCAACACGCAGGCCTTTTTGCCGGTCGAGATTGAGGCAAATGCCTCTGCAGACAGAGTGTCGTTGGTAGAAGTGAATGCGTTTTCGAGCTCACGGACAATCTGACTAGCTTCTCATTTCGACGCCATGAGCTGCTTGAGTCGCTCGGCAATACGAGGATCGCCGTCATACTCCGCGCGGAGCTTCTCTACGAGGCGCTGGCTCGTCTCGGCGTCGACGAAGTCGTAATCCTCTTTGAGCGACCCGCTCACTATGTTGCGAGTCTCAGGATCATTGAGTGCGTCGTTTACCGCTTTTCGCATCGTGCTCACAATTGCCAGAGGCGTTCCAGGCGGCAACACGAAGCCGAATTGGACCGCGAACGCCGCAACGATGCTCCGATTAGTTGCAAAGTCGACACTTTTCAGAGCTGATGGATTGAGTTCGGTTATCGCCTCGATCATCGTCGCGATCTCCGGCAACCGCTTGTTCCGCCTAAACGTGCCGTCCGGGGCGTATTCGCCCCGCTGCACAATCGCGTCGTAAATACTTTCTTTGTGTATCGCGTCCCGGCGAGACAGATAAAGCGTGAGATTTATATTTGCCAGACTCACCTCGCCCCGGCTCAGTGCCAGTAAAAATTCTGCCTGGCCGGGATAGCCGGTAACGTGCTGATATTTTGCGCCGATCATGTCGAGAAACAGACGGTTGGACATGTCGACAGAGCTGCTGCTCCCCTGGCTTGCCAGAACGAGAGGCTTGCCCGGCCTCAGCAAGTCGCGGAAGCTCGATAAATTCAAGTCCTTGTGTGCCAGCATCACCTGGGACTGGGAAACGGCACCGATCCAGTGAAATTTTGCTGGGTCGAAACGGATGTTATTGCCCCCGATCAGGCCTTGCGTAACGACACCCAATAGAAAGCCGACGGTCAGGCCGTCCGGTTTGGCCAGATTGTAGATATAGTTGGCACCGGCGACCCCGCCCGCGCCGGGGCGGTTCTCGACTAGCACCAAGGGTTTTCCCGGAATGTATTTAGCGATAAATGGTGCAAATAGCCGGGCCTGGATATCGAGCGGCCCGCCCGACGTGGCGTTCACCGCAATCCGAATGGTCTGCCCCTCGAAGCTCGGCTGAGCGCAGGCAGTCGTCACCACGGCGAATTGAACTGCGGCGAGACCCATGAATAGTAATGGCGCGATGCGTTGCGTCCGGAACATTTGCACTTCCCCTTCACGTCCGTTGGGACGGGGAATGAGACCCAAAATTGCCTGCGCCGCATCCGTCTTGGATCTTCCGTTAGGCTCATTCCTACAAATGTCAAAGTGTGGCCATAGCGCCCGGCGGAAAACCGGCGAGCGTGAAAGGTTCATATAGTGTCCATTTCCAATGAAATCAGACTCGGGATTTCCAAAAACGAGACGACCCGTGTCGTAGCCACTTTTCGTGATACAAAGCAACGCGACGAGATAACCAGCACGGGTCTACCATAAGTGGAAAAAATACGGTCCGGCTGGAGCAATTTTAAGTGCGTATGAACAATCTCGGGCTCACCGGCAGATTTAGGGCAGTCCAGAATTACATTCGTTTGCTAAATTCGTAAATCGGCTCATAGTGCCATTGGTGCCGACTGTTGCTTGGAAGCCATCGAATTACATAGACAACACGGGGGAACTATAATGCACTTCTGCCTCACTGCCCAATATACGTCGCAGGCTATTGTCGGCATGCTGGATGATCCCAACACAAATCGCTATGAGGCCGTCAAGAAGTTAATCGAGACGGCAGGTGGAAAACTGATCACCATGTATGGCTATCCCGCCGATGGCCCCGGTGTTTTGGTTATCTTCGAGGTCTCCGACCCTGAAATGGCCGCCGCTATTGCGGGCGTTGCAATGTCAGGCGGAGGTATACAAAATATAAAATTTACACGCCTCTTGTTGCCAGAAGAATTGCGGAATGTTCAGGAAAAAGCACGTAAAGTGCGCGGCGAATATAAAGCGCCTGGGAAGTGAGACAGCAATGGTAGCCTCAAATGGCTGCCGGGGGTCTCTAGAAAATTCGGGCTATTCAAGCCGATTCGATGTGAGTTGCCCGGTGTCTGGCGGCTTGGTTGCCGCCTAGTTCAAAGTATGCCCTAAATCAGAAACTTGAGACTTCACTTTCCGTAAGAACTGATTCTCACAACTAGTATGGAGGGTGAAAATGTCAGATCGCACAAAAGCTGCGGCAGCTCGCATCCGACTAACTCCGGAATTGATAATTGCAGCAGGTTGCTTGATTGGCATAATCACATGGGGGCCGCGATCTTCAATCGGTCAGTTCCAGTTACCGATACTCGGCGATTTCGCGATCACGACAACGACCTTTTCTACCGCTCTAGCACTACAAACTTTAATGTCCGGGGTCGGCCAACCATTTGCTGGGGCACTCGCGGATAAATTTGGGACAAGCCGGGTCTTGGCTATTGGAGCGGCTTTTTACGCACTATCCTTGGCTCTGATGGTGTATTCACGCGATCCGATCAGCTTCGTATTTACCCAAGGCGTAATGTTTGGCCTTGCACTTTCATCTTGCTCATTCGCCCTGGTACTGGGTACCTTTCAAAAAATGCTACCCGCCGAAAAGCGTCCGTTAGCTTTTGGTCTAGGCACGGCCTCAGGATCGTTCGGTCAATTTCTCTTCTCACCGTTGGCTGGGGGCATGATTCAAAACATCGGTTGGCAGAATACCGCATTCTTATTCGCTGGTATAATGCTGTTGGTTATTCCGCTCGCACTTAGCCTTTACAACACACCGGGCGACCAAATTGCCAATGTCGCCACTGATTTGCCCGGACAGACAATGACCCAGGCGTTAGTAGAAGCCGCCAAGCACAAATCTTACGTACTCTTGGTGATCGGCTTTTTTACCTGCGGTTTTCAACTTGCATTCGTGACCGTTCACTTTCAACGATACGTAGTTGAAGCAGGATTAAGCCCAAGCGTCGGATATTGGGCTTTTGCACTCGTCGGCATTTTTAATATTGTTGGTTCAACTGCTTCTGGTTGGTTTTCAGCACGCATCCCAAAGCGTTGGGTTCTCTCCTTTATTTACGGATCACGATCCTTAGTGACGCTGATATTTATCATGATGGAACCAAGTGCATTTTCGGTCTATATGTTTGGCATACTCAGCGGCTTACTCTGGCTTTCGACAATACCGCCAACAACAGGCCTGATAAGTGTAATGTTTGGCTCCCGATACTTTTCAACGCTTTTTGGTATGGCGATAATGAGCCATCAAGTTGGAGGGTTTAGCGGGCTAATGATTGCGGGCTATTTGCGGGAAGCAACTGGCTCGTTCATGATTTTATGGTGGCTTTCGATTGGAATGGGCATTTTCTCAATGCTTATCAATCTTCCGATAGTCGAGAAGCCCGTTCGAAGCGTTCCGACACCACAGCCAGCATAGAGCATAAGTTGTTCAATGCTGATAACCTGGGGAACGTCAGGTAAGGCGCATACTACTTCTAAGCATGAGCTAAGTTTGCCTATCGCCAGAGTTATCTTGTTGGTTGCTGTTCAGAGTGTACGCAGGTAGCTAAGCTAAAAGTACCATTATTGAGGAAACGACGACCAATAAATTTGAATGGCACTTTTACCGTAGATATTTCAGTGAATCAGGATTTGACTCGCCGTGAGGGAAACACCTATCCTGCCACTCAAGTTTGATTGGGCGCAAAGTGCTCGCAATCAATTGGGAATTGGGCTAATTCTTGGGGGAGCAAGATATGACCGTCATTCGTCCTGTCCTTCATCACGTCACAATGCGAACGAGCCGCCTCGACGAGATGATCGCTTTCTATGGCAAGGTCATCGGTGCACGCGTCATGTTCAGAGATAAATTTGCAGCCTGGACAACCAACGACGAAGCCAACCATCGTGTCGCTTTTCTTGCGGTGCCGGGTTTGCACGACGATCCCGAGAAGATTAACCACAACAATATGCACCACAGCGCATTTGAGTTCAGTAGTTTCGACGATCTCATGTCATCCTATAAGCGAATCTCAGATGAGGGGCTTCAACCTGCCTTCTGCCTTGATCACGGTCTAACTGTGTCAATCTACTATCGCGACCCTGAAGAGAATTTCGTTGAACTGCAGAGCGACTGCTTTGGTGACTGGAAGAAATCCAGCGATTGGATTGCGACTTCCCCTGATTTCGCTGCTAACCCAATTGGAACCTTCTTCGATCCCATGAAGGTTTATCAGGCACACAAATCTGGAGTTGATTTTGGGACCTTGCACAAGGACATGCGCGAGGGAAAATATCTACCTGCGGAAATCCCTAATATCGGCCTGCCAGGGTAAAAACTTGATGGTTAGGGTTCATAGGTGTGATGCAATTGCGCCTCTTCATAGGGGGCGAACTAAGTTGTCTCCAATTACCAATGGAAAGTCATGTCTCATCTAGCTCGAGCATCGGTCTGAGTTAGTTAACGCTTTAGTGATCTGCTTTATATCAAAGCAAGCACTTCGTAATTTTCAATTTAAGTAATCCGATAACTTAGTCGCAGGGGGGAACTGGCATGGCTACAAATAGGGAGAAAGAAAAGATTGTTTGGGGAGTTGGGACACCGCGGACCCTGCGGGTCCATTGGGCTATGACGGAACTCAACCTGGACTACGAGACCTGCCCGATTGGTTCCCGCGGCGGCGGCAACCTCACACCTGAGTACACGGCTCTTAATCCTAGTCAAAAGATACCCACGGTTCAGGATGGCGATCTCGTCGTCTCGGAAGGCGCGGCCATCGTCAACTATCTCACGACCTGTTACGGCGGGGAGACGAACATGCAGCCGCCCTCGGAGCTGGCAGAGCGCGCACGCTATGATATGTGGTGTTTTTTCTGCATGATGGAGCTCGATGCCGACACACTATACATCATTCGCCGCCATGGCGATTTGCACGCCATTTACGGTGAGGCTCCCAACGCCGTGAGAGCTGCAAAGGAAATTTTTGCGAAGCAAGCACAAGCCGCTGCTATGCGGCTGGGGCTGGAACCATATGCGATGGGCGAACGTTTCACGGGCGCAGATATCCTGCTCACCACTTGCCTCACGGGCGCGTTGCGTCGCGAAATTCCGCTCCCAGATTCCCTTCGCGACTACCTTTCGAGAACTACCATGCGAAAGGCTTACCAGCGAGCAATGCAAGCCAACCAGTTACGAGTGTAGTGAATAGTCTTGTCGCACTCCCTACTCATTTGGTCCCAATCAGCGACCCAAATCAATCCAAAAACACTTGTTAAGGGCACCGGGAGAACGCCATGAGCACAATGACGACGACCGCCACGGATCTTCAGGAACTTGATCTGCTCATTCGCAGCATACAAGTGTCGCGGATTCTTGGTCTCGTGGCCGATCTAAATGTTGCAGACAAAGTCCCCGCTAACGGTCAAATTAAAATTCACGACCTCGCTACGGCATGTGCTGTTCATGCGGAACCGATGGTTCGAATATTGCGCGGACTAGCTGCGTTCCAAATATTTCAGGTGTCGATGGATGGGGCTGTTTCGCATACTTCACGCTCCCTTCCACTGAGGACTGATGTCCCTGATAGTAGGCATCATGCCGCTCTTTTCTGGAACGGGCGGGGATTGTGGGAGACCTACGGCAAGCTAGATGTGGCTATGACCGGCGGCATACCACATGAAGCCGCGTGGGAAATGAACCGGTTCGCCTACCTCCGTCAGCATCCCGACGAGGCACGAATCTTCGATGCACACATGACGACTTTTCCAGACCGCCTGCCAGCAATTGCTGCAGCCTATGATTTTTCCCGTGCAAAGGTGATCGCCGACATCGGTGGAGGCAATGGAGGTTTGCTCCGGGAAATCCTCAGTCGCTTCCCTACGCCTCGCGGCATCGTCTTTGACCGCAAGGACGTGATTGACTCGCTGACTTCTGAACATCTGTTGCAGGGCAGAATTAGCGGCCAAAGCGGCAGTTTCTTCGATCAGATACCTGATAGCGCCGACATCTACATGTTGACCTGGATTCTGCACGACTGGTCAGACGAAGACTGTGTCCGAATTTTGCGAGCGTGCCGCAAGGCAATGGGCTCCCACTCGCGATTGCTTATTGGGGAAGACATTCTGGAGATTGATCCTGCACGCGCCGCAGCCATGGCATATGTGGATATCCAGATGATGGCCATGTTTGGAAGCGCCCGCATACGCAGCGAACAAGAGTTCCGCAATTTACTTGACGAATCTGGGTTCTCAACGCTTCGAATAATTCCGACGAGCGCACCGATTTCGCTCATAGAGGCAATAATCAAGCCTGACGCTTGAGTCGAGTGAAGGTGAATTATTGCTTCAATCGGTGATGCTGGTAGAAATTCGAAGTGGCGATGCATGTACCCCATATGTCTTTAGTGGCGAATCGCCGGACGCGCGAAACCAGTGCGGTAGATTTGGAGGGATGATCAGCGTAACACCAGATAGGAGCGGTATCAGATCATCGTTGCCTTCAATCCATGCCTCGCCACTGCCTTCCAACACAGTGATAATTTCCATGTAAGGATGAAAATGTTTCGCTGTTTTATAGCCGGGCTGTGAGGATTGGATACCAATGCGCACTGGCGTTGACCCTTGTGAATCTCCGACTAGTGTTTGGTATGTGGCCCCACCTCGAAAGGGTTCCATCGGGACCTTCGCGTGATCCACAACTGGCATGGCCTTTTCCCCTTTAGGTTGACTAAAGCACAAGCGTATCATGAGGTAGTCAGCTGGCCAAGTAGCGTGAGCTCAAATATCATGATCGAGATACGACAATCTGCTGAACTTTGCAGCATCTTTGGAACTTTGCACCAGTGCGCTCAGCATAGGGCGCCCTGAAACCGGTATATTCCAATTAGATTTGGTTTATCCCTTCAGCCACTTTCTTTCCATCAAGGTAATGCACGATGTAACATAGTAACCTAGCAGAAAAATGGGATTCGCCCTGACGTGGTAACCAGATTTCTCCGATGGCCGTCGGGTTACACTTGAATTTCTAAAGCTCAACTACGGCAGGCTAGGCAGGTAGGCGAAGTTTATTACCTCAATTCAGCACGACACCGTTTGCTATGAGAATTGCCTTAGCCCGGTCCACGATTGTACGTGGTGTCTGATAGAGTTCTCTAATAAGAGCATCCAGTTTCTCGCCGTTGATTGGGTTTATTTCAGCCTGCATGCTTTTCATCTCCGCTGCATAATCGGGGTCCTTCATCGTTTTTAAAAATGCCTCGCGCAAAACCGATATCTTATCCACTGACACACCGGGAGGCGCAAAAAAAGGAAAGCCCAAACCTTGTTGCTTTGCAAAGGCAACTAGTAGAGCGCGGTCGGCATCATTATTTATTAAATCTTGGGCCAAAGGAACATCCGGCAAATCCGAGCTTTTGGTTTCAGCGTGCTGCAGGATGACATTAGCTTTATTGCCCGCGAGCCACTCTTTTTTTGTGCCCCGCAACCCGCTCAAGGACCAGCCGCCCCGTCCGTCAACTTCCCCTCGCTCCATCGCGAGGTTGATTTCGCCCCCGCCCCGATAGCCGGGAACAATCTTAAACTTGGTTCCAATCGTTCCATTATACAAAAATGGAAGCATGCTGCCGTCGCCACCGCCGGTTGATCCCAAAACTACTTCTTCTTTCATTGCTTGTTGTACTGATTTCACTTTCGCGCCATTCCAAAGCACGACAAGCGACGTCTCCGATGCGCGAACGCCAATGAAATTAAACTTAGTTGGATCGAAAATGGCTCCTGGTTCGCCCAGAAGTGGTTTCATGAACACCCCACGTTGCACAATGCCGAAGACTAGTCCGTCCCGCGGTACGATCCCGGCGAGATAAAGTGCTGCCTTGAGCCCTCCTGCACCGGGCATATTCTGAACAATGATCGTGGGATTGCCAGGTATGCTCTTGCCCATGTGACGCGAAAGTGCTCGCGCTTCATTGTCGTGCTGGTCAGGCGAGGCTTGGCCGACGATGATAGTTACTGTCTTGCCTCTATAAAATTCTCCCTTTGGCTGAGCATGGATTTGGGCAACCGGCGCGGCAAGCAAAAAACAAGCAACCCAAATGCACTTAATACGCTTGAGAGCTGGCATCACGACCCCCTGTGACGATTCGGATTGAATCAGTGAAGTCATAGGATTGGCATGGTAGGCGTTTCAGAATATAAGAACAAATATACAAAAGTGCCTATCATCATATGGATTCACCTATGCCGCGAAAACTCGATTGGGATAGCCTGATTGGCAAGCGTCTAAGGCTGAGAGACCTACATGTGTTTTTTACCGTGATTGAACGGGGAGGGATGGCAAAGGCCGCAGTCCACCTCGGAATATCCCAGCCCGCAGTTTCGGAAGTTATCTCAAATCTTGAGCGCCTGGTGGGGGTACGGCTATTGGACCGCAGCCAAAAAGGTGTCGAACTCACAATTTACGGGCGATTGTTGCAATCCCGAGGAACCGCCGCCTTCGATGAATTACGCCAAGGAATAAAGGACATCGAATTTCAATCAGGACAAGCCGTTGGCCAAGTGCGAGTCGGCTGCCCGGAGTCCATCTCCGCTTCCATTCTTCCGGCAATCATCGAAAATTTCAACAAGCAGTATCCGAACATAGTATTGCACATTACGCAAATCGGAACTTCCACGCTTGATTTGCCAGGTCTTCACGAACGCAAATTTGATGTTGTCATAGCACGCCATACACCCCAACCAGATGACCAACTCGAAGATCTGCACATCGAAATTCTATTTAACGACAAACTTGTACTGGCTGTTGGCAATTCTAATGAATTGGCGCGAGTCAAGAAGGTCAGCCTCGATGTGCTTGCAAGACAACGGTGGATTTTAACACCGCCCGGATCATTAAATTATAGCTCTGTCGAAGAGATTTTCAAAAAGCACGATTTGGTGATGCCGAAAATATGGATCTTTACCCACTCTATCCAAATCAGAACTCACATGCTGGCAACCGGTTACTACGTCACCGCCATTCCCTATTCCACGCTTCGATTGAATGTTGAACAATTCAATTTGATCGAATTACCCATTGCACTTCCAGAACGATCATGGTCGGTTGCGCTTGTCACATTAAAAAATCGTACTCTGAGTCTCGCGGCAGAGCTGTTCATGGAATGTGTGCGCGAGACGACAAAGCCGATTTTCTGATCGTTAGACAAAAGTAGGCTCGTAACAACAAAATCGTCGTAATCGAATTGCAGCGCGATTTTCGCCTTGTAACCTGCCGGGAGCTGCTATCTGGCACATTTTCTCTCCGCCTTTGACAATGTTGCTATCAGTTCTATACTCGTAATCCGGATTTGAAGTCTCACACATGTGGTGTACCCATGTCTATGGGTAATCGGGGCGATGTAAGATCAGAACTTTTTCAAAGGAACATGCATGAAAGCGCGGGTCGCAGTTTCGCTGATAACCTGGGCGATACTCAGCTTCGAGTTACTGTCGAGCGAAAAGGTGGTTGCCCAGCAACCTATAAAGAGAGAACTCATCGGTGTGTGGGCCTTGGTTTCTGTTGAAACTGTTAGTAAAAACGGCTCGAAGCTTCCCTACTTGGAAGGCGGTGATATCAAGGGAATTTTGATATTTACTCAGAAACATTATTCTTTTCAGATTACAACTGAATTCCCGAAGCTTGCTTCTAATGATCGCCTCCAAACAACTCCAGAAGAAAACAAGGCTGTTGCGCACGGCGTGATTGCCAATTGGGGTACTTATACCGTGGGTGAAGCAGATAAGATTCTGACTCTTCAGAATGAACGCAGTTCATTCCCAAATCAAAATGGCGCAATTGGGAAGCGAAACATCACCTTTATCTCTACCTCTGAACTTAGATTTACTGTGCCCACGACCCGGGCCGGAAATTTGCAAACTCTCATATGGGAGCGGGTCGAATAGAGATTTCAGAAACATTTTACTTGAAGTCATGTCTTGGTCAAAACTCCCTAACAATTCATATCGGATATTCAAATGAAACGAGCACTTACGTCAGGCATATTTTTTATGACCGCCATGATTGGGACCGCTTTCGCGCAACCATACCCATTCAGAGCGATTACTATGATCGTACCATTCGAGAAGGGCGGCGCTATCGATTTGATTGCGCGCATAATAGCCGACGGCATGCATGATTCACTGGGACAATCCATTCTCATAGAAAACGTGGTAGGTTCTGCAGGCCGCATAGGTCTGGCTAAGCTTACTTCTTCTACACCCGATGGTTACACATTCAGTATAGGGGGCTGGGGGCCTCACGTTGCTCACGGCGCACTGTATAGACTCAATTACAACCTGCAGAGTGATTTCGAACCTGTATCTGTTGATTTCCACTAAGAACTGACCCGGGAAGCCAAGGTTTTTCCATCGAGATTTGACCCATGTTGGAACCTTTTCCCCGCGATGAGAGCGGGAGAGAACGGAGTGATCAGCATGGAGTTATTGAGCGTGATCAGACGC
>CAINED010000050.1 GCA_903847605.1 uncultured Hyphomicrobiales bacterium | reverse complement strand
GCGGCTGCGCGCAACGGCGCGCGCACCTTGCTTCTCGAGCGCGAAGGCTGTCTCGGCGGCACGGCGACGACCGGCTACGTCGCGCAATATGTCGGCTTCTACAACGGCAATACGCAGGCGGTCTGGGGCATCCCCTACGAACTGACGCGACGCATCATCGAGGGCGGCGGCTCGGCCGGGTTCGGCCATTACATCATGGGCGAAGCGGCCGCCAATCCCGTCACGATCCATCATTTCCCGTTCAATCCGGAAGTCGTGAAGATCGCCGCCGATGACATGGCGGAACACGAAAATCTCGACACGCTGTTTCACGCACAGATCACCGGCGCGCTCCATCGCGACGGCGTGGTGACGGGCATCGTCGCAGAGACGATTTCCGGCCGGCGCGAATTTTCGGCCGATATCGTCATCGATTGTACGGGCGATGCGGTCATCGCTTCATCCGCGGGCGTTGCCATCCTCGGTGAGGAAGACGAATTGCGCCATGCGCGTCAGCCTGTGACGTTGTCCTTCCGTTTGTCCAATGTCGATGTTCATCGTTTCCGCGCCATGCCGCGCGAGCAGAAGCGTGCGTTGGCGATGAAGGGCCTCGCCAGCGGCGAACTCTTCTGGGAGAGCATGTCCTTCTGCTCGACGCCGAACGGGCATGACGCGATCTGCCTGATGAGCCGCATTACCGGCGTCGATGCGCTCGACGATGGCGATGTGAGCGCCGCCGAACGCACAGGCCGCAAGCAGATCCGCAGCATCGTCGGCTTTCTCAACCGCGAAGTGCCGGGCTTCGAAAAGGCGATCCTCTCCTCCATCGCCTCGCGCATCGGCGTGCGTGAGACGCGGCGCATCGTCGGCGAATACATGCTGACGGAAGAAGACATCATGCAGCAGCGCCGTTTCGACGACACGATCGCGCTCGGCTGCGGTCCCATGGATGTTCACGACGCCAACGGCACGGGCATCGTTCTGTATATGCCGCCTGCGCCCTTCGATATTCCCATGCGCTGTCTGCTGCCGAAGGATATCGGCGGCCTCATCGTCTCGGGCCGCGCCATTTGTGCGACGCGCGAAGCCAATGGCGGCGCTCGGCACATGGCGACGGCGATGGCGCTGGGCCAGGCGGCGGGCACGATGGCGGCCATCGCCATCGAGAAGAAAATAGCGCTGCGCGAAATCGACGCGGCGGATGTAAGGGCGCGTTTGCGCGCCGATGGCGCTGCGCTCAATATCGACGATTGCGCGCGTTATTCGAGTTAGATCTGACTTCCGCGAATCCATCATCGCGATGTGATATATGCTGACCATCCGCTCAAGCCTCCGGACTGCCCGATGACCGACAATCGCGATTACCCTGCCCGACCTATTCTCGCCGCGAGCGCCGCCGTCTTCAAACCCGATGGCACGGTGCTCCTCGGTGCGCGCCGCATTGGCCCCTATGCCGGCGTTTTCAGCCTGCCGGGCGGGCTTGTCGAAACCGGCGAGACGCTGGAGGAAGCCGCGCTGCGCGAACTCGAGGAAGAGACCGGGGTGCGTGGCGAGATCGTCGCCTTCAACGGCTGGCGCGAAGTCATCAACCGCGAGGACGACGGCCGCGTGAAGCGTCATTATGTGATCGCTTCTTTCGCCGCGCGCTGGGTGTCCGGCGACGGAGAACCCGGCGAGGAACTCGGGCAGGTCATCTGGGCCGACGAGCGGAAAATATCCGGGCTGACCTTGACCGGCGGTCTTGCCGATCTGCTCGTCAGCGCCCGCGCCATCGTTTCGGGAAAATGAAACGCGCCGTCCTGATCTGCGCCTGTCTGGCGCTTGCTGCGCCCGCTTTTGGCCAGGCCGCAAAGCCGCCGCCCGAAGCTCCCAAGCCGGCTGCGGAGCCGCCACCCGCGCCCTACGAACCGCAATTGCTGCGCCTGTCGGAAATTCTTGGCGCGCTTTCCTTCCTGCAGGAACTCTGCGGTTCGGCGCACGACGGCGAGGAATTGCGCAAGCAGATGTCGGCGCTCATCGACGCCGAGGCGACGACACCCGCCCGCAAGGCGCGATTTGCAGGAGCCTATAACAAGGGTTTTCGAGGCTTCGAACAGACCTACGCGACCTGCACGCCGAATGCTGGTCTCGTCATGTCGCGCTATCTCGCCGAAGGCCAGCAGATCGCCCGCGAGGTCGCGAGTCGCTTCGGCGGTGGGTGATACTGCTTTCATTCAAAGAGTCCGGTGGATATTAACCTTCTTTAAACCTCTCGCTCGCGCTTGCGATGCCGCGTCGATATGGTCCCGCCCGATCATGACCCAGCCGCCATTCGACCACCTCTCCGACCGTGCCGCCGCGAGCGACGAACGCCTCGCCGCGCTGAGCTATGTCCGTGAAGCCTTTGCGGAGGCATTGCGCGATGGCATCGAGGCTGATTGCTTTGCGCAGGCGGCGCTTTTCACTGCCTTGCAGGAACTTGTCGCGACTTATGGCGAGGAGGCCGTCGCGAGCTATGCCGAGAATTTTGCGGGCCGCATCCGTGGCGGCGAATTCACCATCGCCGTGAAGCACTGAACGCACGTTTTCGTGCATGCGCTTGCAAGCGCGCCTGATCGCGCCAGAATGAGCGCATGAAAAAGCCCGCGCCCGTTCCGCAGAAACCGCTGCCGCCTAAAGTTGAAGGCCCGTTCGCGGATATGGGACTCTTGCCTGCCCGTGTGGCGGCCATGCGCGAATTGATCCTTCAGGCTTGCGAAAGCGGCGAGATCGAGCGCTTGCGCCCTGCCATCGAGCGCAACGAAACTCTGCCGCTGTTCGGAAAATCCGGCGATCGCCCCAGAAGTTTCGCTGTGGCGATCGAATTCCTTCGCAACAAATCCTTCGACGGCAAGGGCAGGGAAACGCTGGCCCTTCTGGACGCCGCCGCGAACGCGCCCTTCGCGACGCTCACGCGCGGGCGAAGCATTCTCTACGTCTGGCCTGCGCTCGCCGTCATCGACAATCCCTCGCCAGACGAAGAAGCGCGGCTTTTGCGCCTGCGCTGCACGGCCTTCGCCGATCTCGTTACTGCCAGCGCTGCGAACGCGCCGCCCGTGCATCGCCTTGAAATCGGTGAGGACGGCACTTGGCATGCCTTCGGCACATCCTGAACGCGACGGTTGATCTTCCCTCGCGACGGCGCGATGATGCCAAGCTCGGCGCGGATTTCCGCGCTTTCGATCCGCCGTAAACAAGGCGGACGCTTGCAGGGAGGTTTCCATGAGGTCCGCTTCGGCTACCGCAATCGTTATCGCATTGCTTGCCAGCTCAGCCACTCCGGCATGGGCGCAGCAGCCCATTAAAGTCGGCGGCATCATGGCCACGACCGGTAACGACGTGCCGCAAGGCACGGAGATGGCCAATGGCATGCGTCTCGCCATCGAACATTTCGGTCCCGCCGTGAACGGACGGCCGATCCAGTTGCTGATCGAAGACGACGGTTCAAACCCGAATACCGGCCTGCAGAAGGCGCGCAAGCTGATATCGAGCGACAATGTCCATATGATTGCCGGCGTTCAGCTCTCGGCCGGCGCGCTCGCCATTGCGCCTGTCGCGGCAGCGGCGAAAGTGCCGATGATCATTTCCCTCGCCTCCGCCAATGCGCTCACGCGCGAGCGGTGTTCGCCGTGGGTTTTTCGCGCGTCCTATGCAAACTCCCAGCTTGCCGAGCCGTTCGGTCCGTGGGTGTTCAACAAGGGCTACAAGCGCATTTTCACGATGGGCGCGGATTTCGTGACGCCGAAGGAGTTTGCCGCCAACTTCCGCGCGACCTTCGAGAAGGCGGGCGGACAAGTCATCGCGGAAGTTTTTTCGCCCTTCAACAAGACGCAGGATTTCGGCCCCTATTTCGCGCAGGCGCGCGCCAGCAATCCCGACGCCATTCTCGCCTTCTATTATGGCGCGGAGGCCATTCTCTTCACGAAGCAATATGAATCCTTCGGCATGAAGGGCAAGATTCCGCTGATCGCAATGATCGGCACGACACCGATGATGCTGCGTGGGGCGCAGGGCGACAGCGCCGAAGGCGTGATCTCGTCGCTCAACTACATTCCGGAATTGCAGAACCCGGAAAACATCGCGTTCCAGAAAGCCTATCGCGCGAAATACGGTTCAGGCGCTTCGGAATTCGCTGTAATGGCCTACGATTCCATGCGCTTTGCCATCGAGGCCGCGAAAAAGGTCAACGGCAATGTGGAGGATCGCGTGGCGCTCGCCAGGGCGATTTCGCAGGTGTCCTTCAACGGGCCGCGCGGGCCGACCCGCATGAATCCTGCCAACAACCAGGTCGACCAGAACGTCTACATCGCCAGGACGGTGAAGAAGGGCAACGAGGTCGTTTTCGAACTCCTCGACACCATTCCGAACGTCACGACCGACGCAGCGCAGTGCAAGATGGCGCCCCTGGAATAGCCGCCACGCTATGAGGCGGGCGGAGGGCTGCCGCCGCCCGCTCTTCGCGCGCTGTGGCGCATTTACCATGAACGGTTGAATTAACGGCCTGCGAGGCGCATGACCGTGGAATTCACTTGCTCAGGCTTGGCTGTCCAAATGATAAATAAATCGTAAACGAGAAGCCGCTGCGTGAAGTTGGCGGCCGATTGGGGGTGTTTCATGAAAAAGTTTGCCTTGATATGCGCCGGCCTCTGCCTTGCGCTGGCAGGATGCAACCAGACAGCCCAGCAAGCCGCGATCGACCCCGCTGCGCCGCCGCCCGTCGTCGACGCCCCTGCGCCAGTCATGGCGAGCGCGCCGCCGCCCGCGGCGGCTCCGGCTGAAGACAACATGCAGGCCCTGCCGCCAATCTATAATCCGCTTGTCGATCTCAATGGCCGTCAGCAGGCGCGCTTCGATCGCGATCATGCCGCCTGCCGCCTGTTGGCGGCGCCGCAGGAGCGCGCCGCGCGTGAGGCCATGCAGCAGCAACAGGCCGGCACGGCGCTCGCCGTCGCGGGCGCGCTCTCCGGCTTCATTCCCGTGCGCGGCTTCGGCAATGCGGTGAATGTCGCGCGCGCCGGCGGCGCCGCTCAGGATCTCGGTGGCGGCATCGCCGCTGGCGGCGCAGCGCGTAATGCGCAAGCGACCGAGGATTACGCGCTCGTCGTCAACAATTGCCTGAGCCGCCGCGGCTACATCCTGCTGCGCGGCTGATCGCCTGTCTGCGATTTAAGAACGCGGCGCAGCTTCGGCAGCGCCGCGTTTTGTTTGCGCGCGCTCCGTCCTATATAGGGTGATACTCGCTCTGGATGGAATGATGTCGACGAATACGGGTGTGTTGGATCATCGCGCCGTCCTGCGGCTCTCGGGCAAGGACGCCCGTGCATGGCTGCAGGGTTTGGTGACCAACAATGTCGAGACGCTGAAAGCGGGCGAAGGTTGTTTCGCGGCCTTGCTGAGCCCGCAGGGCAAGATCCTCTTCGACTTCTTCGTCGTCGCGGACGGCGAGGGATTGCTGATTGATTGTCGCGCGGACCACGCCGCGGCGCTGAGCAAGCGTCTCATGATGTATCGCCTGCGCTCGGATGTATCGATTTCGGAGACAGGCTCGTCGCTTGCCGTCGCCGTGGCATGGGGCGGCGAAGCGCCCGGTGTAAGCCGCGCCATTCTTTATGCGGACCCGCGCGAACCTCGCATGGGATGGCGGATGATCGGCGAGCCTCAGGAGTTCGATCTTCTCGACATCTCCATGGGCATCGATGCGGCCTACGCGGCTCACCGCATTGAATGCGGCGTGCCGGAGGGCGGCGTCGATTTCGCTTACGACGACGCGTTCCCGCATGAAACCAATATGGATTGGCTGCACGGCATCGATTTCAAAAAGGGCTGTTACATCGGACAGGAAGTCGTCTCGCGCGTTCAGCATCGCGGCTCGGCGAGAAAACGCATTTTGCGGGTCGAAACCGGAGCGCCGGTTGCATCGGGAACGTCTGTCATGGCGGGCGACATAATCCTGGGCGAGATCGGCTCGGTCGATGGCGCACATGCGCTGGCAAGCTTGCGCACGGATCGCGTCGAGGAGGCGAAAGCCGCCGGCGTGCGTTTGTTCGCCAAGGGTGTGGAAGTCACACCGCTGCCCTGAAGCGAAAGGCCGGAGTCGCTTTCACAACTCCGGCCTCCCGGGAGCGCGCGCGGAGGTGGACGCCCCTCGCGCACGAAACAATGCGGCCGCGTTACGGCAGGATAGCGATATCGCTCACGTCGCCCTTGACGCCCGCGATCTTGCCCGCCGAGGTCGCCTTGCCGCTTTCGAGATCGACGCTGTAAAGCGTGTCGCCGCTCATCAGCCAGGCGCTGTTCTTGCCCTCTTCGCTCGATGCGATGTCGAAGGCCCACACTTTGCCGGTGACGCCGAGCTTGCCGACCGAGCCGAGCACGCCCTCGTTCGGCGGCGCCTGCTTCAACAGCGCGCCAATCGTGCCGTCGATGTCGTAGAGCGTCGTCGACTTCGTGCCCTTGAAGGAATGCGTATAGGCGCCAGCGACGACATTGGGCTTCTGGCCCTTGCTCATGTCGGTGTCGGCATATTTGAGCATGCCGTCCGTCGTGACCTTGCCGTCGTCGACATTGGCGCGAAGGTTCATGCCGTTGCTGCCGATCACGCGCAGACGATCTGCGACAGGGTTGAAGTCGACCGTGGCGATGGTCCCTGCAGGCAACATGGTTTCGAGCTTCGACTTCATCGTGGCCTTGCCGCTGGCCGGGTCGATGGTGACGACCGTCCCATCCGCGGCAAGTCCGTAGAGCATGCCGTCCGCCGGGCGCACGTCGATGCCGACGATCGGGCCGGCGCCGGCAATCTTGACGGTCTTGACGACCTTCTTGGCTTTCGCGTCGACATGGACGAGCGTGTCCCCGCCGACGAGTGCGGCAACTGTCTGCGCTTGCGCTGCGCCAGCAAAAGCGCCTGCGAGAATGGTGGTGGCGAGAAGAATGGCTTTCATCTGGAACTCCCCTGAACTGCCGCGGAACCGTGCCCGCTGACAGGGGAGATACCCGCCGGGGGAGCCCCCGGATGCGCTGCTCACGCGTTCGTGAAGATCGCTGCATCCAAACTAGGCGTTGGCGGGTAGTATCATCACAGCAAAGGGACTCGCCGAATGGATGCCCGGCCCGACAGGCCTTCCGATGCCAAACTTCTTGCCGACGCGCTCGCCCGATGCGCGCGGGGCGATAAGGCTGCCCTGCGTATTGTCTATGACGCAGAGGCCTCGGCGATGCTCGGCATCGCCATACGCGTGTTGCGCCGCCGCGACATGGCGGAGGAGGCGGTGCATGACGCCTTCCTGCGCGTCTACGACAACGCTGCGAGTTTCGATCCCGCGCGCGGTTCGGCGAAAGCCTGGATCTATACGATCGTGCGCAACCGGGCGCTGAACATCCTGCGGGGCGAGGCGCGCACGGACCTTGTCGACGACTTCGAGCCTATGGGTATCGAGGACGAAGGCGACGATCCCGAAACCATCGTGTCGCGCATGTCCGATGCGCGCTCGCTCAAACGCTGCCTCGAACTGCTCGCGGCGGACAGGCGCAAGCTCATTCTGCTCGCCTATACCCACGGCCTCACCCATGGCGAAATCGCGGGCAAGCTCGGCATGCCCCTCGGCACGGTGAAATCCTGGATTAGGCGCTCGCTGATCTCGCTGCGGGAGTGCCTCGCATGAGCAACGCGATGACCAGCGAGGACAAGGATCTTCTGGCGGCGGAATTCGCCATGGGCCTCGCCGAAGGCGAAGATGCCATCCGCGCGGAAAGATTGCTGCGCGAGGACGACGAATTCGCGCGGCATTACGCACGATGGCGCGAGCGCCTGAGCGAGGTCGACGCAACCGCCCCCGCGCAACCTGCAAGCGACATGCTGTGGGCGCGTATCGAATCCGGGTTGCCCACGGCACAGCCGGTGCGAAGCACGCAGCGGGCGGCTACGCCGTCATTTGCCGAGAAGTTTGCGCAGCTTTGGGACAGCCTATCATTCTGGCGGCCTGCCGGCCTTGTCGCGGCGATGGCCTCCCTTGTTCTCGCGATCGGACTTGGCTTCTCAATGCGCGAAGCCGCGCGGCAACCGGTGCTGGTCGCCGTGCTGATGACCGACGCCAACCAGCCGGGCGCCATCGTCAATGTTCACGCCGACGGCCGCGCCGAACTCGTGCCGCTTGGCGACATCCCGGTGCCGGCCGGCCGCGCCTTGCAGATATGGACCCTGTGGGACCGGGTCCGCGGCCCCGTGTCCGTCGGCCTGTCGCGTTCGGCACGGCGTCTCGATCTCGACGTGAAGGCGTTGCCGCGCACTATTCCCACCCAGCTTTTCGAAATCACGCTCGAACCCGAGGCGGGATCGCCGACCGGGCGTCCGACCGGCCCGATCCTGATGAAAGGCAATGCGACGACGGCGTTGTGACGCGCTCCGCGTCTCTGCTAAACCTGCGCCATGAACGACAAGCCCCTGCGAATCGCCATCGCCCATGACGATGGCCTCAAGCGTTGCCCGTGGCCGGGCGTCGACCCGCTTTATGTCGACTACCACGACAGCGAATGGGGCGTGCCCGAATGGGACAGCCGCGCCCTGTTCGAAAAACTGATCCTCGATGGATTTCAGGCCGGGCTTTCGTGGATTACGATCCTGCGCAAGCGCGACTCCTTTCGTAAGGCGTTCGATGATTTCGAACCGGAGAAGATCGTCCGCTACAAGTCGGCCAAAATCGAAAAACTGATGCTCGACGCGGGCATCGTGCGCAATCGCGCCAAGATCGAAAGCACGGTGAAGTCGGCGGGCGTCTGGCTCGATATCGAAGCGAAGGACGGCTTTTCCAATTATCTCTGGAAATTCGTCGACGGCAGGCCGCTGCAGGGCAAGCGCCGGCATCTCGGCGAAGTGCCGGCCGAGACCGAAATCTCGAAACGGATATCGAAAGACCTGAAGGCGCGCGGCTTCAACTTCTGCGGGCCCACCATCGTCTATGCCTTCATGCAGGCGGTCGGCATGGTCAACGATCATCTTGTCGATTGTCACCGCTACGAGGCCTGTGCGGCGCTGGCCGACAAAAGGCAAAAGAAGAAGCGCTGATGCCGCCGCGCCAGCCATCGCCGCCGCCACGCGCCTTTCAACGGATGTTGTCTGGCAGAAGGCTCGACCTGCTCGATCCTTCGCCGCTCGATATCGAGATCGAGGACATCGCGCACGGGCTTGCGCGCGTCGCGCGCTGGAACGGCCAGACGACAGGCCAGCACATATTTTCCGTCGCGCAGCATTCCCTGCTTGTCGAACATATCGCCGGCGCGATCGACCCCGGCATTCCCGCGCGCTGGCGTCTCATGGTGCTGCTGCACGATTCGCCCGAATATGTGATCGGCGACATGATCTCGCCGTTCAAGGCGGTCATTGGCGACAATTACAAGGCGGTGGAAGAGCGGCTCCTCGGCGCGATCCATTTGCGCTTTTCTCTGCCCGCGAACACCCCCGCGGCCCTGAAGAAGTTGTCAAAGGATGCGGACAAGGCCTCGGCTTTCATCGAGGCGACGCGCATTGCCGGCTTTTCCATCGCCGAGGCCGAGCAGTTCTTCGGCCGCCCGAAGATTTCCATGCGCAATATCGATGCCTTCATGCAACCGATGGACTCCGGCCATGCGGAATCTCTGTTCCTGAAGCGTTTTGCGGAGATCGAGCAGGCGATGCAGGATACGCCGAAATAGCGGCTCCATATCGGGCGAATGTGAATCAGGATAAAGTGCCGGTATGACCGGACAGACCGCGGCGCAACTCCCCGTCGAGATCAACCTCACTGCGGCTATTGTCGCGGTGCCCGGCCGTCAGTCGCTTGCTGCGGGCGTGCCGCACGGCCCCATGATCCTTGTCACACGCGACGGCAGCGATATCGGCCTGCCGTCCGGCCCCTTCGATCCGCTATCCCACCGCACGTTCGAAATGGGCCTGCGCGCCTGGGTGAGCGAGCAGACCGGCGTCGCGCTCGGCTATGTCGAGCAGCTCTATACGTTCGGTGATCGCGGCCGTCATGCGCAGATCGGCGACAGCGATCCGCATGTCGTCTCGGTCGGCTATCTAGCGCTGACACGCATGCGCGCCGGCGCGGCCTTGCCCGAAGGCGTCGAGTTTCGCTCCGCCTACAGTCATTTCCCATGGGAGGACTGGCGCGCGGGACGTCCTTCCCTGCTGGACAGCGCCATCCTGCCGGCCCTGCGCACATGGTGCGCGCGCGAGCCGACGCGGATGAATGCGCGCGGGCTTACACGCATGGATCGTTTGCGCATGCTGTTCGGCGAAGAGGACGGCCGCTTCGACGACGAGAACGTGCTCGACCGTTTCGAGATGCTTTATGAAGCGGGCCTCGTTGAGGAAGCGCGGCGTGACGGACGCGCAAGCCCGTTGCTCGAATCCATTCCGCAACTCGGGCAGACCATGCGCCTCGATCACCGGCGCATTCTCGCCACCGCGCTCGGACGGCTGCGCTCCAAGATGAAATATCGTCCCGTGATTTTCGAACTCATGCCCGAGACATTCACATTGACGGCATTGCAGAGCGCGGCAGAGGCGATCACGGGGCGTCATTTGCACAAACAGAATTTCCGCCGTTTCGTTGAAAACGCCGCGGTCGTCGAACCGACCGGCGAAACTGCCCATCGCACCGGCGGCAGGCCTGCGGCGCTGTTCCGCTTCCGCCGCGAAGTCGTGCAGGAACGCCCGGCACAAGGGTTGAGGGTGGGCGCGAGGGGGTGACGGGGAGGCAATTTGCTTTTTGATCGCCGCGCAAAACATGGAGTCGGCGTCTGCTGCGATTCTCAAACGGCCGCCGGCGGCCTTTCGGGCCGCCAGCTCTTCACGCTTTACCCATATACGCTACGCGTTCAGTAGCACACGCGACGCCACTTCCAGCGCCAGCTATAGTCCGTCCAGAAGCGGCGGCGCTGCCACTCGCAGCCGTATTCCGGCTCGCCCGGCCAATCCTGCCACACCGGCGCAACCGGATAGGCGGGATAGACAGGATAAGGCTGGTACACCGGCGGACGATAAACCGGCGGACGCCAGGCGGGCTTGTGCTGCCAGTTGGGCCGCCATTGCGGGCGGTAGTCCGGCGCGGGACGATGCACCACCGGCGGACGCCAGGACGGCTGAGCAGGCCGCACGTATTGCGGCGCGACCGGACGGTTCAACTGCGGCGCAGGCTGCACGTATTGCGGACGTGTGTACTGCGGCGCTACCGGACGGTACGACTGCTGCGGCGGCGGCCGGAAAGCGGGCGCGGCCGGGCGATAGGCCGGGGCGGACGGCCGGGCAAAGTCGCCGCGACGCCCTTCCGGGCCGCGCTGCTGCGCAAAGGCGAGCGCGCTCGCGAGCAGCGCCGCCGCGCCAATCGCGACGCCGATCACCAGACGGTTGTAGGAAATCATCTTTCTGCCTCCAGCGGAAAGACGCGATGCACCATGCATCTCGTTGATGCGCTTTTCGCACCTGCGCGCTGAATGGCGGCTGAGGGCGGGATTAATCTGGCGTTCAGCTGACTGTCGCGCTATCGGAAACCAACGTCCCAGCCAACGCCGGATATCGCATGACCCGCCCGCCTTCTCTCGATCCCGCCCGCTCGTTTCAGGGCCTGATCCTGACGCTTCAGGAATTCTGGGCAAAGCAGGGTTGCGTGATTCTTCAGCCCTACGACATGGAAGTCGGTGCCGGCACGTTCCATCCGGCGACGACTTTGCGCTCGCTCGGGCCGCGCCCATGGAAGGCGGCATACGTGCAGCCCTCGCGCCGGCCGAAGGACGGACGCTACGGTGAGAACCCCAACCGCCTGCAGCACTACTATCAATATCAGGTCATCCTGAAGCCTTCGCCGCCTGATTTGCAGGATCTCTATCTGCAATCGCTCGCGGCCATCGGCGTCGATGCGGCGCTGCACGACATCCGCTTCGTCGAGGACGACTGGGAAAGCCCGACCCTCGGCGCGTGGGGGCTCGGCTGGGAATGCTGGTGCGACGGCATGGAAGTCAGCCAGTTCACCTACTTCCAGCAGGTCGCCGGCTTTGAATGCGCGCCGGTTTCAGGCGAACTCACTTACGGTCTCGAACGCCTCGCCATGTATGTGCAGGGGGTCGAGAACGTCTACGACCTCAACTTCAACGGTCTCGATGGCGACGAGCGCATCACCTATGGCGATGTTTTCAAACAGGCCGAGCAGGAATATTCGCGGCACAACTTCGAACATGCCGATACGACCTTGCTGTTCCAGCAGTTCAAGGACGCCGAACAAGAGTGCAAGGCCTTGCTGGAGAAGGGCGACCGGGGGGAGCGGCACGACATGGTCCTGCCGGCCTACGACCAGTGCATCAAGGCTTCGCACCGCTTCAATCTGCTCGACGCCCGCGGCGTGATTTCCGTCACCGAGCGCCAGAGCTACATTCTGCGTGTGCGCGAATTGGCCAAGGCCTGCGGCGCAGCCTGGCTGAAGACTGATGCGGGCGGAGTCGGGTAACGATGGCGGCTCGGACGGGCCGCATATTTTTAGTAAAAAATATCAATAACTTGACCTTCGGCTCCGTTGCGGCCTAGTCTAATTAAGGAATTGTTTACTTCGCGCCGTCCCGGCGCGCGAATTTTGGTCGCCGGGAATTCTGGGGGGAATCATGGCTATCATTCCAGTCAACGGCACGTTCACAGCTGGTACAATTCCAGCGGGCTCGAACACCTATAACCAGCGTCCGCTGCTTGTGCGTCTCGACAATTCTTACGCGGACGGACGAGGTGGCGCTGACGCTGCAAATTTCCTGATCGGTCACGGCAACGTCACGAACTACAATTCGGGCACGCAGACATTCGATCTCGAGTTTCAGGCGAACCTGCTCTATCCCGCGCGCAACAACGGTACGACGGGCGGCGCTGCGCCGGCGGTCGGCGCGACCACGTCTCTCTATTCGGCTACCGGCGTTCCCGATGGCGACAACTCGACGGGCTTCCAGGCAGCGGTAGGTCTGGCCAATGGCGGCTATATCGCGGCGATCAGCACAGGCGACACGATTGCCGAAGCGAGCTTCGCGTTGCATTTCGTCAGTTCGCGCGGAACCGTGCAACAAGTCGTCGATCCATCGCCGGTCAACGGCAACGCGCATTTCGTCAACGGCATCGTAGAACTCGACAACGGCAATTATCTGGTCACATGGACCGATATCTCGCTCGATCTCAGCAATAATCCGGTCGACGCCAATGTCATGGCCATCGTCATTGATGCGACCGGCGCAGCAGTCGGCAGCGCCTTTCAGATCAATTCGTCGACGACCGATGGATACGGTGGCGGTTCGATCGCACAGGCTGGCGGCGGGTTTGTCGCTGTGTTCGAACATGTCGTCATCGGCATCGGGGGCATCGAGACGACCGAAATCATGGCGCGACGCCTCGACGCCAACGGCGTGCCCACGGGATCGGATTTCGTGATTGGTACGGTCGCCGCCGGCATTCAGGTCGATAACATCCAGATCGTCAGTAACGCGCTTGGCGGCTTTTTCGCGTTCTGGTCGGAAAGCGATCCGATCCCTGTGGGGGGCGGCACGGTCAACTGGAGCGTGCGGCAGTCGTTCCAGACCGCAGCGACGTCAGGCAATAATGCTTTCACGGTCGCCAGCGGCAGCGCGACACTCGATGCGAACGGCCTCGTTACCGGCGGCGTTCAGCTCCAGAACATGGACGCGACGGACCTCGCCAACGGCGGAGCGGCAGTCGTCGTTCAAACATTTACATTTACCGGAGGCTTGACGGCGCAGAACGCCTATCTGTTTAATCGCGGGAACATACCGAACGATCAGGCGGGCAATGCGACCGGCGCTGCGGGCACGCCGGGCACGCCGATTCTTGTCAGCGGCGGTTTCAACAATGGCGCATTTGAACTGGCGGAGGATGGCCGCATCGTCCACGTCGGTACGAACGGTTCGGACATCGTCGCCGAATATCTCACTTTCAACAACAACACGACGACCGTCGGCAGCACCGCCGCAGACGACGTGCTTTACGGCGACCTCGGCGTCGACGACCAGATGTTCGGCGGCGCCGGCAACGACACGCTCCATGGCTTGTCGGGTTTCGACTTCCTGCAGGGCGGCGCAGGCAACGACATTCTCAATGGCGGCGATGACGACGACACTGCCGACTACAGTGACGCCAACGGCACCGGTCGCCCCATCGCCAACTTCACGGTGACGCTGACCGATACGGCCGACGGCAACGGCAATCTGTTGGGTACGGCGATATCCGATGCGGGAGAATCCGACACGCTCATCAGCATCGAGCGTATACGCGGCGGCAACGGCAACGATATCATTACCGGCAACAGCCTGAACAACATCCTGCGCGGCAATCTGGGCAACGATACGATCGACGGCGGCGCCGGCACGGATTCGGCTGAATATTCGAATGCGAGCGGCGCGGTCACGGTGACGCTGACGAATGTCGTCAGCGGAATTAGCGGCGGTTCGTCGACCGGCGCTGCCGGCAACGATACGCTCATCAACATCGAGAACATTTTCGGCGGCAACAGCGCCGATACGCTCACCGGAAATTCTTCGGATAATCTGATCAGAGGCGGTCAGGGCAACGATACGATCAATGGCGCGGGCGGCAACGACACAGCCGACTATCGCAACGCGCAGGGCTCGGTCACCGTCACGTTAACGGATAGCGTCGACGGTCTCGGGAATTTGCTTGGCTCCTCGACCGGCGCTGAAGGTAATGACCTGCTGCTCAACATCGAGCGCATTCGTGGCGGCCGTTTCAACGACACGCTGACCGGCAATGCTCTCAGCAATACGCTGCGCGGCATGGACGGCGACGACACGCTTGACGGCGGCGCCGGCTACGACTGGGCGGCCTATATGGACGCCACGGGCTCCGTCACCGTCACGCTGACGAACGTCGTTGGGGGCATCAGCGGCGGTTCATCCACCGGAGCTGGCGGCAACGATACGCTCATCAACATCGAATACCTCATCGGCTCGGCCTTCGACGACACGCTCAACGGCAATACGAGTTCCAACCGCCTGCGCGGCGGTCTCGGCGCGGATATTCTGAACGGCGGCGGCGGCACCGACTTCGCGGACTATGGCGCGGCGACGGCGGGACTCACGATCCGCCTCGGCGTTCCCGGCGACAATACGGGGGAAGCGGCGGGCGACACTTACATCTCCATCGAAGGGGTCTACGGCAGCGAGTTCAATGATCTCATTGGCGGCAACAGTGCCAACAATACACTCTATGGCCTCGGCGGCGACGACTTTCTGGGTGGCGGTGTCGGCAACGACTATCTCGACGGCGGCAATGGCGTCGATCTCGCCAGCTACCGTTATTACGACGGCTCCGTCGTGCCGCTGGTGGTCAGTCTCGAAAACACGGCGCTGAACACCGGCGATGCCGTTGGCGACACTTACGTCCGCATCGAAGGCATTCGCGGTTCGGCCTATAACGACACGCTTTACGGCAATACATCCGACAACGTGCTCGCGGGAGCCGAAGGCGCGGATTCGCTGAATGGCGGCGGCGGCAACGATACGGCGAGTTATCTCTCCGACGACTCCGGTAACGGCGTCGTCGCGAATCTCGCCAATGCCGCCGTCAACACCGGCCATGCCGCGGGCGACAGCTATAATTCCATCGAGAATTTGCGCGGCTCGCTCTTCAACGACGCCCTGACCGGCGACGGCGCGGACAATTCGCTGAACGGCGATGCCGGCGACGATACGCTCGCCGGCGGCCTTGGCAACGATACGCTTCTCGGCGGCAACGGCAACGACATCGCCGACTATTCCGCGGCGACGGGCGCCATCGTCGTCACGCTGCGCGACACGGTGACGACCTCGGGCCTTTACGGGACGACGACAGGGGCGGACGGCGTCGACCGTCTCTACAGCGTCGAGAACGCCATCGGCGGCGCTGGCAACGACAGGCTGACCGGCAACGCTGTCGACAACGTACTTTCCGGCGGGGCAGGCAACGACATTATCAGCGCCTTTGGCGGCAACGACACGCTGTTGGGCGGCGACGGCGTCGATTCCCTCACGGGCGGCGACGGCAATGATACGCTCACCGGCAACGACGGCAACGATACGCTCGCGGGCGGCATCGGCGACGACGTGCTCTGGGGCGACGATGCCGATCTGCTCGGCGACGGCGACGACTTCCTCGACGGTGGAGCCGGGGCCGACGCCATGCATGGCGGCATGGGCAACGATCGTTACATCGTTGACGACGCCGGCGACACCGCCGACGAGACGGACGGTTACGGCGGCGACGCCGGCGGCTTCGATCAGGTCTCGGCCTCCGTTTCCTTCACGCTCGGCGACTTCATCGAAAATCTCACGCTGACAGGCGCTGACGATATCAATGGCACGGGCAACAGTCTTGCCAACCGTATCGCCGGCAACGATGGTGCGAATACGCTCGATGGCGGGGCGGGCACCGACGTTCTCACCGGCGGGCTCGGCAACGACCGGCTGATCGGCGGCAACGGCATCGACACGCTCTGGGGCGGCGCGGACGCCGACGTCTTCGTGCTGCAAAACATCGCGGTTCATCGTGACTCGTTGCGCGATTTCCAGTCGGGTCTCGACAGCATCGAGATATCCGCGGCGCTGTTCGGCGGAGGGCTCGCGGCAGGTTCGCTTGCGGCCAACCAGTTCGCAGCGAATGGAACGGGCAACGCGACCGCGACCGACCAGCGCTTCATCTACAACACGTCGAACGGCGCGCTCTACTTCGATGCGGACGGCAATGGCGCAGGCGCGCGCGTGCAAATCGCGACGGTCTCCGGCGCGCTGGCGGTAACAGATTTCACGATCGTCTGACCGCAAATAAAGGGAAAATCACGCCGCGCGGGCCTCGGTCCTGCGCGGCGTTTTCGCGAGCAAGGCTGGACAGCACGGCGTGATCGGGGCAAAGATTGGAACCGTTCCAGCCTGCCCGATGCAGGTTCTGGCGATACCGAACATCACGCAAGAAACCACCGGAGCGAAACGCATGACCCATCCCGTCGTTGCCCAGAAGGCCCCCTTTCCCATGGATGTCGAGGAGGGGAAAACCTACGCCTGGTGCGCCTGCGGCATGTCCAAGAAGCAGCCGCTCTGCGACGGCACGCACAAGGGCAGCGGCATGGCGCCGATCCGCTATACGGCGACCAAGAACCAGAAAGTGTATTTCTGCGGCTGCAAGGCTTCGGTGAACCGCCCGCTCTGCGACGGCACACACGGAAAAATCTGAGAGGCCATACTCCGGCCCGATCCTCGGTAAAATCTGCGGCGCGCCCGCCTCTGGCGCGCCGTTGGCTTTTTGGGGAATGAGATGAAGCGGCTTTTCTTCTGTATCGCCTTCGCGGCATTACCGCATTTTGCGCTTGCGCAAACGTCCGAGCCGCCCAAGGCCGAAGCGCCGGCTGTCGTCGCTCCCGCACCAGAACCCGAGCCGGCCAACGATCCCATGGCCGTGGTGCGCTGGTTCTATCCCCTGCGCGTCGAAACGTCGCCGCCGCCTTTCTCGGCTCGCCTGCAAAAGCTATTCGAGGCCGCCGACGCCAATTCGAAAAAACTCAACGCGCCGGTCGCCGGGCTCGACTTCGGCTTCCAGGTGAATTCGCAGGATACCGAACCCGGCTACGAGAAGACCCTGCGCTTCACGCCGCGCCGTAGCGACGGCAAGCGCACGCGGGTGCGCGTCACGCTGCGCAATTACCGCGCCGTCGAACTCATCTACGATCTCGTCTTCGAGAACGGCCGCTGGGTGGTGGACGACGTGCGCTCGACACGCGAGCCGCGCTGGGTGCTGTCCCGCCTCTACATGAGCGGCGCGAAGGAAAAGTAGGGGCGAGCCTGTCACCCCGGACGCCAAGGGCGATCGGGGGTCGCTGCGGTCCCCGCTCTGCGCTTCGCTCCAGTCGGGATGACGCGCTCTCCCCGTTCCCCTCTTGCCCGGCATGGGCTAACAAGCGCCAACCTGTTTGGACTCCCAACCCTTGGCCGCCATGCCCGATCTTCTCCTCGAACTGTTCAGCGAAGAAATTCCCGCCCGCATGCAGAAGCAGGCGTCGGACGACCTGAAAAAACTCGTCACCGATGCGCTGGTGGAACGGGGCATGACCTATGAGGGCGCCGCCGCCTTCGCGACGCCGCGACGCCTGGCCTTGCATATCGCCGGCCTGCCGGTCCGCCAGCCCGATGTGCGCGAGGAGAAAAAAGGTCCGCGCGTCGGCGCGCCGGAAGCTGCGGTGCAGGGCTTTCTGAAAAGCGCCGGGCTTTCTTC
This sequence comes from uncultured Hyphomicrobiales bacterium, assembly GCA_903847605.1. Classification (GTDB taxonomy): domain Bacteria; phylum Pseudomonadota; class Alphaproteobacteria; order Rhizobiales; family Beijerinckiaceae; genus Terripilifer. The sequence goes on along the minus strand of CAINED010000050.1, from coordinate 120,217 downwards.
GCTCGACCAGGCGAAAATCGAGAAAGACCCCAAGGGCAAGGGCGAATTCTATGTCGCGGTGATCGAGCGTGCGGGACGCACGACGACCGAAGTTCTCGCCGAGATCCTGCCGCATATCGTCCGCAGCTTCCCATGGCCGAAGAGCATGCGCTGGGGCGCGGCGTCGGCGCGCACGGATTCCCTGCGTTGGGTGCGCCCGCTCCATTCGATCCTCTGCACCTTCGGGCCCGAGACCGAAGAGCCGGAAGTGGTGCGTTTCGAGGTCGACGGCGTCTCGGTCGGCAATGTCACGCGCGGCCATCGCTTCATGGCGCCGGGCGAAATCCGCGTGCGCCGCTTTGACGACTATGCGCCTGCGCTCGAGAAGGCGAAGGTCGTTCTCGATCCCGCCCGCCGCCGCGACATCATCCTGCACGATGCGCGTGATCTCGCGATGGCGCAGGGACTCGAACTCGTCGAGGACGAAGCGTTGCTGCATGAAGCGGCGGGCCTCGTCGAATGGCCCGTCGTTCTGATGGGTGAATTCGATCCGGCCTTTCTGGATATTCCCGGCGAAGTCATTCGCGCGACGATCCGCGCGAACCAGAAATGTTTTGTGTTGCGCCGCCCCTCGTCCTTCGAGACGCGCCCTGCGGGCGCTCCTCAGGATGAGGGGCGGGGAAGCCCTCATGCTGAGGAGGCGCGAAGCGCCGTCTCGAAGCACGAGGGCGCGCTCTCCAACAAATTCCTCCTCGTCTCCAACATCGAGGCGAGCGACGGCGGCAAGGCGATCGTTGCGGGCAACGAGCGCGTGATACGCGCGCGCCTGTCAGATGCGCTTTATTTCTGGAAGACCGATCAGGCCGCGCTGCCGGATTTTGCCGACAAGGGTAAACCGCTCGACCAGCGCATGGCGAAGCTGCGCGCGCTGAACATCGTCTTCCATGAGAAGCTGGGCACGCAGGGCGAGCGCGTCGAGCGCATCAAGGCGCTGGCGAAAGAGATTGCGCCGCTCGTCGGCGCTGACGTCGCACATGCCGAACGCGCCGCCGAACTCTGCAAGGCCGATCTGATGACGGAAGTCGTCGGCGAGTTTCCCGAAGTACAGGGCCTGATGGGCCGCCGCTATGCGGAACTGCAGGGCGAACACGCCGATGTCTGCGCGGCGATTGAAGAACACTACAAGCCGCAGGGGCCGGGTGATCGAATCCCGACCAATCCGGTTTCGATTGCCGTGGCGCTGGCGGACAAGCTCGATACGCTTGTCGGGTTCTGGGCGATTGATGAGAAGCCGACGGGGAGCAAAGATCCATATGCGCTGAGAAGAGCGGCGCTGGGTGTGATCAGACTGGTATTGGAGAACAAAATCACCATTAATCTTCATAATATAATAAATTTTGTTTACTCAAACACACTCACGAGATTTGGGCGTGAATTCAATCTTTTTAGCGAAGATGGAAATGAGGGAAATTATTATCAGGTAATTGCGTGCTTTATAGACAAACATACCCAATTTGATCCACACAAACGTTATCTAGTTCTCTTTGGGCCGCCGCGAAACTTTCGCGCAGGAGATGACGAAGTTTTTGTGATCGCCGGTGTTTCTGGTGATGGTTATGAAGCGCCCGCATTTGTTCCCACTGGCATCGAATTGATAGCTGGCCTCCTCTCCTTCTTCCATGACCGCCTGAAAGTTTATCTGCGCGATCAGGGCGCGCGTCACGATCTCATCGATGCGGTGTTGAGCATGGGGAGTACTACCCTCCCCCTTGTGGGGAGGGTCGACGGCGAAGCCGGCGGGGTGGGGGTCGATACCACTTCCGACGGCATCGCGACCCCCACCCCTAAATACCCTCCCCACAAGGGGGAGGGGACTTCAGGCAACGACGATCTCCTCCAAATCGTCGCGCGCGTGAACGCGCTCGGCTCCTTCCTCGACACAGACGATGGCAAAAATCTTCTCGCGGGCTACAAGCGCGCGGCGAATATCGTGCGCGCCGAGGAGAAGAAGGAAAAGGATGGCGCGGCGGAATTCGCCAAGGCCTATGAGGCCTCCGCCGATGCGCCCGAGGCCGAGAAGACGCTGGCTGACGCCATCGCTTCTGCCAAACAGGCTGCAGCTTCAGCCGTCGCGCGCGAGGACTTTACAGGCGCGATGGCTGCGCTCTCGCAATTGCGCGCGCCGGTCGACAAGTTCTTCGAGGATGTGACGGTCAACGATGCGGATAACAACAAGCGCATCAACCGCCTGCGCCTGCTGAACGAATTGCGCAACGCTGTTCACACGGTCGCGGATTTCTCGAAGATCGCGGGATAGTTGACGCCAAAGGAGGATCGCGTGCCAAAGCTTTATTACTGGCCGGGAACCTGCGCGATCACCATTCACGTCCTGCTCGAGGAGATCGGCAAGCCCTATACGGACGAGGCCGTCGATCTCGGCGCGAAGCAGCAATTCACCCCCGAGTTTCGCGCCGTCAATCCGAAGGGCAAGGTGCCCGCCTACGTGCGCGACGACGGTTCGCTGCTGACGGAAGTTCCGGCCATCGCGTGGTGGCTCGCGAGAACCAATCCGCAGGCAAGGCTGCTGTCGGAAGATATCGAAACGGAAGTGCGCACCCTCGAAGCGCTCGATCATATCGCCGCAACGATTCACATGCAGGGCGCGGCGCGCGCGTGGCGTCCGGGCAGTTTCATATCCGACGAGCGCCTGCATGACGAAGTGATGGCCAAGGGCAAGGACATCGTTTTGCGCGGCCTCGATATTCTCTCGCAGACGCTCGGCGCGAAAACCTGGCTGATGGGCGATTATTCCATCGCCGACGCTTCGCTGTTCTTCATCGAATACTGGGCGAAAGAAAAAGTCTTCTGGACGATGCCCGACAATATCGAAGCGCATTACCGCCGCATGCGCGCGCGTCCCGCCGTGGAGCGCGCGCTGATGCGCGAGGGTCTGGCGTAATTGGCAGCGCATGTATTGCGGTGTGAGAAGACTCCTTCCCCTTCAGGGGAAGGTGCCGCCCCTAGGGCGGCGGATGGGGTGGGTCACGAACTCGAATGCTGTCGTTCAACCCCCTCCGTCATTCCTGCGGAATGACACCTCCCCCTGAAGGGGGAGGAGCAACGCCAGCGTTGCGGGGGGATTGAGCGTCTGCAATTCCATGTCTGCGAATGCTTTGGAGGAATTCATGACAACCTATTCTTCAGACAAGGAACGGCTCGCCGGCTGCTGGGGCCTCGTCGCGCAGGTCTATGAAGACGTCGAAACCGGCGAGCGCGTGCCGATCTTTGGCGACAAGCCGCGCGGCCGCCAGATCGCGACGCCAGATGGCCGCTGGATCGCGCTGGCGACCGCGGAGGGCCGGCCGATCCCGGCCAACGACCCCGAACGCGCCAAGGCGCTGCAAACCATGATCGCCTATACCGGCCGCTACAGGTTCGAGAACGGCACGGTGACGACCCGGGTCGAGGCAGCCTGGAACGAAGCCTGGGTCGGCAGCGATCAGGTCCGGCACATCACCTTCGAGAACGACGATCTCATCAATATCGTCAGCGCGCCGATGCCCCATCCCAACCTGCCCGGGCGCAAGGTGCGCGTGGTCGTCACGTGGAAACGCGAGGAGAGCTTTTGAGCTTCCCCGGCGTGAGCGGGGCGGGTTCCTTGCTATCGCCGCAATTAAAGCCTATTTGAGACACTCGACTTTGGCCGGACGATTGGCCGTTTCGCCTTTTCTACCGATCGGGCTGACGACTCTCTTCTCTCTAAGTTCGATCAACCGGTTCGTGCAATGTAGCGCGCGCCGGTCTCCACTCTATGAAAAGGCACGACACTATGGCTACCGGAACCGTCAAGTGGTTCAACGACCAAAAGGGCTACGGCTTCATTCAACCCGATCAGGGTGGCAAGGACGTTTTCGTCCATATCTCCGCCGTTGAGCAGGCTGGCATGCGCTCGCTCGCCGAAGGTCAGAAGATCTCCTACGAGATCGTCACCGACAAGCGCAGCGGCAAGCAGTCCGCCGGCAACCTGCAGGCGGCCTGATCCGGCCGGTTGAAAAGACCTTGTGTTTTTGGTCCCGGATCGCCTGCGATCCGGGATTTTTTATTGGCGGATTTTATTCGATGGCGAGGCCGACGTAACGGTCAAGCGCGGCCTGGTCGAGTGAAAGCTCCCGCGATCCCGCCGCATAGGCGATGCGGCCCCGCTCGATCACCACGGCCTTTTCGGTCATTTCCAGCGCGATGTCCGTGTGCTGTTCCACGAGCGCGAGGCTCATGCCGCCCTCGCTCATCATCCTGGAAATGGCGGCGGTGAGTTCCTCGACGATGACGGGCGCGAGGCCTTCGAGGGGTTCGTCGAGAAGCAGCACGGCGGGATTGGTCATCAGCGTGCGGCCGAAGGCGAGCATCTGCTGCTCGCCGCCCGAAAGCTGGTTACCCTTGTTGGCGCGCCGCTCATAGAGCCGCGGAAACAGCTCGTAAACGGACTTCAAATCCCAGCGCCCGGGGCGCGACGTGGTAACGAGATTTTCGTCCACCGTGAGCGTCGGAAAGATTTCGCGCTCCTGCGCCACCCAGCCGAGACCGGCGAGCGCGCGCCGATGCGCGGGCCAGCGCGTGATGTCCTGCCCCTTGTAGAAGATCGAGCCGCCCTTGATGTCGGCGAGACCCATGATGGCGAGCAGCAGCGTCGTCTTGCCGACGCCGTTGCGGCCGAGAATGGCGAGCCTGCCGCCGTCGTCGAGCTGCAGCGAAATGTCGTGCAGCACGATGGCGTCGCGATAGCCCGCGACGAGATTTTTGACTTCAAGAATGGGCGTGGCCATGGCGCCCCTTTCCGAGATAGACCTCGCGCACGAGTGGATTGGCGGCGATTTCCGCCGGCGGTCCCTGCACGAGGATCGCGCCGCTCACCAGCACGATGATATGCGAGGCGAAGCGGAACACGATGTCCATGTCGTGTTCGATGAACAGAATGCTGAGATCGCTCGAAAGGCCCGCGATCACCTCGAAGAGATCTTCGCTTTCGTCCTTCGGCACGCCAGCGGCGGGTTCGTCGAGCAGCAGCACTTTGGGCTTCGTCGCAAGCGCCAGCGCAATTTCGAGCAGGCGTTGCTGGCCGTAGGCGAGTTCGCGCGTCGTGCGCGTCGCCACCTTGTCGAGCCGCAGCGATGTGAGGATCTGGTCGGCTTCGGCGATCGCCTCATGATAATGCGAAAGGCCGCGCCACCATGTCGTGGCTTCGCCGCGCCGCTCGCACACCGCCATCGTCACCGCTTCGATGGGCGTGAGTTGCGGAAACAGTGTGTTGATCTGGAACGTGCGCACGAGGCCGCGCTTCACGCGCACCGCCGGCGGCGTGTTGGTGATATCCTCGCCCGCGAGGCGGATCGCGCCGCTGTCGGGCTGCAACATGCCCGTGAGCAGGTTGATGAACGTCGTCTTCCCCGCGCCGTTCGGTCCGATCAGCGCATGGCGCTGGCCCGTGGGCAGATTGAATTCGATGTTGTTGGCGACGACAAGCGAGCCGAAACTTTTGTTGACGCCGGAGGCGGACAGAACGGTTGCGGCGTCGTTCATGACCGCCTCAACTTGCTGCCGAGAAAGCTCAAACCGCCGAGCAGACCATCGGGCATGTAACGCACGACAGCGATCAGCAGCAGGCCGATCCAGAAATACCAGTATTGCGGATTGACGTCGGAAAAGATGTCGCGCGCGATCATGTAGATGATGGCGCCGGCCATCGCGCCGTAGAGCCTGCCGACGCCGCCGAGGATGAGGATGACGAGCACGTCGGCCGAGCGCTGGAAGTTCAGCGTCTCCAGCGAACAGGTTTGCGTCGTCTGCGTCAGCAGCGCGCCGGCGACGCCCGCCATCGCTGCGGCAATCGTGAAGACGCGCCGCAGATGCTGCTGGTTCGGCGCGCCGATGGCGAGCATGCGCCGGCTGTTGTCGCGTATGCCGCGTATCGACATGCCGAAGGGCGAATTGGTGATGCGTCGCGCCACAAGGAAAACGAGAAAGGTCACGACGAGCGCATAGATATAGGCCGTCTGCCCGTAGATATCGAATTCGAAAACGCCGAATATCTTGCCGGCGCGGATGCCCTGGAGCGCATCGGCGCCGCCGGTCAGCCAGCTCGCGCTGTTGGCCGCTTCCGCCAGCAATTGCCCGAGTCCGAGCGTGATCATGATCAGCGCGAGGCCGTGGAAGCGCAGGATCACGAAACTCGATATGTAGCCGAGCGCGCCTGCGAGCAACGCCGAACACAAAAGCCCGAGCAGCGGATCGGTGAACCAGAACTTGGAAATAAGGCCCGCCGCATAGGCGCCGAGCCCGAAGAAGGCCGCGTGTCCGAGCGAGACGACGCCCGCATAGCCGAGGATGAGGTCGAGCGAGATCGCAAACAGCGCGGTGATCGCAATCTGGCTGAGCAGTTGCAGATAACGGTCGAAAATCCAGAAGGGCTGCAGAAACGACGGCAGGTACTGCGCCGGAAGCAGCGGCAGCAGGCAGGCGAGCCAGAAGACGATTTCTCCGATGCGCCAGCGCGCGCGCGAGGCGATCCAGTCAGTCATGCCGCGCGGCGCGGCTTCGGCCATGCTCATGCCTAGCGCTTTCCGAACAGGCCGAGCGGCCGCCACATGAGAATGCCCACCATCACAAGATAGATGAGGAAGGAGCCGAGCTGCGGCAGCCAGTATTTGCCGGCCATGTCGCTGACGCCGAGAACGACCGCCGCGACGAAGGAGCCCCAGATCGAACCCATGCCGCCGACCGAAACCACGATCAGCACATAGATCAGGTAATGCAGCGCGAAGGAGTGGTCGAGGCCGACGATCTCGATGGCGAGCGCGCCGCCGAGACCAGCGAGGCCGCTGCCGAGCGCGAAGGTCAACATGAACACGCGATCCACATCGATGCCGAGACCGCGCGCCATGCGCTGGTTATCGACCGCGGCGCGTACCGTCGCGCCGAAGCGCGTATATTCGAGCGAGACGATCAGCGCCGCCGCGAGCGCAAGGCCGACGACGATGAGAAAGGCGCGATAGACGCCGAAGGTCAGATTGCCGACGACCCATGTTCCGCGCAGCCATGAGGGCACCTGGATCGGCTGCTGCAATGTGCCGAAGATATAGGCCGCGCCGGCCACCGAAACGAAGACGATGCCGATGGTGAGCAGGCAATGATCGAGATCGCTGCGGCCGTAGAGGCTGCGGTAGAGCGTACGCTCCAGCAGAACGCTGGCGACGGCAGCCGCAAGAAAGGCGATGGGCAGGGTGGCCAGAAACGGCCACCCCAGATGATTGATCATCGTCACCGTCACATACCCGCCAAGCATTGCGAAGGCGCAATGGGCGAGATTGACGAAATTCATCATGCCGAGCGTGACGGAGAGTCCGACCGACAGGACGAAGAGCAGCATGCCATAGGCAAAGCCGTCATAGAGCACGCTGATGAACGACGTGAGCATGGATGAATTCGGTCGTGCCGCTCGCGCCTTACGGCTGCAGCGGCTTGCCGTCCTTCTTCATTTGCTCCTTCACCGGATCCTTGACGGCCGGAACCGTGTCGAATTCCACATTGACGAACTTGTCGCCGACCTTCTGCACGCGGCGGATGTAGATGTTCTGCACCACATCGCGCGTGTCGGGATCGATCGACATCGGGCCGCGCGGGCTCTGCCATGAGAAGCCCTTGGCGGCGCCGATCAGCGCTGCGGCATCTGTGTTGCCGTTCGTCTTCTTCAGCGCCTCGTAGATGAGATGCATGCCGTCGTAGGCGCCCATGGAGAAGATGTCGGGGTTGCGCCCGAACTCCTTGTTATAGGCTTCGACGAATTTGCGGTTGAGATCGTTGTTGAGATTGAAGTCGTAATTCGAGACCGAAACGATGCCGACCGCCGCCTCGTTCATGCTCTTGATCGCGTTTTCGCCGACGAGTTCGTCCTGGCCCATGATCGTGACCTTGGACTTGTCGATGTTGCGCTCGACGATAGCCTTGCCGACGGCGGCAGGCTGCGCGCCTCCGGGCACCCAGATGTACATGGCGTCGGGATTGGCGTCCTTCGCGCGTTGCAGGAAGGGCGCGAAGTCAGGGTTGGCGACGGGCGTGCGCACCGCGCCGACGATTTCGCCGCCGCCGGCCTTGAAGCCGGCATGGAATGCGCCTTCGCCGTCATGGCCCGGGCCGAAGTCCGACACCATTGTATAGGCTTTCTTGATGCCCTGTTTCGCCGCCCATGTGCCGAGCGTCTGGTTCAGCATCGGCGTCGTCACCGACGTGCGCGCCATGAAGGCCGATTTCGTCGTGATGATCGACGTGGCGGCGTTCATCACCACCATGAATTTCTTGGCCTGATGCGAAACGTCGCCGACCGCGAGCGCATTCGGCGTCAGGGCGAAGCCGGCGAGAATGTCGACGCGGTCGCGCACCACGAGTTCCTGCGCGAGGCGCTTGGCGAGGTCGGGCGCGATGCCGCCGGTGTCCTTGCGGATCAGAACGATCTTCTTGCCCGCGACCGTGTCGCCGTTCTGCTTGATGTAGAGCTGGATGGCGTTGTCCATCTGCTTCGCCGGATCGGCGAACTGGCCCGAATAGGACAGGATGACGCCGATGCGCACTTCCTGCTGGGCGGCGGCAGGCGACGCGAGCGCGCCCGCAACGACGCCGGCGATGATAGTCGTGGTCCACAAACGCATGATGACCTCCCTCTGGATCGGAGCCAGTGTGACTGCCGCGCATCTACTGTCAAGGATGGGCAAAGCACATCCGGATAAATGGGGTTATGCCCAAGAGATTTGGGCAAACGGTTGCGGAATGGCCTAGCTCCTTTGGAAAATGCCTCCGTGGAATCTTCCGCGAATTTTGATGTCGCCTGCGGCCTTTACGCGCATAATTCCACGATGCCCGATTCTCCCGCCAGCAATGCCGCCGAGCTTTCCGTCAGCGAGTTGTCGCAGGCGCTCAAGCGCACGGTCGAGGACCGTTTCGGCCATGTGCGCGTGCGCGGCGAAGTCTCGGGCTGGCGGGGGCCGCATTCCTCGGGCCATTGCTATTTCGCCCTCAAGGACGAAGGCGCGCGCATCGACGCGATCATCTGGAAGGGAACTTACGGCCGGCTGAAGTTCCGGCCGGAGGAAGGCATGGAGGTCATCGCGACTGGCAAGCTGACGACCTATCCCGGCAAGTCCTCCTACCAGATCGTCATCGAGGCCATCGAACCGGCGGGGGTCGGGGCGCTTCTCGCGCAATTGGAGGAGCGCCGGCGCAGGCTCGCCGCCGAAGGCCTGTTCGACGAGGCGCGCAAGCAATTGCTGCCCGCAATGCCGAAGGTCATCGGCGTCGTGACTTCGCCGACTGGCGCCGTCATTCGCGACATTCTCCACCGCATCCACGACCGCTTTCCCCTGCATGTGATCGTCTGGCCGGTGCGCGTGCAGGGAGACACCTGCGGACAGGAAGTTGCCCGCGCTATCGACGGGTTCAACGCCCTGCCCGAGGACGGACCGATCAGGCGGCCGGATGTCATCATCGTGGCGCGCGGCGGCGGCTCCCTTGAAGATCTCTGGGGATTCAACGACGAGATCGTGGTGCGCGCTGCCGCCGGCAGCATGATCCCGCTGATTTCCGCCGTCGGACACGAGACCGACTGGACATTAATCGACCAGGCCGCCGACAAACGCGCGCCAACGCCGACAGCGGCTGCGGAAATGGCGGTGCCTGTGCGCGCCGACCTGATGGCGCAGACCGCTTCGCTGGCGGCCCGGCTCGAGGGCGCCCGCAGCCGTTTCCTCGATCGCCGGAAGGCGGACCTTCGTTCGCTAGCCCGCGCCTTACCCTCGCCCGAAGAGATTCTGGCGCTGCCGCGCCAGCGCACGGATCGCGCCGGGGAAAAGATCCGCGCTTGCGTGGAAGCAGCGCTCAGCAATCGGCAGATCAGGTTGGCCCGCCTCGCCTCGACGCTGGCAAAACATTCGCCGCAGGCGGAGTTTGCGAAGCGCCGCGCGCATCTGGATTCGCTGTCCGGACGGTTGTCGCGCTGCGCGCCGCAACTCGCGCGCGCGCAACGCGAGAAGCTGTCGAGCGCCAGCGCGCGCCTTCGCATCGCCATTCTCTCCCGTGCGCAGCATATTGGCGAGCGCGTCGCATCCCAGCGCCAGCGCGTCGGCGATTGCGACCGTCGTCTGCGCGGCGCGCTCTTCGCCGGCCATGAACGTCGCGGCGAGAGATTTCGCGCGCTGCTGCAACTCTATGGCTCGTTGAGTTACAAGAGCGTTTTGTCGCGCGGTTTCGCTGTGGTGCGGGATGATGCAAACCGGATTGTGGCCCATGCTGCCGCAGTGACCCCGGGCATGGGCGTCAGCATCGAATTCAAGGACGGGCGTATCGCCGCGCAGGCGACAGGCGATGGAGGCCCAGCCGATACAAGCGCGACCTCAATGCCACGCGCTGTCCGCCCCAAGTCAGCGAAAGCCAAGCCGCAGGGGCAGGGCAGTTTGTTTTGATGGTCCAGCACCAAGACTGATTGCTCATTTTCCTTTGCTGCATCTTTTGTTGCGCGCACAGGGCGCTTTCCAACTTGTGATTTGGACGTGATCGGGTTCTCGCCATAGCTTTCGCTTGCTCTCAACCGGAGTTATCCCATGTCAGCCAAGTCAGGAAATGCATCGATCTGCGCCGCGCTACTTTCAACTGTTGCGCTCTTTCCCGCTTCGGCGCTGGCGCAAGCGGAGACAACCGAGAAGGTCGTTGAGATCATGCGCACGTTCGGCGGCAATCAGAAGGCCCGTCCAAGCGGCGCGAAGGGTCAATGCTTTACGGCGAGCTTCACGCCGACTGACGATGCCCGCCGCCTTTCGAAATCGGCGGCCTTCGCTAAGCCTGTGAATGCGATTGTGCGCTTCTCCGTGGGAGGCGGGAATCCGAAAGTCGCCGACGCCACCAAGACGGTCAATCGCGGCCTGTCGTTCCGGCTCGATCCCGATGCGGCGGGCAATACCGAATTCGTCATGGTCAACGCGCCAATTAATTTCGTCCGTTCGCCCGAACAGATGCTCGCATTCTTGCAGGCGCGGCTCCCGGGCGCCGACGGCAAGCCCGATCCCGCAAAGATAAAGGCCTTTACCGACGCCAACCCTGAAACCACGGCGCAGGGGCGCTTTCTGGCGGGCAAGCCGACGCCGGGTTCGTGGGTCGGCCTGAACTATTGGGCGATCCATAACTATACGCTGGTCAACGCCTCGGGTGCGCGGCAGGTCGTGAAATTCCGGATGGTCCCGACCGCTGGAGAAATTGGGCTGACCGACGACGAGGCGAAGGCAAAACCGGCCGATTTTCTCGTTGATGAGATCAAGGGCAGGCTGGCAGCCAACGCGCTGGCGTCATTCGACATGATCGCTATCATGGGCTCGGCCGACGATTTGAAATCCTCGGCCACGCAGCAATGGACCGACGAGGACAAGCGCCCGACGGTCAAGCTCGGCGTCCTCGCCATCAAGGGGCTCGAAAAGAACGAAACCTGCGACGGACGCATTTTCGATCCGACAAGCCTGGCCGAAGGGCTGGAGGGGCCGGCAAACGATCAACTTTTCCTGCAACGCCAACCCGCCTACGCAATCTCGATTTCTAACCGGATCTGACCGGAAACTCCGACCGGCGACGACGCTTCAGGCGTCGTCGTTTTTCCCCGAAGTCAGGGGATACGCCAATGGGTTTGGCCGAACCCGACGTCGGCCCTATATATCACAGGAGCGTGCATGCCGAACCGGCGCACAGTCATCGCAGGAGTGTTTCTCATGGCATCGGTCGGCGGTTTTTTGAACTCGTTGCGCGGCAAAAGCTCTGGCGGGCACGACGAAAATTTCCCCGTGCAGAAAACGCCGGAGGAATGGCGCAAGATTCTGTCCCCGGAAGCCTTTTACGTGCTGCGCGAACACGGCACGGAGCGCGCGGGAACGAGCCCGCTGAACAAGGAAAAGCGGCAGGGCAAATTCGTCTGCGCCGGCTGCAACCATGATCTTTTCCGCTCCGATACGAAATACGAGAGCGGCACGGGCTGGCCGAGCTTTTTCGATCCGATGCCGGGCGCGGTCGCGACGACCGAGGACAACACCTTCTTCATGTCGCGCACGGAGGTTCATTGCAGCCAGTGCGGCGGCCATCTCGGCCACGTGTTCCCCGATGGTCCCGCGCCCACGGGCCAGCGCTACTGCATGAACGGCGTCTCGCTGAAGTTCGAGCCGGACGCGGCCTGACGGCTGCTGTGGCCGGCAGGAGAAGATCCGGCAGGAGAAGATCATGAGCTTGCGAAAGATTGTTGCGGCGCTGCTGCTGGCAGCGACCGCCGTGGCACCCACATTGGCGCAGACCGAAGCGATATCGGATACGCCGCCGCCGGGCATGGCGATCGCGACCTTCGCCACAGGCTGCTTCTGGTGCACGGAATCGGATTTCGACACGGTCAAGGGCGTGGTCTCCACCACGTCGGGCTATCTCAACGGCAAGATCAAGAATCCGACCTACCAGCAGGTTTCGGCCGGCGGCACCGGCCATGTCGAAGCCGTGCGCGTGGTCTTCGATCCGGCGGTTGTCAGCTACGAGCGTCTGCTGCACGTCTTCTGGCGTACGCATGATCCGCTGACCGCGAATGCGCAATTCTGCGACCGCGGCGATCAGTATCGCCCGGCCGTGCTCACTCATGGCGAGGAACAGCGGCAGGCGGCGGAAGCCTCCAAGGCCGCGCTGGAAAAAAGCGGCGTGCTGAAGGGCAAGATCGTCACCGCGATCGAACCTGCGGCCACTTTGTATGCGGCGGAAGCCTATCATCAGGACTATCACCTGAAGAACCCCGTCAAATATCGCTATTACCGCTACAGTTGCGGGCGCGATGCGCGCCTGAAAGCCATCTGGGGCTCTGAGGCCGGCGGCTCCTGATGGGCTCTGCTCGATTGCGAGCAGCGCGCAGGCGAAATCGGGTGGCGCGGCCGCGTGCAACGGGCGAGATATCGCCCGGGATATCCTGAACGCGGTGACAAATGCGATGACGGCGGTGGCGGCAGGCGAGGCCGGTTTGGCGGCGCGCATAGAGGCGTTGGACTGGGCGCGCCTGTCGGACGATCTCGACGAGCAGGGTGTCGCCGTCGTCGGACCCGTGCTCACGGGGCCGGAATGCCGGACCCTCAAGGCGCTGTATGCGGACGAAATCGCCTTTCGTTCGCGCATCGTGATGGCGCGCCACGGGTTTGGACGCGGCGAGTACAAGTATTTTTCCTATCCCTTGCCGCCGCTGGTGGCGGACCTTCGCGCAGCCTTGTGGCCGCGCCTCGCGCACATCGCCAATCGATGGAACGAGGCTCTCGGCATTGAAGCCCGATTTCCAAGGGAACACGCGGATTATCTCGCCGCCTGTCACGCTGCCGGCCAGACGCGCCCGACGCCGCTGATGCTGAAATACGGCCCCGGCGATTACAACTGCCTGCATCAGGACCTTTACGGCGACCTCGTCTTCCCGCTGCAGGCGGTTTTTCTGCTCTCGCACCCCGGCGAAGACTTCGGCGGCGGCGAACTCGTGATGACGGAGCAGCGTCCGCGCATGCAGTCGCGCGCGCAGGTCGTGAACCTGCAAGCGGGAGCCTGCGCCATATTTGCGGTCAACCAGCGTCCTGTCAGGGGCGCGCGCGGCGTCTATCGCGTCAACATGCGGCATGGCGTGAGCCGGGTCGACAGCGGCGAGCGTTACACGCTTGGTGTCATCTTTCACGACGCCAAATGACACGGCAGGTGAGACGGCAGGTGACGATGCGCCGCATTAGCCATGGATTGTCGTCGCCAATGGTATTGCTTCCAGCCGCGGCGCAAGTGGCGTAGAAGGGCCGCCTGATTGGCAAACGAAAAAAGCCGGGGGACTCGCCTTTCCGATGCGTATCGCTATCCTCTCCGACATTCACGCGAACCGCGAGGCGTTCGACGCCTGCCTCGCGCATGCCGTGCGGCAGAATGTCGAGCGCTACGTCTTCCTCGGCGATCTCGTCGGTTATGGCGCGGACCCGCAATATATCGTCGATCGCGTCGTGCGCTTTGCCGAAGAGGGCGCAGTCGTGCTCAAGGGCAATCACGACGAGGCCGCGACCAGGGGCGCCAATGACGGCATGAACGAATATGCCCGCAAGGCTATCGACTGGACCTTCAACGCTCTCGACGACGCCTCGCGAAAATTTCTTGGGGAATTGCCGGGATTCGTCGAGGAAGAAGACCGGCTCTACGTTCACTCTGAGGCGACCGCGCCCTCCGATTGGCGCTACATCACGGACGCTGCGACGGCGGAGCGCAGCATGCGCGCGACAATCCAGCGCATCACCTTTTGCGGCCACGTCCACATTCCTCAGCTCTACAACATGAGCCCGCAGAAGCCCGCGCAATATTTCGAGCCCAAGCCCAATACCGCGATCCCGCTGATCGGCCAGCGCCAGTGGCTTGCCGTCATGGGCGCGGTTGGCCAGCCGCGCGACAAGAATCCGGCCGCAGCCTATGCGGTGCTCGACACGACGAAAAAAGACGTCACCTATTTTCGCATCGCATACGACATGCAGCCGACCGCGCAGAAGATTCACGAAGCCGGCCTGCCTGCCATACTGGCGGCGCGACTTTTTGTCGGGCGTTAAATCTACGAAGGTCGCAGACGACCCCCGTTAGAATGCGGCGCGGCCTGTTGTATGCCTTTGCCAACATTTACCCTGGCCGCAGGTCTGCAGCACGCGGCCGAACGGGAGTCGTAGTATGTCCAAATACGACATCAAGGAAGGCGATGTCATCGACGGCTTCGTGATAGGCGAGCAGTTGCACACCGGCGGCATGGCGATCCTGTGGCATGCTACGCATCCCGATATCGAAAGCCCCATCGTTTTCAAGGTGCCCAAGATTCTTGAAGGCGACGACCCGACCGTCATCGTCGGTTTCGAAATGGAGATGATGATCCTGCCGCGGCTTTCCGGCCCGCATGTGCCCAAGGTCTATGCGGTCGGCGATTTCGCAACGATGCCCTATGTCGCCATGGAATTCATTCGTGGCGAGACGATCTTTCCGACGCTGGAGCGCGCTCCCATCGCGGTCGACGAAGTCGTTTCCCTCGGCCGCAAGATTTCGACCGCCCTCGTCGATCTGCATCGACAGAAGGTCATTCATCACGACATCAAGCCTTCGAACATCATGATCCGCCCCTCGGGCGAAGCGGTGTTCATCGACTTCGGTCTGTCGCGACATCTCGAATTGCCGGATCTGCTGGAAGCCGAGTTCCATCTGCCGATGGGCACAGCGCCCTACATCTCGCCGGAACAGGTACGCCAGTTCCGCGCCGAGCCGCGCTCCGATCTCTTTTCGCTCGGCGTATTGCTTTATCATCTCGCCACGGGCGAGCGCCCCTTCGGCCTGCCGCGCTCGACACAGGCGCTGAAGAAGCGGCTGTGGCGCGATCCTGTTCCCCCACGCAAGATCAGGCCGGAAATTCCGGCATGGCTGCAGGAAGTGATCCTGCGTTGCCTCGAGGTGAAACCGGCGAACCGCTACCCAACCGCCGCTCGCCTCGCCTTCGCCCTGCAAAATCCCGACAGTGTGCGTCTCACCCAACGCGCGGAGAAGATATCGCGCGACGGCGTCATCACCGTTTTCAGGCGCTGGCTGAAGGTGCGTGCGCTGCCGCCTCTCGAATCCCATTCCATCGGCGCGCCATCGGCGTCCATCGTGATGGTCGCCGTCGATCTCGAGGAACAATATCACTACCTCGCCGAGGCGCTACTCGATCACACCAAACGCTTATTGTCGACGATGAGCGACGTGCGTCTCGCCTGCGTGAACGTGAACAAGATTTCGACGGTTTTCATGTCCGATCCGTTCGACGAACAGGGCCGCAACGTTCACATTCAACGCCTCGTCGAATTGCGCGACTGGGCGCGGCCGATCGCGCTCGCTTCGGACAAGATTTCCTTCCATGTTCTCGAAAACATGGACCCGGCCGAGGCGCTGATCGAATTTGCACAGAGCAACCATGCCGACCAGATCCTCATGTGCGCCCGCGGGGCGGGCAACTACCGGCGCTTTCTGGGCAGCGTGTCCTCGCAGGTCGTGGCCCGCGCGCCCTGCACGGTTACGGTTGTGCGTGCGCCGGCTCCGGTCAGCGAAAAAGCGCCCGCCGCCAACGAAATGGCGACGTGAGAGGGAGACTACCGGATTTTCTTGGAATTGATTGCCAACGCCGATATATTGAACCTTGGATTAACGGACCCCGCCATGAACCTTTTCGAGCGCAAGCCCACACCGGCCACCGAGGCCGAAGTCAGATATCTCGACGGCGATTTCCGTGTCGTGAAGCCGGGCTCATTCGTGCGCTGCGCCGTGACGCGCGAGCCGATCCCGATCGAGGAATTGCGCTACTGGGATGTCGATTTGCAGGAAGCCTATTCCTCGACCGACGCACTGTTGCAGCGCCGCAGGGCGCTCGGCGCCGGCTGATTTATTTCTGCGCGATCTTTTGCATCATCAGTGACGCGAAGACGCGCTCGTCCTCGATCGCGAGCGTCACGGGCAGCGTTTCTATTCCCGAAATGTCCATCAAACCGCGCAAGCGCGCGATGTCTTTTTCCGTCGTGACGAGCTGTGCACTATTCTTTCTGGCTGCTTCGCGCAGGCTGCGCAGGTTTTCCTCGCTCAGCATCTGGTGATCGTCGAAACTATAGGCGTCGACGACATGCGCGCCCGCCTGCTCGAGCGTTGCGAAGAATTTTTCCGGCCGTCCAATCCCCGCGAAGGCGACGACGCGCTGGCCGCGCAATTCTCGCGCCGCATCTTCGTTTGGTTGCAGAAGTCCCCGGAACACCGCGATGCCGCGCGCTTGCGCCCGGCCCGCGAGACGATCGCCCGCTTCGCCTGCGCCGATGACAAGAAGGCAATCGGTGACGCCGAGTTGCGCATCGAGCGGCGCGCGCAATGGGCCTGACGGGATGCAGGCGCCATTGCCGATGCCCGTTTCGCCATCGACAACCGCAATGCGAAAGTCCTTTGTCAGCGAGGGATTCTGCAACCCGTCGTCCATTACGATGACATCAGCGCCGGCGGCGCAAGCGGCGCGAGCGCCAGCCACCCGGTCTGCCGCGACGACGGTTGGCGCATGTTGCGCGAGCAACAAGGCTTCGTCGCCGGCAAGTTTCGAATCGTGCCGTAAGAGATCGACGCGCAACGGCGCGCCACGACTCGCTGTGCCGCCATAACCGCGCGAGAGAAAGGCAGGTTTCAGTCCCTGCGCGCGCAGCAGTTCGGCGCAGGCTATGGCGGTCGGCGTCTTTCCCGCGCCGCCTGCAACGTAATTGCCGACGCAGATCACGGGAATATCGGCGCGTTCGCCTTCGCCGCCCATGCGCGCAGCCGCGATCCGGCCCCACAGCCACGACAGCGGCGACAAAAGCAGCGAGGCGGCGCCCGGTTCCGAATTCCACCAGAACGCCGGCGCGCGCATCAGTCCTGCTCCAGCCGGACTTGCATCAGGTAGGGCTCGAGCGCCTGCATGATGTTTTGCGATGCACCGCCGAGTTTCTCGACGGTTTCGCTCGCTGCGCGCGCCACGGCGCGCATTTTGCCGGCATTGGCGAAGAGATCGTCGAGCGCCTTGCCGAGCGCTTCCTCGCTGTCGATCTCCAGAGCGCCACCGCTGTTGTCGAGATCGCGAAAGACGTCGATGAAATTCGCGACATTCGGCCCGTGCAGAATCGCGTTGCCGAGTTTCGCCGGTTCGATCGGATTTTGGCCGCCATGTTTCACAAGCGATCGCCCGATGAAGACGATATTCGCCGCGCGATAGAAGAGCCCGAGTTCGCCGATAGTGTCGGCGACATAGATGCCGCCCTGCTCGCCGATGGTTTCGCCGCGCGAGCGCAGTTGCACCGATAAGCCGCGCGACGCCGCCATCGCGGCGATGGATTCGCCGCGTTCCGGATGGCGCGGAACGATGATCGTCACAAGACCCTTCCAGCGCTGCGCAAGACGCTGGTGTACGCCGACGACGATTTCTTCCTCGCCTTCATGTGTGGAAGCGGCAACCCAGGCGGGACGGCCGCCGATGCGTGTCTTGATGTTCGACAGCTCCAGCGGATCGCACGGCAAGGCCGGCACATCGTATTTGAGGTTGCCGGCATTGAAGACGCGAGGCGCGCCGAGGTTGATGAAGCGCGACGCGTCGTCGGGTGTTTGGGCGAGCGTCACGTCGATGCGGCGCAGCAGCGATGCAATCGTCGAGGGCAGCTTTTTCCAGCGTTCCGCGGAACGTTCGGACAGGCGCGCGTTGACGAGGGCGATGGGAATTCGGCGGTCCGCCGTTTCCATCAATATGTTTGGCCAGAGCTCGGACTCGGCGAAGAGGACGAGGTTGGGCCGCCAGTGATCGAGAAAGCGCCGCACGAATTGCGGCACGTCGAGCGGCGCATATTGATGGATCGCGCCCGGCGGCAACCGCGTCTCCATCAGGTTTGCCGATGTGACTGTGCCGGTCGTCAGAACGATCTGCAAATCGCGTGCACGCAATGCATCGACAAGCGGAAGCAATGCGATGGATTCGCCGACGCTTGCGCCATGCAGCCAGACGAGCGGACCATGCGGGCGGGCGCGGCTGGCCACGCCCGAACGTTCCCCAAGGCGTTGCGGGTCTTCCTTGTTCTGGCGCTTGCGCCAACTGACCAAGGCCGGCGCGAGCAGCATCAGGCCCGACGTCGCCGTGCGATAGGTGGAGAGGAGGAGGCTGCCGCTCTTCATGCGGTCTGTCCGCTGGCCGCAAGTTCTTGCGGACCGCCGTTGCGCAGCGATGCGCCGGGGTCGCGCGATCCGACGAGTTCGTAAGCGCGCGCATGGACGGTGTCGAGCGCCGACTGGAGAGCGAGCCGCGCCTGCTCGATCATGGTCGCGTCGGCGTCGGCCGGCACGCGAACGGGATCGCCGACGACGATGGCGCCGCGTCCGAACGGCAGGCCAAGGCTCGCCCGGTCCCATGAATTGAAATCGATGCGCCAGCGCTTCACGACCGCCACGGGATAAATGGGCCGGCCCGAATGCATCGCGAGGCGCACGATGCCTTCGCCGCAGATGCGCGCGGTTTTCGGCACGTCGGCCGTGAGCACCAGCGATGTTCCGTCCTGCAGGGTGCGCAGCATCTCGCGCAAGGCGGCAAAGCCGCCGCGCTTGTGCATCTTCTGCGCCTTGCCGCCGGAACCGCGAATGGGAATGACGCCGATCCGTTCGAGAACCTGCGCATTGATCTCGCCATCCGCGCTGCGTGAGATGAGCGCGGCGACGGTTATGCCCCGCGGCCAGGCGAAATGCGCCATCGTGTGCTGGCCATGCCAGAGCGCCCCGATAACCGGCGCGTCGGCGGCGGCGCGTTCGGCGAAATCCGCAGGCTCGATCACAAAGCGCGTGGTGGCTCGCAAAAGCCGCAGATAGGCTGCCGCAACGGCGGCGAGCATGGTCTGGACGGGACGCGAGCGACCCAGAGTCTTCAGCATCAGGTTCAGCTTTTCAGTGCGCCGCCCGGCGATATCAGGTCGGATCCAGAAACCGGTGCATGTGCACGATGAAGTAGCGCATGTGCGCATTGTCCACCGTAGCCTGCGCCTTGGCCTTCCAAGCTTTCTCGGCGCTCGCATAATTGGGGAAGATGCCGACGATGTCGAGTTTGCTGAGGTCGCGGAACGTGTTCCCGCTCAGCGTTTCCAGTTCGCCCCCGAAAACGAGATGCAGCAATTGGCTGGAATTGACGGGATGCGGATTTCCTTCGCTCATGGTCAGAATGTCCGATTTCTGGAGATTATCTTTTTGGTTCAGGTGTTTGCGGCAATCTTGCGGATCGCTTCCACCAGTTCGCCGTGCAATTGCGGTGCCGCCGCCGTCAACGCCTTGTGACGGGGAACTTCGCCATTGTAAGTAGGCTCCTGCATATCGAGGTCGGTCAGAAGCGCGCCCGCCTCCCGTATCAGAAGGTGGGCCGCCGCTATATCCCAATCCCAGGCGCTGGTCGAGGCGACAGCGGCATCAAGGTCGCCCGAGGCGATACGGGCGAGGCGGTAGGCCAGGGAGGGTACGCGGGGCTCGCGAACGACGGAAAAGCCTTGCTCGTCCAGCCCGTCCATCGCCTTGATCGGGCCGGCGAAACGCGCACCCCTCAACTGCGGATGTTTCGAATAGGAGATTCGGACACCATTGAGCGTCGCGCCCTGTCCGGCAGCAGCGGCATAGGTTTCCGCCAGCGCCGGCATGTGCAGGACGCCGGCCACGGGCTTTCCGTCCTCGACGAGCGCCAGCGAAATGCCCCAGCGCGGATCGCCCTTGATGAAGGCGCGGGTGCCGTCGATGGGATCGACGATGAAGACCAGCTTGCGGCCAAGCCGCTCGGGATGGTCTGCCGTTTCCTCGGAAAGCCAGCCTGCGGCAGGCACGAGGGGAGCGAGGCGGTCGCGCAACAGATGGTCCGCTGCGAGGTCCGCCTCGCTGACCGGCGAACCGCCTTCCTTGTACTGAATGGCCGCGCTGGTCTGCGCGCCTTCGCGGAAATAGCTAAGGGTAAGCTCTCCCGCCGCGTGCGCCGCGCGCGTCATACCCTCGAGCAATTCGCCGAGACGGTCCGGGCGGACCAGATCCGATGTTTTTTCACTGAACACCCGGGCGTCCTAGCCCTTCGCCAGCAAGGTCGCAACCGCGGATTCGATGAGTGAGCCACTACCACCTCGAACTGGCTTGTGAAGCGCCGCGCGGTCTGCCATGTGTGCGCAAGACAGCTTTGGCTAGGCGAGGCTCATTTGAACTGTTCATCGCATTCTCTTCGCGCGATTTGCGCCTTTGGATTTTTATCGATTGCTTGCGCGCAAGCTGCGGAACCGGCCCAGCCGGGCAACGGTGTGTCGCAGGTCGCGGGCGGCGACATATTCGGCTTCACCGCATCGAGCGATGTCGGCTCGCCCGGCGATCATGGCGGGGCGGTTGAGTTCGACGGCAATCTCGGCAAGCGCGACGGGCGGTATCGCAACTTCGCGCAGAAATACGGTTACGAACGCGTCATCGCCGAAAACTGGTCGCTCGGCGTCGCTTTTTTCACCGCCTGGCATGGCGTGAACAACGTGACGGTGGCGCCGATCAACCGTTCGATGTTCCAGTTCGACGGCGCGAGTTTCGAAATCGGTCATCGCCTGGTCGAGCGTAGCGCGACAAATCCCTTCGCCTTCAAGATCGCGCTGGAGCCGCGCTGGGCGCGCCTCGACGACGGCGGACGCAGGGCGCAGGCTTACGGCGCCGAGCTGAAATTCATCACCGATGCCGTCGTCGTTCCAAACACGCTCTATTGGGCGATGAATGTGGTTCTCGGCTACGACATCGGCAGCGATCCCGACTTCCGCTCGAAATGGCAGAGGTCGACGGAAGTGAAGGTGTCGAACGCGCTCACATATCAGGTCGCCGAAAACGTCCTGATCGGCGCCGAAGCCACTTATCTCGCGTCCTTCGATGGCGGCGCATTCAATCGCTTCACCGGGCACGCGGTGTTTCTGGGGCCGACCATATACTGGAAGATTGCGGAGAAGGTCGCGCTCAACGCGACTATTGCGCCGCAGATTGCAGGACGCAACGCGGCTACCTCAGGCCAGCGCTTCGATCTCGACAACTATACGCGGATTATGACGCGCGTGAAACTCGCGGTCGAATTCTGATTTATCGAATCGTTCTGCAGATTGGAAACGGCGATCAGCGCTTCATGCCGGCGCCGCCGAGCCGCATATGCGCACGGTTGAGTCCGTCGGCCTGATTGTTGTTGAACGGCGCAAGCGCCGCCGGATTTCCGACCGAAGGCGATGGCGCATAGGCGTTGCCGACATTGCCGGTGCTCATCTCAAGCCGCACGCGCCCGCCGATTCGCACGCAAGATCCCGTGCCCTGCACGGCGACGAAATCCGAACCGTAGACGGCGCAGGGATTGCCGCGTTGTTGCGCCTGCGCCGGCAGCGCAAAAACCATCGCCGACGCCGCAAATGTCGCCACGGCCGTCCACGCATTGATCTCCCGGATACCGGTCATGCAGAGTCTTCCGATTCGAACGTGTGGTCTGGCGGGCGATCCCGAACCAGACCGGAAAGCGAGCGCACTATCTGAACTTACCCGCCCGAACATGGCAATATCGTGTTCGCTCCCCTGTGGATGGGCTTCAGTCCACAAGCGCGGCGAAATAGTCACACTTCGCCTCGCCAGTCGCCGACCGCCGCCTGCACCACGGCGAGCGCGGCGACGGCTGCCGTATCCGCCCGCAGGATGCGCGGGCCAAGCGAAATGGGAAGCGCCTGCGGCAGGGCCTTGATGGCGCGCCGCTCCCCCTCGTCGAACCCGCCCTCGGGCCCGATCAGCACGGCGAGCGGCGCATCCTTGCTAAGGCCGGCCGCCCGAATCGCCTTGACGGGATCGGCTACGGCCTCGTCCTCGTCGCAGAAGATCAGGCGGACATCGGCCGGCCATTGCGCCAGCAACCGTTCGAGCGGTGCAGGCTCGGCAATTTCCGGAAGGGAGAGAATGCCACATTGTTCGGCCGCCTCGACGGCATTGGCCTGCATCCTCTCGAGATTGAGTCGCGCCACCTGCGTGCGCCGGGTGAGGACGGGCATCAGGCGGCTTACACCCATTTCGACGGCTTTCTGGACCATATAATCGAGGCGCGCATGTTTCAGCGGCGCGAACAGGAAGCGCAGGTCCGAGGCCGCGGTTTGGGCTCGCGTCATCTCCCGCGGGGAAAGCGCCGCCGTCTTGCGCGAGGGCAGGCGGATGTCCGCGAGCCATTCTCCGTCTCGTCCGTTGAAGATCAGGATGCTTGCCCCCGCGCCGAGGCGCAGGACATTGAGCAGGTAATTCCCCTGCTGCCTGTCCAGCGCGATTTCGCGCCCGGCCGCGATCGGGCCGGCGACATGAAGGCGGGGAACGTCGATAATGTAGCGGGACATTCCGCCTTCCCTTTGTTCTGTGAATGCCGCCCGGCGGCGGGTCACGAATTGGCCGTTTTTGCGTCGCTTCTGGCGGTGGAAGCAAGAGATGCGACCGCTGCGGCTTGCCCGGGCGGGTTCTGACTTGTTAATAGACCTTGCTAATGGCAGGGGTCAGCCAATTCAACGGGAGCCGGGTGCGGCCATGACGAGTTTTCTTGCCGGACGGAAAGCCGCGCTGGCGATGCCGGCGTTCAACATCGTGGCTGCTGCGATCTTCGGGCTCGGGCTCTGGACGATCTCCGTCTCCAGGCCGGCAAAAGCGCAATCTTCGTCCTGCCAGAACGATTTTCAGGCTTTGAACAAGAAGCTTGAAGGACAGGTTGCCGCGCTCAATGCCCTTCAAAAGGGCAAGAACAAGCAGATGGATCCCGCCGCGGCCTGCCCGCGCTTGCGCAATCTGGCGGCGACCGAACGGGAACTGCTGGCCTTCATGAAAAAGGAAAAGGCCTGGTGCAACATTCCCGATGACATCATCGAGACTGTCGCCAAGCGCGCCGAGGGGACGACCCGCGTCGCCGGACAGGCCTGCAAGGCAGCGTCGATGCAGCAGCAAATGCGCCGTCAGGCGCAGCAGGGCGCGCAGGCCGGACCCGATCCCCGGCCGAAGCTTCCCAGCGGACCTCTGTGAGCGATAGACCGGGCGGTGACGCAGGCGGGTCGGCGCAGGCGCTGCCCGATACGGCGCCACGCGATCTCTTTCTGCGTTTTGCTCCGCCTGCCGCGATACCTTTTATCCAGCTTGCCCGGCTCGACCGGCCGATTGGGTGGTGGCTGCTGCTTCTCCCGTGCTGGTGGTCGGCGGCGCTCGCCGGTATCGCCACCAGTTCGGGGCCGAATGTCCTGCATCTCGTTCTCCTCCTCGTCGGCGCGGTCGTCATGCGCGGCGCGGGGTCGACATGGAACGACATCATCGACCGTGAAATCGACGCGGGCGTCGAGCGCACCCGGTATCGCCCGCTGCCATCGGGCCGGGTCAGCGTGCGCGCCGCCAAGATATTTCTGGTCTTCGAACTCGCTGTCGGCGCACTCGTTCTTTTCTCATTCAACTGGTTCGCCATCGCGACGGGCATTGCCTCGCTCGCGATCGTCGTCGTCTATCCCTACATGAAGCGCTTCACCTTCTGGCCACAGGCAGTACTCGGTCTCGCCTTTGCCTGGGGAGGATTGATGGGCTGGGCCTGCGCCTTCGGTTCGCTCGCCTGGCCGGCGGTCCTCATCTACGCGGCGGCGATTTTCTGGACCATTGGCTACGACACGATCTACGCCATGCAGGACCAGCGCGACGACGCCATCGTCGGCGTGCGTTCGACGGCGAGGCTTTTCGCCAACAACGTCCGCGCGGGCGTTTCGCTGTTTTATCTTCTGGCGGTGATTTCAGCCGCTGCCGCAATCCATCTGGTTTCGGGCAACATCGCCGCATGGATCGGACTTGCGACTTTCGGTGCGCATCTCGCATGGCAGACGACGGCCATCCGGCATAACGACACCGCGCGCGCGCTGATGCTGTTTCGCTCGAACCGCGACGCAGGACTTCTGCTCTTTGCAGGGCTCGCCATCGCAGGCATCATGACGCGATGATCAAATATGCGCTCGCGCTCCTCGCGGTCACGCTGACTCTGGCGAATATCGCCTCGCGCTTCGTGCCGAACGAAGTGCGGCGTATCTCGCGGGTCTTGTCGTGGCTGCTCGCGGCTTATGTCGCCGCAATGCTGATCCTCGGCGTTATCGCCAACGTTTCACACTGATTGAAAACGTCAGGCCTCGTTCGCCGCGAAAGGCTTTGGCGCACGATTGGTCTGCAGGCAAGCATGCGCCGCACGACGGCGGTTCAAGAGTTTCGGCTTGCGCTTGGCGAGCGTGCTGCCGCGCCGCCGCCACAGCGGCATGACGCCAAGCTGCGTCGCGCCGATATAGCGCACGCCGCATTCGAGATCGCCGGGACGGCGCTCGAGAAGTTTCGGCAGCGAGAAATAAGCCGACCAGGCGTTCCACACCGCAACGATGTCGCGATCGTCACGCGCTTCGAAGAGAACGATGGCGAGATCGGGATCGGGGTGCGGCATGCTGATGCGGAAGAACGGCAGGCCATCGCGGCCTTCGAAGATCGACAGCACGACGCCGATATATTGCCGCGCGGCCATATCGATCTGCATGGAAATGCCCTGCACCTTGCGGCGAATGGAAACCTGCGTGTGCGTGCAATAAACTTCGCGCGACTGGCCGTCGGCGCGCGCGTCGCGTTCCGCCAGCGACGACAGGCAAACGCCTGTCTTCTCAAGCGCGATATCCGCGATATTCTTCAATTCCGTCATGGCCGCCCCGTCCGTTCGTTTATGGGGGCCAGTGTTGCGCGGGCTTTCGCCGCAAATTGCTACCAGGGCTGGTTAACCGCCGGTCAAAGCCATCTCATGGTCAGCATGAAGCTGACGCAATCCCTCGCATTTGAATGGAAGATATTTGCAATTCGTTCAGGATCGCGGCGCGCTCTGCGACCGCGCATAGGTCAATACGCGCAGTGATCGTAGACGGGCTGCACGCTGCCCTTCCAGGGACCGTTATAGAGATCGAGGAGATCGGCTGCGGCCGGCTTTCCGCGCGCAACCCGGTCTTCGAGTGTATCGAGCAGATAGGTCTCGTCGCGCCCGGCCGCATCCTTGCGCGCGCGTCGCGCGAGGCCGGCGCGCGAAATCGCGAGAACCTCGCGCGCAATGTCGTTCAGCCTGCGGCCGGCAATCTGCGCATCGAGGCCGAGGCGCGGAACATCGTCACGCAATTGCTGGCGCTGTTCCGCCGTCCATCCCTTCGCAACGTCCCACGCGGCATCGAGCGCCGAGGGATCGTAGAGGAGACCGACGAAAAACGCCGACAAGGCAACGATATGTTCGGGCGAGCCGCTGTCGGCGCCGCGCATTTCAAGGAAGCGCTTCAGCCGTACCTCGGGAAATATGGTTGAGAGATGGTTGGCCCAGTCGGAGATCGTCGCGCGTTCTCCGGGCATTCCCGGCAAATCGCCTTTCAACAACTGCCGGAAATCCTGCCCGGTCACGTCGTGATAGACGTCGCCACGCTTCACGAAATACATGGGCACCTGAAGGGCGTAATCGACGTAACGCTCCACGCCCATGCCATCCTCGAAGACGAAGGGCAGCATGCCCGCACGGTTGTTGTCGGTGTCGCGCCAGATTTCCGAGCGGGCTGACAGAAGGCCGTTCGGCTTTCCTTCGGTGAACGGGGAATTGGCGAAGAGCGCCGTCGCCAGCGGCTGCAGCGCGAAGGAGACGCGCATTTTCTTCACCATGTCGGCTTCGTCGGCGAAGTCGAGATTCACCTGCACCGTGCAGGTGCGATACATCATGTCGAGGCCGCGCGTGCCGACCTTCGGCATATAGGCGGTCATGATCTTGTAGCGGCTCTTGGGCATGACCGGCGTCTGCGCCAGGGTCCATTCCGGACTCATGCCGAGCGCCAGAAAGCGCATGCCGCAGCGGTCGGCGGCTTCCTTCGCCTGTGCGAGGTGAACGTCGAGTTCGGTCTTGGTCTCGTGCAGGGTTTCGACCGGCGCGCCGGACAATTCGTACTGGCCGCCGGGTTCGAGCGAAATCGCGCCGCCCCCGGCCGGATCGTAAAGCCCGATCAGCGCGGAGCCGTCCATGATCGGCTCCCAGCCGGTCGCCTGTTGCATGCTCTCGAGCAAAGTACGGATGCCGCAGCGAGCGACATCGCCTTCATAGCGGACCGGCCCATGATCGGTGCGATAGAAAGGGAACTTCTCGTGTTCCGTGCCGATGCGGAAATCGGAAGGCGGCTTGAAGCCGGCCTCGATCCAGCCGGCCAGTTCCTCGCGCGACGAAATGGGGGTCGAATCGCTAACGTCGCGGGCCATGCAAAACTTTCATTGTGTCCTGGGCGCTTGCGGGCAAGCGCGGCATCTAAATAGGCGGGCGGCTGCGCAAGCGCAACGCATTCGTTTCGATCTTTGGCTGAGCCGTTGGTCAGGGGTTAACCACCGCCGCGGGGAAGCGGAAAATTAAGAAATTTGCCCTTTGCCATTAACAGGTTGGACATGCGTAGCGGCTACATTGCCTGCGCAAACAGGGGTTGCCGATGCGCATATTTGCCAAATTCTTGCGGGCGCGAAACGGGGCAGTGAGCCTCGAATACGCGATGATCGGCGCTCTGATTTCCATCCTGATCCTGAGCGGCGCGTCCAGCATTGGCAATACCGTCAGCAGCATGTTCATCGGCCCGATCGGAACGGCCCTCGGAGGCGGCGGTAGTACGTCGTCAACCACCCCGTAACCTGCGCGGACTCCAAGCCTACCTGCGTCCTCCCAAAATCTGCCCCAGAATATCCTGAAGCCCCGGCTGTTGCGCGCTGCCCTGCTGCGCCGATGCGCCGCCGGGATTGAGCATCTTGCCGAGCGTATCGAGACCTGCCTGAAGGCTCGAGGGGTCGAAGCCCGGCGGAAAAATCTGGTCGGCACGGCCGGAATTTTCGCCCTGGCCCGGCTGCGGTGCCTGACGCCCGCCGCCGAACATGCCGCCGAGGAGATCGCCGAGGCCGCCGCCGCGCTGCTGCGGGGCAGGCTGGGGCGCAGGTTGTGGAGCCGGCTGGGGCTGTTGGCCCGCGCCGCCGCCCAAAACGCCGCCGAGCACCTGCCCGAGAAGATCGCCGAGGCCGCCGCTGCTGTTGCCGGGGCTGTTGGCTCCCGCGCGGCCGATCTGCTCCAGCATGCCGCCGAGCCCGGAATTCTGCATGCCCTTGAACATGCCGCCCATGACCATCGACACGATCATGGGGATCATGGACTGCAGGAGGCCGGAGCTGAGGCCCGTCGTTTGCGCGGCGTGGGCCGCCAGCGCCTGCGTCGCCTGATTGTTGCCGAAGAGCCGGTTGATCGCATCTTCGCCGTCGGCGGCTGTCTCGGCAGAGTTCAGCGCCCCCGGATCCTGGAAGGCTTGTTGGTTACGTTCGTTGAACATAGCGCCGAAGAGATCGGCGAGGCCGCTTGCCTCCTGCGTCCGGGATTGCAAACCGGCGGACAGAGCGGGCATCAGCGCATCGACGGCCGATTTCGCCTGTTGCGGGCTGATGCCGAACTGCTGGGCGAGATTTTCAATGCCCGAGCCTCCCTGGGCCTGCTGCAGAATGTCGTTGAGCGAGAACATGAAAACCTCCGGGAACCTTGTGAGGCCCCACAGGGCCGCTGAAACGAGGGGAGGCTATTACGCTTTCCGCCATTTTGGAAACGCCGAAGCTTCAAGTCGCCGATTTTTCCGCCCGGCGCGCGGCGAGGCGGTTCGCGATACCAAACGACACGAGGATCGCTGCGATGCCGAAAAAGGCCGCGCCCGCGCCCATGCCGATGATGCCCCCCTTTGGTCCCCCGTAATGCGCGCCGATGGTGACGAAGGGGATCGTGCCAAGCGTAGCGCGGCCCCAGTTGAAGATGAGCGCGAGAAAGGGATAGCCGAGATTGTTGAAGGCGGCGTTGGCCGCAAAAAGGCAAGCGAGAAAGAGCCAGGCTGCGACGCCGATCCGCATGTAGAAGACGATGAGTTCCGCCATCTCGCCGCGCGCGGCAAAAGCTGCGACGATCAGCGGCGCGGACAATGCCAGCAAAGCCCAGACCACGACGCCATAGGCGATGGCGACGCCGTAGCATGTGAGAAGCGTAGCGCGCACGCGGTCGAGACGGCCCGCGCCAAAGTTCTGACCGATCACCGGGCCGACTGCACCCGAGAGCGCAAAGGTCGCGCCGAACGCCACCGACGTCACGCGATCGACGACGGTCATCGCCGCCACGACCTGCTCGCCGTAGGAAGCAAAGATCTTGAGCGCATAGGTCGTGGATACCGGCGCAGCGAGATTGGCGGCAATGGCGGGCAACGCAATCGCCAGCAGCGGCTTCAAATGATGCAGAAGACGGCGCGCGGAAATGCGCCCGAGCATGTCGTGAACATGAACGACGCCCCAGAAGCCGATGGCGGCATAGCAGATGCGCGCGATCACTGTGGTTGTCGCTGCCCCGGCCACATCGAACCGCAAGACGAGAATCAGGATCGGATCGAGAAGAGCCGTCACGATGGCGCCGCTGAGCAGAACGTACATCGAGCGGCGCGCATCGCCGACCGCGCGCAATACGCTCGACGCCGCCATGCCCACGGCGAGTAAGGCGTTTGAAGGGATCGTGATCATGCTGAACAGCATGGCAGCTTCCAGCGTCTCGCCGCGCGCGCCTGTCAGTTCCAGCAGCGGTCGCACGAAGGGCAAAGACGCCAGCGAGAGGACGAGACTGATGAGCGCGATGTGAAACATCGCGGCAGCCGCCACCTTGCGCGCGCCGATGCGATCGCCCGCGCCGACCTGCCGCGCAACCAGCGCGCCGATGGCGATGGAAAGCCCCACCTGCAGGGAGATGTAGAAAAACGAAATCTGCGTCGCGAAGCCGACGCCGGCCGTGAGATGCGGATCGCCGAGCCATGAAATGTAAATCAGCGACAGAAAATCGACGATGAAGACCGAGACGAGGCCGATCGAGCCCGTGGCCGTCATGACAAGCACATGGCGCAGGATCGATCCGTCGAGAAAGACTGCTTCCTTTTCCGTACTCGAAACGCTCAACTGACTTTCTCCGCCTTCTCAACGATGTCGGCGGTCTCGGGCGACAGCGGCTTCGCGCGTTGCGCGGCTTGCGTGAGGGGTTCGGGCTGGATTGTCTGCCACGGAGCAAGTTCCGAATAGGCAGCGCCGGCCTGTTGCAGGGCGAGCCGCTCGTTGTCGAGCTGGCGCACATGCGCCACGAGTTCGCGCGCACGCTCGCGATCGCCGCTCATGGCGGCATAGGTCGCGCCGCCGAAGGCAATCGCCGACTCGAAGGTCTCGCGCAGCTGGAAGTCGGCGCGCTTTTCGAGAAGTTTCAGCGCATGGATGCGATCGAAGGCGCGCACGTGCACGCGCGCAAGCGGAAAATTCGCCTTGCAGATTTCGACGATGCGCGTGGCCTCGTCCGGCCGGTCGATGCACACCGCGACGATGCGAGCTTGTTCCGCGCCGGCCGCGCGCAACACGTCGAGCCTTGTGCCGTCGCCATAAAACACCTTGAAGCCGAACCGTGCGGCATTGCGGATCCGGCCGATGTCGTTGTCGATCACGGTGACGTTGGCGCGGCCCGCGAGCAGCACCTGAACGGCAAGCTGGCCGAAACGACCGAAGCCGACGACGAGAATCTGGCCGCGCGCTTCCACAGGGATATCTTCTGCGGGAAGATTTTCGCCCTCCGGCTGGAAGCGGGCGGCAAGTCCGTCGAGCGCCTTTGCTGCAAGCGGGCCGGCGATCATCGTCAGCGCGGTCAATGCCGAGAGAAGGCCCGCCTGCGACGGTGTAAGGAGCCCGGCCGCCATCGCCACGGGAAAGACGACAAAGGCGAATTCGCCCGCAGTCGTCAGCGTGCTCGCGCCGGAAATGCTGTCGCAAAGGCGCGATCCCGAAATCCGCATCAGCGCGAAGGCGACCAGCCCCTTGGCGGCGACGAGAACGATCGCGAGAAGCACGAGCAGGCCCAGATTGGCGAGCACCAGTTTGCCATCGATGGCCATGCCGACGGACATGAAAAACAGGCCCATCAGCAGCCCGCGAAACGGCTCAATGTCTGCCTCGAGCTGATGGCGGAAATTCGATTCCGAGAGCAGCAGGCCGGCCAGAAACGCGCCGAGCGCCATCGACAGCCCGGCAGCCTGCATCAGTACGGCTGCGCCAAGGACCACGAGCAGCGCTGCCGCCGCCATGATTTCGCGTGCGCCGGCCTTCGCCATGATCGCGAACAGCGGATTGAGGACATATCGTCCGGCGAGCAGAACGGCGAGAAACGCGGCCACGGCACCGCCGAAGGCGAGGAGCCCCTCGGTAAAAGTGCCGGTGGCGCCGCCCGCCAGCAGCGGAATAATGGCAAGCACGGGCGCGACCAGCACGTCCTGCATCAGCAGAACGGCAAAGGCGCGCCGGCCATAGCTGCTTTCCACCGCGCCCCGTTCCTCCAGTAATTGCATGGCGATCGCCGTCGAGGAGAATGCCAGCGCGAGCCCGGCGAGAACCGCGCCGCGCGCGCCGATGCCCAGCACGTAATGCAGGCCGAGGGCGAGAACGGCAGCCGTCACCGCCATTTGCAGCGAGCCCAGCACGAGAATGTCGCGCCGCATGGCGATGAGTTTCTGCGGTTCGAGTTCAAGACCGATGATGAAGAGAAGCAGGACGACGCCGAGTTCGGCGACGTGGGCAATGGTCGAGGTTTCGCTTATCAATCCGAGGCCGGCCGGGCCGATCGCCACTCCAGCGACGAGATAGCCGATGACCGCGCCAAGCTTCAGAAAGCGGAACAGGGGCACGGCCACGACGGCGGCTGCAAGAAAAACGAGGACGGGCACGAGCATGCCGCCGGTCGAGGCGTGTTCGGTCATGGAGGCTCCGGCGGGCGGCGCGGGGAATGATCCTGCCTATATAGGCGAGGCGAGCGCCGGCGCGAATGCCGGCGACATCAACTTTGCTTGCGAGCCGTATCCCGGAGCATACGGCATGCTTGACTTGGTTTGGCGCGGGTAGCCAATAGCGACATGAATGCTTCGCCGGATCCCAACCTGTCAAAGCCGCCTTTACGCGTGATTCTCTGCGCGCCGCGCGGCTTTTGCGCGGGGGTGGTGCGCGCTATCGATGCGGTCGAGCGCGCATTGCAGCTTCATGGCGCGCCGGTTTATGTGCGGCACGAGATCGTTCACAACAAATATGTCGTGGACGACCTGAAGGCGAAGGGCGCTGTCTTCGTCGACGAACTCTCGGAAATTCCCGACACGAATGCGCCGGTGATTTTTTCCGCGCATGGCGTCCCGAAATCGGTGCCGGACGAAGCGGCGTCACGAAACTTCTTTGCGATCGATGCGACCTGTCCGCTCGTGACGAAGGTTCACCGGGAAGCCGAACTGCATCACCGGCGCGGCCGCCGGATCATCCTGATCGGCCACAACGGTCATCCGGAAGTCGTGGGGACCGTGGGCCAATTGCCCGATGGTGCGGTGATCCTCGTCGAAACGGTTGCAGATGTCGCGGCGCTCGATTTTCCCTCGTCGACGCCGTTGGCATGGTGCTCGCAGACGACTCTGTCGGTCGACGATACGCGCGACATCGTCGCGGCGTTGCAAGCCCGTTTTCCCGAAATCGCCGGGCCGCATCGCGACGATATCTGTTACGCGACGACGAACCGCCAGGAGGCGGTGAAGGCTGTAGCTCGGGAAGCCGACGCCATGATTGTCGTCGGCGCGCCGAATTCCTCCAATTCGCAACGCCTGCGCGAAGTCGCCGAACGCGAGGGCTGCCGGGTGTCGCTGCTGGTGCAGCGCGCGCGCGACATAGACTGGACGGGACTTGGCGGTGTGAAGACGCTGGCCATCACGGCGGGCGCGTCGGCGCCGGAAATTCTGGTCGATGAAATCATCGACGCCCTGCGCGCGCGGTTCGATGTATCGATTGAGACGCGGACCAATGCGCAGGAGAACATGTTCTTCCCGCTGCCGAGGGAATTGCGGGAACGGCAATGAATTTCAGTGAACGTCAGTCAGGCGAATTGGCTGAATTGATTCCGGAAGCCTTAGCCGCTTGTCGTTGGTGAGCATCGCGCTGCATTCGGTCAACATGGCGAAGGCAACATGAATGGCATCCGCCAATCGCAAGTTGTGACTTGGACCAATAGTTGCCGCCATTTCGAGCACATGAATTTCGACTGCGGAAAGTTCGACAAGGGTGTCGTCGAAAAGCCATTTGCGGTAGAGGTCCGCAAGACCTTCGCGCTTGGTCTTGTAGACGCCCCAAAGACACTCGGTGAGTGACAGTTCGCTTGTCACGAGCCGTATTCCCTGTGCGACACAATAATCGAGGCATTCGGCGGCGAGGCCGCTCAGCTGCCCGGAATCTTCAATGTAATAAATGAGCGTATTAGAATCGACATAGACGCGCTCGTGCGCGGAAATCAGCGACTGGAGTCTCGTGATCATCTGTCGCCGCGAATATCGTCGATCATGGCGTCTATTTCATCCGCCGTTCGGCCTCCATAAAGGCGCACACCAGCGCTACGCATCGACTTGAGCTTTTCGAGCGCCTGCTCTCTCCGTGATTGAATGTCCGGCTTGGCCAGCGTCGCAAGATGGTGCTTCAGGGCCTCCTTGATCAGCGCGCCCCTCGAATGCCCGCTCAGCCGCGCCGCCTCGTCGAGCTTTGCGCGCAATTCATCGGGGATGCGGATCGAGAGAATCGACTTGTCGGACGCCATGCAAAGCTCCATTTGTAATACATTGTATTACAAATGGAGCTTCTGTCAACTCTACCCGTTCAGCAGCAGCACGATGCCCGCCGCGATCATCGCCATGCCCGCGATTTCGCGGCCTGTCGTCGTCTGGTTGAAGATGCCGCGCGAAACGAGAAGCGCCATCGGCACTTCAACGAGCGCGAGCGTGCGCACCTTCGCGGCAGAAATCAGAGCGAAGGCCATGAACCAGAACAGCGAGGCGATGGCGCCCATGGACCCGGCGAAGAGCGAGCGCTTCCACTGGCGCGCAATGCCCGCCAGCAAGGGCCGGTCGAACAAGACGAGCCACACGAGAATGGCGGCGCTTTGCATCGCCTGTCCCGCCAGCATCACGGCCGAAGCCGACATGATGAAGTCTTCCGTTCCGATTCGGATGAGTCCAGCGCGGTAGGAATTGGCCGACAGGGCGAAAAACAATCCGCTGGCGAGACCGAGCAGAGCTGGCCGCAAGTCCGTCGCCGCGCCATCCTTTAACATTTCTCGCTTCGGGCAGGACATCAGCATGACGCCCGCAGTCGCGATCAGCACAGCGGCTATCGTCGTTGCGGATAGTGTTTCACCCAGCAGCGCCACGGCGATCATCGCGATGAAGATCGGCTCCGTCTTCGTATAGGCGACAATGACGGAGAAGGAGCGTGTCTTCATGCCCGCGAGCATCAGGGCCGTCGCTATGGATTGCGTGAGCGCGCCCGCCGCGATCCACCCGAGCGCTGGCGCGTCGAAAGACGGAAATTTCATGCCGAGCAGCTGCGTCTCGACCAGCACCAGCACGACCGCGAAAGGCAGCGCGAAAAGAAAGCGCACATGAGTCGCGCCTGCGGTGCCAAGCGTCCTTGTGAGATCGCGCTGCATGGCGTTGCGCGCGGTCTGCGCCGCCGAGGCGCAGATCGTGAAGAAAGCCCAGCTCCACTTGGCAATGAAGGCGGCAAGCCCCGCTGACATCATGGCGTTTTCCGCCTGTTTGACCTTGTTGTGAGCGCTGGCTAACACGAAGCCTGCGGCGGGCCAAACGGCAGGGGATTCGAGGCTGATGGCTGTCTATACCGAGGTCGGCGACGAGGAACTCGAAAGCTTTCTGGCCGGCTACGACATCGGTCCTCTCCTGTCGTGCAAGGGCATCGCGGAAGGCGTCGAGAATTCGAACTTCTTGCTGCACACCGGCGCGGGCTTCTTCATTCTGACGCTTTACGAAAAGCGCGTTGCGGAAGCCGATCTGCCCTTCTTTCTCGGCCTGATGGATCATCTCGTCGAACGCGGCATCACCTGTCCCCGCCCGGTCCACGACCGCACGGGTCGCGCCCTCGGCCGGCTCGCCGGCCGGCCTGCCGTGATCGTGACATTTCTCGACGGCATGTCCGTGCGGCGTCCCGATGCGAAACATTGCTCTGCCGTCGGCGAGGCGCTCGCGCTTCTGCATCGCGGCGGCAAGAGCTTTTCCATCGAGCGGCGCAACGCGCTGTCGCTCGATGCATGGCCTGTCCTTTTTCGTCAGGCCGAGGCGCGCGCCGATGGTGTGCTGCCCGGTCTCGCCGTCGCCGTCGCGGACGAAATTTCCTATCTGGAAGGACGCTGGCCCAGGGGTCTCCCGTCTGGCGTCATTCACGCAGATCTCTTTCCCGACAATGTCTTCTTCCTGTCGGGCAAGCTGTCGGGCCTGATCGACTTCTATTTCGCCTGCAACGATTTCTTTGCCTACGATCTCGCGATCTGTCTCAACGCCTGGTGTTTCGAGCAGGACGCGTCGTTCAACATCACCAAGGGTATGGCGATGCTCGCGGGCTACAATCGCGTTCGCAAGCTGACAGGCGAGGAGATCGAGGCGCTGCCGGTTCTCGCACGCGGCGCTGCGCTGCGGTTTCTGCTCACGCGTCTCGTCGACTGGCTGAACGTGCCGGAAGGAGCTTTGGTGAAACCCAAGGATCCGATCGAATATGTGAAGAAAATGCGTTTCCATCAGCATGTGACGGGCGCGCGGGATTACGGCCTGCTGGCATGACGCGGCGCGTGACGATTTATACGGACGGCGCCTGCTCGGGAAATCCTGGCCCAGGGGGCTGGGGCGCGATTCTCGCCTTCAATGGCCACGAAAAGGAACTGTCCGGCGGCGAGGCCATGACGACCAACAATCGCATGGAGCTCATGGCCGCGATTTCCGCGCTCGAAGCGCTGACGCGTCCCTGCGATGTCGATCTGTGGACCGACAGCGAGTATTTACGCGGCGGCATCATGAGCTGGATGAAAGGCTGGAAGAAGAACGGCTGGAAGACAGCGGACAAGAAGCCGGTCAAGAATGTTGAGCTATGGCAGCGCCTCGATGAGGCCGCGGCGCGTCACAATATCGAATGGCACTGGGTCAAGGGCCATGCCGGCCACGAAATGAACGAGCGCGCGGATGAACTGGCGCGGGCCGGAATGGCCCCGTTCAAGGGGAAGCGTTAATACCGTTTTTCTCCGTCGCGTGATGCCCAATGTGATTTCTTCGGCACGTTAAGATATACTTGCGGCAAAACGGTCCGAAGCTGACTTCGGCTTCGCGATACATCTGCCGGGAAACGCTATGAAACAAATTGTTGTCGCCGCAATCTTTCTGGCTCATGCAGCCTCGCCCGCTCTCGCGCAGGACACGGACTTCTACAAGGGCAAGACGATCAATCTCATCATCGGCTCTGCGGAATCGGGCATGTACGATTCCGGCGGACGACTGATGGCGCGGCTGATGCCGCGCTATATACCGGGCGCGCCGACTATCGTGCCGCGCAACATGCCGGGCGCATCGAGCGTGCGGGCTGCGGAATTCCTCTACAATGTCGCGCCGAAGGACGGACTGACGCTTGCGACCGTGCAGCCTTCCATCGTGCTGAACAAGGTTCTCGACCCGGCCGCAAAATATGAGCCGGAAAAATATGTCTGGATCGGCCGGGTGCAGCCGGTCTCGCTCGTCGGCATCACCTGGCATACGTCCGGCGTCCTGACGGCGGCGGACGCGAAGACGAAAGCCATCCCGATGGGCGCGAGCGGAGCGCAGGGCACATCAGCCATGGTGCCCTGGGCGCTGAATGCGCTGACAGGCACGAAGTTCAATGTCGTGCGCGGCTATCAGTCCTCGCGCCAGCAGATTCTGGCGACGGAGAAAGGCGAACTCGGCGGCGTCGGCTCGACAGGCCTGACCGACATTCTCGCACGCAAGGACTGGATGGATGCTGGCCACGTGAAGTTCATCTATTCGATTTCGCGCACCCGCTCGAAACATCTGCCTGACGTGCCGGCGCTGCCGGAACTGGCGGACAACGAGTTCGCCAAACAGGTTTTGGGCATGCTCGGCAGCGTCAGCGATGTCGGCCAGACCTTGATGGGACCGCCCGGCATGGACGCGGCGCGCACGCCGATTCTGCGCCGCGCTTTCGACGCGCTCATGAAGGACAAGGAGTTCGTCGCCGAAGCCGCGAAACTCACCATCGATGTCGAACCCCAGGACGGCGCGACGCTTGAAAAGACCGTCGCTGACGGCTCGACCGGTCCGAAGCAAGTTCTCGACAAGCTGCGCGAAGTGACGCGTCCGCCGGAAGGGGGATGAGGCTAAAGCCCCATCACCTCGGCGCGGCTTTCGGCAAGCAGTCCGTCGAAGTCGCCATGCCGCGAGAGGATCGCCGTGCCATGCACGCGGTAGACTGAAGGGTCCGTCACCTGCGGCGGCTCGATGCCATTTTCGAGATCGGCGATCATCTTCAGGAGAGTTTTGCGCGCCGTAATGACGGGCACATCGGATGCAACGAGCTTTTCGCGCGAGCGATCGACAAAACCTCCGGGCCTTACGCCCGCAATCGAGCGCTGGCTTTCCTGAATGCAGCGATCCTGTTCGTTGACGCCCAATATGCCGGTGTAATTGCCCTTGCGCTGCACGTCGCGGCTCATCAGGAAATCGTTGCCGGCATTAGCCTCGCCAATCCATGTGTCGATGATATAGCCGTCATCGAGTTTATACGCGGCGGGCGCGATGCGCGGCGGGAAGAAGGCGCCCTTCCTCAGCACAGCGCGCTCATGCTCCGTGAAAGCGCGCTCCGCGTTGAACGAGTAGCCGAAAGTCATCACGTTGTAGTCATCCACCGGCACCCATGCGCGGCCCGTGCGCGGATAACGATGGTTCGCGATCATGCTGTAGAAGGGTACGAGCCAGTGCGTGATGCGCCAGAAGAATTCGTCCGGATTGACCGTGCGGCGGCGCGATCCGCAGACGAAGCCATAATCGGTCGAGCGCACGGTGAGGGAGGGCGCGCCGTCCACCGGACCCGGCGGCCCGTAGGACGTAAATTCAGACGGCAGTTCGTAGTCTTTTTCCGTTACGCGATGCAGGAAGGAAACGTGCGAGGAATCGATCTCGCCTTCGAGACCCTGCAGCCAGTTCGTGCATTGAAGCCAGCGCGTCATGTCGATGTTTTCGACCGGCAGCCCCGCCCATTCCAGCGCTGGCAGATCGGGCATCTTGTCCTTCGGCCCCATGTAGACCCAGACGACGCCGCCGGCCTCGCGCGTCGGATAGCCGGTTATGCCCATCTTGCGTTTGGCATTGGCGGCGTCCTCGACATTGGGCAGGTCCACGCAATTGCCCGATACGTCGAATTTCCAGCCGTGATAGGGGCAGCGCAACCCGCATTCCTCGTTGCGCCCCCAGAAGAGTTGCGCCAGTTTGTGCGGACAATAAGCGTCGATGATGCCCGTGCGTCCCTCGCTGTCGCGGAAGCCGACAAGGTCTTCGCCGAGAATGCGCAACCGGCGGGGCGGCGAATCCGGCTCCACCTCCGAAGACAACATGGCCGGCAGCCAGAATCGGCGGAAGAGGGTTCCCATCGGCGTTCCCGGCCCGACCCGGCACAGCCGTTCGTTATCTTCCAGAGAAAGCACGCCAATCCCCCCGCTGCTCGATCCGTAATAGATTATATATTGACATATTAAATTTTATATTGTCAAACGACGAAAATACACGTTCGCACGGGAGAATACCCTTGGGTCAACACGCTCGATATGTGTTCGAGGACGCAGCGGCGGACCGCTTTCTCGTCCATCGTGCAGCGTTCTTCTCCGAAGAGGTGCTGAGGCTCGAGCAGGAGCGCATCTTCCAGAAATGCTGGATTTATGTCGGTCATTCCTCGGAGATCCGGAATCCGGGCGATTATCTCACGCGCAATGTTGCCGGCTATCCCATCCTGTTTTCGCGCGACAATGACGGCAAGGTTCGCGCGCTGGTGAATGTCTGCCCTCATCGCGGCGCGATCGTCTGCCGCGAACGCTCGGGAAACGCCCGCAGCTTCCATTGCATGTATCATGGGTGGACGTTCAACAATGACGGCACCTTGCGCGGCGTTCCCGGCCAGGATGCCTATGGACCGAAATTCGACAAGTCGCGCTACTCGCTGCCGGAGCCGCCGAGGCTCGAAAGCTACCGCGACTTCTGGTTCCTGAATTTCGACCCGGATGCTGTCGATCTTCATACCTATCTGGCTGGCGCCAAGGACTATATCGATCTCATCCTCGATCAGTCGCCCAGCGGACAGATGGAGATCATTTCCGGCACGCAGGAATACGACATCAGGGCGAACTGGAAGCTGCTGGTCGAAAATTCCGTCGACGATTATCACATCCTCATCACCCACCGGACCTGGATCAACTACATGGCCAATTCCGGCGTCGACATGCGCCGAAAGCCGGGCGAAATGCTCCCCAAAATCGGCCGCGGCGTCGAACTCGGCAACGGCCATCTGACAACGGACAATCCGAACTATCGCGGGCGTCCCGTGGCGGCCTGGATTTCGGTTTATGGCGAGGAAGCGAAAGAAGACGTCGCCAACATCAAGGCCGAACTCGTTTCGCGGCTGGGCGAGGCGCGCGCCGAACGCGTTGCCAACACCAACCGCAATCTCGTGATCTTCCCCAATCTCGTGATCAACGATGGCTCATCGGTCACGGTGCGCAATTTCACGCCGGTTTCCCCGACCCTGATGAAGGTGACATCCTTCGCACTGGGGCCCGTCGAGGAAACGGCGGAGCAACGCGCGCGCCGGCTGCATGCCTTCCTTACCTTTTATGGGCCCGGCGGGTTCGCGACGCCCGACGATGTCGCTGCGCTCGAAGCCGCGCAGGAAGGTTATTCCGCCCATCGCATCGCGCCCTTCAATGACATTTCGCGTGGCATGCACAAGCCGATGGCCGATCAGTTCGATACGGACGAAGGTCATATCCGTGTGTTCTGGCGCCGCTGGCGCGAAATCGTGGAGGCCTGACCATGAACGATCCGGCCCATTACGATCCGGCCAACGAGGCGCTGCGCCGCGAAGTGGAGTGGCTGTTTTACCGCGAGGCGGAACTCCTTGACGCCTGGAAGCTCGACGAGTGGCGCGCTCTGCTGACGGAAGACGCCAGCTACTTCGTGCCGCCCAACGACAAGCCCCATGGCGATCACAACAACACGCTCTTCATCGTCGCCGACGATCACGTGCGCCTGCACGAACGCATCGTGCGATTGAAAGATCCGAACTGTCACTCGGAATATCCGCCCTCGCGCACCCGCCGCTTCATCAGCAATGTCCGCGTCACGCCTGCGAGCGGCAACGAATGGCTCGCTCGCGCGAATTTCATCGTCCATCGCAATCGCCGCAACAGCGATGTCCGCATCTTCACCGGCGAATATATCAACCGGCTCGTGCGCTTGAACGGCGCGTTGAAAATCCACGAGCGCCGCGCGATCCTCGATGCTGAAGAACTCGGCGCCATGGGCGCCGTGAGTTTTATTTTGTGAGAAAGACGCAAGCCCTCTCCTTCGATACGCCCACTGCGTGGGCTACTCAGGGTGAGGGCTTTGAATTTTAGCCCCTCCTGCTGAGGAGGCTTGCGCAGCAAGCCGTCTCGAAGCACGAGGGGCGGGGAGCAACAAGCCCGCATGTCCGTCTCGAACGATGACACCGACAATACGCAGCAGCGCTCGATCCAGTCGATCGAGGTCGGCTTCCGGCTGATCCGCGCGCTGGAAACGGCTTCCGCGCCCTTGCCTTTGAAAGTGCTCGCCGAAAAAGCCGGCATGACGCCGGCCAAGGCGCATCTCTATCTCGTCAGTTTCGTTCGTCTCGGCCTTGTCGCGCAGGATGCGCGCACGTCGCATTACGGCCTCGGTCCCTATGCGATGCAGCTAGGGCAGGCGGCCATCCGGCAGGCCGATCTTTTATCGCTTGCGCATGGACCGCTGGAAGCATTGCAGAGACGCTACGAACTTCCTGTATATCTCTCGGTCTGGGGCGCTGCCGGGCCTTTCTCCGTACTGAAATTCGATGCCGAATTGCCGACGCCGCTGACCATCAAGATGGGCTTCGCCTTCCCGCTGCTCGGCACGGCGACGGGCCGTATCTTCCTTGCGCTGATGCCGGAAAACGCGACACGCAAACTCGTCGAAGAAGAGGCGCGGCTGCATCCTGAACTCGGCGCGCGGCGCGAGAATTTTGTCTCGGATGTGCGCAAGAGTGGCGTTGCGATTTCCGAAGGCTATCTCTTTCGCGGCTTCTCGGCGATTTCGGCCCCGGTCTTCGATCACGCCGGCAAACTCGCCGCCGCCGTGACCATGATCGGCGTCGCCAATCTCATGGATCGCCTGCCGGAAGGCGAGATGGCGCGCGCCGTGCGCGATGCGGGGGCGGCCATCAGCGCTTCGCTCGGCTATTCGCTGAAGGCAGCGGAATAGTTTTCGGGCATAATGCGCCAAAGCATCGATCGCGAGAGAACCTGGACGTCCCATGCTTATTCAGAAAACCGGCGTCACCTTTCACGACGAGAAAAGATCGACGCCGGGGCTCATTCTGTTCAATCCCTCCGAGGGCGGAGAAGTCTTTCTCGTCAATTATGCCGGCGACACCGTGCATCGCTGGAAGGCGGGCCGCGGCATCACCAACTGGTGTTATCTGCTTCCCAACGGCAACCTCTTCGTAAACTCGCGCTGCGACGAACCCAAAGGCGTAGCGCTCACGGTCAGCGGGTTGATGCGCGAATATGATTGGGACGGCAACGTCGTCTGGGAGCATGTCGATCCCTGGCAGCATCATGATGCACGCCGTCTCGGCGATGGCGCCATTTATGCTGCCTACACGCCCATGAGTTCGTCTGAGCAGGCCCGTATTGCGGGCGGCATTGCCGGCAGCGAACCCCAGGGCGGCATGTGCGGCGAGGTCCTGCGCGAATTGGATGGACGCGGCGAGGTCGTGTGGGAGTGGGATTGCATTCAGCTCGGCTACGACCGCTTTCCGCTGCACCGTAACGCCAATCGCTGGTCGAATGGCCATACCAACACGGTTCAGCCGCTGGCGGACGGCAACTATCTCGTCAGTTCGAAGTCGCGCAATCTTCTTTATATCGTCGAGCGCAAAAGCGGCGCGCTGCTCTGGCATTACCAGAATGACGACATGGGCGGACAGCACGACGTGCAGATGCTCGAAAACGGCAATATCCTGCTGTTCGCTAACGGCACCTATGCGGCGGATCTGCATCATTCGCAGGTGTGGGAAATCGATCCGGCGAAGAATGAGATCGTCTGGCGCTACCGCGCGAAGAAAAATCCGATGAGCTTCTTTTCGCCGATGATTGGCGGCTGCCAGCGTCTTCCTTCAGGCAATACGTTGATATGTGAAGGCGCAAAAGGCTGCCTGTTCGAGGTGACGCCCGAGGGCGATGTCGTCTGGGAGTATGTGTGCCCGCACTTCAGCCACCACCCGATGTTCGGGCAGATCAACTGGCTGTTCCGCGCGCGGCATTATGCGCCCGACGGGCCGGAAATCCGCGGCCGGGCGAAGGCATAGTTCACCCGGCAAAGCGGAACCGCTATATCAAGCGATGTTGCGAGGCATCGTGTGGAACTACTAACGCGATCCGCTGCCAACTCCGGCTTCATGGCAACCTGAAGAACTCGCGCACGTTGTCGACGACCATGCGTTTGACGTCGGCTTCGGGAATGCCGGCGAAATTTTTCTCAAGCACGAGATTCGAATCCGGCCAGTCCGATTCCTGGTGCGGAAAATCGTTCGACCAGATGAGCCTGTTCACATTGAGATGATGGCGCAGTTCGACGCCGGCCCGATCCTTCTGGAAGCCCCAGTAAAAATGTTCGGCGATGATTTCCGAGGGCTTCGCCTTCAGCGGCTTGACGCCGTTGAGCCGCGAGGCCCATGGAATATGCCGCTCGTAGCGCACGTCGCACACTTCGAGGAAATGCGGAATCCAGCCGATGGATGTTTCC
Organism: uncultured Hyphomicrobiales bacterium; assembly: GCA_903847605.1. Classification (GTDB taxonomy): domain Bacteria; phylum Pseudomonadota; class Alphaproteobacteria; order Rhizobiales; family Beijerinckiaceae; genus Terripilifer. The sequence goes on along the minus strand of CAINED010000050.1, from coordinate 77,570 downwards.
GCGCAGAAGATCTTCAGCTTCGGAAAGCGCTCGAAGACGCCAGCCAAAACCAGCTGCACGGCATTCGTACCTGCAAAGCGCGAAGCCCGCGTCATCTGCTTGGCGAGTTCGGTGCGCAAATAGGGAACCTCGATCGGATAATCGAGCAGCTTGCCGTCGGGCTCGCCCGTGCCTTCCAGCACGAAGTGAATGGTGACGGGCATGTCGAGATCGAGCGCGGCGGCCCAGAACCTGTCGTCTTCCGGTTTCGGCCGGCCGCCGCCGTTCGGAAACGTCAGCAATTGCACGCCGACGAAACCGAGCGCCTTGGCGCGCTTCATCTCGGCGATGCAGTCTTCCGTTCCCGTGCCGGGCAAAGTCGCGATGCCGAAGATGCGGCCCCTGGCTTCGGAAAGATATTCTTCCGCGAACCACGCATTGAAGCCTTCCGCGAGAGCGGCCTGCAGCGCGTTATCCTTCGTCTGCAGCCACAGCAGTGGGCCACAGACGACGCCGGGAAACATCACTTCCGCGTCGATGCCGTCGCGCGTCTGCTCCTGCACGCGCTGTTTTGGCGAACCCGTGCCGTTGATGGACTCATAGCTCGCGCGCGCGGGAATCCAGATGTCGCGGCCCTTGCCGCCATAGAGATCGAAGGTGTTCTGGCGCGGCGGAAGATCTTCAAAGACTGTCGCATCCGCGCCATCGGGCAGGCGCACGGTCCTGGGCGCACGCTCGCGAAATTTCGGCGCAACGCGATGCGTCCATCGTTCGTTGGGAATTTCGAGATGCGTATCGCCTGAAATGCAATTGTAGCCCGCGTTCATCGCTGCCTCCCGTTTCATGTTTTGCGGGAGTGTGTGACGGAATCTTTTGGCGGGCAAGTACGGCTACGCTGGGCCTGATCCAGCATTCTTACATCAAATAAGAGACCCCCCGCGTCTTGCGACGCGAGGGGCTGATTTTGCTTATCCCAAATAATCTCAAAGCTGCTTCAGCATCGCCTCAGCGCCGGAAACTTCCGTGCCGGGTCCCGGTTCGATGTTGAGGCTCTTCACCACGCCGTCATCGACGAGCATGGAATAGCGCTTCGAGCGCACGCCGAGGCCGCGCTCGTTGAGGTCGACCGTCAGGCCAAGCGCGTCGGCGAACTTGCCGCTACCGTCGGCGAGCATGTCGACCTTGCCGGTGACATTCTGGTCCTTGCCCCAGGCGTTCATGACGAAGACGTCATTGACGGCGACGCAGGCGATGGAATCGATCCCCTTGGCTTTCAGCGCCTCGGCATTGTCGCGGAAGCCCGGCAGATGCGCGGCCGAGCAGGTCGGCGTGAAAGCGCCGGGAACGGCAAAGAGGGCAACCTTCTTGCCCTTGAAAACATCGTCGGTCGTCTTCGGCTGCGGGCCGCCTTCGCCCATGACGGTGAACGTGGCGTTCGGCAAACGGTCGCCAACCTTGATCATGATGCACTCCCCTGATGTGAATGGACGGCTGCCGGCCAGCCTTTGCGTTGAATTTGGCGGTCCGGCATCCGGAATGGTCCGGCGCGGCTGTCGCTCCGGTTCCCTCAGGGTTTTAGGGCGTTGCGCCGCCCGCGTCGAGATGCCTGACGCCCTCGAAAGCGCCTTTATCCGTCACGACCGTGAGAGTGACAGGCGGCAACTTGCCCGCGGCATCGGCGGGCTTTTGGGCGAGCGTCACCTCGAACAGGCCAGCCGAAATGCGCTTCGTGTCGAACATCCAGCCATCGGGCGCTTCGGCGAACAGGTCTTCCTTGTCGCCGCCCGCAGGCGACGCGGCGACGCGCCAGCTTTTCTTCTCGGCAGCTACGGGTGAAATTTTCAGCGCAGGCGCCCCTAGCGTATCGTATGACTTGGGAACGCGCTGCAGGAACTCTTCGATCCGCGCGATGTTCGCTCCGTCCGCCTTGCGCGGATCGAGCGTCAGGCTGAGGCGGGCCTCGGCCGGCATGCAGATTTTTTCGCAAGCCGCATATTGCAAGTGCAGGGCGATGGCGACCGGCTTTCCGGGATCGGTCGCGGCGATCTGCAAGGGAAAGACGACAGCGCCTTCGTATCCGAAGATTTGCATGCCTGCTTCTTCCATGCGCTTGGGCGCGGGAAATTTCACATCGGCGGATTTGAGGTTCGTCGATCCCGCAAAATCGAATGTGGGGGGAACGCCGCTGTCGCCGGGAGAACGCCAATAGGTATGGGCGCCCGATTTGAGAGTGATTTCGATGCCCGCACGCCAAACGCCGCCGTCGGCATTGCCCGCAATCAGCCGCACGCTGGAAAGTGGGCCCTGAACCCACGCAGATGCTGACTGCGCCGCCGCGGGAGCAGCCGCCCCAGCGATCGCAAGCAAGGCAGTCAATGTGCATGCACATGTGCGAAGCGAAAACATGGGGCGGGTGCGCGAGCTCATCGCGTCCATTTAGGCAGCGGAACGTAAATCGGCCATCAACGTTCGCGTGAATGGCGAGTGAAGACAAGCGCCGAATCGCCATTCAAGCCGGAGGCAAACTGTGCTTCGACACTTGTGCAGTGCACGCGCGAGGGGTAAATTTCAGGGATGCCGATAGAACGTCTGAAATCGGGAAAGCGGAGCGAGGGCTATCTCGGCGGGCAGATGCTCATCGCCATGCCCTCGATGGAGGACGAGCGTTTCGCCCGCTCGGTCGTCTTCATGTGCGCCCATTCCGAAGAAGGCGCATGGGGCATCGTGGTTAACAGGCGTTCGCGGCGACTGACATTTCCCGATCTTCTGGTTCAGCTTGACGTCATCAAGTCGGACGAAGCCATACGCCTGCCGGAACCGGCGTCCCGTGTGCAGGTGCTGCGCGGCGGTCCCGTCGAGAAGGGGCGCGGCTTCATGTTGCACTCGCCCGATTACGACAGCGACGCCTCGACGGTTCGCCTGCCCGGCGGCGTCCATGTGACGGCGACGGTCGACATTCTCAAAAGCATCGCGCGCGGCGAAGGTCCGGGCCGCGCCGCTCTCGCGCTCGGCTATGCCGGCTGGGCTCCGGGCCAGCTCGATCAGGAAATGCAGGCGAACGGCTGGCTCACGGTGGAAGCCGACGAGAGCTTCATCTTCGACGACGATCAGGACGCCAAATACGATCGCGCCTTGCGCAAGCTCGGCATCGACCCGGCCATGCTGTCGAGCGAAGCGGGTCACGCCTGAGCGATGGTCTATTCGCTCAACCCCATCTCCTATTGCGCCGACGATCTCTCGCCTGCCGTACCCGCCGATTGGCTCGAGCGCCATCGCACCATTCATCACGCCGGCTATATCCGCCGGGTCAATGCGTTTCTCGAACGCTATCCGCAATTGCAGGGCCGCTCGGTCGAGGAGCTGTTGCGTAAGACGCATGAAATTCCCGAAGAGATCCGCGACGAGCTTGTCTTCGAAGCAGGCGGCCATGCCGATCATCAATTCCTCTGGAAGATTCTCGGTCACGCAAAGGAGAACAACGCGCCGTCTGGCGAATTGATGGAAGCGCTGGAACGTCACTTCGGCTCGTTCGACAATTTTCGTGTGCAATTCGAATTATGCGCGATGAGTTTGCATGGGCCTGGCTGGGCATTTCTGTTGCGCACGGCTCCGCAGGGCGTCGAGACGTTCGAAATTCTCGCGCTATCGGGCAACGGCTCCGTGTTGCCGCTCGGCAAGCCCGGCGTCCTCATCTGCGACATGTGGGAACACGCCTACGAGCGCGAACATGGCGACGATCGTGCGGCCTGGTTGCGCGCCTTCTGGCAGATCGTGAACTGGGACGAATGCAACCGGCGGCTGATCGGCATGCGGGAAGGCAAGACGCATTTATAATTTCCGGAGCTAAGCTTTCTTCCCTGTCCACGTCACCATGAACACCGCAACGGCGATGAGCAGCATGCCTGCGAATGAAACCGGGCCCAGCGTTTCGTTGAAGAGAAACCACGCCATCAGCGCGGTCGTCGGCGGTACGAGAAAGAAAAGCGAGGACACTTTCGAAATCGCGCCGCGCCGTATCACCGTGAACAAAACGAAGATCGTCCCGATGGACAGCACAATGACGAGCCACGCCATCGCGATGATGAAATCAGGCGCCCATTCGTGCCGGAAGCCTTCGAGGAAATAAGCGACAGGCGCTGTCACGACGAGCGACGCCGCAAACTGCACAATCGAGCCGGTGCGCAGATCCATCTGCGCGCCGAATTTCTTCTGACACAATGTTCCCGCCGTCATCGACACCGCCGAGAGAAAGGCGAAGACCATGCCGACCGGCGTGCCGAGGCCCAGCGACAGTTTGTTCTGCAAGACCATCGCAACGCCGATGAGACCGAGAAAGAAACCGGCCCATTGACGCCGGCTGATGGCTTCGCCGAGCAAGGGTCCTGCCACCGCAGCCGTGAGGATCGGTTGCAACCCCGCCATCATCGCGGACACGCCGGCCTCGACGCCAACGGATATCGCCGCGAAGGTCATGCCAAGATAACCGGCATGGACGAACAGGCCGCCGATTGCGATACGCACGAGCGTGTCGCGCGCGGGCCACGGCGCCCGCATGACGACGGCGATAACAGTCAGAAGGGCGATCACCAGCGCGAAGCGGATCGACAGAAACGTGAACGGCCCCGCGTGCGGCAGGCCGAGCTTGCCTGCAATGAAGCCCGTGGCCCAGAACAGCACGAAAACGCCGGGCAATATCGCATACCATGCGGGTTCGGCTGTCGGCGAAGGCTGCTGCGACATCTGTCAGTCCTGTCTGCGCCGCAAATGCAGCCGCATGTTCACCGGGCCGGTCTACATGCCTTGCGCGCGAGCGACAACGCCGGTTCAGGGCCGCCCTGAGCCGGCGTTTTCAATGCGCGGCGAGCAAGCGTCCGTAGCCGTCGTTGGCTGCCTTGTAACCGCAGGTGCGCAGCGCGTGCCAGACAGTAGCCTGGAGGTTGGCGACGACATTGACGCCGAATTCGCGCTCCAGCGGCGCGATGGCGCCGACGACTTCCCAGTGCGGGCAGGGAAAAAGCAGCGTATCCGCCTCGGGGAACAGCCCGGCGGCCCGGCGGCCGAGTTCGAGCGCAGTCTGCGGCGGAAGGTCTGGCAACCCGACCAGATTGCTGCCGCAGCCAAGCGATCCGGCGGGCGTCAGGCCCATGTCCGCTATCATGCCGTCGTGACGTCCGTTGTGGTCGTCGCCGAAAGGATGGGCGGTGGCAATGCGCTGCGATCCCAGCGCCCGAAAGGCGAGTAGCTGCGCAGTGGCGTCGCAAGTCACGGGCGCACCGATCTCGCGGCCGAGGCGCGCGCAGATCGCGTCGATATTCTCCGCGCCTTGCGCAAGCAGGACGGGACGGCCGCCGAGCACGACCAGATCGACTCCGGATCTGGCGAGACGCCGCGCGCCCTCCAGCGTCGCCTCGTAGAGGCGGTCCATTTCACCCTTGCCAAATTCACTCTGCTGGATCGTGACGAGGGCCAGGGAAACGCCATCGGGAACCATGCGATAGAAGTCGCGCGCGAAAATCTCCGTGACCCAGGCGACGGATGTGTAGCCAATGCGAATGCGGGGCGGGGCCATGGCGGCGGCCATCAACCGCCGACGAGGCGCGCGGCGCGCTCGACGACTGCAGGGGGCGTGGCGGCGACATCGCGCAGCAGCTTTTCCATTTCCTGCCAGCGCGTGATGTTGACGGAGGTCTGGGTTTTCGCGGCTTCCGCAAGAAACTCCGGATCGCCAGCCGTTTTCTCGAACGCGTTGCGCAGGGCGGCGAGACGGTCGGCGGGCAGGCCGGGCGGGGCAACGAAGGGCCTGGCCATTTCCTGGCTGCCGAAAACCAGCCGCATGATCTGCCGGTCCTCCTCCGATTTCGCCAGATCGAAGATATGTGGCGCATCAGGCAGGTCCGGATCCTTGCCGATGCCGAACTGCAGAATTGCCCGAACTTTACCATCTGCAATCCAGTCCGGCTTGTCGGCCTTCACGCAGGACCAGCACCAGCCTAGGCGGCCATGCACCTCGCCGCGTTCGATGGCGAGATTGAGGTCGCGCGTGCCGCGATAGCCGGCCGAAACGACGAAGCGCGTGCCAAGCAGAGTATTGAGCACGCGCGGATAGATTGCCGTAACGTCACCCGCGCCGGTCGCTCCGACGGGCACGTCGGTCCGCTGCGCGTCGGCCAGCGTCTTCACCGGCGCCTCGCGCCAGATCAGCGCTATGCCATTCCAGCGGTCGAGCGAACCGATCCAGCCGAAGCGTTCGGATTCGAACTTCACGCCCTCCCGGCTCCAGATCGCGCCGAAGGGAACCGAACCGCCGATGATCCCGAATTCCGTGCCGTCTTTCGGCGCGACGTTATAGAGATAGTTCGCGGCGACGAGGCTGCCGGCGCCCGGCATGTTCTTCGGCACTATGGCTGGCTGGCCCGGTATGTGGCGCGGCATGTGCCGCAGGAGGATGCGCGCGGACGTATCGAAGCCCCCGCCGGGCGGATAGCCGATCGTCAGCGAAACCGTGCGATCCCTGTAGAAGGAGGCCACGTCCTGGGCCTGCGCACAGGCGAGAGGCGTCATGACGCACAGAACCGCTAATATCGGAGTCTTTGTCATTCCCGTCCGTTCCGGCTGAAAGCGGCATGACGCTCGCGCGTTGGCCGCAATCAAGCATAGGCAGGTGCTCAAGTCTAACGGTCTGCGCCGCCTTGTCCGCTCGGAAATCGCTGGCAGGCTCACCGCAAGAATTGTATCGACCCCAAGCGGAAACGGGAGCGCAACATGGCCTATGGCGGCTGGCGGGGAATGCTGGGAACGGTCAAGCCGACGAAAGGCTCGGGCTCGCTCGAAGAACTTATACGCATGTTGCCGGAGGGGATCGGCGTCATCCCATTGTTCAACAACATCAGGCACGGACTGATCTCGGAATTTTCAGGCGTGCTTCCGGCCTATGAGGAGAAGATCGCCGAACTCGCTGCCGACGGTGTGGATGTCATTCATCCTGCCGGCACGCCGCCCTTCATGCTGATGGGTTATCGCGCCGAGCAGCAGAAGATCGCCGAATGGGAAAAGCGCTGGGGCGTCCCGATCTTCACCTCCGGCAGCAATCAGGTGCGCGCGATGCGCGCGCTGGGCATCCGGAAATTCGTCGGGATCGGCTACGACTTCGAGGACACGCAGATCGTGCATCGCTATTTCACGGATGCAGGCTTCGATGTGCTGGCGCTCGAGCGTTTGCCCGTGCGCTGGGAAGACGTCGGCACGCTCTCGTCCCAGGAAGTCTACCGGCTCATGAAGAAGATATTTCTCGAACATCGCGGCGCGGACGGAATCTACGTGCAGGGCGGGAAGATCAGAATGCTCGATATTATCGAGACCATCGAAGCGGACCTGCAAACGACCGTGTTGCATCCCGGCGTCGCCACGGCATGGGAAACAATGGCGCGGCTGAATGTGCGCGCGCCACGCACAGGCTACGGCCGCCTGCTGCGGGAATTGCCGGCAGGATAATTCGTCCGTCGCGTCAATCCACCCGCCTTGCGCGTATGCGCAGCGTCGGCGCCCTGCCGAGACCGGACACGATGGCGCGGAAATCGTTCGCGGCGACGGCCGCCAGCGCCTCGCGCGGCGCCAGTACCGCCGATACCGGCGCGATGGCGGGAAACAGCCGCGTCGAGAAATTGTAGGGGCGTTCGCGCATGCGCGCCAAACGCAGGCCATCGCCGATCATTTCCGCTAGTTCGTCGGCAAAGCCGGTTTCCGGCGCGCGTCCGGCCGGGATGAGGAACACATTACTCTCACGCGTCGCGTTGAGCGCCTTGAGCAGAGCGGTTTTTTGATTTTCGGCCTCGATGAGTTCGCAGCCGGCGTGGTCGGCGATGCGTTCCATGCCGGAATGGCCTGCCGGCGCGGCGATGGTGACATCACGCAACACACCCTCAATGGCCGCCGGCACGAGCGAGGCGAGGGTACGCACCATCGCGTCCGCCAGCGTCCGGCTCGAACCGCGAACAGGCTGTGTCGGAACGATGACGACGGCTGACAGCATGGGAGGGAGACGCGCCGGGCAATGCGTGAAACACCAGACCCTTAGCACAGTTATCGACAGACTTGTCCACAAGGCTGTTGACGAACCGGATTATGTTCCTTATTTGTTCTATATTCCTGTTTTGTTCCGATGCCCGGAATGCAGAAGGTGGATGCTCATGTTGAGAGTCGATCAGTCCGCAACAGCAAAGACCCATCTCCCCCCTGCCCAACGGGGCCATGCGGCGCAGGTCAAGCCACGCTCGACCTGGCGGGACATCGGCGCCCAGAGCGGCAGCCGTTTCGCGGACGTCGGGAACGACCGCGCTGCTGCGCCGATCCTGAAGGGACGCGGCGCGACGATCAACGACAGCGGCCGCTTCGAGAAGGAGGCGCGCGAGGGATTCGACGACGGCTGGAATGCGCTGGAAGATTTGCCGGCCCTGCGGACGGAAATCACCGTCGAGAAGCCGAAAGCCATCATCACGCGCAATGAATCGCCCGACATCTCCTTCGATCGCTCCATTAATCCCTATCGCGGCTGCGAGCACGGCTGTTCCTACTGCTTCGCGCGGCCGACCCATGCCTATATGGGCCTCTCGCCGGGTCTCGATTTCGAGTCGCGTCTCTTCGTGAAAGAGGGCGCGGCTGCGCTGCTGGAGCGTGAATTGTCGGCGCCGGGCTATCAGCCGCGCACTATCGCCATCGGCACCAATACCGATCCCTACCAGCCCATCGAAAAACAATACCGCATCATGCGCTCGGTGCTGGAAGTGCTGGCGCGCTGCAATCACCCTGTCGGCATCGTCACGAAATCGGCGATGGTGACGCGCGACATCGATCTTCTCGCGCCGATGGCCGAAAAAGGTCTCGTGAAGGTGGCGCTGTCGATCACCACGCTCGACCCGGTTCTGGCGCGGCGCATGGAGCCGCGCGCGGCCCATCCCGAAAAGCGCCTCGCTGCCCTGCGCGAACTTTCGCAGGCGGGCATTCCTACGACCGTGATGGTCGCGCCTATCATTCCCGCGCTGAACGAGAGCGAAGTGGAGGCTATTCTCACCCGCGCCTATGAAGCGGGCGCGCGCGAGGCCGGCTACATCATGCTGCGCCTGCCGCTGGAGGTCGAAGACGTATTCGGGCAATGGCTGCTGACCCATTATCCCGACCGCTACCGCCACGTGATGAGCATCGTGCGCGCGGTGCGCGGCGGCAAGGCTTACGATTCGACCTATGGCAAGCGCATGACGGGCTCCGGGCCCTATGCTTGGATGCTCGGCCGCCGTTTCGAACTGGCGGCCAACCGGCTCGGATTCAACAATTCGCGGCTGAAATTGCGCACCGACCTCTTCGCGCGTCCGGCGCGCGCGGGCGAGCAATTGTGCCTGTTGTAGGCCTGCGGTTCAGCGCAGGCCGGGAATGCCGTATTTGCCGGCCAGGAATACGGCGGCGACCGCGACGAGGAGCGCGATGACCCAGGCCATCGCATTCCCCCCGCCGCCGGAATTCTGCGCTGTAGTGGCATTGGCGAAACTGCGCTGCACGAATTTTTCGCTGGCCGGGCCGACATTCACCTTGGGTCCGCGCCCTTCGAGCGTCGCTTCGGCGAGGTGGCGATAGGTCGAAAGGCGGCGCGGCGTGCTCTCGCCGACGATATAGGCCTGAAGCTCGTCGTCGTTCGGCTCGCGGGACTTCAGCTTGTTGAAAGCGACGAGCCAGTCGTGCTTGTTCTGCTTGTAGATCGAATAGGCGACGAGGCCGACGATGTCGTTGTCGTTGGTCACGAGGCTGGAAAACACCTCGTTGCGTTCGCCGTCGCCGGAAGCGGCCGCACGCGCGCTCTCCATATCGAAAGTCGTTGCCGGCATTTTCGGGCTCTTGCCGCTCTCCGCCGCAGCCGTTTCCACAGGCTTTTCCGCAACTGCCGTATCGTTCATCCCTAGCCTCATGAGATATCTGGATTTAGCGGCGCCGGGGGCGTCGCGATGGTAGGGCATTATTAACCACACTTGGCGCGCCGTGGCGAGAGTCGGCGTCGTCGACCACACAATCCGGACGCCATGGCGGCAAAGCTTCAGAAACAGCAGAAGTTCAGCCCGTCCTACGCGCATGAGCATGAGCTCATCGCCACGGGCCTGCGTTTCATCGCCGGTATCGACGAGGTCGGACGCGGCCCGCTCGCGGGACCTGTGGCAGCGGCCGCCGTCGTTCTGTCGGCCGACGATATTCCTGCCGGGCTCGAAGATTCGAAAATTCTGGACGCAAAAACCCGCGAAGACCTATTCGTCGAAATCACCGCGCGCGCCATCGGCATCGGCATCGGCTTTGCCAGCGCGCAGGAAATCGATCGCGTGAACATCCGTCAGGCGACATTTCTGGCCATGCACCGCGCCTGCCGCGCCCTGCCTCTGTCGCCTGATTTTCTTCTGATCGACGGCCGCGATATTCCCCCGCAACTCGTCCATCCCTCGCGGGCCATCATCGGCGGCGATGCGATCTGTGCATCCATCGCCGCGGCCTCGATTGTCGCCAAAGTGATGCGCGACCGCCTGATGTCACGCCTCGCTTCCTGTCATCCCGGCTACGGGTTCGAGAGCCACATGGGTTATGCGACGCAGGCCCATCGCGAGGCGATCCTGCGGCTCGGACCCTGCCCCTTTCATCGCCGCTCGTTCGGGCTGCTGAAGGAAATTTAGGGCCTTTCCCTCCTGCAAATCCTGTCTTTGGTAACGGGCGCTTAAGACCTTCGTGCCGCGTGCGAAATTCCTTACGTAAATCACGGAAAATTTTAACAAATCCGTTCAGAAAAGAGACACGCCGATCGCAGCTCCCTAAACGCCGTTTTTACCGGCTTGCCTGCATATTGCGCAGGTCAGTCAGTTGCGTAACCGGTGTGTGTTTCATGCGTATCGCACGTGCCGGGGCGGCCGGTTCGAAGTCCCAGATTCAGGTCTCGCGTACTGGGATTTCGACGGCACGGCCGCCGGCCGTCGAAAAGACGGCTGCCGCGCGTCTCCCCCTCAACCAGATTCTGCTCGGCGATTGCGTCGACCTCATCAACGGTCTGCCCGCAGGCAGCATCGATCTCGTCTTCGCCGACCCGCCCTATAATCTCCAGCTCGAACAGACGCTGTCGCGTCCCGACCAGAGCGTTGTCGATGCCGTCGACGACGACTGGGACCAGTTCGCCAGCTTCGCCGATTACGACAAGTTTACGCGCGAATGGCTCGCCGCCGTGCGCCGCGCCATGAAGGACGATGCGACGATCTTCGTCATCGGCTCCTATCACAACATCTTCCGCGTGGGCTCGATCCTTCAGGACATGGGCTTCTGGATCCTGAACGACATCGTCTGGCGCAAGGCCAATCCGATGCCGAACTTCCGGGGACGCCGTTTCACCAATGCGCACGAGACGATGATCTGGGCCGCCAAGAGCGCGCAGGCCAAGTCCTATACGTTCAACTATGAGGCACTGAAGGCCGGCAACGAGGATTGCCAGGTCCGCTCCGACTGGTTCATGCCGATCTGCACCGGCGCCGAGCGTCTCAAGGACGCCTCGGGCCGCAAGGTGCATCCCACGCAAAAGCCCGAGTCACTCTTAACCCGCGTCATGCTTGCGGCTTCCCGGCCCGGCGATGTTGTGCTCGATCCCTTCTTCGGATCCGGCACGACTGGCGCGGTCGCGAAGCGCCTCGGCCGCAGTTTCATCGGCACGGAACGCGACCGGACCTATGCGAAAGCCGCGCTCGCGCGCATCGCAGCCGTCGAACCGCTGCCGCCTATGGCTGTGGCCGAGGCGCCCGCCAAACGCACCGAGCCCCGCGTCGCGTTTGCGAGCGTCGTGGAGGCCGGCCTCATCGCACCAGGCACGGTGCTGACGGACGAGAAGAAGCGTTACCGCGCCATGGTGCGGGCCGACGGCGCGCTGACCTTCGGCACCATCGTCGGCTCGATCCACAAGATCGGCGCGCTGGCGCAGGGTCTGCCGGCCTGCAACGGCTGGACCTTCTGGCACATGGAAAAGCGCGGCAGGCTCGTCTGCATCGACGACATGCGCACGGCGATCCGCACGCAGATGAAAGAAGACGTCAGGCTGGCGGCGGAGTGACGCGGTTCGCCTGAACACCAATCCGGCTTGATAACAGCTATTCCGCTGCCTTTACTTCATCGATGCGCGATCCGGTGAAGAACGCATCGAGCCCGTAATCTTCAGCCTTCGCGTGCACAAACGGCGGCGGCTTGCCATTTTCCATGGACTCGATCGCAGCAAGCATCTGGCGTCGCATGGCGATGACCGCGCGGTCGGTCGCGCCGAGATTTTCCGTGGTGCGATCGACAATCGGCCCCATGGACTCCGTGACCCAGCGATCGTGGTCCTGAAAATTCGCGCCCATGCCGAGATAGGTCGACGAACTCATCTCGGTGCGATCCTGCAAGTAGCGGTTCTGTCTATTCCGCTTCCATGTGAGGTCGGACTGCAAGCCATCCGCGATGTAACGCTCCTGCAAGACCGGATCGACGGGACCGCTGATGCGATAGACGATGGCGTATTTCATGTGATTGTAGTCGTCGACCGGCACATGCCAGTTCAGCGAATAGCCGTCGTTGGAATCGGGGGGCGATATCCTGGGATCGACGAGCGGCACGCCCACGAACGAACCATTGTTCGGCATGATGAAATTCGTCGTGCGCACGTAACGCTTGCCTTCGCCGATATCGCGGCTGGTCTCGACGCGCAGCCCCCAGCCGGTCTGTTCGACGTCGATGGCCGGCGCTTCGTCGTTTGCGAGATAAGAGCCGTATGTCACCTGCGCGCCCATGTCGACGCGATGAAGAAAGGACAGATGTTGCGGATCGACGTTGCCTTCGCTGCCCTGAAGGTAATTGCATTCGTTGATCATGCGGCGCGTCCACACGTGCGAACGCGGCGCAGAGAAAAAGGGAAACGGCGGCAGGGCCGGCGGTTCGCCTTCGCCCATATAGGTCAGGATCAGGCCGGGCACATCGATACAGGGATAGGCCGTGTGCCGGATGCGATCCTTATAGTTCGAATTGCGCGGCTCGCCCGGCTGTTCGAGGCAGCGGCCGCGAATGTCGAAGGACCAGCCATGATAGACGCACCTGATACCGCCGCCCTCGACGCGCCCATAGCTGAGATCGGCCTTGCGATGCGGGCAATGCAGACCGAGCAGGCCGGGCCTTCCCTCTTCGTCGCGAAAGAGGACGAGATCCTCGCCCAGTATGCGCACATGCAGCGGCGGCCCACCCGGCGGCAAATCGCGATCCACGGCGACAGGCTGCCAATAGGCGCGAAGCAATCGTCCGCCCGGCGTGCCGGGGCCAGTGCGTGTCAGAAGGTCGTTCTGATGTTGCGTCAGCATGGGACGAAACTCTTCAATTCGCCTCGAGCGGCACGAAGCCGGAGCGCTTCACCACATCGGCCCATTCCTTCATTTCGCGATGATGGCGGGTCGTGAAATCGGCAGCAGAGCCGTTGGCGGGGTTCAGGCCGAGGCCGCGCAGCTTGGCAGCGACTTCCGGATTGTTGGCGGCCTTGTTCAGTTCGGCATTGAGGCGCTCGACGATGGGCGCAGGCGTGCCGCCGGTCGTGAAGGCCGCATACCAGAATTCGATCTTGAATTCGGGCAGGCCGGCTTCGGCAGTGGTCGGAATGTCCGGGATCTCGCCGATGCGCTTCTCGGCAGCGACGGCAATGCCACGCACGCGGCCGGACTTGATCTGGCCGATCACCGAGCCGCCATCCATAATGACGAAATCGCCCTCGCCGGACGTGACGGCAGCGAGCGCCGGACCGACGCCGCGATAATTCACGATATGAATATCCGTGCCCGACTGGAGCTTGAACATTTCGAACATGACTGTCGCAGAACCCGTGACGAAGGCTGCGCCCTTGATCGAACCTGGCTTGGCCTTCGCCAGTGCGATCAGCTCTTGCAGGTTGTTGGCCTTGACGTGATTCCCGACGGCGAGGACGACGGGCACCGAGGCGATCATTGAGACGGGCGCCAATTCTTTGACGGGGTCGTAAGGCAGGTTCTTGTAGATCGACGGGTTCATCGACATGCCCAGAGCCTGGATCATGAACGTGTGCCCGTCGGGCTTGGCTTTCGTGACGGTCAGCGTGCCGATGAAGCCCGAGCCGCCAGCCTTGTTCTCCACAACGACGGTCTGGCCCATCGACTTCTGCAATTCCGGCGCAAGCATGCGCGCTACGGCGTCGAGCCCGCCCCCCGGCGGAAACGGCACGACGAAGCGGAGTGTCTGATTGGGGTAGTTTTGGGCGGAGGCGGTTGTAAGCGCAGCGCCCAGCAAGCTCAGCGCACCGGCAGCGGCGTAAACAAGGCAAGCAGATTTTGCGGCGGCTAGAATGCGCATGGCGTTTCCTCTTCGATTGAACGCCATGCTAATTCGCGCATATTCTTTGTGCAACAACTCCCGTCAGATTAGCCCGCGCGCAGAAACCCTCGCTCAAGCGCGTGCATGCGCTCGACGCCGCTTTCCGTGATCAGCACCATTTCGCCCGTCTGCACGCCGGCCTTCTGGTCTTTGGTCACGACGTTAGGCTGCACGACGACGAGCTGGCCGGCGACGAACTCTTCTTCGGGATTGAATGGATTGGCGCGCGTGGTCGAGCCGATCACGGGCGGGAAATAGCCGCCGCCATAACCGTGCAGCACGTCGTCGATGGTGGTGAAGCCCATGTCCTCGACGACGCGCGTGGCTTCTAGCACTTCGCCGGCTTTCGCGCCCGCGCGCAGAACCTTCGTCACCGCATCGTAACAGGCGTCCGCTGCGGCATGGAGATCGCGATAGAGCTGGTTGGGCTCGACGCCCACCGTGTAGGAGCGCAAGACCTGACCGGAATGTTCGAAGAATTGCGCGCTGATTTCGGAGAAGACCACATCGCCCTTTGCGATCTTGCGCGATGAGGCAATCTGCACCGGCGCGGCGACGGAGGGATTGTCCATGGGAGTCGAGCCGATGAAGTGAATGACCGTCGTGCCGCCGTGGCCGACATAGGCGCGTTCGATCTCGTTGGCGAGTTCCCGCTCGGTGACGCCGGGGCGCGCGTGATCGCGAAGCGCCTGCATGCCGCAATCGCTCATCCATGCGCCGATGCGATACCAGTCGAGTTCCTCCGGCGATTTCACCTTGCGCATCTGCACGTATTGACGGTTAAGACTCGTGATTGCGCCGAAAGCCTTGGTCAGCATGGCGTGACCGTCGAAACCGACCGGACCAATAATGCCGACGGTCGCGGGCTTGGCCTCGCGCAGTTCGAGTTCCCTCACGACATTGCCGAAGGTCGAATCGCCACCCCAATAGACATCGCATTCGCTCGCGAGCCGGCGCGCCAGCGGCAGATGGTTGAAGTAATGAATGAACATGCGATCGCGCTTGCCAGGCGTGAAGACGACCGCGGCCTCAGCCGAAATCGGCCAGCGCGTGATCCATTGCACGGCCGAACCCGTCCAGCTCATTCCGTAGATGACGCAATGATCGAGCTTGTGCTCTTGCATCACATCCGCCAGCAGCGCGCGGCGGCGCTCCATTTCGCTGTCGGAAAAGCGCGGATATTCAGGCTCGAGGATGGATTTGAGATGCGCCTGGAGTTCGAGTGTCATGGCCAGCCCTTTCGCGTCCGAAAAAGTCAGACGCTTCGGACGGACACTTTCGCCGGGCGGGTCGCGGTCTTCAAGTCCCTTGTGGCGGCAGCGTTGCCGGAAGTCTGGGCGGGCGGCGCCGTCGAACCGCGCACGACGAGTTCGACGGGCATGACGATGTGCTGGGGCTTGCCGATCTCGCTGCGCTTGGTCATGCGCTCGAGCAAAAGTTCGGCGGCCGCAGCGCCGACGCGATATTGCTGGATGCGGACCGTGGTGAGCGGCGGATCGATGCGATCCACCATCGCCATGTCGTTGAAGCCGGTGATGGAAATATCGCCGGGGCAGGAAAGACCGCGCCGGCGCAGCGCCATGATCGCGCCGATGGCTAGACGGTCGTTGGCGCAGAGAACGGCGGTAAAGCCCCCGCCGCGCGCCATCAGTTCTTCCATGCAGCGCTCGCCGTCTGCCTCGTTGAACGTGGAAGCAAAACCGACGCGCGTCGGGCTGACATCGAGCCCCATCTCCACGGCGTGACGCAGAAACGCCTCGTATCGCCGTTGTCCCGTCGAAAGCGCCTGATTGCCGGCAATGGTCGCAATGTTGCGATGCCCTAATGCGACAAGATGATTGAGCATGTAGCGCACGCCCTCCGTCTCGTCGTTGATGACGGAGGCGATGGAGGGATCGTCGGTGCGGCGATTTACGGTGATAACAGGCGTTCCGCGCGCGGCGACGGCGCGGATGGCGCTATCCTCGCGTTCCGCGCTGGCGATGACGAGCCCGTCGACGCCGCGCGCGAACAGGGTTTCGAGAATGGCCACTTCCCGCTCGAACTGGCCGTCCGTGTTGACGACAAGGGTCGCGTAGCCGCGCGGCGTCAGCGTATCCTCAAGGCCGCGAATGATCGGCGGGAAGATGGAGTTGGTGATATCGGGAACGAGGACGCCGATCGTGCGCGTGCGGTTGGTGCGCAGGCTGTAGGCGGCGGTATTCGGCTGGTAGCCGAGCTGCCGGCTGGCTTCGGCGATCTTCTCCACGATCTGCGGCGTGATGAGATGCCGCGTTTCGGGATTGAGCGCGCGCGACACGGTGGAGACATGCACCCCCACAGCCTGCGCCACGTCTTTCAATGTGGCGCGGCGGTTTCCCACCCCTCCCGGCGACTGTGGGCCGGCAACGTCTTTTTCAGCCATAGAGGTCCCATAGCACTCTCTGCAAACGATTTCCAGAAGGTGCACAACTTTGCACTCGCCACATTGCCGTGTGATCGACGATATTGCTGCATTGCGAAAAATGGGCGCACTTGACATCGGTTCACTGCGCATTCTATCTGCAATCGATTGCATCAGAGACGGTTGTGTTCCGGCGCGGAGTGTCGGAAGACGGCCATCGATTTTTCAAGCCGCCAGGACGGGGATGGATATGACGCCGGGAAATGCGCTTCGACCCAACATCGTGAAGCCGGGTGATCTCGACCCGCGCTGGAACTGGAGCCGCGCCATTCCTGCGCATGGCCATACCGCAGTGGATTTCGAGCGCCGGGTCGATCACGACCGTCTGCGCAGCTACCGGCTCGCGCGCGCCAAGACGGCGCTGAAAAACTCCGGCTGCGGAGCGCTTCTGCTCTTCGACGTCAATAACATTCGCTATGTCACGGGCACGAAGATCGGCGAGTGGGAACGCGACAAATTCTGCCGTTTCGCTCTGCTGGCGGGCGACAACGATCCCATCGTATGGGACTTCGGCTCCGCTGCCGTGCACCACAAGATTTTCAGCGACTGGCTCGGCCCGGATAATTGCCGCGCGGGTATGCTGGGCATGCGCGGCACCGTGCCGCCATCCGTGGGCCTGATGAAATATCACGCTGAAGAAGTGATGGACCTGCTGCGGCAGGCCGGCGTCGCCGACATGAACATCGGCGTCGATGTCGCGGAAACCGCGATGTTCTTCGAATTGCAGAAGGCGGGCATGAAGGTCGTCGACGGCCAGCAGGTCATGCTCGACGCGCGCGAGATCAAGAATATCGACGAGATCATGCTGCTGAATCAGGCGGCCGCCATGGTCGACGGCGTCTATCACATGATCTACGAAGAGCTTAAACCCGGCATTCGCGAGAACGACATCGTCGCGATGGCCAACAAGATGCTCTATGAAATGGGCTCGGACGATGTGGAAGCGATCAACGCCATCTCTGGCGAGCGCTGCAATCCGCATCCGCACAATTTCACCGACCGCTATTTCCGCCCCGGCGATCAGGCTTTCTTCGACATCCTGCAATCGTACCAAGGCTATCGGACCTGCTACTATCGCACCTTCAATATCGGCCGCGCCAACGACGTGCAGCGCGACGCCTATTCGAAGTGCCGCGAATGGCTCGATGCCGCGATCGCGCTGATCAAGCCCGGCGTTTCCACGGATACGGTCGCGAAAGTGTGGCCCAAGGCGGAAGAATTCGGCTTCCCGAATGAACTCGCCGCTTTCGGCCTGCAATTCGGCCACGGCCTCGGCCTTGCGCTGCATGAGCGGCCGATCATCTCGCGTCTCGTCTCGCTCGATAACCCTATGGAGATCAAGACCGGCATGGTCTTCGCGCTGGAAACCTATTGTCCGGCGGCGGACGGCTTCTCGGCCGCGCGCATCGAGGAGGAGGTCGTCGTGACGGACAAGGGCTGCCAGGTGATCAGCCTTTTCCCGGCCGAAGAGCTGCCGATCGCCAACCGCTACTGATCGCATTCGCAGGGGAATGAGGATGAAGAAGCCGGCTGCGAAAAAGGCTCCTGCGAAAACGGCGGCGCCTATCGCCAACGACGACATCGGCGTCGATACGCGCATGGAGATGTATCGCCTGCAATACGAGATCCGCGTGTGCGAAAAGCGCGCATACGATCTCTTCCTGCAGAACCTCGTCAAGGGCACGAGCCATCTTTCGCTCGGGCAGGAAGGCATCGCCGCCGGCTTTGCCGCCGCGATGAAAAAGGGCGATCTCTCCTTCTGCACCTATCGCGGCCATGCGCATACGCTGGCGCGCGGCGTCCCCATGGAAAAGGTTCTGGGCGAGCTCATGCAGCGCGACAACGGGTTGATGCGCGGCAAGGGCGGCTCCATGCATCTGACTTCAGCCGAGCATGGCGTGATGGGTTCCTACGCGATCATCGGCGCGCATCTGCCGATCGCCTGCGGCGCCGCGTGGCGCGCGCAATATCTCGGCCATGACGATGTGACCGTGTGCTTCTTCGGCGACGGCACCACAAATATCGGCGCTTTTCACGAGGCGCTGAACTTCGCGAAGATCTGGAAGCTGCCTGTTATCTTCGTCTGCGAGAACAATCTCTACATGGAATATACGCCGATCGGCGAGGTGACCGCTGTCGAGCATCCCGCGGCCGACCGCGCTTCGGCCTACGGACTTGAACGCATCGTCGTCGATGGCAACGATGCCGACGCTGTCTATCGCGAAGCGCAGAAGGCTTTCGCGAAAGCGCGCGCTGGCGACGGCCCTTCTCTGATTGAATGCATGACCTATCGCCATTCTGGCCACAGCCGCGCCGACCCCGGGGCCTACAGGCCGAAGGGCGAACTCGAAGAATGGCTGAAGCGCGATCCCGTGAAAATGTATCGCTCACGCCTCGCGGAATTCGGCGTGGCGGAAAAGGATATCGTCAATATCGAAAAGGCCATCGACACAGAGCTCGATCAGGCCGTCGAGAATTGCAAGGCTGCGCCCGTGCCTCCGGAAGAGATCATGTGCACGGACGTTTATGCCGATGGAGGCTGGGCATGGCGGAACTGACCTATCGCGAAGCCGTCGCGCGCGGCATCGCGCAGGAGATGGAACGTGATCCCAATGTCGTCTTTCTCGGCGAAGACGTTGCCAAGGCGGGCGGCGTGTTCAAGGCGACCGTTGGCCTTTACGAGAAATTCGGTCCGTTGCGCGTGCGCGATACGCCGATTTCCGAACAGGCGATTCTCGGCGCCGCCATGGGCGCGGCGATGACGGGTCTTCGCCCTATCGCAGAGATCATGTTCTCGGACTTTCTTGCCGTTTGCTTCGACTTCATCGCCAACGAATTTCCGAAGAGCCGCTACATGTCGAACGGACAGCTCGGCTGCCCGCTCGTCGTGCGCACCGGCAATGGCGCAGGTTCGCGCTTCGGCGCGCAGCATTCGCAGTCGGTCGAGAACTGGGCGATGATGATCCCCGGGCTCAAGGTGGTCGCGCCATCCAGTCCCGCCGATGTTGTCGGGCTTCTTGCGGCAGCTGTGCGCGATCCCGATCCCGTGATCTTTTTCGAGCACAAATCACTTTACGCGGTGAAAGGCGAAGTGCCCGACGGCGAAATTCTCGATACGCTTGGCACGGCGAAGATACTTCGCGCCGGCAAGGATGCGACCATCGTTGCGCTCGCGATGATGGTGCCGCGCGCGCTCGAAGCTGCCGACGTGCTGGCGCGCGAGCACGGCATCGATTGCGAAGTCATCGATCTGCGCTCGCTCGTTCCACTTGATACGCGCACCATCCTCGGCTCCGTCGCGAAGACCGGTCATCTCTACACGGTGGAAGAAAACCCGCGCCTGTGCGGCTGGGGCGCCGAGATCGCATCGATCGTGGCCGACGAGGCCTTCTACGATCTCGATGGCCCCATCGTTCGCATCACGACGCCGCATGTGCCGCTGCCGGCCGCCGACAATCTCGAAGACATTATCCTGCCGACACCAGCGCGGATCGTCGACAAGATCCTGCGTTCGATGAAGTGAGTACGGGAAGGAGTTGAGCCATGGACGCCAAGGCCACGATAGACGTACCGACCGATCTCTACATCAACGGCGAATTTGTCGACGCCGCCGGCGGCGAGCGTTTCGATGTCATCAATCCCGCAACGGAAGAAGTTCTGGCCTCCGTCGCGAGCGCTGGCATTGAAGATGCGATGAAGGCGCTCGACGCCGCGCATGCAGCTTTTCCCGCATGGGCCGCGAAGAAGCCAAGAGAGCGTGCGGAAATCCTGCGCAAGGCTTTCGAACTCATCATGGCCGATCAGGAGCGCCTTGCGCGCCTGATCACGTTGGAAAACGGCAAGGCGCTTTCGGATGCGCGCGGCGAAGTCGCATATGCCGCCGAATTTTTCCGCTGGTACGCGGAAGAGGCGGTGCGCAATATCGGCGACATCGGCTTCGCGCCCTCCAGTGGTGCGCGCATCCTGGTGCATTCCAAGCCCGTCGGCGTCGGGGTGCTCGTGACGCCGTGGAACTTCCCCGCCGCCATGGCGACGCGCAAGATCGGCCCTGCCCTTGCCGCGGGATGCCCGGTCATCTGCAAGCCAGCGTCCGAAACGCCGCTCACCATGCTGGCGCTGATGCCGATCCTGGAAAAGGCTGGCGTGCCCAAGGGCATCGTCAACATCATTCCCTCGCGCAAATCCGGCGCTGTCGTCGACAAGCTGTTGCACGATCCGCGCGTGCGCATCGTCTCCTTCACAGGATCGACGGAAGTCGGCCGCAAGCTGCTGCACAGCGCCGCCGACTGCGTCGTCAATACGGCGATGGAACTCGGCGGCAACGCGCCGTTCATCGTCTGCGAGGATGCCGATATCGACGCGGCCGTCGAAGGCGCGCTGATCGCCAAGATGCGCAACATGGGCGAAGCCTGCACAGCGGCGAACCGGTTCTATGTGCATGAAAACGTGCATGACGAATTCGCGCAAAAGCTCGCCACTCGCATGGCGGCCATGAAAATGGGCAATGGCCTCGAAGACGGCGTCCTCGTGGGTTCGCTCGTCAACAAGGAGACGCTCGACAAGGTCGTGCACTTCGTCGATGACGCCGTGCAGAAGGGCGCGAAGGTTCTCACCGGCGGCAAGGCTGCCGGCGGCAAGGGCTTCTTCTATCCGCCGACCGTGCTCGTCGATGTGCCGGATAATGCCGCACTGACTTGCGACGAAATCTTCGGTCCCGTTGCATCGCTGCAGAAGTTCAAGACGGAAGAGGAAGTCATCCGCCGCTCGAACGATACCGAATACGGCCTCATCGCCTATGTCTATACGAAGGATGTCGGCCGCGGCCTTGCGCTCAGCGAGAAGCTCGAGTTCGGAATGATCGGTCTCAATCGCGGCCTTGTCTCCGATCCGGCTGCGGCCTTCGGCGGCGTCAAGCAATCGGGCATCGGCCGCGAAGGCTCGCATGACGGTCTCGAGGAATTCCTCGAGAAACAATATATCTCGGTCGCCTGGTAGGCCTGCGGAGTCTCGAAATGGAAGTGCTGATGCCGCAGCTTGGCGAGACCGTGAAGGAAGGAACGGTTTCGACCTGGTTCAAGAAGGTGGGCGACAAGGTCGCCGCCGGCGAGAACCTGTTCGAGATCGAGACCGACAAGGTATCGATGGAAGTTCAGGCGATCGAAAGCGGCGTGCTGTCGGAAATCTGTGTCGCGGCTGGCGAAACGTGCCGCGTCGGAGACGTGATAGCCGTCATCGGCGACAAGGTTGCGGCGACGCCGCGCACAAAATCTTCTGCGCCTGCCCCTGTGGCCGCTTCCGTGCCCGCGAAAGCTTTGCCTATTGCATCTCCGGCGGCCCCAGCAGCCTATGCCGCCAATGGCACCCTTGCTGAACGGGGCTTTGGACCATTCAACGAAGTCTTCACCCCCTCGCGGAATTTCGGCCCGGCCAAAACGCCTGATGGCCTGCGCGTGACGCCGCTGGCGCGCCGCCTCATCGCCCAACATGGTTTGAATGTCGGCGATGTTGCCGCGCTCGTGCGTTCGGCGGGCCGCACGCGCATTGGCGCAGACGATGTGCAGGCGGCTTTGTCGCAGCCGCGCCCGCCGCGCGCGCCCGCCGCGCCGATCCAGATATCAGGCAATCGCGAGGTGCAGACGCTCAATCGCGTGCGCGCACAGACGGCCAAGCATCTGCAGAATTCCTGGCAGAACGTGCCGCACGTCTTTCAGACCGTCGAAATCGATTTCGGCGCCGTGGGTGCGGTGCGCGACGCGCGCAAGGATGTGTTTAAGAGCGAGCGCGGCGTATCGCTCACCTTCCTGGCGTTCATTGCGCGTGCGACATGTCTCGCGCTGCGCGCCTATCCGAAGGTCAATGCGGCCTTCGACGGCGAAAAGCTGCATGTCTCGCGCGATATCAATCTCGGCATTGCCGTCGATCTCAATCACGACGGGCTGGTCGTACCTGTCATCCCCAATGCCGACGGGCTCAACGTCGCGGGTCTTGCTGTCGCGATCAATGCCATCGCGGAGAAAGCGCGCGCCGGCAAGCTGACGCCCGCAGACATGGAAGGCGGCACCTATTCGATTTCGAACAATGGCAGCTTCGGCACGCTGTTCACCGCGCCGCTTATCAATGCGCCGCAGGTCGGCATCCTCTCGACCGATGCGATCCGCAAGCGCGCCGTGGTGAAGGAAACGGAATATGGGGACGTGATCGTCGCGCGTCCTGTCGGCATCGTGGCGCAGAGTTTCGATCATCGCGCGTTCGATGGCGCTTATTCGGCCGCGTTCCTTTCTCATCTCAAGACCGTCATCGAAACACGCGACTGGGCGTCGGAATTCTAGAATTAGCGGAGAAATTAAAATGGCACAGAACACGCATCGTCTCGGCTGGATCGGCATGGGCCGCATGGGCACGCCGATGGCCGAGCTCCTGCTGAAGAAGGGCTACGATGTCAGCCTTTGGAATCGCACGAAGTCGAAGGCCGAGCCTCTGGCGCAGAAGGGCGCAAAGCTCGTCGACAAACCGAGCGATCTCGGCGGCGTCGATATCCTCTTCACGATGGTTTCCACCGGCAAGGATCTGAGCCAAGTCTATTTCGGCGAGAACGGCGTTGCGACAGGCAGCACAAAGCCAAAGATTTTCGTCGATTGCTCGTCGATCTCAGTCGAGGAATCCGCCGCCATCCGCGAGAAGCTGAAGGGCATGGGCGCGAGCTATATCGCGGTTCCCGTGTCGGGCAACGGCAAATGCGTGAAAGCCGGCAAACTCTCGGCGGTCGCATCCGGCGCAAAGGCGGATTTCGACACCGTGAAGCCCTATATCGACGCCTTCGCGAAGGCGGGCGTGTCCTATGTCGGCGACGGCGAACTCGCGCGCATTTGCAAGATCGCGCATAACGTAATGCTGGGCGTCGTCATCCAGAACCTCGCGGAGATCACGATCCTCGCGCAGAAGCATGGCGTGCCGCGCCATGCCTTTCTGGACTTCATGAACAACAGCGTCATGGGCTCGACCTTCATGCGCTACAAGTCCAATTCGCTGGTCAATCTCGACTGGACAACGACCTTCACGCCCGAACTTCTGCGCAAGGACATGGATCTCGGCCTTGGCGCGGGACGCAAGCACGATGTACCGATGCCTGTCACGGCCGCCGCGCGTGAAGCCATCCAGCAGCACTTCGGCGCGGCGAGCCTGCACAAGGATCCGCAGCATTATCTCGACATGGATTTCGCGGCGCTCCTGGAAACGCAGGCGCTGGCGTCTGGCATCAAGCTCGTCAGCGAAGGCGTGCCGGTGCCGACGGGGCTTGAAACCGAGGCGCATTAATAAACGCTACGTCAATCGTAGATACAAAATAGGCGATGCGCCAATGCGCATCGCAAGATCGTCAACTTATTCGACGATAAGACGGTGGTCGCTCACTACAAAATCATGCAGGAGATGATTCTGATTGCGCATTTACATTAATCATAAAGAACAGCAGAATTTTTAAACTGCCAATTAAAGAACAACAAAGCTTTCTCATGATTGCCGCTTGATACAAATCAAAAGGGGCCCGCGTCTATCTACCAAAAGAATTCGCCCAAGAATATGTAATATTTATGAGATTTGTACAGAGAACGGGCGAGGTGGCCGATATCACCTTCGAGGGCGTAGAAGCGCGTATCCTGCGGGACGGCGAAGTCTTCATCGACTGGACAGCGGGTGGCGTCCTTGAGGACGTGCCGCAAGGCGACGGATACACTCTGGAAGTTCGCGCTGCCGATGGCTCGATCACAGCAGAGGACCTGGCGATCGGCGCGGTCGTCATTTTCATGGGCCAATCCAATGGCCGCGGCTGGTTCTCGAATTTCACATCTTACCCGGCGGCATCTTCGACTTATCAATGGACGGAGGACGGCTGGGGCGATGTAGCCGGTCTCGGCGCGCGCTATTTCAGCGAAATGCTTTCGCAGGCTCTTGGCGCTCCCGTTGCCATGATTAACGCGACCATCGGCGGATCAGCCTTGCTGCCCGAATACGACGCCGGACGTGGTTACTGGCTCAGCACGGAATCTGGTTCTCCTTACGATCTCGCGATATCGCAACTTATGGCTGCCACGGGCGCCTCAGAGATTGCGCTCTGGTCTCAAGGCGAAACTGATCGCGGCGCAAGCACGGAAGTTTATGCTGCCGGACTGCAGGAGTTCTTCGAGCGTGTTCTGACGGAAATGAATGTGCCTGTTTTCATTCAGGAAATCGGCCACACGCGTACGACGCTTGGCGAACAATTGTTCGGCTATATTCGGGATGCGCAGCATCTCGTTGCGGACGCGATGGATCGCGTGGAAGTCGGCGCACTTACCGGCGATATCATCCCGATTGATGGCGGTCATTACAGCGGCGGCAGCTATGTGCTGGTCGCGATGCGCATGCTGGAATCCATTCTGACATCCATGGGGCTTCCGTTCGAAGCCACGCCAGTCATGGGATCATCCGACGGAGAAGTTCTGGACGGCACATCCGGGACGGATTTCGTCTATGGATTTGCAGGCAACGATACGCTGAACGGCGTCGGCGGCAGTGACATACTCACCGGCGGCGTCGGCGATGATGTCATCAATGGCGGCGAGGGAAACGACGACCTCTACGGCGAGGATGGCAATGACCTTCTCGACGGCGGCGCAGGCAATGACGCGCTCTATGGGTATTGGGGCAACGACAGCCTGACCGGAGGCGACGGCGACGACATGCTGGATGGCGGCGATGGCGTCGACCTTATGTCCGGAGGCTTTGGCAGCGATACCTATTACATCGAGGATCTCGCGGAGCGCGCTGTCGAACTTTCTGGCGAAGGCAGCGCCGACCTGATCTGGACCGATGTGAGCTATACGCTGGCAGAAACCGACGAGGTCGAATTCCTCTATTCGATATCCGGCTATGCCGATCTGGTACTTACTGGCAATAGCCAGGCGAACGCCATTCGCGGTCGAGGGACCAACGACACGATATACGGCGGCGGCGGCAACGATACGCTTGATGGCCGCGTGGGCGTGGACATAGTTTATGGCGGGGCCGGAAACGATCGCATTTATGTCGACAACGCCGATGATCAGGTCTTCGATTATGCCGGCGAAGGATCGAGCGATTACATCTATGCGAATATCAGCTACGAATTGGCTGCTGGCGCGGAGATCGAGTTCTTTTACGCCAATTCAGGCATTGGCCTCGAGCTCACCGGAAACGAACTGAATAACCATATCCATGGCGGCGACGGTAACGACGTGTTGCGCGGCGGCGCGGGCGACGACCGGATGGAGGGCCGCTCTGGAGTGGACTTGCTGTACGGCGGCGAAGGTAACGATCGCTTCTATGTTGATGAAGCTGCGGACGAAGTCTTCGAATCCGTCGGCGGCGGAATTTACGACTATGTTTATGCAAGCACGGACTATACGCTCGCGGCAGGCGTCGAGGTCGAATACCTTTATGCAAACGCGGGCGCGCCGCCGCTTTCCCTGACCGGCAATGAACTTGCCAACCGGATTTATGGAAGTGGCGGCAACGATACGCTGGCAGGCGGTGGTGGAGATGATCGGCTCGATGGCCGCGCCGGCGCGGACGCCATGCATGGCGGAGACGGCAACGACCGATATTATGTCGACGCTGCGGCGGATCAGGTGTTTGAAGCCATGGGCGGCGGCGCAGCGGATTACGTCTATGCGACTGTCGCTTACGCCCTGACAGCCGGCGCGGAAGTCGAATATTTCTATGCCTACGCAGGCAATACGCCCCTGACGCTGACCGGCAATGAATTCGACAACCGTATTTATGGCGCGGGTGGAGACGACACGCTCTACGGCGTTGACGGTAACGACATAATAGACGGCCGCGCGGGCGCCGATCTCATGTATGGCGGAGCCGGAAACGATCGCTTTTATATCGACAACGCTTCGGATCAGGTATTCGAATATGCGAACGAGGGCAGCGAAGACTATATTTACGCCAGCGCCGACTACCAAATGGCCGCCAGCGTTGCGGTAGAGTATCTTTATGCCAATGCAGGGAGCACAGGACTCACGCTCGTCGGCAACGAACTCGACAATCACATCCACGGCGGTAGCGGCAACGACACGCTCTATGGCGGCGCGGGCAACGACACGCTGGAAGCGCGGGGCGGCGCCGATTTCATGTCTGGCGGCACAGGCAACGACCGTTACTACGTGGACAACGCCGGAGAGCATGTTTGCGAGTTCGTCGGCGAGGGAACCGCAGACTATGTTTATGCCAGCGTCAATTATGCGCTTTTTGCAGGCGAAGAGGTCGAGTATCTCAACGCCAACGCAGGCAATACGGGCCTGATCCTGTCCGGTAACGAATTCGACAACAGCGTCAATGGCGGCGCCGGCAACGACACTCTGTATGGTGGCGCCGGTAACGACAGGTTGAGCGGTCGCGCCGGCGTGGACGCCATGTATGGAGGAAGCGGCAACGATCGCTACTATGTCGACGACGCCGGCGACTCGGTGCTTGAATACGCAGGCGAAGGCACGGACGACTATGTCTATTCCACAATCGACTACACCCTCGCAGCAGGTGCGGACATCGAAAGACTATACGCCAATGCCGGCATTATCGGTCTCTCCCTCACCGGCAATGAACTTGCAAATAGAATCACCGGCAGCAACGGAGGCGATGATATTCTCTTCGGGGAGGCAGGCGAAGACCGACTTTATGGCAACGCCGGGAATGACCTGTTAATCGGTGGCGAAGGAATGGACCGGTTGTATGGCGGCGCGGGGGCGGATGTTTTCGTGCTCGCGAATAACGAAGCCGACCGGGATATAATCGCAGACTTCGCGCTCGACGATCAGTTGCAGCTTTCAATCGGCGGCGGTGTCGACGGACTTTTTGCCGGTGTCGCACTGACAGGCATGCAATTCGTTTCCAACAGTTCCGGACTGGCTGCTGACGGCGGCGACGGCACTACGCGCTTTGTCTACAATGCGACAACGGGGCTGCTCTATTTTGACAGCGATGGGTCGGGGGCGGCAAGCAATATGCTGATTGCCACCATGACCGGATCGCCTGCTCTGACTGCTGCGGATTTCGACATCGTGACCTAGCAGGCGCGTAGGCTCATCCGGAATCCCGTGGAATTGGGATCAATGGCGTCTGTCATGGGTTCAATCCGCTATCAAAAAGGCTAGTCTAGGCTGTCGAATCCCGCACAGGCATGGACGGCCCGCACATGACCGCATTTCTCAAAGGCATCGTCGAACATCCGCTGACCGAACGTCTGCTGATCGCCCTGATCGTCGTCAACGCCATCACGCTCGGCATGGAGACGAGCCCTTCCATCATGGCGAAGTTCGGTCCCGCCATCCTGACACTCGATCACATCATTCTCGCGATCTTCGTCATCGAGCTTGTGGCGCGCATCTGGGTCAAGCGGCTGAGCTTTTTCAAGGATGGCTGGAACGTCTTCGACTTTGTCGTCGTTGCCATTGCGCTCGTGCCTTCAAGCGAGAGCCTGCAAGTCCTGCGCTCCCTGCGTATCCTGCGCGCGTTGCGGCTCGTTACGGCAGTGCCGTCGCTCAAGCGTGTCGTGAGCGCGTTGATCGGCGCGCTGCCGGGCCTCAGCTCCATCGTCGCTCTTCTTTTGCTGATCTTTTATGTCGCCGCGGTCATGGCGACCAAGATGTTCCATGATGTCGAATTCGGGGCCGGCAAGGACCAGTATTTCGGCTCCATCGGCGCCACGCTCATCACGCTGTTCCAGATCATGACGCTGGACGCCTGGGCCGACACCATCCTGCGGCCGCTCATGGAGAAACATCCCTATGCCTGGATATTCTTCGTCCCCTTCGTGCTGATCAGCGCCTTCGTCGCCCTGAACCTCTTCATCGGCGTCGTCGTGTCCGCCATCGAGGCGGAGGGCGAGGCGGCGCGCGAGGCGAAAGCCCGGGGCGAGCCCCTGCCAGCCTCGCTGGTCACGAGTGTCGACGTCCTCCTCGAAATTCGCAAGCTGCGCGAGGAGATCGCGGAACTGCGATCTTCCAGGGGGCATTAAGCCTGGGTTTGCGCCGCGCCGCGCTGCTGTGTAGAGGCATATCATCAATCGTTGGGGAGGCGGCCGGCGCAAAATGGCGGGCGATATCAAACTTACTCTGGCCTGTGGCGACTACGAGATCGTGCGCGGCCTGTTCGAGGGACAGATCAAGCCCGATGGCATCGACCTGACGGTTCTGACCTCGGCGGATTCGACGACGCGGCACTGGCGCTTTCTGCGCAATCGCGAGTTCGACGTGGCCGAACTCTCGTGTTCGTCCTATCTCGTGGCGCGCGATCAGGGCATGGAGATCGAGGCGATCCCGGTTTTCCTGCACCGGCGTTTCCGGCACGGCTTTGCCTTCATCAATACGAGCAAGGGCATCAAGTCGCCGAAGGATCTGATCGGCAAGAAGATCGGCGTGAAGTCGTTTCAGGTCACGGCGGTGTTGTGGATGCGCGGCATCCTCGAACATGAATATGGCGTGCCTCATAAATCGATTGAATGGTTCGCGGAATACGACGAAGACGTCCCCTTCGTGCCGCCGCCCGATCTCACATTGCATCGCCTGCCCGACGACAAGAATTGCGAGGACATGCTGGTGTCGGGCGAGCTCGACGCCGTGCTGCATGCCGATCTCATCTGGCCGATCGTCGAAAAGCATCCCGCCGTCGCGCGGCTGTGGCCCGATTACAAGAGCGAGGAAATCGGCTTCTTCAGGAAGACCGGCATTTTCCCGATCATGCATGTCATGGGCATCAAGCGCGAAATCGTGCAGAAATATCCTTGGGTTCCCATCGAATTGCAGAAGGCCTTCGAAGCGGCGAAGGAGCTGGGCATGAAGCGCATGGAAAATCCGCGCATCGCGCCGATCGTCTGGTATCGCGAGGCGTGGGAGGAGCAGGAAGACCTGATCGGGCCGGACCCGTGGGAATACGGGCTTTCCGAGCGCAACCGGAAGAACCTTTCGACGCTGGTTGGCTATTCGCACGAGCAGGGATTGATCCGCCGCGCTATCCCGCTGGAAGAACTGTTCCTCGACGTATCGCAAGGCCGCAAGCGCGGCCATTACAGGATTTGACGGTCGCCGCGCGGATTGACAGCATATCCTTGTGGCCCACATAAGCGCGTCAATTGAGCCGCAGCCCCGCGTGCAAAGGAGGGAGCCAACATGCATCGAGCGATAACCCCGTCACGCCTTGCTGCCCTCGCCTTCGCGACGACGCTGGCCATGCCGCTTGTCCCTGCCGCGCCCGCGCTAGCGCAGGATGGCAAGCAGGTGCGCATGATCATCGGTTTCGGGCCGGGCGGCGGCTACGATCGCTGGGGGCGCAATCTTGCGCGCTTCATCGGCAAGCACTTGCCGGGCAATCCGAATGTCGTGCCGCAGAACATGCCAGGCGCCGGCAGCATCGTCGCGCTGAATTGGCTCTCCTCGGTCGCGCCGAAGGATGGCACTGTCATGGCCATCGTTGCGCGCGATGCGCCTTTGCAACCGCTGTCCGGCATGGCGCAGGCGAAATTCGATCCGCTGAAACTGTCGTGGATCGGCACGCCGACGACGGAAACCAATGTCTGCATCGTCAACAAGAATGCGCCGGTGAAGACCGTTGCCGATCTCCTGAAAACCGAAGTGCTGATGGGCGACACCGGGCCGGGCACCGGCACGCATACCTATCCCATCGTGCTGCGCGAACTGCTCGGTTACAAGTTCAGGCTGATCGCGGGTTATCCCTCCTCCACCGATGTATTCATTGCCATGGAACGCGGCGAGGCGCATGGCATCTGCGAAAGTCTCGATAGCGTCACCGGCAAGAAGCCGACGTGGATCAAGGACAAGACAGTCACCGTCCTCTTCCAGGCCGGCGACAAGCCCGATCCGAAAATCCCGGACGTGCCCTCGATCTACGATTTCGCGCAAAATGAAGAACAGAGGAAAGCGCTGCGCTATCTTTATGCAGGGCAGGGCATCGGCCGGCCCTTCGTCGCGCCGCCGGGCGTGCCCGCGGAAACGCTGAGAACTCTGCGCGATGCTTTCAACAAGACGATGAAAGATCCGGAATTCATCGCCGACGCGCAAAAGCAGCAGCTCGATCTGGAGCCGCGCACCGGCGAGGAACTCGAGGCGCTCGTGAAGGAAATCTATGCGACGCCGAAGGATATCATCGACAAGGTCGGCGCGCTGATCAAGAAGTGATGGAAGGTTCGCGGCGGTCTAACGGCCGCCGCAATCATTTCTGCGGGTTGTTGGTCCGGACGTTGCATCGAAAGATCTGAATGACCAGCGAATTGCCGCGCCGACGTTTTGAAGCGTTTCACACGCGCGACTTTTCCTTTTTCTTCGCGACGCGCTTCATGACCGTGCTGGCGACGATGATGGTCGATGTCAGCGTGGCCTGGCTCATCTACGACACGACCGGAAGCGCATTGATGCTGGGCGCCATCGGCCTGTGCATCTTTCTGCCCAATCTTGTGTTTCTTCTCGTCGCCGGTCATGTCGCCGACAGTTTCGAGCGGCGGCGCGTGCTGATCGTTTGTTATGGGGCGTCCCTGCTGGCGACGCTTGGCCTGCTGGCGGCCGTCTGGCGCGGCGCGCCCTCGTCCTGGCTGATTTTCGTTCTGGTCGCCCTGATCGGCACCGCGCGCGCTTTCGCAAGTCCCGCCAGCTCTTCGATCCTGCCGAACATCGTGCCACGCGCAGTTTTCCCGAACGCCGTGGCGCTCAATTCTTCCGCGAGCCAGACGGCTGCGATCATGGGGCCGGCAGTCGGCGGCCTGCTCTATGGCTTCGGCGCGCCTGTCGTCTTCATCGCGACCGCCGCGCTGTACGGGCTGGGGGTGGTCTGTCTCTTCGCGATGCAGTCGCGCCCCGCCGCCGCGGCGCGCGAGAAAATGTCCTGGACCTACCTTACGGCGGGCATCACCTACATCCGCCACAATTCCTTCGTGCTCGGCGCGATCACGCTCGATCTTTTCGCAGTGTTGCTCGCCGGAGCGACGGCGCTGTTGCCGATTTTCGCCAAGGACATCTTCCAGACGGATTCCTTCGGGCTCGGCATCCTGCGGAGCGGGCCGGCGGTCGGCGCGGTGGCGATGTCGGTCGCCATCGTGCATTTCAATTTCCGCCGCAAGATCGGCGTGCGGCTGTTCCAGTCCGTCGCCCTGTTCGGCCTTGCGACGATCGGCTTCGGCCTGTCGCAGAATTTCTGGATCGCATTCGGCTTTCTCGTCGTGCTCGGCGCAGCCGATATGGTGAGCGTTTATATCCGCTCGGCGCTGGTGCAGATCGAAACGCCGGACGAGATGCGCGGGCGCGTCTCCGCCGTCAACAGCATGTTCATCGGCGCATCGAACGAACTCGGCCAGTTCGAAGCCGGCGTCGTCGCACATTTCACTGGCGCCGTCATGGCCGTGGTGCTCGGCGGCATGGGAACGCTCGGCGTCACTGTCGCGGGAATGAAGCTGTTCCCGGCGCTGCTGCGGCGGGACAGGCTGGAAAAGTCCTGACAGGGGGATGGTACCACCTCCCGGGCTCGAACCGGGGACCTCTAGATCCACAATCTAGCGCTCTAACCAACTGAGCTAAGGCGGCACGCGTTTGCGGCGGGATACCTACGGGCAAAGGCCGGTCATTGCAAGTGCGGCGATGCACGTAGCCGCACCCGCCTGTCGGGAAATCCGCAACGAAAACGGCAGCCCGTAAGCCGGGCGGCCGCTTCAATTCATGGGAAAGATCAGGCGCGAATGCCGAAAGCGTTCGACATGGTCTTGCCGAGCGGCGCCAAGGCTTCCTCGCCGAGGCTCTGCGCCAGTTCCGCGAACTCCCGGCCTCGCGTTGCCGCCGCCTCGATCTCCTTGCGGAAATAGTCGTTCGAAAACGTCAGGGCGTCGGAGACCGTGGTGGTGGCGGCCAGACCCTTGGCGAAGTCGAACATCGCCACTGTGCCGGCCTGCATGTTTTCGAGCGCCTTGACCTGAAGTTTGCGAGTTGCTTCGCCGCTCATGGCGAAGGACTTCTCCATCGAAGCGACAGTATCTTCGGCTGCGGCGCGCATGCGGCCATAGGTAGCCCGGAGACCTTCTACGCTGCGAAGCGACATGTCTCGCGCCGCCTCCTGAAACTCTTCAAGCTGCGTGGTCGCCGCCTCAAGTATCTGAACGGGCATGCCCGCCAGCGACTTATCCTCTTCCGCGAGGTCGGCGGGATTGAGCGCGGGCGTGGCGGGCTTCGAAACGGCCGCTTTCGGCTCAGGACCAGCGGCTGGCTTGGCGGGTTTGCGGGCGATCGCCATGTATGGCTCCTGTCTGATCGAAGGCTTTTTACTTTTTGCCTGGCGTCATGGACTTGGCGAAGGCTTCGCCGAGTTCGCGAGTCTGTTCCTGGATCGCCGACATCTGCGCCTTCAGATATTCGGACTGAAGCGACATAACTTCCTGAATGTCCTTGGCGTGAACGAGCTTCTCCGCGAGGTCGAATGCTGCGGTCACATTCTTCTCGGCGAGGGTGACGGCCTTGGAAGCGCTGGCGGTGACATTCAGCGCGGAGCTGCTGGTGGCTTCCTCGACGGCGCCGGTGCTCTTCTTCACCGCCCCCATGAAGCCTTCGAAGGCCTTGCGGGCCTGCTGCACGGAACGGTCGGCAAAGTCGCGCATTTCGGCTGGAACGGCATACGGATCGGTCATGGCTATACTCCCTCGGACTTCATGGTGACGTTCCAATAGCACACGAATTGCTGCAATGCAACAAAAATGTTCCAATATTGTGCACTGCACAATGTCTAAAATTCACCATTAATTTAATCAAAGCGGTGGGCAGCGGAGGCTGGCGTGGACCGCGTCGGATCTACAAGTTAAAAATCCCTTAAGATAGCGCCTGGCCGGTTAACGTGCCTGCTGGCGATGCGTTGCGTAGGCCGCCCCGAATTCGCGAGATGTCTAATCCCATGAACGCTGCAACCCAGACGTTTGAGATGAGCCCGACGGTCGCGGCGGTTTTGGCGCGCGCTGGCCTGCTGGACGCCGCCAACGCCGGTCCGCTCATTCTGGCGCGCGGTCCGGGTTGGAGAATCGTCTGGGCAAACCCCGCCGCTGCGGAATTTTTGGGCTCGGACGATCTCAGCGCTCTCACCCGGACGCTGATTGCCGGCAATGAGCCGGGAGCCCGGCAACTTGCGCGACAGGCCGACCGGATGACGCCCGGCCCCGATGTCGCCGATCTGCGCCTGCGCCTGCGGATCCGCGGACAGTTGCAAATGATCACGCTCTCCTGCCGCCGGCTGGAAGGGGAAGCGCCCGTCTTCGCCATCTCGCCCTGGGGCTATCGCGCAGCGGCAACCTCGTCGCCGCCCCTCGCGCCAGCAGTCGACGAAAGCCAGAAGACCACAGTGGCAACGATTGCAGACAACGCGCTCCGCCCGCATGTCACCGACCGGCGCGGCAACGTCCGCTTTCTTTGGCGCACGAACCGGACCGGCGAACTCGCGAGCATCACGGGCGCGCTGTGCGAATCCGTTGGCTGCGATCCGGAGTTGCTGATCGGACGCGACTTCCGCCAGTCGATCGCGGAACTGAAGATCGACCCCGCCAACCGCCTGCGCGATGCACTTTCGCATGAAGAAACCTGGAGCGGCATCGAGGTTCTCTGGCCGATCGCCAACACAACGAAGGCAGTGCCGGTCGTTCTCGGTGGCCTGCCCTGTTTCGATCGCGCCCGCGCATTCGACGGTTTTAGCGGCTTCGGTGTGATCCATCTCGATCGCGTGGCGGATGCGCCTGTTGTGGAAGCCTCGCCGCAACCGCTTCCCCAAGCTATCGAACACATTCAAACGCCGCTCGGCGACGTGACCACCTCGGCTGTTGCACCCGAGAGCCTTTCGACGTTGGCGGACGAAATTCGCGCCGAGAGCGCCGAGCGCGAGGAAGCGGAACTTCAATCTGCTGCGGCGGACGAAGCAGAGTTGAGAGCGCTCCCTTCGCATGGGACACTTGCAGGCATCTCTAGCGATGCCGGGCAAGACAACACAGAGACTTCGATCGCATTCTTGCAGGGCGCCGACAGCGAGGCTGCGGATAAAGCGACCTCGGAAGAAGAAACGACCACCTCTGTCGCCATAGTGGAAGAAGCGACTTCGCAGTCGCAATCATCTGAAACGGCTGCCGGCGAAAGCGCCACGACGACAATTGTTCCCGAAGCTGCGAACGGCAATCATCGCAACAACGTCGTGCCGTTAAGAGCCTGGCAGAAAGAGCCGCCCAAGGATCAGCGCGCCCCGCTCGCCGTGACCGAAACGCCGACCTTTGCGAGAAGCGAAGAGGCAGGCGGCAAGACGGCGAGCGAAAAGGTCGCGCAGCAGCCTGTCGGAAAGAAAGAGATCGACGGCCCGGAAAAACTCGTCGGACTCTCGCAGGCAGAACGCAACGCGTTCCGCGAGATTGCGCGTGCGCTCGGAGCGCGCAATGCCGAGAAGAAGGACGCCTCCGGCCAGGAAGCGATAGTAACGCCAAAAGTCGAAGAGCCCACTGCGGTGTCGCCGACTTCGAACGCAATCGATGCAAGCGCAAACTCCGACAAATCGGTCGTTGCCGAAGGCTCGGCCGCAGAGCGCGTGACTTCGACCGCGCTCCCGGACGCGGGAGACGTTGCGCCGCAGTTACCGGATGCACACGCTGAAAGCGCAAGAGCCGATACGCCAGCGACGGCATCGACAACGCCCGAAGCCGAAATCGAAACCGTTGCACCGCAATTCATAGCGCAAGAGCCGCAGACGACTTCCGGCAACGAAGACGTTCTTCGCCTGATGGATCGCGTCGACAGCGGCCTGCTCGTCGCGCGTGGCGGCGTCCCGGCCTACGCAAACAAGACGCTGCTCGACTTGCTCGGCTACGCCAGCATCGACGATCTTCATTCCAGCGGCGGGATCGAACGCATGTTCCGGGGCCGCGATCCCGGTGCGCTCAGCCGCGATGCCGATGGCGGCGCCATTCCCGTGATCGCCGCCAACGGCGAAGTGCTTGCGCTCGAAGTGCGCGTGCAAGCAGCCGAATGGGAGAGCGAGCCTGCAACGCTTATGACTTTCCGTCGCACGCAGGGCCCGGAGCTTTCCGCGCGCATCCGCGCGCTCGAACTGGATCTGCGCGCACGCGAGGCGGAAGCGCGCGAGACGCATGCAATACTCGACACGGCGACCGATGGCGTCGTCCTCATCGACGAGGACGGCCGCATCCTCACACTCAACAAGTCGGCGCAGGCTTTATTCGGCTACGACCAGAACGAAGTCGTGGGCGAACCCGTCACCGTGCTCTTTGCACGCGAGAGCCACGCGCCCGCGATGGATTACCTCGCGGGGCTTAAGACCAACGGCGTCAAGAGCCTGCTGAATGACGGCCGCGAGATCGCGGGCCGCGCGAGCCGCGGCGGCGCCATCCCGCTCTTCATGACGCTCGGGCGAGTCGGAGCCGCAACGCCGCAACGCTTCTGCGCCGTGCTGCGCGACCTCACGCAATGGAAGAAGGTCGAGCGCGAACTCGGCGAAGCCAAGCGCGATGCCGAGCGTGCCAGCCAGCTCAAATCGGATTTCCTGGCCAAGGTCAGCCACGAAATTCGCACGCCGCTTAACGCCATTCTCGGCTTCGCCGAAGTCATCATGGACGAGCGATTCGGGCCGGTCGGCAACGACCGCTACAAGGATTATCTTAAGGACATCCATTCGTCCGGCACGCATGTGCTGAGCCTCGTCAACGATCTTCTCGATCTCTCGAAGATCGAGGCCGGAAAGCTGGATCTCAATTTCGGCGCGGTCGACGCCAACCGCATCGTCAACGAATGCGTGTCTCTGATCCAGACGCAGGCGACGCGCGAGCGCGTCATCATCCGCCTTTCGCTTGCGCCTCGCCTGCCGAATATCGTGGCGGACGAACGCTCCTTGCGGCAGATCGCGCTCAACATTCTGTCGAACGCGGTGAAGTTCAACGAGCCGGGCGGGCAGGTCATCGTCTCGACCGCGCTGACGGACGCAGGCCATGCCGTCATCCGCATTCGCGATACCGGCATCGGCATGAGCGAGAAGGAACTCGAAACCGCGCTGGAGCCTTTCCGGCAGATCGCCACGTCGCGCCAGACCACAGGTACCGGCCTTGGCCTGCCTCTGACGAAAGCTCTGGTGGAAGCCAATCGCGCATCCTTCACGATCAAGAGCCGCAAGGGCGAAGGCACGCTGGTGGAAGTTTCCTTCCCGCAAACGCGCGTGCTGGCCGAATAGGGCCCGCACTGTTGCGATAACGACACGAAGATCCGGTTTGCTATTGACGCAGGGCAATGCCCGGCGCGGGCAAATCCTGTGTTAGCCTGTGTTGGCAATTGCCGCAGCACAGGAACGCCCGACTTCCATGAGCACCCGCAATCTCCGTCATTTTTTCAAGCCCAAGCGCGTTGCGCTTGTCGGTGCGAGCGCGCGCGAAGGCAGTCTCGGCCTTGCGGTGCTGCGCAATCTGAAGGGGATGGCGCACCGGCCTGAACTCGTGCTGGTCAATCCACGCCACACGGAGATTGCGGACGATATCTGCTACGCTTCGCTCCTCGCCGCGCCGCGCGATATCGATCTCGTCGTCATTGCCGTTGCCCGCGACCTCGTCGCCAGCGTCGTGGAAGAAGCAGCAGGCCTCGGCATTCCCGCAGCCGTGGTGATCACCGCCGATCCGCAACACGGCGAAAATTCGCTCAAACACAAACTTGCAGAGATTGCGTCGCGCAAGGGCATCCGCATCGTCGGACCGAATTGTCTCGGCGTCATCGCGCCGCGCGCCGGATTGAACGCAAGCTTTGCTGCACATCCGGTTGCTTCCGGCGATCTCGCGCTCGTTTCGCAATCGGGCGCAATCACCGTGTCGCTGATCGCCTGGGCGGCGCAACGCAACATCGGCTTCTCCGGTCTCGTCTCGATCGGCGACATGTGCGACGTGGGCTTTGGCGATACGCTCGACTGGTTCGCGCAGGATGCCCACACGCGGGCCATCCTGCTTTACGTCGAAGCTATCTCCCATGCGAAGCGCTTCATGTCGGCGGCGCGCGCCGCCGCGCGCATCAAGCCGGTTATCGTGATCAAGGCTGGCAGGAGCCACCGCGCCGCGCAAGCGGCAGCGACACATACAGGCGCGCTCGCCGGAGCCGACGATGTTTACGACGCCGCCTTCCGTCGCGCAGGCCTTCTGCGCGTTGCGGGCATCGAAGATCTATTCGAGGCGGCCGAAACCCTGGGGCGTATTCCTCCCTTCATCGGTGAGAGGCTTGCCATTCTCACCAATGGCGGCGGCCTTGGCGTACTCACCGTAGACGAACTCGAAGAAGCAGGCGGGCGTCTCGCGCAATTCACGCCGGAGACCCTGAAAACGCTTGACGCACAGCTGCCGGAGAGCTGGTCGCATGGCAATCCCGCCGACATCGTCGGCGATGCGGACGCCGCCAGGTTCGAGGCCGCACTTGCACCCATTCTGTCGGACGCCAATACGGATGCAGTGATGGTTCTGCACTGCCCGACGGCGCTGTCGAAAGCGGAAGAAGTCGCGGAAGCTGTCGTTCGCTCCGTTGCGCAGCATCGCAAGACCTCGATGCGCAAGAAGCCGGTCTTCGCAGTGTGGCTTGGCTCGACGGATATGACGGACGCTATTTTCACAAAGGCCAGTATTCCGCACTTTGAAACGGATGCCGTGCGCGGCTTCATGCACAGCGTGAACTGGCGCAAGAGCCGCGACCAATTGATGGCGATGCCGCCGATCTACGAGAAAGTCGAGTGCGATACGCAGAGCGCCCGCAAGATCATCGCGGATGCGATCGAAAAAAAGCTGCGCTGGCTGGCGCCATCCGACGTGCATGAATTGCTGAAATGTTACGGCATCGCTTGCGCGGAGACGATCGACGCCAGGGACGCAGAGGAAGCGGCGCAACTGTGCAATCCGCTGATCGAATCCTACGGCGCCTGTGTCGTGAAGATCAGTTCGCCCGATATTACACACAAGACGGAGGTTGGCGGCGTTGCGCTCGATCTCAAGTCGCCGGAAGATGTGAAGCGAGCCGTCGACGGCATGATGCAACTGGCCAGGCGGCTCCGCCCCGAGGCGCGCATCGACGGCGTCACCTTGCATCCGATGATCACGCGGCCGCATGGCCGCGAGTTGATCGCTGGTCTTGCGGAAGATCCGACCTTCGGTCCTGTCGTGTTGTTCGGGCAGGGCGGCAAGGCCGTCGAAGTCACGCGCGACCGCGCCATAGGCCTGCCGCCGCTCAACATAACGCTCGCGCAGGACATGATCCGACGCACGCGCGTATCGCGTCTGCTCGGCGCCTATCGCGATACGCCCGTAGCCGACCGCAACGCCATCGCAGCC
The DNA here is from genome assembly GCA_903847605.1 of uncultured Hyphomicrobiales bacterium. Classification (GTDB taxonomy): domain Bacteria; phylum Pseudomonadota; class Alphaproteobacteria; order Rhizobiales; family Beijerinckiaceae; genus Terripilifer. The sequence goes on along the minus strand of CAINED010000050.1, from coordinate 38,331 downwards.
GTACTGGTCAATCTCGCGCAATTGGCAGCCGACATACCGGAAATACTGTCGCTCGATCTCAACCCGCTGCTGGCGGACGAGAATGGCGCCATCGCGCTCGATGCGCGCATCGAGATTGCGCCGGCGCAGCCGCTCACGCGTTACGGCGCCAATCCGCGCTTCGCCATCGCACCCTATCCAAAGGCGCTCGAACAGCACGTCACGTTACGCAGCGGCCACAAGGTATTTCTGCGGCCGGTGCGGCCGGAGGATGAAAGCCTTTATCCCGCACTCTTCGCGAAGGTCTCGGCCGAGGATTTGCGCCTGCGCTTCTTCGCGCCGATCCGCGAATTTTCGCACCAGTTCATCGCCCAACTGACGCAGATCGACTATGCGCGCGCCTACGCGCTTGCCGCTGTCGACGAGGACAGCGGCGAGATCGCAGGCGTCGTGCGGCTCATGCACGATCCCGACGATATCAGCGGCGAATACGCGATCCTCGTGCGCAGCGACTGGAAAGGCCGCGGCCTCGGCTGGCTGATGATGCATCTCGTCATCGACTATGGGAAAGAGGTCGGGCTCAAATATATCGAGGCGCAGGTGCTGCCGGAGAACAAGCCCATGCTCGACATGTGCGCCAATCTCGGCTTTTCGATTGCAAACGACCCGGAAGACCAGGCCCTGCGCTATGTGCGGCTCGATCTGTCGAAAATTGAGGTGCAAATTTAGTCGAAAGGGCGTGCTTGGAGCGGTGAAATCTGAGATACTTACCGGTGCTGTAAGAGAGGATTCAATTCTAGGGTTATATTATAATTCTCTTTCATATAAGATCCTTAATTACTATAGCTTAAGCTCTTTTTGGACCGGGCCTAACTTTCGACCGCTTTGCAAGCATTGTTTAATACCCCATGATCCTATGCCGGATAAAATCCCGATCGGAACCAAGATGACATTTATTGCAAAGACGTTACTCGTCGCGTGCGCATTCCTGATTGCTTTCCCCGCCGCCGCATCTTGTGAATCCGGTGTATCGTTCCCCTTATCAGCATTGTCCAAGCGGCGTGATCCCGCAAACATCGCGCCGAATGAAGCAATTCTCAGCTACAAACGAGGGGACAACGTAATTATCGCATACTTCAAGGGTGTGGCCGACGGACTTACGTGGGCAGGTGCTGCCCAGCGCGCAAAAGGCGGCGTCGATCTTTTCTGCGAACCGCAAGTAGATTTTAATTCGGACCTCGTGGTCCGCGCCTTAGAGAGCTATTTGAAGCGAGTGCCGGCGAACATCATGAATGGCAGCCATTGCGGACCGCTGCCTTCCGTGATTCTGGCGTCATTGCAGGATTCGTTCCCTTGCAACGCTGGTCGCTAAGAGCTGGGCACATTAGGGTTTACAGTCTTTTCACCGAAAGCAAATAAACTAAAAAATTAATTGCTGATCTTGGCTTGCGTTCCGCTGTCGATATCAATGGTAACGACAAGGCAGGTTGCTGCTCAATCTCCTTGGATGAGAGTTGGGAATACAGGCGCAGTATCGCGTCCACTCGGGATGCGAATAGCAAGGCTGAAATTCGACTTGCCACGCTTTGCCTCGACGATGGGCCGAAGGTGTGCAAGCGCACGTCATGGAAAGCGCAAAATCGTGACACGCCGGGAAAGCCAGTCTTCGAACGCGGCCGGATCGGTGTTGAAACGTGTAAGGGCTTCGGGGCAGCGCGGACCTTGATGTCGGTCGCGGGGTTATCCGGTCATGATCGACCGGCTATGCGTTGACCTCGATTGCGGACTTAAGTTGGGATCAAAGTAACCGTCAAACGTGCCTGAAAGTCACGCAGCTTATTTAAATTCAAGGTTTTGAGATGGTGCTGCGAGAGAGGATTGAACTCTCGACCTCTCCCTTACCAAGGGAGTGCTCTACCACTGAGCTACCGCAGCAAAAGTGCCGGCGCGCCGCGCGCGCTTCGGACCGCGCGGCTTTTGCCACAGGGGGGCGACGAGGGCAAGGCGGCGCGGCAATTTATGTCCTCCCGGGCTTCTGGCCGGACTGCCGCCTCTCGGCTATAGGTGCGCTCGCCATGAGCAAGGCCGAAAACACGGGAAATTCAGGGGGCAAACCGCCCCGCGACGCCTCCGCCGAGCGCGCCGAGCGCCTGGCCGCGGCCCTGCGGGAAAACCTCAAGCGCCGCAAGGCGCAGGCGCGCGGCCGGGCCAATGCCGCGAGCCCGGCCGAAGGCGCGGCATCCGACCCCGCTCCCAAGCTCCGAGATTGACGCTCGCGCCAAAAATGCCGCTAAGTTGGTTCAAGCCAGCACAGATGATTTGCGAGGATTGATGGACCGGATTCGCATTACCGGCGGCCAGAAGCTGAACGGGACCATTCCGATTTCCGGCGCGAAAAACGCCGCCCTGCCGCTGATGATCCTGCCGCTGCTGACGCGCGAGACGCTGACGCTCGAAAACGTGCCGCGTCTCAACGATGTCGCCATGCTCATGCGCATCCTCAGCAACCACGGCGTCGATCACACGATCGAGGGCAAACGGCCGGGCGACCAGCCCAATGCCGGCCAGACCATCCATTTCCGCGCCCGCGAAATCGTCGATACCGTCGCGCCCTACGAACTCGTGTCGCGCATGCGCGCGAGTTTCTGGGTGCTCGCGCCGCTCGTCGCGCGTATGGGCGAGGCGAAAGTGTCGCTGCCTGGCGGCTGCGCCATCGGCACGCGCCCGGTCGATTTCCTGCTGATGGCGATGGAGCGTCTCGGCACCAAGATCGAGATCGAGGAAGGCTATGCCGTCGCAACAGCGCCGAAGGGTCTCAAGGGCGCGGAAATCGTCTTCCCCAAGGTGACCGTCGGCGGCACCCACACCGCGATCATGGGCGCGGCGCTGGCGCAGGGCTCTACGATCATCCGCAACGCGGCGTCCGAACCCGAGGTCGTCGATGTCGCCGATTGCCTCAACAAGATGGGCGCGAAGATTTCCGGCGCAGGCACGCCCACGATCGAGATCGAAGGCGTCACCTCGCTCGGCGCGGCGCGGCACGAAGTGCTGCCGGACCGTATCGAGGCCGGCACGTTCGCCATGTGCGCAGCGATGACCGGCGGCGATGTTTTCCTTGAAGGCGCGCGGCCCGAATTGTTTCAGGCGGCGCTCGACGCCATCGCGCGCGCCGGCGCGACGATCACTTCAAACAATCACGGCATCCGCATCCAGCGCAACGGCGCGGGGCTGAAGGCCGTCGATGTGACGACCGCGCCCTTCCCGGGCTTCCCCACGGATCTGCAGGCGCAGTTCATGGCGCTGATGACGATGGCCAAGGGCACATCGCACATCACCGAGAAGATTTTCGAAAACCGCTTCATGCATGTGCAGGAGCTGGCGCGCCTCGGCGCGAAGATCAGGCTCGATGGCGAGACCGCTATCGTCGAGGGCGTGCCGAAACTGAAAGGCGCGCAGGTTATGGCGACCGATCTGCGCGCTTCCGTCTCGCTCGTCATCGCCGCGCTGGCGGCCGAAGGCGACACAACCGTGCATCGTGTCTATCACCTAGACCGCGGCTTCGAGCGCCTCGAACAGAAGCTGGGTGCGTGCGGCGCGCTGATCGAAAGGATCAGCGAGGGGGGGTAACCACTACGAATTACCTCACCGCCACGCCCGGTATCTTGCCCGACCCCGGAAAGAAGCAATTGCAGTTGCGGCCCGGACGCGTGGGGCCGATCTGGCAGGTTCCGAACTGCGTTGCGCATTGTTCGGCGACGCCGCCGGAGCGTCGTGGCGCCGGCGTGTAATAGGGCTCCGGCGCGGGGTAATAGGCCGGCGGCGGATAGTAGGCCGGGGGCGGGGCGCGATAATAGCGCGGCGCTGGCTGATACCTCCCGTCGGGATAGCCCGGATAATATTGCGCCGCCGCCGGGCCAGCCAGAACCGTGAGGGCCGCCAGGCCTGCTGCTACGCTTTTCACTATTTTCCGCATGAATCAGAACTCCCGGGGATCGTCGCCAAATCTCTTTTGGCCGCGATTGCGTTCCCGCCATGGCGACACTAACTCTAAAATAGAGGCAAGGCGATGAGCGAACAGGACGCGGGCAGCAAGAATCCGGCAGCGCAAAACGAGGCGCTGCATCTGCTCGCTTTCGAAGATGATGATCTGGCGGTGCTGTCGGCCAATCTGCAGGACGCCCTCGTGCGCATCGCCGACATGGCCTACCTGCCAAAGGAGAGGCGTTTCGCGCTCCTGTGCCAGCGGTTCGACTGGATCGCCGCCGATAAGGGTCGGAAAGAGCGCTGCCAGACCGGCCTGCACTTCGACGCTGTGCGCAAGGTGTCCATTCAGGGTTTCGACCAGACGCGGCGCGATCGCGTGCTGAACCTCCTGAGCATCACCTTCGAACCTTCGGAGGCCCCTGCCGGCACGGTGCTGCTCACCTTCTCGGCCGGCGGCGCCGTGCGGCTCGAGGTCGACTACATCGAGGCGCAGATGAGCGATCTCGATCTGCGCTGGAAGGCCCGCCGTCGGCCCGGCCATGTCCTTGGCGACGACAAGCCTGCCTGACGCTTCAACTTTTTCGGGACACGCTCTAAGCCTCGCTTTTCCCGGCCCGGATAGGGTAGGGAAACGGCATACGTCTGCCGTGATCCGCGGCCAGGAAATTGCTGAGGAGAATGACATGCCCCTGCGCCTTGATGCGCGCGAGCCCGGTTTCGAGGAGCGCTTTCGCGCGCTTCTGGCGATGAAGCGCGAAGTCTCCGAGGACGTGGATCAGGCCGTGCGCGCGATCATCGCGGACGTGATGAAGCGGGGCGACGCCGCGCTGGCGGACTATTCCCTCAAATTCGACAGGGTCGATTTCGCCAAAATCAGCTTGCGCGTCACGAAGGAGGAGATCGCCGCCGCGCGGGCGCAATGCAGCGTGGAAGCACTGGAGGCGCTCGCCTTCGCGCATCGCCGCATCGTCGCCTATCACGAGAAGCAGAAGCCGGCGGATCAGCGCTTCACCGATGCGGCTGGCGTCGAACTCGGCTGGCGCTGGACGGCGGTGGAAGCCGTCGGTCTATACGTGCCCGGCGGCACCGCGAGTTATCCCTCTTCGGTCCTGATGAACGCCGTGCCGGCCAAGGTCGCCGGCGTGAAACGAATAGTGATGGTGGTGCCCGCGCCCGGCGGCCAGATCAATCCGCTCGTGCTGGCGGCCGCCGAACTCGCCGGCGTCGACGAGGTCTATCGCATCGGCGGCGCGCAGGCTGTCGCGGCGCTTGCCTACGGCACGCAGACGATTGCGCCTGTCAGCAAGATCGTCGGGCCCGGCAATGCCTTTGTCGCCGCCGCCAAGCGGCAGGTCTTCGGCACGGTCGGCATCGACATGATTGCCGGCCCCTCGGAAGTGCTTGTCATGGCCGACGCCAGCGCCAATCCCGACTGGATCGCCGCCGATCTTCTCGCGCAGGCCGAACACGATACCGCCGCGCAATCATTGCTCATCACCGACGATGCGAATCTGGCCGACGCGGTGGCCAAAAGCGTCGAGAGCCAGCTTGCGACCTTGCCGCGCAAGGATATCGCTGGCGCGAGCTGGCGCGACTATGGCGCGATCATTCTCTGCGGCAGACTCGCCGACGCCATACCGCTTGCCGATCGCATCGCCGCCGAGCATCTCGAAATCATGGCGGAAAACGCCGAAGACATCGCGGCGCGCGTGCACAATGCCGGCGCGATTTTCATCGGTGGGCATACGCCCGAAGCCATCGGCGATTATGTCGGAGGCTCCAACCACGTTCTGCCGACGGCGCGATCCGCGCGTTTCTCATCCGGCCTCAACCTGCTCGATTTCATGAAGCGTACGTCGATCCTCAAATGCTCGCCGGAAAGCCTGCGTGAACTCGGCCCGCATGCCATCGCTCTCGGCAAGGCCGAAAGCCTCGATGCGCATGCGCGCTCCGTCGCCATCAGACTCAATCTCGGGTGAGCCATGGACGAGGGCGAGAACAGGCGCAGGCTCGTTTCCGTCACGCTGGACGAGGCTTCCATCGGGCGCGGCAGCCCCGATCAGGAACATGAACGCGCTATCGCCATTTACGATCTCGTCGAGCAGAATTCGTTCGGCATTCCTGGCCACCAAGGCGGCCCCTATGCGTTGAAGATCGCGCTGCAAGACGCCAAACTCGCTTTCGATACGCAGACCGCCGATGGCGAGCCCGTCGTGACGCATATTCTTTCGCTCTCGCCCTTTCGCCGCTTGCTGAAGGACTATTTCATGGTCTGCGAGAGCTATTATTCGGCCATCCGCACCGCGACGCCATCGCAGATCGAAGCCATCGACATGGGCCGTCGCGGCTTGCACAACGATGGCGCGACGCTGCTTGCCCAGCGTCTCGAAGGCAAGATCGAGTGCGATTTCGAGACGGCGCGCCGCATATTCACGCTCGTCACCGCCCTGCACTGGAAAGGTTAGTGCATGGAGCGCGCCTGCTTCAGGATTTGCGCACCGAAAGTCCCCTCCCCCTTGTGGGGAGGGGATTTAGGGGTGGGGGTCGCGCTTGCGTTAGAAATGAAGACGCGCGCGATTCGCAGCCAGACTTCCACGACCCCCACCCCGTCTTCGCTTCGCGAAGCCGACCCTCCCCACAAGGGGGAGGGTAAAGCGCGCTTCATTCGCGCATTCAATAAGTGGCCGAATCGCCATGCGGGCATGGCTGCATGAGCGGACCGAACCTCAGCCGCCGCCCGCAATCCGTGCTCTTCGCCTGCACGTTCAACGCGGTGCGCTCGCCGATGGCCGAAGCCTTGGCGCGCCACCATTTCGGCCGCGACGTCTATTTCCTTTCCGCAGGCGTGCGGCCGGGGCAGCTCGATCCCTTCGCCGTCTCCGCAATGGACGAGATCGGCATCGACATTTCCAAACACAAGCCGCGCGTCTTCGCCGATCTCGAGGACGAAGCCTTCGACGCCATCGTCTCGCTGTCGCCGGAAGCGCATCACTCCGCGCTCGAATATACGCGCACCATGGCGGTCGATGTCGTGTACTGGCCGACCATCGATCCAACCGCCGTGCAAGGCTCTCGCGAACAGATGCTCGACGCCTATCGCAATGTGCGCGACGGGCTGGAGAAACGTATCCACGACATGCTTACGCCCGTGACGGGCGGGCGGCGCATTCTTTGATTGCAGCACGCCTTCACGTAAGATAGCCGCAACACGAAAAATTCGGAGGAAGCCATGCAGACTGAAGCGACATCCCGCCAGACCAGCGTGAAGGCGCTCACGCGCGGCGTGCATCATCTGGCGCTCTGCACCGACGACATGAAGGCCACGACCGAATTCTATACGCGCGTGCTCGGCATGCCGCTGGTGCATGCGATGCGCGTGCCGGCTGGACTGGGCACAGGCCCAGCCAATCGCGGCAATCCGCCCTACGAGGCGCTGCGCCATTACTTCTTCGACATGGGCAACGACAGCGTGCTCGCCTTTTTCGAAATACCCAAGGGCAAGGAACCCCAGGGCAATCGCAACGCCATCGGCGCGATGCAGCATTGCGCCTTCGTCGTCACCCTCGAAAAATTCCGCGAAATAGAAACGAGGCTGAAGCAGCACAACATTCCCTATGTCGGACCCATACCGCAACTGCCGGGGCTCGACGGAATCTATTTCATCGATCCCAACGGCATCCGCCTCGAATTCGCGTGCCAGGCCGCGGACAACGACGATCCGCATGTCGTTCCCTGCCTTGCGCAAACAAAGGAGGAAGCGGGCAGCGAACTTGCGACGCTCGACGGCGTCGATGCACAATGGCTTGAGGAAATGACGAAAGCGCTGCCGCGATAAGCTTCGGCGTTCGCCGAAACATCGTCGAATCCTATGCTAGCATGGGCGGATGGGTGCGTGTGCAACTTATTTCCTGTAGGTGCGATTCAGGAAGAGGGTCTAGAATGGCGACTTCCGCTGTTTGATGCGGCGCGACAGGAGCCGCTATGACCGGACATCCAAAAGCCTTCCATGAAAATTTCACCGGCTCAGTTGCCGAAAGTTACGATCGCTTTCTCGGCGAGACTTTTTTCGCGCCATTCGCACAGGATATCGCGCAGCGCGCCGCAAAGTTTGCTCCGAGGCGCATTCTCGAATGCGCCGCTGGAACCGGCATCGTGACCCACGCCCTTGCCATGGCCCTGCCGGATGCGGAGATACTCGCAACCGATCTCAATGCCCCCATGCTGGAGCAGGCGAAACAAAAGACGAATGCTTTTGGCAATGTTCAATTTGCACAGGCCGATGCACAGAAGATGCAGTTAGGCGACGGCGCGTTCGATCTGGTGATACATCAGTTCGGCATCATGTTCTTTCCCGACCGAAAGGCGCATTATCGCGAAGCGCGCCGTTTACTCACACCGAATGGACATCTGCTGTTCAGCACATACGACTCGCTCGAATTCAATGATTGTCCCCGGTTGGCGGAAGAAGCGCTGGTGAAGCTTTATCCCGAAAATCCGCCGCGCGTTATCAGCCAGTTTCCGCATGGCTATTGGGACCGGCAGCTCATCACGTCCGAGGTTGGCAGCGCGGGCTTTGGCAGTGTCGCCATCAATACCGTGGAAAAAACCTGCGTGGCGCCGGATGCGTTCTGGATCGCTCAGGGCCTGTGCCTGGGCACACCCGTGCGCGGAGAAATTATGGCGCGAAATCCTGCAGGAATGGATCAAGCCATCGATGCGGTTGCACAACGCATCGCCGAGGCGCTAGGCGGGCAGCAGATCAACGGCAGAATGAAAGGCCTCGTCGTCACCGCGTCCTGAGCCGCTTAAGAGATCAGTAGCGCGCCGAGACGCCACGCACGACGACCGCGCGCACTGGCGCGCCGCCCCCGCGTAGCGCGAGGCATGTGCCGTGTCCGCGAAAGCGCGCATATTCGCGCCGCAGGCTCGCACGCCAGGCATTGCATGCGCGCGCGGAAAAGAAGCACTGGTATTCGCTGCGCCAATCCACGCGCCGGTCGCCGTTGGGATGCAGGGCCAAGCGCCCGCCGCTGAAATGACCGAGCCAGAGACCTGGCACATCGAAGCGGTCCGAATGGGGGGCGCAGGCCCTCGGCCCAGAACTTCCGCCGAAGAAAGCGCTCGCCGGGCTTGCAAACAGGCTGGCGCCCGCAACAATGCCGAGGGCGAACAGAGGGGCCATCGCGAGAGAACGGACAGGCATGGAATGCTCCGGGAGTTTGATTCTTTCCATATCATGAGTTGCTATCCTGCGTCATGCGCAAGCGCTCGCCCGAACGGGATCGGCAGACGATGGTGAAATGGCTCGCGGCGGGCGATCTTGCGGCGCTGACACACGCGCAACCTGCGGATGAACCGTTGGCGCTTGTCGCCGATTTGCGTGATCCGCTCATTTTGCCGTTGCTGCGCCCCGCGCCGACATCGTCCGATTACGACGACGAGCGCAGGCCCGGCGCCAGCGATCGAGGCTGGTTTCTGGCGCGCCGTGCGGCAACCCGCTCGCTGGTCGCGCTTTTCACGGGATGCGACGCGGACGATGTCGTCATCGGTTACGACGGGCCGGGCGCGCCGCGCGTCAAATCCGGTTCATGTCACGTTTCGGTGTCCGGGCGCGGACCACTAGCCGCCATTGCGATCGCGCGCGATCCCATCGGAATCGATCTCGAAATCCAGCACAGCGATGTCGAAGTCATCGCAGACGTTCTGCACCCGGAAGAGATGACCGCGCTGTCAGCTTTAAGCGGCGAACCGGCTCGACGCCGCTTTCTCGAGATATGGACCGCCAAGGAAGCCTTTCTCAAGGCGCTGGGCACAGGCCTCAACATCGATCCTGCGACGGTGGTCTCCCGATTCGAAGAGGATAGTTCCGCCGCGCTTTTCCTTGCGCGGGATGGCGTCTCTGCGCAAGCCTCGTTTCATTCAGCCATTTTCGATGGACATGCCGTCATCGCATCCTGCGTGAGACTGCCGCCGCACGATTGACAAGGTCGCGCCCTTCTTCGACATTTGCCGCAAAGCTTGCGAAACACAGGCGGGGAGGAATTCATGCCGAGTCTGAAAGTGAACGGTCGCAACCACGATGTCGCCGTGCCGGACGACGTGCCGCTGCTCTATGTGCTGCGCAACGATCTGAAACTGAACGGCGCGAAATATGGTTGCGGCCTCGCGCAATGCGGCGCCTGCACCGTCATCATCGACGGTCGCGCCGTGCGCTCCTGCGTGACGCCCGTAGGCTCGGTCGCCGGCGCTGATATCGTCACCATCGAAGGACTGGGAAGCGCGGACAAGCCTTCAAAACTGCAGCAGGCCTTTATCGACGAACAGGCGGCGCAATGCGGCTATTGTTCCGCCGGCATGGTCATGAGCGCAAAAGCGCTGCTCGATGCGAAACCGAAGCCGACCGAAGGCGAAATACGCATCGCGCTCGACGGCAATCTCTGCCGCTGCGGCATTCATCAGCGCGTGGTGCGCGCCGTGCAGCGCGCATCGCAGGAGGGCTGAGCCATGACCATGAATGTCTCGCGCCGCGTACTCCTGAAAGGCACGGCAGCCATCACGGTGGCTTTCGCGCTTCCGCTTGAAGCCGATGCGCAGCGTGCCCGTCCCGAAGCCCCTGCCGGGCCTCCGCTGCCGGGCAACCTGCGCACCAATCGCAAGGTGTCCGCGTGGTTGCGCATCGAGGACGGCGGCAAAGTTCGACTTCTCGTCGGCAAAGTCGAGATCGGACAGGGCATACTCACAGCGCTTCAGCAGCTATGCGCCGATCATCTCGATGTCGATTTCAACCGCATCGTCATCACGTCGGGCGATACGTTCCTCGTGCCCAATGAAGGCACCACTGCGGGCTCGCTCTCGATGCAGGGTTCGGCGACCGCTGTGCGTCAGGCCTCCGCAGAAGCGCGCGAAATATTGCTCCATCTCGCCGCCGAAAAACTCGGCGCAAAGCGCGAGGACCTCTCCGTCAGCGACGGCAGAATTTCCGGCGGCGGCAAATCCGTCACCTATTGGGAGCTTGCATCATCCAATCCTCTCGATGTCGAAGCCACCGGCAAGGCCGCGCTGAAACCGCGCGCGCAGTTGAAATATGCCGGCAAGAGCATTCCGCGCATCGACATTCCCGCCAAGATGACGGGCGGCGCGATTTTCCTGCAGGATTTGCGTCCCGATGGCATGTTGCACGGCCGCGTCGTGCGCACACCCGCTTACGAAGCCAGGCTGCTGAATGCCGATCTTGCGTCGGTCGAAAAAATGCCGGGCGTCGTGAAGGTTCTGCGCGACGGCTCTTTCCTCGGCGTCATTGCGGCGCGTGAAGAACAGGCCATCGCCGCGGCGGAAGCTCTGCGCAAAAGCGCGCAATGGGACGTGCCGAAGGACGGACCGACGCAGGACACCGTCTATGACTGGCTGCTGCAACAGAAGACGAAGGATCTCTTCATCAAGAACGAGCCCTTGAAAGAGGGTGCGCAAGTCGCGCGCACGGTCGAGGCGAATTTCCGCAGGCCCTATCACATGCATGGCTCTATCGGACCATCCTGTGCGATCGCGACGCTCGGCAGCGACGGCGTGATGACTGTGCAGACGCACAGTCAGTCCGTCTTCGAGACGCGCACAGCGATTGCGAAGATGTTGGGCGTCGAAAACAACAAGGTGCGCTGCCAGCATGTGCAGGGCTCCGGCTGTTACGGCCATAACGGCGCGGACGATGTCGCGGCGGACGCCGCATTGCTCGCGCGCGCCATGCCGGGACGCCCCGTGCGCGTGCAATGGATGCGCCACGACGAGCACAAGTGGGAGCCTTACGGCTCGGCCATGGTGATCAAGGTGAAAGCCGGCGTCGACGCGAACGGCGGCATCCTCGACTGGAATTACGAGATCTGGTCGACATCGCACGGCACGCGGCCGAACAGCGACGCCGGAAACCTGTTGCCGGCGCGGGCGCTCGAAAAGCCCTTCGCTATGCCGGTTCCCGTGAATGGCGGCGGCCCCAATTATGCGGCAGATCGCAATGGCATCGCGGCTTATGATTTCGCAGGCCATAAGGTCACCACGCATTTCATCGAGACTTTTGCGGCGCGCGCATCCGCTTTGCGCGGCCTTGGCGCATGGGCGAATGTCGTGGCCATCGAGAGTTTCATCGACGAACTCACCGTGATGGCGAAGGCCGATCCTGTCGAGTATCGCTTGCGCTATCTGAAGGATCAGCGCGCGCGCGACGTGTTGCAGAAAACCGCCGACATGTTCGGCTGGTCGAAATGGGAGAAGAGACCGGCGCGCGGACGCGGCATCGCCTATGCGCGTTACAAGAATCTCGCGACCTATACCGCCGTCGCCATTGAGGCCGAGGTCGATCGCGCGAGCGGTAACGTGCGCGTGCTGCGCGCCGTCTCCGCCAACGACGCCGGCGAGATTGTGTCGCCCGACGGCGTGCGCAACCAGATCGAGGGCGGTATCGTCCAGTCGATTTCATGGACGCTGAAAGAGGCCGTGCGCTTCGGGCCATCGGGTGTGCGCAGCGAGGACTGGAATTCCTATCCGATCCTCACTTTCAGCGAAGTGCCTGCCATCGAAATCGAACTCATCGACCGGCCCGGCGCGCCCTATCTCGGCGCAGGCGAAGCCTCGCAAGGACCGGCCGGCGCAGCGCTCGCCAATGCGGTGCGTGACGCAACGGGCGTTCGCTACTATGAGACGCCCTTTACGCCCGCACGCATCAAGGCGGGCCTTTCGACATGACAGCGCTTGTTCCGCCAGCACGCGTCGCGCTGATCGGTCTCGGCAATATGGGCCGCCCCATGGGCGGATGCCTGCAACGCGCGGGCTATCGGGTGACCGGCTTCGATGTTTCAGACGATGCGCGCAACGCCTTCGCCAGCGCTAGCGGCGCGCAGGTCGCCGCCGATGCCGCGAGCGCCGTGCGCGACGCCGATGTTGTCATCACCATGCTGCCGACCGGCAGGATTGTGCGCGATCTGCTTGGCGCGCTGATGACGCAACTGAGGCCCGGCGCTGTCGTCATCGACATGTCGTCGTCGGAACCAATGGGCACACGCGAACTCGGCGAGACACTCATTGCCGCGGGTTTCGGCTTCATCGACGCGCCGGTTTCCGGCGGCGTGCGCCGCGCGGTGGATGGGTCGCTTTCCATCATGGTCGGTGGCGACGTTGCGACCATCGATCGTGTGGAGCCCGTTCTCAAGGCGATGGGACGCACGATTTTCCGCACGGGGCTGCTCGGTTCGGGTCATGCCATGAAAGCGCTCAACAATTATGTCTCCGGCGCGGGACTCATAGCCGCCTGCGAAGCCGTCAATGTCGGCAAGGCCTTCGGGCTCGATTCCGGATTGATGATCGATGTGCTCAACGCCTCCACCGGCCGTAACAATTCCACAGAAGTGAAGATGAAACAGTTCATCCTGTCGCAGACATGGGGCTCCGGCTTTTCCGTCGGCCTGATGGCGAAGGACATTCGCTCGGCGAATGATCTCGCGCACGCGCTTGGCGTGCCCGTCCCGCTGGCCGATCATTGCGCCGATCTCTGGGATGACGCGGCGAAGACGATTGGCGGCGCCAGCGATCATACGGAGATTCAGCGCTATCTCGACAACGTGAAGGTCTGATCATGGGCGCGCAATGGGAAGTCTACGCGCTTCGCTACGCCGAGACGCCGGTGCGCAGCGCGCGCGAAAGCTTCATCGAATGGCGCGACATTCACGATGCGCCCATGCCGCTCGACTATTTCGTATGGCTTCTACGCAACGGCGAGCAGACGATTCTTGTCGACACCGGCTTCAATGAAGCAGCCGCCCAGGCGCGCAAACGCAAGCTGATCGTCAATCCCGTCGATCTTCTCGAAAGATTTGGCGTCCCCGCATCGGCGATACGCGATGTCGTGCTCACGCATTTTCACTACGATCATGCGGGCAATGTCGATCGCTTCCCCAATGCGGTCTTCCACGTGCAGGACCGCGAGATGAGCTATGCGACGGGACGTTGCATGTGCGAGCGCGTTCTGGTTGCGCCTTTCTCCGTCGAAGATGTGACGCAGCTTGTCCGCCATGTCTATGCGGGGCGCGTACAATTCCACGATGGCCATGACGCGATTGCGGAAGGCGTCGAAATTCACCGCACCGGCGGCCATTCCGATGGCTTGCAGATCGTCACCGTGGAGACGCAGCGCGGCAAACTCGTCCTCGCCAGCGACGCCAGTCACTTCTATGCGAACATGGAAAAGGAAAATCCCTTTCCCATCGTCGTGAATGTCGCCGACATGCTCGCGGGCTGGCGGCTCATCCGCAAGCTTTCGGACAACGACATGGGCCGCGTCATTCCCGGCCACGATCCCAGAGTCAGCGCAACCTATCCTCGCGCCGCCGGGCATGAGGATGTCTTCGTGCTGCACGAGCCGCCGCGCGGCTGAGCGGACTACTCCGCTGCCTTCAGCACGCCGCGGCGGATCTGGTCTTCCTCGATGGATTCGAACAGCGCACGGAAATTGCCTTCGCCGAATCCTTCGTCACCCTTGCGCTGGATGAATTCGAAGAAGATGGGACCGATCACGGTCGCCGAGAAAATCTGCAGCAGGACCCGCGCGGAAACCTTTCCATCAACGCCGCTGACGACGCCTTCGCCGTCGATGAGAATGCCATTGTGTTGCAGGCGGTCCAGCGGTTCGCCGTGGCCGGGCAAGCGTGCATCGACCTTCTCGTAATAGGCGGCCGGTGGGGCAGGCATGAAAGCAAGCGCGTTGGCGCGCAAAGCCTCGACGCTCGTGTAGATATCGCGGCTGCCGAGGGCGACATGCTGGATGCCCTCGCCATGATAGTCGCGCAGATATTCCTCGATCTGCGACTTGTCGTCGATACTCTCGTTGATGGGGATCCTGATCTTGCCGCAGGGCGATGTCAGCGCGCGCGACATCAGGCCCGTCAGCTTGCCCTCGATGTTGAAGAAACGGATTTCGCGGAAGTTGAAAAGTTTGCCGTACCAGCCGGACCAGAAATCCATGCGTCCGCGATACACGTTATGCGTGAGATGATCGATATAATGCAGGCCGGCAGGCTCCGGCGCCGGATTGGTTTCGCCCGTCCAGACGAAGTCCACGTCCCAGATATTTCCTTTCGCCCCGTAGCGGTCGACGAAATAGATCAGCGAGCCGCCGATGCCGCGGATAGCGGGAATATAAAGCTCCATCGGTCCGATATGACCGGTATAGGGCTCCGCGCCGAGCGCCAGCGCGCGCTCGTAAGTTTTCTTCGCATCGGCGACGCGGAACGCCATCGCGCAGGCGCAGGGCCCATGCTTTGCGGCAAATTCTGCCGCGAAAGAATCAGGCTCCTCGTTGACGACGAAGTTGACGTCGCCCTGGCGATAGAGCGTGACGCGCTTGGAGCGATGCGTCGCTACCGCGCGAAAGCCCATTTGTTCGAACAGCGTCTTCAGCTTCGCAGGCTCGGGATGGGCGTATTCGACGAATTCGAATCCGTCGGTGCCCATCGGGTTGGCGGCGGTGATTTCAGCCGGCGTCGAATTGTGCGGAAACGGACCCATGACTGCACCCTCCTTGCAGGATATTCATTTCGGCGCACAGGATGGCGGGCTGGCTCCGCAAAGGGTTTGCAAAAGCGGCGTGATATCGGATAATTATACAATATTCGTGTATATATCGGATATTTCATGCAAGAAAATGCTCTCGACGGCTTCGACCGCCGCCTGCTGGCGCTTCTGCAGGAAGACGCTTCGCGCACCAATGCCGAGCTTGGCGACGCTGTCGGCCTTTCCGCAAGCCAGATTTCACGGCGGCGCGACAGGCTGGAAGCGGCAGGCGTCATCCGCCGTTATCGCGCCGAACTCGACGCGGCCGCCATCGGCCTCGATGTCGTCGCTTTCGTGCGCGTGACCCTGGCGGCGCATTCCGGCGACAATGCGCGGCGCTTTCGCGACCTCGTGCGCCTCACGCCTGAGATTCTCGAAGCGCATGCCGTCACCGGCGGCACGGACTATCTTCTGAAGATAGCGGTCGCCGATCTCAAGGCGCTGTCGAAGCTCGTGAGCGAAACACTGCTGCCGCACAAATCCGTCGCCCGCGTGCAATCGGAAATCGTACTGGAGAGTTTGAAGGACGCCAGGGTTCTGCCTGTCTGACTGGCGCAATAGGCGCTCAGGTGTGCAGCGGCGCGACTGCAGGATCGTAGTTATACACCCACTCCGCGCGCAACGGGGTCCGGTCCGTACCGAAGCGGTTGCGCAGCGCGAGCCGCACGTCCCGCCATATGCGCGCAGCCGCCGTCGGCAGGTGATATTCTTTCGCACGTTCGCGCGAGGCTAGCTGGCAGCGCGATCCCCTGGGCATGCGCAGGGCTTCATATTCCCGGAGCATTTGCGGGATATCGGCCGATACAGATTCGTCCGCGAGCCGCGCGAGAATGCATCCGTCCTCGATCGCCATCGCCGCGCCCTGTCCGAGATAGGGCAGCATGGGATGAGCCGCATCGCCCAGGAGCGTGACGCGATCCTTGCTCCATTGCGCGAGAGGGTCGCGATCGTAGAGCGCCCATTTGTAATAGCGTTCGCTCTGATTGAAGAGCTGGATCAGCGCATCGTTCCAGCCGGCAAACGTATTGATGAGTTCGTCCTTGCCGCATTCGCGCGTCCAGGATTCCTCGAGCCAGGCGTCGCTGTCGTAGTGGGCGACGAAATTCACGAGTTCGCCGCGTCGCACGCGATAATGCACGACATGGCCATGCGGTCCCCACCACGCGCCGAGTTCATGCATCTGCGGAATATGTTTCACCGCATCGAAGGGAACCATGCCGCGCCAGCAGACGCAGCCCGTGAAGCGCGGCGGAATTTTGCCGAAGACGCTGTCGCGCACCGCCGAATGAATACCGTCCGCGCCGATGGCCAAATCCGCTTCCGCGCTCGTCCCGTCGGCGAATTTCACATAGGCGGATGAAGCGTTACTGCCAGCCTCGACACAGGCCTTGCGCGCATGAACGCGTTCTCTCGGCAGATGGTCGTAAAGAACCTTCTGCAAGTCGGCGCGGTGCATTGTGAGGAATTCCGCGCCATAGTTCTGCACGATGCCGGCCTTGCGCGACTGTTGCGCCAGAACCATGCCGTTGCGCCATGAATGGATGCGCTGCCACTCGTCCTGATAGCCTATGGCGACGACGTCTTCCTCGACGCCGAGCATGCGGAAGGCTTTCAGCGCATTGGGGCTGAGGTTGAGCCCGCCGCCGATCTCGGTGATCTCGTCGCCCTGTTCGTAAATGTCGAATTCGTGGCCGCGACGATGTAGCGCCAGCGCCGCCGCCAGCCCGCCGATGCCGCCGCCGACGATGGCGGCTTTCAGTTTGCGTCCCATGCTCACTCAGTCTTTATGATTGTGCGAATGATCGCCGTGATGGTCGTGCGAATGTTCCACGCCGCCATGCGAATGCTGGTTGCGATGATGGTCGGCCTGTTCGTAGTGCAGACGCAACAGGTCGATGCCGTAATCGTTGCCATTGGGTGTGCGCACGATGGTGTGAATGTGGAACTTCTGCGGTTCCGGATTGGTGAGGAACACCCCTGCATGATGATCGAATTCAATGAAGATAACCGGACTTTGTATGCGGTAATAAAACGGATTGGTTTCGCCCGTGCCGCCGATCCAGCAAAAATGCGTGTGCTTCAGGTGTCTTTCGATTTCAGCGATGCGCGCCTTGAGCGGCCCCGGCGGCAGCGAAAGCAGGTAACGCTGCACGAGGTCCATCATCGATTGTTGCTGCGCCTGTGACATGGCATCGGCGCGCAATCCTTCATAAGGCACGATGCGATTGTCCTGGAACGCGCCGCCAAGATTGAGATTGTCGGCGAAGTGCCGCCGCCCTTCCGGCAGATCGCCGCCGACCATCGAATGGGCGACGATGGCGCGCGCCTGCTGCTCCCGGGAGAAGGAGCGCATCAAGGCCAGACCCTCACGCTCCTCGTCCTGAAACAGGCGGATCCCCTTGAACGGGCCGTGATCGGCATGGACAGGCTCCGCGCCCCAGAAGGCCGGCGTCAGCACCATCTGTCCATTGATGACAAAGCAGTTCAGCGCGAGGTGATGTCCGAAGAACTGCCAGCCCCAGGGCGCCGTCAGCGAGGGCGTGCCGAACAGGCAGAAAATATAAGACCATTCGCCGAGCACGTCCGGCCCGCCGACAATATCGCCGAGGAAGCGATTGAGTTTCATCACATTGCGCGCGAGATGATAGCCGTGATCGCTCATGCTGGCGCGCAGCACATTCATCGCGCCTTCCTGAATCTGCGACGGGACTTCGTCGAGACGCAGACCATAGTCCTCGACATAGAGTTCGGTATTCTGCCAGTGACGCCATTGCGGCGAATCCACCGGAAAGCTCATGGCTTTCTTCTGGTCGGACGTCAGTTGCGACAGCAGCGCATCCACCGCATGAATCATGTCGCGCACGGGCGCGTCTGCCGGCTGCAGCGAATAGAGCTCGGGAATCACGTTGCCGTCGGTTGTCATGCCCTTGAAGGGTTGCTGAAAGAGCTTTTCCCATGCGCCGAAGAGGAGAGGCGCGCGCGGTCCAGCCAGACGTTGTTTTGCGTGTTCGCGCGGCGTCGCCCCGCCCATCTTGCTGCCGAAAGGCGGCACGAACGGATGATAGTCGTCGCCGTCGTGATGGTGGTCGCTCATGCGCGTTTCCCCGGATTGCTTTGGGAAACGAAGTTAGAGCATGTCCCGAAAAACTTGAACGACTTTTTCGAAAAGGACATGCTGCACTCACTCGCCTTCTCAACCCTTGTGATGCACCAGAATTTTGAGGCACATGGCTTCGAAGTGACGCTGCTCCGTATCGCTCAATGGCGCCAGCAGTCTGTTCTGGACGTCTTCCACCTTGCGCCTGTTGCCTGCGACGGCTTCATGGCCCGCTGCTGTCAGAACGAGCGCATTGGCGCGGCGGTCGCCGGGCGTGGGCACACGAGTGAGCAATCCTCTTTGCTCGAGCCTGTCGATGACGCCGCCTATGGTGGCGCGATCATAGCCGATCAGCGCAGCAAGCGCCGCCTGCCCGATATTCGGCCGGTCCGCGATAGCCGACAGGGATGCATATTGCACCGGAGTCATGTCCGCGCCGACTTCCTCGGCGAAGAGCCGCACGGCGACCTGTTGCAACCGCCGAACGATATGGCCGGGCATGGAGTGAACGAAGAGCGTGCTTTGCGCAGGATCGCTGTCCTTTTCCGAAAGCGCGCTTTCTTTTCGGGCGCGGCTCAGTCGAGGCATTTGTCGACCGTCCAGCCATAGAGCCATTCGATCGCGTCGTAATAGCGCTCCTGCGTGCGGCCCTTCCAGAGCTGGTTGCGCACGAGACGCTCCGCGCCTTCGGCGTGGAAGATGCGTCCCATTTCACGCGCCGACAGCACGACACGCGCTGTGCGGGGTATGCGGATTTTTTCGTAGAGGCGGAACGCCTTTTCGATGTCGCGGTCGCACACGCGCAAAGTCTCGCGCAAGGTCACGGCGTCTTCCAGCGCCATGCAGGCGCCCTGCGCCATATATTGCAGCGGCGGATGTGCGGCATCGCCGAGCAATGTCGCGCGGCCCTCGCCCCATTTTTCGACGGGATCGCGGTCGGCCGTGGCCCAGCGCTGCCAAGTGTTGGCGCGTTCCAGCAACTGCTTCGGCTTGGGGCTGATGCGCGTGAAATAGGAGAGCAATTCCTCGCGCGAACCTTCGCGCACGCTCCACTCTTCCTTCTCGCGCGAGTGGAAGGTGACGACGATGTTGTATTCCTCGCCCGCGCGCAGCGGATAATGGACGATGTGATATTTCGGACCGGCCCACAGCGTCGCCGCGTTCCATTTCAGATCTTCGGGGAACTGATCGGCAGGGCACACGGCGCGATAGACGACATGGCCGGAAACCCGATGCGGATCGTTGATCAGCTTTTGCCGCACGACGGATTTCGAGCCGTCGCAACCGACAATGGCCATGCCTTCGAAGACGCGGCCCTTCTTGTCCGTCACTTTCACGCTCTTGTCGCCGATTTCGACAGTCTCGATCCGGCAATCGGTGTGAACGCGGATGTTGTCGTGGGTCTGCGCTTCTTCATAGATGGATAGATGAATATCGGCGCGATGGATGACGGCATAGGGATTGTTGAAGCGCTTGCGGAAGGCTTCGCCCGTTTCCATGCAGCCGACGACGGATTCGTCGAGCGCGTCCATCATCAGGAGTTCGGTGTTGTAGACGGCGCGGGCGCGAGCGCGCGGACCGCAGCCCAGCGCATCCATGGCGGCGAAGGCATTGGGGCCGAGCTGGATACCGGCGCCGATCTCGCCGAGTTCCGGGGCCTGCTCCATCAGGTCGACTTCAAAGCCCGACTGCGACAGGGCGAGCGCCGCGGCCATGCCGCCGATCCCGCCGCCGACCAGCAGAATGGTGTTGTCCTTGTTCGCCATGAGTCTCACTCCTCCCAACGGCTGCCATCATCCGGACAGCGATATTAGTATGTATACTTACAATATGTATGCTGTCAATATCGTTCGAACTGCAGGCGATGGCTGTTGAGGGCGCATTCCCTTGTGTCAACTATAGTATGCGATATCTTGACAGACATCGCAGTGTAAACTATAGTTTTCACGTGATCGAAATTCGCAAGACGCCCGCCTTCGTTAATTGGTTCGCCGAGCTTCGCGATGAGCGCGCAAAGGCTCGAATTCGCATCAGGATCGACCGCCTCGAACTCGGCCTGCTTGGCGATGCCAAGTTCTTCGACGGCATCGGCGAGCTGCGTATCGATTACGGGCCGGGCTACCGCGTCTATTTCGTAAGACGCGGCGCCGCGATTGTCGTTTTGCTATGCGGCGGCGACAAGCGGACGCAAAGCAAAGACATCGAACGCGCCATCGCAATGGCAAAGGAGGTCTGACATGGCGATCGAAACCACCAAATGGGACGGCAGCGAAGGCCTCGATACGCCCGAAGCCATCGCCGCTTATCTCGAAGCTGCCTTCGAAGACGGCGATCCCAAGGTCATCACGCATGCTCTCGGCAATGTGGCCCGCGCCAAAGGCATCAGCCAAATCGCCAGGGACGCCGGCGTTACCCGGGCAGGTCTCTACAAGGCTCTGAGCGCCGAAGGCGATCCTCGGCTGACAACCCTGCTCGGCGTATTCAGAAGCCTCGGACTGACCATTTCCGTGCATGCGGCATAGGGCCGTGAAGCCATCGGGTCACCCGTTTACTCCGCGTCGGGCTGCTTCTCCGGCGCGGCGTCGGCAAAAGCCTGCACGGACTTGCAGGCTGCTTCCGCTTCCAGCAGGCGCTTGAAGCCCGAGACATCCGCGCCGAAGCGGCGGGCATTGCCCATTTGCGGAATGAGGCACACATCCGCGAGCGTCGGCCTGTCGCCGAAGCAGAACGGGCCTTTCGTACCCTTCAGCAATGTCTCGCAGGCCGCGAGCCCATCATAATTCGTGCGGCGCGCCCATTCGTTCACTTCGGCGTCGCCGTGACCGAGCGCGCGCACGTTGTTGAGCACGAGCAGGTTCTGCACCGGGTGAATCTCGCAGGCGATCACCATGGCGAAGGCGCGCACCTTCGCGCGTTCGATCGGATCCTTCGGCAGCAGCGGCGGATTGGGATGCGTCTCATCGAGCCATTCGAGAATGGCCAGCGACTGCGTGAGCACTTCGCCATTGTCGGTTTCGAGCGCCGGCACCAGCCCTTGCGGATTGAGCTTGAGGAAATCCGCGCCGCGCTGCTCGCCCTTTCGCAGGTGATAAAAAGCCTGCTCGGCTTTGAGGCCCTTGAGGCCCAAAGCGATGCGCACGCGATAGGATGCGGATGAGCGGAAATAGCCGTGAAGTTTCATGTTTCCTCGCTGTCTTGATGTCTGTGGCTTAAACGCCCTGCCTTTTCGGATCAATGCCCGGCCCTGAAGGAGGCTGTCAGCTTGCGGGCAGATCGTAATTCTTCTTGTTCACCTCCGCGAGATATTCTCCGAACGACAGGGGCTCCGGCGGCGGCGGCAGTCCTTCACCCTTGCAGGTCGGCCATGCATCGATCTTCACATCGACGCGCGGGCCAATGAAGAAAGGCACGGAATAGCGAGTTTCGCCGGTCCTGTTGATGACTCGGTGGGGTGCGGAGCGATAACGGCCGTTTGTCCAGCGCCGGCACATGTCGCCATTGTTGATGAGCAGATGCCCGTCGAGCGCGGGCGCTTCGAGCCATTCGCCCGCCGGTGTCAGAATTTCCAGCCCCGGCAAGTTCGATTGCGCGAGAATGGTCGTGTAGCTGTAATCCGTATGCGGGCCGATGCCGAACTGGCCTTCGATGGCGGGATCGCGCGGTGGGTAATGCAGCAGCCGAAGATTATAGGTCGGCGGCAGGAAAGCCTCGTGCGAGACCATAAAGTCGCGCGGCAGGCCGAGTGCGATGGATTGCAGTTCCAGCAGCAATTTGCCGAGCCCGGCCATGGCGTCGAAATAGGCCAGAGCGCCCTCGCGAAAACCGGGCAGATTCTCCGGCCAGCGATTGTCGAATACCCAGGGTTTTGCGCCCAGCCTGTCGGGATGATCCGTGGCGAATTCCTGCCGCACGTAAAACGATGCGCTGCGGTCCGGCGCAACACTCTTGCCGTGAACGCTTGTGCGCTGCGTCTGGCCGCCGAGCGGCAGATAGCCGACGATTTTCCCCGTAGCGCGGGTTTTCATTTTTTCATCGAGCGGCTGGGAATGAAACCGTTCGCATTCGGTAAACGCGCGCTCGACAAGCGCCGTGGCAACGCCGTGATTGCGCACGAAATAAAAGCCGATGCCTTCGCATGCATCGTTGATTTCGCGCGCCGCGTCGGCGCTCGCTCTATCATCTCCGGACAGGCACGGCCCGAGATCGATGACGGGAATGCTGACGCCTGCGGCGAAACCGATC
Source organism: uncultured Hyphomicrobiales bacterium (assembly GCA_903847605.1). Taxonomy (GTDB): domain Bacteria; phylum Pseudomonadota; class Alphaproteobacteria; order Rhizobiales; family Beijerinckiaceae; genus Terripilifer. The sequence continues at coordinate 15,437 of CAINED010000050.1, read as the reverse complement.
CTGTCCGCAATAACGCTCATGAGCAGCGTCCTACATCTTGATGCCGGCGTCGCGGATGATCTTGCCCCAGCGCGCGCTTTCATCCTGCATGAACTTGCCGAATTCCTCCGGCGAGGTGATCGGCAGCAGCATGCCCTGGTTGAGGAAGCGGTCGCGCTCGGCCGCGTTGGCAAAGGCTTTGCGCACTTCCGCGTTGAGCTGATCGATGATGGCGCGCGGCGTCGCGGCGGGCGCGACGAGACCGAACCATGGCCCGCCTTCCAGCGAGGGATAGCCTGCCTCCGCCATGGTTGGAACGTCCGGCATCACTTTCAGACGCTCCTTCGAGGCGACGGCAAGCGCGCGCAGCTTGCCGCCCTCCACTTGCGCCTTGGCCAGCGGCACGATGTCGAACATCATCGAGACATGGCCGGACACCAGATCCTGCGAGGCCGGCGCCGCGCCGCGATAGGGCACGTGCAAGATATCCACGCCCGCAAGCAGCTTGAATTGTTCACCCGCGATATGGCCGGAGCTGCCATTGCCCTGGGAGGCATAACTCAGCTTGCCCGGATTGGCCCTGGCGTAGGCCACAAGCTCCTGCACCGTCTTTGCGGGGACGGCCGGGTTGACGACCAGAATATTGGCGGACTGCACGACATTGGTGATCGGCGCGAAATCCTTCAGGCCGTCGTAATTCAGCTTCTCCTGCAGATGCGGCAGAATAGCGTTGGTCTGGTGCATGGCGATGAACAGCGTGTGGCCATCGGGCGCGGCCCGCGCGCCATTGGTCGCGGCGATGGCGCCACCAGCGCCGGTCTGGTTTTCAACGACGGCCGCCTTGCCGGATTCGCTGAATTTCTGCGCCAGCGTGCGCCCCACAAGATCGGCGATGCCGCCGGCCGGCGTTGCGACAATGATTTTGATCGGCTGCGATGGCCAGGTTTGCGCCAGCGCTGCCGGGCTTGCCGCGAGCGCGATCCCGGCCAGGGCGATATTTCGAATCCAGCTTCTCATGGTTTCCCTCCCTGTGACGCCGCATTCCCCCCGCCCGCTTTCTCGCATGGAACCGGGCAATTGAAAATCTCCGCCGCGTGACGCGGCGCGCCGCGAGTGATTATAGTGGCGCAAACAACCCGGGGGGAAACATGCCGTTCGAAACCTTGGAAACGTCGCTCTCGCTGCGCGGCGTCGCAACGATCACCCTGAACAGGCCGGATCGCGGCAACGCCATCAACCAGACCATGCTGGACGAACTCGTCGGCCATCTCGCAGAGCTTGCAGGCGATCCGAAGGCGCGCGTCGTCGTGTTGCGCGCCAACGGCAAGCATTTCTGCGCGGGCGCGGATGTCAGCGGACGCGGCGGTGAAAAGACCGAGAAATCGGCAACGCTGGGCGATCTGATCCACGATCTCGACCGTTTGCCGAAGCCGACCATATCAATCGTGCAGGGTGGGGCCGTTGGCGGCGGCGCGGGCCTAGCCTGCGCCACCGACGTGACGCTGCTCGACGGGGACGGCTTCATCTCCATACCCGAAGTGCGCCTCGGTTTTGCGCCGGGCGGTCTCGTCGCGGTGCTGATGCGCCAGATGGGCGCGCGCGAATTCCGCCGCTACGGCATGTCCGGCGAGCGCATCAAGGCCGATGCAGCGCTCCGCATGGGGCTGGCGAGCGAGATCGTCGATGCACAAACGCTTGATGGCGTGCTCGATGAAATCGTCGACGCCTTCATGCTCGGGGCGCCGGGCGCGCAGGCGGTCGTGAAAGCATCCGTTGCGAAACTCGAAACGCCGTCGCTGGCGTCGCTCAAGCAGCGCGATGCGCCGCATGGCATGCATTCGGACGAAGCGAAGGAAGGCGTCGCCGCCTTCCGCGAAAAGCGCAAGCCGAACTGGTATGTGCCCAAGAGCTGAGTAATCCTTCTTGCCCTGGTGCTGCTGAACGACGTCTCCGTTAATTATAAAAAGCCGCGAAAGGCCACGATGTCCGAATCCCCGTCGAAGCCGCCGATCCTGCGCGCGCTGTCGCAACCGCACTTCCAGCTGTTTCTCGGCGGCCTGCTGCCGAACTACATGACCGGCTGGATATTGCGCGTCGGCATCGGCTGGCTTGCATGGGAGCTGACACATTCGCCCGCCTGGCTCGGCGCCATTGCGGCGGCTGATTCCGCGCCGATGCTTTTCCTTGCGCCTTTCGCTGGCGCGGTCGCCGATCGCATGGAACCGCTGAAACTCATTCGCATCGCGCAGTTTCTTCTGTTCCTGCATGTCGTCGCCGTCACCGTGCTCACATGGTCGGGCCTGATGACCATCGAAATCCTTTTTGCGCTGACGATCTATATCGGCTGCGTCTATCCCTTCCATTCGGCGGCGCGACAGTCGATCATTCCCTCCACTGTGCCCCGCGATCTTTTTTCGTCTGCCGTCGCCATCGATTCGGCTTGTTATCATTCCAATCGCTTCGTCGGCCCCGCCGTGGCGGCGATCATCATTCCGATCTGGGGCGTGACGGGCGCTTTCCTTGCGCATGTGTTCGGCGCGGGCATCAGCGTCCTCGTTTTCACGATCCTGCGTCTGCCGCCGCCGGACAGATCGAAACGCTCGACGCGCAATCTCTTCGCGGATGTGAAGGAAGCTTTGGGCTATGCGTGGACGCATCCTGCGATCAGGCCGCTGCTTCTCATTCTGGCATTCGCCTCGATCCTCGTGCGCCCGCTGCAGGACATGTTGCCGGGCTTCGCCGATGTGGTCTTTAAGGGCGATGCGACGACGCTCGCGTGGCTGACATCCGCCATGGGCGTCGGCGCCGTGGCCGGCGCCATTCATGTCGCCATGCGCGGCGGAATATCCGGCCTGACATTGGTGGCCTTGGCCGGCTATCTCATCACGTCGCTCACCACGCTCTTTTTCGCGCTGACGGGCAATCTCGTCTGGGGCGTGATCTTTGCCGCGCTGGCGGGTTACGGCCTCAATGTCATGTCGACCTGCGTGCAGGCGCTGATGCAACTGGCGGTCGACGATCATTATCGCGGCCGCATCATGTCGCTCTATCTGCTGATCTTCCGCGGCACGCCGGCGCTGGGCGCGATGGCGCTCGGCATCGCCGCCGAAAAATTCGGATTGCAGCCGGCCTTCGCAGTCGCCGCCGCCATCTGCACGGCGCTGTTCCTTGCGGTTTTGCCGAGTTATCGAACGATCGTCTCGTCGATCGAGGCGCGTCCCGCGCGGCGCTAGCACGACTTTTTCGATAAGGACACGCTACACTTAGTTGATCCCTATTCCAGTCGCCAGTCCCGTGGCACGACACCGCCCTTGCCGCCCTTGCGCAGATAATAGGTCCAGAGCTTCGCGCAGTGGAAGTCGCGCATCTCGTGCTTGTTGATCTGCTCCATCTCGGCTTCAGTCAGCGGCAGTGGCTTGCGCCCTGCCTGCATCACTTCCATCTGCGCACGCGCATTCTCGTCGAAATGCACGGCGTCGACCAGCAGGGCGGGAATGGATTCCGCCACCAGCGTCAGGCCATGCGCGCGCATCAGCACGGCGTGATGCGGACCGAGGCTGCGCGCGAGCTTCTCGCCCTGTTCCTTCGTCTTGATGTGGCTGGGATCGTCGTCCATCGGAAAGCCCGACGACCAGCGCACGGCGCGAGCCCGCATCGGCATGAGTTGCACGCCTTCCATCATGGTGAACCAGATCGCGAGTTCCATGTGACAATGCACGACGGCATTCACATCCGGCCGCGCCTTGTAGATTTCGCCGTGAATGGGAATCTCGAAGGGCGGGCGCAGCGGCGCGCCGGAGAGAATGTTGCCCTCGAAATCGACCTTGATCATGCGCTCGGGCACGACATCGCCACGCGGATCGCTCGCAGCCTGAATGTAATAGGCGTCCTCGCCTGGCACGCGCGCGCTGACGTGGCCGGAATAGTCGAGCAGATTCTCCATCACCATCAAACGCGTGCAGGCGGCGATCTCGGCGCGCAGGCGCGCATCGGCGTTAGGACGGGAATTGTCATCGGGCATGTTGAGCCTCCCTGTTTCTGAAGACCGTTATCGAGAGCAGCGCGGCGCAGGCCAGCTGCAACGTGCCCATGAGAAGAAACGTCGAACGGTATTGCGTCAAGCGATCACCTTGGGCGAGCGCATCATAAATCCAGGTTATGATGGCCGCGCCGATGACGATGCCAAGGAGTCGCGCGACATTGACGAGACTTCCGGCAACGCCGCGCGCGCTCACCGGCAGAATCGTTGTTGTCAGGTCCAGATTGCCGACCTGAAAGATGCCGAGACCGAAGCCTGCCACGAACAGTGCAACACCGAGCAGACCAAGCGAAGCATTGCTCGCAAGCCCTGTCGCGAAAACGCCGAAGCCCGCGATGAAGAGACCGATGCGAACGAGGCTTGCCGATGTCACCTCTTTCGACAACCGGCTGCCGATGAGGCCGGCGATGATCTGTCCGAGCGGATATAGCGCGAGCATGAGCCCGGCCACGGCAAGTCCGGCGCGCTCGGTGATCAGATAGGGCGCGAGAAGAAAGATCGTGAAGTTGAAGAAATTAATGGCGAGCGTCGCAAACTGGATGCCGGCAAAGCGGATATCGGCGTAAAACGCGACATTGACGACGGGTTCTTTTGCCTTGCGCTCGACTCTCGCGAAGGCCCAGGTGGAAGCGATCCAGATCAGTCCGATCAATATGGGCCAGATGACATTCGAGGCCTGTCGCGCGCTCGTCAGCATCGCAACGAAACTACCGAGCATGACGACCATCAGCGCAGTGCCTGCGAAATCGAAGGCAGGAACAGGCCCTTTATAGGGAATATCCGCCGGCAGCAGGATGGCGAAAGCGACCGCCGTAAAAGCAATCGGCGCGCGATACCAGAAGGCGGCAGGCCATCCGAAATTCTCGATGAGCCAGCCGCCGAGCACCGGCCCAATCGCAAGGCCGACGCCGAACAGCATCGTGTAGAAAGAGAGCGCGGCGCGCTTGCGTGCCGGCGGATAGAGAAACGTCGCGAGCGCCGGCCCGCAGGACATGGCGATGCCGATGGCGATCCCCTGCAGTCCGCGCATCGCAACGAGCGCAGGATAGTTCGGCGCAAAACCCGCAAGCGCATGGATGATCGTCGCAAGCGCCGCACCGGCCATGAAGACGCGACGATGGCCATAGAGATCGCCGAGTTTGCCGAAAACGATCGTGAAACAGGATTGCGCCAGCACATAGCAGATCACGACCCATTGAATGTCGCTGATGCGCAGGCCGAACGCACTGGTTATCGCGGGAAAGGCAATGTTGACCGCAGAGTCGAGCGGCCCCAGCATCGCGCCGCAACTGATGATGAGCAGGCCGAGCGCGGCGCGAACCTCACCGGGATAAGTGCGCTGCGGCCCGTCGTCTTTCGGCGCGGTGGCGTCCGTCATTCGAGACGCACGTTCTTCGAGAAGTCGTAAGACGGACTTGATTCGCTCGTGAAGGACCAGGTGATGGCGTCTTGCTTATAACCGGCGGCCATCACCTTTTTCAAAAACGCCTGCTGGTCCGACCAGCCGGCATTCGCCTGCGGCGCACGATAGCGGCCGGGCATCGTGTCGTTCAGCCAGCCATGCGGCGCGCCGGGGTAGATGTGCATTTCGTAAGTCTTGTTGGCGCTTTCCAGCGTGTCGCGGAACTTGCGCACGTCGTCGAGCGAGATGATGTGATCGGCTTCGCCGAAGGCTCCGAACACGGGACAATCGACGGCCGCGATCACGTCTTCGAGTTTCTTCGGCTGTCTTTCGTTCGTACCCCATTCGCGCCCCGAGCATGCGCCATACCACACGACAGCCGCCGTCAGCTTGCGCTGCGAGGCATAGACGAGCGGGTGGCGGCCCGTCTGGCAATAACCGGCGACGGCGATGCGGCTCATGTCGGCGTCGGGATCGCTTTTGGCCAGCGCAAAGGCGGCATCGATCAATTCGACCGATTCCGGATCGGTCATGTCGTAGCGGCCTTCGCCCAGATTGAGATTTGGCAGGTCGTGATGCCTGAAGAAGAAGCTCGGCGTCACCACGAGAAACCCGTCGATGGCGCAACGCTGCGAGAGGTCGAGCGTATGTTGCACGAGACCGTAGCGCTCATGCATCAGCACGACGACAGGATATTTGCCCGGCGCCTTCGGCTTGGTGATCCAGGCGGGCATGCCGTTGGCGCAGCGATGTTCGCTGATGCGCAGTTTGTCGGCGAGTTCGCTCATTCCTGCCTCCCTATTTCGACATCAGCGCGACGGCTTCGTCCGTCGTCATCACGCGACCCATGCGCGGGAAAACGCGCGTGAGAAAGAACTCGTTGTTGTTGCCGCGCGCCGAATAGCAGCAGTCGCTGATAACGACGATGCCGTAATCCATGTCGCGCGCTGCAAACACGGTGGAGGCGATGCCGACGTCGGTGGAGCCGCCGGCAATGATGATCGTGTCGATGCTGCGCACGCGCAGTTGCAGGTCGAGATTGGTCTGGTGAAAGGAATTCCAGCGATTCTTGGGGACCATTCTGTCGCCTTCGGCGGGCGCAAGCTCCGGCGCGATTTCCGCCTCTTTCGATCCCGCGTAGAAGCCGGGCTTGATCGGCGCATCTCCGCCTTTCATCGGGCGCAGCTCCATATCCGTGTCTGTCAGCCGCGCGACCGTATCGGACCCATCGGGCGCATGGGCGCCGGAGGGATAAAACGTGTTGATGCCGACTGCGCGCGCGCCCGCGAGCAACCGCTGCATATTCGGCAGGATGTTGCGCTCGGCGAGAAATTTCTGCTTTTCGGCACTGGCCGGATGCAGATATCCGTTCAGCGCATCGAAAAGAATGAGACCCGTACGGCCTGCCGACAGATGTTTGTCGAGACGCGAAACCCTCGCCATCGTTTCCTCTCAGTTATTGTTGTGGTCCGTGATAATACGGCAAGGCGGTAACCGCAATTCGGCAAAAAAACGGGAGGAATCGATGGGCGAGAAGCGGCTGGAGGGGCGCGTCGCGCTGGTCACGGGGGGCGGCGGCGAAATCGGCGGCGCCATCGCGCGAAGATTCGCAGCCGAAGGCGCGTCCGTCTTGGTCGCCGATATCCGCGAGGATGCCGCCGAGCGAACCGCAGCAGCCATCCGCGAAGCGGGCGGCGTTGCAAAAGCCATCGCCGCCGATGTTGGACAGCCAGCCGACTGCGCGCGCATCGTCGAGGCAGCGGCCGCAGAGTTCGGCAAACTCACGACATTGGTGAATGTCGCCGCCGCTCTCACGCCTGACGCCTGCATCGAGGCGCTCGACCTTTCCGCCTGGAACGAGGCGCTGGCGGTCAATCTCACCGCGAGCTTTCTGACCGCAAAACACGCTGTGCCCCACATGCGCGCGGCCGGCGGCGGCGCGATTATCAATATCGCCTCGCAGCTCGGCCAGACCGGCGCGCCGAACCGGGCCGCCTATTCGACCACCAAGGCCGCCCTGATCCAGCTCACCAAATGCATCGCTACCGAATACGGACAGGAGAATATCCGCGCCAATACGATCTCGCCGGGATCGATTTCGACGGCGCGCAGCACGCGCAGCTATGGCACGGTCGAGAATGCGCAACGCATTCGCGGTCCGGCGCATTTGCTGGGCCGGCAGGGCCGGGTCGGGGAAATCGCCGCCGGCGCAGCCTTTCTCGCCAGCGACGAGTCGTCCTTCATGACGGGCGCGGACCTGCTGCTCGACGGCGGTTACCTTGCCTTCAAGGGCGATCTGCCCATAAAATTGAAGAAATAGTAGCCTGGCGGCTGTCCTTGCCGAAAAGCTGCTATAGCATCGCGCGAAAAAGTGGTTCCGGTTTTTCGCGAAAGCGATGCTATAAATAACTGGAATAGATCAGCTTATGCGCCATTTATGGCGCGCTGATCTTGAATGCGTTGCAGGTCAATTTGATGAACTTCAAGATTACACGCCGCCAGTTTCCCTTTGCGTTCTTCGGCACGGCCGCGGCAGCGCTGGAGGCGCATGCCGCCGATGCGGTCGCCGATTTCTTCAAAGGCAAGACCCTCACTCTCATCGTTAGTTCGGCGGCCGATGGCGGCTACGACAGGCTGGCGCGCGCTGTCGCCAAGCACATGTTCGCTCATATTCCCGGCAAGCCCGAAATCGTCGTGCGCAACATGCCCGGCGCCGGCGGCATTATCGCGGCAAACTATCTCGCCAACGGCGCGAACAAGGATGGCCTCGTCATCGCCTGCCTTCAGGCCAATACTGCGCTCGAGCCGCTGCTTGGCGCCAAACAGGCCGAATATGACGCCAACCGCATCAACTGGCTGGGCACGCCATCGGTCGAGACCGGCCTCCTGATGGTCATGCAGAAGTCGCAGGTCAATACGATCGAGGACGCGACGAAGACGCCGCTGAAGGCCGGCACGTCCGGCCACAATTCCGCGCCTGCTTTCTTCGCGCGCCTGCTCAACGAAACGCTGGGCACGAAACTCGAAGTCGTCGTCGGCTTCCGCGGGCAGGCCGGCGCGTGGCAGGCGATGGAAAAGGGCGACATCGATACCTACGGCATGACCTACTGGAGTTCGCTCACCTCGGCGCGCAAGAAATGGCTGCAGGACAAGACAGTGCGCATCCTCCTGCAATATGGGCCTGAAAAGGTCGGCGAGTTGCAGGGCGTGCCCTATGCGCCCGACCTCATCAAGAATCCTGCCGACAAGGCCTTCTTCGAAGCGGCCACGCTGCAGATGTCGCTGGGCCGGCCCTTCGCTGCGCCCCCCGGCGTTCCCGCCGATCGGGTTGCAGCCCTGCGCAAGGCGCTGATGGCGACATTCAACGACGAAAAATTCCAGCGCGACGTGCGCCGCATCGGCCTGCTCGTCAACAATCCGCGCAGCGGCGAACAATTGCAGCAGCAGATCGCCAATGCCTATCGCGCGCCGTCGGATACGGTTGCGCGGCTGCGGCGCATCGCCAATCCGCCCCGGTCCTGAACACGCGCCATTGCGGCAGGCCTCCGCATCTGCGAAATACGGCTGCACTTCGGGCGGGACACATTTCAGGGAGGGAACATGACCCGCGTTCGCTACACATCGGTGGCCGCACTGGCGATGACCGCGCTTGCCGCGGGCACGCCGGCAAAGGCAGATGCCGTCGCCGACTTCTACAAGGGCAAGACCGTGACGATGATCGTCAGCTCGTCGCCCGGCGGCGGCTACGATCTTCTCTCGCGCACCCTTGTGCGCCATTTGCCCAAGCACATTCCCGGCAATCCCACGGTCGTCGTGCGCAACATGCCCGGCGCCGGCGGCATCGTCACCGCCAAGCACCTCTATTCGTCGGCGCCGCGCGACGGCAGCGTGATCGGCGGCGTGCAGAACAACGTGCCCTACGAGCCGCTCTTCGGCACGAAACAGGCCGATTACGATCCTAACAGGCTGAACTGGCTCGGCACGCCTTCGGTCGAGACCGGACTGCTGTTCGTCTGGCACACGTCGAAGTTCAAGACCATCGACGACGTGCGGAAGATGGAATTCACCGCTGGCGCGTCCGGCCACAATTCCGCGCCGGCATTCTATTCGCGGGTGCTGAACGAACTTTTGGGCACGAAGATCAAGGTCATCGCCGGCTATCCCGGCCAGAACGAGGCCTATATCGCCATCGAGCGCGGCGAACTCGACAGCTACGGCGTGACATTCTGGTCGTCGCTGACCTCGACCAAACAGCAATGGCTGCGCGACAAGAAGATCAACATCCTCGTGCAATACGGGCCGGTGAAAGAAGACGACCTGCCGGAGGTGCCCTGGGCGCCAGATCTGGTGAAAAGCCCCGACGACAAGGCCTTGTTCGAAGCCGCGTACGGGCCGCTGGCCGCGGGCCGCCCCTTCTTGATGCCGCCGGAAATTCCGGCCGACCGCTTGGCGGCCATGCGCAAGGCGTTTCTCGACACGTTCAACGACGAAGCCTTCAAGGGCGATGCGAAGGCCGCCAATCTCATTGTCGACCGGCCTCGTTCCGGCGAGACACTGCAGGCGGAAATCGCGCGCGCCTACAAGGTTTCGCCCGCAATCATCGAACGCCTGCGCAAGATTGCCAATCCCTGAGACCTTTTCCGGGAAAGTTTCGCCGTGCATGCGTATCGAATGCGCATGCACGGCGCTCGCCGGAATTTGAAATATGACTTTAGGCCCTATCGCCGCCCGAATTATTCAGGAATATCCATTGCATGATCGCGAATATCGTTCCCACGCTCCGCTACCGCAATGCGCCCAGAATGCTCGAATGGCTCGTCGAAGCCTTCGGTTTCAAACGTCATGCCGTTCATGAAGACGGAAAGGGTGGCATTGCTCATGCCCAGCTGACGCTTGGCGCAGGCATGATCATGCTGTCGTCGGCGCGCGACGACGAATTCGGCAAGTTTCAGAAGACGCCGGCGGCGCTCGGCGGCACGACGCAAAGTCCCTATATCATCGTGGCCGACGCCGACGAGATTTACGAACGCGCCGTCGCGAACGGCGCCAAGGTCGTCATCCCCATCGCCGATCAGGACTATGGCGGGCGTGTCTTCAGTTGCCGCGATCCCGAGGGCCATTTGTGGAGCTTCGGCACCTACGATCCGTGGAAGACAGCGTAATTCAGGCTTTGACGCGCCGCCACGCAAAGAGGCCGAAGACGGCTAAAAGCGTCGCCGCGAGGCCGTACCATGTCATCGCATAAGCGAGATGATCGTTGCGGACGCTGACGACGGTCGCGCCGCCCTTCGGCCATCCGCCGGGAACAGGCGTTGCATCAGCATCGAGCGAAAACGGCGCAGCCTTTGCCAAGCCGAAATGTTTCGCCAAGGCGGCCGGGTCGCGCGTGTACCAGAGATTTTGTTGCGGCTGATCGGCCGGCGTAAACGTACTGCGCTGTTCGGGCGCACGCAGAAGTCCTGTAATTGTCTTCTCGCCCGCAACCTGACCCGGCGCGCGCGACGCCGCCGCCTTCAGGGCTTCCGGCACGAATCCGCGATTGACGAAAATCGTGGCGTCGCCGCCGCCGATCCGCAGCGGCGTGACGACGTGATAGCCCGGTTGTTTCTCGACGCCGCCCGCAGGCCGAAAAATCAGAACTTCGCGCGCATGGTCGAAAACGCCTGACACGCGCACGCGCATGTATTCGAAGTCGTCCTGCGCAAGTCCTGGCCATTCCACTGGCGGGGGCAAGTCGACGGGATCGGCATGAATGCGTCGCTCGATGCGCGCCAGAAGATCTTCCTTCCAGGCGAGCCGCTGCATCTGCCATGTGCCGAGCGATATGAGGATGGCGAAAGCCGCAGCGGCAAAGAGGCCGGGCCATAACAAACTGCGCATCGCTCCTGCATGCAGCCCGGCCATCGTGCGCCTACTCAAGCCGGCCCTGTTCGGCCTTGTTGCGGTATTGCAGCGCGATCAGCAGTCCCTTCAGGGGCCGCAACATGCCCACGCAGACGACAAGCGTGACCGGCGCGAAAATCAGCATCAGCAGCCACACAGGCGGATCGAATTTCATCTGGACGAAGAGCGCCATGCCGAGGAGCAGAAAGCCGCCGAGCAGAGTCACGAATACGGCGGGGCCATCGCCCGCGTCGGCGAATTTGTAGTCGAGACCGCAGGATTCGCACTTTTCGCGCACGTCGAGAAAGCTCTTGAACATATGGCCTTCGCCGCAGCGCGGGCAGCGACCGGCAAACCCTGTCGAATAAGGCGATTGCGGCGGATAGCGGTCGTCGTAACTCACGGGCGAATTCCAAATGAAAAGGGGCGGCAGCGCCGCCCCTTCATAGCACATGCATCGCAGAAGAGGGTCAGTGCGCGGCGACCTGTCCGCCCCAGTTACCCCAGATATAGATGCTGACGAAGAGGAACAGCCAGACCACGTCGACGAAATGCCAGTACCAGGCGGCGAATTCGAAGCCGAGATGCTGTTTCGGCGTGAAATGACCCTGATAGACGCGGATGAGGCACACGAGCAGGAAGATCGTGCCGATCAGCACATGGAAGCCGTGAAAGCCGGTCGCCATGAAGAAGGTCGCGCCATAGATCGATTCCTTGAAGCCGAAGGGCGCATGCGCATATTCGTAGGCCTGCACGGCGGTGAACAGCGCGCCGAGGATCACGGTTGCGATCAGGCCGAGCTTCACGCCGTTGCGGTCGTTATGCAGCAGCGCGTGATGGGCATAAGTGACGGTCGTGCCCGAAGTGAGCAGGATCAGCGTGTTCAGCAGCGGCAGATGCCACGGGTCGAACACCTTGGTGCCCGTCGGCGGCCAGTGACCCTTGGTGAATTCGACGCGCGAGGTCTGGATCGCCTCGTTGTAGAAGAGGCTGGCGTCGAAAAAGGCCCAGAACCACGCGACGAAGAACATCACTTCGGAGGCGATAAACAGGATCATGCCGTAGCGATGGCTGATTTGAACGACGCGTGTGTGGTCGCCCTTGTGTTCGGCTTCGTTGATGACATCGCGCCACCACATGAACATCACGTAGAGGACGATGATGAAGCCTATGCCGAACAGGAGCGAGCCCATCTTCATGCCGAAGAGGGCAAGGCCCTTCATCCACATGATTGCGCCGACCGCCATGGCGAATGCGCCGATGGAGCCGATCAGCGGCCACGGGCTCGGATCGACGAGATGGTAGTCGTGATTTGGTTTTGCGTGGCCGTCAGCCATTCTAGTCCCCGCTTTGCTCCCGCGGCCGCCGGAGCGAACCGCACATCCTAAATTTCACTCAGGCCCTCGCGGCCTCACGCTGCTTCTTCTTTCCGGCGCGCCACCTTCAAGTCAAGGCGGCACGCGGTCTCACGAATTCTACAACTTCGGCGAACCTTCCCGCGCCGCGACGGGCGCAGTTTTGGGCTGGCGTACCGGCACGAAAGTGTAAGACAGCGTCACGCTCTCCGCATTCTTCATGATCGGATCTTTTTCGAGCGCCGGATCGAGAAAGAACACCACGGGCATTTCGATCGTTTCACCCGGCGCCAGCGTCTGCTCGGTGAAGCAGAAGCAGGAGATCTTGTTGAAGAACGGTCCGGCCTGGTCAGGCGCAACATTATAGGTCGCCATGCCCGTGACCGGGCGACGAGACCTGTTGGTGACGCGATAGAAGACGGTCGCCGTCACGCCGGTCTGCAGCCGGATCGATGTCGTCTCCGCCTCGAAATGCCAGTCGAGTTCGCCCGATGTATTGGCGTCGAAGCGTACGGTCAGCGTGCGCTCACCGCGCACTTGAGATTCGCTGTCCACAATGCGCGGCGTGCCGCCGAAGCCTGTCACCTGGCAGAACATCTTGTAGAGAGGCACGGCGGCGAAGGCCATTCCGCCCATGAACACCGCAAAGCCCATGGCGATGAAGGCGACGCGCCGGTTCCGGCGTGCTCCTTCCGATGTCATGGGGGCGTGAAATTGCGCGGCCATTTCAGGGTCTCACAGCGGACGGTTGAAAATGCCGGGACCAAGCTTGGCGATGGTCACGAGATAGAAGAGGACGACGAGCAGGGCGATCGAAACGCCGATGGCGATGTTGCGCCGGCTGCGCGCGCGCAATTGCTCCGGCGTCAGGGTAACGCGTTGCGGAGGCTTCTGATCGCGCGGATCGGTCAAGGCTACTGTCCTCATGCCAGCACGCGGGCAAGACCGCGCTCGGCGACAATGACGGCGAAGAGCGCGAAGAGATAGAGAATTGAAAAGCCGAAGAGCTGCATCGCGGTGCGGTCGGCCGTTGCGCCCTCGCGCTTGCGATAGACCTGCATGGCGAGCCAGATCATGCCGGCCCCGCCAAGCGCCGAAACGCCGCCATAGACGGCGGATGCAAAGCCCATCAGCCAAGGCAGCATGCCGACGGGGGCGAGCACGAGCGTGTAGAGCAGGATTTCCGTGCGGGTGCGGTCAGCGCCCTTGACGTTCGGCATCATGGGAATGCCGGCGCGCCCGTATTCGCCGCATTTCACCAGGGCCAACGCCCAGAAATGCGGCGGCGTCCAGATGAAGATGATCGCGAAGAGAACGACGCTCGCAAGGCTCACGTCGCCGGTCATTGCGGCATAGCCGATTACAGGCGGGATCGCTCCCGCTGCGCCGCCGATGACGATATTCTGCGGCGTCGAGCGCTTCAGCCACATCGTATAGACGACGGCGTAGAAGAAGATGGTGAAAGCGAGCAGCGCCGCCGCGAGCCAGTTCGCGACGATGCCGAGCGTGAAGACCGAAAAGACTGAAAGCGTGAGGCCGAACGCGAGCGCCTCGTTCGGCGCGATCTTGCCGGAGGGGATCGGCCGCGACTTCGTGCGTGTCATCACGGCGTCGATATCGGCGTCGAACCACATGTTGAGCGCGCCGGATGCGCCCGCGCCCACGGCGATGGCGAGCAGCGAGGCAAAAGCGATCACGGGATGGACAGGCCCCGGCGCGAGCAGAATGCCCGCCAGCGCCGTGAACACCACCAGCGACATCACGCGCGGTTTCAGCAGCGCGATGTAATCGCCGGGCTCGGCGAGCGAAACGAGCGGCGCGTCCGGAAACGGCTTCGCCGCCACAGCCGCGCCGTTCGGCGCGCCATGTTCGGTTCTGTCGAAATTCTCGGACATGCTCATACAAAACCCTTGGTTGCGCAAAAGTGGCCGGCAGCCGAAGCCGCCGGCTGTAACGATCAGTGATGATCGCCGGCCGCGATGCGCGGCAGCGTCTCGTACTGGTGGAAAGGCGGCGGCGACGGCAGCGTCCATTCCAGCGTCGTGGCGCCGTCGCCCCACGGATTGTCGCCGGCGAGGCGCTTCTTCGCGAAGGCTTCCCAGATCATGTAGAGGAACACGAGAACGCCCAAACCCGAGAGATAGGAGCCGTAGGAAGACCACTGGTTCCAGAGCAGGAAGGCGTCGGGATAGTCGACATAGCGGCGTGGCATGCCGGCAAGGCCAAGGAAGTGCTGCGGGAAGAAGGTCACGTTCACGCCCACGAACATGATCCAGAAATGCAGCTTGCCGAGCGTCTCGTTGTACATGTAGCCGCTCATCTTCGGGAACCAGTAGTAGAAGGCCGCGAAGATCGCAAAGACCGCGCCGAGCGACAGCACATAGTGGAAGTGCGCCACGACGTAATAGGTCTCGTGCAACTGCCGGTCGACGCCGGCATTCGCCAGCACCACGCCAGTGACGCCGCCGACTGTGAACAGGAAGATGAAGCCGACGGCCCAGATCATCGGCGTGCGGAACGACAGCGAGCCGCCCCACATCGTCGCAATCCACGAGAAAATCTTCACGCCCGTCGGCACCGCAATCACCATCGTCGCGAAGACGAAGTAGCGCTGCGTGTTGAGCGAGAGGCCGACCGTGTACATGTGGTGCGCCCACACGATGAAGCC
This sequence comes from uncultured Hyphomicrobiales bacterium, assembly GCA_903847605.1. GTDB lineage: Bacteria > Pseudomonadota > Alphaproteobacteria > Rhizobiales > Beijerinckiaceae > Terripilifer. The sequence goes on along the minus strand of CAINED010000050.1, from coordinate 111 downwards.
GACGAAGCCGATCGCCACCATCGCATAGGCCATGCCGAGATAGCCGAACACCGGCTTTTTCGAGAAGGTCGAGACGATGTGGCTGATGATGCCGAAGCCCGGCAGGATCAG
>CAINED010000049.1 GCA_903847605.1 uncultured Hyphomicrobiales bacterium | reverse complement strand
TTCCCTGAGTTATTCCGAACCGAAGGGTACGTTCCCACGTGTTACTCACCCGTCTGCCACTCCCCTTGCGGGGCGTTCGACTTGCATGTGTTAGGCCTGCCGCCAGCGTTCGTTCTGAGCCAGGATCAAACTCTCAAGTTGAAGTTTGAGATTGTCTCCTGACTGGTCACTGACATACTCGACGAAACTTTCGTTTCGCGAGCCTCATTTTGACGAGTCCCAAGCACCACTAGCGTCTCACGACGCCAGTCATTCCGGCGTCTCGCGACGCCTCATGGTGTGCTTAGAAAACGTGACCGTCAGATTGTCTCATCGACACCCGGACCCGAAGATCCGGGATGTCCGCAAGGACATCCGCCGTCCACGTTTCTCTTTCTTCCGATTCAATTGTCAAACAGCGATCTCAACCTATCGGTGGATGGCGGAACCGCCATCGACCGGTCAAAGCTGCCAATACATGGCATTTCGACCGGAATTTGTACACCCGAGAGGGTCAAGAAGACCGAAGCGTGCCGCCCGCCAAGAGCAGCGCCGCCGTCGGTGTGGTGCTTATAGGGGGAAGCCCGATCCCCTGTCAACACAGAGTTTTAAAAAATTCGCATTTTTTTCTCGCAGTGCAAAAACTCCGGCGATTACAGTGCATTGCACAATGGTTTTCATGTCTCGGTCGCCGTTCGGCACAACTTTGGACCCTGACTGGCGCGCGAAGTCCCGCCCGCCCTATTTGGGCCATTTTGACCCCGCCAATGCAGGGGAGCCCGGCTGTTTTCGTTGATTGCTCTGCTACGGCAATTGACGGGATTCTGGACTTTAGCCATGTTCTCACGGCAAAATCCGGTATCTCTCCGGTCGGTCCCAACTGATTTGCCGCGAGCGGCGCAAACGGAAGGCAAGCGTGGCGGACGCACGGGAGCTTCAGAAAATCGACCGATGGCCCGGCGCCCAGCGCCGCGGAGCGGGCGTCGTCGATCTCGGCGTCGAACCGCCGATCGAGGCGATGGGCGAGTCGCGCACCCCGATCGACCACAAGCGCGTTTCGCTGCGATGGTTCACCGGTACGGTTCTCACCGGCCTCGCGGGCGCAGGGCTCATCGGATCGGCGATTTACGCTGCCCTCAACTATAGCTCCCGTTATGCCGAAGCGCCGGAATATGTCGCCCGCCAGCGTTCGCCGGGCGAGAGCGCCATCAGCCAGAACAACAAGGGCGACAGGCTGGCGCGACCCGTCGATATAGTGGCGGCGCGTCAGGGCTTCCGCGCGCCCACGACCGTAAAAGTCGGCGACAGGGAAATCGTCCGCAACCGCAATTTCGTGCATATCGGCACGACATTAGCGATGAACTCCGTCGGCTTCGCCAGCGAAGTGCCGGCGTTCAACCCGATGAAAATGCTCGGCGGGGATCCGACGCCGGGCGAGTCCGCTGCCGAGCCGGAGATCGCGCGCGAAGACGCCGACGTATCCTTCCAGGCGCAGAACTTCACGTCTGCAGACGCAAGCTCAATCCGGTTCTCCCTGACGATCGACGAGATTCAGGCCCAGGTCAGCGAGCATCTCAAGAATGCTGTCGGCAGCGGCCCGCGTCAGAACCTGCCGATTCCGCCGCAGATGCTGCTGATGCGCACAAGCCGCGCCGGTCTGGCTCCAGGCTCTCTCGGCTATGCAACCCTCAACGCACCGACCATCGCCTCGCCCTTCTCTTCGATCGAAGTGAAAATGGTCGCGGAAAATGTCACGGTCATTCCCAAATTCGCGCCTCCCGAGAACAAGGAAAACGACGGCGACGAGAAGCTTGTCGTCGTGAAGCGCAATGAGCGCCTCGATCAGGTTCTCGCGGCGCAAGGCGCTACGCCAGCGCAGGTGAAATCGATCGTCAGCGCATTGAGCGGGCGGCGTGGGCAGAGCGCGGTTCAGGAAGGCCAGAAGCTAAAGATCCTGTTGGCCGACATCGACGGCAGCGGCCGCATGCAGGTGGCGCGCCTTTCGATCTATACGGACGAATCCCTCGAGGTCACCGTCGCCATCAACGATGCCGGCGAGTATGTGCTGGTCGCCCGCACGGAAAGCCGCCCCGCTCCCAGAACGCGCGCGCCCGACCCGGACGACGATGAGGATGAGAACCCCGGCGCAATGCGCCTCTACAATGCCTTTTACGAATCCGCGCTGAAACAGCAGATTCCCAAGCGCATGATCGACGAACTCGTGCGCATCTTCGCCAATGACATCGACTTCAACCGGGCAGTGACCGGGGGCGATGCATTCGAGGTCTTTTACAGCGAGAGCGAAGATCGCGACGGCGCGAACGAACTTCTCTACGCGGCGATCACCGCGCGTTCGGAGACTTTCCGTTATTATCGCTATGCCGTCGATCGGGACGGCGCCATCGACTATTTCGATGCAACCGGAAAATCGAACCGCAAATTCCTGATCCGCAAACCGCTGTCAACAGGTGAACAGCGTTCGGGATTCGGCTGGCGCCGCCATCCGATCCTCGGATATTCGCGCATGCATACGGGTGTCGACTGGGCGACGAAGACAGGTACGCCGATCGTCGCCTCGGGCAATGGCGTCGTGATCAAGGCCAAGCGCGAATCCGGCTATGGCAACCGCATTGAGATCCAGCACGGCAACGGCTACGTCACCACTTACAATCATCTTTCTGGTTATGCACGCGGCGTATCGGAAGGCGTACGGGTGCGTCAGGGTCAGGTAATCGGCTATGTCGGCAACACCGGCCTCTCGACGGGTCCGCACCTGCACTACGAGGTTATCGTCAACGGCAACTACGTCGATCCATTGCGTATCCGTCTTGCCCGGACGCGACAGCTTTCGCGCCAGCAGATCAGCGAATTCACCCGCGAGCGCGAGCGTATCGATGCATTGATTGCACGCGCGCCCAATGCATCGCGTCTCGCCTCGAACGCGCCTGTTCGCTGAATTTTTCTATACCAATCCGGCGGGCGACACGGTTTCGATGAGGCCGAGACGCGCCCTGATCTGTTCCGGCGTCACGCCTTGCGACCGCAATTCCCGCAGAGACATCGACCCGATACTCTTCGACAACTTTCGCCCCGCCTCGTCTTCGATCAACTTGTGATGCCGATAGTTGGGCGCGGGCAGATCGAGCAATTCTTGCAGCAACCGATGCAGGCTGGTCGCCTCGAAAAGATCCATACCGCGGATGACATCCGTCACACCCTGCAATGCATCGTCGATGACAACAGCGATGTGATAGCTGCCCGGGACATCTTTGCGCCCGACCACTGCATCTCCCCAGGAACTGGGTTCGGCGCTCACAAACCGGGATTCATTCCCTTCACCGAATTCGCACCATCCGAGGGGCCCCTGCAGCAACGAGATGGCGTAGGACATGTCGATACGTTGCGAGACGGGCCGATCGGCCATCGTATAGGCCAAGCCCGCATGAACAGCTCCTCGGCATGTGCCGGGATAATGCGGCGAACCATCGGGATCGCGTTGCCATTGCGAATGTCCTCGCACCGCGATTTGGATCTCGGCCCGGGTGCAAACGCAAGGGTATATCAACCCACGGGCAGCCAGCTTTTCCAGAGCGATCGCATAGTCGGAGAAGTAATCGGATTGCCGCCGCACCGGTCCGTCCCATTCGATCCCGAGCCACGCCAGATCATCGAAAATCGCCGCTTCGAATTCCGGCCGTGCCCGGCCGATATCGATATCTTCGATGCGCAAAAGGAACCGCCCGCCATGGCGGCGCGCGAATTCGTAATTCCGCAATGCCGAGTAGGCATGGCCAAGGTGGAGATAGCCGTTTGGCGAAGGCGCAAACCTGACGACGGGAGGCCACGCCCCTGTTCCGCACACATCCTGACTTGATCTTGGCTGCATTTCCTCGACTCGATACATAGCTCAAATACAATATTGCCATAACATCAGGCACATTTAACTTGACGCCAAATCCTAGGCGATTGTTCGGCGTAGCGAAAGACAAGATGGCAATCGTGACACAAGTTAACAAACTCGGCCGCCGCAAGGTTCCCACCGACAATGGAAATGCAGCTCCCGATCCCATGAACTTCATCACTGATGAAATTCAACTACAAAATGCCCTTTCATCGCTCGCGCTGGCAGATCCCGTTTATATCCCCCACATGCTCGAAATCGCGGGCCTTCCGCCCTTGCGCAAACGGGTGGAAGGCTTGGCGGGACTGATCTGGATCGTCGTCTCGCAGCAGGTCTCGACGGCGAGCGCGCGCGCCATTTATGCGCGGGTCGAGCAAAATTTCGGCGAATTCCATCACGCGCATTTTCTACACGCATCCGACGACGACTTTCGGCGTTGCGGCCTTTCGATGCCGAAGATGCGCACCTTGCGTCACGTGGCTGCGGCGATCGACGCGGGAACCCTCGATTTTGCGGAATTGCGCAAACTCGACGCGGAAACCGCGCGCGCGCGAATGACGGTAATCAAGGGCATCGGCCCCTGGACCTCCGACATCTACCTCCTGTTCTGCATCGGCCATCCCGATGTCTGGCCTTCCGGGGATCTTGCCCTTCAGGAGGGCGTTCGCATCGCCATGAAACTGCGCAAGCGGCCTGACGCGAAACGACTGGAGGAACTTTCGCAACGCTGGCGGCCCTATCGCGCGGCAGCGGCCCGGCTGATATGGGCCTATTACGCAAAGTCGCTTGCGCTGAGCCGCGAAGCCTCGAAAAAGCGGGGCTGATCGCCCCGTGCTATTACGCGCCGAATAGCGAGAGCGGCGCCGTGCACTTGGCGTCGGCGCTTACCGCGCCTATACCCGCGCCGAACTCTGGGGGAAATGCATGTCACGCTCGCTCGACGGTCCTCGCCTGAAACCGGTATCCGGCAAAGCCAAGCAACTTGTCGTGATCCTTCACGGCTACGGCGCCGACGGCAACGACCTCATCGAGATCGGCCGCCAGTGGCAGAAATATCTGCCGGACGCGGCCTTCGTCTCGCCCCACGCGCACGAACCATGCGCCATGTCTCCCGGCGGCCGGCAATGGTTCCGCCTGACGGATCGCAACCCGCACGAGAGATGGTCCGGCGTGTGCGGGGCGCACCCGGTCATCGACGCCTTCATTGACGAGGAGGCCGCCGAACTCGGCGTCGCGCCGGAGAACGTGGCGATCGCCGGCTTCAGCCAGGGCGCGATGATGGCATTGCATGTCGGATTGCGCCGCAAGATCGCGCCGGCGGCGGTTATCGGACTGTCGGGAACTCTCGTCGGGCCGGAAAATCTCGCAGAGGCGACCGCCCGTCGTAAGGATGGCCTCCCGCCGCCGGTGCTCATCATGCACGGGCACATGGACGAAGTTATCCCGGTCGACGCCATGTTCATGACCGCCGACCAGCTCGCTGCCGCCAACATTCCCTGCCAGTGGCATCTTGCCATCGGCGTCGGTCACGGGATCGACGGCGAGGAAATCAGGCACGGCGCAATGTTCCTCGCCCGCGCTTTCGGACTGCCAACGCCCTCTACACGTATGCGATGATTATGAAATTCCGTTCTCAATCAGTGAAATTTACCGCAGGTTAACCATAACGCGGCTATGGGGGAATCTACTCGGCCACAGGAGCCGGCATGCTTCCCGCAGGTTTTCGAAGTTCGGTAAAGCAGCGATTTGTCGTCTGGGTCGGCGCGCTCGCCATGTGCGGCACGCTGGTCGTCGTGTCTCAAGCCATCTACCAGACCCGCCAGAACGCGCTGCTGGCTCAAGCCGTCCACACCTCGTCCGCGGGACACAAGGTCATTTCGGATGTCGTGCGCGGCATGGGTGCGCTTTCACGGATGCAGGAAGCCGGTCGCCTTGCGGAACTCATGGCGGAAGAACGGGCAGCCCAGCGCATTCGCATCGGATCGCTCGCCGAAGAAATCCGACTCGCCTGGCCTGCGCTGCCGCCAAATTCGCCGCAGGATCAGGTCAAGATCGTTCAGCAGATCGCCGCCGAGTTTGAGGCGCTCGCGGGCCTCGGACGTAGGGTGGCTTTCGCCGACAATGCCCAGCAGGAGTGGCGTAACCTTGTCGAGCGCCTGAACGGCGCAGACGCAAAAATTCTGGCCGCCCTTGGCGCATTTCAGGCGGCCATCGGCGAACAGAACTCCGATCTCGCGAAATCCTCGGCTGAAAGCGAAACCGTCTATGCGCGCCATATGTTATTCGCGGCGTTTTTGAGCTTGCTGGTTTTGTTGCAGATCGCCATCTTCGAGCGGCTCTGGCTCGTCACGCCTATCAAGCGCTTTGCGCAGGCGCTGTTCGACCCTACTCCCCGACAATTGGGGTACCTTTCGCGCCATTCCCGGCGTCAGGACGAAATCGGCGTGCTCGGCAGCGCCCTGCTCGCACATCAAGCAGAATCGCAACGCCGGCAGGAACGCACGGAGGCCGAACGCGAAACGCTCACGCAGGAAATCGTCGCCAAACAGGCGCAGCAAAAAGCTGCCGAACTTTTCCGCGACAACATCGCGCGCATCCTGTCGCATCTCGAGGAACACGCCGCCCGCATGCAACGCCAGTCCGTGGAACTGGCGGGCATGGCCGCCGATGCGGAAAAACAGACCATCGTCGCCAGCGACTCGACATCGCAAACCGCCGCCAGCATCGAATCCGTATCGGCGGCCGTCAGCGAACTCACAAGATCCATCGGTGACATCCACAAGCAGATTATCAGGGCCACCGAAGTGGCCGCCCTTGCCAATACGTCAATCAGGCTCGCTGACGATCGCTCGACCGATCTCGTCATGCGCACGCAATCCATCGAAAAGGTCATCGAACTCATACAGTCCGTTGCAGAACGTACCAATCTCCTGTCGTTGAATGCAACCATTGAAGCAGCGCGCGCTGGCGAAGTCGGCCGCGGATTCGCCGTCGTTGCCTCCGAAATCAAGGCGCTGGCGACGCAGACATCGCGCGCGACGGGGGACATACGCGGCCAGTTGCAAAGCATCGTCGACGCCAGCGAAAGCATTGCCGGCATGATCCGCGCCATCGTCACTTCCATTCAGGATATCGACGAAATCGCCCGTCTCATCGCCAGCGCGGCGCAGATTCAAAACAACGCCACGCGGGAAATCGATGGCATTGCCGCGCGCTCTTCGCAGACCGCGCACAGACTCGATCTGAGTATCGGTGGCGTCGCCGGCCTCGTCGGCGACGCCAACAAGTCGGCTCAGGTCGTCAGGAGCATATCCGACGATCTCAACCGGCAGGCAGCGGCGCTCCGCCAGTCCGTCGAGGAATTCATGCAATCGCCAAATCGGAATGCAGCCTGATCTGCGATCGATTCATCCGTCCAGCAAGCGAGCGCTATCATGAACCGCCCGGCCGCATCTCTCGCAGACTATTCGCTGACAGCGAAAATCTTTCACTGGGTGACCGCCGCTGCGTTCCTCGCGCAATTTCCCATCGGCTTCACGATGGTGCAGATGACATCCGGCTCATTGTCGACCTTCATGTATTCCCTGCACAAGTCGACGGGGTTCTTTCTGCTCTGGCTCGTGATCGTTCGTCTCGCCTATCGTTTGCGCAATCCCGTCGCGCGGCGCGGCTCCAAGCTCGCGGACTGGCATTATCGCGCCACGCAGGCCGCGCATTATACGATCTATGCGCTCCTAATCCTCGTACCGCTGACGGGCTGGCTCGGCGCCTCCGCTTACGCCAGCCTTGAAATCTTCGGCGGCCTCAACCTGCCTTCGATCATACCGGCGAACGAGGCGCGCGGGATTTGGCTTTTCTGGACGCACGGGCTTCTGGCCTTCGCGCTGATTGTCATTGTCGCTGTTCACGTCGGCTTTGCGATGCAGGGCTATCTCGATGGTCCCGAAGATTCGGTATCGGAAGCGGCGCTCGAACAGGAAAAGCCTGCCTCGGCCTGATCGAGCGTGCGGTTTGCCACTGGCGCAGGCGCCAGTTGCGGGAGAACACGGCGAAGCGAACGGCGTACCGCAATCGGCCGGTAAAGTTGCTTGGTTGCCTCGACGAGATGAACGCCCGATCCCGGCAGGGCGAGTCTGCTGCCGATCCGCTCGAAGGCAGCGCCGGTGCGCAACAGGTAGGGCCGCGCGAACGGCGGCACATAGAGCGCCTCGGCCCAATGCACCGGCAGGAATTCGGTCTCTCGCAACAGATCGCGCAACTGGCTGCGCGAATAGGGCAATCCATGCCCGAACGGCGTGCGGTCGACCCGCGCCCAGACGCCGCCGCGATTGGGCACGACGACAATCACACGCCCACCCGGCGTCAGCACGCGCCAGATTTCTTCGAGCATGTCGCGCGGATGGTCCGATACTTCCAGCGCATGAACCAGCAGAATGCGATCGATGCAGGCGTCCGGCAGAGGCAGCATCGTGGAATCGACCAGCGCCGAGGCCGTGGCGCCCGAGAACGGCCAGTTCACGACACCCTGCTCCGCGGGCATGAAGGCGAGAACGCGCATGGCCTTGTCGCGAAACGGCATGAAATAGGGCGGCGCGTAGCCGAGCCCCATCAGCGAGAGGCCCGCGCAATTGTCCCAGCGCGACTGGACGATGCGGCCGATGAATCGCCGCGCCACCTGCCCGAGCGGCGAGCCGTAAAACGTACGCAGATCCGCAACATCGAGCGCCATGCCAGCAGGATTGCCCGCAAGACGTTACGAAATCAATGCAGCGCATTGCAGGTTTGACCGTGCGCCGCCCGGCGACTAGATCAAGGGGCAAGCCAAACGGAATGCGAGGAGCGCGAACATGGCAGCCAAGGTTCACCAGTTCATGTGCCTGCAGGATAATTTTGGCGTCCTTGTCCACGATCCCGACACAGGCGCGACCGCGTCGATGGATGTGCCCGAAGCCGCGCCGGTTCTCGCAGCGCTCGAGGCCACGGGCTGGACCCTCACGGACATCCTCGTCACGCACCACCATAACGACCACATTGGCGGTATTCCCGCGGTGAAGGAGAAGTTTCCGAACGCCCGCATCGTGGCGGCGAAAAAGGACGAGGCGCGCATTCCGGGCGCCGACGTCTACGTGGCCGAAAGCGAACGGGTAAAAGTCGGAAATCTCACCGCGCGCATCATCGAAACGCCCGGCCATACCAGCGGCCATATCGTCTATTTCTTCGAGGAAGATCGCCTGCTTTTCGCTGGCGATACGCTCTTCGCGCTGGGTTGCGGCCGCGCTTTCGAAGCGCCGCCGCCGGTCCTGCACCAGTCCCTGCAGAAAATCGCGGCGCTGCCGGCGGATACGCAGATTTTTTGTGGCCACGAATACACACTGTCGAACGCGCGCTTCTCGCTCACCGTAGACCCCGAAAATGCCAAGCTCAGGGATCGCTTCGCGACCATTCAGACGTTGCGCGATGCGGGCAAGCCGACGCTTCCCACTACGCTCGCTGTCGAACTGGAAACCAATCCATTCCTGCGGCCGGGCGACGCTGGCATCCGCAAGCAACTCGGCATGGCGAACGCCGACGACGCCGCCGTCTTCACCGAATTGCGCGAGCGCAAGAACAAGGCATAACGGGCTGAAAATGTGCCGTATCGGAAGGCACGTTTTCTAATTCCTTAACGCGTTTGCTCCAATGTCTCGAAAATTGACCATTCCATACGGTCATACGAGACGCCCGGAGCCAACGTGTCCCTGGATTTCAAACCTTCATTTCAGCCTGCGGCCAAGTTGTCGGCTGCCAGATCACAGGCCGCAAAACCCGCTCCGCTGCAGAACGCCGCACCGCGCGACATCCTCAGTTCCATCGGCGAGACCGTGTACGACTGGAACATCGTCTCCGACGAAATCGCGTGGGGACCGAACGTCGCCGACGTTCTTCCGGTCGGCGATCGCGCGTCGCTCGCGACCGGCCGCGCCTATGCCGGGCTTGTGACCTGGGACAGCGCGCTGTCGCGCCGCGAAGCCATCCTGCGCGCAACGGAAACCGACGAGGGAAACGGCGCGCTTTATCATCTCGAATACGATCTCCTGCTCGATCCGGATTCGCGCAATTCCCGCCTCGTGCGCATCGAGGATACCGGCCGCTGTTTCGCGGGACCGGATGGAAAGCCCGTGCGCGCGCACGGCGCCGTTCGCGTGCTGCCGCCTGCAGCCGCGTCACGGTCCACCCATGGCGATGCAATACGCTTCGACGCCCTGACCGGCGCGCTAACGCGAAACGAGCTGACGGCCTGCATCAATCGTCTTTTTTCGGAGGCCCGGCCGGGTCAGCAGGGCTTTGCCTTGCTGCTGCTCGCAGTTGACGATCTTGCTGCCTTCAACCGCAAGCATGGTTACGAAGCCGGCGACGCCCTGATTGCCGCAGCTGCCAAACGCCTTCGCGAACGCATGCGCGCCAACGATATTTTGGCCCGCTACACCGGCAATCGCTTCGCGCTGCTGTTGCAGAACTGCGATTCCGAACAGCTTGCCGCAGCTGCAACCCGATTCCTGGATGCGCCCAAGGCCGGCATCGAAACCGCGCAAGGCAGCTTCAAGGCGCAACTGCGCGCCGGCGGGGTCTGCGCGCCGCAACATGCGCGCAGCACACAACAGCTTTATCAGCATGCCGAAGAGGCTATCGACGCCGCGCGCCAGCAGACGGGGCGCTTTGCCGCCTATGCGCCAAGCATTGCTGCAAATCATGAGCGTCTGCGCAACCAGGCGATCGGCGAACACATCCTAGAAGCGCTCAACCAGCGCCAGATCTCCATCGCCCTGCAACCCATCGTTTCCGCACGATCCGGCAAGCCGGTTTTCTATGAAGCGTTGCTGCGCATACGCACAAGCGAAGGACGGACCGTATCGCCGGCCAGCATCATTCCAGTTGCGGAGAAAACCGGGCTCATTACCTTGCTCGACCAACGGGTGCTCGAACTCGTACTGGATCAGCTGGCAGCGGACCCGTCGCTGACATTGTCGGTCAATATATCCGGCATTACAGCGCAAGATCCCGCATGGCTCGATGCCTTGCGCTCCCGTTTGTCGTTGCAGCCCGGGTTAGCAAGCCGCCTCATCGTTGAAATCACCGAGACCTGCGCCATCGGCGACATCGACGTGATGCGCGAGCGTATTTCGCTGATGCGCGAAACCGGCTTGCGCATCGCCATGGACGATTTCGGCGCCGGCTATTCGTCCTTTCGCAACTTACGTGGCCTCGGCATCGACCTTCTCAAGATCGACGGGGCCTTCGTGCAAAATCTCGCGCGCTCGCCGGACGACCGATTCTTCGTCCGCACGCTCATCGAACTCGCGGGCCACCTGCAAATTCCCGTCGTCGCCGAATGGGTCGAGAATCTGGAGACGGCGACGCTGCTCGCCGATTGGGGCGTCGATTACTGTCAGGGAGCCTGGTTTGGCATGGGTCGCGAACTGGGCCACGAGACCCTAGCCCCGTCGACGCATGCAAGCGAAAGCGCGGCGGCCTGAAAGCGCTGCTCAATCCTTGCGCGCAATAGCCTCGAGCTGCTTTTGCATATTCGCAATTTGCAGACGCAAGGCGTCGAGATCGCCGCCTGCAGCTGCGGGCTTGGCTTCCGATGACGGCGCTGTCGGAGCCGTTGCTTCGCCGGCAGCTCCTTCTGGCTTGCCTGCCGCCGGATTGAAACCACCAAACAAGGACATCGCCTGCGTGAACATCGCCATGTTCTTGCGCGCCTGTTCTTCCATCGCCGTGAACATGTGATGTCCTGGGAGAACAGGTGCGCCGAAGGCGTTGGTCAATTGATCGCGCATCTTCTGCTGCTCGCCCACCAGCTTGTCGATCGAGAATTCGAGATAGCTGGGGACCAGCATCTGCATGCTGTCGCCATAGAAGCGGATAAGCTGGCGCAGGAAAGCGATGGGAAGAAGATTTTGCCCATCCTTACCCTCCTGCTCGAAAATGATCTGGGTCAGTACGGAGCGGGTGATGTCCTCGCCGCTCTTAGCGTCAAAGACGATGAAATCCTCGCCGATCTTGACCATCTGGGCGAGGTCTTCCAGCGTCACGTAACTGCTGGTTCCAGTGTTGTAGAGGCGGCGGTTGGCGTATTTCTTGATCGTGATCGGCTGTTTCGCGTCTGTCATCACTGGATCCCGTGGCCGCCCAATTTTGGAGGACCGAAGCCGCCAGCGCGCCTTCCGACCGGATGGAAGCATCCGGTCGATAAGAAATCGCGCCAGACCAAAAAGTGGAGCGTGTTCTCATCGGAAAAGTCATTCAACTTGTCCGGAACACGCTCAACTGCCCCTTACGATAGCATTTTGTCGCAATAGGGAAAGAAATTTGTGCATTGCGGCCGATATGTCACCTTGCGCCGCGTCAATTCCGGGTGCAGTGCATACCAATTGCCCATTCGGGGCCGCTTGACCCCGTTACCCCGGCAATGTTGAACAGGCGGGACGCCAGCGCCTCGACCGGAACAGGCGGCGGACGGGGCAGCCGGAACCCCAAAACGGACTTTCACTCGCCGGTATCGGACAACAGGAGTGCCTCATGGCCAATGATATCGTGGTAGTCTCAGCCGCGCGCACCGCGGTCGGTTCGTTCAATGGCGCATTCGCCAACACGCCCGCCCATGTCCTGGGCGCGGCGGCGATCAAAAGCGCGCTGGAGCGCGCCAAGGTCGATCCCGCGGATGTCGACGAAGTTATCATGGGCCAGATCCTGTCCGCTGGCGAAGGCCAGAACCCGGCTCGCCAGGCCGCGATGAAGGCGGGCATCCCCCAGGAAAAGACCGCCTGGGGCCTCAACCAGCTTTGCGGCTCGGGCCTGCGCACCGTTGCCATCGGCATGCAGCAGATCGCCAATGGCGACGCCAGGGTGATCGTGGCCGGCGGCATGGAATCCATGTCGCTTTCCCCCCACGTCGCGCACATGCGCAACGGCACCAAGATGGGCGAGTTCAAGATGATGGACTCGATGCTGCGCGACGGCCTCACAGACGCCTTCCACGGCTACCACATGGGCAACACCGCCGAGAACGTGGCCTCGAAGTGGCAGATCAGCCGTGACGAGCAGGACCGCTTCGCCCTCGGCTCGCAGAACAAGGCCGAAGCTGCCCAGAAGGCCGGCAAGTTCAAGGACGAGATCGTTCCCTTTACCGTCTCGACCCGCAAGGGCGACGTGGTCGTCGATCAGGACGAATACATCAAGCCCGGCACCACCCTCGACGTGCTGCAGAAACTGCGTCCCGCCTTTTCGAAGGAAGGAACTGTCACGGCCGGCAACGCCTCGGGCATTAACGACGGCGCCGCCGCCATCGTTCTGATGACCGCTGACGAAGCGAAGAAGCGTGGCCTCACCCCGCTCGCCCGCATCGCCTCCTGGGCGACCGCCGGCGTCGATCCGGCCGTCATGGGCTCCGGCCCGATCCCCGCATCGCGTCAGGCGCTCGCCAAGGCGAACTGGAAGGTGAAGGATCTCGAACTCGTCGAGGCCAACGAAGCCTTCGCCGCCCAGGCCCTCGCCGTGAACAAGGACATGGGCTGGGATCCGTCCATCGTGAACGTCAACGGCGGCGCGATCGCCATCGGCCATCCGATCGGCGCCTCGGGCGCGCGCGTCTTCACAACACTCCTCTACGAAATGCAGCGCCGCGGCGCCTCGAAGGGCCTCGCCACCCTCTGCATCGGCGGCGGCATGGGCATTGCGATGTGCGTGGAGCGGTAAGCAGCTTCGAACGCTGATCGTTCTCATCGAAGAAGAATGGCTGCCGATATAGCCCTAAAAAATGTTGGTGCCCGGAACACGTTTCCGGGTACTATTTTTTGCAAGCGGACGATCGATCAGCGACCGCGCATTTAGGGTAGGCAGCGGACCGGCATGGCGATCTCACGTTTCTGCTCGTGTCACGGTCTCTGGGATCATTGCTATCGCGCCCCTGCAGAAGATGGGGGCGCATCTCCCGCTGCAAATCCGGCGTCGGCATTGCCGCTACGCAAGACGTACCTCATCCGGCACGCGCACATTCTGACGATCGATCCTGCGCTCGGCGATTTTCCATTCGGCGACATTCTCGTTCGCGATGGCGTAATAGCCAAGGTTGCAGCATCTATCGAAGCTCCCGACGCGGAGGTCATCGATGGCCGCGGCATGATTGCGATGCCCGGCTTTATCGACACGCATTGGCATTTGTGGAACGCATCCCTGCGCGGACTGGTGCGCGCCGACGATCCGGAAAGCGGATATTTTCCAGTCACACTGAAATTAGGTCCACATTGTTCGCCCGAGGATGCGCGTCGCTCCGTTCGGCTCGGCGTCGCCGAGGCGCTCGCATCCGGCATAACGACCGTTCACGACTGGTCGCACAATATTCGCACGCCGCATCACGCCGATGCGGAAGTGAATGCGTTGCGCTCGACCGGCATACGCGCACATTTTTCTTATGGATGGGGACAGGATCTCCCGCTCGCCGACCCCATGAATCTTGAAGACTTGGGGCGCGTGCAACGGAGCTGGCCAGATGACGAAGGTTTACTGACGCTCGGCGCGGCGCTTCGCACGCCCGTCGCCAATCCGCGTGGCATTGTACCGGTCGATGTCCTGCGCCGCGAAGTGGATGCCGTGCGCAGTCTTGGACTGCACATGACCATGCATGCCCGCCCCGGCGTCGTCAGCGTGCTCGACAGCCACGCAATGCTTGGTCCCGATCTGCAGCTCGTACATCCTCAGGGCATCTCCGCATCCGAAATCGAGCGTCTTGCGCAGAACGGCACGCGTTTCTCGTGCTCGCCTGTCATCGAGATGCATTACGCGCAGGCCGCTCGCGGCGAAATCCAGTTTCATGAACTTGAAGAAGCTGGAATCCGTCAGAGCCTTTCCATCGACTCCTCGGCCGCTTCGGCGAATGCCGACTTCTTCGCCTGCATGCGCGCGCTCCTGTGGTCGCACAAGCAGCGCTTCGGCGCGAGCAAGCCACTGCCACCGAAACGACTGCTGGAACTAGCCACACTCGATGGCGCACGCGATCTTGGCATCGACGACACGACAGGCTCGATCACGCCCGGCAAGCGCGCGGACATTATCCTTGTGCGCACCCGCGACATCAACATGGCGCCGGTCGTCGATCCCTATTTTTCGCTGGTCTATTCGGCGCAGCCTTCGAATGTGGACACCGTCATGGTCGATGGGCGGGTAATCAGGCAAAAGAACGAATTCACAACGCTCGACGTTGAAGAAATCGTGCGTGAAGCGACTCAGAGCGTTACGAACCTGGCGACATATCTCAGCGCATGATCAAAACGAAAGGTGAGACGAAGATGCAACGCTATCGCCTGCCGGCTACAATAGTCATCGCCGCTCTAGCGCTCTGCACAGCGGCGTCGGCCCAAACCTTCCCCTCGAAACAGGTGCGCATCGTCGTCCCGTACGCGCCCGGCGGCGGTATCGACGCGATCGCCCGCGCGATTGCGACCGGCCTCGGCCCCAAATGGGGTCAGTCAATTATTGTCGAAAACAAACCCGGCGCTTCGACATTTCTGGGCACGACACAGGTTGCCAAAGCGACGGCGGATGGACACACGCTGCTCCTGACAAGCGAGTCGACCGTCGTCAGTAACCCCTACCTTTTCGACAACCTGCCTTATGATGTGCGACGGGATCTCTTGCCGGTCAGCCTGCTCGTCAGCTTGCCCCAAATGGTGGTGGCGAGCACGGCAGTGCCGGCACGCTCCGCCGCCGAACTTGTCGAACTCGCGCGCAAGGATTCGAGCAAGCTGAACTATGCGTCCTACGGGTCAGGCTCTCTACCGCACATTTTCTTCGAGGCGCTCAACAAAACAGCCGGAACGGCGATCGCGCAAGCGCCCTACAAGGGCATCATTCCCGCCGTCGCGGCAATCGCGGGCGGCGAAGTCCAGCTGACTCTGGTCGGCGCGAGCCTTGCCCGTCCGCAGATCGCTTCCGGCAAGATCAAGCCCCTCGCCGTGGTCGGCGGCGCAAGGCTCACGGCCTTTCCCGATGTGGCGACGCTGACAGAATCCGGTTTCGCGGAAATCGATCCCGGCGAATCCTGGTTCGGCTTGTTCGTCACCGGCGGCTCGCCTGCGGATATCCCTGCCCGAATTCAGAAGGATGTAGCCGAACTATTCTCGGCCGGCGAAATGCATGAAAAACATGTGATGGGCCGCGGCCTCACGCCCGTGTTTTCGACACCGGAAGCCTTCGCAAAGCGAATCGCCGCCGAGTCGGCAGGCATGGAGAAGCTGATCAAATTGACCGGGATCAAGGGAGAACAATGAGTTCGTTGCAGCTGCCCGGTCTTTGACCAAAAGTCGCTGATCTAAAGCAGTAATGACCGCTATCGTCGGCTGCGATATGCGATAACATCATCATCCCAGAGGGAACCAAGGAGGGCTTCATGGCAAAAGTAGCAGTCGTCACGGGCGGATCGCGCGGCATCGGCGCGGCGATATCCAAAGCGTTGAAGGCCGCCGGTTACTCCGTCGCCGCCAGCTATGCGGGCAATGACGAAGCCGCCGCAAAATTCAAGGACGAGACCGGCATCCCCGTCTACAAGTGGGACGTTTCGAACTACGACGCCTGCGCCGCCGGCCTCAAGCAGATCGAGGCCGATCTCGGCCCCGTCGACGTGCTCGTCAACAACGCGGGCATCACCAAGGACGCCATGTTCCATCGCATGACGCCGGACCAGTGGAACGGCGTCATCAACACCAACCTCAACTCGCTGTTCAACATGACCCGCCCGGTGTGGGAAGGCATGCGCAACCGCAAGTTCGGCCGCATCATCTGCATCTCCTCGATCAACGGCCAGAAGGGTCAGGCCGGTCAGGCCAATTACTCTGCCGCCAAGGCCGGCGAGATCGGCTTCGTGAAGGCGCTGGCGCAGGAAGGCGCGCGCGCCGGCATCACGGTCAACGCCATCACACCCGGCTATATCGGCACGGAAATGGTGCGCGCCATTGCGCAGGACGTGCTCGACAAGCACATCCTCCCCTTCATTCCCGTCGGACGCCTCGGTGAACCCGAAGAAATCGCCCGCTGCGTTGTCTTCCTTGCATCGGACGACGCCGGCTTCATCACGGGTTCGACGCTGTCCGCCAACGGCGGTCAATACATGGCCTGATGTTTGTCCTGCACGAGATGACAAACCCGGCGCAGCAGTGCGCCGGGTTTGTCATTTCAAATTTCACCCATAAAATCTGCGCGCTCACGCAGCCGGAGCAGCAACCGTCACCATTTCCTTCTCCTGCGGCGTCGTCTCGCCTTTCGCCACCAGCGAGATCAGCACAAACATTCCCGAGGCGATGCAGGACGAAAACATGATGCTCTGCAGCAGCGCGGAGAGATGGCCCGAAACATTCGTCAGGGCGATCGAGGTCACGAACACGCCGACATAGAGAAGCGTCATCAAAAATCCGAGAAACGTGGCGACAGGCGCGACGAGGCGCACACGCTTCCTGCGCTCCTCGTTCACAGCTTCAAGCTGCGATATCCTCTGTGTGAGAAACGCGATCTGTTGGTCCTGCGATATCGCGGCTTGCTGTGTCATGGCGATGTTCCAATCTTTTCTGTCATCCCGAGATTGGCATGCCAAGACAATTACCATAGTGCGATAAGGCACGCGCACTGCCAACGTCATCCCACATGTATCAGGAACAACTCCACCGTCCTCGCCCGCGCCAACGCAATCGTATCCGCGCTCGTACCCGTGTCGGGATTGTCGAATCCATGCCCCGCGCCGGCATAGATATGCACGGGAATATCAGGCATTTGCGCCCGCACCTTCAATGCACCTTCGAGGGGGATGAACGGATCGCTTTCGGCGAAATGACAAGTCGTCGGGCAAAGCGGTTTCTGGTCGAGCCAGTGCGGCACGTCGCGCCCATAATAGGATGACGCCGCCGCAAACGGAAGATTCTGCGCCGCCAGCCACGCCACCGATCCGCCGAAGCAGAAGCCGACGATGCCGACCTTGCCATAGTGTGAGAGATGCGCCCGCACGGCTTCCACATCGGCCAGCACATCCGGCCATGTAACGCGCCCGCGCAGGATCTGCGATGCCGCCATTCCCTCGTTCGTGCGCGGAAAGTCCGCGCCGCGCTGTTGCCGGTCGTAAAGCGCCGGGGCCGCACAGGCATAGCCGAGCGCAGCATACCAGTCACAGACAGAGCGGATATAACCGCCGATCCCGTAAGTGTCCTGAATGACGACAAGACCGCCGCGCGGCTTGCCCTCCGGCAGTGCGAAAGCCGCGGCCAGCCTGTGCCTATCCTTCGCCGTGAGTTCGATATCGTCCATAGCCTTCCCCCCGATCTCGCCAGTTTGCCGGACTGTCTTCGCAGTCCTGCTTCCCAGCTGGCTTGCACGCGTCATTTCGGTGGCGCACACTATTCGAAACCCGGCCAGGCCAAAAATGCGAGCCGCCAGACAGGGAGGAACTCATGCGCGTTCTACGTCTCGCCACGGCGCTTACCGCCCTCTGTGCGTCGGCCGATGCATGCCTCGCGCAGACAACTGCAGCGCCTTTCTATCAAGGCAAGCAATTGTCGCTGATCATCAACCTTTCAGCGGGCGGCCCTACCGACACGGAGGGCCGGTTGGTGGCCCGGCATCTTGGCCGCCACATCCCCGGCAATCCGACTATCGTTCCGCGCAACATGACAGGCGCGGGCGGAATCGTCGCCGCCAACTGGCTCGGTCAGGTCGCCCCGCCTGATGGCCTGAACCTCGGATTTTTCTCCGGCGTTGCCTCGGCTTCCGTGATGGGTGTGCCGAGCCTCAAGACCGATATCGCCAATTATTCCTTCGCTGGCTCGGGATGGGGCGTCAGCGTCGCCTTCATCCGCAAGAATGCAGGTTCGGGCGTGAACGCGCCCGAGGATCTGATGCGTCAGAAGGACTTCTGGATAGGCGGCCTCGCGATCGACAGCGATAAAGACCTGCGCATGCGGCTTCAACTCGATCTGCTTGGCATCCCCTACAAGTATGTCACGGGCTATCCTGGCGCGGCGGATGTGCGCCTCGCCATCCAGCGCGGCGAAGTGCAGATGACTGCGGAATCGCTGCCCTCCTATCGCGCTTCCGTCGAACCCAACCTGATCGCGACAGGCGACGCCATTGCCCTGTGGCTCGACATCGCCAATGAGGCGAGTGCGCCACGCCCGAAAAAGGCCGAGGGCATCAAGGCCACAACTTTTTACGACTACTTCCTGCGGGTGAAAGGCAAGCCCCCCGAGGGTCTGCTCTGGGAAGCTTTCGACATCACCAACACGGTCGCGCGCGGCTACGAGCGCATCATGGTCATGCCGCCGGGTGTCCCTTCGCAAGCCTTGGCGGACGTCAAAACGGGGATTGCAGCACTCGCCAGCGATCCGGATTTCCTGAAGGACGCGATGGCCACCATGCGATTTGCGCCCGACTACGAGACCGGCGCCGAGTTCGAAGCAACCTACAAGCGCATGGTGCGCCCCGATCCGCGTCTCATAGCATTCTTCAAGGACTACATCGAAGAGGGGCAAAAGCAGAGCAAGCGGAAGTGAGCGGCAGAAGGCCTGATCGAAACCGGATTATCCGATTTTGTTCCTGAATTGTTCTTGACGAGCCGCGTGCTGTCACGCTAGCCTCTGGTCATCCCTTTTGGCCTTGGGGGCCGTTATGGCAGTTCGTGTTGCAACCGTTGCTTTCGAAGGCATTAAAGCCAGGCCTGTCGATGTTCAGGTGCAAATTCTCGGCGGCGACGTGAAATTCAATGTCGTCGGCCTCGCCGACAAGGCGGTGGGCGAATCCCGCGAGCGCGTGCGCGCAGCCCTCAACGCTTCCGGTCTCGCACTGCCGGCGAAACGCATCACGGTCAATCTTGCGCCTGCCGACATGCCCAAGGAAGGCAGCCATTACGACCTGCCCATCGCCCTCGGCGTCATGGCCGCCATCGGCGCGCTCCCGTCAGATTGTCTCAACGGTTTTACGGTGATCGGCGAACTCGCGCTGGACGGGTCCATCACATCGGTCGCCGGCGTCCTGCCCGCCGCCATCGCGGCAAACGGCAGGGGCAACGGCCTCATCTGCCCATTCGATTGCGGGCCGGAAGCCGCCTGGGCCTCGTCGGACCTCGACATTCTCGCGCCCCGTTCGCTCATCCAGCTCGCCAATCATTTCCGTGGCACACAGGTGATGGCGCGGCCGCGCCCGGCGCTGCGCGCAGCCGGCGTACTGATGCCCGACCTGCGCGACATCAAGGGGCAGGAGAGCGCCAAGCGCGCGCTCGAGATTGCAGCCGCCGGCGGACATAACCTCCTAATGTTATAGCCAATTATTTTTTTAGTGCCTTTCGCATATCTGATCGTCGACTCAAAGACTTAATCACTCAACCAGCAAGTAATATTTCTCGAAGGACGTGCGAATAACCGGTTGAGTTCGGATCACCTGTCAAGCGAAGTACGTTTATTTCCCCACCCGGTATTGATCGCCAGGCCACTTGCAGAACTACCGCACCTAGGTAAGCTTAACGCGAGATTGAAATCGAGCCATGTAATCTTATGGTCATTTCAATCTGAACGGAGGGAGAGATGCGCACTAATGTCCTCGCAGCAGCGCTTAGCTTCGTTCTTTCTTCAGTAAACATTGCCACGGCGCAGAATGCTCCCCCTGACTTCGCCGCGAGAACCGAAGTACTTTCGTTTTCATCGTTGACCCTCAGTGACAAGGAGGTGCTTACTGGAAATCGCAATGGAGCAAAGGTTACAATTGGCGGCGTTTTGCGCATTGCACGCGGGCAAGAAAAACCACCCCTTGTGATTCTGATGCACGGTTCTGGGGGCATAGGATCAAACATAGAGGGATGGGAAAGGCTTTTTTTGGCAAGCGGGATTTCCACGTTCGCTGTTGACAGTTTCACCGGCCGCGGATTGGCGAATACCGGCTTAGATCAGTCGTTGATGGGCCGGCTGAATGGCGTCGTAGATATCTTCGAGGCACTCTCAGCATTGAAGAATCATCCTCGCGTAGACGCAAGCAAGATTGTGTTGATGGGATTCTCGAGAGGTGGCCAGTACGTTTTGCAAGCGAGTCAGTCGCGTTTGAACAATATTTGGAATACCAGCGGTATCGTGCCGGCCGCATATGTTACCTTGTATGCAGCCTGTGGTACGCGGTATCGATATGAGACTGAAAGACTTGCTAAGCCGATCCTTATGTTTCATGGGACGGCTGACGACTACGTCGATCCCAAGCCATGCCGCGATTTTGCAATGCGACTGAAAGCCGACGGCGCAAACATCCAGTTTATTGATGTGCCGGACGCCCACCACGCGTACGACATTCTTCTGGCACCAATAAATGCGAAACCTAATCCTCAAACTCAAACGACGAATTGTGCTCTGATAGAAGGGCCTGAAGGTGTTATCATCAACACCGAGACCAACGAGCCGTTCGGGTATCGGGATTCTTGTGTGAAAAGGGGGGCAACGGTTGCCTATTCACCCTCAGGGACTAAGGCGACATATGATGCAGTGCGTGAATTTTTGAAGGAGAAATTATTCCAGGCAAAGTAACCGGTTGAGTGAGTTGTCTGCGTCGTTTTACTCGCCGCGAGTACGTGCAGGTTGTATGCTTGAGTGAACTCGCGCGTCGGCGACCATACTTTGCTGATGAACGGCCCGCCTGGCTCGGGCAAGTCGATGCTCGCCCAGCGCCTGCCCTCCATCCTGCCGCCGCTGACGCCGAAGGAATTGCTGGAAGTCTCGATGATCCATTCGGTCGCCGGCATGCTCGCTGGCGGCGAACTGACCGACCGCCGCCCCTTCCGCTCGCCTCATCATTCCGCTTCCATGGCCGCATTGGTCGGCGGCGGCATCCGGGCGAAACCGGGCGAGATCTCGCTGGCCCATCACGGCGTGCTCTTCCTCGACGAATTGCCGGAATTCAATCCGCAGGTCTTGGACAGTCTGCGCCAGCCCATCGAAACAGGCGAGGTCGCCATTTCCCGCGCCAATCACCGCGTCGTCTATCCCGCCCGTTTCCAGATCGTCGCCGCGATGAATCCCTGCCGCTGCGGCCACGCGACCGAGCCGGGCTATGCCTGCAAGCGCATGCCGAACGAACGATGCATCGCCTCCTATCAGGCAAAACTGTCCGGCCCGCTGCTCGACCGTTTCGATCTTTCCATCGAAGTGCCGGCCGTCAGCGCTGCCGACCTGATTCTGCCGCCGCCCGCCGAAAGTTCGGCGGAAGCCGCGGCGCGCGTATCGGCCGCGCGCGCAATCCAGCACAAGCGCTATGCCGGCCTCGGCCTGCCGCACGTCACGACGAATTCCGCCGCGCCTGCCAATGTCATTGAAACCGTCGCGCAACTCGACAGCGCCGCCGCATCCCTCGTGCGCGACGCCGCCGAGCGCATGCATCTCTCCGCCCGCGGCTTCCATCGCGTTCTGAAACTCGCCCGCACGCTCGCAGATCTTGATGGAGCTGAAAAGACGGCGCGCATACATCTTGCGGAGGCGCTGAGCTATCGCGGGTCGAGCGTGATGCGGAGCGCGGCGTAACAACCACTGTCGTCGCGGCCGAGCGAGGCCAGTGCCAAGACCGGAGAACGGAAAGGTCGAAATATGTTTGTCGTGATTCTGAAGTTTTCAGAAAACCGTTCGAATGCACCGGCCTTGATGGCAGACCACAACGCATGGATCGCACGTGGATTTGCGGATGGTGTTTTTCTGCTCACCGGAGGCGTGCTGCCGAATGCTGGCGGCGCGATACTCGCCCACAACGCGACAATGGAGGAGATCAGGTCGCGCGTGCAGGAAGATCCGTTCGTCGCCGAAGGCGTTGTCGAAGCCGAAACCATCGAGATCAAGGCGAACAGGACCGACGAAAGACTTGCCTTCTTGACCCCATGAATAATTCTATGGCGCTTCAAGACGGCGTGGCTCATCGTCGTCGCGGCCAAGCAAAGCGAGAGCGGGATCGCTTCCTTACGCTGCTGTCCCCGATCAGCGCTGCGCGTTGTCGGGATGACAGCAATTAAAGCGAATCCACCCTTTCAGGCGAAATAATCTCCACGGTGCGCCCGACGACAAATTCCGCGCCCTTCGCGCGCCAGACCTTGAAATGCTCGGTCGTGAGATGAGCATCGAGATGCGCGCGGCTTTCCCAGCGCTCGACGAAAACCACTTTCTCCGGATCGGTGATGCTGGTGTGCACATCATAGCCGATACAGCCGTTTTCCTTCACAGTCTCGGCGATGCAGGGTCGCGCCGCCGCAAGGCAGGCATCGAGAGAACCGGGCTTGATGCGCGCGGTCGAGATGACGAAGATCATGCGAGTCCTCCCAAGTCTTGCATGGCCCTCGTCCTTCGAGACGGCCCTTCGGGCCTCGTCAGGAAGAGGGCCACCACGCGAACCCTCATGCTGAGGAGCAGGCGCAGCCTGCGTCTCGAAGCATGAGGGTTCATTCGCTTCCTCAATACATGAAATATCTCTGCGCCATCGGCAATTCCTTTGCCGGCTCGCACACCAGCAATTCGCCGTCGGCCTTCACGCTATAGGTCTCGGGATCGACCTGCACGTCCGGCGTTGCGCCATTGTGGATCATGCTCTTCTTGGAAATGCCGCCGCGCACGTTCTCCACCGCGACGAGTTTCTTCGAAACGCCGAGCCGCCCTTCGAGATCGGCCTCGATCGCCGCCTTCGACACGAAGGTCAACGATGTCCCCGCGACAGCCTTGCCGAATGCGCCGAACATCATCCGGTAATGCACCGGCTGTGGCGTCGGGATCGACGCATTGGGATCGCCCATCGGCGCAGCGACGATGACGCCGCCCTTGATGATGCAATCGGGCTTCACGCCGAAGAATGCCGGCGACCAGATCACGAGATCGGCGAGCTTGCCCGGCTCCACAGAACCGATATGCCTGGAAACGCCATGGGCAATGGCCGGATTGATCGTGTATTTCGCCACGTAGCGCTTGGCGCGGGTGTTGTCGTTACGGCTGCTGTCGCCTTTAAGTTCGCCGCGCTGCCGCTTCATCTTGTCCGCCGTCTGCCACGTGCGGATAATGACCTCGCCGACGCGGCCCATGGCCTGCGAATCCGAAGACATCATCGAGAGCGCGCCGATATCGTGCAGGATGTCTTCCGCCGCAATCGTCTCCTTGCGGATGCGGCTTTCTGCGAAAGCGAGATCCTCGGCAATCGACGGATCGAGATGGTGGCACACCATCAGCATGTCCAAATGTTCGTCGAGCGTGTTGATGGTGAAGGGCCGCGTCGGATTGGTCGACGATGGCAGCACGTTCGGCAGGCCGCACACCTTGATGATATCGGGCGCATGGCCGCCGCCCGCGCCTTCCGTATGGAACGCATGGATCGTGCGCCCCTTGAACGCCGCAATCGTGTCTTCCACGAAGCCGGATTCGTTCAGCGTATCCGTATGGATCATCACCTGGATGTCGGTCGCGTCTGCGACGCTCAGACAATTGTCAATGGCGGCCGGCGTCGTGCCCCAGTCCTCATGCAGCTTCAGCGCGCAGGCGCCGCCCACGACCTGTTCGAGCAACGCATCGGGCAGTGACGCATTGCCCTTGCCGGCAAAACCGAGGTTCATCGGAAAGGCGTCGGCCGCCTCGATCATCCGCGCGATATGCCAGGGCCCCGGCGTGCAGGTCGTCGCAAACGTGCCATGCGCCGGCCCCGTGCCGCCACCCAGCATCGATGTGACGCCCGACATCAGCGCTTCCTCTATCTGCTGCGGGCAGATGAAGTGGATGTGCGTATCGAAACCGCCGGCCGTGACGATTTTGCCCTCGCCTGCAATCACTTCCGTTCCCGGCCCGACGATGATGTCGACGCCGGGCTGGATGTCGGGGTTGCCGGCCTTGCCGATCTTGTGAATGCGCCCGTCGCGAAGCCCGATATCCGCCTTCACGATTCCCCAGTGATCGAGAATGACCGCATTGGTGATGACCGTATCGACAGCGCCCGCAGCCCGCGTCGTCTGCGCCTGCCCCATGCCGTCGCGGATCACCTTGCCGCCGCCGAACTTCACCTCATCGCCGTATGTGGTGAAATCCTTCTCCACTTCGATGATGATTTCCGTGTCGGCGAGCCGGATGCGATCGCCCTTGGTCGGTCCGAACATGTCCGCATAGGCGGCGCGGGAAATTTTCACTGCCATGTCAGTTCTCCTTCGCGCGCCTCAAAGGCTGCCCATCACGGCCTGCCGGAATCCGTAAATCCGCCGCAAGCCAGCCAGCGCAACGAGCCGCACCTCGCGGGTCTGGCCTGGCTCGAAGCGCACCGCCGTTCCCGCTGCGATATCGAGACGGAAGCCCCGCGCCTTGTCGCGCTCGAAGGACAGCGCCGGATTCGTCTCGTAGAAATGATAGTGCGATCCCACCTGGATCGGCCTGTTGCCGGTATTGGAGACTTTCAGCGTCACGGTCTCCCGCCCCTCGTTGAGCGTGAGCTCGCCGTCTTCCGTGAAGATTTCGCCGGGTATCATCTGCATCTCCTCAGCGGATAGGATTGTGCACGGTCACGAGCTTCGTGCCGTCGGGGAAGGTCGCTTCCACCTGCACGTCTTGAATCATTTCGGCAATGCCGGGCATCACCTGATCGCGCGTCAGCACTTTCGCAGCCGATTGCATGAGATCGGCGACGGAGCGCCCGTCTCGCGCGCCTTCCATCACGAAATCAGTGATCAGCGCGATGGACTCGGGATGGTTCAGCTTCACGCCGCGCTGCAGACGGCCGCGCGCCACCATGGCAGCGAGCGAGATAAGCAGCTTGTCCTTCTCGCGAGGTGTCAGATTCATTCATTCCTCCGGAACATCACGTATGCCAGCCGCGCGGCAGGCTCATGTTTTCGATTGTTGCGACACAACGCATGACGCTGGCGCGCAAGGCAGCGCCTTCCTTTGCGGCGAAGCGGGCTACGGTCAATCCGTCGAATGTCGAAACCCCAGCTTCGCAAGTCTCGTCGTCCACAAGCGACCTGCGCATTGCTTCGCAGATATCCGCCGCGCCTTCGCCCATGTAGAGAAGCGTTGCAAAACAATGCGCCCCGTGGCCTGTCGCCCGGCGCGCCAGATGCGTTGCCGCATCGCCGTCGACGCGCGTATCCTCGGCAAGCACAAGCCTGCCGTCGCGGCGGATACGCCAGCGCTCGCGCCAGCTTAAGATATCCATCCTTTCCGCCATCGCAGCACGGCCGAGGATCGTCATTTCGCAGGCGAGCAGGCGCGCGTCACGAGCAATGTCGGCGTCGAGACGCCGCACGAGTTTGGCGCCGTTGAAGATAATCGTTTCCTGCGGCAGCCAGATGCAATCCGCACCCGGCTCGGCGCGCAGGCGCACTGAGACTTCCGCATTCGCTCCATCGGAGCGGTATACCTTCTCCGCCGCGGCGGACGAGATGAAGAGCTTTGCTCCCTCGCGCGCACAGAACTCAAGTTCGAAAATATCCCCACCCGTCATGCCACCGGCGACATTCACCAGCGTCGCATCGAGCCGCCTGAGATGTTCTCGCGGAAAGCGCACGCGCAACGCGCCACTCTCATGCACGTCCGCACGGAACGTATGCTGGCCGCGGGCAACCGCTTCGACGGCGATACGGCCCCGCGCCCGAACGAATGCCGGAACGGCCTCTTGCCTCGCCGTTGCTTCAGATCGCAATCCGCTTGCGGACATCGTCGCCTGCCAGTTCCGCCTTGCCGCCGGCCATCACCACTTCGCCGCGCTCGAGCACGACGAAACGGTCGGCCAGTTCGCGCGCGAAGTCGAAATATTGTTCGACCAGCAGAATGGCCATCTCGCCCTTACGGCGCAAGTAGTCAATGGCGCGCCCGATATCCTTGATGATCGAGGGTTGAATGCCCTCGGTGGGCTCATCCAGCACGAGAAGCTTGGGCCGCATGACAAGCGCCCTGCCAATCGCTAGTTGTTGCTGCTGTCCGCCCGATAGATCGCCGCCGCGCCGGTGCATCATGCTGGCGAGCACCGGAAACAGGTCGAAGATCTCGTCGGGAATGTAGCGTTCCTTGCGCGGCAGCGGCGCAAATCCCGTTTCGAGATTCTCTTTCACGGTCAGCAGAGGGAAAATCTCGCGCCCTTGCGGCACGAAGGATACGCCCATGCGCGCGCGCTCATAGGCCGCCATGCGCGATATGTCCTTGCCAGCAAATTCAATGCGCCCGCCACGGATCGGCTGGTGGCCCGTGATCGCGCGCATCAGCGACGTCTTGCCGACGCCGTTGCGCCCGAGAACGCAGGAGACCTGGCCAGGCTCGGCGACCATGCTGACATGCCGCAGCGCCTGCGCGGCGCCATAGGCGAGATCAATGTTTTCGACTTTCAGCATGGTTCAACGCCCCAGATAGACTTCGATGACGCGCTGGTTGCCCGCAACCTGATCGAGCGTACCTTCAGCCAGAACCGAACCTTCGTGCAGACACGTCACCTTGCAGTCGAGCGCGCGCACGAAATGCATGTCATGTTCAACGACGATGACCGAATGCGTCTTGTTGATCTCGCGCAGGAGGGTCGCTGTCTGTTCCGTCTCCGCGTCGGTCATGCCCGCGACGGGCTCGTCGACGAGAAGGATGGCGGGATCCTGCGCGAGCAACATACCGATTTCCAGCCATTGCTTTTGCCCGTGCGAGATTTCGCCGGCGGGCCGGTCGCGATGCGCCGTCAGTCCGCAGGTCTCGAGAATGGCGTCAATCTTTTCGCGCTCGACATTGTTGCGCCAGCCGAACAGAGAAGCGAAGGGCGAACGAGGTCCTTTCAAGGCGAGCAGTATATTGTCGGCGACCGTGTGCATTTCGAACACAGTCGGCTTTTGGAACTTGCGGCCGATGCCCAGTTCCGCGATGGCCGTCTCATCCAGCTTCGTCAGGTCATGCTTGCCGCGATCGAACAGAACATCGCCTTCATCGGGCCGCGTCTTGCCCGTGACGATATCCATCATCGTCGTCTTGCCTGCACCATTTGGTCCGATGATCGCGCGCATCTCGCCGTGCGCAAGATAGAGCGAAAGATTGTTGATGGCGCGATAGCCGTCGAAACTGACGCTGACCCCATCGAGGTAAAGAACGGCTTGCGTGACGCGGGCTTCCTTGTCGGACATGGATTACTCCGCCACTTGAAGCTTTGGGGGTGTGACAGCTTCCGCTTTCGGCTTCCTGAATTTATCAGCAAGATCGGAAAATACGCCGAGTATGCCCTTGGGCATAAACAGCGTAACGAAGACGAAGAGCCCGCCCAGCGCGAACAGCCAGTAGGGCGCAAGAAGCCCTGTGGTAAATGTCGTCTTCATGAAATTCACCGCGACAGCGCCGATGGCGGCGCCGACCAGCGTACCGCGTCCGCCGACCGCCACCCAGATCACCGCTTCGATGGAGTTCGCCGGCGAAAATTCCGAGGGGTTGATGATACCAACCTGCGGAACATAGAGCGCACCCGCGAGGCCCGCCATCGCCGCGGATACGGTGAAGACCAGCAACTTGAAATGCTCGACGCGATAGCCGAGGAACCGCGTGCGGCTTTCCGCATCGCGCACGGCGACCAGCACCTTGCCGTAGGCGGTCGAGACCATCCAGCGCGAGATGACGAACACAAGAACAAGGGACATCGCTGTCAGGAAGAACAGCGCCGCACGCGTGCCCTGCGCCTGCACGTTGAAGCCGAGTATATCCTTGAAATCGGTCAGGCCGTTATTGCCGCCAAATCCCATATCGTTGCGGAAGAACGCGAGCAGCAGGGCATAGGTCATCGCTTGCGTGATGATCGAGAGATAGACGCCCGTCACGCGCGAGCGGAAGGCGAACCATCCGAACACGAAGGCCAGCAGCCCCGGCACGAACAGCACCATGAGCATGGCGAACCAGAACATGTCGAAACCGTACCAGAACCAAGGCAACTCTTTCCAGTTCAGGAACACCATGAAATCCGGCAGCACCGGATGCGCATAGACGCCGCGCGTGCCGATCTGGCGCATGAGATACATGCCCATCGCATAACCGCCGAGCGCGAAGAACGCGCCGTGGCCCAGCGAGAGAATGCCGCAATAACCCCACACGAGATCGAGAGAAATCGCCAGGATCGCGTAACACAGATATTTGCCGAGCAGGGCGACGAGATAAGTTGGCACATGAAATGGCGACGACGCCGGCAGCAGCAGATTAGACAACGGCACTAGGATCGCGACCGCGATCATGAAGATCACGAACCACATGGCGAGCTTGTCGAAGCGCGCGAAGAAAGCCTTCGTGATCATGCTTCCACCGCCCTTCCCTTCAGCGCGAACAGACCGCGCGGGCGCTTCTGGATGAACAGGATCAGCAGTACGAGGATGAATATCTTCGCGAGCACCGCGCCGGCCATCGGCTCCATGAACTTGTTCGCGACGCCGAGCGCGAAAGCCGACACCAGCGTGCCCCAGAGATTGCCGACACCACCGAACACCACGACCATGAAGCTGTCGATGATATAGGTCTGCCCGAGGTTCGGAGACACATTGTCAATTTGCGACAGCGCGACGCCCGCAAGTCCAGCGAGCCCTGAGCCGAAGCCGAAGGTCATCGCGTCGACAAAGGGTGTCCGGATGCCCATGGAACTCGCCATGCGCCGGTTCTGCGTCACAGCGCGCATTTGCAGACCCAGCGGCGTCGCCTTCAACGCAACAAGCAGGGCGGCGAACAGCACCAGCGTGAACAGGATGATCCACATGCGGCCCCAAGTGATGGAGAGACCCATGAAATCGAATGCCCCGGACATGTATGACGGCGCAGTCACTTCGCGGTTCGTCGGGCCGAAGATCGTACGCACCGCCTGCTGCAGGATCAGGCTGACGCCCCATGTCGCCAGCAGCGTCTCCAGCGGACGTCCGTAGAGAAAGCGTATGATGCCGCGTTCGATGGCGATGCCGACAAGGCCAGTGAAGAGAAAGGCCATTGGCAATGCAATCGGCAGAGACCATCCCATATAGGCAGGAGCATAGGCGCGAAAGACTTCCTGAACGACGAATGTCGTATAGGCGCCAAGCATCACCATCTCGCCATGCGCCATGTTGATGACGCCCATCACGCCGAAGGTGATGGCGAGTCCGATGGCGGCAAGCAGAAGCACCGAACCTAACGAAAAGCCGTACCAGACATTCTGCACATAGCCGATGATCTTCTGACGCTGCTCGATGGCGGCGATCGCGTTCGCGGCGAGCGATCTGGTCTCGGCGTCGGCGCTGGCGGGAAGGCCGCGCAGGACAGCCGCGGCGGAAGGATCGCCCCGCGCGCGCAATGTTTCTACAGCCTCGAGCCGCTCCTGCCGCGAAGTCGCGTCGCGTGCGAGCAAAATTGCAGCGCGCGCTTCTGCAAATTTCTTGGCGACGCGAGCATCTTTCTCCACCTTGATTGCGGCGTCGAGCGCTTCGAGCGCGCTTGCGTCACGGCTTTTGAACAAGGCTTCGGCAGCGGCAATTCTGCGCGCAGGGTCGGTTGCGCGCAAGGTAAGAGCGCCGACCGCATTGGCGACATCGCTACGAATGCGATTGTTGACTCTTACGGTATCGAGCTTGGCGGGCGCGGATGAAACTTCTGCGCCTGTTGCCGCGAGGTGGGCCTTGCCGGAAGCATCGCGGTAATAAACCGTCTTTGTTTCAGGATCGACGAAAAGCCGGCCGGCGCCCAGCGCCTCGAGAAGTTCGGCGACATGATCGACGCCCGAAGCCGAGATTTCTTCGACGGCTTGCCGGGTCTCCGGAAAGCTGTCCTCAGCGAAACGCGCGACGGATTTTGAAATATCGGCCAACGCGCCGAAAGCCATAAGCCATAGCGCCGCCAGCAACAGTGCAACCCGACCGCCAAATCTGACGAGTTTGTTTTGGGTCCGAAGCATGGGGCATTCCTCGGGGCGCAGGATGTTCTTTGCTATGTTTTCACGAAGACGCCGCCTGCCGATGCGGCAAGCGGCGCCGCTTTCATTTCAGTTGCGGGCGATCAGCCGCCGCACTTGTTGGTGACGACATTGAAGTTGCCGCACTTCTTGCCGACCCAATCTGCAACGAGATCCTTGGAGCCTTCGAGGAATTTCGACCAGGCGTCGCCGGGAACGAGATCCTTCGTGCGCCACACCACGTCGAACTGGCCGTCCTTACGGATTTCACCGATCATGACAGGCTTGGTGATGTGGTGGTTCGGGAGCATCTTGGACATGCCGCCCGTAAGGTTCGGCGCTTCGGTTCCGGGCAGCGCATCGATCACCTTGTCGGGATCGATCGTGCCGGCTTTTTCGACCGCCTTCACCCACATCTGGAAGCCGACGACATGCGCTTCCATCGGATCGTTGGTCACGCGCTTCGGGTTCTTGGTGAACGCCTGCCACGCCTTGATGAAGGCGTCATTCGCCGGCGTCTTCACGGACTGGAAGTAGTTCCAGGCCGCGAGATGGCCGACAAGGTTCGACGTGTCGATGCCCGCGAGCTCTTCTTCGCCCACCGAGAAGGCCACGACCGGAATATCCGTCGCCTTGATGCCCTGGTTGGCGAGTTCCTTATAGAAGGGAACGTTGGCGTCGCCGTTGATGGTGGAGACCACTGCGGTCTTCTTGCCGGCCGAGCCGAACTTCTTGATGTCGGCCACGATCGTCTGCCAGTCGGAATGTCCGAACGGCGTATAGTTGATGATGATGTCTTCCTTCGCGACACCCTTCGCCAGCAGATAGGCTTCGAGAATCTTGTTGGTCGTGCGCGGATAGACATAGTCGGTGCCCGCGAGCACCCAGCGCTTCACTTCGCCGCCATCCTTCGACATCAGATAATCGACGGCGGGGATCGCCTGCTGGTTCGGCGCGGCGCCGGTGTAGAACACGTTGCGCTCGCTCTCTTCGCCCTCGTACTGCACGGGATAGAAGAGGATGCTGTTGAGTTCCTTGAAGACAGGGAGCACGGATTTGCGGCTCACCGAGGTCCAGCAGCCGAACACGGCGGCGACCTTCTGTTGCGTGATGAGTTCGCGCGCCTTTTCGGCGAACAGCGGCCAGTTGGAAGCGGGATCGACGACGACCGCCTCGAGTTTCTTGCCGAGCAATCCGCCCTTCTTGTTCTGCTCTTCGATAAGCATGAGCATCACGTCTTTCAGCGTCGTCTCGCTGATCGCCATGGTGCCCGAGAGCGAATGCAGGATGCCAACCTTGATCGTTTCCTGCGAGAAGGCGGGGAGCGATGCGCCAAGCATCATGGCGCCGCCGACCATCGCGGACATTGCCCCGCGCCTGCTGATCTTGCCAAAACTCATGGGTGAAACCTCTTGAAGCCGGCACTATTGCCGTTAAGGGTTCAGCAAGGCGTGTGCCAACCGCTTCAGCTCAGCGCAACCATCTGAATCAAAACGATTATCGGTGAGTCATCGGGGCCGGTCTGCCCATATATTCAGCAGTCACTTATGCGCAAAATATAGGCAATTATCTGCTTAATACGAAGGCGAAAGGCGCAATCGGCATCATATTCAGAATCAACAACGTGCAGCGCGCACGCTATTTAATCACGCGGCGAGGCCGCCGCGTTGCGCAATAAACTGCACAATTGTCTCGAGTCCTTGCCCCGTCCGCATGTTGGTGAACACGAAGGGACGCGCGCCGCGCTGCTTCTTCGTATCGCTTTCCATGATACCGAGATCGGCGCCGACGAGTGGCGCAAGATCGACCTTGTTGATCACGAGAAGATCGGAGCGCGTGATGCCCGGCCCGCCCTTGCGGGGGATCTTCTCGCCCTGCGCGACGTCGATGACATAGATGGTGAGATCCGCGAGTTCCGGGCTGAAGGTTGCCGCGAGATTGTCGCCGCCGGATTCGATGAGGATGAGATCGAGGTTCGGGAACCGCGCGCGCATCTGCGCCACCGCGTGCAGATTGATCGAACAATCCTCGCGAATGGCCGTATGCGGACAGCCGCCGGTCTCGACGCCCATGATGCGCTCGGGCGGCAGCGCGCCGGCCGCCGTGAGAATGCGCGCATCTTCCTGCGTATAGATGTCGTTGGTGATGGCGCAAATATCGTAAGTGTCGCGCAGGCGCTTGCACAATTGTTCCGTCAGCGCCGTCTTGCCTGCGCCGACCGGACCGCCGATGCCCACGCGCAGCGGACCGTTTGCATTCTGTGCGCTCATGAGCGGAAAAGCCTCGAATTTTGCGTCTCGTGCCGCATGGCGGCGATGTCGGCACGAAAGGCCGAACCGCCGAGGTCGTCAAGCGAAGAATATTCGGCGACATCCGCAACTTCGCGCGCGATGACGCTGAGTTCGGCGACGGCCATCTGTCCCTCGGTCTGACCGATGACACTCATGCGCACAGCGCCGGACACGAGATTGGAGGCGAAGGCCGAAAGAAACGCATCGAGCGCAGGCCGCAGGTCCAGTTCATGCGCAGCCGCCGCCACGGCGAAGGCGATACAATAGGCCGTATTCGCGCCCGCGCTTTTTGCGAAATGATCGAGAGCAGGATGCGGCCAGGCGGCGCGCGTTGCCGCGAGAAAGGCCGAACCCTGCTGCTGCGCTTCCAGCCTGCGTTCGCGCGAAGGAGCCAGCGCAATCGCCAGCTCGGCAAGCTCAGTGAGCTTGTCGCCGCCCGCGCGCGCCTCGCGCCAGGCCGCCGTAAAGAGAATGGCGTCGTTGCGGCCGGATCCGTGCCGTAGAATATCGCCGATCCAGGCGACCAGCGTTTCCCGATCTTTGACGTCGCCCGCTTCGACCGCCCATTCGAGCCCGTGCGAATAGGCATAGGCGCCGACAGGATAGGCTGGCGACAGCCAGGCCAGCAATGCAAGCGGATTGCCGGCGCTCACGTCTCAGTGCTTATGATCGTGCGCGTGGCCATGCTTGTGGCCGTGGTCGTCATGCGCATGCTTGTCATGAGCATGTTCTTCATGGGCATGATCGTGTTTGTGGCCATGATCGTGCGCCTCATGTTTATGATCGTGCGCGTCGCCATGCGCATGTCCATGCACCTCGCAATGCTCGTCCGTGCAATGCTCGTCGTGCATGTGGTCGTGCGCATGATCATGACCGTGCTTGTGATCGTGGTCATGATGTTCGTGGCCATGATGACCATGTCCGTGATCGTGCTTGTGGCCATGATCGTGATGGGAGTGCTTGTGCGCGGCAGCGGCCGGCGCTTCCGCGGGCGCTTCATACGCCCCCCCATCCGGCTCGAACGGCGCCTCGATATGCATCACCTTCGCGCCGAGCGACTTCACCATCTCCTCGAGCACATGATCCCTGCGGATGCGGATCGCCTTGAGAAGGATTTCCGCCGGGGCATGCCGATTGCCCAGATGATAGGCGAGCCGCACCATCAGGCGCGGATCGGTCGTGCGAATCTCCGCAAGCTTCTCCGGCGCGGCGACGACTTCGATCAGCCGCCCATCTTCCAGCACCAGCGCATCGCCGCCACGAATGTGAACCGCCTCTGGCAGGTCGAGCAGGAATTCCGTGCCGCGCACGCCGGTCATCGTCACCCGGCGGCGATGACGTTCCTCGTAATCGAGCACCACGCTGTCGGCGGCTTTCGCCTGCCATGCGCCTTTTGTGGAAATGAAGTTCGCTCTGATCATTATCTGGTCTCCCGTCGTATTCTGGATATGGCAGGATCATGCCGTCCGCAACTGCGCGGCCAGCCGGCCCTCCGGGACCCCCTCGGCATCGGATCACAAAATTTTCGGGAGGAATGAATGGCTCGCACGATCTTCGTAACAGGCGCGGCAAGCGGTATCGGCCTCGCCTGCACCCGAAATCTGCTGCGGCAGGGAGATCGCGTGGCGGCAATCGATCTGAACGCGGATTCGCTGGCCAGTGCGCTGGGCCCCGATACCGAGAATCTGCTCGCCTTGCCATGCGACGTCTCGAACCCGGCTGCCGTCGAGCAGGCTGTGGCGCGCAGCGAGTTTCAGCTCGGCCCACTGGATAGCGTCATCCATTGCGCGGCCCTCCATTCGCCCTCCTTCTGGATGGATCTTGAAGCCGACGAGTTCAATCGCGTGCTTCAGGTCAATGTCACCGGTTCGTTTCTGGTGGCCAAGGCGGCTGCGAAGGCGATGCGCGCGCGCGGGGGCGGGGCCATCGTTTTGACCTCCTCGGCGAATGTTTTGGCCGGCGGCATAGGCGGGCAGGCCGGCATGGGGGGCCCGGCCTATGTGGCGTCGAAGGCGGCGATCGTCGGTCTCGTGCGATCCCTGGCGCGCTCGCTCGGGCCAGACGGAATCCGCGTGAACGCCGTCATGCCCGGGGTCACCGAGACGCCGATGATCGCAAAATACTCGCCGGAAAACCGCGCTGCGTCGTTGAAACAGATCCCTCTCGGTCATATCGGAACCGCCGACGAGATCGCGGACGTGATGTGCTTCCTCGTTTCCGACGCTTCGCGCTATGTCAGCGGCGAGACGATGATCGTCAACGGCGCAGCCATGTTTGGCTGATCATTCAACGCCGCTATCGCGGAAGTGCAACAGCCCTTCCGGGCCGGCCAGATAGTCGAGAAAATCGCCCGCAGCGTCTTGCCGTGCAGAGCGGGCCAGGACAGCCGCGTCATAGGCGAGCGGCACGTCGAATTCGAACGGCACGCTTCCGCCATAGGCGATGCCCTTCTTCCGCCAGGCCAGCAATTCCGTCGTCGGCCCGAACGCCAAAACTGCGCTGTGCTCTTTCGCCAGCGCCGTCAGCATATCGCTCGCGCGGTCGAACAGCTTCAGCTTGCTCTCGATCTCGCTGCGCAGTCCAATGTCCTTGAGGCAGGCCAGCATATGCTCGCCTGTCGGCGCGGTCGTGAGGTAAAGAGCCGCCGCATCCAGCACGGCGGCGCTCAGCCCCGGTGCATCGGCGATAGAGGGCGCAGTCGCGCCAGACGGCACGCAATAACCGATGCCCGTATGGCCGATGCGCCGGCGCACGCCCGCAAGCAGGCCACGGCGGTCGAGATCCTCCAGCATGTCGAACGGAATAATCACGATGTCCGCGTCGCATGCCCCCTCGACAACGAAGCCATGAATGAAATGCCCGTGATCCGTTGAGACTTCGACATCATCAGGGCGCGCGCAGGCCGAAACGGCAGCACGCAATCCATAGACGGTCGAACCCGCCGACTTGATCTTCAGCATCGAGCGCACCTACTCCGGTGTCGTCACCTTGATCGCGCGCTCGACAATTTCCTTCGGCGTGAAGGCAAAACGCTGCCACAATTCGCCGACTTCGTCGCCCGGTGCGGGCGATATGTCGAGCCCGGTCTTCTGCGCTTCCTCGACAAATTTTGCATCTCGCATCGTCGCCATGAACGCCTTGCGCAACGCATCCACGCGCGGCTGAGGCACGCCCGGCGGCAAAGTATAGGAACGCCCGAGCACCTGCACGTCGAACAGAAGCCCGAAGAGCTGCTTGTCCTGTTCGCTCTTGATGAAATCGTTGGCGTGTGGAATGTCGCCCAGCTCCGCCAGCTTCTCGCCACTGAGCTGGATGATCGGCTTGAATTCGCCGCTGTCGATCTCCGATTTCCAGAACGACTTCACGGTCGACCACGGCAAGCCGCAGATGCCATGCACTTCGCCCGTGAGCATCGCCGCCTTGACGCTTGCCGAGCCCTTGTAGCCCGTGACGATGCTCATCTTTGCGCCCATCAGGTTCTTCACCGACAGCGCCGCCTTCAACAATGGCCCGGTGGCGCCTGTCGCGCCGAAGATCGTCGGCTTTTGCTGCAGGTCGGAGAAGGTCTTCACGCCTGCCCGCGTAGTGATTCCGCAGACCGTGATGCTCTGCTCGGCATTGCCGACCCATACGAATTGCGCCGGATCGAACTTCGCCTGCCGGTTGCCGAAAAGAGGCTCCAGCGGCACGTTCTGCGTGAAGGTCGCCATCACCGTGCCGTCCTTCGGCGCGATCGTATAAAGCCAGTTCGCCGCCTGCACGCCGCTCGCGCCGGGCATGTTCTGCACGACCATTGAGGGATTGCCCGGAATGTACTTGCCCATGTGCCGGTAGATCACGCGCGAATAGATGTCGAAGCCCGTGCCCGGCTCGTGCCCGACGACAATGCTGACCGTCTTGCCCGTATAAAATGCCGCGACGTCGTCGCTCTGCGCATAAGCCGCACCCCCACTACCAATCAGCGTTGCAGCCACCAGAGTATGGGCGCACGTGCGCGCCTGCATTGCCAGCGTCATGGCCGGGTCTCCCTTCCCTTGCTCGCGACACTAATTCGCAAACGCCGAAAGGCAAAGCCGCAATTGCCGTAGCCACGCTTGAGGCAGGCCTTCCAACTCATTTCGGCGCCTTTGGCGTCGGATAATTCATGCGCACCTTGAAGTCCTTGATCAGTTCACGCACGACGCCGGAAAGCGGCAAAGGCATACGCACATTGTCCGCTTCCTGCATGGCGATCAGCATGTCTTTTTCCGCCCATGGCGTCGGCTTTTCTTCGGCGCGCGTCGTCATCGACCAGTTTTGCGCGCTCGAATGGCCAAGCGCATTGCGTAGCTTCTCGCGGTCGACGCCCATCCTGTCCGCGAGGCGCAAACCCTCATCCGTTGCGGACATGCAAGCCCAGAGCATCATGTTGTTGATCATCTTGCCGACCTGTCCCGCGCCAAACGGACCGAGATGGAAAATATCCGCGGCGAACGTGGAAAAGATTGGGCGGCATCTTTCGAAGGCATGTTCGTCGCCACCGCCAAGCACAAGCATCTGTGCCGCTTCGGCTGCCCACTCGCCACGGGTCAGCGGCATGTCGATCAGGATGATGCCGGAGCCTTCGATCCGTTCGGCGAGTTCGCGTGCGTAAGAGGGCGCAATGGTCGAGCCGATGGCGACAATGAGATCGGGACGCTTGGCTTCCAT
Organism: uncultured Hyphomicrobiales bacterium; assembly: GCA_903847605.1. GTDB lineage: Bacteria > Pseudomonadota > Alphaproteobacteria > Rhizobiales > Beijerinckiaceae > Terripilifer. The sequence continues at coordinate 148,510 of CAINED010000049.1, read as the reverse complement.
CAGCCCGCCCGGTCCGAAGAAGACTTTCTCGACATCTGAATCGAAACCGACGACGACGATGACGATCTCGCTGGCGCGCGCCACGTCCGCTGGCGAAGACTTCAGCGGCACGCCCAGCAGCATCGCCTTTTCCTGCGCCGCCGCCATCGGATCGTAGCCGCAAACCTCGAACCCCTTGTCGCGCAGGTGGCGCGCCATCGGCCGGCCCATGGCGCCGAGGCCGATCAGGCCAACGCGCTTCAACTCGTTCATGTGTTTCCCCCGAAACATTCGCGGCGGCTTTCAAACCGCTCACGATAATTGACGGCGGCTGATGATCAGCCGCCGAGATTGAACGCCGCCAGCGCCGCCATGTTGACGATGTCCTGATCCTTCGCGCCGAGCGGCACGATCTGGATCGGCTTGTCGAGACCAACGATCATCGGACCGATAACCGTGGCGCCGCCGAGTTCGAGCAGCATCTTGGTCGAAATCGAGGCCGAGTGAAACGCGGGCATGATCAGCACATTCGCCGTGTCGCTGAGGCGGTTGAACGGATAGGCCGCCATCGCGTCCTTGTTGAGCGCGACTTCGGCAGACATTTCGCCGTCGTATTCGAAATCGACGCGCTCCGCGTCGAGCAGGCGCACCGCTTCCTGCACATGCAGCGAACGCTCGCTCTGCGGATGGCCGAAAGTCGAGAAGGCGAGCAAGGCGATGCGCGGCTCCGTGCCGAGACGGCGCGCCACGCCCGCCGCTTCCTTGGCGATGTCGGCAAGATCGCGCGCGCTCGGATTCTCCGCTATGGCCGTGTCGGCAACCAGAACAGTGCGGCCCTTGGCGAGAATCAGCGATAGGCCCATGACGCGGTGGCCGGGTTTGGCGTCGATGACGCGGCGCACTTCCTCCAACGCGATGGAGAAGTTTCGCGTCACGCCGGTCACCATCGCGTCCGCGTCCCCCTGCGCCACCATGGCCGCCGCGAAGGAATTGCGGTCTTGATTGATCAGGCGTTGACAGTCGCGCTGCAGGTAGCCCTTGCGCTGGAGCCGTTCGTAGAGAAACTGCATGTAGGTCTGGTTGCGGAGCGACAGGCGCGCATTGTGGATTTCGATATTGCCGCCGGAAATGTCGACGCCGACCTTCTCGGCGTTTTCCTTCACGAGGTCTTCGCGGCCAACCAGAATGGCTGTGCCGAGGCCTTGATTCACGAAGGACACCGCAGCGCGGATGACCTGTTCTTCCTCGCCTTCGGCGAAAACGACGCGCTTGGGATAACGCCGCACGCGTTCGAAAATCCGTTGCAATGCGCCGGCCACGGGGTCGCGCCGCGCAGAGAGCTGCGCTTCGTAGGCCTTCATGTCGACGATGGGGCGGCGCGCAACGCCACTGTCCATCGCGGCTTTCGCCACCGCTGCCGGCACCACGCTGATGAGGCGCGGATCGAAAGGCGCGGGAATGATATATTCGCGCCCGAAGCGCGGGCGGGCGCCCTGATAGGCGAGCGCGACTTCGTCAGGCACGTCTTCCTGCGCGAGTTGCGCAAGCGCATGCGCGGCGGCGATCTTCATCTCCATGTTGATCGTCGTCGCCCGCACGTCGAGCGCGCCGCGGAAGATGTAAGGGAAGCCGAGGACGTTGTTGACCTGATTTGGATAGTCCGAACGGCCCGTCGCAATGATCACGTCGTCGCGAACGGCGAGCGCGTCCTCGGGCGTGATTTCTGGATCCGGATTGGCCATCGCGAAGATGATCGGATCCTTCGCCATTGACTTGACCATTTCCGGCGTCACCGCACCTTTCACGGAGAGGCCGAAGAACACGTCCGCGCCAACCATCGCTTCTTCCAGCGTGCGCGATTTCGTGACCGCCGCGTGCGCCGACTTCCACTGGTTCATGCCCTCGGTACGGCCCTGATAGATCACGCCCTTGGTGTCGCAGAGAATGACGTTTTCCGGCGCGAAACCCATCGCCTTGATAAGATCGAGACAGGCGATGCCAGCCGCGCCCGCGCCATTGCATACGAGCTTGGTTGTCTTGATGTCGCGGCCCGTCAGCTTGATCGCGTTGAGAATGCCAGCCGCGCTGATGATGGCCGTGCCGTGCTGGTCGTCATGGAAGACAGGGATGTCCATCAATTCGCGCAGGCGCTGCTCGATGATGAAGCATTCCGGAGCCTTGATATCCTCCAGATTGATGCCGCCGAACGACGGCCCCAGAAATTTCACCGCATTGATGAATTCGTCCGGGTCTTCCGTATCCACTTCGAGATCGATGGAATCGATATCGGCAAAGCGCTTGAACAGAACGGCCTTGCCTTCCATGACAGGTTTGGAGGCGAGCGCCCCGAGGTTGCCAAGGCCGAGAATGGCTGTCCCGTTGGAAATCACGGCGACGATGTTGCCGCGGGCGGTGTAGTCGAAGGCCGTCGAGGGATCGCGCGCGATCTCCAGCACCGGCACGGCGACGCCGGGCGAATAGGCCAGCGAAAGGTCGCGCTGGGTCGCCATCGGCTTGGAGGAAATGATCTCGATCTTGCCGGGCCGCCCGCGCGAGTGGAACAGGAGGGCTTCCTGATCGGTGATGGTGGGGCGCTTCGGGCGTTTGGGCGTATCGTCCATGATTCTGATGGGCCTTATTTTTCCTTGGGAATGGCGACCATAAGCGCCCAGCCGAGCGAGGGGCAATGGGCGGCGGGCAAAAACCTGAAACGGAGCCGTTTGCGGAATTTGCGATCCGTGCCAGTCTGCCCTCTTTGAAGTGGGGAGGGCTGCAAGGATGTCGCACGCCTTCGATCAGTCGGATCTCGAAGCCATTGCGTCGATCGAGGCGTTTCGCGCCCTGTCGACCGAAGACATTCGCAAGCTCGCGCGCATCGGCCGTTTTCTCACCGTGCCGCGCGGAGCCTTGCTCGTGCGGCAGGGTGAACCGGCAGACGTACTTTATTTCGTCCTCAATGGCCGTTTCGCCGTGCAGGTGGAAGGCCGAAAGGGCGCCATCAACGAAATACGGCGCGGCGAGCCCATCGGTGAAATCGCTTTCTTCCGCGGCGGGGCGCGCACCGCGAATGTGCGCGCCAAGCGCGACAGCCTCGTCCTGGCCTTCGATCAGAACCAGATGGACGAGCTCTCGCGCTCCGCGCCGCGTTTCACGCGCGCGCTGATCACCTCCCTCGCTGACCGGCTGGCGCACGCGACGCCCCGGCTGGGGGACCGCCGCATTTTCCAGCCGCCGAGCACGATCGCGGTCGTCGGCGCCGGTAACGGGGACAGAATGGCCAGCTTCGTGCGGCAACTTTCCGCCGAATTGAAGTGCTTCGGCAAGACAGGGCACGTAGGCGCCGGCGACGTGCCCCAGCGCTTTTGTCCGCCGCTCGTCGCCGACCCGCACGATATTACCGGATGGATCGAGGCCGTCGAAGACGAAACGGATTTCGCAGTCTTCGACACATCCGGCATGGATGACGGCCTGAAGCGGCACATCCTGCCGGTCGTCGATTGCGTTCTCATCATCGCTGCAGCAAACGATGACCCCGCGCTGCTCGAAATCGAGGAATTCGTCGCCGCCCATTGCAACGATTGCGACGTGCGTCTCGTGCTGCTTCACGACACCGCGACACCCGTTCATTCCGGCACCGCGCGCTGGCTCACGTTGCGCCAGGTGTCGATGCATCATCATGTCGTCGAAGGCGATATCGCCGATGTCGCGCGCATCGCGCGCTTTCTGACAGGCAACGCCATCGGCTTCGTCGCCTCGGGCGGCGGCGCGATCTGCGCGGCGCAGGTCGGCGTCTACAAGGCGTTTCGCGAGCACGGAGTCCGTTTCGATATCTTCGGCGGCACGAGCGCCGGCGCCGCCATGGCCGCCGCCTTCGCCTACGGGCTCGAAGCGGACGAGGTCGATGCGCGCGTCGAAGACATCTTCCTCACACGCCGGGCCATGGGCCGCTTCACAATCCCCCGCTACAGCCTGTTCGATCATCATCCTTTCGATGCCGCCTTGCGCGCGCACTATGGCGAAACCTGCATCGAGGATCTGCACGTCCCCTTCTTCGCGCTGTCGACCAACCTGTCGACCGGCGAGGAACATGTGCATCGCACCGGTCCGGTATGGCAGGCCGTGCGTGCCTCGGGGGCTATCCCCGGTCTGCTGCCGCCCTTTTATACGGCGCGGGGCGAGATGTTGGTCGATGGTTGCCTGCTCGACAATGTGCCCTTGCGTGTCATGCAAAGCTTCAGCGCGGGACCGAATGTCGTCGTCGCCTTCCGCATGGGTGACGCACAATATTTCGACGTCAAATACGAGGACCTGCCGGGCCGCTGGCAACTTGCCTCATCCTTGCCGAACTTCCTGACCGGACGCGCGCTGCCGAAGGCGCCGGGCATAGCGGAAGTCCTGACCCGCGCCATCACCCTCAGTCCCGACACCGAACTCTCCGGCAGCCCGCGAGACCTCGTCATCGTGCCGCCGATCAGGGACGGCGTCGGCATCATGAGCTGGGACCATCACACGGTGCTCATGCGCGGCGCTTACGCCTTCACGAAAGACCGCATTTTGCACCTCGAGCGCGACAACAACGCCCTGCTGGCCCCGTTTCTGCCGACATCGTGAGCGCGGCAGGCGCGCTGTACACAGGGAATGTGATTACAACCAACTGATATAAAGGAGCTTTTGCCAATCTCATCTATTTCTGGCACAACGCGCGTCCAGCCGCATGACGGTTTCTTGACGATAGCTTATCATTTCGCCTTTAGTAGGCTTGGCAGCATCGTACACGAGGGGGCGCAGTGCGTTCGCAGTCGAACTTGAAGTCAAGGCGTAAAGTCCACGACGAGCCCCATGGCCGCCCCGACCGTTCGCTGCCGGCAAGGCTGGCGGACGAAGCCCGCTTTTTCAAAGCCTGGATCGAAAATCCCGTCGCCACCGGCGCTGTCTCCCCATCCGGCAAGGCACTCGCGAAAGCGATGGCGCGCAATGTCGATGTGTCCATTCCCGGCCCCATCGTGGAACTCGGCCCCGGCACCGGGCCGGTGACGAAGGCGCTGATCGAACACGGCGTCGCGCCCGAACGTCTCATTCTCATCGAATACGATCCCGCCTTCTGCAAACTGCTCGAGCGCAAGTTTCCCGGCGTGAAGGTCGTGCAAGGCGACGCCTATAACATCGTCGATACGCTCGGAGACCTTGCGACGGTAGAACCTTTCGCCGCCGTCGTTTCGAGCCTGCCGCTGCTGAACCGCCCCGAGCCGGATCGTCTGAACCTGTTGCGCGAAGCCTTTGCGCTGCTCGATCCGCGCGGCAATTTCATCCAGTTCACATACGGCATGGTCTCGCCCATTCCGCGCCATGCGCAGAACGGCCACGGCATCGCCTTTTCCGCCAGTGCCTCGGCGCCGGTGTGGATGAACCTGCCGCCGGCGCGCGTCTGGTGCTACCGCCCTGCCCGCGAGTTCGTGGCGCTTGCCGAAGACAGCGGCCACAAGGCCATCATCCGCAAGATCAGGGGCGGCGCGCACAAGGTGCGCGATGAGATTCTCGAAAAACGCGACCGCATCGAGACGGAATTCCGCCTCGTACGCGATCGCATGCGCAGCGATTTCGAAATGCGCGCCGAGCGGTTGCGCAAGGAACTCGATATGAAGCCCGCCATGGCGCTGTGGAAGAAGATCAACCAGAACAAACGCAAGGGGCGGTAAAGTCCCCGTCCGCAACTTCTTTCCTTCAGGTCATTCCATCCGCATGAAAAGCGCGATAGGCAGCGACTCATCCTGCCCTCACTCCTGGATCGCCGCATGACCGGAACGACTTCACCCCGCGACCGCCTGATCGTTGCGCTCGACCTGCCCTCGGTTGCGCAGGCGCGGGCGATGATCGAGACGCTCGGCGACGCCGTGAGTTTCTACAAGATCGGCATGGAGCTGACCTATAGCGGCGGGCTGCCGCTGGCCGAAGAACTGGTTCGCGCCGGCAAGAAGGTCTTTCTCGATCTCAAACTGCACGACATTCCCAACACGGTTGCGCGCGCGACCGAACAGGTCGCTCACCTCGGCGCGACTTTCCTGACCATTCATGCCTATCCGCAAACGATGAAGGCGGCGCGTCAGGCCCTCGGAAACTCGCCGCTCAAGTTGCTCGCCGTCACGGTGATGACTAGCTACGACGACAACGATCTGCGCGAGGCCGGCTTCGCCCTTGGCGTGAAGGATCTCGTGGCGCGCCGGGCGCAACAGGCGAAGGAAGCGGGCGTCCATGGCCTCATTCTCTCGGCCGAAGAAGCAGCGGGCATGCGCGCCGCGCTCGGGCCGGACATGCTGCTGGTGACGCCGGGCATACGGCCGGCGGGCGCGGATGTCGCCGATCAGAAGCGCGTGATGACGCCTGCCCGCGCCATCGCAGCAGGAGCCGATCATCTCGTGATTGGAAGGCCCGTCACGCAGGCGGCCGATCCCAAGGCCGCTGCGGAAGCCATCGTTGCGGAAATCGCGGCCGCCCGGGCCCCATAAATTGCTCTTTGGCGTTCATTATTTCAGGTGCTACGCTTCCAGAGGCTGAAGCTTGCCAGCCCAATGGCAAAATTTGTTCTTAATTAAAATGATCATGCAAGCGTGGAGGGCTTGAAATGGCTGTCAAAGTCACTCTGTCCGAACTCGTCAATAAGATCGAGAAAAAGCAGATCACGCGGCAGGATTACAAGAGATACTTCGAAATCGTTCCGCCGGATAAAGGCGGTGGAAAATTGGACATCAGACTACGGAAGTCTGCACTCAATACGGCAGGTACGACAGCGCTCGCAACTGCCGGCGTCGAGGCGCTCGCGCACGATGCGATGAAAGGCATCATCGAGTCGGAGACGGGAGATGCGGCTGCCACCGCGAAAGTTCTCGCCGAAGGCGATTCATGGTTCGACCTGCCATGGCTCTACTCCAGCACCATTGTCGATGCGCTCGGAAAGAATCACTTTCCCGTTCACGAAATTGCGACACCAGGCGACACCATCGAAGGCATCATCGGTTCGGGCGAATATGCAAAAGCGCTGAAGTCCTCGAACTATCGCGTCTTTATGTTCTCGGGTGGCGGCAACGACGTACTCGGCGATCTCGCCAGGCACCTGAACCAGCGCGTCTCAGGCGACAATGACGTCGCCAATGCGCCACGCTACATCAAGGATTCCTTCAACGACACGATGGATCATGTATTGAATCTGTATAAAGGCATGGTCGCAAAGGTTGCGCAGATTTCTCCGAAAACCAAGATCTTCGTTCACGGCTATGCCTATGCCATTGCTCAGGTCAACGGTCACTGGCTCGGCGATGCCTTCGCCTTCAAGGGATTCGATCCCGTTGACGACGCTGCGATGTGCTCGGCCATCACCCGCGCCATGGTCGATGCTTTCAATGTGCGCCTTGCCGCGCTCGCTGCCGCCAACAAGAAGCGCGTCACCTACATGGATCTTCGCAAAGATGTGAAGAAGAACGAATGGTGGGACGAGCTTCATCCCAGACCGGCCGCGGCTCGCCGCATGGCCGACAGGTTCGCGCAGGAAATGCAGCAATATCTTTAAATCGCTATCGTATCCTGATGCGATAGAGCGCCCCGCCGCCGTTCTTCACACCATCGAAGAGAACGGCGACCACCAGTTCGCCGCCGTTCTCTTGCAGGACGGTGACAACCTCCGCCTTGCCCTTCTTCGGCGCATCGACGATGCCGATGGTGCGAAGCGTATCGGGCTTTGCGGGATCGACGATGTGAAGCCGGTAATCGAGTTTCTGCTCCTGCGCCGGTCCGGAGAGCACGAGGAGCCGCCCGTCCGGCAGCGCCGTTAGATCGCGAATGCCACGCCGTTCGCCGAGCGCCAGCGCAACGACATCGGGTTGACCCTGCCAGCGCGCATTGCCCGGCGCGAACAATTCCGCTGCGCCGACACCGATGAGATAGGCATTCGAACCGTCGACCGGCGCGCGCAAGCCGAACCATAATTTGCGTGCGACGAAAGCGATTCCCTCGATATTGAGGCCATTGCTGCCGGCATCGAGCGCTTTGCCGAAGCGCGATCCCGCCGACTTCGCCGCAGCAAGCACGTCGGAAACCCGATAAGTCAGTTCTGCTCCGCTCGGCAGTTGATCTGGATAGGCTCTGAAACGCGCCAGCAAAAACGAGGAAAGGCGATAGCCTTCCGAGTTGCGCGAACAGCCATGCGAACTCACAACATAAAAATGCCCGTCGCCGAACGCGACGCCTTCGCCATCGAACTCGGCAAACTTCTTCTCCTTGCCGCAGGAGGGTTCCGGCGGTTGTCCGAAAGCATCCGCCGGGGCCTTGCCGCCGATGAGCGGATTTACTTTGCCAGGCCGGAGAGTTGCGCCGGCGAGCCGGACGAATTGCGCCCCCGAGTTCTCGTCGTTGACGAGTACGCAAAGTTTCTCCGCGCTGTCGCCGGGCATGCAGGCCATGCCGCTGACGTCCTTCGCCGCCTTGCCCTTCTTGCCGAGGATGTCGCCGGTAACGCCGATCACTCCGATTGGCTTAAGGCGCGGGACTTCTTCGGCAGAGACGGGCGCAACGCATGCCGTTACGCAAATAGCTGCGGTAACGAAAAGTTTGGAGATCATCGGCGGGAGCATGCGGGGCTCATCGATTAAAGAGTGAGAAGTAATTCTCCCACCGCAACTGCCGCAGCGCAACCGCCAAAAAACAAAACGCCGGGCGTACATCCGGCCCGGCGCTCGCTCATCGGGAGCAACCTTTTTAAGATCGCCGCATCCGATTGGAGGAAAGATAGGGATCGATTACGCCACAAACAAGGCAGCCAGATAGAAGTTTTATGACACGCCCTAAGGTAACCCGTTTTCCGGAACGATCAGCGGCGCGATCCCGAACAACGCGGGATCGGCGGGATCGACGCGTACGCGCACGGCATGAACCGCTCCATCGCCATAGACCTGCATGCGCGTGACGTGACGCACGGGTTCGCGCTTCATGTTCACGAACGGGCGCACTTCGAAAAAGTGGAAATCGCCGTAGATGACGAGCACCGGCCGAGCGAAAGCGGACGCGCCGCGCGCGACGGCCTCGATCGTGGCTTCGAAAGGCTTGGCGAAAGCCGCGCCGGGATTGAGACGCGGCGTTGCGTGAACATTGGCCTGCCAGAACAAGACAAGCCCCTTCGCATCCTCTGCGCGTGCAATTCGAAATGCATCGTCGATCCAGGCAATATTGGCGGCGTTACGCGCCTCGTATTCCGCCACTGCCTCCGGACGCCCTTCGTCGTAATTGTTGAGCGAACCCACCACATGCGCCGAGGCGAACTGCACGCCATTCCACTTGAAGCGTGCATTCTCGACATAGGTCGAGAAACGCCCGGCCAAGACGAGCGCCTGACTTTCGACCGTCAGCGGCTTGCGCCCGAGCGACTTGCCCGGAACAGGAAAAAACATCTTTCGCACGAAGCCAAGCCGCTCCAGCGGATCGTATCGACCACCCAGGAGGCGATGACAATCCGTCCATTCGTTGTCGCCGGGCGTATAGACGAGCGGGCCATCGAACTGGCCGAACATTCCTAACACCCTGGCGAAATTTTCATCGCTGCAGCGCGTGCGGCCCGAGATGATGTCGCCGACGTGCAGGGTGAAGGCTGGCGAAAGCTTATTGATGCGCCCGATCAGCCGCTCGAATTTCTCGTAATCGCCGGGGATGTTGTAGGGCATGTCGCCGAGGGCGACGAACTCGAAGGGCCTCTCTGTGGTTTGCGCGACGGCGGGCGCAGCCGCCACCAGAAGCATAAGAATGCCGAATATTCTCGTGATCATCGCGGTCCTGTTCGGGACGACAGCCCAGCTTTCCCTAACCGATCCTGGGCGCAAAACAAAAGGACGCCGGGCAATCGCCCGGCGCCAACGCGCAGCCGTTCATGTTTGGGGACGTCGCCGGGGGACTGGCGAGAAGGGCCGCTGTCCTTTCCCTAGCGGGTTCATGCTACGTTAGCGTGACGGTTTCTTTGCAACGGCCCCCGGAGACAAAAATGCCCAAGGGATACTGGATCGCGCACAACGATGTGAAAGACCCCGAAATCTACAAGCAGTATCTGGCGGCAAATGCCGCTGCCTTCGAGAAATTCGGCGGCAAATTCGTCGTGCGCGGCGGCAAATACGAGACGGTGCAGGGCAACTTGCGCTCGCGTCACGTCGTCGTGGAGTTCAAGGACTACGAGACGGCGCTGGCCTGCTACCATTCGCTTGAATATCAGGAAGCCGCAAAAATCCGCCTCCAGGCGTCCGAGGGCGACCTCGTCATCGTCGAGGGGCCTGCCTGATCGGCGGCTGCCATCGGCAATCCCTGTTTGCCTTTGCAAAGGCCGTAGCCGGGGCTATAGACCCGGCCTGATCAGCGGCCCGGGGCCCGCTATTTTCTTCTGTGGGGTTTATCCATGAGCGATATGCGGCTCGTCGTGGCCGGCGCCGCCGGGCGCATGGGGCGGATGCTGGTTCAGGTGATCAACGCGACGCCGGGCGCCGTCGTCGCCGGGGCGCTGGAGCGGCCCGGTTCCACCGCGCTCGGACTGGATGCAGGCCTGCTCGCCGGGATAGGCGACATCGGCGTCCCCGTCACCGACGATCCCCTACAGGCGCTCGTGAAGGCCGATGGCGTCATCGATTTCACCATCCCCGCCTCGACCGTCGAACTCTCGGCCATCGCCGCCCAGGCGCGCATCGTGCACGTGATCGGCACGACGGGCCTCGCCCCCGCCGATCTCGAAAAGATCGCCGCCGCCGCGCGCCACGCTGTCATCGTGCGGTCAGGCAATATGAGCCTCGGCGTCAATCTGCTCGCCGGCCTCGTGAAGAAGGTCGCGGCGACGCTCGGCCCGGAATACGACATCGAAATTCTGGAAATGCATCACCGCATGAAAGTGGACGCTCCTTCCGGCACCGCGCTCATGCTCGGCGAGGCGGCGGCGGCCGGGCGTGGCGTCACCCTTGGCGACCACGCCGTAAAATCGCGCGACGGACATACCGGCGCACGGCCCGATGGCGTCATCGGTTTTCAAACCCTGCGCGGAGGGACGGTCGTCGGCGACCATGACGCCATCTTCGCCGGTCCCGGCGAGCGGCTTATCCTCAGCCACAAGGCGGAGGACCGCGGGATCTTCGCGCGCGGGGCTGTGCGTGCGGCGCTGTGGGGGCGCGGCCAAAAGCCCGGTCAATACAACATGGCCGACGTGCTAGGCCTTTCCGACATCTGAACAATCAACGAAAGCCGCCCGGCGGCATATCTACGACGGAGTTGACATGGATCGTGTGCTTGTGCTTCTGCGCCACGGCCAGAGCGAGTGGAATCTCAAGAATCTCTTCACCGGCTGGAAAGATCCCGATCTCACCGAAGTCGGCATCGAGGAGGCGCGCAACGCCGGCCGCAGCCTCAAGGCAAAGGGCATCTCGATCCAGCGCGCCTTCACCTCCGCGCTCACGCGCGCCCAGCACACGACGCGCCTCACACTCGAGGAACTCGGTACGAGCAGCATCGACACCGTCAAGGACATGCGCCTCAACGAACGCGATTACGGCGACCTCTCCGGCCTCAACAAGGCGGAAGCCGCCGAGAAGTGGGGCGACAAGCAGGTGATGATCTGGCGGCGCTCCTACGACATTCCTCCGCCGGGCGGAGAAAGCCTGCGCGATACGCTCGCCCGCGTGCTTCCTTATTACTGCCAGGACATCCTGCCCTGCGTGCTGCGCGGCGAGCCGACCATCGTCGTCGCGCACGGCAATTCACTACGCGCGCTCCTCATGGTGCTCGAACGCGCGACGCCGGAGACCATCCCCGGGATCGAACTCGAAACGGGCATCCCCGTCGTCTACCGCCTCAACGCGGATTCGACCGTCGCCGCCAAGGACGTGCTGCACAAGAATTCCTGAAACCGGACAACTGGGAGAAGCGCCATGAAGGGCAAGATCGGGCTGGAAGAGCACTACGCGCTCGAAGACACGCTGGAAGATTCGCGGCCTTTCGTGCCGCCGAATCTCTGGCCGGAAGCGCGCGCGCGTCTGCTCGATTTCCAGGAGCGCCGCATCGCGGAAATGGACCGCTGGGGCATGGAGCTGATGCTCCTGTCGCTCAACGCGCCGGCCATTCAGGCCATCCCCGATCGCAAGAAGGCGATGGATATTTCCGTCCGCTCGAACGACCTCATGGCAGGCGAGATCGCGAAGAACCCGAAACGCTTCCAGGGCCTCGCAGCGCTCGCGATGCAGGATCCCGATCACGCCTGCAAGGAACTCGAACGCTGCGTGAAGCAGCTCGGCTTCCGCGGCATTCTGGTCAACGGTTTCTCCCAGATCGATCAGGAAGAGAACTGCGTCTATCTCGACGATCCCCGTTATCGCCCGTTCTGGGCGCTAGTGTCGCAACTGGACGTGCCCTTCTACCTGCACCCGCGCAATCCGCTGGTATCGCAGGCGACCTGCTACAAGGGCGCGGAATGGCTGCTCGGGCCGAAATGGGGTTTTGGCAACGAAACTGCCGTGCATGCCCTTCGCCTGATGGGCTCGGGCATCTTCGATACGCATCCGAACCTGAAGATCATCATCGGCCACATGGGCGAGGGCATTCCCTTCTCGCTCTGGCGCATCGACAACCACAATGCGTGGATGAACCTGCCCAATCCCTATCCGGCCAAGCACAAGCTCAGCTATTATTTCCAGAACAATTTCTGGATCACGGTATCAGGCAATTTCTGTACGCCGTCGCTTGTCAATTCCATCATGGAGATCGGCACTGATCGCATCCTCTTCTCGACCGACTGGCCCTTCGAGAACGTCGACCACGCCGCGAAGTGGTTCGACGATCTCGAATTGAACGAAAACGACAAGCTCAAGATCGGTCGCACCAACGCGCAGAAGCTGTTCAAGCTCTGACCCCAGCGTCCGGCCGGAGCCCAGCTTCGGCCGGATCGCATAAACTTATCTTTATATCCTTATTGCATCAGCATCCGACCGCTGCTATAGAGCCCGCGGTTTTGAGGCGGGCCACCGGGCCGGCCGGAAATCTTGCGCGGAAACACCCCGCGTTTTCTCCAATGCACCGGAAACACCATGACTGTTAAAAACAACGACTACGCCGTCGCCGACATGTCGCTCGCCGCCTACGGCCGCAAGGAGCTCGACATCGCCGAAGCCGAAATGCCCGGCCTGATGGCGACCCGCGCCGAATACGGCAAGAGCCAGCCCCTCAAGGGCGCGCGCATCGCTGGGTCGCTTCACATGACGATTCAGACCGGCGTTCTCATCGAGACGCTGAAGGCTCTGGGCGCGGACGTGCGCTGGGCTTCCTGCAATATCTATTCGACGCAGGACCACGCCGCCGCCGCCATCGTCGCCAACGGCACGCCGGTTTTCGCGATCAAGGGCGAGAGCCTGAAGGATTACTGGGAATACACCCACAAGATCTTCGAATGGCATGACGGCGGCGTCCCGAACATGATCCTCGACGACGGTGGCGACGCGACAGTTCTCATCCACCTCGGCCATCGCGCCGAGAAGGGGGATGTGGCCTTCCTCGAGAAGCCGACCAACGAGGAAGAGGAAGTCCTTTACGCTTCGATCAAGAGCCACCTGAAGTCGAACCCCGGCTTCTACACGAAGTGCGCCGAGTCGATTAAGGGCGTTTCGGAAGAGACGACCACGGGCGTTCACCGCCTCTACAACATGCAGAAGGACGGCACGCTGCTGTGGCCTGCGATCAACGTCAACGATTCCGTCACGAAGTCGAAGTTCGACAACCTCTACGGCTGCAAGGAATCGCTGGTCGACGGCATCCGCCGCGGCACGGACGTGATGATGGCCGGCAAGGTCGCAATGGTTGCCGGTTTCGGTGACGTGGGCAAGGGCTCGGCCGCTTCGCTGAAGAACGCCGGCTGCCGCGTGCTCGTGTCCGAAATCGATCCGATCTGCGCGCTGCAGGCGGCGATGGAAGGCTATGAAGTCACGACGATGGAAGACGCCGCTTCGCGCGCCGACATCTTCGTGACGGCGACCGGCAACGTCGACGTCATCACCCTCGACCATATGCGCAAGATGAAGGACCGCGCCATCGTCTGCAACATCGGCCACTTTGACTCGGAAATTCAGGTCGCCAACCTGAAGAACTTCAAGTGGACGAACATCAAGCCGCAGGTCGACGAGATCGAACTCGGGCCGAACAGGCGCATCATCCTCCTGTCGGAAGGCCGTCTCGTGAACCTCGGCAACGCGATGGGCCATCCGTCCTTCGTGATGTCCGCGTCCTTCACCAACCAGACGCTGGCGCAGATCGAGCTGTGGACGAAGCCCGGCCACTACAAGAAGGAAGTCTACACGCTGCCCAAGCATCTCGACGAGAAGGTGGCTTCGCTGCATCTCGAACAGATCGGCGTGAAGCTCACCAAGCTGACGGACCAGCAGGCGACCTATCTCGGCCTGTCGCAGAACGGCCCGTACAAGCCGGAACATTACCGCTATTGATTTCCGAATTAGTGGCCTCACGTTGCGTGAGCCACTACATCGGGTAGCGTCTTGAATCGCCTCCGATTCATAATCGAATCGGAGGCGTTTTGTTTCGATTAACCACTTTCTCAGCGTTGGCCTGTGAATATAGAGTGAGTTGATTCGCATTGCGGGGGCCACATCGCAGTGCGATCGGACATTCAGATTGAGACGGGATCCAAAGCATGGGTTGGCGGCGCCCCTTTGGTAACGTCGGGCTATTCGCGTTTGCGCGCGATGTCTGCCAGGCGCAGAGTTCACCAGTAAAATTGAGTCGAATAGCCGCTACGGCGGGCGCAGCAATAGCTGCGGACACTGCGCTTGCAAATGATTCGATCAGCGTTCTCGAGCGCATGAACGAGACGCAGGGCGTCGTGGGCATATCCGTGCTCGTGGCGCTGGTCATCTTCTCGACGAGCACCGCGCTTCTCCACCTCACCGGACGCCGCCGCTGGACCCAGCGCGAAAGCCAGCTTTCGTCCGAACTGACCTCCGCGCGCGCGGCGCTCGATCGCGCCAATCTCTTCCTGTCGGCCGAACCGCAGATCGTCGTCGCCTGGGGCACAGCCTCCGGCGAGCCCGACATCGAAGGCGATCTTTCGCTTGTCATGGACGTGGCGATGCCGCGCCGCGTCCTCGGCTTCGGTTCGTGGCTCGCTCCGGAATCCGCCCAGAAGATCGAGCAATGCGTCGAAAAACTGCGCAGCCGCGGCGAAGGCTTTCGGCTCGCGCTCGTCAGTATCGGCGGCCGCCACCTCGAAGCGGAAGGCCGGCCCATCGGCGGACGCGCCGTCATGCGCATTCGCGACGTTTCCGGCGACAGGCTCGAACTCACGCAATTGCGCGAACGCCACGCACGCGCGCTGATGGAAATCGACGCCTTTCGCATGATGCTGGACGCGCTGCCCGATCCCGTCTGGATGCGGGATGGCGAAGGCAAGCTGTTCTGGACCAACGCCGCATACGCCAGAGCTGTTGACGCCGCCGACAGCCGCGACGCGATCATCAAGGGCGCCGAACTTCTCGACGCTCCCGCGCGCGCGCAAGCTTCCGAGAAGCGCGCCAAAGGCGAAGTCTGGCATGCGCGCCAGCCCGCCGTCGTCGCCGGCGAGCGTCACCCCATGGAAATCTACGACGTGCCGGCATCAGGCGCTTCGGCCGGTTTCGCCCGCGACCTTTCCGAACTCGAAGCCGTGCGCCAGGACCTCGGCCGGCAGATGGATTCGCACGCGCGCACGCTCGATCAGCTCAAGACCGCCGTCGCCATCTTCGATCGCCGCAAGCGCCTGCTCTTCCACAATTCCGAATATCGCCGTCTCTGGTCACTCGATGCCGCCTTCCTCGATCAAGGCCCGAGCGATTCAGAAATTCTGGACAGGCTGCGCGCCGAGCGACGCTTGCCCGAACAGGCGGATTTCCGCGTCTGGAAGGACAGCCTTCTTGCGGCCTATCACTCCAACGACATGTCCGAACAGATATGGCATTTGCCGGACGGTCGCACGCTGCGCGCAGTTTTGAACCCCAACCCGCAGGGCGGCATCACCTATCTCTTCGACGACGTGACCGAGCGCTATCTCATCGAGTCCCAATACAACGCGCTCATTCGCGTGCAGGGCGAGACGCTGGACACGCTGAAGGAAGGCGTTGCGGTCTTCGGTCCTGACGGACGCCTCAAACTCTTCAATCCCGCATTCGCCAATCTCTGGAAGCTCGACGAAGACAGCCTTGCGGGCGAGCCGCATATCGACCGCCTACTCGACCTCTGCAGCCCGCTCGATCCGGACGCGCGCAACTGGTCGCAACTGCGCTCCATCGTCGCCGGCCTACACGATGCTCGCAACAGCTACGATCTGCGCATCTATTGTCAGGACGATCTCATACTCGATGCAGCGAGCGCACCGCTCTCCGATGGCGCGACCCTGCTCACATTCACCGACGTCACGGCAGACGTAAAGCACACGCAGGCCACCGAAGACGCACAGAGACTTCGCAACGACTTCGTACATCACGTTTCCTACGAACTGCGCTCGCCGCTCACCAACATCATCGGTTATGCGGAACTTCTGGGTGGCGAAAAGGTCGGTCCGCTCAATCCCAAGCAGCGCGAATATGCCGGCCATGTCCTGAAATCGTCCGCCGCCCTGCTGGCAATCATCAACGACATTCTCGACCTCGCAACGATCGACAATCGCTCGATG
Source organism: uncultured Hyphomicrobiales bacterium (assembly GCA_903847605.1). Classification (GTDB taxonomy): domain Bacteria; phylum Pseudomonadota; class Alphaproteobacteria; order Rhizobiales; family Beijerinckiaceae; genus Terripilifer. The sequence goes on along the minus strand of CAINED010000049.1, from coordinate 131,817 downwards.
GAACTGGCGCTGGAGGATGTCGATGTCGCCACGACGATCGCTGCGGCGGTCGAAGGGATTCAGGATCGCCTGTCCGAAGCGAATATCCAGCTGAACGTCGTCGTGTCGCCGGGGACAGGTTCATTCCGCGCCGACGCCAACAGGATCAGGCAAATCCTCTTCAATCTGCTCTCGAACGCCATCGGCTTTTCATCCGCTGGTCAGACCGTCACCATCTCGGCCATGCGCCGCGGCGATGAAATGGTTATCAAGGTGACCGACCAGGGGCGCGGCATTCCCGCCGAAGTCATCGATCATGTTTTCGACAGATTCCACAGCCAGACGACAGGCTCACGCCACCGTGGCGTCGGCCTTGGCCTTTCCATCGTCCGGTCGTTTGTAGAACTGCATGGCGGACGCGTGACCATCGATTCCGCGCCGGGAGAAGGAACGGTTGTTACATGCATCTTTCCCGCCATCCGGACGGCGGAACTTGAGGCCAGCGAGACGGCCTGACGGAGTACCCGCATAGATGGCCGCGTTCCAAGATACGGCTGCACAAGAGCCCGCCACCTGGTGGCTCGATCTTCCCGACGAGAAGGCGACCGCGGCGCTCGCGCATCACGTTGCCGAATTCATCGGCGCGGGCGACCTAATCACCCTTTCGGGCGACCTCGGCGCGGGCAAAACCGCTTTTGCGCGCGCTCTCATCCGCCATCTTTGCGACGACGACGATCTGGACGTACCGAGCCCGACCTTCACCTTGATGCAGGTCTATGTCGGCCCGAAATTCCAGATCGTGCATGCCGATCTTTATCGCATTGCATCGCCCGAGGAACTTGTCGAACTCGGCTGGGATGAAGCCTCGGAAGGATCGCTCGTTCTCGTCGAATGGCCCGAGCGCGCCGAAGGCGCGATGGACGCAGACCGTCTCGACATCGCCTTTTACGTCGATCCTTCGCAGGGCGATGGATGGCGCCGTGTCAAGCTGACCGGCCATGGCGCCTTTGCTGCACGCCTTGCGCGCGCAAAGGGTATAGACCGGTTGCTCGTGCGCGCCGGCTGGGCCGACGCCAAACGCAGCTTCATGCTCGGCGACGCCTCAAGCCGCGCCTACGAACGCTTGATAAAAGCCGATGGCTCCACGGCCATTCTCATGATTTCCCCGCCGCGCCCGGATGGCCCGCCCGTTCGTTATGGCAAGCCCTACAGTGCTATCGCCCGCCTTGCTGAAAACATTTCGCCCTTTGTCGCGATGGGGCGCGCGATATCCACGCAGGGACTGTCCGCGCCGCGCATCCATGCCGCCGATCTCGAAACGGGCCTTGCCATCCTCGAAGACCTGGGCAGCGAAGGCGTTGTCGATGCCAATGGACCGATCCCCGAGCGATACCTGGAATCGGTAGCTGTGCTCGCGAAGTTACATGCAGAACCAGTGCCCGACGCCGTGCCACTCGACGCAGAAAATTATCGCATACCGCCCTACGATCTCGACGCCCTGCAGATCGAAGTCGAGCTTTTGACCGAGTGGTATGCCCCACATGTCGATGCCAGGCTTTCTTCGGGTTCTGTGGCGACCTTCGTCAATCTGTGGCGCTCCACGCTGCGCGAGATCGTCGATGGGCCACGCACATGGGTCCTGCGCGATTATCATTCGCCTAACATCATCTGGCTGCCGCAACGCGAAGGCCTGCAGCGCGTCGGCATTATCGATTTCCAGGATTGCGTCATGGGCTCGCCGGCCTACGATGTCGCATCGCTTCTGCAGGATGCGCGCGTCACCGTGCCGGACGAACTCGAACTGAAACTGCTGTCGCACTATGCGCGACTGCGCCGCCAGCAGGATGCTTCCTTTGACATGGCGCAGTTCGCGCGCGCCTACGCCATCATGGCGGCGCAACGCGCGACGAAGGTGCTGGGCATATTCGCCCGGCTCAACAAGCGCGACCGCAAGCCGCAGTATCTGGCACATATCCCGCGCGTGCAGCGCTATCTCGCCAAAAGCCTCCTGCATCCGGCCTTGGCCGATCTGAAATCGTGGTATGATGTGCAATTGCCGGCATTGACCGACGCCGGCTCCTGAAAGGGCGGGCGATAGTCTCATGGCGAGGGAAGCGACGCACGGCGCAATGCCACAGACGGCAATGGTATTCGCAGCGGGCCTCGGTACGCGCATGCGTCCACTGACGGACAGACTGCCGAAGCCCCTCATCAAGGTCGCCGGAAGGCCGCTGATCGATCGCTGCCTCGACCGTTTTGCCGAAGCCGGCGTGAAGAAAGCCGTCGTCAACGTACACTATATGCCCGACATGATCGTCGATCATCTGCGCACCCGCACGTCGCCGCAGATCGTCATTTCCGACGAACGCGACGAACTGCTCGATCAGGGCGGCGGCATCCGCAAGGCGGTGCGCGAACTCGGCGACAAGCCTTTTTTCGTCTGCAATACCGATGCCTTCTGGATCGAAGGGCCGCTCGACAATCTGGAGCGCCTGGCGGCGGGATGGAATGCTGATATCATGGACATCCTGTTGCTGGTGGCCTCGACGCCGCACAGTATCGGAGTCGATTGGCCCGGCGATTTCACGATGGATACGAACGGACGGCTGGCCAAGCGCAACGAGCAGGAGGTCGCGCCTTTCGTCTATACGGGCGTCGGCATCGTCAAGCCTGACCTCTTTGCAAACGAGACGCGCAAGAAATTCGGACTGGCGGAATATTTCTGGGCGGCAGCGAAAGCTGGTCGTCTGTATGGCCAGCGCCTCGATGGCCAATGGCTGCATGTCGGACGGCCCGAAACCATCGCCGAAGCGGAAGCCGCCATCGCAAGATCGGCGCAATAGATCATGAGCGCGTCATCGCACAGGCGGCGCGTCTTTTCGGTTCCATCAGGCGCGCCGTTCCTGCCCTCCTTCGTCGAAGCCCTGCTTGAAGGGCGAGTGATCGAAGGCTTTCCGGCGCGGGACGATCCGATGGCCTTGTCGACCGCACGCATCTTTGTGCCGACGCGCCGCGCCGCCCGTGCACTCGCTGCTGAACTGGCAAAACAAGTCAGAGCGCCGTCGGTCATTCTGCCGCAGATCGTTCCGCTCGGCGCGATGGAGGATAGTGAAACGCAATCGCTCTTCGAAGCGGATGCGCCTGCATTCGATCGCCCCGACGTTGTTTCGGAAGTTGAGCGCCGCGTCACGCTCTCCGAACTGATCCTCGCCTGGGGCGAGGCGATCAGAAACGCCATCCTTCACGTCGAAGACGGCAAGGTCGTCACAAATCGCGACGAACCTTTTCTCGTGACATCGTCCCCCGCGCAGGCCTTTCACCTCGCGGGCGAGCTCGGCGCGCTCATCGATGAAATGTTCATCGAAGGCATTGACCCGAAAGCGCTGAAGAAACTCACGCCGGAAAGTTTCGACAAATACTGGAGCATCACGCTCGCCTTTCTGGAAATCGCTTTCGAAAAATGGCCGCAGCACTTGAAAGAACGCGGCCTCGAAGATCGCGCACAGCGTCAAGTCGCGCTCGTGGATCGGGAAATCGAAAGACTTAAAGCCGAACACATCGACGGACCACAAATCGTCATTGGATCGACCGGCACCAATGTCGCGACGGCGCGCCTCATCGCAGCGATCGCATCGCTGCCGCAGGGCGCTGTCCTTTTGCCCGGTCTCGACTTGTTTCTCGATGCAGCGAGCCGAAGCGCCATCGACGGTGCGACGCCGCTGGGCAAACCTGCCCCGACAGCCGCAGGCCATCCGCAGGCTGCACTGCGCAGGCTGTTGCGCACGATCGGTATCGCGCAAGACGAAGTCGTCGAAATCGGCGCGATACCCGCTCTCGTGACGCCGCGCATGCAACTTTTGAGTCAGGCGCTGCGCCCGGCCGAAACGACCGACGCATGGCACACATGGCGAGAATCTCTCGCGCCGGAATTCATGAGCAATGCGCTGGAAGGCATGACGTTCATTGAAGCGGATGACGAGAGGCAGGAAGCGCTCGCCATAGCCATAGCGCTGCGCGAAATCATCGAATCACCAGGTGAAACCGCAGCCTTCATCACGCCGGATCGCGTCCTTGCCCGCCGCGTGCGCGCAGAACTCCAGCGTTGGAATATCGAGGTCGACGATTCCGGCGGCGACCCGTTATCGCGAGAACAATGGGGCATACTGGCTGCGCTTGTTCTGGAAGTTACGACCGACCAGGCCGGGGCTTCAGCGCATTTGGCGCTCCTCGATCATGCGCATGTTCGTTTAGGTTATGAAGACGGCCCCTATGCACAACTGCGCACGCTCGCCGAAATCGGAGTGTTGCGTAGTGGTAATATCGAGCTTGGCGCGCTTTCAAACGCAGTGCTGCAGGCGAGACAACGGGCGGCGGAGAATTACGCTCATCCCGCTGTAAAGGCGATCCGCGACGAAGACTGGCAGCGCCTCCAGAGCTTTTTCGGCAAAATCGATGAAGCATTGCAGCCATTGCGCGCCATCGATGGCGCACATGCCCCGCGCGTTTGGTTCGCCGCATTGAAACAGGCGATGGCCAGCCTCGCCGCATGCGCTGAAAACAGCGCAAGCCCCCCGGAAACCGACGGGGCGTCAGCATTCGAAGACATCGTCGAGTCTTTCGCCGGACTCGATACATCGCGCTTCACGCTCAGGATAGACGAATTTATTTCGCTCTTCACGATGCTGGCGCGCGAAGCCATTGTGCGCGGCCCGCGCCGTGCTCATCCACGCATCAAGATTCTGGGCCTGCTCGAAGCGCGCCTTCTCAACGCCGACCACGCCATTCTTGGCGGCCTTGACGAAACCGTGTGGCCGCCAGCAGCCAGAACCGACGCCTTTCTCAATCGGCTCATGCGGGCGGAACTCGGATTGAGTTCACCCGAGCGCCGCATTGGGCAAACCGCTCACGATTTCCTGGAAGCTTCTGGCGCTCCGCGCGTCATCTTTACGCGCGCACGCAAGCGCGACGGCGCGCCAACCGTGCCCTCGCGTTTCATCCAGCGCATCGAGGCGCTGGCCGGAGACAGGTGGAGCGACTGTGCGAAACGCGGCAGATGCTATCTCGATCTCGCCCGCCAGATCGACGCCAGCGAAGACGAGCACACCGCCATCGGCCGGCCCGAGCCGAGGCCTGCGCTGGAACTGCGCCCGCAAACCCTCAGCATCACCGAAATCGAAACCTGGCGGCGCGATCCCTATTCGATCTATGCGCGGCATATTCTCAGACTTCTTCCATTCGACGAGGTCGAAGCAGACGATTTCTACGCCGAATTCGGCACGCGGCTACATGATGTACTGTCGAACTTTCAGTCCCAGTGTCCCGGCAAGATCCTGCCGCAGGATGCGGAAGAAGCACTTCTTGCAATCGCGAAGGACGTGTTCGCCGGGATGCTCGACGATCCGAAATTCCGCACATTCAAATGGCCCGACGTCGAACTGTCGCTGCAGAATTTCGTCTCATGGGAACGAAAAAGGCGCGACGAAATCGAGAAGATTTCATCTGAGGCCGGCGGACGTCTGGAAATGCCGCTCGTCGACGGGAGCGTTTTCACGTTGCGAGGGCGCGCCGACCGGATCGAGCAGCATCGCGACGGCGCCATTGTCATTGTCGACTTCAAAACAGGCAAATTGCCGAGCGAGAAGGAGATAGGAGTCGGATTTTCGCCCCAGCTCACACTCGAAGGCGCAATGATCGAAAAGGGCGCGTTCCCGAATTTTGGAGCGGGCACGAAGGTGAAGGACGCGCTTTATGTCTCAATCGGCAAGGGCGAAGAAGACAAAAATAGGCCGGTAAAGTCGAATAAAAAATCATACGTAGAGCTCGTCGCCGAACACTATGAAGGTCTCAAGCAACTCGCTGAACAATTTCGCGACGAAAAAACGCCCTACCTCGCACGGCCGATGGCGCAATTCAAAAGCCGCTTCGGAGAATACGATCATCTCTCACGCGTGAAGGAATGGTCGGCTGACGAAGAGGGAGGCGAAACATGAGCTTTCGCTGGACGATTCCGCCGGAGACCATTGCCCGGCAGCAAACGGCCGCCAACCCTGAGAACTCTGCGTGGGTGCGGGCCAATGCAGGCTCCGGCAAGACGCATGTTCTCGCGCAACGCGTGGTGCGCCTGCTTCTGTCGGGCGTCGAGCCGTCCAAAACTCTCTGCCTGACTTTCACCAAGGCTGCCGCAGCCAATATGTCCATGCGAGTCTTTTCGACCTTGTCGAAATGGACTTCGATGGACAACGACAAATTGCGCAAGACGCTTGACGACATGGGGATTGCCCCGGACATCAAGCTGGAAGCCGCGAGGCAGCTCTTCGCTCGCGCCGTGGAGACGCCCGGCGGGCTCAAGATTCAGACGATCCATGCATTTTGCGAACGCATCCTTCATCTCTTTCCCTTCGAGGCGAATGTCCCCGCGCAGTTCGAGGCGCTCGACGAGGAACGGCAAGCCCTGTTGATGGCGCAGGCACAAGAAGAACTACTGCAGACGGCGGCGCATGCGCCATCGTCGGAGCTTGCAAGGGCGCTTGCCATCGTCGCCAGCGAAGTGTCCGGCGGGACATTCGATACGTTGTTGCAGGAAGCCCTCGGCAAACGTACCGCCATTCGTCATGCAAGCACTTTGCAAGTGGATGGCTATGCGAAAACGATAGCAAATAAACTCGGGCTGCTGTCTGGCGAGAGCTTTGAGAAATTGACAGCCGAATTGCTCGGGCAGGGAATATCATTCGTACAATGGGGAGAAATAGTCGCTGTTCTGAATAACAGCTCTTCAAGAGACAAAGAGCTTGCTGCCAGATATCTCACCTTTCAGGCGGCAAGTTCCATCGAGGATCGTGTAGCTGCGTATTTCGCCATCTTCTATACCAAAGGCGGCGATCCGCGCGGCGGCAAGAACGCCAAGCTTGTGACCAATGCTATCTCGCCCGGGATTGCCGAAATCCTGGATCGTGAGTTCGCACGGGTCATTCAATTGCGAGACAAGCTCAGGGCGGCTCGCACTGTCGAATTGAGTTCGGCGCTTCTGTCGGTTTCCGACGCAGTCCTCGCCAACTACAACCGCCTGAAGCATCTGCATGGCTATCTCGACTTCGAAGACCTCATCGATAGCGCTTCTCGCCTGCTCTTGCGCACCGACACCGCGGCCTGGGTGCTCTACAAGCTCGATGCGGGGATCGACCATATTCTCGTGGACGAATCGCAGGATACTTCGCCCGCACAATGGGCAATTCTATCGGCGCTCTCGGCCGAATTTTTCTCGGGACTCGGCGCGCGGCAAAATCACAGGACATTCTTCGCCGTCGGCGACGAAAAGCAGTCGATCTTTTCTTTTCAGGGTGCCAAGCCGGACGAGTTCGGCAAGAACGAGAAGGTTTTTGCAAGACGTATCAAAGACGCCGATCTGAAATTCGAAATCGTCCCGCTCACTGCGTCTTTTCGTTCGTCGAAAACGATTCTCGATGCGGTCGACACGGTATTTGCCCCGCCGGAGCACCATGCGGGCTTGAGTTCGGACGACAACGTCAAGACTGCTCACCACGCGGTCAAATCCAAACTTCCCGGCCTTGTGGAAATCTGGGATCTCGTCGGCTCGCAGAAAGCCGCAGATCCGGAAGACTGGCGCATGCCGGTCGATGCGATGCCGGAAAATTCGCCTCCGGCCGTTTTGGCCCGGCGCATCGCGCAGAAAATCGGAGAACTCGTCGCGACGCATTCACGCGAAGCAGTTCATGACGAAAATGGCGTTAAACGCAAGATTGCGCCGGGCGATATCATGGTTCTCGTTCGCCGGCGCGATGCTTTCTTCGAGGCGGTCATTCGTGCGCTGAAAGTCGCGAATATCCCGGTCGCGGGCGCCGACCGGTTGAAGCTGATGGAACATATCGCCGTCATGGATCTCGTCGCTGCAGGCCGCGCCGCCCTCCTGCCGCAGGACGATCTCACGCTCGCCTGCGTACTCAAATCACCCCTGTTCGGTTTCGATGACGACGATCTTTTGAAACTCGCGCCGCATCGCAAATTCACGCTGATTTCGGAACTTCAACACTCTTCTGATCCGCGCTATCGCGACGCCTTCGAGCGTGTAAAGGAATGGGGCGCCACGGCGCGCGCGTTCGGCCCTTTTCGCTTCTATGCGAAATTGCTGAACGCCGAAGGTGGCAGGCGGGCCATTCTCGCAAGGCTCGGCGCAGAGGCAGGCGACGCCATTGACGAATTCCTGCGCATCGCATTGGAATGGGAGCAGACAGAAACGCCCTCGCTCACCGCATTTCTTCACCGAATGCGAAATGCGGATATCGAGATCAAGCGCGACCTTGAAGCCGCAGGCGAGGCAGTACGCGTGATGACTGTGCATGCGTCCAAGGGACTTGAGGCGAAGATCGTTTTCCTGCCCGACACCTGCGCGCTACCTTCAACCCGATTCGATCCGAAGATCCTCGAAATCGGGAACGAAGACGCCGCGCTACCGGTTTGGAATCGAGGTAAGAAAGACAATCCGCAGGCCGTTCAAAAGCTCATTGACGAATTTCATTTCTCTCAAGGCGCGGAATATCGCCGTCTCCTGTACGTCGCGATGACGCGCGCGGAAGAGCGGCTCTACATCGCGGGGCATCACGGAAAAAATGGCCCGGCCAAGCATAGCTGGTACGAAATGATCCGCGCCACGCTGCGCGTCGATGGCGTTCCCCTCTTCCCCGCGTCCTGGGGCGAAGGCGAGATCTCGCGCATCGGCGAAGCAGCCATTCTCGACAGCCCTGAAACACCCAAGGATTCCGCATCGAAAACGGCTCAACCCGCATGGCTTTCCGCGCCCGCGCCCGAGGAAGCCCCGCCCCCGCCGCCGATCCGTCCATCGCAGGCGCTTGGAGCCGCCGATCAGCTGGAACTCGCAGGCGAATTTTCTTCGTCGGGAAACAGCGACGCGCTGCTCGCAGGATCGCTGCTTCACACCCTTTTGCAATACCTGCCTGAGCTCCCGCCGGAAAAGCGATTGGCTGCAGCCGAACGCTTCATCGCGCAAAAAGGATCGAGGCTCGAGGCTATCAGGCGGGCCGCAATCGCCCGAGAAGCCCTTGCCGTCCTCGAAGATGGGCGTCTCGCTCCCCTGTTCGCGCCGGGCTCCCGCGCCGAAATCCCCATCGCCGGGCGCGTCCCCACCGCTAACGGCGGCATCGAAATTACCGGACGGATCGACAGGCTTGGCGTGACGGCGGAGGCCGTTCACATCGCCGATTTCAAGTCGGGCCTCATTCCCGCGGGCGCTGCGCCGCCAGCCAAATACGTGACCCAGATGGCGCTCTACAGCGCGGCTCTCGCGCCGCTGTTTCCCGGCAAGGCCGTGCGCGCTTTTATCGTGTGGACGGGTGGACCCATCGTCTCTGAACTGGATGAGGACCTGCTTCGGACCGCGCTTGCCTCGCTACCGGGCGCGCCGGCAGCCGTGAAAACTGCAGACAAAGGATCGTGATCGAACCTTGACGGAACCCGGGCCCGTCCATAGGTTGCGGGCCTTCCCGGCGGGTCGAGTCCCGCGCGATTTCCGGAGTTTTCCCATGCCGACAGTCAAGGTCACCGACGCCACTTTCGAGGCGGAAGTCCTCAAGTCCGACACGCCTGTCGTGCTCGACTTCTGGGCGGAGTGGTGCGGCCCCTGCAAGATGATCGGTCCCTCGCTCGAAGAGATTTCCGACGAGATGGCCGGCAAGATCAAGATCGCCAAGATCAACGTCGACGAAAATCCCGGCGTCGCCGGCAAGATGGGCATCCGCTCCATCCCGACCCTGATGCTCTTCAAGGGCGGCCAGCTCGCCTCGCAGAAGGTCGGCGCCTCGCCCAAGGGCGCGCTGTCGAAGTGGATCGAGGACACGATCGCCTGATCGCATCCGTTTGGAGCCATAAAAAGGGCCGCTCGCGAGGCGGCCCTTTTGCTATGGATTGGCGCGCGCGCTGGCGCCGCGGTTCAGCCCTTGGCCTTTTTGGCCCGCTCAATGCCTTCCATGATCATGGCGTGCGCTTCCTTGGCATCGCCCCAGCGCACCACTTTCACCCACTTGCCGGGCTCGAGATCCTTGTAGTGCGTGAAGAAATGCTCGATCTGCTGCAGCGTGATCGCCGGCAGGTCCGTATAATTCTGCACCTTCTCGTAGCGGCGCGTCAGTTTGGGCGAGGGCACAGCGATCAGCTTCTCGTCGCCGCCCGCTTCGTCTTCCATCAGCAGCACACCGACGATGCGGCAGCTCATGATGGCTCCGGGCACGATGGCGCGGGTATTCGCAACGATCACGTCGCAGGGGTCGCCATCGCCGGACAGAGTATGCGGGATGAAGCCGTAATTTCCGGGATAGCGCATGGACGTATAGAGGAAACGGTCCACCACCAGCGCCCCGGCCTCCTTGTCCATCTCGTATTTGATCGGCTCGCCGCCGATCGGCACTTCGATGATGACGTTCACATCGTGCGGGACGTTCTTGCCGATGGAAACAGCGTCGAGATTCATAAGTCGCTCCAGAATGCGGAAGGGGTTTCGGCGCGGGTGCAACCATCCGCAACGGGATGGCCTTCTGGCACGCGGGCGCGCCGCAAGCCAGCCGAACCATGGGATGAGGCCGTTACGATTTCGTGAGTTTTGCCAGGCCGGCGCGACTCAACGGCTCAAAAATTCGGACGCCTTGAACAACGAACGGAAGGTCATGCCCTTGTCGGCGAAAAACGCAGCGGCGCCCTCTTCCCGGTCGACGATCGAAATCACCGCGGTGACATCGGCACCGGTCTCCCTGATCGCCTCGATGGCCTTCCAGGCGCTCTCTCCCGTGGTCGTTACATCCTCGAGGATGACCACCTTTTTCCCGGAGAGGCTTTCCGTTCTCGTCAGCCCCTCGACCAGCTTTTTGGCGCCATGGCCCTTGGCCTGCTTGCGTACGAAAAAGCCCCGGAAGGGCTGGCCGAGTTCGAAGCTGATCTGGCAGACCCCCCCTGTGATCGGCACTGCGCCCATTTCGAGCCCGCCGACATATTGGGTGTCCGAGCCTTTCAGCGCCTCGAAAAACTCCCGCGCAATCAGGCCAGCGCCCTCAGGGTCGAGCATCGTAGGCTTCATATCGAAATAGAAGTCGCTTTCCCGCCCTGACGCGAGGACGACTTTCGCCCGGCCGAACGAGCGCTGGAAGATGATGTCGGCGAGACGTTCGCGCCGTGTTCTGGAATCGGTCATCGGGGTGGCTCCGTTTAGTGCCTCCTAGCCCGGACAAGCCCGCGTGTCATCGCCGGAAAGCGGCCAATCCCCAGCCTGCCCCACGGGCAGACGCCCTCAACGCCACATTCGTAGGCAATTACTTAATCTAAATCGGTAATTCTCGCGCGGGACGGATTGCTGCCCGGGCCAAGTCGTACCGGTCCGGCCGCAGCAGGGTAAGGCGAGACCCGCTTGGGAAGCGCCTGTGACCCGTGGGGAGTTTGAGATTATGCCGCTCATCGTCATCGTCGACGACCGGGTCAGCAACCGGAATATATTCGCGAAGCTGGCCGCATCCATCGAGGCCGACATCACCGTACGCACATTCGGCGAGCCGGTGAGCGCGCTCGACTGGCTGAAGGACAATCCGCCCGACCTCGTCATCACCGACTACAAGATGCCGAACCTCGATGGCGCGCAGTTCATCGCCCGCTTCCGGCAACTGCCGAATTGCGAGGAAATTCCGGTCATCGTGATCACCGTTTATGAGGAACGCAGCTTCCGCCTCTGCGCGCTGGAAGCCGGTGCGACGGACTTCCTGCATTCGCCTGTGGATCACCATGAGTTCGTCACCCGCGCCCGCAATCTCCTGAAGCTCCAGCGTCACCAGCTTTTGCTCGCCAATCGCGCGAATATGCTTGAGCGCGAACTCGAAAACTCCGAACGCACGAAGGAAATCGCGCTGAGGGATTCCAGCCAGCGCCTCGCACAGGTCATCGACACCGTTCCGGCGCTCATCCGCGCGACCGCCCGCGACGGCGCGCTTCTCTTCGCCAATGCCTATCAGGCGGCTTTCGACGGCGTCGATGCGTCGAGCGTCGTCGGCAGCAATACGGAATCAATCCACGGCAAAGAACGCTCGGATCGCGACGCGGCCCTCGACAAGATCGTCTTCGAAACAGGCAAGGCGCTGCCGCCCTTCGAGGAAGAACTGACGGACGCCAACGGATTTACGCGCGTCTTTCTCACCACGAAATCGCCATTGAGATCGAACGGGGAGGATGTTCAGGGCGTACTCACGAGCGCGCTCGACATCACCGCGCGCAAGCGCATGGAAGCGCATCTGCGCCATCTCGCGCATCACGACTCGCTGACCGATCTTCCGAACCGCATTCTCCTCCACGAATGCATGCGCAAGCTGATCGCGCGCGCGCGCCGCGGCGACAAGCTTTTCGCCGTGCACACCATAGACCTCGACGGATTCAAGGCCGTCAACGATCTGCTCGGCCATGCCGCAGGCGACGACTTCATCAAAACCGTTTCGAAAAAACTGCAAAGCATCATTCGCGACACGGATACGCTTGCACGCACCGGCGGCGACGAATTCATAGTCCTGCAATCCGACGTGACCTGCAATGAGGATGCGGCCGAACTCGCGGCGCGCCTCCTCGACGCCATCGAGGACAGCGCCGACTTCGATGGAGCGCCGATTTCGATTTCCGCTTCGATTGGGATCGCGATACATCCCGCTGATGGCGCGGACGTTGAAGAACTGCTGCGCCATTCCGATCTCGCCATGTACAGGGCGAAGGCGGAACAGGGAAACCACTTCTGCTTCTACGCCTCGGACATGACAGCGCGCGCGCGACAGCTTGCAGTGCTGGACAAACGTCTGCAGCGCGCCTTCGAGAACGGCGAATTCGTACTGCACTATCAGCCGCAGGTCGATCTGGCGACTGGCCGCCTGATCGGTGCGGAAGCGCTCTTGCGCTGGAACGATCCGGAAAGCGGTCTCGTGGCGCCGAGTTTGTTTTTACCTCGCGCGGAAGAGAACGGACTGATCGTCCCGATCAACGAATGGGTTCTCGAACGGGCATGCGAAGATGCGCGGCGCTGGCAGAAGTTGGGACTCGGCTCGATACCCGTGAGCGTGAACATGTCGCCGGTTCAGTTCCGCCGCCGGACCGCGCCCCTGCATGTGGCGCGCGTCCTCGCCTCGACAGGCCTCGATCCGCGCCTTCTCGATATCGAACTGACCGAAGGCATCGTTATGAGCGGTATCGAAAGCGTCGCCGCGGACATGCGGCATCTCATCGATGTTGGAGTCAGCCTCTCGATCGACGATTTCGGCACAGGTTATTCTTCGCTCAGTTATGTGAAATATCTTCCGGTGAGCAGACTCAAGATCGATCAGAGCTTCATTCGAAACCTGCCTACCGATCCTAATGACGCTGCGATCGTGCGCGCCATCATAACCCTGGGCCACAGCCTTGATCTTTCGATCCTCGCCGAGGGTGTCGAGACCGCCGAACAGATGGAGCGTCTGCGCGCCGAAGGGTGCGACCAGGCCCAAGGTTATTACTTCGGCCGCCCGGCCCCCGTCGAAGAATTCATCCGCCAGGCCACGCAAGCCTACAGCCTTGCGCGTTCGGCTTGAGGTGAATCGCCATGAAGCCAGCAAGCAACATGAACACGGAAGTTTTGCCGGAGCGCTCTTCCGCGCTCGGCCGGCTGTGGAAACGACTGAAGGCGCGCCCGGACAGCGAGCACGAAACCGCGCTGAACCGCGCCGTCATCTACGTCATCATCAATGTCTATGCGGCGACCATCGACGCCTTCAAGGATCCCTCCACCCCCGACCTCTTGCCGGAGATCGGTCCCTATTCGCTGATGTTCGCCTTATTGAGCCTGGGCGCATTCCTGCACATGCTCTACAGGCCGGACGAATGCCCCCCGCGCAAGATCGCGCTCATCGCGCTCGATACCCTCTGCGTGACCTATGCGATCCACCTCGGTGGCGAGCACTTCTTATGGCTTTATCCCATTCTGCTCTGGATCAGTCTGGGCAATGGTTTCCGCTTCGGTATCAAGTACCTGCTCATCGCAGCGGGAATGACCGTCAGCGCTTTTGCCGTGCTGGTCCTGTTCAGTCCATTCTGGCACAGATATCCGGCGCTTTCGATCGGATGCCTCGTAGGTCTTATCATTCTGCCCGCATACGTCTCCGTGCTCATTCGAAAATTGTCGGAAGCAAAAAGGCAGGCAGAGGAATCCAATCGCGCCAAGAGCGCCTTTCTTGCGAGCATCAGCCATGAGCTTCGCACGCCGCTGACCGCCATTATCGGTCTCAGCGATCTGATGAAAAGCACACATCTCTCGCGCGAACAAATTGACATGAACGAGACGATCGGCGAGTCCGGCCGCTCGCTGCTGTCTCTCATCAACGCGATTCTCGATCTGTCGCGGCTCGAAGCCGGACGCATGCCGAAGAAGGAGCAGGTCGTCGATCTTTACCGACTCCTTCATCGCACCGTCGGCATGCTGGAAGTGCCAGCCAAATCCAAGAATGTCGCGCTATACCTGCACTTGCCCGCAGATGTTCCGCGCTACATCAATGTCTCGCTGAAGCACATCGAAGATGCGATCATAAATCTCGCCAGCAACGCGGTGAAATTCACCGAGGAAGGGCATGTCCTGATCAGGGGCGAAGCGCGTCCAACGACAAGCGGCAAGGTTAGGCTTCGAATCGAAATCGAAGATACGGGCATTGGCATATCCGAACACGCGCAGGGCCGCATTTTCGAACGTTTCACGCAGGCCGATGAAACGATCATCGACAAATTCGGCGGCACAGGACTAGGCCTCGCGACCGTCAAGCAAATGATCGAAGACATCGGCGGTGTCGTCGGCGTTTCCAGCGCGCTTGGTATCGGCAGCCGCTTCTGGTTCGAGATCGATGTCACGCTGGCGGAGAGCGAATCCGCGCGCGACTGGCGCGACTATCCGGTTCTGCTCGTCTCATCCGACCCCAAGATTGGAGGATTGCTGGAGCAACTCGGCATTTCCTTCCAGCAGTCGTCGTTTGCGGACCAGGCCTGTAAAAGGCTCGAGGGAATTCTGAGCGAATTCGGAGTCGAGCCCGTTGTCTTCATCGATGGAAGAACGACGGGCTCGGACTTTGGCGCCGTGGCGAACCTTCTTTGCTCTGCGCGGCCCACCGGAACGCGGATGCGTCTCGTAGCGATTGCAGACTCGTCCGACGACCTCATTGCTGACGAGATCACGAGCCGCTTTGCGAGCGTGGTCGTTCGACCCTTTGAAAGCGACACGATCGCGAACGCGATGGTTGCTGCGACCGGACCGGCCTGGGAATCGTCGGCATCCAGCAATGCTCATGCAGCGAGATCCTATGCAATCATTCTGGCCGACGACAACAAGGTCAACCGCGTTGTTATAGGCAAGATTCTCTCGCAGGCCGGACATAAGGTCGTCACTGTCGAGAACGGTCAGCTTGCGCTGGAAGCGATGCAGGCCAAACGTTTCGACCTCGCGCTGTTCGATCTCAATATGCCGGTCCTGAACGGTCTTGAGGCGGCAAAGCTCTACGCGTTCGCCGCACTCGGAGAGGACGCCACGCCTATCGTTGCATTGACTGCGGATGCCACGCCGGAAGCAGAGGCATCCTGTCTCGCCGCCGGCATGGCGGCTTGCCTGACCAAACCGATCGAACCCGTAAAATTGCTCGCGACCATCGACCGCATCGTAAAGACGCATGACAGGCAGCTCTCGAACGTCGACAACGCGGACGAAGTTTCCACGGATGGACTAGTCGATGAAACCGCAGATAGCGAACGGTCATCCGCTAACAAATCGCCGCTCGATCTCGAATCCCTTCATGACCTTGAACTACTCGGCGGCAAGGACTTCGTCCGCGAGGTCGCGGAGCATTTCATATCCGAATCCGCCGAAATCTTCGGCAGTCTCGAAACCGCGGTCGCGAACCAGGATTACCGCGCGTTCCGCGATCTACTCCATGCGTTGCGCAGCGGCGCAGCAAATGTCGGCGCAAGACAAGTATTCAGACTGTGCATGGCGTGGCGCGAGATCAGCCCGGAGGAAGTTGTCGTGAACGGCGACAAGCATCTTGGAGAACTCGGAGACGCACTCGCTGTTTGCAGCCGCGAGCTAGCGGATCACTGCCGCAAGGGAAGCCTGGACACGATCCTTGCTGCAAATGCAAAACCTGCGGCAGGCAGGGAAAACCCACAAAACAAGAAAGCCTCTTGACGCGCTGGCAAGGCGAGCAGCAACGCTACTTTGTAGCCCGTCCGCTCGCGCGCCGAAGTTGCGCAGCCGCCAGCAATTCCATACGCCTGAGATCGGACGCACCAAGCTGCAATGAATTTTCAACCCAGATCTTCGTGACATCGAGCAGTTCGTCGAGTGTCACCGGATTGACGCGCCGGCGCACTTTTTCCATCGACAGCAGCAACGGCTGTTTCTTTTCATTGGCGGCCAGAAAGGCGCGCGCAGCCTCGCGCGCATGCCCGGGCTCCACGAGTTCGTCGACAACACCGCGTTCGTAGAGGTCCTCGGCGTCGAATATCTTGCCGCTGAGAATCATCTCGCGCGCCTCGCGATGCCCGATCCGCCGCGAAAGGTGACTGTAAGCGCCCATGCCCGGAAATGCGTTGAAGAGCGATTCCGGCAAGCCGAGCTTGACGCCACGTTCGGCTATCAGGTGATTGAAGCTGATCGCCGCCTCAAAGCCGCCGCCCAGCGCATCGCCCTCGAGCATGCAGATCGTGAACACGCGGCCGCCAAGGCTGTAATCCATTTCATGCACAAGCCTGATGCAGGCATTCGCATATTCGCGCAACGCCACAGCATCCTGCTTGCGAATGCAGTCGACGAAAAAGGACAAATCGCCACCGACGTTGAAGACTCCCTTATTGACCGACCCACCCACGTAGAAGAGAGGCCGCGGCGCAGTAGCCTCGTTGGCCGGATCGGCAAACTTCGCAATGCGCGCATGCAGGGTTGTGAGTTCGTCCATAAGCAAACGCGTGAAGGCAGGTATGCCGGTCTGATGCGTCATGCACCAGACCGCGCGTTCGGTTGGAACATACCAGTACTCGATTTGCTTGAAGGCCCCGGCAGGAAAGGTGAGGCACTCGGGCAAAGCGGCAGCTTCCGCCTCAACGGCAGCGTGGGCCACCGAATCCGTGGGCGCGCTCTGAATCGTTTTGGCCTCGAACGGGATGACGAATCCCGCATCGACAGGTTCTCCGAACCTGCCGGGCCCCAATTTGTCCCGCATAACCCACACCACACTACCTATCCCAATTCGAACATGAACGGCGCAGCGCGGATCGGCAAGCGCAGTTTACGAAAAACCAACCATGTTCCCGGACTTCCGCTTGAAATGGTTAACATCCTTCACGATTTCTTAACGAAATCTCATGTGGCGACGCCTTCGAACCGATATGCTCAATTTGCGCATATTGCGTTGACGCTGCGTCGCTTCGGGCGCATGTGCGAATCGGATTACAATGCAGCGATGAAGGCGTGAAAGATTGAGCGCGAGCAGCGATGATAATAACCGGAATTCGCGCACGCCCGCGCCGGTTGCCCCGCGGCTTCGCGAACTCGCCACGCTGCCTGTTTTCTACAAGCTGCACGGCAAGCGCGTCGTCATCGTGGGCGGCAACGCGGCGGCGGCTTGGAAGGTCGAACTGCTGGCAGCCACAGGCGCACAAGTCGATGTGATTGCGAAAGACTTTGTGCAGCGCATCGAAACCCAGGCGATCGAAGCGCAGAACGTGAATACGCTACGCCGTGACTGGATGCCGGGAGATTTTGTGGAGGCCGTGCTGGTTGTCGCCGAGACGGAGAACGAAGAAGAAGCTACGGCGCTTCAGCAAGCTGCCAAAGCGGCAGGCGCGCATCTCAACGTTATCGACAAGCCTTTATGGTCAAGCTTTCAGTTCGGCGCCATTGTCGAGCGGTCTCCGCTTGTCGTCGCGATCTCGACCGATGGCGGCGCGCCCGTTTTCGGGCAGGCCATACGCGCGCGCATCGAGACCCTGCTGCCCGACGGATTACGCCGCTGGGCTTCCGCGGCAAAGACTTGGCGCAGCAAGGTTTCAACGCTGAAACTCGACCTGCATAGCCGCCGCACGGTCTGGGAAAGGTTCGCGCGCCTCGCATTGAACGAGCCCACACGAACGCCGGGCGAACACGATTTTGAAGCGATCACGCGAGATATCGATCGTAACGACAAAAGCCTTGCGAAAACAGGGTCGGTGTTGCTCGTCGGCGCGGGGCCAGGAGACCCCGAATTATTGACGCTGCGGGCCGTGCGGGCCTTGCAGGGGGCCGATGTGGTTCTGTTCGACGATCTCGTTTCGCAAGAAGTTCTCGATCTCGCCCGCCGCGAAGCAGAGAAAATTTCGGTCGGCAAGCGTGGCTTCAAGCCCTCCTGCACGCAGGAAGACATCTGCGCGCTGATGATCGAACTGGCGCAACACGGCAAGGACATCGTGCGCCTCAAGGGCGGCGACCCCATGGTCTTCGGCCGCGCCAATGAGGAAATCGTAGCTCTTCAAAATGCAGGTATTTCCGTGGCGGTTGTCCCCGGCGTGACGGCTGCATCGGCCGCCGCGGCGAGTCTCAATCTTTCGCTCACCGAGCGCACACTCGCCCGCCGGCTTCAATTCGTCACTGCCCATGCGCGCGGCGGCGCGGTACCGGACGATCTCGACTGGAAAGCGCTGGCCGACCCTCACGCAGCAACGGTCGTTTACATGGGGGTGCGCACCCTCGCACAATATTGCGCGCGCGTAATGGCCGAAGGCCTGCCCGGCGATACGCCTGCCATACTTGTGGAGCGCGTCAGTCACCCCGATCAGCGGCAGATTGCGGGTACGGTCGCAACACTCCCGGCTCTCGTGGCGGCTGGCGATATCAAGGGCCCTGCCCTCACCATCATCGGACAAATGCTGCGCGAACGCGGCTGACCGATATTCAACTGATGTTCTGGCAGCGCTTCCAGATCGCGGCTTTGGCAACGGGATTGCCCGGCCGTACCTCCATCGTCTCCTCGTTGAGGAGCACCATGTAGATGGTGGAACCGCTATCGGGCTCGGCGGCCGGCACGACATAGCGGAAGGAGTGGCGGGTATATTCACCTTCCATCTTCATGCCGCCGGGAGTCGTGATCTGCCGGCCCTGTATTTCCACATGCTTGCCTTCCGAGCTGCACCACTTGCCGTCAATACGATCGGCAAGGGCGGGCGTTGCGGCAAAAACTCCAAACGTCAGTACGCCCAGTGCAAATCGCACACGCGTGCGCGTAGAAATAGCAAGCGGCGACATTGAGCCCCCTTTTGACCTGGTCCGGCAAAATCAGGGATAGCCGGACAAACGCCTTGCCCGTTGCCGGGGAAGGCGAACTTGCAACATGCCGGAAAGCTAAAGCTAATGCACGGACTGCGGCTGGGGCTCGGTATCCCGCAGTTTCCGGATTTCGTCTTTGAGTTGAAGTTTTTGCCGTTTCAAGGACGCGATCTTGAGCGCGTCGACCGACGGGTGCGCCTCGCACTCGGCGATTTCCTTCTTGAGCGCCTCCCGGCGCTTTTCAAGAGCGGCAAGGTGGCTTTCCATGGACATCCTTCAACCTCATTGCTGACAGTCGGGACGAGAAAATGTGACACAATTTTTGCAGTTGGCGAAGCGAAAACGGCCGGATTCGAGATCAAATTTAACGACCGGTGTATAACCTCGACCGCAACCGCGCTGCACTGCGAAAGAAAGGGCGGGCTGCGCTTGCCCCACTCGCGTCAGCCGCGCATATTGCGCTCGAAGATCGCTGAGGCGGGCCAAAGCTCGCGGCTTGTCGTGAAGGGTCATGCGCAACCAGTTGACCGAGGAAGAGATTGCCGCTTTCAACGCGGAAGTTGAGCGGCTGAGAGAGGAGCACCGCGACCTCGACGCGGCCATCGAGGCGCTGCAGGCGGCGACTCTGGTCGATCAGTTGCAGATCCAGCGGCTCAAGAAGCGCAAGCTCGCCCTACGCGACCGAATCTCCAGGCTGGAAGACGCCATCACGCCGGATATCATTGCGTGATGCCCGGTCCCGCGAGAAGTTCCCTTGCCGTCCTGCGAGGCTTGGTCTAAGCCCGCGGGCTTTCCGGATATCCTGAGGCCATCGTGGCAAAGTCAGCCAAACCCGTCGCCATCATCATGGGAAGCCAGTCGGACTGGCCGACGATGAAACACGCCGCCGAAACTCTGGACGCGCTTGGCGTAGGCTATGATGCCCGCATCGTTTCGGCGCATCGCACGCCAGAACGTCTTTACACTTTCGCCAAGGGGGCAAAAGCCGATGGCTTTCAGGTGATCCTCGCGGGCGCTGGCGGCGCGGCCCATCTGCCGGGCATGACCGCGTCGATGACGAGCCTGCCGGTCTTCGGCATACCGGTGGAGTCGAAAGCCCTGGGCGGCCGGGATTCGCTCCTTTCGATCGTTCAGATGCCCCCGGGCATTCCCGTCGGCACATTGGCCATCGGCCGCGCCGGCGCCATCAACGCGGCGCTTCTGGCGGCCGCGGTGCTCGCCCTCAACGATTCCTCGCTCGCCAAGCGGCTCGACGATTGGCGAGCGGCGCAATCTGCCGCCGTCGCGGAGAAACCGGTCGACGGGGCGCATTGATCATGACGAACAGCGCGCGCATTCGTCCCCCGGTCGTTCCGGGCGCAATGATCGGCATTTTGGGCTCCGGCCAGCTCGGCCGCATGCTCGCGATGGCCGCAGCGCGGCTCGGCATCAAATCCCATATCTTCGCGCCCGATCCCGGCCCGGCGTTCGACGTGGCCGCTGCGCATACGCTGGCCGCCTATGACGACGAAGCCGCGCTGGCGGCTTTTTCAGACAAGGTCTCCGTCGTCACCTACGAATTTGAGAATGTCCCTGCCCGCGCCGCCGAAGTCCTTGCGGAACACTGCCCTGTGCTGCCCGACTGGAACGCGCTGGCGACGTCGCAGGACCGTCTTGTCGAAAAGCAGTTCGTCAATGCGCTTGGCATTGCAACTGCCCCATTTGCGCCGGTCGACGACTCCGGTTCGCTGGCGCGCGCTGTCGCGCAGATCGGGCGACCGGCAATCCTGAAGACGCGCCGGTTCGGCTATGACGGCAAGGGCCAGACCATGATCCGGCCGGGCTCCGACCTCGCTGTCGATTTCCGCAGCGTCGGCGGGGTCTCCTGCATTCTTGAGGGTGTGGTGCCCTTCGTGCGCGAACTCTCGGTCGTCGCAGCGCGCAGCGTCGACGGCTCCTTCGCGGCCTTCGATGTTTGCGAGAACGAACACGAACATCACATTTTGTCGCGGACGGTCGTGCCTGCGCATCTCTCCGACAATGCCGCGCAGCAGGCCATCGAGATCGTTCATCGCATCATGGATGCGCTGAAATATATCGGCGTCATCACCGTCGAATTGTTTCTCGTCGAGGATATCGACGCTAACGGCGCCAAGACCGAACGCATCCTCGTCAACGAGATCGCGCCGCGCGTCCACAATTCCGGTCACTGGACCATCGACGGCGCGACGACATCGCAATTCGAACAGCATATTCGGGCTATTTGCGGCTGGCCTCTTGGCTCGACACATCGCTATGGCCGTATCGAAATGCGCAATCTCATCGGCGAGGATGTGAACCGCTGGCGCGACATCCTCGGCGAAAGCGGCGCCTGCCTGCATCTCTACGGCAAGCACGAGGCGCGCCCAGGCCGCAAGATGGGCCATGTGACGCGGGTGCTGCGCGACGCGTAAATCTTTCTACGCAGCAGCATTCAGCGTGAAGTCGACGTGAACCGCATCGTAGGGGAAATTGAGTTTACCCTCCTCGGTTTTCTCGATCAGCCCGCATAGCACCAAAGCTTGCGCGTCAGTATGTACGCCCTTGACGTCACGATCCACGCGCCGAGCCAGTTCGCGCACGCCCATCGGACCCTGACCAGTCAATGCTTCGATCAATGCCCAGCGATTGGGGTTGAGTGTCCGCAACAGATCAGAGCGCGTGTCGAACGAATACCAGAACCCCTGTTGCTGGCCGCGCAAGGCCGCCTTCATCCGCCGCTTCGTCTCTTCAGTTGTCTCAACCACGATGTTGATCGTCGTCATGACTACTCCTTATAGCGTTCTACATCGGCCCAGAAATCGTCGATCAGCTGATCCAGTGTGGTGAAGGCATAGTTCGTTTCCATACCGTCAATATGCTTGTGGTCGCCCTTTCCACGCTCGTTGTCGTATCGCAGAACACATACCTCGTTGACCACGAATGCCAGCCGGTATTTGAAACCATGTGTGCTTGGCGGCACAGGCTCGGGCGTCTGCCAAACCGTCAATTCCGCAAAGCGGTCGTCGCCGATGCGGCGACGCAGCTTGTGGATCAGAACAGCCTTCATGTTGTATATTTAGCAACAGGATGGAATGTTGTCAATATTACAACACTACCGCCCTCCAGCGATATTCTTAAAAAACGGCATCCGTAATTGCCGCCCTCAGGAACAGTGAGCGCCTCAGAGGTGCCTGATCTTCGGGATCACTTCTTCAGCGAAAAGCTGCGTGCTCTTCTTCACGAGTTCGTCGGGCAGGGTGCCGAACTGGATCATGGGAATCATGATCTTGAAGCCTGTCTTCGACTGAACCTCGGCAATCTTGTTGGCGACCGTTTCCGGTGAGCCCACAATGCAATTGCCGCGATTGAAGAGATCTTCCAGCAGCAGCTTCGAAGTTCCGATGCCCTTGCGGAAGCTCATCATGCGCTGCAAAGATTCGATGCCCGTATACCCCGGCGGGAACAGGAACTCGAAGGGAATGTGAAAGAAGTTATTGAACAGGGATTCGATATGCGGCGCAGCCTCGCGACGCGCAATCTCATCGGTCTCGCCGACATAGAGCGGCGTCGACCATCCCAACTGGTCGCCTGTCGCCTCATAGCCGAAGTCGCGCGCACGCTGCTTATACACTTCGTGAAAGCGCACGACGGCGTCGGCCGGCGAGAAGGCCATGATCATCGGATATTTGCGCTTTGGATCGGCCGCCCAGTCCACCGTTTCCGTTGAGCCCTGCGTCGGAATCCAGATGCGCGGATGCGGCTCCTGCATCGGACGCGGCCAGCAGTTCACATAATTGAAATTGTAATGCTCGCCTTCGTAGTTGAACGGTTCCGTCGAAGTCCAGGCTCGCGTGATGATGTCATGCGCTTCGTGGAAGCGATCATGCGAGTAGATCGGATTGATGGTGGAGGAATGATATTCGCAGCCGATGCCGCGCACGAAACCCGCGATCAGCCTGCCGTCCGACAGGTTGTCGAGCATCGCGAATTCTTCCGCGATCGTCACGGGATTGTTGACGATCGGCAGCGCGCGTCCCAGCACGGCGATCGTGTTCTTCATGCCGCGTGTGCGCTCGATCAGCGACATGGCGATCAGGTTCGGCGCTGGCATCATGCTGTAGGCGGCCTGATGATGTTCGTTCACGCAGATGCCATCGAATCCGCATTTCGCAGCGAACACGAGCTGATCGATGTACTCCTGATAGAGTTTCGACCCTTTCTTTGGATCGTAGAACTTGTTCGGCAGCACCACCCAGTAAGACGGGTATTTGTTCGCCTCGTCGAAATCGAGGTGCCTATAGGGCATCAGATGGAAAGCATGGAAGTTCATGCGCCGGTCTCCTCGATGAATTTTGTTACGGCGGCCCGGGTCTCTTCGGCGCGCTCCATGTGCGGCAAGTGTCCGCAATTCGGAATCGTGATCAGTTTCGACTTCGGCAGGCCGGCTTGCCATGCCCTTGCCATTGCGGGTGGCGCGATCTTGTCGTCGTCGCCCCAGACGAGCTGAACGGGCTTGTTGATGCGATGCAGCCAGCGCTGCAATTCAGGATTGTGAAAACGCGGGGCCCAGCCAAGCCGCGCGGTCGCGTAGCGGTCCTTGAGCAGTTCGGTCGTCACGCGCGACGTTTGCTCCTCGCCGAGAAACTTGTCCGCGAATTGCCTGTCAGCGAACCGGTTGACGATATTCTGCTCCGGCGTCCAGAGAAACACGTCGCCATAGGTCTGGCCGTTTTCGCGCACGCCATAGGGCGCGATCAGGCTGAGCGACGCGATGCGCGCGCTATCGCGCACGGCAATCTCCGCGCCGATCCAGCCGCCCATGGAAGCGCCGACGATGTGAATGCCGTTCAGGCCGAGGTGATCGAGAAAATCGAGGTAGCAATAGGCCGTGTCGGTCATCCCGCGCAGCCACTCGGGATTGTCCGACGCCCCAAAACCCGGGTGATCCGGAAAAATGACCTCGTAATCCCGCGCCAGGCCATCCACGAAACCCGCATCCGCCGGCAGGGATTCCTCGCTACGCAGATAGAGCAGCGGCTTGCCGCCGGATTTGCCGAAACGGCGATAACGCATGGTTGCGCCCATGCATACGAATGTGCCGTCCATGACCGGCGATCCTCCGATGGTTTGTTCTCTAAGGATTTTGACCTTTGTCGCGCGCGCCCTTGCCCGCTGTCAATCGGCCGCAAGCGCGCAGGCAACGGACATCGCTACCCCGCCCTTGTTGCCGGCTACGCCGCCATTTAGCTTGTTGTCATAAAAGGGAGACAGCCATGGCCATAACCGAAGATGATCCGTTCGCCCCGCCGAAAAAAAAGCTCGCGCACGAAATCGGCGAGCCGCTCGACACGATATCCGCAGACGAATTGCGCGAGCGCATCGGGCTTCTCGAATCTGAGATAGAACGTCTGCGCAAGGCTGCGGAAGCCAAGGACGCCTCGAAGCGGGCGGCCGACGCCTTCTTCAAATCGCCGTCCTGAAATGTCGCGCATGGGAAAAGATTGGAACAAGCTTTTTGTCTCATAGCAGGAAAAGATTGCAGGAGAAGGGTTTCCTTTAACCGTCGATTAACTTTTCCAATGTATTAAATTAATCATCCCGATCCTTCGGGATCTGAGTGGCTCCTGTCCACTTTGTTTGACGCCTCCCTGTTACCACTTTCAGAGCCGCTTCGTGCGGCTCTTTTTTTTGCGCCGATTTGGCGGGTTTCGATATCCCGGCCGGAAACGCTTGCCATGCGCCGCCGCCGCGTTAACCTTAAGAAAGATTAAATGACCCGTCCGCGTGCTTTGGCGTTAATGTTGCTGCCATGCCGCCGTAACAAGCGGCCCGTAACAATTTGCGACGCCGCAAAAGGCAGGAACGGATCTATGGCGGCAAAGATCATGAACTTCCCGGCGAAGTCGAACACGGTCTCCTTCGGCCAGAAACTGGCCTCTTCGGAGATGTTCAAAGCCCTCTTCAAGGAGGGCATGAGCCTCGTCGAGGAAGCCGCGAGCTATCTCGATGGCGCAGGCCGCAGCGAGTCGCGCGTCCTGCAACGCACCGATGCTCTCGCCTATGCTTCCGAGAGCATGCGCCTCACGACCCGACTCATGCAGCTTGCCTCTTGGCTCCTGCTTCAACGCGCCGTCAACGAAGGCGAGATGTCCCTCACGCAGGCCGCCACGGAGAAGCACAAGGTCAAGCTGACCCATCAGGATCTCGCTTCCCG
Organism: uncultured Hyphomicrobiales bacterium; assembly: GCA_903847605.1. Lineage (GTDB taxonomy): Bacteria > Pseudomonadota > Alphaproteobacteria > Rhizobiales > Beijerinckiaceae > Terripilifer. Next base: position 106,273 of record CAINED010000049.1, on the reverse strand, counting down.
CGCCGAAGTCTTCGAGCGCCTGCCGGAAAACCTGCGTACGCTGGTTCACCGCTCCCTACGCCTTCAGGAGCGCATCCTGCATCTTGATCGCGTCATCTATGCCGAGACCCCCGCGCAGGCGCTCGCCGCACCGGCCGCCCTCATGTCGCAAATGGCGATGTTGCAGGAAGCCTTTCGCACGCGCGCAGGCTGACGATCCACAAGCTCCAGACAGACTGACTTATTGCCCCGGTTCGCCGGGGCTTTTCTTTGTCTGCCTCGCGCGAAAAGAAAACGGCGCCCCGAGGGACGCCGTTTCCAAAATTCCTGACTGGCTGAAGGGCGCTTACTTCTTCGCGCCGCCGATATTGCCGAAGCGGGCGCTGAAGCGCGACAGACGGCCGCCACGGTCCATGAGCTGGGCGCTGCCACCGGTCCAGGCCGGGTGGGTCTTGGGGTCGATGTCGAGGTTCAGCGTGTCGCCTTCCTTGCCCCAAGTCGAGCGGGTCATGTATTCGGTGCCGTCGGTCATGACGACCTTGATCATGTGATAATCGGGATGAGTATCGGCCTTCATGGTCGTGTTCCTTGGTCCTGACCGTCGCGGCTGCCAGGTGGCGGGCCATCAGGTCGAATTCTGTCAACAGGAAACCGATCCGGAACGCCGGGCGTAGCGGAGGTCGTGCCTGCGGGATGCGGCCCTATACATGAAGCCCCCCGCCGGAGCAAGCCACAGCGGCCCAATCCGCCGTCATGCAGCGGGAGTTTTCAAGCCGAGGGCAAAGAGCGTAAAGAACGGCCATGACGCAGACCTCGAACCCTCAGGCGGTCGCAAACCCGCAACACGGCGCATCGCCCACGCCGAAGACCTCGCTCAGGGCGCTCCTGCCCCTCCTGCCCTACGCCTCGCGCTACAAGGGCTGGATTGCCGCGGCCTTCCTCGCCCTGACGGTCGCCTCTGTGGCCACGCTGACGGTTCCCGTCGCCCTGCGCGGCATGATTGACCATGGCTTCTCGCCGGAGGGCGCGGGCCTGATCGACCGCTATTTCGGCGTGATGATCGCCGTTGTTGCCGTTCTCGCCATTGCCTCCGCCAGCCGCTACTTCCTCGTCATAACGCTTGGCGAGCGCGTCGTGACGGACCTGCGCCGCGACGTCTTCGCCCATCTGTCACGGCTCGATGCCCGCTTTTACGACAGCGCGCGCACGGGGGAACTCGTCTCGCGCCTGACCGCCGATACGACGCAGATGAAATCCGCCTTCGGCTCCTCGGCATCGGTCGCGCTGCGCAATCTCTTCATGTTCATCGGCGCGATCTCGATGATGATCTACACAAGCCCGAAGCTGTCTGGCCTCGTGCTTGGCGCGATCCCCGTGATCGTCTTCCCGCTTGTCGCTGCCGGACGGGGCGTGCGCCAGCGTTCGCGACGCGCCCAGGATACCCTAGCGGAAGCATCCGCTTTCGCGGCGGAAAATCTCGGCGCTGTCAGGACGATGCAGGCCTTCAACGCCGAACCGCACACGAATGCGCGCTTTGGCGGCGCCGTCGAGGAAGCGTATGGCGCGGCGCGTTCGGCGACGTCCGCGCGCGCCGTGCTGACGGCCATAGCCATTTTTCTCGCTTTTGCCAGCGTCGTGGCGGTCTTGTGGCTCGGCGCACGCGACGTGCTCGCGGGGCGCATCAGCGGCGGGTTGCTTGGGCAGTTCGTCCTTTACGCTGTCTTTGGCGCGAGCGCGCTAGGACAACTCTCGGAAGTGTGGAGCGAGATTTCGGCGGCTGCCGGCGCAGCGGGGCGCATCGCCGAAATTCTCGAAGTGAAGCCGGATATCGCTGCGCCCGCTCATCCGCAGAAAATGCCCGAGCCGCCGCGCGGCGAAATCATACTCGACGAAGTGAGCTTTGCTTATCCGTCGCGGCCAGACAGCAATGCGCTGCACGCCATTTCCTTTAACGTGAAGGGCGGAGAAACGCTGGCGATCGTTGGGCCCTCGGGCGCCGGCAAATCGACGCTCTTTCAACTGCTGATGCGTTTCTACGACCCGCAGGCCGGCCGCATACTCATTGACGGCGTTGATCTCAAGACAGCCGATCCATCGGAGCTGCGCGCGCGCATTGCACTCGTTCCACAAGACCCTTTCATCTTCGGCACGACGATTGCGGAAAACATCGGCTACGGGCGCGAGAGCGCATCGCGCGAAGAAATCATCGCTGCGGCGAAACGCGCGGCCGCCGACGAATTCGTGAGCGACCTCGCGCAGGGCTATGATACGCGCGTCGGCGAACGGGGTGTCACTTTGTCGGGTGGCCAGAAGCAGCGCATCGCCATCGCTCGCGCCATTCTCAAGGATGCGCCGATATTATTGCTCGACGAAGCCACATCGGCCCTCGACGCCGAAAACGAAACGCTGGTGCAGCAGGCGCTCGAAAACCTCATGGGGACGCGCACGACCATCGTGATCGCGCACCGGCTTGCAACCGTGCTCAAGGCAGACCGCATACTCGTTCTCGAAGAGGGCCGCATCGTCGAAGAGGGCACGCATGCCTCGCTCGTTGCGCTAGACGGGCTCTATGCGCGTCTTGCGCGCTTGCAGTTCGATACGAACGCAAACGCCAGACAGGCGGCTGCGGCGGAATAGATTACCGCCACGCCAGCTTTGCAGACCCATCGACGGGCTGAAAACCTTCGCGAAGGAAAAAGCTTTTCGCGCGGTTGTTGTCCGCAGGTATATCCGCCGTCAGACCATCCGGCGCGAAAGCCTTGGCGCGATCGAGCAGCGAGGATGCAACGCCCGAGCCGCGCGCGCTCGAGGCGACCGCGATGCGCATCAATACGCCGCGCTTGGCATCCAGAGTGACAAAGCCCGCGATTCCGCCCGTGCGCTTGTTCAGCGCGCAGAATGTGGTCGCGCCGCGATCATGCATCTCTTCCAGTTTGTGAAAGACCCAGTCGTGGCGCGCCCAGGCCGTCATTTCGGGCTGAGTGGAATCCCAGTTGGCGATCCAGATATCCGCGACATCCCAGTGATCAGGCCGCAGAAACGAGTGAATATAGACATCATGCATGCGGCTAGCGTTCCGTCAGTTTGAGTTCGATGCGGCGATTGCGGCGATGCGCCTCTTCGCTTTCGCCGGGATCAATGGGCTGGAATTCGCCAAATCCTGCCGCAAGAAGGCGCTGCGGCGCAACGCCTTTCGTGACGAGATACTTGACGACGGCGATGGCGCGCTCGCTCGACAATTCCCAATTCGTGCGCGCGCCTGTGAGCGGGCGTCTGTCCGTATGGCCATCGACACGCATGATCCATGGAATTTCAGGTGGTATTTCCTTTTCTAGATCGCTCAGCGCGGAGGCAAGCTTGTCCAACTCGACACGCCCCGCCGCATTCATTTCCGATTTGCCCGTGTCGAAGAGAACTTCGGATTCAAACACGAAGCGGTCGCCGACGACGCGCACGCCCGGACGATTGCCCAGGATTTCGCGCAAGCGGCCGAAGAAGTCGGAACGGTAACGCGCGAGTTCCTGCACCTTCTGCGCCAGCGCTACGTTCAGCCTCGAACCGAGATCGGCGATGCGTGCTTGCGACTCGCGATCCTTCTTGCCGGAAGTTTCGAGTGCTTCCTCGAGCGCCGCAAGCTGGCGGCGCAGCGCGGCAATCTGCTGGTTGAGAATATCGACCTGCGCCGCCGCGCGCGCAGACAGGAGCTTCTCCGCTTCCAGCGCGCGCTCGGTGGCCGTGAGCTTTCCCGTTGCCTCGTTCGCTCCGCTGCGGCCTGCATCGAGCAATCCCTGCAAGCGCGCCTGATCTCTTTTCGCAGCGTCGAGCGTCGCCATCAGTTGCGAAAGATTGGAGTCGTTCTCCGAGCCGCGCGTGCGCTCAAGCGCCAGCAGCGACGTCAGTTCCTCGATCTGGCGGTTGAGTTTGGCCAGCGCATCGTCCTTGCCGCTGACTTCGCGCGACAGGAAATACTGGCCGAGCATGAAGACCGACAGCAGGAAGATCATGCTCATCAGCATGACCGAGAGCGCGTCGACGAAACCGGGCCAGTAGTCGATGCCGCCAAATCGCTTGCGCGCGCGCCCAACCGCCATCAGCGGCGCTCCGCTTCTGATGCGATGCGCTCGAGCAAGGTCTTGATGGCGCGTTGCTGGTCCGCCTGCGCCTGCACCCAGTCGCGGATCATCTGCTGTTCGCTGCGCATATGTTTGACGAGCCCGTGCACGCCTTCAGCAAGATTTGCGAGCGCTGTCGTCGTATTGCTCGTCGGCGCTGTCGCCGTGAGTTTCGCGATCGCGTCGGCGAGTTCCTGCGGAATCGCACCACGCGCGGCGGCATCCGCCAGCGGGTCCGTCGCGATGGCCGTCAGGTTGTTTTCAAGCTCATTGTAGAAGCGATTCTGTGCTTGCCCTGCCTGAAGATCGAGAAAACCGAGAATCAGCGAACCCGCGAGGCCGAAGAGCGACGAAGTGAAGGCGATCGACATGCCTGCGATAGGCGCGGAAAGTCCATTCTTGAGATCGTCGAACATCACGGTGGCGTCACTGCCGCCACGCATCGACTTGATCACCGTGCCGATGGAACCCACGGTTTCGAGCAGGCCCCAGAACGTGCCCAGCAACCCGAGGAAGACGAGCAGTCCCGTCAGGTACCGCGCAATCTCGCGCGATTCGTCGAGACGCGCGCCGATGGAATCGAGGATGGCGCGCAGGGTGATCGTGGAGATAGACCCCGTTCGGCCATCGCCGAGCAGGGTTTGCATCGGCGCAAGCAAGACAGGCGGACGAACCGAGCCTTCTTCGCCAAGCCGCATGGCGTTGACCCAGCGCACCTCAGGCACCAGACGCCAGACCTGCACGATGGCGAGAACGATACCGATGGCGAGCACGCCAAGGATCAGCGCGTTAAGGCCTGGATTGGCCTGAAAAGCCGCGATGATCTGCTTGTATAGAATCAGCGCGACAAAGCCCGCCAGCGCCAAAAAGACGAACATGCGCAGCAGAAAGACGAAAGGCGAGGAGAGGCGGTTGGGGTCGCGGATCAGCGCCATGGAGTCGGGCCTCTTGGGCGGCGCAGGGAGCGCGGCCAGATTCGGGCCCTAATCTAGGGGAAGTTTGTGGCGGTTTCCAAGCGGTCTGGTCAGGCGGTCTTCAGCAGAGACAGCAATGCCCTGTGAATCTGATCGTTGCCGACGCAGATGGAGCCGCTCGCCATCATGGTGTCGCCCCCATCGGCATCGGTGACGTAGCCGCCGGCTTCCTTCACCAGCAAGATGCCGGCCGCTATGTCCCAGGCGGCAAGATCTCGCTCCCAATAGGCGTCGAGCCGACCGCTCGCCACCATCGCGAGATCGAGCGCGGCAGCGCCCATGCGGCGGATATTGTGTGCGCGCGCCATGACGGCGGAAAGTTCCGCCTTGAACTTCGTATGGGTCTTGGCCTTGCCGAGATGCGGCACGCCGCAGCCAATCAGGCACTCGGCCATGTCGCGGCGGGCGGAAACGCGCATGCGATGGTTATTGTACCAGGCGCCCTGTCCCTTTTCGGCCAGAAACGTCTCGTCGGTCGCCGGATTATAGACGACGGCCGCAACCAGTTGCCCCTCGCGCTCCAGCGCCAGCGAAATCGCAAAGACCGGCAAACCATGCAGGAAATTCGTGGTGCCATCGAGCGGATCGATGATCCAGCGATGGGACTTGTCCGAACCTTCGATCTCGCCGCCCTCTTCCATCAGGAAGCCATAGCCCGGCCGCCCTTTGGAGAGTTCCTCGAACAGCGTTTTTTCGGCCTTTTTGTCCGCTATAGTGACGAAATCCCCGGGGCCCTTGATGGAAACCTGCAGGTTTTCGACCTCGCCGAAATCGCGCTTGAGACCGCGGCCGGCCTTGATCGCGGCAGAGGTCATCACATTCATCAGGGCGGAGCGGATCATGGGTCTCGGAGGGTCGGAAGGCCGCATGGAGGGCCGAAAAACGATGGGCGTTTCCCTTCGCCCGGGCGGGCGCGCGCGTCAAGGCGGCAACATCCCGCGATGCCGCCAAGCATTCAGGCAACGATGGTGAAATCAGCTGATCCAAGGGTGAGTGCGGGCGCGCCATCGGCTCCCAACACATAGCCAATCTGCACCCGTCCCCCGCTGCCCGCGCCATCGGCATCGAAATAGAGCGCGCCGTTCGTGCGGTTTAAAACGAAGCGTGTCGAACCGCTGCCCCCGTCTGTTGCAAGTCCGGTCAGGTTGGAAACGAACTGCGCCCCCGACAGCGTTCCCGCCGCAAGACCCGCGCCGAACAGGCCAGCGGAAATTTCGATCTGGTCGTCCGCCGATATGAAATCGCGGATCGTGTCGCGGTCGGCAGCGTTTCTCGTCAGAACGAAAATATCGTTGCCCGCGCCGCCGTAGAGCGAATCGACGCCGGCGCCGCCGGACAGCCGGTCATTGCCGGCATAGCCATAGAGAACATCCCCACCCGCGCCGCCATCGAGCGCATCATTGCCACCGTTCGCGCCGTAAAGCCTGTTGGCGAGTTCGTTGCCGGCAAGCGCGAGGCCGGTAGCGCCCGCGTTGGCATAAAGCCGTTCGATTTCCTGACCCGCGGTCAGCTGGAAATTGACGCTCGCATAGACGCGGTCGAGCGTACCCTCGCCGGCGTTATCGAATACCGAATCGCCGGCATTGTCGACGTAGAACGTATCGTTGCCCAGACCGCCATGCATGGCGTCCGCACCCGTGCGTCCATCGAGGATGTCATTGCCAGCGCCGCCGAAAAGTGTGTCGCTGCCGGTGAGCGCGCCATAGATGCGGTTGTCGAATTCATTGCCTGTGAGCGTGAGACCCGTTGTGCCCGCATAGGCGTAAAAATATTCGGCCTCTACGCCCGCGGCGAGCTGGTAGTTGCCATAGGCATAGACGCGATCCATCGTGCCCTGCCCGGCAGTCTCTGTGATCACGTCGCCCATGCTGTCGACATAGTAGAGGTCGTTGCCGGTGCCGCCGATCAACTCGTCATTGCCCGCGCCACCCTGCAATCTGTCGTTGCCTGCGCCACCGATGAGGCGATCATTGTTGGCAGCGCCGCTCAGTGCATCGTCGCCATTGCGACCATCGAGGATGTTGGCTTCCGCATCGCCCGTGAGCGAGTCGTTGTTGTCCGACCCAGTGATGTTTTCAAAGCCCGTTGCGATATCTCCCGTCGCTTCGCCGCCCGTGAAGACATTCGTGGTGAAATTCACGGTGACGCCAGCCGATCCCACGTAATTCAGCGTGTCGATGCCTGCACCGCCGATCAGCGTATCCGCGCCGATGCCGCCGTTGATCGTGTCATTGCTATCGCCGCCATCGAGAATGTTGTTGAACTGGTCGCCATTGATAAGATCGGCATTCGCGGAACCGATGACATTCTCGACGTTGACGATGATGTCGCCAGCGCCATCGCCATTATAGGCGCGCCCGCTCGAGAGATCGACGATGAGGCCGTTCGATCCCGCATAGCTGATCGTATCATTGCCGGCGCCGCCATCGAGTTCGTCAGCGCCGGGGCCGCCGCGCAGGAAATCGTTGCCGGCGCCGCCATCGAGATGGTCGTCTCCCGCGAGGCCGTCGAGATTGTCGTCCCCGCCTCCGCCCACGAGATGATCGTTACCGGCCGAGCCGACGATGGTATCGTTATGATCGTCTCCATCGGTACAATGGCAATGTTCGCCCGTATCCAGAAGGCCGACATTGTCGATGAGAGCGCCGGTGAGATCTCCCTGCGTTCCGCTCTCGCGGAAGGAAATGCGGTCGAGCCCGCCTGTGCCCGTCACCGTGAAAATATATCGCGACAAGACAGTGGAATTGGGCGTGATCGTCGCGATGACCTCGTTGTTCCAGAGAACCTCGAAGGCATTCGCGCCGGAATTCAGCGACTGCAAGGCGGTCTCAAAATAAAGTTCGTAAACGCCGCCGTTACGTGTGCGGATGTTCTGATAGACGGTATCGGCATTGGCGGTGCTGTCGAGATCAATCGCCTGCGCGCCGGACTGATCGATGACGTCGATCGTTGCGCCCGTCGCATTGGCCCAGCCGTAGAGAGCGCCATTGGCGAAACTGCGCGTTGTTCCCGCGGCGATGTTCGGAATCTGGAAGCCGCCGTTGACGGCTTTCTCAGCTTCGTCGTGGTGATCGATTGTCTCGACGCCCACGGCATTCAGCACAACCGCGTCGACGAATGCGCCGTTCGAATCCGTGTCGCTTGAAGGCGGACGGAACTCGAGAATGTCGCGTCCGCCCGTGCCCGTGACGGAGAATCGATAGCTGTTCCAGTTGCTGTTTGCCGGAGCAATCGTTCCGATGACGACGCCATTCCACAGCACTTCGACGCTGGACGATGCGATAGCACCGGGCTTGCCCGCAAGATCGAATGAGAGGTTGTAGCTGCGGCCGCTTTCGGTCAGCACCGCCTGCCAGACACTGCCCTGCACGCCATTGATCTCGGTATAATTGCGCCCGCCCGTCGTTGCGACGCCGCTATAGCCTGACGCGCGCATTTCGAACTGGCCGTTGGATGACTGCCAGCCGGCAATCTCCTGATAGGTGTAACTTCCACTGAAAAGATTGGCGATCTCGAAACTGCCGTTGACGAGTTTGTTCGTTTGCGCGCCATCGAAGCGCATCTGTTCGCGCGCAAAACCGGGACCGGACCAGTCGAGATCGAGCGTCGCATTGCCGGAGTCGTCGAAGTAGCGAACCTCGATCGTGTGTGTGCCCGCGCTCAGCGTGCGATTAACCGTTGTCGTCGAGGCGCTTGAGGATCCGCCGCCATTCGCGACTGCGACGCCGTCGATATAGAGCCGAGAGCCATCGTCGCTGGTGAGATAAAACGTGTAATTGCCATCTGCGGAAACATTGAAATTTCCGCTGTAGCGTACCGCGAAATCGTCGGAAGGACCGCCGGGATAGAAGGCGGAAGTTCCCTGTTCGGCAACTTCAAGTGCACGCTCGATGTGAGCCGGCGTCGTATTCCAGTTGATGGCGTCGAGGCTATGGACATTCGAGCTGATACTGAAAAATTCGGCAGTCAGATCGCCTGTGCCATCGTAGACGGCCTGCGTCGGCATCACTGTGATGATCGAGGCTACTGACGGAACGCCGTCCGCATTCCACGCGAACAGCATCCAGTCGCCGGCGGTGATCTCGTTGATGTTTTCTGGCAATGTGACGTTGATCGTATTGTTCGCACCGACAGTGAAGTCGAGCGAAACCATGCGCGCTTCCATGTTGAAGGTATGCGTGGTCGATCCGTTCTTCACGAAGGTCAGGCGCTGGATCGACGAAGCATTGTCGACCGTGATCGCAAACGTCTCGCCGGGCGCAAGCGACAGCGGCGCTGCCGATATGACCGGGCGTACGGCCAGATTGCCGTTGTCGTCATAAAGATAGGTCGGACGGTAAATCTGCGCGTCGAGATAATCGTTCTCGGATTCGCCGGACGAGCCGCCGCCCATGGAGATCACTGTGCCGTCCGCAAGAAGCAAAGCGGTCGAATGATAGAGACGCGGGTTCGCCTCATCCGGTCCGTATGTGATCGTTCCTGTCGCAGGAGACCAGATCGCCGCGGTCGTATCCGCGCCATACTCCCAGTTGCCCGCGGATGTGCCGCCGGTGATCAGCACCGATCCATCGGCAAGCACCGTCATGTTCGCCCAGTTGCGATCCTGGCTGAGCGTTTGCGTCTGCGCGAAGACGGGCGTCGCGCCTGTGACGTCCATCGTCCACAATTCGCCGTTTGTGGCCATGATGAGGATGTGGCCGGCCTCGTACATGATCGCCGGAGATTGCCAGTCCACGGCGAAAGGCAGATTGCCGTAAACTTCTGTGGAGCCATCGCCGGAAACATCGAGCGAGCGCACCTGGTAGATGCCGTCATTGCCGTCGCCGGCCGCGAAATAGATGACTTCGCCGGAACTGTTGAGCCATGCCCGCGGATAGAGAACGTCATAGATGAGATCGTCGTCGATCGCGCCCGGCAACCGCCGCCAGCCCTCGCCGTGGGTATAAATTTCCGGCGTGTCGATGCCGATGCCGTTGATGTCGCGCCCACCGAGAATGACGATCTGGCCCGAGGCCAGCGACACCATCGTCGGATACCAGCGCTGGTAATTCATCACGCCGGTGGGAGATGTCGAGAGTGAGTTCGTGACGCTGTCGAATATATTGACGTCGCTGACGCCCTGATTGATCACGCCGAGCGGACGGGAATCTCCGCCAGCAATGACAATGTCAGTGGTGCCAGGCACAACGAGCGCCGCCGCACAAAAGATGTCGGTCTGCGTCCCGTTGGGCAGCGTCGTATGGGTACCGGTGACGGGATCATAGACGTCGTAGATGAATTCGCCGGTCTGATGTCCCAGATGATCGGAACCGAATGTCAGAATTCTGCCGTCGCGTGTGATCGTTGCGTGAATTGCGACCAGCGGCCACGACTGCAACGTCGACCAGGTACCCTGAGTTTGTGCGGGCATGCGGCATCCTCAACCCAACTGCAACACACACATGCCCTGAGCATGCGCATGTTTACTCATCGACAAGAAGAAGAGCGCAGCCGCCGCACGCGCTTCACTCTTTCATATCGCTGACAATAAAGAGGTATCCGCCAATTGAAAGGAGTTTTTAACGCCTGTGAATAGGCGTTAACCATGTTTGTTAACCAATACAGCCTGACCTAAGGCACAATTTCGTCAGCCGAAGCTTACTTCACTGCGAATTTGCGCACGGCTTCGTCGACGATCTCGCGCTGGCTCGGTGTGAGCTGCGGAAGTCGAGCGTCGAGCCACTCGTCTTTCAACCCGTTGGCGCGCGCGATGACATGCCATTTCATGGCTTCGACGAGATCGAGTTTCACGCCGCGCCCCGCCGCATACATGCGCGCGAGCCGGTTCTGCGCCACGGGCGCATTCCGCCATGCCGCGCGAACGAGATAGGCAGCAGCGCCGTCCTCGTCCGCTTTCGTGCCCCGCCCGTTGAACAGCGAGATCGCGTAATCGATCATGGCAGCGAGATGATGCTGGTCCGCTGCCTGCTTGAGGAGAGCTGTAGCTCTTTCCTCGTCCTTCTCCACGCCTTGACCGTTGCGGTAGAAGAAGGCGAGCGAATAGGTGGCGTCGAGATCGCCCAGATCGGCAGCGCGGTTGAAAAACTCCGCCGCTTTCTTGAAATCCTGGATCTCGCCCTCGATGGCGATGATGCCGAGATTATAGAGCGCGGTCGGATGATTTTTTTCCGCCGCCCGCTCAAAATAGAATTTCGCTTTGGCAGGATCCTGCGGTACGCCCGCGCCTTCCAGATGCGCCCGCGCCAGCGCGAAGGCGGCCTGCGGATCGCCGCGCTCGTCGGCGAGGCGATACCAGCGCGCGGCCTCCAGCCAGTCCTGCTTGCCGGTCAGGCCATCACGATAAATTTCGCCGATCAGGGTCATCGCAGCCGCGTTGGACGAATCCTTCGACGCCGCGTCGAGCGCCTCCTTCAATGCCGTCACGTAAAGACCGCGCTGAAAGGCCCCAAAAGCCGTGTCCGCAGGCGCTTTCGACATACGCCAGTCCGGCCCCTCCGGCCGCGCTAGAGGGCGTTCTTCTCCCGGCGGCAACGCCTTGCCCTGCGTTATGCTTTGCACGGCAGGGTTGGCGAAGACCGGCACGCCCGGTTTCGGCTCGGACGAGGAGGGCGGAATCAGCGTCCCCATGGGCAGCGGGGGTTTTGCGCCTCCGATCATCGGCGCTTCCCGGCCCGGCGCGGGCGGTTCGATCCGCTGGGCGCGGTTGGTGATTTTGGGGCTGAGGCCGGAAGCGCCGGCCTCGATAGCAGGCGTCAACGGCGAGCGGGGCGGCGTTGTTTGCGCAGACGCCTCCGCAGCAAGTGCGAGAGCGGCGGAGGCCACGCCGAACAGGAGTTTCATCGCGACGCCTCCGCCCGCGCACGCGATGAGGCAATCGCTTGCAGGGCTTCCCGAACGCCAGCCGCCGCTCCTTGCTCGTGCTGCCAGACCACGTCGCGCACGGCGATGAATTCCGGACTGGCCGCCGCCAGTTCGGCGATGTCGGCAAGGGAAGCTGAATAGGCCACGCAGGGCACATTGAAGATTTCGGTCCACCACTCAACGCGTTCAAGCGTCTGAGCGAGCGGTGGCACGAAACCGTCAGGCGCAGGCTCGCCGAACATCACGTAATCGACATCGCATTCGCCTGCTTCCATGGCGGAGTGACGGTTGCGCAAGCCGCCTGCGCCCAGGATGAACTTGGGTTTAAGCAATTTCGCCGCCGCGACCAGGGCCTTCGCAGGCTCGGCATTGCGCAAATCGAGATGTACGCCGTCGCAGCCTGCCGACTTGAGCGCCGGGTCCGAAACGAGAAGGGCCGCGCCCGCATCCTCGCAAAGCGGCAGGCAGGCTTTGACGAGGGCGCGCGCCGCGTCTTCGTCGAGATGCGAAGTCGGCGCGAATACGCAGGCGATGTCGCCGCCCGACAGCGCATCGCCCAGGCGCTTTGCAGCGTCCGCCGGGGCGAGCCCTGCCGGGAGCATCAGATACAGGCGTGGCGAATCGTCTTCGTCGGACATGCGCGGATCATGCAGTCGATTGATTAGGGGACTTCTAAAATCCCGAAGAATAGGGCGAAAGCGGGGCTTGCTCGCCATTATGAAAAAGGCGGCCCGCAAGAGCCGCCTTCAACTTCAACGACGCCAGCCGAATCACGCCGCCCTGGCGGCGCTCTCCTTATCCATGGTCCATTCGCCCGTAGTCGCAAGTCCGTTCATGCGCGCGCGGTGAGAGAAGGCGGCCTGCGCCGCGGGCACGTTTTCGCTCTTGCCGGACCAGGCCTTTTGCGGCGCAGCCTGCAATGCGCGGCCATAGCTGAACGTCACGTTCCACGGCAACGCGGCGGCGCGATTGATCGCGTCGAGATTGGCAGTCGCTTCCACGTCCGACTGTCCGCCGGACAGGAAGGCAATGCCCGGCACGGCGACGGGCACGGTCTGCTTGAAGAGGCGGATCGTCTCAGCCGCGACCTGTTCGGGTTTAGCCTGCGTCGCGCATTTCTTGCCTGATACCACCATGTTCGGCTTCAGAACGGTGCCTTCGAGGAAAACACGGGCGAGATAAAGCTCTTCATAGACCGTCTTGAGCACCTGCTCGGTCACTTCGTAGCAGCGCGCCAGGTCGTGGCCGCCATCCATCAGCACTTCCGGCTCGACGATCGGCACGATGTTCGCCTGCTGGCAGAGCGCAGCGTAGCGCGCGAGCGCATGGGCATTCGCCTTGATGCAGCCATAGGTCGGAATGCTCTGCGCGATGTCGATCACCGCACGCCATTTCGCGAAGCGCGCGCCGAGCTTGTAATATTCGGCAAGGCGCGCATCGAGCCCGTCGAGCCCTTCGGTGATCGTTTCGCCGGGATAGTTCGTGAGCGGCTTGACGCCCGCGTCCACCTTGATGCCGGGGATCGAGCCCATCTGCTCGATGATTTTCACCAGCGGCGTGCCGTCCTTGGCATTCTGACGGATCGTCTCGTCATAGAGAATGACACCGGAAATGTTGTTCTTCATCGCATCGGCGGTGCGGAACATCATTTCGCGATAATCGCGACGGCTGTCGGCGGTCGACTCGACGCCGATGGCGTCGAAGCGGCGCTTGATCGTGCCCGAGCTTTCGTCGGCAGCGAGAATGCCCCTGTTCTTGGCCACCATGGCCTTTGCGACTTGGGCAAGCTGGTCCTTGTTCATGCGACCCTCCGGGAATGGCGACTGGCGATAACGCGTTTCTGCAAACATCCGGTGAATGCCGGATGGAATTCCTGATCAGGCAGTTTTGTTCATCTTGAGCGCTTCGACGCCCGGCAATTCCTTGCCTTCCAGCCATTCGAGGAATGCCCCGCCTGCCGTCGAAATGTAGCTGAATTTCGAGCCGACGCCCGCCTGGTTCAATGCGGCAACCGTGTCGCCGCCGCCGGCGACCGTCAAGAGCGATCCGGCCTGCGTGAGATCTGCCGCAGCGCGGGCAATCGTATTGGTGCCTTCGTCGAATGGCGGCAGTTCGAACGCGCCGAACGGCCCGTTCCACACCAGCGTCTTGAAGGACTGTAACTGGTAGGCGAGCTTGGCGGCCGAGCGCGGGCCAATGTCGATGATCATTTCGACATCCGTGACGCCGCTGATGCTGGAGACGCGGTGTTCGGCATTGGCCTTGAACTCCATCGCCAGCACGACATCGGTCGGCAGGATAATTTCGCAATTGGAGGCGCGCGCCGCATCGACAATAGCGCGCGCCGTCGAGAACATCTCTTTTTCGATAAGCGACTTGCCCGTCTTGATTCCCCGCGCGGCGAAGAATGTGTTCGCCATCGCCCCGCCGATGATCAGGTAATCGACCTTCTTGGTGAGATTGCCAAGCAGTTCGAGTTTCGTCGAAATCTTCGCCCCGCCGACGATGGCGGCCAGCGGCCGGGCCGGCTTTTCCAGCGCTTTCGACAAGGCTTCCAGTTCGGCCTGCATGCTGAGCCCGACATAAGCCGGCAATTTATGCGCAAGCCCCTCGGTCGTAGCGTGAGCGCGGTGGGCGACCGAAAATCCATCGTTCACATAGATGTCGCCGAGCCTGGCAAGTTCGGCCGCGAATTCCGGATCGTTCTTTTCTTCGCCCTTGTGAAAGCGCGTGTTTTCCAGCAGCAGCACGTCGCCGTTCTGGAGCGCAGCCACGGCCTTTTGTGCGGGCTCGCCGATGCAATCGTCGGCGAAGGCCACGGGCCTGCCGAGATGCTCGCTGACGGCCGTGGCCATCGTGCGCAGGGAATTGGCCTCGTCGCGTCCTTTCGGGCGGCCGAAATGCGACAGGAGCACCAGCTTGCCGCCCCGGTCAGCGATCATGCGCATCGTCGGCAAGATGCGCTCGAGGCGTGTTGCATCGGTGATGCGGCCGTTTTCAACCGGCAGGTTCAGATCGACACGCAACAGAACGCGCTTGCCCGCGAGTTCGGCGTCATTGAGTGTTTTGAAAGCCGCCATTCTCTTTGCCGCAATTCAAGCCAGCGCCGTCTGCAACGGCTTAGAGTTGTTTGCCCATCGCCACTGCGACATCGACCATGCGGTTCGAGAAACCCCATTCGTTGTCGTACCAGCTCAACACGCGCACGAAATTGCCGTCAATGACCTTGGTTTCCATCGTGTGGAACACCGAGGAATGCGGATCGTGATTGAAGTCGATGGAGACATTCGGTTCATCGGTATAGGCGAGAACGCCCTTCAACTCCTGCTCCGCAGCACGGCGTATCGCTGTGTTGATCTCGTCCTTGTCGGTATCGCGCTTGGCAAGAAATTTGAAATCGATGACCGAGACGTTTGGCGTCGGCACACGGATGGAACTGCCATCGAGTTTGCCCGCAAGCTCTGGCATGACGAGGCCGATCGCCTTCGCAGCGCCTGTCTTCGTGGGGATCATCGAGAGCGCTGCGGCGCGGGCGCGATAGAGGTCCTTATGCGTCGCGTCGAGCGTCAACTGATCGCCGGTATAGGAATGGATCGTCGTCATGAAGCCGCGTTCGATGCCGACCGTGTCATTCATCACCTTGGCGACGGGTGCGAGGCAGTTCGTGGTGCACGACGCCGCTGAAACAACCATGTGCTCCTTGCGCAACTTGTCGTCGTTGACGCCATAAACGACCGTCAGATCGGCTTCGTCGCAGGGGGCAGAGACGAGCACGCGCTTGGCCCCTGCCTTGAGGTGGGCCGAAGCCTTTTCCTTCGAGTTGAACTTGCCCGTGCATTCCAGAACGACGTCGATGCCCATGGCCTTGTGCGGCAATTCCGCGGGATCGCGAATGGCGGTGATGGTTATCGGGCCGAAGCCGATATCCATCGTTTCGCCTTCTATCTTCACTTCGCCTTTGAACCGGCCATGCACCGAGTCGTATTTGAAGAGATGCGACATGGTCTGAGCATTTGACGTGCCGTTGATCGCGACGACCTGAATGTCCTTGCGGCCAGATTCCACGATCGCTCGCAGCACCAGGCGTCCGATGCGACCGAAACCGTTGATCTGAACCTTCACACTCATGTTCGTCTCCGGACGCGACGCAGTCTCACGTCGCAAGAAATTCCTAACCGTTGTGCCGCGCCATGGCCGCCGCCACCACGGCCTGCGGCGTAATACCGAAGTGTTCGTAAAGTTTCGTGAACGGGGCGCTGGCTCCGAAACTCTTCATGCCCACGAAGATGCCATCGGACCCGATGACCTGGTCCCAGCCCTGCCGGATCGCGGCCTCGATGCCGATCTTCACAGGCGCGTCGCCGATCACCGCGCGGCGGGTCGCCTCGTCCTGATCGAGGAAAATGTCCATGCAGGGGACCGAGACGACGCGGGCGTCGACATTCTTCTCCGCCAGCAACTTTTGCGCATCGAGAGCAATGGCGATTTCCGACCCGGTGGCGAAAATCGAGACCGCCGCCTTGCCGTTCGCCGGCGAAAGCTCGTAGGCGCCCTTTGCGCATTTGTTCTCGGCCGAGAATTCATGACGGACCGGCGGCAAGTTCTGGCGGGTCAGCGCGAGTACAGAGGGCGTCCTTGTGGCCTCCAGCGCCATTTGCCAGCACTCAAGCGTCTCGACCTGATCAGCAGGACGGAAGACGTAGAGATTAGGGATCGCACGCAGGGAGGCGAGGTGCTCCACCGGCTGATGCGTGGGTCCATCCTCGCCCAGACCAATCGAATCGTGCGTCATCACCTCGATGTGGCGCAGGCCCATCAGCGCTGCGAGACGCAGCGAAGGCCGGCAATAGTCGGTGAAAACAAGGAAAGTCGCGCCCGAGGGTATATAGCCGCCATGCAGCGCCATGCCGTTGATGGCCGCGGCCATGCCGTGTTCGCGAATGCCCCAGTGGACGAAACGGCCATCATATTTGCCCGGGCCGATAGCGGGTGTTGCGGCGACCTTGGTATTGTTCGAGCCGGTCAGATCCGCGCTGCCTGTAACAAGTTCCGGCACTTTCGGGGCAAGCGCAGCGATGACGCTTTCGGAAGCCTTGCGCGTCGCCATCGCCACGGGCTTGGCGATGATTTCCTTCTTGAACGACGCGATAGTCTCAGCGAAATCGGCCGGCAGATCGCCGCGCGTGCGGCGTTCGAATTCTGCGCGCTTGCCGCCGTCCAGCGCCGCTAGTTTTTTCGCCCAATCCGCATGAACCGTCGCGCCCCGCGAACCCATTGCGCGCCATGCTCCGAGAATATCTTCAGGAATGACAAAAGGTTCGTGCGTCCAGCCGAGATTCTTGCGCGCCCCGGCGATCTCGTCCGCGCCGAGCGGTTCGCCGTGCGACTTGGAGGTGCCGGCGCGCGTGGGCGCGCCATAGCCGATGGTGGTCTTGCAGGCGATCAGGGTCGGACGGTCAGACTTTTGCGCCGCTTCGACAGCCGCGAAGATGGCGTCCTGATCGTGGCCGTCGACGCGGCTTGCCGCCCAGCCCGCGGATTCGAAGCGCTTCAATTGATCGACGGAATCGGCGACCGACAGCGGCCCGTCTATGGAAATGCCGTTATCGTCCCATAGCACGATGAGGCGGTTGAGCTTCAGGTGTCCCGCGATGGCGATGGCTTCCTGCGAAATGCCTTCCATCAGGTCGCCATCGGAAGCCAGCACATAGGTGCGATGGTCGACGACATCGCCGAATTCCGCGTTCAGCATGCGCTCGGCGAGCGCCATGCCGACGGCCGTCGATATGCCCTGCCCCAATGGCCCCGTCGTCATCTCGACGCCTGGCGTGTGGTGGTATTCGGGATGGCCGGGGGTGAGCGAATTGAACTGCCGGAAATTCTTGATCTGGTCGAGCGTCATGCTCTTTTCGCCGGTCAGATAGAGCAGCGAATACAGCAGCATGGAGCCGTGACCGGCGGACAGCACGAAACGGTCGCGATCCGCCCAGTTCGGAGCGGCCGCGTCGTATTTCAGGACTTTCGTGAACAGCGCCGTGGCGATGTCGGCAGCCCCCATCGGCAGGCCAGGATGGCCGGAATTGGCTTTCTGTACGGCATCCATCGCGAGCGCGCGGATGGCATTGGCCATGGACTGCGGGGATACCGGCATGATCAGTTGATCCGACTGTTAGGGACGCAGGCGAAACGGGGAGAAATTCCGCCATTTCCCCCATGGCCCGGCGCTAGCGCGGCGGGCTTCTTGAATTTGCGCCTCTGATAGCACCTCGTCCCCCCCTGTCAACGCGCCAGAAGGCCTATTTCCGTCGTCTTTCACGGCTATCGCGCTTCGCAAGGCGCCGGCCGCGGCCGCCGGGTGGCTCAAAGCTCACACGGAACGGAAACTTCGCGCTGCAAATCCTTGTGGGCAAAGGCTTCGTCCCCGCGCAGGCGGCAGTTGACGCGAATCGCCATGGCGCGCCAGATGGCCGAACGGACAAAGGTTGCCTTATCGATGCCCCTGCCGCCCCGACTTGACGAAGCGCTCCGGCGCCTCAACTCGGCGCTCGACCAGCTCGACGCCGCGTCGACCCGGCGCGCCGAGGCCGAGGCGAGCCGCAGCGATCTCGCGGAAGAACTGGCGGTCATGCAGGACGACCGCTCCCGCCTCGCCGTGGAACTCGACGCTGCGCTTGCCCGCAGCCGGCGTCTCGATATCGCCAGCGGCGACGCCAAGGCGCGGCTGCTTCAGGCAGCCGCCACCTTGCGCAACGTGCTCGGCGCGGATGCCGACGACGCCGACAGCGACGGAAGGGCTGCCTGATGGCGCAGGTCACCGTCACCATCGCCGGACGTACCTTTCGCATGGCTTGCGGCGATGGCGAGGAAGCGCATCTCGAATCACTCGCCAAACAGGTCGACGACAAGATCACTGAATTGCGCACGGCCTTCGGCGAGATCGGCGACCAGCGCCTCACAGTCATGTCGGCAATCGCCTTCGTGGATGAAATGAGCGAGACGAAGAAGAGGATCGCGAACCTCGAAAACGAAATCGCCGCCCTGAAATCCGCGCGCGAGCAGGACAGCGGCGCGAACATCTCGATGACGGATGCGCTGGCAAATGCTCTCGAGGAAGCCGCAGTGCGCATCGAGAAGGTGGCGAAGGGATTGAGGTGAAAGCGCTAGGGGCACACGCTGCAGGCCTCGATTATTCGAGTTTTAAGCATAAAACCATTGAGCGAGGGCTACATAGATCGGCAATCCCGCGACAACGTTGAAGGGGAATGTGATGGCCAGCGAGCAGGTGAGATAATAACCGGGATTTGCTTCCGGCAGGGCCATGCGAACCGCTGCAGGCGCTGCGATATAAGATGCGCTTGCCGCAAGCGTCCCCATGATGATCGCACCGCCTTCGCTCATACCTATAGCCCGCGCCACAAGTATGCCGATCAGGCCGTGCAGAAGAGGCATGGCGATCGCGAAAGCTCCGAGCCGCAACCCGACACTGCGGAAATCGCTCATGTGGCTTGCAGTAATCCTCCCGAGGTCGAGAAGGAACAGGCAAAGCATGCCCTGGAAAAGATCGACGAAGACAGGTTTCACTTTTGCCATACTTTGCGGGTCAGCAAGCGCGCCAATGATCATGCCCCCCGCGAGAAGGACGATGCTCTTCGAAGAGAGAACTTCCGAGAGCACGCTCGAAACGCTCCCCGCTGGCATGCTCGCGGGACCGCCGGTCATGGCAATGCTGCCCTGTCCGACCGGTTGAAGATTGCGGGCGTATTGCGCCACCTTGGCGAGACCGATCGCGATAACAATCGCTGGTATTTCCATCACCGCCAGCACCGCTGGCATGAAGCCCTCATAGGCAATCTTCTGGCTATCGAGCAGGGAAGTTGCTGCCGCGAAAGTAACCGCGGACACTGAACCATAGTGAGCGGCCAGCGCCGCCGCATCGGCGAGCGACAATTGGGTGAACCGGCGCAGCAGCGCAAAACACCAGAGCGGTATGGCGCAGCCCAGTGCAAATGCCGCGAGCACCGGTTTCGCCACCTCTGAAAGCGGTTGCTGCGAGAGGGCTGCACCACCCTTCAGACCGATAGCCAGCATGAGGTAAATCGACAGGAAGGCAGCGATGGAGTCAGGTAGTTTGAGGTCGGATCGCAACGCCACCGCGAACAGGCCTAGGCCAAAACAAAGGATGGCCGGGGAAAGCAGATTTGCGGCAGCGAGTTCGGCGACGGACATGTTCTGTCTCCAGATTTGCGCTGCTTATGACCGGTTTGCTGCACCTGCGAAATTAAATAGAATTGACGATTATCATTAATTTTGTAAATGATTAGTCATGGTGAAACGGCTTGACCATGACCTGCTGAGGAGTTTCGTGACCGCCGCGGAGGTCGAAAACCTCACGCGGGCCGCCGAAAGGCTGAACCTCAGCCAACCAGCGATCAGCCTGCAAATGAAGCGGCTCGAGGACATGCTGGGATGCCGCCTGATCGAGAGGACATCCCGCTCTTTTCGGCTTACCGGCGAAGGCGAGACGCTCCTCGGCTACGGCCGGCGGATCCTCGCGCTATCAGACGAAGTCGTAGCGCGGCTTTCCGAACCGACAGTGGCCGGCCACGTCCGTTTGGGAACACCTGAAGATTTCGCGACTACGCATCTTCCGGGAGTGCTCGCGACATTCGCCCGCGCGCATCCCAACGTGGGCCTCGAGGTGACGACCGACCTGACTCTCAATCTGCTCGATCGGTTTCGAAATGGGGAATTCGATCTTGTTCTGGTAAAGCGCGAACCGATCGGCCCGAGCGAAGGCGTCAGGGTGTGGAGAGAAGCCTTGGTCTGGGCTTGCGCAGAGGAACATGCCGTAAAACTTATGGCGAACGAGGAGGCCATGCCGTTGGTCGTGTCGCCGCATCCCTGCGTTTACCGCAGGCGCGCCATGAAAGCACTGGACGAGGCGGGACGGCCATGGCGGGTCGCCTATACCTCGACCTCGCTGTCGGGAACGCAGGCCGCGGTGCGTGCCGGGCTGGGCGTAACCGTCTTGCCTGCCGGCATGGTGCCCGTCGATTTCAAGAAGCTCAATCGCAAGTCAGGTCTGCCGCCGCTACATGAAACTGAAATTGCCCTTATGCGCGGCACGCCCTTGTCACAGCCGGCATCGCGCCTCGCCGACCACATCATCGGCTCGCTGGAATCGGGAGGCTGATGCTGGGTTGACGGCTTTGCAAGGTTGGCCGCCTGCGATTATCAGCAAAACAATAAATAATATGACGGGAGGAAACATGAACAGTTTTTCGGGTCGCACCGTCCTCATCACAGGCGCGGGTTCAGGCATGGGGCGCTCGCATGCGCAACTCTTCGGCGAACGCGGCGCCCATGTGATCGTCCATGACGTGAATGCTGCGAGCGTTGCCGAAACCGTCGATGCGATCACATCTCACGGCGGCAAGGCGACAGCGATGGTGGCCGATATCCGCGATCTCCCCGCCTTCCGCACAGCGCTCGCCAGCGCCATCATACCTGCAGGCGATCCCGACATTCTCGTCAACAATGCCGGCGTCGGCGGCAGGCGGCTACTGGTCGAAGACATCGACGAAAACACATGGGACGACTTCATGGCTGTCCATGTGCGTGGCGCGTTCTTCGCGACGCAGGCCGTTCTGCCCGCGATGAAGGCCAAACGCTATGGCCGCATCGTCAACATATCCTCGCAATGGGGTCTCGCAGGCTCACCCAGCGCTTCGCATTATGCGGGGGCAAAGGCCGCGCTGATCGGCTACACCAAGGGGTGGGCGAAGGAATTTGCGCCCTTCGGCATCACGGTGAATTCGGTGGCCCCGGGCTATATCAAGACGCCGATGACCATCCATTCGCAGCGCTCGCCGGAAGTTTATGCCGAGCGCATCAAACCGATCCCGATCGGGCGTGGCGGCGAGCCCATCGACATATCCTATGCCGTGGCGTGGCTCGCCAGCGACGAGGCAGCCTTCGTGACGGGGCATGTGCTGAATGCCAGCGGCGGCGAAGTGATTTAAGCGGGCTGCATACGCGTGCCGCGCATCATGGGACCGATGAAGTAGGCCAGTGCGGCGCAAGCGAGCCCGGCGGCCAGGGGAACTATCCCCGGCGCGCAGAGCAGCACCGCGCCGACGGCGGCGACAGCCATGCGCAGAAAATTCATCGCGCGCGGCAGAGGCGTTTCGAAATCCTTCTGCGAGAAGACGAACAGGCCGATACCAACGCCAGAGAGATAGACGCCGATGGTCGCGCGCACGATACCTTCGACAATGCCCTGCCAGTCGCCGATGAGCAGTACGCCGGGGTGATAGGCAAAGTAGAAGGGCACGACGAGGCCCGCGATTGAAATCTTGCAGCTCTCCCAGCCTGTTTCCATCAGCTTCGCTCCGGCGATGCCGGCGGCCGCAAATGCCGCGAAGCAAACGGGCGGCGTCACCATCGACATCATGCCGAAATAGATGATGAAGAGATGCGCGCCGGCGACTGTGACGCCCATCTTCACGATGGCAGGCGCGACCAGCACGGCCAAAGTCAGATAGATGATCTGCGTCGGCAGCCCCATGCCGAGGATCAGGCAGACCGTGGCGCAGAGCAGAAGCGCGATCCATAGCTGGCCCATCGAAGCGTCAATGACCAGCGTCGATATCTTCAGGCCGAAAGCCGTCTGCACGACGACGCCGATGATTATGCCGGCGCAGGCAGCTGAGGTGAGAAGCGAAATCGAGTCCTGAAAACCCTCGCGCAACGCGCCGATGAGATTTTTTACAGTGACTAGACCGCGCGACTTCTTGTGTAAGAGTGCGCAGACCAGCGCCACGACCATCGCGATGAGTACGGTGTTCGCCATCGAATAGCCGACGCCCATCATACCGACGATGACCAGGATCGAGAGAAAATGCAGCCCGCCCTCGCGCATGACCTTGCCGACCGGCGGCAATTGATCGCGCGGGATGCCTTTCATGCCGAGTCGGATCGCTTCCCAATGTACAGAAAACCAGATCGCAAAATAAAAAAGCAATCCGGGAACGATCGCGTAGATGATGATCTGGCTGTAGGGCGTGCGAGTATATTCCGCCATCAGGAAGGCGGCAGCGCCCATGACGGGCGGCATGATCTGCCCGCCCGTGGAAGACGCCGCTTCGATGGCAGCCGCCTTTGCAGGCGAAAAGCCTTCGCGCCGCATCATGGGTATTGTGAAAATGCCCTGGCTCACGACGTTGGCGACGGCGCTGCCGGACGCCATGCCCATGAACAGCGAGGAGACTGTCGCGATCTTTCCCGAGCCGCCTTTCGACGCGCCACATAGCGCCTTTGAAAGATCGTCCATGAATTCAATGGCGCCGGTGCGATTGAGGACCGCGCCATAGATAACGAAGAGATAAACGAATTCGATGGTCACGCCGAGCGCCGAGCCGAGAATTCCTTCCGGCGACAGATATTGCAACGTCAGGACGCGCTGCATCGAATAGACGCCCGTCTTCAGGATGCCGGGCATCCACGGGCCGTACCACAGCGGATAAAGCAGAAAGACGAGCGACAGAAGCGGCAAAGCAAGCCCGGCAGTGCGCCGCGTGGCTTCGAGCACCAGAACGATGGCAATCGCTGCGACGGCATAGTCGAGAGAATTGATGTCGCCGGCGCGCGCGAACACGTTTTCGAAATCGAAGACAATGTAGAAGGCGACGGCAAGGCCAAGTACGCCCGCTGCTATGTCCATCGCCCAGGCGAAGGTCGAGCGCTCCTTTTTGCCGCCAGCATAGAAAGCGAAGGAATAGAACAGGGCAAAGCCGAGGAAGACGCCGCGAATGACGGCGTCGTCGAGATCGTTGATGAGGATGTCGTAGAGCGAGACGGCGAAAAGGCCCAGAGCCACGACTGTCTTGACGATCTCGGGCGTCGAGAACGCGCCTTTCGTTTCAGCCTCGGACATGCCTTCATCGCCCCGCAATTTTCGTTCTCTGCTACTTTACGATGCCGGCTTCCTTGAGCGCGCGAACCGTACCGGGATGCAGCGGGGCGCCCATTTCGAGAATCTTCGGCCCTTTCGTCGGTACCTGAGCCAGCAGTTCCTTCACCGATTCATATTGCGGCGATTTCTCCGCCATCGGGCCGATATTTGCGACCATCTCCCTTGCGATGATGTAGGCTGTTTCTTCCGGTAGGCTCTCGACGCCCATCCAGCCGTTGAGAATGCTGATGACGGGCAGATCGGCCTCGTGGCCGCGAATCGCCCCCTTCTTCAATACGCCATGCGCGTAGACGCCCGAAGTCGAAATGATCTTGTCGAGCAGCGGTCCCGGCGTTGCAACGACGCGGGCCTTGCTGAGTTCGGTGAGTTCCGTGAGACCGGCATTCGGGATGCAGCATTGCAACTGGACGTCCGCCTTGCCTTCGCGCACCGAGGTCGCGCCGGGACCGAAGGCCTGATACACGGGGCGTATATCGTCGAAAGACCAGCCGATCGATTTGATGATCTGGCGCGCATGGGCCTCCATGCCGCTGCCTTTCGCGCCCACCGCAACACGCTTGCCCTTGAGATCTTCCAGCTTGCTGATCTTGGAATCCTCGAGCGCAATGAAGAACAGGCCCCAGACGCCGAGCGGCATCACCGTCACCAGCGGCACCTTGCTCTTGTAGGGCGCCTCGCCCTTGAGGCCCGCAACCACCCAGTTCGCGTCCATGCCTCCAATGCTGATCTCGCCGGACACCATCAGGCGTGCGGATTCGATGGCGCCGCTCGAGGCTTCCGCCGTCGCCGTATTCACGCGGCCCGAGCGCGTCAGCACATCGGCGAGCACCGCGCCCATGGCGTAATAGGCCCCGCCGGGTGTGCCCGTGGCTATGCGGACATCGGGCTTTTTCGCTTGCGCGAAGGCCAATGGCGCAATCGCGATGGATGCGAAACTCGCAGCTGCAATGGCTGCCCATTTACGGTTCATGCGCATGTTCTTCTCCCGTTCTGGACGCGGTCGCTCTTTCCGGCGCTCGCCAGTTCGCATTTGCCACGAAAGAGGGAACCGCGCCAGTTTTTTACCGGCGCGGGACGGACTCACGGCAGCGGCAAGATATGCGTCTCACCTTCGTCGAGCTGCATGTCGAAGACGGTGAGGAGGGCCGCCGTCGCAGCATAATTGCCCATCAGCGCGACGAGATCGATGAGACCCTTCACGCCGAATTGCTTGAGCGCCTTTGCATAGGTCTCTGACGAGACCTTGCGCGCGCCAAAGGTCTCGCGCCCGAGTTGCACGATGATGGCGTCCACGGGGTCGAGGCCGTCGAGGGGCTTTCGATATTTGATCGCATCAATGGTCTCGCGCGGCACGCCATCCTTGAGCGCTTGCGGCTCGTGCGCAGCCCATTCGAATCGGCTGTTGGATTCGCGCGCGGAAATCAGGATCGCGGTTTCGCGCACGCGCGGCGAATGCCCGCTCTCGAAACGCAAATACTTGCCGACCGGGCGCTGGATATGCGCCAGCTTGGAGGAATGCAGGCCGATGCCGCCAGGCCCCTTCAAGCCGCGGATCGTCCCGCCCTTCGGGTCGGTGTGCATGTCGTAGGCGTTCTGGCCCTCGGCATCGAGATCTTCACGCTTAACGATGGGCAGACGGCAACGCGATTCCGGATCGATATCTGACGGCAGCATGTTTCCTCCCTTGGCGCAGCTTGTATGGCTCCGCGCCTTGGAACGAATTGTGCACGTTCAAGCCGCGGACGCAATCGTCGCGACGCTACGCGTCGAGCGTTTCGAGCTCCGCGATGAAATCTTCGATCATGCGCAAACCGATCTGCCAGAAGGCGGGATCGCGGGCGTCCAGTCCAAATGGCGCGAGCAGTTCGGAATGATGCTTCGTGCCGCCCGCGGAGAGCAGCGCGAAATACTTGTCGACGAATCCCGGCGCGGCATTGCGATAGACGCCGTAGAGCGAATTTACGAGGCAATCGCCGAAGGCATAAGCATAGACATAGAAGGGCGAGTGAATGAAGTGTGGGATATAGGCCCACCAGGTCTCGTATCCCGGCCCGAGTTTAATGGAGGGGCCGAGGCTGTCGGCCTGCACGCTCATCCAGATGTCGTTGATCTGATCGGGCGTCAGCTCGCTCTGACGGCGCGCCAGATGCAACTTGCGCTCGAAACTGTAGAAGGCGATCTGGCGCACGACCGTGTTGAGCATGTCGCTGACCTTGGCGGCGAGCAGCGCGCGGCGCTCGCGCCGGTCCTTGGCGTTGTCGAGCATCTTGCGGAAGGTCAGCATCTCGCCGAAGACAGATGCGGTTTCCGCCAGCGTCAGTGGCGTGGGCGCCATCAGCGCGCCGTTGCGCGCTGCCATCACCTGGTGCACGCCGTGCCCCAGTTCATGCGCGAGCGTCATCACGTCGCGCGACTTGCCCATGAAATTGACCAGCACGTAGGGATGCGCCGAAGGCACGGTCGGATGCGCGAAGGCGCCGGGCGCTTTTCCGGGCCGCACCGGGGCGTCGATCCAGCCTTCGTTGAAAAACCGGCCGGCGATGTCGGCCATCGGCCTCGCGAAATCGCCATAGGCGTCGAGGACGAGATCGCGCGCCTCGTCCCAACGATAGACGCGTGTATCGGTATCGGGCAGCGGCGCGTTGCGATCCCAGTAGTCGAGCGCGTCACGCCCGAACTGCTTCGCCTTCCATTTGTAGAAGCGATGAGACAGGCGCGGATAGGCGGAAACCACGGCGCTCGCCAAGGCATCGACGACCTCGCGCTCGACGCGATTGGCAAGATGGCGTGAATCGGCCACATCCTCGAAGCCACGCCAGCGGTCGGAAATTTCCTTGTCCTTGGCGAGCGTATTCGTGATGAGCGCGAACGTCGGCAAACGGCTTGTCAGCGTTTCGCCGAGCGCGCCGGCTGCCGCCTTGCGCTTATCGCCATCGTTGTCCTGAAGCATGTTCAGGGTTTCGACGATGGTGATCTCCTTGCCGTCCACCTTGAAGCGCAGGCTTGCAATTGTTTCGTCGAACAGACGGTTCCAGGCGGAATAAGACGTCACCGACTTTTCATGAAACAATTGCTCGATGCGGTCTTCGAGCTGATGCGGCTTTTCCTTGCGGATGTCCTCGAGCCAGGGACGATAATGGGCCAGCGGCTGCACGCTCATGGCGCGATCCAGCAGCGCGTCGTCAATGCGATTGAGTTCGAGCGCGAAGAAGAGGAGATCGGAGGATGCCGTGGTGATCTTGTCCTGTGCATCGCCGTAAAATTTTCCGCGCACGGGATCAGTCGTGTCGCCGGCGTGGATGAGACCCGCATAGGACATGATGCGCCCAAGAAGATCCTCGATCTCCTCGTATTCGCGCACGGCCGTTGTAAGTTTTTCGCTCGCATCAGGCGCGGCGGCAATGTCGGCCAGCTTGCCGCGCCAGCGGTCACATAATGTCTTGCTGACCTGCAACGCTCTTTCGACGTCGGCCTTGAACGCCGCGGATTCCATGCCCGGATAGAGATGATCGAGATTCCATTCTGGCAGCGATCCCAGGCTCGCGGACCCGGCCGCGGCCATTGCGGAAGGGACAAGGACTGCGTTCAAAGGCATCTGGAACGTTCTGCTCATGGTGGTTGACGATCTCGCTAAATCAACGGTTTCGTTCTGTATTGGGCATGTGGGGCAGTAATGCGTCAATCACAAGTGAAATTAATGCGAGCAAGCTAGGCCCTGACCCTATAGTTATTATAATAACTTTTCGATTGCTTATCGTCATAACCGTGCTAGTTTTGCTGCGACGGTGGCAGAAGACCACCGCTCACACGCCCGCAGTGGTGGAGGGATAAATGGCCAAATTCGTCGTCAATACGCATGGCCGTCTGCAGGAATGGATCGCAGACGCGAAGGGTTACTTCACGGACGAGGGGCTCGACTACGAGTTGACCCAGCACAGCCTCCTGACCAAGGATGCGCAGGAGAAGTTCAAGGCGGAGACGGCTAAAGCCGGCAACAGCGTCCCCGACAATATGAACGGCGCCTACCAGACCTATGAGAAGGGCCGCGAAGCCTCGATTTCCTGCGCCTGTCACTGGACGGTCAACATGGCCGCCTCCAACAGCCATGGCCGGCTATGGGGCGAGGCCTATTCCGTGTCGCCTTGCGGCATCTTCGTT
The DNA here is from genome assembly GCA_903847605.1 of uncultured Hyphomicrobiales bacterium. Lineage (GTDB taxonomy): Bacteria > Pseudomonadota > Alphaproteobacteria > Rhizobiales > Beijerinckiaceae > Terripilifer. Next base: position 78,215 of record CAINED010000049.1, on the reverse strand, counting down.
CCCGAAAATTCCTCGATCCGTAAGCCGGAGGATCTTGCCGGGGTCAACGTGCATGTCGGCTACCAGTCGGGCAGCCATTACACGACGATCCAGGCGCTCGAGCCTTTCATGTCCTTCGACCAGATCAAGCTGAAATTCGGCGGTGGACCTGCTGATCGCGTCGATCAACTGCTGAGCGGTCTGGCGCCGGCGGCCACGGTCTTCGGCATGCAATATTACGTGGTCGAACAGCTAGGCTTCCGCAAGATTCTCGACAGCACCTTCATGATCGCAGGCATGGTTCCTGAGGGCGTCGATCTCGACGATGTCCGCAAGTATTATCGTGCGCTCAAGCGCGCGCAGGCCGACATCGACCGGATGCACCAGTCCTATACGCATTTCTACATGAACGAACTGCCGCCGCGGCACGCCAAACTCGTCGACGTCCGCCGGTTCGGGCCCGGCGAGCGCATCGTCTTCGAGCCCTACAATCGCGAAATGTACGAGACGACGCGTAACTGGGTCGAGGAACGTCACATCTTCCCGCCGGAAAAGGCTGGCGAAGGCGTGTACGAAAAGGCGGTCGCTTTCGCGGATTGATCGAAATCGCGGCACGTCCGGCGAATTTCGCTATAAGGGGACCGGGGCGCGTGCTCCGGTTCCTTTTTCTTTGCGGCAAACATGGATACGGACGTCAAGGCCACCGAAGCCGACTCGAAGACGCAGCATGCGGATGTCGAACCCCTCGCCCGCGAGGCGCGCGTCGGACATCTCCTGCGGCGCGCTTATCATCTGGCGCGCGAGTGCTCGCAGGTGCGCCTGCGCGAGATCGATCTCACCGTGCGCCAATCGGCGGCCATCCAATCCATCGCCCATCACGGCACGCTGTCCCAGGCGGAGATCGGCGAGGCCATCGGCATGGAACCCGCCAATGTGCATGGTCTCGTGGACAGGCTGAAGAAGAAGGGTCTGATCGCCGCCGCTCGCGATCCCACCAATTCAAGGCGCATGCGGGTAAAGCTCACGAAGGCCGGCAGCGCCCTTATCGAGCAGTTGCAGCAGGTCGCCGTCGACGCCGAGCGCGAGGCCTTGGAAAAGCTGTCGCCGCGCGAGCAGGAGCATTTCGTCGCCCTGCTGCGCAAGATGCTGAAATAGCGAAAAATCTTTCGGTTGTGCTTGGCGCCTGCTCGCCGGCTCGCGATTTTCCCATTCCGGCACGCGGCTTAACCCGTCATTTACCCTGATGGCCCAAGGTGATGCGCGAAATGAACGGCGGTCCGGTTTGGGCCGCCCGGCGTATCCGAGGTCAAATGAATCCGCTTGTCCTGATTGCCGACGACGATCCAGTCCAGCGGCGCCTGCTCGATGCCATGGTGCGCCGGTTCGGCTACGATGTGGAAACGGTCGACGGCGGCGAGGCGGCGATGTCGCGGCTGGACGCGGCGGACAAGCCCCCTGTCGGCATCCTGATTCTGGATCTCGTCATGCCCGATCTCGACGGCATGGGCGTACTCGGCCGGATGCGCGAGCGCGGCGTCGCAGTGCCGGTCATCGTGCAGACGGCGCACGGTTCCATTGAGGCTGTCATCTCCGCCATGCGCGCAGGCGCCGGCGATTTCGTCGTGAAGCCGGTCGGCGCCGAACGCCTGCAAGTCTCGATCAAGAACGTGCTGAAAACCGACGCGCTCGAAAGCGAAGTCCGGCGCATGACGCGCAAGGCGTCGGGCACGCTCGGTTTCAAGGACATCGCGACCCGCTCGCCGGAAATGGAGCGCATCATCCGCCTGGGCGAGCGCGCGGCGAAATCGACAATTCCCGTACTTATCGAGGGCGAAAGTGGCGTCGGCAAGGAGCTGATCGCCCGCGCCATCCAGGGCGGCTCCGACCGCAAGGGCAAACCCTTCATCACCGTGAACTGCGGCGCGCTGCCGGAAAATCTCGTCGAGTCGATTCTCTTCGGCCACGAGAAGGGCGCCTTCACCGGCGCGACGGAAAAGCACGCCGGCAAATTCCTCGAGGCCAATGGCGGCACGCTCTTCCTCGACGAAGTCGGTGAATTGCCGCTGGAAACGCAGGTCAAATTGCTGCGCGCCCTGCAGGAAGGCGAGATCGATCCGGTCGGCGGAAAACGCCCGGTCAAAGTCGATGTACGTCTGATTTCCGCGACAAACCAGAACCTCATCGAACAGGTGCGCAAGGGCGCGTTCCGCGAAGACCTCTATTACCGGCTCAACGTCTTCCCGATCGCGATCCCGCCCCTGCGCGCGCGGCGCGACGACATCGCCGATCTCGCGCGGCGATTCGCGGCGCGCTTTGCCGCCGAGGAAGGCCGCAAACTGCGAGGCCTGACGGCGGAGGCTTTGGCCCTGCTCCATCGCTACGACTGGCCGGGCAACGTGCGCCAGCTCGAGAACACGATTTTCCGCGCCGTCGTCCTTGCCGATGGCGACGAGTTGACGGTCGCCGAATTCCCGCAGATTGCCCAGCAGGTCGAAGGCTTCGACGTGCGCGTGCCAGCCGTCCCCGCGATGACGGCGCAAGCAAATCAGCCAGTCCATCGGGAGATTGTGCGCGTGGAAGTGCGCGATCCCAACGTCCTGAAACTGCTCGACGAAACGGGACATGTCCGAAAGCTCGAACAGCTCGAAGCCGAAACGATCAAATTCGCGCTGGCCCATTATCGCCAGCAAATGTCTGAAATGGCGCGCCGTCTGGGAATCGGACGCTCGACGCTCTATCGCAAGATGAAGGACTACGGTTTCGAGGAAGCGGCGGATACGGTGGGATCGCCCGCGAGCAGCGCGTCGGACGCAGCCTGACAAGCCCCTGATTCTGTGGCGTGAGCGCCACAGGCTTCAGACAAATCGTCAGGCAGGCCCTGCCGACCGCCTTGGCGATTGCGCGAGTCGCGGAAAACGATTTCACTGCCGCGAATTCTTCAAGCCGCGCCTGCGGTTACGCGCCTATGCGGGAGTCCGTATTCGGCGGCGAACCTCAACCGGTATTCCGAGGGCAAGATGCACCTGCCTCATTATCGCGTCCGACTTCTGACCATTTCGGTTTCCGCCATTGCTCTGGCGTCTCTGGCCACCGGCCTGAAGGCGGAAGAGGCAAAGCCGCCCGTTGCGCAGCCTGTCGTCGAAGCGCCTGCCACCCCCGCTCCTACGACGGAAGTATCGGAAGCCGCGCGAAGCGAAGCGCCGAAAACCGATGCGGTGGAAACCGCAACGCCGGCATCGCCTGCAACGCCGGTCGAGCGGACTGCCGAGCCCGCCGCGCCGGAGCCTGTGCAGCGTGCTGAGCCTGCGCCGGCGCAGCAAGCCGAGCCCTCGCCGGCTCCCGTGCAGCAGGCCGCTGAACCCGCTGCGCCGCCAGCCGCGCCAGCCGTCGCAGTCGCACCCGAAGCGCCACAGCCCTCGCCGGTTGTGACGGCCCTGCGCGAGATATTCGCCGCGATCGAAGCCCAGCCCATGCCGCGCGATGCGCAGGGCCGCGCTGTGCGGGAGGACATGAAGGCCATTGCCGCCTTCTATGCCGCGCGCGATTTCGCGCCGGTCTGGCGCGACGGCGAAACCTGGGCGCCGTCGGCCGCGAGCGCCATTTCACGGCTTCAGAAGGCGGGCGAGGACGCGCTCGATCCATCCGCATGGAAAGCGCCGGCTCTTTCGGCCGGCGATGCGCCGTCGGTCGCCGCAGCCGATGTCGCGCTTTCGCATTCCGTCGTCGCCTATGGACGGCAGGCGAGCGGCGGGCGTGTCAATCCGATGGTTGTTTCGCGCCTCATCACCGCAAAGCCGGAGATCGCTTCTGCTACTGCGATTCTCGAAAAGGTTTCGACGGCGGGCGGCAATGCGGGCGACGTTCTGCACGGGTTCAATCCGCCCCATCCCGGCTATCGCGCGCTACGCGCGAAACTCGCGGAAATTCGCGGCGCAAAGCCCGAGCCGAAAGAAACGCCCGTCGCCATCGGGCCGGGTCCAGTCCTGCGTGTCGGCATGAGCGATCAGCGCGTGCCGCTGATCCGCGCGCGCTTCGGCCTCACGCCGAACGAACCGAATATCGATCCGCTCGTCTATGACACCAAGGTCGCCGGCGCGATCGCCGAATTCCAGCGCAGCAAGGGCCTTCGCGCGACCGGCCAGCTCACGCTGCAGACCGTGAATGCGCTCGAAGGCAAATTTGACGCGATGCCCGCACTCGAAGGCGACATCGTCTCAAACATGGAACGCTGGCGCTGGCTGCCGCGCGACCTCGGCAAGATGCATATCTTCGTGAACATTCCCGAGTTCATGGTGCGCGTGTTCAATGACGGCCAGCGCATACACGAGACGCGTGTCATCGTTGGCGCGACGAAAACGCCGTCACCCGTTTTCTCGCACAAGATGCAGCATCTCATCGTCAATCCGTCGTGGCATGTGCCGCCCTCGATCATCAAGGAAATGGGCGGACCGGAAAAAATGGCGGCGAAAGGTTTCGAGGTTCGCCAGACGAAATGGGGCGCAGCGGTGCGTCAGCCGCCCGGTCCCAAGAACGCGCTCGGCCTGATCAAGTTCATGTTCCCGAACGAACATTCTGTTTATCTGCACGACACGCCCGGTCGGCATCTCTTCAGCGCGTCGATGCGCGCGATGAGTCATGGCTGCATCCGCGTCCATGAGCCCTTCAAGCTGGCGGAAGTCGTGATGAGCACCGAGCCCGGCTGGAACGAGAAGCGCCTGCGCGGCATGGTCGGCTTTGGCGAACGCACGATTCAACTGCCGCAACACCTGCCGATCCATCTCGCCTATTTCACGACTTATGTGGATGAGAACGGGCAATTGCAGCAGCGCCCTGACATTTACGGCCATTCGCGCCGGCTGATGAATGCCCTGGGCATCAGGGGTTAAGCGACGAGATCCCGGCTCTGCGTTTCGCTCGGGCCGGGATGACAATTATTTAAACTGGCACTCTTACGCTCGCGCGCAAACCGCCGAGCGGGCTCTCCGTCAACTCGATATCCCCGCCATGCGCGCGCGCAATATCGCGCGCAATCGCAAGTCCCAATCCGGTTCCGCCTTCGTCCTGATTGCGGGCAGCATCGAGTCGCACGAAGGGCCTGAAGGCATCGTCCCGCTTGTCCGGCGGAATGCCCGGTCCGTCGTCATCGACATGGATCGTGAGAAAATGCTCGGCATTCGCCGCGTCGATGGCGATCTTTTTTCCGTAGCGCTGCGCATTGGCGACGAGATTGGTGATCAGGCGTTTGAAACTGTGCGGACGTACGCGCACGACAGGTTCGCCCGTGAAGGACACATTCGTCGGGTGGCCATGCCGTTCCGCATCCACGCGTAACTGTTCCAGCAGTTCGCGCATGTCCGTATCGTCTGTCGCCTCGCCAGCCGAACCGCGCGCAAATTCGAGATAGGCCTCGAGCATCCGCTGCATTTCGGTGACGTCGCCCTGCAACTCGTCGAGTTCTGGCCCCTCGGGCAACATGGCCAGCGACAGTTTGAAGCGTGTCAGTATCGTGCGCAGGTCGTGACTGACGCCGTTCAGCATCGCCGTGCGCTGATCGATCGCGCGCTCGATGCGATCGCGCATTTCAAGAAAAGCGTGGCCGGCCTGCCGCACTTCACGTGCCCCATGTGGCGAGAATGGCGCATCGCGCCCCTTGCCGAAATCCTCGGCGGCGCGCGCGAGCCGCAGGATCGGCCTTATCTGGTTACGCAGGAACGCGACAGCCACCGCGAGCAAAACGAGCGATGCGATCACCATCCAGACGATGAAAATATGCGAGTTCGACGCATAGGCCTGATTGCGATGGGTGATGACGCGCAACACGCCATTCTCGACCTGCATGCGGATCTCCACGAGATTCGAGCGCCCGACCGTATCGATCCAAAAGGGTCGCGCGATCTGGCGCGACAACTCCCGGGAGAGATAGGCGTCAAGAATCGAGAAGAACGGTTTTTCAACAGCCGGCGGCAAAGGCTGCTTGGGCAGGAGATCGATATCGAGTCCAAGGCGCTTGGCCGCGATCCTGTCGATGAGTTCGAAATTCGCTTGTTGCGGATTGGCTTCGTAAAGTTCGATGATCGAGGCGATCTCGCTGACGACCGAAGACGACATGCGCAGCGTCACCTGCTGCCAGTGTCGCTCCATGAAGAAATAAGCAATCACGCCTTGCAACAACACGACCGGCAGAATGACGATCAACAACGAACGCGCATAAAGCCCTTTGGGCATGCGGTCGGCCAACCAGCGCGCGCCACTGCGCCAGGCGTCGCCCGTTCGCTTGACGTAGGATGGCAGGGTGAGGCTCATGCCGTTTCGATCCGATCTATCCGTCGATCACGAGGCGGTAGCCCGCCCCGCGCGCCGTTTGCAGATAAACGGGATTGGCGGGATCGCGTTCGATCTTCCGGCGCAGGCGATTTATCTGCACGTCGACCGTGCGCTCGTTGCCGGGCATGGCGCCGGCGAGCGCCTCGCGCGTCACCGGTTCGCCCGGCGTGCGCGCAAGCAGTTGCAGCATGAAGCGCTCGCGCTCGGTGAGACGCATCGTTGCATCGCCCTGCCGCAATTCGCCGCGCTCGATGTGGAACACCGATTGCCCGAAGCGCACCGTCTGCGGCGTCATCGGCGCGGCGGCCGGCGCAGCGCGGCGGAGGATCGAGGCGACTCTCAGCGCCAGCTCTTTCGGCTCGAAAGGCTTGGTCAGATAGTCGTCCGCACCGATTTCAAGGCCCGCGACGCGGTCCGCAGCATCGGCGCGCGCCGTCAGCATCAGGATTGGCACATGCGAAATGCTGCGCAGCCAGCGCGTGAAATCGAGCCCGTTCTCGCCGGGCATCATCACGTCGAGGACAAGAAGATCGAAGGCGAGCCCTTCGAGCTTGCGGCGCGCGTCGGCTGCATCCTGCGCCGTCGTCACGCGATAACCCTGCTGCGCGAGATAGCGCGACATCAGCGAGCGGATGCGCCGGTCGTCGTCCACCAGCAGAAGATGCGGCGCATCGTCAGCCGGAGCATCCGGGATTGCGGCCTGTTGCACCACGGCGGTCATGAATTTTGGCTCCTCGCCTGCGGCGATTATGGATTTGGCCCTGTGTTTTCGGCGGCATTCTTGTCCCAGATCAGCGTGGCGACCTTTTCCCTTTCGCCACTGTCGATCATGGCGAGCAGGAATTCCACGGCATCCTCCCGCGCGCCCGCGGGCAAATGCGACAGCGCCCGGTCGAAACGCTCCGATTGCATCAGCGCGAGATCGAGCGCGAGTTTCTGGCCGGCCTGCGTCGGATAAAGCAGGCGCTGGCGGCGATCGTTCACACCCGCCCTCGACTCCACATAACCCTGATCCAGCAATTCCTTCAGCACCCGGTTCAGGCTCTGCTTGGTGATCTGCAGGATATCCAGCAGTTCGGCGATGGTAAGGCCGGGGTTGCGGTTGACGAAATGCAGCACGCGATGGTGCGCTCGCCCGAACTGCAGCGAGGCCAGCAGTCGGTCCGCATCGCCGACGAAATCGCGATAGGCGAAGAAGAACAGCTCGATGAGATCGTAGGCCGGCGAGGCGGCATTGGCCGGCTGGCGGACCGCACCGGGGACGATGGATTGCGCCGGACTGTCCAGTGTGCCTCTCCCTCGGTCTGCAATGGAACCGATATTAAGGTCAGTGATATTGACATATTTCAGGTTGGTTGTTACCCGTCAAGGCAATCCATCCACGGCAACGGCAGGAAATGGCCGGTTTCGACCGGCGTCACAGGTTCCTGACCCACTTTCAGGAGGAAATCGTCGATGTCAGTCCTGCCCTTCGACCAGCGCGACGGCTATATCTGGATGAATGGCAAGCTGCTGCCATGGACGGACGCCAAGCTTCACGTTCTCAGCCACGGATTGCATTACGGCTCCTGCGTCTTCGAAGGCGAGCGCACCTACGGCGGCGTCATTTTCAAGAGCCGCGAGCATACCGAGCGGTTTCACAATTCGGCGCGCCTGCTCGATTTCGACATTCCCTATTCGGTCGACGAGATCGAAGCGGCGAAAAAGCTGGTTGTCGAAAAGAACGGAATGGCGAGCTGCTATGTCCGTCCCGTCGCCTGGCGCGGCAGCGAGATGATGGCGGTCGCCGCCCAGCATTCGACGATTCATGTCGCCATCGCCGTGTGGGACTGGCCGAGCATGTTCGACGTGAACGAGAAGATGCGTGGCATCCGTCTCGACATCGCCGACTATCGCCGTCCCGATCCGAAGACCGCGCCCTGCCACGCAAAAGCGGCCGGCCTCTACATGATCTGCACGATCTCCAAGCATCGTGCCGAGAAGAAGGGCTACGCCGACGCGATGATGCTGGACTGGGAAGGCCGCGTCGCCGAATGCACGGGCGCGAACATCTTCTTCACCAAGGATGGCGCGGTGCATACGCCCATCGCCGACTGCTTCCTCGACGGCATCACGCGCCGCACCGTGATCGATCTCGCCAAGCGCCGCGGGATCGACGTTCACGAACGCCGCATCATGCCGGACGAACTGCCCTCCTTCAACGAATGCTTCATCTGCGGCACGGGCGCGGAAGTGACGCCGGTTTCGGAAGTCGGCCCGCACAGGTTCACGCCCGGCAATATATCGCGCACGCTGATCGAGGACTATACAAGCGAAGTGAACCGGCACTGATCTGGCGCGCCGTAGCCTGCCGCCCGTCGCAGCCTTTCAAAACAAAACCCCGCGCAAAGGCGGGGTTTTTTCTTGGCTGTTTCTCTTGGTCAAAGCAAAGCCAAACGCTCAAGCGGCAACGGCCTCATAGTTCTTGAGGAAATCTTCCGGCGGGGGCGAAGTCGCCCATTGGAACAGGGATTCCTCGTTCGCCTCGGCCTTTTCGACTTCCCAGTGCGCGTCCTCAGGGATGAAGTCGATATCCCAGAAGAATTCGTTCAGGCCCATCCAGGGATCGCGGATGTAGTGGAAATAATTCGAACCGTAGATGTGCCGGCCCATCCCCCAGCCATCCTGGTAGCCGGCTTTCAACAACCGCTCAGCGCACATCTGCAACTGATCGACGTTGCCCATTTCCCAGGACATGTGATGCAGGCCCGGGGCTTCGGACGTCGCCATCGCCAGCGTGTGATGATCACTGTCGCCGCCGCAGCGCAGGAAGGCCGCGAGTTCATCGCCGATCCGGTCCGACAATTTCATGCCGAGAACCTCAGTATAGAATTTCGCGTCGCGGTTGATATCGGTAGTGAATTTCAGGATGTGCCCAAGCTTGCGCGGACGCGTGTCGATGTTTCGGTTCGGCGCGCCGCGGCGGCCCTTGCGCAGATATTCCGTGCCGGGATTGTTGATCTCGACGGCAGCGCGCGTCTGCGGCTGAGGCTCTGCGACAATGATATTGACGAGAACGCCATCGGGATCGCGGAACCACAACCCGTTGTTCTCGACGCCGCCAGGCGCCGCCGCCATTGGGACACCCGCCTTGTCGAGGTTTTTCGCCAGTATCTCGATTTCGCCGGCGCGCGTACCCCAGGCGATCCAGGCGATGCCCTTCTTTTCGCCGGGAACAAGGCGAAGCTGATCCTGCGCGCGGCCAGCGCAGCGATAGACGAGATGTTCGCCATCCTTGCGGCCCTCGAGCCCCATGGCGTCGTAGAATTTCTTGCCCTCGTTCATGTCAGGGCATGTCAGCGCGACATATTGCAATGAACGGATCATCGTATCCTCCCTCTCCCGGCGCAGCCGGAAAGCAAGGGGCATGAAATCAGTCGCACTCGCGCCTGTGTTTGACACAAATCAACGTGCCACTGCGACGGATACGCGCGGAGTTTCCCGGGGGGCGCTATGACCTCAAGAAGACGATGAAGTAGGGGCGGAAAGACCACCGCTCCCCACCCGGACATCGTCTACGTGACGAAACAGGACCGAAATCTTTTCCATTTCAACGGAAACCGCCAAGCGAACAGACACAGAACTGTCACCAAGCTAACGTAAATGCCGATGTCGTCGTTCATTTAACGTGGTCGAAATGTCTGTGCCTATCTACGTTATGTTTGTCTCGGCAATTGCAGGTGCGGTCGCTTACGGCTTGAATATCGGGGTGGCCGTCTATTCCGTCAGTTTCTGGCACTATTACGTCTATTGGCTGGCGTATGTTTTCCGTGCAGTACCGCACGCGACATTCAAGCGGGACGCAGTCTTGATGAAGAGCGTTTCGCTGGCGGCGCTCGGGTGGGCATTTTTCTCAGGCAATCCCGATATCTTGTCCACGATTGTTGTAACGTTTGGTTTCGCACTGAATGCATATGCGTCCGTAGTTATGGGCTCGGACCGTTCCTACTACGGCTATGAAATTGGCGGGCTTCCGTTTCAACAGATTACGGCGTTTCCTTTTTCCATCACCGCACATCCGATGTTGACTGGAAACATCATCGCTTTCGGCGGCACATTGATCAATACCGAGTTCCGCGAACATTGGTGGCCTCTTGCAGTGACACACGTAGCGATGAATGCAGGGCTTCTGATCATGGAAACGACGTTAAGCGCTCGCTCCCGTGGGGCGCAGCCTGCCTTAGCGAAGTTGATTGCTGCGAGATTTGCTATCGGCGCTGTCGTATTGTCGCTCTGCGCTGTCATTGGATATGTAGCCTACGGCACTCTCGGCTCAGCGACAGGGATCATGCTCGGCATCCTCATTTCAGGTCATGCATTCGCGCTTTATCGCCTCTATTCCACCGATACGCGTCAAGGTTCCGTCCGCCACAACTTCACAGATGGAAAAGCTACATGAGTGCTGCAACACAAAACACAATCGCCACATTGCGGGTTGATGGCAGTGAAAAGGCGCCACACCTATTTAAGGCCAGCATAGGCAGCTTCGACGAGCCTTCGAGCCGCTCTACCATCAATTCGCTCGTCCAATGGGTCGAGGACAATTACCGTGAAGACCTGCTCAAGCGGCCTTCGAAGCACGTTTATGTAAAAAATCTTCCGATCTCGGCAATCGAGAAGATAGACCAGCTTCGAGGGAGCGCCAAGATCTACCAGCAAATCCTGGAGCAATTCCCAGAAGGCTATGTCATTACGCCAATGAAGAATACCGATGAACTGTATATTTCCCACTACAATAAGGATAGCGGCGGAGATCAAGGGCTTTTCGACAAGCATTATGATGGAAATCTCCGATTTCTATCCTATGGCGCTGTCGTACGAGCATTGATCTACCTTCAATCGGACCCGACCTATAAAGTCGTTTTCCACGATAGTGGAGTAGAAAAGGCTTTTGTCACTTATGATTTCGGCCTGCTCGATTTTCATCGTGAATTGCATTGGGTCGAAGGCGAATATAATCCGGTGGATCAGCAGCGAATACTCTTGAAGTGCAACTATTTGATCACGCCCCGGTACGGCGGGCTTGCAGGGCGCGCCGTAAGTATAGCCAACACCGCGGTCTTTTACGTGGTGAAAGCCGCGATGGAGTACTCCAAGAGCCCGAGCAATCCGCCTCAACGGTTTGTAGGAATGTTGTGCAATCTCTTTCGGCGTCTTAACAACATCCATCCACTCGCGCCTTTTGCATTGATAGCGGGTGTCCTGGGGTTGGCAGGATGGGCGGCGTTTTGAAGTTTGGTGCGATCCGACAGCTGATTACAATGAGCCGGACCAGGGGGCCGAACGGAGATCGAGACTTCACACCCATCATCCCGCTGAAATCCGCAGGGATCGACGAATTCTTCGTCTCAAGGCGCATCGCCCAACGACTTCTGCATGTAAACCACGTCGAGCCGCCGGCCGAATTTCAGCCCTACGTTTTTCAGAATCCCTGCGTGAACGAAGCCGGCGGCTTCGTGCAGGCGGATCGAGCCCGTATTGGCGCTATCGCCGATGACGGCGATCATTTCGCCATAGCCAAGGGCTGCACAACGCAAGATGAGTTCGTCGAGCAGCATCCGGCCGATCCCCTTTCCCGCCCGGTCCTGCGCAACGTAAACGGAATCCTCCAGCGTCATGCGCCAGCCGGACCGCGCGTGAAACCTCTGCGCATAGGCATAGCCGGCGACAGCGCCGCCATCTTCCGCAACCAGCCACGGCAGGCCATTGGCGAGAACGGCTGCGTGTCGCAGCAGCATCTCTTCGATTGAAGGCGGCTCCTCCTCGAAACTGCCCGTGCCGGTGAGGACATGATGCGCATAGATCTCGCATACAGCCTCGAAATCGGAAGGCATGGCGTCGCGTAATTTCATCGCATTTCCTCAGGTCCCGCGCGGCTTGGCGCGCGTCGTTGCCATCGCGGCAGCCGGATCGTCCGGCCAGACGTGGCGGGGATAGCGGCCCTTCATTTCCGTCTTCACGGATGACCACGAACCCTTCCAGAAGCCAGGCAGATCCTTCGTGATCTGGATCGGCCTGTGCGCCGGCGACAAGAGGTGCAAGGTCAGCGGCACACGGCCGCCGGCAATCGTAGGATGCTGCGAAAGACCGAACAATTCCTGCACGCGAATGGCGAGCACAGGTCCGCCCTCAGCTTCGTAGTCGAGCGCAACGCGCGACCCCGTCGGCGCTTCGAAATGCGTTGGCGCTTCCTCTTCGAGACGGCGCAACAAATCCCAGGGCAGCAATGCCTTCAGCGCGGCATCGAGATCGTTCGCCGCAATCGAGGCGAGCGATGAACGCCCTTCAATGAAGGGCGCGAGCCAATCGCCGGCAGCCGCGGCGAGCGCTGCATCGCCAAGATCGGGCCACGGGTTGTCGGCATTCTGTCGATGCGCATTGCGAACAAACTCGATGCGATCGCGCAATTGCATCTGCGCCTTCGTCCAGGGAAGTCTCCCGATGCCCAGGCTGGCGATGCCCTCTGCGAGATTGCGCGCGCATTCCGGTCCCGCCACCGCCTGCGGTTGCTCGTTTAAGACAATCGCGCCGAGCCGCCGCAGCTTGCGTACGCGAACCGTGGCCGAAATTCGGTCGAAGGAAATATCGTCGCCACTTTCAATCGATTTCGTCGTGACTGCTTCCACGTCCGAAAGTGTCATCGCCGCAGCGGCGATGATGCGCGATGCACCGGCGCGTCCCGCGACCTCCGCGATTGCCAGAAAAGGCTCGCGCGCGAGACGTTCGTGCGGTTCGAGCATGGCAGCGCGTCCATTCGCCATCAGAAATTCGCCGGGCTTGCCGCGCGCTTTCGAGATGCGGTCGGGATAGGCAAGTGCGAGCAGCCGCCCGCAATCGGCAAGATCGAAATCACCGTCTTGCGATGTCCCGGCTTCGCGTCCCGCGGCGGAAGCCCAGCCTTCCGCAAGGTTGCGCATTGACGTCGCCCGCTGCCCGCGGTCGCGCCGGAAGCGCTCGACCCTTTCGGCAATGTCGGCAGCATCGCCTCCAAGTCCGCGCTCGACGAGAACACCCGCAATCAGCGCAGCAGGTCTTGCCTCGCCCTGTTCGGCTGCAGAAATCACCATGCGCGCAAGACGCGGCGGCAAGGCGAGCGCGCGCATCGCCCTGCCCTCCGATGTGATCGCACTTTCCTGATCGAGGGCGCCAAGCGACTGCAGCAATTTGCGCGCCTCATTCGTCGCAGCAACGGGCGGCGGATCGAGCCATGCGAGCGAAGAAGCGTCGCGCACGCCCCATTGCGCGAGATCGAGCAACAATGGCGACAGGTCGGCAGAGAGGATTTCGGGTTTCGCGAATGCCTCGAGCGCGCCGGTCGCAGCTTCCTCCCACAATCGGTAACAGACGCCGGGCTCCGTACGGCCGGCGCGCCCGCGCCGCTGATCCGCCGCCGCGCGCGACACGCGGACGGTTTCCAGCCGCGTCAGACCGAGGTCCGGCTCGAAGCGCGGCACGCGCGCCAGCCCGCAATCAATGACGACGCGCACGCCCTCGATCGTCAGCGACGTCTCCGCTATCGACGTCGCCAGAACGATTTTCCTGCGTCCGGCCCTCGCCGGCGACACGGCGAGATCCTGCGCCGTGCGCTCCATCGCGCCATAGAGAGGAGCGATATCGACGGTGACATCCTCGATACGTTCGCGCAGCCGCTCGGCCGTTCGCACGATTTCTCGCTGGCCCGGCAGGAAGACGAGCATCGACCCTGTCTCGCCACGAAGCGCTTCCATGACGACGCGCACGACTTCATCTTCGACCTGCGCCCGCGGATCACGCGGCCGATACCGCGTTTCGACGGGCCACGCGCGTCCCTCGCTCTCGATGACAGGCGCATCGCGCAGCAGCTTTGCAACGCGGGCGCCGTCGAGTGTCGCGGACATCACGACCACGCGCAAATCCTCGCGAAGTCCTGCCTGCGCGTCGAGCGCCAGCGCAAGACCGAGATCGGCGTCCAGCGAGCGTTCGTGAAACTCGTCGAAGATAACAGCGGCAATGCCCTCAAGCGAAGGATCGTCCAGAATCATACGCGCAAAGACACCTTCGGTAACAACCTCGATGCGCGTTCGCGCCGATACCCGCGTCTGCAAGCGAGCGCGGATGCCGACGCTCTCCCCGACGCGTTCGCCGCGGAGCGAGGCCATGCGTTCAGCGGCGGCCCGGGCAGCAAGGCGGCGTGGTTCGAGAACGATGATCTTGCCATTTGCCGCCCACGGTTCGCCCGCAAGAACCAGGGGCACACGCGTCGTTTTGCCCGCGCCGGGAGGCGCGACGAGCACGGCCGATGTCCGGCCGGCAAGGCAGGCGCACAGATCAGGCAGTATGGCGTCAATCGGTAGCGGATCGCCCTCGAACATGGCCGGTTATCTCGCAGGAAGGCCGCCCGCTCGCAACCTTTGACGGCCCCAGCCGGCACTTCCGCAATCCGGCGGGACAGGCTATAGGGCTGGGCCCTTTTCCGGGCGAAGGCCCCATGGCGTCAGGGCGGCTCCCGCCCCGCCCAGATTGGCGACATTTAAATGGCGAATGACAAGCCGCCCGAACTCGTTTCCCCGGTTTCCGGCGGAACCGGCCACGCTGGCGAAAGCACGCACGGCAAGGCCGGCGTTACGGCGTTGGCGTTCGGCTCCATTGGCGTCGTCTATGGCGATATCGGCACATCGCCTCTCTATGCGCTGCGCGAATCCCTCGAACACGCCAAGAGTTCGAGCGCCAATTTTTCTTCCGATGTGATCGGCATCGTATCGCTTTTGCTCTGGGCGCTATTTCTCGTCGTCACCGTCAAATACGTCATCTTCATTCTGCGTGCGGATAACAAGGGCGAAGGCGGAACGCTGGCCCTCATGGCGTTGGCCAATCATGTGCTCGGCGGGCGGGCAACGCCTGTCCTTGTGCTCGGCCTCGTCGGCGCAGCGCTCTTTGCGGGCGACGCGATTATTACGCCAGCCATTTCCGTGCTGTCGGCTGTCGAAGGATTGAAGGTCGTCACGCCGCTCTTCGAACCATATGTCGTTCCGATTACCGTGGTGATCTTGCTGACGCTCTTCATGGTGCAGAAGAGCGGTACGCACAGGGTCGCGACATGGTTTTCGCCGATCATGACGCTGTGGTTCGTGACCCTGGCGGTCCTTGGCGTCATGCATATCGGCGACGCGCCGGAAATTTTGAAGGCTTTCAATCCGCTGAACGCAATCGCATTCCTGTTCGCTCACGGTTACCTGAGTTTCGTCGTGATGGGCAGCGTATTTCTGGCGGTCACGGGCGCGGAAGCGCTTTATGCGGATATGGGCCACTTCGGAAAGCGGCCGATTCAGTATGCCTGGGTTTTGCTTGTCCTGCCCGCGTTGACGCTGAACTATCTAGGCCAGGGCGCCATGCTGATCGGCGATCCCTCAACACTCAAGAGCCCGTTCTACCTGATGGCGCCGGAATCGCTGCGTCTGCCGCTCGTTCTGCTCGCGACGCTCGCCGCCGTGATTGCAAGTCAGGCAGTCATCACCGGCGCTTTCTCTCTGGCGCGTCAGGCGATCCAGCTCGGCTTCCTGCCGCGCCTCGAGATCCAGCACACGTCCGACCAGCAGGAGGGGCAGATTTATGTCCCCAAGGTGAACCATATCCTGCTCGTCGGAGTCATCCTGCTGGTGCTCATGTTCGGTTCCTCCAGCAAGCTCGCTTCCGCCTATGGCATCGCGGTCACCGCGTCCATGGTCGTCGACAGTTGCCTCGTCTTCTTCATTTTCTGGAAAATGTGGCGCTGGCCTCTTTGGGTGAGCGCCCTTGTGGTCGCGCTGTTCCTCTCGCTCGAACTCGCCTTCTTCTCATCGAACTTGCTGAAACTTTTCGACGGCGGCTATGTCCCGGTGCTCATCGGCATCGTCATGACCGTGATGATGTGGACCTGGAAGCGCGGCTCGCGGATCCTCGAGAATAAGACCCGGCGCGCATCGATTCCGACCGTCGATCTCGTTCGCATGCTGCAAAAGTCCAAACCGACGCGCGTGCCAGGCACCGCCATCTTTCTGACCAGTACTGCGGAGGTCGCGCCCGCAGCCCTCATGCACAATCTCAAGCACAACAAGGTGCTGCACGAACGCGTTCTGATCGTTTCGGTCTCGACGGAAGATACGCCGCGCGTGAGTTCGTCGAAACGATGCGAGATCGAACGTGTCTCCGACGACTTCACCATCGTGCGCATGCATTTCGGATTCATGGAAAGTCCGCGCGTGCCCGCCGCGCTGGCCGAACTGCGCAAGCAGGGCCTGAAGTTCGACATCATGACGACGTCCTTCTTCCTGGGTAGGCGCACGCTCAAGGCCTCGACGACGTCGGGCATGCCCGCATGGCAGGACAATCTCTATATTTCGCTGTCGCGACAGTCGGCCAATGCGACGGACTTCTTCTCCATCCCGTCCGATCGTGTGGTGGAACTGGGCGCGCAGGTCACGGTCTGACTCCGCCGCCGCAACGGCCATGAAAATTGTCTTTCGGCAATTGCTTAAAATGCAATGCGCATTTGCGAAGACATTTCACCAATATGACAACGAACATTGTCCGCGTGCGGACAAAGCTCAACTGTGCCCAAAATTATTGAACACCCATTAACCCGGCAAGCGCTGCAATGGCGCGTGGGTATAGTGGGGCTAAAATGAATACCCGGAAAATTTGGGCCGTCCGCGCCGGCAATGCCGGACAGGCGGACACAATATTTATTGAAAAATGCCAGCTCGCCATCAGTTCTTCTGATGTCGACGACGACGTGAGCGCTTTGCCGCCCTCGCGCCGGGCCTTCCGCGAAATCGTCGCGCGCATGACGGGTGCGGCGAATCCCGAATCCGTGCCGATTCGCGCCGGGCAACTTTACCGCTTCGTGCATGAAATGCGCATCGGCGATCATGTCATTTATCCGCGCAAGTGCGATCGGACCCTGCATTGGGGCATCGTGTCCGGACCCTATGTCTATGACGGCGATAGCAATGCGGAATTCGCGCACAGGCGCAGCATTTCATGGCAGCGCTCGCTGAGCCGCGATCTGTTCACGCAGGGCGCGCTTTACGAACTCGGATCGGCGCTGACCCTGTTCGAAATTCAGTCCTTCGCGGACGAATTTCGGGCGCGCTTTCTCGACTGCACACCCGAAGCATCAGGCGAAGCCGGCGGCGCAGACGAAAGCTCCGATATCGTTCTTCGAGATATCCACGAAACGACGAACGACTTTATCGCGAAAAAACTGCGTACGGAATTGAAGGGCTTTCCGCTCGAACCATTCGTCGCCGAACTCTTCCGCGCCATGGGATATCGCGCCCATACGACACGCGCCGTGCGCGACGATGGTATCGACGTGATCGCTCATCGCGACGAACTCGGCATCGAACCGCCGATCATCAAGATACAAGTCAAGACCAACGAAGCGAATATCGGCGCCGAAATCGTCAAGGCCTTTTACGCCATGGTTCACGAGCGCGATGTCGGCATATTCATTACGACCGGCGGGTTCACCGCTCCGGCGCGCGAGTTCGCGCGCACAAAGGGAAATCTCAAACTTGTGACAGGCGTCGAACTGATCGATCTCATCCAGAGATTTTACGACAATCTCGCGCTCAAGTACCGCCAGCAAATTCCGCTGCGCCGCGTACTCGTGCCGGACACCGAACTCGCGATGGCGTAAGCCGGGCGCTACAGTGCGAGCATTCGGGATCAGCAATATTTCTGCTCGAACATTTCGTAGAGCAGACGCGCGGTCTGCGCCTCGGCGCCATCGGGACGGCCCGGCCGCGACGTCGGATTCCAGGCGTAGATGTCGAAATGCGCCCAGGCTTTCGCCTTCGATACGAACTTCTTGAGAAACAGCGCCGCTGTGATCGACCCCGCGAATGGCCCGCTCGAAACATTGTTCGTGTCGGCAATCTTGCTGGCGAGCATCGATTCGTAAGGCTTCCAGAGCGGCAAGCGCCACACGGGATCGGAAACCTTCATGCCGTAATTGGCGATGTCCGCCGCCAGGGAATCGTCCGTGCAGTAGAACGGCGGCAGGTCCGGTCCCATGGCGACACGCGCTGCGCCTGTCAGCGTTGCAAAATCGCAGATCAATTCCGGCGCTTCGTCGTCGCCAAGCGCCAGAGCGTCTGCGAGGATCAGTCGCCCCTCCGCATCGGTGTTTCCGATTTCGACGGTGATGCCCTTGCGCGATGGATAGACATCGCCCGGCCGGAACGAATTGCTGGACACCGAATTCTCGACGATGGGCAACAGCACGCGCAGCCGCACTTTCAGCTTCGCATCCATGATCATCTGCGCAAGACCGAGCGCCGTCGCCGCGCCCGCCATATCCTTTTTCATCATCAGCATGGCCGCCGACGGCTTGATGTCGAGTCCGCCCGTGTCGAAACAGACGCCCTTGCCGACGAGCGTGATCCTCGGCGCGCGCGCAGGCCCCCAGATGAAATCGACGAGGCGCGGCGCTTGTGGCCCCGCGCGCCCTACCGCGTGAATGAGCGGAAAATTCTGGTGCAACAACGCGTCGCCGCGAATGACGCGCGCCTTCGCGCGATAACGGCGCGCAACTGCCATCGCTGCTTTCTCCAGCGCTTCCGGCCCCATATCGTTTGCTGGCGTGTTGATGAGATCGCGAGCGAGAGCGACGCCTTCGGCAATCCGCTTCACGCGGGCATGGTCTACACCGTCGGGCGGCTGCAGGACGGGCAAGGGATCGCCCGCCTTGCGATATCGCGTGAAACGATAGGACCCGAGCGCCCAACCGAGCGCGGCTTCGGCGACCGCCGGTTTACCGCCCGGCGGCTCGTTTGCGAAGCGATAGTCGCCTTGTCCGAGCAGCCCCACGAGCTTCCCGGCAAGGAAGGGGTCTCGCCCTTCGACATCGGCTTCGTCGACGCCGAACAATACGATCGGCGTTCCGTCCTGCCCGCTGGCGACGAGATGGCGGCCGGGCTGGCCTGAAAATTTGTTGGCTTCGGCCTGTGCGACAACGACAGCCGGCAGACCCTTGCGAAAGCCGCCCCAGCCGGCGGCGGTCACAAAATGAATGGGCGTTGCGATCTTGCCGCTGCGCGTGGACTTTATTCCGCCTGATCTCGCCATTTTCGAACGCTCCGCCTGTTCATTTCGGCGCATTAACCATCGGTTAGGGTTAACGCTTTATTGATCGAACCTGAGAGCCATGCAAGTCGCGGGCAATGCCATGAACGAATTGAAGCTTCGGCCCACCAGTCAAAAACGCACGCCGCCGCGCGCGCGATCCTCGCTCTTGAGGAGCGCTGCCCTTCCTGCGCTGTTGGCGCTGAGCCTCAATCTGGGCGCTTGCAAGAAGATCAGCGAGGTGTCCGCCTCGTTTGGCGACATTACGGGATCGACGGGTTCGGCATCCGCGACAGTTCCGCCCGACCAGCTCGGCCTGCATCGCTACAATGCCGACTGGGGCGCACGATACGAAAAGAATCCCGACAACAAGCGCATCGTGATGAACTACGCGCTTGGCCTGCGCGCGGCGCAACGGCACGATCAGGCGACGGCGATTCTTCAAAAGGCCGCGATAAAGGATCCAGGCGATCTCGAAATGCTGGCCGCCTATGGCAAGGCGCTTGCCGACGCCGGCCGCCTCCAGGAAGCAGCGCAAGTGCTGGAAAAGGCGCAGGTGCCGGAACGGCCGAACTGGTCCGTGTTGTCGACGCAAGGCTCCGTCGCCGACCAGATGGGCAATCATGCAATGGCGCAGCAATATTATCAGGAAGCCCTGAAGGTCGCGCCCGGCGAACCGTCCGTGCTGTCCAACCTCGGACTTTCCTTCGCCCTGAACCGCCAATTGCCGGAAGGCGAACGGGTGCTGCGACAGGCGAGCGCACATCAACGCGCAGATCGCCGCGTGCGCCAGAACCTCGCGCTTGTTCTGGCCTTGCAGGGCAAGTTCGCTGAAGCGGAAAACGTACTGCAGAAGGACCTGTCGCCATCCGACGCCGCTGCAAACGTCGCATCCATCCGCAGCATGATCGCGCAATCGAATACCTGGCGTGAAATTCAGACACTCGATGGCAAGCCTGCGCCTGCTGCAAAACCGCGGACACGCCAACCGGCCGCGCCACCGCGTCAGGGCTGATTTCTCTATCTTGCGAAGAGCGAAAGAAAACCCCGCGTCGATGGCGCGGGGTTTGTCTTGTCAGTCGTTGCGGCGTCGCTCGCCCGGATTATTTCCAGATGGCCGTGATCTGCACGATCGCCGGGGTCAGAATGACGGCGAACAGGACAGGCAGGAAGAAGATGATCATGGGAACCGTCAGTTTCGGCGGCAGCGCGGCGGCTTTCTTTTCTGCTTCCATCATGCGGTTGTCGCGGCTTTCCTGCGAAATCACGCGCAGAGCCTGCCCAAGAGGCGTGCCGTAGCGTTCCGCTTGCACAAGTACGGTGACGATCTGTTTGACAGCTTCAAGTCCAGTTCTGAGCGCAAGATTCTCAAGCGCAGAACGCCTGTCCGGAAGGAACGCCATTTCCGCCGTCGTGAGGTGAAGCTCCTCCGCCAGTGGCACGGACTGCGAACCGATCTCCTGAGCAACCTTGCGCAATGCGTGTTCGATCGACATGCCTGACTCCACGCAGATCAGCAGCAGGTCGAGTGAATCCGGAAAGGCGCGCCGTATCGATAGCTGGCGTTTCGCGATCGTGTTCTTGACGAAGAGCTCCGGAACCTTGATGCCGACATAGGCCGAGAAGAGACAAATACCGATCTTTGCCGCCATCGGATAATTCAGGCGCAGAATCACGAAGACGTATAGAGATGTAATTAACAACGTCGCAATCGGCGCAACGGCGCGTGCGAGGAGGAAAGTCATTTCCGCCTTCTGGCCGCGATAGCCGGCCATCGCCAGCTTCATCTTGCTTTCTTCTGTGCCGAGCCATTTTTTCAGATCGAGTTGCTCGACAAGACGGCGCATGAACGCTTTCGGTTCCGTTCGCAACGTCGCCTTGTTCTGCGATTGCGCCAGCTTCTCGCGCTCGCGTTGCCTGATCTTGTCGCGTTCGGTCGCGACGGATTTCATGCGCTTGCCGAGTGTATCCGTTTCCAGAAGCGGCATCGCGACGGTCAACATCGCGGCCGCCGCTGCGATAGCGACGAACACTGTCAGGAGAAACTGGGAATCGACGAGTTTTTCGCCAAGAAGTTGAAACATGACCCACCCGTCAGACGTCGAAGGCGATCATCTTGCGCATCGACATCACGCCGATGAACATCCAGAAACCGCAAACAGCCATAACCACACGACCAGAGGGCGTCAGCCACAGCAATTCCATGTACCGCGGGCTCGTGAGATAGACCATGCCGGATACGATAAAGGGCAGCGAGCCGATGATGCCCGCCGACGCTTTGGCTTCCGAGGACATGGCCTTGATTTTTGCCTGCATCTTTTTGCGATCGCGCAGCACGCGCGAAAGGTTGCCGAGCGCTTCGGAGAGATTGCCGCCGGCCTTCTGCTGAATATTGATGACGATCGCGAAAAAGTTCGCTTCGGCTGTCGGAATGCTTTCGGTGAGACGGTCGACTGCCTCGCCCATCGTCAGGCCGAGCGTCTGCGCTTCGACGATCCGGCGAAACTCCGTACGCACGGGTTCGGAGGCTTCCGATGCGATGATGCGCAGGCAATCGCCGAGAGGCAGGCCTGCCTTGATACCGCGGATGATGACATCCACGGCGTTCGGAAATTCATGAACGAACTTCGCGATCCGGCGCTTGCGCATGAAATTCACGAACCAGTTCGGCAGACCGAAGCCGCCGATCGCAAGGCCTGCCAAGGCATAGATCGGACTTCTCGTCACCATCAACAGCAGCAGACCAGACACAATGCCGATGACCGCGGACACCATCAGAAAGCGCGACTTTGACCATGTCAGTCCGGCCTGCGTCATGCGCGCTTCAAGAGTAAGCTTCTTCTTGCTGGTTGCTTTCGAATCGAGATCCTTGATGCTCTCGGCAATCTGCTTGCGCCGTTGCGCAAGTTCCGCCGAACGGTCGTTCACCGCGCCCTTGACGCGGGCATTGCCTTGCAAGAGCGCAGCCTGGCGCTTCTCGCCCTGCGCGCTTCCGTTGAGATAGGGCCGAATCGCGAAGCCGATTGCAGCGATGACCACCGCAACCAGCGCGAGCAGTATGATCTGATTGCTATCCATGCCCGTCTCTCAACTCCACAAGCAAATGCTATTTGCCGTCATTGTCGGCGTCTTCTGCTGCATCGAGCGCAGCTGCGAGCCTTTGTTCTTCGCCGTAATAGCGAGCGCGGTCCCAGAACTTCGGACGGCCGAGACCCGTCGAACGATGGCGGCCGATCAGCTTGCCGTTGGCGTCTTCGCCGAGAATGTCATAGACGATCACATCCTGCGTGGTGATGACGTCGCCTTCCATGCCCAGCACTTCGGTGATGTGGGTGATGCGGCGCGAGCCGTCGCGCAGACGCGCCGCCTGCACGATGACATCGACCGACGATACGATCATGTCGCGGATCGTGCGCGAGGGCAGCGAGAATCCACCCATCGTAATCATGGATTCGAGACGCCCAAGAGCTTCGCGCGGTGAGTTGGCGTGCAAGGTGCCCATCGACCCGTCGTGACCGGTGTTCATCGCCTGCAGAAGATCGAAGGCCTCCGGTCCGCGAACTTCGCCGACGATGATGCGTTCGGGACGCATACGCAGACAGTTCTTGACGAGTTCGCGCATCGAGACCGCGCCGCTGCCTTCGAGATTGGGCGGGCGCGTTTCCAGACGCACCACATGCGGTTGCTGCAGTTGCAGTTCCGCGGCGTCCTCGCAGGTGATAACCCGTTCATCCGTATCGATATAGTTCGTAAGGCAGTTGAGGAGCGTCGTTTTTCCCGAACCTGTACCGCCTGAGATCAGAACGTTGCATCGCACGCGGCCGATGATCTTCAAAACTTCCGCGCCCGCCTGTGAAATCGAACTGAACTTCACGAGATCGTCGAGCCGCAGTTTGTCCTTGCGGAACTTACGAATGGTAAGTGCGGGTCCGTCCAGGGCGAGAGGCGGCGCGATGACGTTGACGCGGGAGCCGTCGATGAGGCGCGCGTCGCATATCGGCGAAGCATCGTCGACACGGCGGCCGACCTGGCTGACGATACGCTGACAGATGTTCATAAGCTGCGCATTGTCGCGGAAACGTACATTGGTGAGCTGTATCTTGCCCTTGACTTCGATGTAGGTCTTCGCGGCGCCATTGACCATGATATCGGCGATGTCGTCACGCCCGAGCAAAGGTTCGAGTGGGCCGTAACCCAGAACGTCGTTACAGATGTCGTCGAGCAGTTCTTCCTGCTCGGCAATCGACATGATGACGTTCTTGATCGAAATAATCTCGTTGACGATATCGCGAATTTCTTCGCGCGCGCTATCGGCGTCGAGTTTCGAGAGCTGCGACAGATCGATGGCCTCGATCAGGGCGCCAAAAATCATGCTCTTGGTGATGAAGTAGTCTTCCGAACGCTGCGCTGGCGCTTTCGGTTCTTCGACGACTTGCAATACCGGCTCGGGCTCCGGCGCACGCGGCGCCGGGGCGGGGGCAGCGACGGATTGCGTCGCCGGCATCGCAGCGGGCGCCGGCCGCGCGGCGGGGCTGCTACCTTGACTCGACCTCTTGCCGAACATGAATTTCGATTCCCCGTATTCCGGACGACCTGTTCAACGCGAACGACTAAGACGCCTTTTTGCGGCGCAGGCGTGCCACGAGCGGTTGCAGCAGGCTGCGCTTCTGCGGCCGGATTTCGGACCGCCCCATCAGCGCGAAACCTATGGCGTCAATGGTTTCGCTAATCTTACTCTTGGCGTCGACTTCTGAGACCATTTGACCGTTATTGGCCGCCGTGCCGAAGAGTTTCGGCTCAAACGGTATCGCTCCAACGGGATCGATCTCCAGCGCTTTCGCAAAATCGGAGACCGCGATTTCCGGCCGTTTGGGAACGTCCGTCATGTTGATGATCAGCTTCGGACGCGAGTCGTTGGGACGTGCGGCCTTCAACGTGTCGATTAAATTCTTGGAGTTTCGCAGACCGGCCAGATCGGGCGTCGAAACGATCACCACATCGTCGGCGCCGACGAGCATTCTGCGGGACCACGCGGTCCAGACATGCGGAACGTCGAGAATGATCAGCGGCGTCGAGGCGCGCAGGAGATCCATGAGGCCGTCGAACGCCGTCTCCTGGAAGTCGTACATACGATCGAGCGTCGCCGGCGCTGCGAGGATGCCAAGTTTATCCGTGCATTTCGACAGCAGCCGGTCGAGCATGTTCGCATCGAGTCGCTCGGGCGAAAAGACCGCATCGGCAATGCTTTGCGGCGGATCCTGGTTGAAATCGAGACCGGTCGTCCCGAAGCCGAGATCCATATCGACGATAATGGTCGACATGTCCGAATTTCGCGACATTGACCAGGCGACATTGTGCGCAATCGTCGACGCGCCACAACCGCCTTTGGCGCCAACGACCGCGATGACGCGCCCGAGCGGACCCGTGCCAGGGCTCGCATAAAGTTCGGACAATGTGCGAATGAACGCCAGCCGGTCCACAGGGGACACGATGTAATCGCTGACGCCGCGCGCCACCAATTCGCGATAAAGGTGAATGTCGTTGCTGCGACCGATGATCACTACCTTGGTGCCGGGATCGCAGTATTCGGCGAGCATATCGAGCTGGCCGACGAGCATGTTCGGTTCGGAATTGCTCTCGATCACGATGAGGTTTGGCGTCGGCGCCTGGCTATAGGCCTCGACCGCGCCAGCGGCCCCGCCGGCATGCACCTTTATGTGCGCCTTGACCATGCGGCGATCGTTCACCACGCTTTCGATCATCGACGAAACCTCGGTGGTTTCGCAGAATGCCTGGATCGAAATTCGCGGCAGCGGCGCAATCTGTACCGTCGAGCTGTCGACGGCCGGCAGATCGTCTTCGCGCATATCGATTTCAGACTGCATCAATTGCCTCCCACCGAACCGATATTGCTGTTTTGGACCTTCCAGCTCGTGCCGGGATCGTTGCCCTGACGAACCTTGCCGATAGCCCGCATGCGCATGCGGACATCCGCGGGCGATTCCCCGCGTGGCCCGGCGATATCTCTTGGATTGCCGACCTGCACGGCGAGCATGTTCTGATAGGCGCAGCCCATGTTCCAGTACGGCTTGTTCTGCCAGGTATGCAGCGAACTCGCCGATGCGAGATCGTCCGGCCATTCGCCACACTGCGTCGCCACTTTCGCCTTTAAACCTGCAAAGGAAACGCGAACCGCGGCCGCCATTGTGCGATCGGGAACGTTGTAAGAGCCGACGCGTACGTGTCCGCCAACACCGCTTGCTGCGAGCCGGGCGCGTATGGCGTTCACCGCTCCGGCGCTCGAGCCGCCGGCCGCCCCTTGCGGCAGCATGATGGTGATCGGTCCGTGGCCGTTTTGCCGGTAATGCGCGGCAAGCTGATCGACGCGGCTCGCATCGCCATGTTCGAGACGCCCCTGGATCGGGAATAGATCGACGCTGTAGGGAACATCCGCAAGCACGATGGGATGACGTTGCTCCACAGTATCCGGAATGACCGAAGCCGTCGTCGCGAGACGGTCGACCTGACCGCAGGCAGCCAGCGTCATCGGCACGGCTGCGACGAGAGCGCCGCGCAGGATAAGCCCGATCGCCGAACGATTCTTTGCAACATTCGTCTGTGTCATGATGCGTCTTCCAATCGTTCTCAATCGTTGATGAAGCCCACCTTGCCGCGGAACGTGCGGACAAGATGCGGGTTCGATGTGGTGGAATAGATCTTGTTCACGCGGCCGAGGAGCCAGGCTTGCGGATCGGTCGCATCCTGCAGTCCGTCCGTCGGACGCGCCAGTTCCGAAGGCGCGACGGGCTTGGCGATATAGGGCGTGACGATGATCATCAGTTCGGTTTCTTCACGCTGATAATCGCGCGACCGGAACAATGTGCCGAGGATAGGCAGATTCATGACGCCGGGCAGACCGTTGATCACCTGACGCGACTTCGTCTGAATGAGACCGGCAGTTGCAATCGAAGCGCCCGAAGGCAGTTCGACGCTGGTTTCGTTCTTGCGCGTGCGCATGGCGGGAATGTTGCCGAAGACGAGAGCGACGACGGTGGTCGGATCGATTTCCGTCACTTCCGTCGCAACGCGTAGCAGGATGCGACCTTCGGACAGAACGACCGGCGTGAAATTCAGTGTGACGCCGTAAGGCTTGAAGGTTACGCCGGGCGTACAAGCGGACCCTGCGCCGACCGTCGAACAGGAGCTGCCCGAAGGCACGGGCAATTCGCCGCCGGCGACGAATTTCGCGGTTTCTCCGGAGATGGCGGTCACCGTCGGTTCCGCCAGAATTTTGGCGACGCCGTTGCGCTCGAAGGCGCGGATTGTCGAGGCCAGCCGGTTTGGACCGATCCCGCCACGGAAAATCGCATTCGTAGTGGAAGGCGGCACCGGGTTGATCGACAGAGGATTGTCGAGCGTCATCGAACCCCAGTTGCCATTCAATTCATGCAGCGTGAAACCCATCTGCTTGATGATCTGGCGTTGCACTTCGATGACGCTTACCTTGAGCATCACCTGATCACGGCCACGAATCGTCAGCGAGTTGACGACTTTCGAATTATCCTGGCCGTTCTGGCCCCCGCCGCCCACGAAGCCGGAGGCGATATCCATCGCCTTCTGGGCATCACCCGCGCTTTCCACCTCACCGGTGAGTATGATCGTATCGTTGACCGTCCGCGGCACAACTTCAGAACGCGGCAACGCCGTCTTCAGGATGCGGCTGAGCTCGGCAATGTCGCGGCCGACCGACACTTCGACGCGCGCGATCTGGGCGCCGGACTTGTCCATTGCGAAAATCGTTGTCTGGCCGCCAGCCGTCGCGATGACATAGAGAGTGCGCGGCGAGCGCACGACAGCGTTCGCGACGCGTGGATTGCCGACGAATATTTCGGCGGCGTCGCGCGGCAGATTGACGATCACCGAACGCCCGACGCCAAGGTTCAGACGTTGCGAGGATGCGCTATCGCCATTCGAGAAGCTTGACGCATTTTGCGCGGTTGCCGTGACCGGCGTCAGCATAGCTGCGCTCATGGCCGCCAGAGCAAGGACTGCGATTCGCGAAATACGCAAGGACGAGGATGAACTCATCTTATTTCTCCCGGGCCAGTTCGCTGGCCGCAAACGGTTGAATTTCTCAGCGGCGGTTGACACTGGTCGTCACTCCGAAACGGACGATGGAAAGCGCAGGGGCCTGCTCCTGATCGCCGTCCGGGGCCTCGGCATTCTCTGCATTGGCGTCGAACATGCTGCGCAGGACGAGCGACAATTGGCCGACGCGCTGCGCAAGTACGATCTGCTCGGACTGGCGGGGCGTCAGCTCCAGGGTGGCGTTGGATCCGACGACGACACGCTCGTTGTTTTTTTCCTCGATGCGTTGGCCGATCGCGAGGACACGGATGTTGCGCAGGATCGTCTGGCTGGTGTAGCCGCCCTCGCCTTGCCCGCTGCGAATCGTGCGAATCACGTCGACACGATCGTTCGGCAGAATGAAGCCGCCGGCCGATGTAGAGCCCGTGCTGTCGATGTTGATGGCGACGGCGCGCGAACCGGAAGGAAGAATGGCGGAAAGGAAGCCTGCGTTCGGTCCCTTCACCAGCTTGCTGCGGCGAAGCGGCTCGCCTTTGAAGAATTGCCCGCGCGCGACCGAACCCTTGATGTCCTCGAGCGCATTCGGCTCTGTCGACTTCAACACCATGCCTTCGGCGGTATTGGAGCGCGGCCAGGATGCCCAGGCCATATCCAGTTCCTGGACCTGCGTGCCGAGCGGAATGTCCTTCGAGGCTACCAGCACCTGTTCGAGATCGGTCCGCTGAACAGGCGGCGCTGTCTGCACGACCACGGGCTGAACCGGCTTGGCCCTGTTCATAAGAACGAACGCGCCACCGAATGCGAAAAGCGCAATGGCGCCGGCTATGATCTGACTTGATTTCATGACTGATCGATTCCGCAACTCGAACCCTGCTTGGGATCGAACGCAATTCAATCAGGTAAAGATCAAATTAAGGTTAACCGATTGTCTCCAATTCGCTCTTGGTCATGCGCTCGGTTCGCGCCGTATTGGGACAGGGGATCGATCCCACACACGATAAAAAAAGGCGGCGATTCGTTCGCCGCCTCGAAAATCGCCTCGAAATTCAGCGCTTTTTTCCAATCAGGCTCCAGCTGCGGACATCCAGATTTGCGTGCTCGGATAGAAAAAGAGCGCGGACGCCGCGAGCGCAACGCCATAGGGAATGCCGCCCCTGGGCTTATGCAGGCGCAGCGCCCATTCGCGATTCGCGAGAAATCCGGGCAGCCTGAAGCGCCGGAACATCAGTAAGACAAGCGTGAGAATTCCCCCGAAGACGGATGCAACGAGGAGATAGGGCATCAGTAGCGACCAGCCCATCCAGATCGCAATTGCCGACACGAGCTTTGCATCGCCGCCGCCGACCCATCCCATTGCAAACATACCAAAGGTGATCGCCAGCATCATGAAGCCGCAGCCAAGGCTCCATAGAAGTGTCTGCATCGGCATTTTCGTGAGAAACGCCACAAGCAGAAAAGCAAGGAGCAATCCCGCGGACAGAAAGTTCGAGATTTTCATGGTCATGAGATCGGAAACAGCGGCGATCAACATGATGAGAGGGAAGAGGATGAACGCTGCGTATTGGATCATGCTGGCCTGCCTATGTT
Organism: uncultured Hyphomicrobiales bacterium; assembly: GCA_903847605.1. Lineage (GTDB taxonomy): Bacteria > Pseudomonadota > Alphaproteobacteria > Rhizobiales > Beijerinckiaceae > Terripilifer. Next base: position 49,112 of record CAINED010000049.1, on the reverse strand, counting down.
CCTGATAGGTTACGCTTACCTGCAACTGTCTTAAATTTCGTTAACTACCACCGGTCGGCACAGTACGCCGCAAAGCAGAACGGCCTCCCGTTGGGGAGGCCGTCTGTGCGAGCTGTCGCCAGCCCTGTTTTCCGGTTCGCGTATTGCGAAATCCGATTACGGCGTGGTGCCGCTGGTGGTGGACGTGGACGTGGTGGACGAGCTGCCCGAAGCGCCGAGCGCCGAGGAAACTTCGTTGAACTTGCCGGAGATCGACGTGCCGACGGTCGTAACCGCGGTGATGATGACGACGCCGATGAGGCCGGCGATCAGGCCGTACTCGATAGCCGTGGCGCCCGACTCATCCTTGGCGAAACGCGAGAAAAGCTTCTTCATAACTTGCTCCTAGCTCCATTAGACAGGTACCGGCTTCGTACTTCCGTGCGCGACCGGATGAGCAGAACATAGCGTCAGTTCATTTCAGGGCCGTTAATTCCCGATGGCCAAATCGACATAACCGTCGCATTGCGGTTGCTGGTTAAACAACGGTAAATTCAGCGACTATCTGCAATCGCATTACATGAAAGTGAAGCCACAAAGGCCTTTTACCTATGCTCTATAGCGTGGGTCGTCTTCCTTTCGAATTCTTCAAACTTCGTTCACCAATTTCGTTCAAGGTTTGGCAACTGAAACTTTCACACGAGTGTTGCGATGTCCTCCAACGGATTGCTTGCATACCTGAAGCATGGTGCAATGCTGGCAGCGGTTGCTTCGGCGGCTCTGCTCGCGGTAACGCCATCACACGCTAACGATACGATCGAAGTTGTTCTCGATCAGGCGAAAGTTCTGCAGTTGCCGGCCAACACGACGACAATCATCGTCGGCAATCCAGTGATCGCCGATATCACCATGCTCCGCCGCACGAATCAGATGGTGTTGACCGGCAAGGGCTATGGCGAGACGAACATGATCGCGCTCGATGCAGAGGGAAACGCAATCGGAGAATCGACCGTCCGCGTCATGGGTGCGAACCACGGTCTCATCGTCCAGCGTGGCATGACCCGCGAGACCTATTCTTGTAATCCGCGCTGCCAGCCGACCTTGAACCTGGGCGACGACGACCGCTTCCTGAACGGCACGGCGGGCCAGATCAGATCGCGCGCAGCGGCATCGGGCGGGCGTTGATAGCGCCGGTTAAGAATTTCTTAAAGCCGATTCCGAATTCGCATGCGACCTCGGTAACCCGCTGGAAAGCTCTTTTGTCTAGCATCTAAAGGCCGGTCGAACCGGCCTTTTTCCGTTTGCGTGCGTGACTTCGGAGTCGAGAAACATGGGCCACTTGATCGAGTCCTGGCCTGAAACACTTCCCTGCGAAAGGGTTTCAAGGTCTGTCCGCGCGTTCCTGCGTGACGAAAATGCGGCAACCGCCGTCGAATTCGCGCTTGTCTCCGTTCCGTTTCTCGGCCTGCTCTTTGCGATTTTTGAAACGGCTTTCGTGTTTTTCACGACGCAAAGCGTCGAGGCGGCGACGGCGGAAGCCGCCCGCAAGATCATGACAGGCCAGGCGCAATCCAATTCGGCAGTCTCCAGTGCCGAGCAATTCAAAAGCGCATATCTATGCCCGACGACGGGTCGCATCCTGCCAGGCTATATCGACTGCAATACGATCGTCGTCGATGTGCGCAAGGCCGCCACATGGAGCTCCGCTACCCTGTCGTCGAACTTCTTCACGGAGACGACGCATCAATATTGCACGGGGAACACCAGCGAAATTGTTGTGTTGCGCGTCGGTTATCCCATGCCCGTTTATCTCTCCGTGCTCGCCATGAACAGCATCGCGCTCGGCGGCACGACGACGGTCACATCAGGTCAAACGAATGTCGGCGGCTCGATGAAGCATCTTATCGTCGCCACGTCGGTCTTCAGAAACGAACCCTTCCCAGGCGTGACGCCGCTCACCGGCTGCTGATCCTCCTCTCGCGGACATTCCCATGCGGTTCAAATCCATGCGCAAATCCCGTCTCGCCAGAGTGATTGCCCTGCGCATCCAGTTACGGCGCTTCGCGCGCATGGGCAAAGACAAGAAAGGCGTCGCTGCCGTAGAATTCGCGCTCATCCTGCCGTTCATGCTGCTGCTTTATCTCGGCACGGCGGAACTGACCTACGGCCTGATGGCCAATCGCAAGATGACGCTCGTCGCGCGTACGCTGTCCGATCTCACAGCCCAGACGACAGCGACATCAGGCATAACAGATGCCGAGATCACCAGCATCTTCACCGCAGCGGCAGCCATCATGTCGCCCTACGACGCGACGCCTTTGCGCATGTCCTTCTCCAGCATCAAGTTCGTACCGAACTCGGCGACGCCGCCCGTCTATACGGCGCAAACGGTCTGGACGGCAGTCTATACGGTCAGCAGCGCGCTCAAGGGCACAGCCAGGCCATGCGGCGCCACTGCAATCACGCAGGTCACCAACTCGACAGCGCCGTCATCCACGACCATGCCGGTAGGCCTTTACGGCGCCGGCAGCATCATCGTCGCCGACGTTTCCTACGAATATACGCCGCCATTCAGCGGCTCGGTGCTCGCCTGGAGCACGACGCAGAGCAGTATCAATTTTTCGCATACGGCCTACATGCGCCCGCGTACGCAGACCGAAATCGCTTACAATTCCACGACGCCGCCGACCGGCCGTACGAAGTGCCCGTAAAGCGTCACGCCATTGCAGCAAAGCAAAAGGCCGGGCGTTGCGCCCGGCCTTTTCATTCGTGAACTTCGATTTCAGATCGTCTGATTGTAGTCGCCCACATCTTTGTTCTCACGGATGATCGAATCGACCGCCTTGAACATCGCGCGCATATTGGCTTCGGACGCAGGACTTTCGACGACGACCACCAGTTCCGGCTTGTTCGAAGATGCGCGCACAAGCCCCCAGGTGCCGTCTTCCACCATCACACGCACGCCATTTACAGTGACGATATCCGTGACCTTCTGCCCGATGATCTTTTCGCCGCGCGCCACCATGTCCTGAATGCGCTTCGTGACGATATCGACGACGCCATACTTAATTTCGTCGGCGCAATGCGGGGCCATGGTCGGCGAGCCCCACGTCTTCGGCAATTCCTTGTAGAGATCGGACATCAACTTGCCGGGATTGCGATCGAGCATGTCGATCACATGGATCGCCGTCAGGATGCCATCGTCGTAGCCGCGGCCGATAGGCGTATTGAAGAAGAAGTGGCCGGACTTTTCGAAGCCCGCCAGCGCCTTCAGATCCGTCACGCGCCGCTTGATATAGGAATGGCCCGTCTTCCAGTAATCGGCTTTCACGCCGCGCTCGCGCAACACGGGATCGGTCGCGAAAAGACCGGTCGACTTCACGTCGACTACGAAAGTCGGATTTTTGTGGATTTTCGACAGATCGCGCGCCAGCATCACACCAATCTTGTCGGCGAAAATTTCCTCGCCGTGATTGTCGACAACACCGCAGCGGTCGCCGTCGCCATCGAAGCCCAGGCCTAAATCGGCGCCTGTCTCGCGCACCTTGTCGGCCATGGCATGAAGCATCTTCATGTCTTCGGGATTGGGGTTGTAGCGCGGAAAATTATAGTCGAGTTCCGCGTCGAGCGGGATCACCTCGCAGCCCAAAGCTTCGAGCACTTGCGGCGCAAAGGCTCCTGCCGTCCCATTGCCGCAGGCCGCGACGACTTTAAGCTTGCGACCGATCTTTGGCCGATTGGTGAGGTCGCCGATATAGCGCGCCGGAAAATTCTCGACGAAGCGGTAGGAGCCGCCATCGCCATAGCGGAAACGGCCTTCGAGTACGATGTCGCGCAAGCGGCCCATTTCGTCGGGTCCGAACGTCACAGGGCGCTGCGCGCCCATTTTCACGCCTGTCCAGCCGTTGTCGTTATGCGACGCCGTCACCATCGCGACGGCGGGCACGTCGAGTTCGAACTGCGCAAAATAGGCCATCGGCGAAAGACAAAGACCGATATCGTGCACCTTCACGCCGGCCGCCATCAGGCCCGTCACTAGCGCATATTTGATCGAGGCCGAATAGGAGCGGTAATCGTGGCCGGTCGCGAGTTCCGGTTTCACACCCATTTCGTGCAACAGCGTTCCGAGCCCAAGCCCCAGAGCCTGCACGCCCATCAGGTTGATTTCCTTCCCGAACAGCCAGCGCGCGTCATATTCGCGAAAGCCGGTGGCCTTCACCATCGGGCTCGACTCGTAGGCATAGGTATTGGGCGTCAGTTCGGCGGCTGGCTTGGGATACATGGAAGATTTTCCGAGAAGAAGGACAGAAACGCATGCGCGCGATTCGCGCGACCTGACGTTTATCTAACGCGATAAAAGTGGCTAGCAGATGAACAGGCGAACACGCGCCTGCATCACGGCTTCATCACGAGTTGCCCGGCCGCGATCTCGAAGCCAGACAGCTTGCTCATAAAGCTCATGCCGAGCAGGCTCTGGGCAAGCGCACCCTGCGGCAGAACCACGGCGCGCACATCCGGGACAATAATATTTTCCAGCCGCGCTTCGCGCAGTCGCGCCGGCGCGGCGCGCAATTCGCCGTTGGCCGTCGAAATCGGCACGACATAATCGCTTGGCGCGGGATTGATGCCGAGCATGGCCGCATCCTCGTGGCGCAACGCGACGACCGTTGCGCCCGTATCCACCAGCATGGGAATCGTCTGTCCATCGATTTCGACGAGCGCTCGATATTGTCCGCCACGGTCCGGGCTGAGCACCACATTGCCGAAACCCGACGAACGCTTCTGCGCAGGTTCCTGCGGGGCAGCGCGGGCGGCCACGGGCGCGGGGCTCGGGCGCTGTTCGCCCCCAATCAGGCCTTGCAACCAGCCCCCGCCTTGCGAAGCGCTTTGCCGGACTGGCGCGTCGTCGAGGGATTGGCTGAGAATTCCCGCGCCAATCATGGCTGCAAGACCGACGAAGGCAAACATTTTGATCGGATTCGCGCTCATGTCCGGCCGTAAAAGTCTTCCACCGGATGGCATCCGGCTTGCCGAAACACCGTGCCAGCACGCGAGTTTCCAGCCGCTTAAAATCGCAAATTGAAGCAAATACTTCCGGGAATTGAGGCTGCGGCGGTTAATGAATAACAACCGAGCAGTTTCAATCGCATACTATTTGGCGGTCGCGGCCAGTTTCTTGAGCTGATAGAGCGCATCCAGCGCCTCGCGTGGCGAAAGCGCATCCGGGTCGAGAGCGACTACCGCGGCTCGCATTTCATCGTCCCGAGAGGCCGTTGCGGGCGGCAGCGCCGGCCGCGCGGCTGCAAACAGCGGCAGATCGTCGATGAGGCGCTCGACGGGACGGTTGCGCTCGCTTGCCTCGAGTTCCGCAAGCAAAATCTGCGCACGCGCGACGACTTCTCCGGGCAGGCCCGCGAGCCGCGCAACCTGAATGCCGTAGGAGCGATCGGCTGCGCCGAGCATCACCTCGTGTAGGAAGATCACCTCGCCCTTCCAGTCAGTCACGCGCATGGTGAGATTGACGAGACGCGGCAGCTTTTTCGAAAGCTGCGTGAGTTCGTGAAAATGCGTCGCGAACAATGCGCGCGAGCGATTTCTCTCGTGCAGATGTTCCATCGTAGCCCAGGCAATCGAAAGACCATCAAAAGTCGCCGTGCCCCTGCCGATCTCGTCGAGAATGACGAGCGAGCGCACGCTGGCTTGGTTCAGGATGGCCGCGGTCTCGACCATTTCGACCATGAAGGTCGAGCGGCCGCGCGCAAGATCGTCAGCAGCGCCGACGCGCGAGAACAGTCTGTCGACGACGCCGATATGCGCGCGCGCCGCCGGCACATAAGCGCCGGCCTGAGCTAGGATGGCGATCAGCGCGTTCTGCCGCAGATAGGTCGATTTGCCGGCCATGTTGGGGCCGGTGACGACGGCTATGAGGCCGGCCTCCTTGTTGGCGTCGCCCAGCGTGCAGTCGTTGGCGACGAAAGCGTCGCCGCGTTTGGCGAGCGCCGCCTCCACCACGGGATGACGTCCGCCTTCGATGACAAAAGCGAGCGACTGATCGACCTGCGGCCGCGTCCAGTTGCGTAGTTGCGCCAGTTCCGCCAGCGCAGAGGAAACATCGACGACGGCAAGCGCCTGCGCCGCCGTCTTGATGGCGTCGGATTGCGCCAGCACGCGCGCGAAAAGGTCGTCGAAAATGGACAGTTCGAGCGCCAGCGCACGATCCGCGGCAGATGCAATCTTCGTTTCGAGTTCGGCGAGTTCCGTCGTGGAAAAACGCATGGCGCCGGCCATGGTTTGGCGGTGAATGAACGTCGCGTTGAAGGGCGGCCGCAACAGCTTCTCACCCTGGGCTTGCGGCACTTCCAGAAAATAGCCGAGAAAATTATTGTGCTTGATCTTCAGCTGTTTCGTTTCGGCTGTCTCGCAATAATTCGCCTGCAACGAGGCGATCACGCGCCGGCTCTCGTCGCGCAGGGCGCGCAATTCGTCGAGCGTTCCATCGAAACCCGCGCGAACGAAACCGCCGTCGCGCTTGTTCAGCGACAACTCGTCTGCGAGCGATTGTTCGAGTTCCCGCTGCAAACCGTTATCGAGGTCGGCCAGCCAAGCCACTGCATCGGCAAGCTCCTGCGGCAAGTCCAGTTCTGCCTGCAAATAAGCGCGAACTTCCGCCGATATGCGCAAACCCTCGCGCATTGCTGCGAGGTCCCGCGGGCCGCCGCGCTGCAGGGCGAGGCGTGACAGCGCGCGTGCAAAATCCGGCGCGGACTTCAGCATTTTGCGCAAATCCTCGCGCAGAAAGGCGCGCTCGAGGAAAAACGCCACCGCATCGAGACGCGCAAAAATGTCCTCCGGATTCATCAGCGGCGCAGCAAGGCGCTCGACCAGAAGGCGGCTGCCTGCAGGCGTCACCGTCATATCGATGGTCGCGGCCAGCGATCCCTCGCGCTGACCCGACAAGGTGCGCGTCAGTTCGAGATTGGCGCGCGTCGCCGCGTCAATCTCCATCGCGCCGCCGCGTCCCAGCCGTTGCGGGAAAGCGAGCGGCGGACGCACGCCGATTTGGGTGCGCTCGATATAGACGATAGCAAGCGCAGCCGCGGCACGCTCGGCGCGCGACAACTGTCCGAAGCCTTCGAATGTCGCGACGCCGAAGAATTCCTCGATCTTGCGATCCGCGCCGCCATCGCCGCTGTCGCGGGCCACAGGCATGATGGCGACACCGAAATCCTCGACGACGCGCATCGCATCGCTATCGTCGGCAATCGCAACAGTGACGATGATTTCCGATGGATCGAAGCGCGCGATGCTGGCGCCGAGCGTCTGCGCATCCGTCTCGGCGACGGCGAAAGCGCCGGTCGAAATATCGACGGCGGCAAGACCATAGCCCCAGTCACTGTCGCTGACGCGTACGCGGTTGATCGCAAGCAGAGTGTTGGCGCGGCCGGGATCGAGCAGGCGTTCTTCGGTGATCGTGCCTGGCGTCACGAGCCGCACGACATCGCGGCGCACGACCGACTTCGGACCGCGCTTGCGCGCTTCCGCCGGATCTTCGGTCTGTTCGCAAACCGCGACGCGATGGCCGAGTGCGATCAGCCGCTGCAGATAATCGTCAGCGCGCTCAACAGGCACGCCACACATCGGAATATCGTCGCCCTGATGCTTGCCGCGTTTCGTCAGCACGATGCCGAGCGCGCGGCTCGCCGTTTCCGCATCCCCGAAAAAGAGCTCGTAGAAATCGCCCATCCGGTAGAACAGGAGGCAATCTGGATTGGCCGCCTTGATCTCAAGATATTGCGTCATCATGGGCGTGACGCGCTCCGCGCTATTCGGCGTCACGCGCTCCGCAGTCTTGGCGGCGGCGCGCTTCCCAGCATCCGCCTTCGTAACGCCCTGTTCGGGCGGCGCATAGGCCGCCTGCGGCGTCTCTTCGTCGGCAGTCTCGGAAGCATCTGACATCGCGGCAGGTTAGCAAAACACGCCCAGTGGCGCACGGGCGGAGCCACCCCGTGGCGCGCTTTCCCCAAGCGATTTGCGGTTGGATCAGGCTTTCAGCCGGTAAAGCGTCGCCGCATTGCCGGCCATCACGGATTGCATCAGGTTTTCCGCACGCGCGGCGTCGATCACCCCGTCGCGATGCATGGCGGTCAACGCAATGCCCACCGCCTCCCGACCCGTGCGATCCATCAGCCACGCTTTCTCTTCCCAGCCCGAGAGCGGATTGGGCCGCACCGGCATACCGCCGAGCATGCCGATGGACCGGTCCGAATAGGCGTCGGTCCCGTACATGATCTTTTCCGGATACCACTCGAGCGCGTCGCGGATGCGCGCGGCGAGAGCCCGCGAGTGGTGATAGATATTCGCGCAGGAAAAATCCGTGAACACATTGTCATGCGCCAGCAGGCACGTCGTTTCCTTGTCGTAGGGATAGCCGCCGTGCAGCAACAGGAATTTCGTGTTGCGCGCCTTGTGAAACACAGGCTCCATCAACATGGGATTGCTGCCGGCAATATCGAAATAGGGCTTCACACCGATGCCCGTATGCATCTGCACGACAAAATCGCGACGACCCGCCTCGTCCATCAACACGTGGAAAATATAGTCCTGCAGCGCCTTGTGATCGACAGTCGCGAGCCTGCCATCGCGAATGCCCTTGTCGTAGAGGCTCGCGGCCTCCGCCTTCGAGGGATCGAGAAATGAAATCGGCCGGTAATAGGGCGTCTGGAACTTGATGCCGACAGAGCCCTGCTCTGCATAGAGATCGAGCGTCCGCATCACGATCTTTTCGATGAAGCCGTCGAGTGTTGGCGGCAACTCGCCATCGCTGAACATGCCGCATTTCTGCTTGATCTGCGCGCGGAAGACATTGATGAGCGGAGAATCGTTCCTGGGCTCGCAATCGAACGGCCACAGGAACCAGTCGGAAAAGGCGATCCAGCGAAATCGCGGCGCGGGCTCGGACGCAGATGGTCCATAGGCGACCGCGATCATCTGGCTCATCTTCAGTTTGTCGAGCACCCACACGTTATGCAGTGCGCCGTGTTCGGCCACCATCGTTTCCTTGCGCGTGATGAGTTGCTGCAAATGCGGCAGATCCCAGTCGCGATGCTCGTAACCCCAGAGGTCGGCCCATGCGTCGAGATATTCGGGATTGGTCGGCCGCATGCGCGCAGGCAACGAGCAATCGTAGGGGTTTATCGGCTTTTCCAGATCGCCCTTTGGCTCAAGGCCGAGCGGCAGCGGATGAGCGTGGTCGTCGATGGCGATCACCGATTTGATCTGGCGGATCAGCCCGGCGTCGATGTCGCGTTCGCGATCGGCCGGCTCAACGAAGACGAGCGACATGTTTGTCTCCCCGAATTTCGCCAATTGAATGGCTTTGCAATGAGGCTACACTGACGCAGAGCGGCTGGCCACCGCTTTCCCGGACTGCGCCGTCAGACGAAAACCAAAAGGAGGAAACCATGAGCGGACGAATCGACGTTCACGTCCATTCCATGCCGACGTCCTATGCGAAGTTCCTGCGCGACTCCGCGCTCGGCAGCACGGTGCGCATTCCCGAATGGAGCCCGTCCCTGGCGCTTGTCATGATGGACAGGCACGGCATCGCTGCTGGCGTCACCTCGCTCTCCGTGCCCGGCACTCATCTCGGCGATGATGCGAAAACGAAAGAAGTCGCGCGCCGCTGCAACGAGGAAGCCGCCGAAATTGCCGCGAAGCATCCGCGCATCGGCGCCTTCGCGACGCTGCCGCTTCCCAATGTCGAACTTGCCTGTGCTGAAGCCATCCATGCGCTCGAAGTGCTGAAGCTCGACGGCATAGGTCTCCTCACCGGCTACGGCGGCAAATATCTGGGCGACAAACATTACGATCCGCTGATGGAAGTCCTGAACGAGCACGGCGCAGCCGTTCACATTCATCCTGCCGTCCATCCCTCGACAAAACTGGTACAACTGGGCGTGCCCAATTTCATGCTCGAATATCCCTTCGATACGACGCGCTGTGCAACGAACATGATTTTCGCCGATATCCTAGACCGCTATCCCCGAATCAATTTCATCCTCTCTCATGCGGGTGGCGCGTTGCCATTCCTCGCCTGGCGCATTTCCTCGATTGCGGCCTGGCAGCTTGCGCAGCCGCCGGCGAGCGAGAGCTTTCTGCGCGAGAATTTCCGCACGCCGCTCATCGACAAACATCCTGCTCTGTCGCCCGATCTCGTGCGCAAGCTGCTCGGACGCTTCTGGTATGATGTCGCGCTTGCGCCCGATCGCGGCGCTGTCGGCGCGCTCGCTGAAATCGCCGACAAGGACCGTATTCTGTTCGGCAGCGATTGGCCCTATGCCTACGAGAATTTCGTCGCCGACGGCATCGAGAAATTCGCCGACGTGCCGGGATTCTCTCAGGCGGAACGCGATGCCGTTGCACGCGGAAACGCGCTAAAACTGTTTCCGAGGCTGGCGAAATTCACCTGAGCCACATGCACATCAGACGAGCAACCGACACCGACGCTGGCCCCATCTGGCGCATCATGGAACCTGTTATCCGCGCCGGCGAAACCTATGCGCTGCCACGCGACATGAGCCGCGATGATGCGCTCTCCTATTGGTGCGGCGGCGATCGCCATACCTTTGTTGCCGAGCATGAGGGCAAGATAGTCGGCACCTATTATCTGCGCGCCAACCAGCAGGGCGGCGGCGCGCATGTGGCGAATTGCGGCTACATCACAGCATCAGACGCGACAGGACGCGGCGTCGCGAAACACATGTGCGAGCATTCGCTCGAAGAAGCGCGGCGTCTTGGTTTTCGCGCCATCCAGTTCAACTGCGTCGTTTCGACGAATTTGCGCGCCGTTCAACTCTGGCAGCGCATGGGCTTTGATATCGTCGGCACGCTGCCGGGCGCGTTCGCGCATCCGGGCGAAGGCTATGTCGACGCTTTCGTGATGTTCAGGGCGCTGTGAGCGGCCTCAGGATCCACTCATCTTCTCGAACAGATCCTTCATCTTCGAGAAGAAGCCGCTCGATTCCGGGTGGGTTTTCCCGGACGATTCCTTCTCGAATTCCATCAGCAATTCGCGCTGGCGCTTGGTGAGATTCTGCGGCGTCTCGACATCGACCTGCACATGCAGGTCGCCGATATTACGCGAACGCAGCACCGGCATACCCTTCGTCTTCAGGCGGAACTGACGCCCGGATTGCGTGCCCTCGGGAATCTTCACCCGCACTTCCGTGCCGTCGAGACCGCGCAGGGAGAACTCGCCGCCGAGCGACGCCTGCACCATCGAGATCGGCACGCGGCAGTAAAGGTCAGCGCCATCGCGCTGGAAGAAGGCATGCGGTTTCACGCTGAGGAAAATGTAGAGGTCGCCGGCCGGCCCGCCGCGCAACCCGCCCTCGCCTTCGCCGGCGAGGCGAATACGCGTGCCATCCTCGACGCCCGCGGGGATATTGACCGAAAGCTGGCGCTCTTTCGTCACGCGGCCCGCGCCCTTGCAGGTCGGACAGGGATCGTCGATCGTCTGGCCGCGTCCCTGGCAGACATGGCAGGTGCGCTCGATGGCGAAGAACCCCTGCTGGGCGCGCACGCGCCCCTGCCCGCCGCAGGTGGCGCAGGTCTTGGGCTTGGAACCGGGCTTCGCGCCGGAGCCGCTGCAAGGCTCGCAGGAAACGGCCGTCGGCACCTTGATGCTGGCGGCCTTGCCGTGGAAGGCCTCTTCCAGCGTGATTTCGAGATTGTAGCGCAGGTCCGAGCCGCGCTCGCGCCCACCGGAGCGTTGCCGGCCGCCGCCCATCATATTTCCAAAGAGATCTTCGAAAATGTCGGCCATCGAGGAGGCGAAACCGTCGCCTGCGCCCGGCCCGCCGCCGTTCTGGAAGGCCGCATGGCCGTAGCGGTCATAGGCGGCGCGCTTTTGCGGGTCCTTCAGGATTTCATAGGCCTGATTGATGTCCTTGAACTTCGATTCCGCTTCCTTGTCGCCGGGATTGCGATCCGGGTGATATTGCATCGCGAGCTTGCGGAAGGCGGATTTCAGGGCCGCATCGTCGGCCGTCTTCGAAACCCCCAAAGTCTCGTAAAAATCATTGTTCATCGCATGCAGCCCTGCCGCCAGTCGGCCTCTTTTTTGCCGGTACTCGATGAAAGCCGGAGAGCCTCATCCCGCAGAAAACGCCGGGTAGCGCCACGCCGGTCACGGAATCCCGATGTAGGAAATCCGCGTGCGAATTACCATGCCTTTGAAGGAAAGTCCCGCAAGCGTTGCATAAATCACGCGCCGGAGAACGTGGCCGGAAATCACTCTCCGGCGGCAGGAAGCCTCGCCCGGCGGGAATTGGCGAGGGCGCCGAGCCGCCACGCCAGCCATCTGCCGGTCCAGCGCTCGAGGCTGTGATAGGAGGCCCAGGCGATCAGCACCGACACGGCCATCGGCAAGGGCAGGAAAGCGTAGAAATTGATGCCCAACGGCGCGACCAGCCTCGGCCAGACGAAGTGAAAAGTCAGCGTTTCGATGACCGGATGCCACATGTAGATGCCGAAGGAGACGGTCGCAGCCGGCGCAGCGAAATCGAGCCAGCGCGAGCGCTCCGGCGCATTGCGCTCGCACACAGCCGCGAGATAGAGGGCGGCAGCGACCAGCCCATAGCCGAGATAAGGCGGCCATTTCAGCTGCATCGTCACGATGGCGGACAGCATGGTCAGCCACGCCGGACAGTGCGAACGAAGCGTCATGCGGCTACCGTTCGCAGCCGCGGCGATGAAGGCGCCCATGGTAAAATCTGCAAAGGCGCGATAGGCGCCCCAGGTATCCGCCATCAACCAGCTTTTGAAGGGAACGACGCCCGTCGCGCTCAGCGTTTCCAGTATGGCGACGGTCATGGCGAAAAGCGCGAGCAGCCCCGCCGCGCCGCCGTACCGGAAGAACAGGACGATCAGCGGCAGCAGCAGGTAGCAGAACCATTCGGCCGACAACGACCATGAGACATAGTTGAGGCTCAGCTCTCGCGTGACGCCCCAGGCTTGCATGAGGAGAAGATTGGGCAACAATTGCGAGAGATCGTAACGCGCGGCTCCGCCTGTCTTCACATAGCCGAAATGGCCGGCGATGCCGACGGCGACGAAGAAAGCCAGGGTGATGATGTGCAGCGGATAGATTCGCGCGAAACGCCGCGCAATGTAGGACGCATATTCCCGCGCATTGCCAATCTTGTCGCGATAGGCTTCGAAAATCAGGAAGCCTGATATGATGAAGAACATGTCAAGCATCGGCAGCATCAACTCGATGCGTTCGACCAGCAGCATCGATCCGGGCGGCCCGTGATGGGCGAAATGGTAGAGCATGATCGCGAGCGCTGCGACCAGTCTCCACGTCGAAAAAATCCGGTAATGCATTTTCGTCCCGAAATGGCACAATGTTCTATGTCCTCTGGAGGACAGCAGATTGCGTGCCACGGGACGGGAAGTTCCGCAGGTTCGGCGATGGCTAATTCGCGATCTTGAAAATCACCCAGTAGACGCCGCCCTGGTGGCCGGGATTGCGCAGGATGAGCCTGTCGACCCGATAATCCCCGCGGCCATTCTTCGCGAGATACTTATTGAGAGCGCGCACATCGGGCTTGATGCCCATTTCTTCGAAATCGACGCCCGTCAGGCCCGAAAGATAACACTTGTTGGCGAGGGCCGCGAAAAGCGGCAGATCGGTCACCGAAGTCCGCTGCATGATGTTCGACCAGGGATCGGTGATGACGATGTCGAACTTGCGACCGCGATGACGCAAGGCGCGTGCGACGCGGAACGCATCGCCATGCTCGAAGCCTACCTCGTCGCCGAGATAGATTTCGCGCATCGCGTTGAGCTTTTCCTCGTTGACATCGACAAGCAGAAGTTCCTTCAATCCCTTCTTGTGCAGGTGAACCGCGTCGTTGACGCCCAGAAAAGCCGCACAGAAAAAGGACAATGCGGATTCGCTGCCGTTGACGATATCGGTCGGGAATATCTTCGGATCGGCCTGTGCGCGCAATTGTTCGAAAGCGTCTTCGCCGGTAGCAGCGTATGCAGGCAGCGCGGAGGCGCTTGCCGTCTCATGCGAGACAGATTCCGCCGGCTCTTCCAGTGGCTGTTCGGGAACGCCTTCAACCGGAAAGACCAGCCAGTAAACGCCGCCGAGATAATCGGGATTGCGCTGGATCAGCCGGTCGATGCGATAGGCGCCGCGTCCATGCGCGGCAAGCCAGGCATTGAATTCTTCCACGTCAGGCTTGATGCCGAGCGCGGCAAAATCCGCGCCGGTCAGACCCGTGAGATAGTATTTGCGCGCGAGACCGGCGAAGAGCGGTAGATCCGCAATCGCTGTGCGCTGCATGATGTTCGACCATGGATCGGTGATCACGATGTCGAACTTGCGGCCCTCGAGCCGCCATTCGCGCGCGATCTCGAAGGCGTCGCCGCTACGCAGCGAAACCTCGTCGCCGCGATAGATTTTTGCCATCGCCTCGAGCTTCTCATTGTCGAGATCGACGAGGACGAGTTCCTTCAAACCCCTGCGATGAATGTGAACGACATCATTATAGCCCTCGAAAGCTGCGCAGAAAAACGACGCCGCAGACTCGCAGCCCTTGATGACCTCCGACGGAAACTTCTTCGGATTGGCCTTCTTCTTCAAAGCGTGAAAAGCTTCGTCGCCGGCTGGAACGACCTCTCGCGGCGGCGCGGGACGGCGCAGTATCGTGCGCAACATCCTGCCGACGATACGCCGGTTTTGCCGGTGAATTTTTCGCAAGTAATTCAGCAATAATCCGGTCTCCGCGCTGCAAATCGCGAGGCATGTTTAGCAAAGCGCGAGATGCTTGTCACTTTGGAAGGCCTCGATACGCATGCGAAAAGGCCGGGCGCGAGGCCCGGCCAATTCTTTCGCGCTTGAAGGTGTTGAAGAAGCTTAGCTCTTCTTCTTGTCGTCGCCGCCAACTTCCTTGAACTCGGCGTCGATGACATCGTCATCCTTCTTCTTGGCTTCCGCCCCGGGCTCCGCGCCCGCCGCTGCCTCGGCCTGCTGGGCCTTGTACATGGCTTCGCCCAGCTTCATCGAAGCCTGCACGACCTCGTTGGTCCTGGCGGTGATTGCTTCGACATCCTCGCCCTCGAGCGCGGTTTTGAGCGCGGCAATGGCTGCCTCGATCGTGCTCTTGTCCGCTTCCGAGACCTTGTCGCCGAATTCCTTCAGCGACTTCTCGGTCTGGTGGACGGCCGACTCACCCTGGTTCTTGGCGTCGACGAGTTCGCGGCGCTTCTTGTCCTCGGCGGCGTGCAGTTCGGCGTCCTTCACCATCTTGTCGATCTCGGCATCGCTGAGACCGCCTGAAGCTTGGATCTTGATCTGCTGTTCCTTGCTCGTCGCCTTGTCCTTCGCCGTGACGCTGACGATGCCGTTGGCGTCGATATCGAAAGTCACTTCGATCTGCGGCATGCCGCGCGGTGCAGGCGGAATGCCGACGAGGTCGAACTGGCCGAGAGCCTTGTTGTCCTGCGCCATCTCGCGCTCGCCCTGGAAGACGCGGATCGTCACGGCCGTCTGGTTGTCTTCGGCGGTCGAGAAAACCTGGCTCTTCTTGGTGGGGATCGTCGTGTTGCGATCGATCAGGCGCGTGAACACGCCGCCCAGCGTCTCGATGCCGAGGGACAGCGGCGTCACGTCGAGCAGCAGAACGTCCTTCACGTCGCCCTGCAGCACGCCCGCCTGAATGGCCGCGCCGATGGCGACGACTTCATCCGGGTTGACGCCCTTGTGGGGCTCCTTGCCGAAGAACTGCTTCACGAGTTCCTGCACCTTGGGCATGCGGGTCATGCCGCCGACGAGAACCACCTCGCCGACTTCGCCAGCCGTCAGGCCCGCGTCCTTGAGCGCCTTGCGGCAGGGCTCGATGGTGCGCTGGATGAGATCGTCGACCAGCGCCTCGAACTTGGCGCGGGTGAGCTTCATGGTCAGATGCTTCGGGCCGGAGGCGTCCGCCGTGATGTAGGGCAGGTTGATCTCGGTCTGCGTCGCGGACGAGAGTTCGATCTTCGCCTTTTCCGCCGCTTCCTTCAGGCGTTGCAGGGCGAGCTTGTCCTTCTTCAGGTCGATGCCCTGATCCTTCTTGAACTCGTCGGCAAGATATTCGACGAGGCGCATGTCGAAGTCTTCACCGCCGAGGAAGGTATCGCCGTTCGTGGACTTCACCTCGAACACGCCGTCGCCGATCTCGAGGATCGACACGTCGAACGTTCCGCCGCCGAGGTCGTAGACCGCGATCGTGCCGGTATTGCTCTTGTCGAGGCCATAGGCGAGCGCCGCCGCCGTCGGCTCGTTGATGATGCGCAGCACTTCGAGGCCGGCGATCTTGCCGGCGTCTTTCGTCGCTTGGCGCTGCGCGTCGTTGAAGTAGGCGGGAACGGTGATGACGGCCTGATCGACCTTCTGGCCGAGATAGGCTTCCGCCGTTTCCTTCATCTTCTGCAGCGTGAAGGCGGAAATCTGCGAGGGCGAATATTCCTTGCCGTCCGCATTCACCCACGCGTCGCCGTTGCCGGCCTTGACGATCTTGTAGGGAACGAGACCCATGTCCTTCTGGGTCATCGGATCGTTGAACGGGCGGCCGATAAGGCGCTTGATGGCGAAGAAGGTGCGCTCGGGATTCGTCACCGCCTGACGCTTGGCAGGCTGCCCGACGAGGCGCTCGCCATCGTCCGTGAACGCTACGATCGAGGGGGTGGTACGCGCGCCCTCTGAATTTTCGATCACCTTCGGGCTCGTACCTTCCATCACTGCAACGCAGGAGTTGGTCGTGCCGAGGTCGATACCGATTACTTTACTCATGGTCTGACATCCTTTCTTACGCGAGACCGCGATGAGTTTTCAGCAAGGCTGTGGGCCCCGAAGCGACCCCGCCCTGGGCGGACGATGAACTCGATTTCGATTGTGCTGTCCGCCCGGTCCCCGATGGGTGGGAGATTGTGACGCCTGCCCGATTCCGCAAGGCTGGGCGCTATATAAAAACGTGACTTTCTTGCCGCAACCCGGCGTTATCTGGCCTGATTTGGCTTGCATTGCGGCCGCTGGCCATGCCACGCGCTTTGCGCAGGTCTCAACTTGCCCTAAAGAACGGCAAGCGCCGCGCGACGGACGGCCCTTGCCTGATATTGTGAACCGATGAAGTACGGTCCCCTGATTTTACCCTGCCTGCTGGCCGTTGCTGCGCTGACGCTGCCGGCGCGGGCCCAGTTGCAGCTTCCCGGCGCCATGAAGGCGCCCACGCCCGCCGGCGCAACCACGACGCCGCCCGGCGGCGGAAAGCCGCGCGCGGAGGGCGAGCCTGCCGCACCCGCGGCGATTATGGTGCGCGCGCCTGGCGACCGCACGCTGGAGGGCCGCACGCTCGCGCTGAATGGGCGAACGGGCGTTTTGCGCTTCACCCGCAACGCCGGCAAACTCGAACTCAGCGAGATGAAGCTGACGGGCGACCGGCTCTCGAAAGTCGGCGATAGCTGCACGATGACGATACCCGGCGGCCCCTTCGCGGTGGAACAGGACGGCCGGATCGAGGGATTGCTGCAGTTGCGCGTCGACGTGCCTGCCTGCCCGTTTACGCTGGCCGTGCTCGACGGCGCCGTCATGGTCACGCACAAGGGATCGCGCGTCAGCACCGGCCTTGGCGCTGGCACCTGCGAGATCAAGGCGGAAGACTGCCGCGGCTATCTCGCGGGGTTCTGGGGACCGCCCGGCGGCGGCATCGGCCCGGCCGATTCGAAGAACATCGAGGCCGCCCGCTCGGAGGCGGAAAAGAACGCCCGAAACAATTTCCGCGCGCTGATCCGCCGGGTCGGCAACGACCGCGAGAAGACCCGCACCATCGCCGCCGATCAGGCCGGCTTCTCCGCGCGGCGCGAGGAAGTCTGCCGCGATTATCTGCGCGAGCATCAGCACGGCTTTTGCGCATCGCGGTTCACGCAGGCGCGCGCTGTCTCGCTCGCCGCGCAGATCGGCAATGTAGAAGTCGACGACGGTACGGCCAAGCCAGCGCCCAAGCCTCGGCCCCGCCGTCCGCCCACGCCCCGGCCCGATGGCGCACCGGCCTCACCCGGCATGGCCTCGCCCGCGCCCCTGCAGCCGGTTTTTCGCTAACCGGATTCACGCGCCATTAGGCTTTCCGGCCGGAAAGCTTGGGGTTGCGGGGTACCGAAAGGATTTCTTGCGCTCTCGCTGGCACCATCTCCCGTGCGGGGACATGGAGATCGCAAGCGATGCGTAAAGTGTTTGGCCGAACCAGCCGCCGGGCGGCGGGCGGTACCGCCCTGGCCGCGGCTCTTCTCTGGAACCTGCCAGCAGTGGCGTCGCAGTCGCCCGCCCCGCACATTTTCGAGAAGTTTTATACCGACATGGGCTTCGTCGCCGCCGCTGCGGCTGGCGTCGCCGTGCTGGTCATGATCCTGCGCGGCCTGCGCGACGCGGGCTATCTCTCCGACCGCTGGCGCTTCGGAGAGGAATGCGATCCGGACTGAACTGTAGCATCGCGCGAAAAAGTGGTTCCGGTTTTTCGCGAAAGCGATGCTATCGAGATCCCAAAACGATCAGCTTTCCATCGGAGCCGGCGTGATCAGGCCGATCACCGCGCCGGCAGCATCCGTCAGAATCGCGATGCGGCCGACACCTTCGACATCGAAAATCGGACGCAGCAGCGTGCCACCAGCCTTCGTGGCGCTGGCAGCACGTGCATCCACGTCGTCGACTGCAATATAGGCGTACCATTGCGAAGGCGCGCCGCCCATATCCGCCGGCGTCTGCATGATGCCGCCAGCCATGTTCTCGCCCTGCTTGGCGAGGACGTAATCGCCTTCCGGCATCGGCATGGTCTCGTAGGTCCAGCCCAGGGTCTTCGCGTAAAAGGCCTTGGCCTTCTCGACTTCCGGCGTGATCAGTTCGTTCCAGTAAAATTGGCCGTGCTCGAACATGCGCTATCCTCCAATGAACGAGGGCACCATAACCCGAAATGTTGCGCCGGTGTGTCAGTCGATGTCACGAATTGGTGACGACGCCCGTATGCCCGGCCTCCCAGCCGATGATCGCCTGCTTGCGCGTCAGGCCCCAGTGATAGCCGGTCAGCGCTCCACTCGATCCGAGCACGCGATGACACGGCACGACGAAGGAAATGGGATTTCGTCCGACCGCCGCCCCCACGGCGCGCGCGGCCTTGGGCTTGCCGATATGGCGCGCGATGGATGAATAGGTCGTAGCGCGGCCCATCGGGATTTTCAGCAGCGTTTCCCAGACCCTGATTTCGAAATCCGACCCGATGAGGACCACGCGCAGGGGGCGGCCGCCCTCCCAGATTGCAGGATTGAAAGCCTGCCGGACATAGTCCGCCGTCGCCGCATCGTCGCGCACGAACTGCGCATTGGGCCAGCGCCTGATCATGTCGGCCAGCGCACCCTCGCGCCCGCCTGCGGGCTTGCCGGTATCGCTGGCGCGCCCCGGCGCGGCCTTGTCGTCGACCCAGCCGAGCGCGGCCAGTCCACGTGGTGTCGCCACTGCGATCGCTTCCCCGAAAGGGGAAGGATGAAAGCCATAGGTGAGTGTCAGCCCCGCGCCGCCGCTGCCGAATTCGCCCGGCGACATCGCTTCGTGTGCGACGAAGAGATCGTGCAGCCGCCCCGGCCCGGAGAGGCCGACTTCGAGCGAAGTGTCGAGCACCGAGGCCGAATCCCGCAGCAATGCCCGCGCATGGTCGATGGTCAGCGCCTGCAGGAATTGCTTCGGCGTGATGCCGGACCAGCGCCTGAACAGCGAGGAAAAATGCGAGGCGGACAGGCCGATCTGCGCCGCGATCTCCTCGACCTCGGGCTGGGATTTCCAGTGCTGGGTCAGATATTCGATGGCTTCGCGGACACGCGCGTAATCATCGGCTGACTGGCGCAAACCGGAGGAGCGCGCAGGCGTCGCCGCCAGACTGGCTGATTCGAGGAGGCTCATGGCCGTCTCCTGAAGTGAGGTAATCGTCGCAGGCAATTTGCCCCTGCGCGCCAGCAGCCGCCACCCGAAAACGATGCTGTCGCGGAAAAGAATCAGGCCTCAGGAAAAGCGCGGGCCACGTCGCGCTTCCGCCAGCGCAAGGCTCAGCTTGCCTGCGAATTCCGCGCGGGCATCCGGCCCCAGAAAGCCACCCACTTCGAGATGTTGGCCGCGCGCAACGATATCGAGACGCTCGAGCCCGTATTCCTCGTCTTCCTTGCGCTGCAGGCGGACCCAGATCGGATTGAAGCGCCATTCGCGCCGCGCGCCACGCGGCGACACCTTGGCCACTGACAATTCGAGTGGCGTCACCGTGACGTCCTCGTAGGCCCGGGCGGACCGGAAATTGGCGCGAAAGGCCCACCAGAAAATGAGGACATCGAGGCCCATGAAACCGGCCACCGGCCAAGCGCCGAGAATCAGGAAGGGCAAAGTCGTCGCGAAGGCCATGCCGGAGAATACGGCCAGCAGCACATGGAAGTTACGCCGGCTCAGCGACCGGTGCGGCGTGAGCCGCGCAGCGAAAATCTGTGCGCTGTAGGGATCGTCGGACTGCATCGGGCTCGCCGTCGATTGCATCTCGTTATTATAGTGCGCGCATGCTGCCGAAAAAGACCAAAAGTTCATCACGTACCGCCGCACCCAAGGGTCGCGCTGTCGCAGGCGCAGGCAAACCTCCCGCCAAGCGGTCCATGCCCAAGGCATTGGCGGCTGCGCGCAAGGCGCTGTCGAAGAAGCGCGGCAAGCCCAAACAGCTCGATCCGACGGCCATCCACGCTATTTTCGCGCGGCTGCGCGACGCCAATCCCGAGCCGAAGGGCGAACTCGAATATGTGAATCCATACACGTTGCTGGTGGCCGTCGTGCTTTCGGCGCAGGCGACGGATTCCGGCGTCAACAAGGCGACGCGCGCGCTTTTCGCCGCTGCCGATACACCGCAGAAAATGGTCGCGCTCGGCGAAGAGAAGGTACGCGATTACGTCAAAACCATCGGTCTCTACCGCAACAAGGCGAAGAATGTCGTCGCACTCTCGGAAAAGCTGATCGCCGATCATGGCGGTGAAATTCCGCGCAGCCGCGAAGAACTGGAAAAATTGCCGGGCGTCGGCCGCAAGACAGCCAATGTCGTGCTCAACATCGCCTTCGGCGAGGAAACCATCGCCGTCGACACGCATCTCTTTCGCCTGTCGAACAGGCTACGCCTCGCACCGGGCAAGACGCCGCTCGAAGTCGAACTCGGTTTGCAGAAAGTCATTCCCAGGGAATTCATGCGCCACGCCCATCACTGGCTCATCTTGCACGGGCGCTACATCTGCAAGGCGATCAGGCCCGAATGCGAGAAATGCGTGATCGCGGAATTGTGCACGTCCGCTGACAAGAGGATTTGACTATCAAATCATCGCCTGTGACGAAATCTCGCCGCCCAGCAAAGCATTCGCATAGACATCGCCGTTCATGTCCATGTCGAAGAGCGCGTGGGTCGCCAGCGCGTTGACGTCGCGCTGAAAACGCTGCACCGGCGAGTCCAGATAATTCGAGCGCGAGCCAGCCTCGCGCGCGAGATCGTTGACGAGGCGTTGGGATGTCTTCGCGACCCATGAAACGGCGGCGCGCATTTCCGCGCGCTCTTCCAGCGAAAGTGTCCCGCCACTCCCGACGCGAAGTTCCACGAATTCGATTTTGCGTTCGTAATAGGCCAGCATCGCGTCGAGCTCGCATTTCAGCTCCGCGATGCGCACGCGCGTCGACATCTGCTGCTGCGTCTGCGCCAGAGAATAGGCGCGCACCTTTGTGCGCATGGTTTCCGTGACGATCTCGAACATCGCTTCCGCCGCGCCAACAAGCGGACCCACGGCGCCGAGCGACATGAAAGTCAGAAGCGGAATTTTATAGAGCGGTCCCGGATTCGCCTTGAGACCTTCCGCCGTCCCGTTGCGTAATTCGCTCACCGCAACAGCCCGATGTTCCGGCACGAATTCATCGTCGAGTTCGACATCGTGCGAACCCGTCGCGCGCATCGCCGCGACCTGCCACGTATCTAGAATGCGGAAGGATTTCACGGGCACAAAAAAGCGCATGACGACGGGCTTTTCGCCCATGCCGCTGACCGGCGCGCTCAGCAGCATCCAGTCGCCATGAAAAATGCCGGTGGCATAGCCCCAGCGGCCCTTGAGCCGGTACCCGCCTTCAACCTTTTCCGCACTGCCTGCGGGCATGACTTGCCCCGGCGCCATCGTGTAGCCGCGGCCACTCCCCCAGACTTCCTGCTGCGCCTGCTCCGGGAAATGGGCGAACTGGAAGTTGTGATAGACGAGAAAGCCCATCGTCCATGCGGTCGAGGTGCAGCCGCGCCCAAGCACGCGGAAAATTTGCGGCACATGGCGGAAATCGACTTCGGCCCCACCGAAGCGCGCCGGGACGACGGCACGAAAAGCGCCGCAGCTTTCAAGATCGGCGATGGTTTGCGCGGGGATACGCCCGGCTTCGTCGGCGGCGCGCCCACGTTGCCGCAAGGCCGGGACCAAAGCTTCCAGACGAGCAATCAGCTCCTCGCCCGACTGGCGACCGGTTCCGATCTCCGCGCGTGCTTTAATTTTCATGCGCCCCTCCCAGAGCTTAATTTGTATGATATATCATATATTGTCACCCGGGCGAAAGCGTGATTCTGTCCGCTCGCGCGTGCACCACGCGAGAAATTCAGGAAACCTAGACGCGATGTCCAGTTCGCGGCCCGGACAGGCGACGACGCCGATCATGAACCCGGTCGATCCCGCCGAGCATATACCCGCCAAGCTCCTGACCCTCACCTCCCGGATCGCGCTGCACGCGACGCGCGCCGCCGCCCGGCCGCTCGGCATGAGCATCCGGGAATGGCGGATCATTCAGGTGCTGGGTGCGCTGGGCGCTTCCACCATCAACGAAGCGGCGAACAGCATCGCCATGGATTTCGGCGGCACCAGTCGCGCCATCACGACGCTGGAGCAGAAGGGTCTCATCAAGCGGTTGAGCGATGAGGACGACCGCCGCGTTTCGCGCGTCGAACTCACCGAGGAGGGTCGCAAGCTTCACAACGAGATCGTCGTGTTTGCCCATGAACGCGAGCAGAAGCTGCTATCGCGGCTCAAGCCGGAAGAGCGAACGGAATTGATGCGCATGTTGACGCTGCTCGAATCTTCCGTCACGGACATGCTCACGGAAGACGCCGCGAAAGAAAAGGCCTGATCGCAGCATCGCGCGCAAAAGTGGTTCCGGTTTTCGCGGAAGCGATGCTGCAAATACTCAGACCACCGGCTTCCAGAAGAGGATGCCGAGCCAGCCGATGAGACCAACGGCGATGCGCCAGATCGCGAACCAGCGAAAGCCGTGGCTCGAAACGAATTGCAGGAAGCCGCGCACAACCAGCAGCGCGGAAAAGAAGGCCGCAATAAATCCGATGACGATCAGCGCCACGTCGCTGAAGGCAAGGATCTTATAGTTCTTCAGGAGATCATAGGCGAAGGCGCCGGCCATTGTCGGCATGGCCAGGAAGAATGAAAATTCCGCGGCTGATCTCTTGTTCGCGCCCATGAACATCGATCCGACGATCGTCGCGCCCGAACGCGATACGCCGGGTATCATGGCAAGGCATTGAAACGCGCCGATCTTCAGGCACATCGACAGCGGATATTCCATGATGTCCGTATATTTCGGACGCAATTCCATTTCGTCGACAGCCAGCAGCACGAAACCGCCGGCGATCAGCGTCGTGCAGACGATACGCGGATCGAACAGCACTGACTTGATATAGGAGCCGAAGAGGCCGCCGATCACCATGGCAGGGAGAAAGGCGACGAGAATGCCGAGGACGAACATGCGCGATTTCGGATCCTTCGGCAAAGCAAGGGCGATCGCCGTCAGCTTCCAGAAATAGACCGAGAGAATCGCCAGGATCGCGCCGAGTTGCACGAGGACTTCGAAAGTCTTGCCCTTGGATTCGAAGCCAAGGAAATGGCCAAGCAGCAGAAGATGGCCCGTGGAGGAAACCGGCAGGAACTCGGTGAAACCCTCGACGATGCCGAGGATGAGCGCCTTCATCATGTCGATCAGAAACATCAGCGCGTTCGCCTTGCCTGCGGAATTTCCCCCGACCGGAATTAACGTGTTGTTAACCCGATAAGCCCTGCATGGCGGCGGCATACGTTCCGCGAATCGCTTGTCGCCCGTATCGACGGTGTTTATACGGGGCCCGCGCGACGATCCACCGGTAAGCGTAACCGTTGCACGCGAGTGAACAAGAAGAAGCATGGCGACTCTTTTTTATCATCCGATGTGTCCCCATTCGCGTTTCGTGCGTCTGGCGCTCGGCGAATTCGGTCTGCATGCCGACCTTATCGAGGAGCGCGTGCAGGATCGCCGGCACGACTTCCTAATGCTGAACCCGGCAGGCGCGACGCCGGTTCTGGTGGAGGAGCCGCGCACGGTCGTCGTCGGGGCCGGGCCGATCTCCGAATACCTAGACGAGACCCGCGGCGAGGCCCTGGGCCATGCCCGGCTGATCCAGGGCGACCCCGCCGAGCGGGCCGAAGTGCGCCGCCTGATGGACTGGTTCAACGTCAAATTCTTCACGGAAGTCACGAACTGGCTGGTGCATGAAAAGGTGACGCGCCGCTATCTCTCCGCACAGGAAGGCGGCGGCGGGCCGGATATGGACGCGGTGCGCGTCGCCCGCGCCAACATTCGCACGCATCTGTCCTATATTGGCTGGCTGGCCGGCTCGCGGAACTGGCTCGCCGGCAATCATTTGAGCTATGCCGACCTCGCGGCGGCGGCGCAGCTCTCCTGCGCAGACTACCTGGGCGACGTGCCATGGGCAGAGAACGAGAACGCGAAGAACTGGTACGCGCGGATCAAGTCGCGGCCGTGCTTCCGCGCGCTCCTCGCCGACCGGATCGCCGGAATGAACCCGCACCCGGTTTACGCCGACCTCGACTTCTGAAGGACGCTCTCGCCACGAAGGCGCAAGAACTTGGCTTCGACGCCTGCCGCATCGTGCGGCCGGACGCCATTCCCGATGCGCCGCAACGGCTCTCGCTTTGGCTTGAAAGCGGCGCGCATGGCGAGATGTCGTGGATGGAAGAGACGCAGGAACGCCGCAGCGATCCCGCAACGCTCTGGCCCGATGTGCGATCCATCGTCATGCTCGGCATGAATTACGGCCCTGACGAAGATCCCCTGCACATCTTGAGCAACAGGACTGCTGGCGCAATTTCCGTCTATGCGCGCCATCGCGACTATCACGACGTCGTCAAAGGCAAGCTGAAGATGCTGGCTCAGTGGTTGCTGAAGGAAGCTGGCGGCGGCGACGTGAAGGTCTTTGTCGATACCGCGCCTGTCATGGAAAAGCCGCTTGCCGCCGCTGCCGGACTCGGCTGGCAAGGCAAGCACACCAATCTCGTGTCCCGCGAATTCGGATCGTGGCTCTTTCTGGGCTCCATCTTCACGACGCTCGATCTCGAGTCAGATGATGGCGAAATCGATCACTGCGGCTCCTGCCACGCCTGCCTCGATATCTGTCCGACAAACGCATTCGACGCCCCTTATCGCCTCGATGCACGCCGCTGCATATCCTATCTCACCATCGAGTATCGCGGCCATATACCGCGCGCGTTGCGCGAGAAAATGGGCAATCGCATTTACGGCTGCGACGACTGCCTCGCCGTTTGCCCCTGGAACAAATTCGCGCAGCAGGCGCACGAAACGAAACTTGTTGCGCGCGACGATCTCAAACGGCCCGCGCTCGCCGACCTCGCGAAACTGAACGATCCCCAATTTCGCAGTTTCTTTGCGGGATCGCCGGTCAAGCGCATCGGACGCGATGCCTTTCTGCGCAATGTATTGATTGCCATCGGCAACAGCGGCCAAACCGAACTGCTCGCAAGCGCCGTAACCAATCTCACCGATCCTTCGCCACTCGTGCGCGCCATGGCGGTATGGGCTGCAGCACGTCTCGCAACGCCAAATGAATTCGCGCAATTGCGCGCAATGCACGCAGGTTCGGAAAGCGACGATGACGTGCGCACCGAATGGAAGGGCGGCTGACTATGAATCTCTTCATGTTCGGTGTCGGTTATTCCGCGCTGCATTTTGCGCGAACCCATCGCAAAAAATTCAATCGCATCGCCGGAACGGTGCGTACGCATGAGAAATGCACGGCTCTCCGCAGCGATGGGATCGAAGCTTTCGTCATGAATGGCGAGGAGGCCGAGCCTGCGATGGCGTCTGCGCTCGGCGATTACGATGCATGGCTCGTCAGCATCGCGCCGGATGCCCTGGGCGACCCTGTCCTGAACCGCCTGGACCCCATCGCCAGCCTTTCGCCGCGCCGCATCGTCTATCTCTCGACCATCGGCGTCTATGGCGATCATGGCGGCGCGTGGGTCGATGAAACGACACCACCAAAGCCGACCAGTCTGCGCTCGCGCTGGCGGCTTGACGCCGAGATACACTGGACCCAATTCGCGCGCGCACACGGCAGCGATCTGCACATCCTGCGCCTCGCAGGAATCTATGGTCCCGGACGAAGCGCCATCGACAATCTGCGCGAAGGCAAGGCGCGGCGCATCGTCAAGAAAGATCAGGTCTTCAACCGCATTCATGTCGCCGACATCGCGCTGGCCATCGCTACCTGTTTCTCGCACCCCCTCAGCGGTACGGCGAACGTCTGGAATGTGACCGATAGCGAGCCGTCGCCGCCGCAGGAGGTCGTCGCCTACGCCGCTCGCCTCTTGGGCATCGAACCACCGCCGGAAATCCCCTTCGAAAAGGCGCAGATGACACCGATGGCGCGCAGCTTTTATGGCGAAAACAAGCGCGTCTCGAACGAAGCCTTACGCGAAAGGCTTGGGGTGACGTTGACCTGCCCGACCTATCGGGAAGGACTGAAAAGCCTTCTCGATCAGCCGAAATAATCCTCGACTGTTTCGCGCGCGATACGCTGCAAGTAGGCTGCGGTCTCCGCGTCGAGGTCGGCCCGCCACGCGAGCCCTTCCGCAGACCGCGCGAAGAGACACATATAGGTGATGCAGGCCGCGAGATAGGTGCCCGGCAAGCTTGGATGCCTCTTGTCGTCTACGTAAAGATCAAGCGCGGGACGCTCCGCGATGGAGCGCGCAAAGCCCAGACCGGCGGGCACGACGAGCGCATGATGCCTGTTGCCCGCGACGGTATATTTCTCCGCCAGCGGCGCGGTCATGTCAGGCTTGTCCTTATAGGCCCATGACATGAAGAAAACCGGTTCCGCGCCGTGCTTGCGCAGGCTCGCGGCATTGCGCCCGGCATAATCGTCGAAGACAGGTTCGAGGACGGGATGCAGCGGTCCCTGGCTCGAGTCCATGACAACGGCGACATCGAACAGCTTCTTCAGATCGTTGAAAACGACATTGTTGTCGGGGTCGAAGGAATAGCGCCCCACGGCGTTCGGACGGAAATAAGAATCGATATCGTGCCAGTCGAGGCCCGATCCGCTGATCGTGATCATCGTGCTGCGCCACGGCTTTGAAGGTTCCGCCGCCGCCAGGAGCTTGGTGATGTGCGAGTTGATGCCGTTATTATAATAAAAGAAGCTGTTGCCGATATAGGCAGCCGAGGATGGCGTGCCGCTTGCAAGCTTCTTCACATCAGGTTTGGTCGCCACGTCATCATTCCTGTGCTTTTAGAATTCGGGAGCCTTCACGCGATCGAGCAGGCGATCCACCGTCCCGTGAAAATCCTTCCACGGCGCTTCCCGATCGCTCTGGTTG
This sequence comes from uncultured Hyphomicrobiales bacterium, assembly GCA_903847605.1. Lineage (GTDB taxonomy): Bacteria > Pseudomonadota > Alphaproteobacteria > Rhizobiales > Beijerinckiaceae > Terripilifer. The sequence goes on along the minus strand of CAINED010000049.1, from coordinate 21,320 downwards.
CGCACGACAATGGAATTGCCGGCATAGAACTTTTCATAAAGCTGGTGCCTTCCGGCAAATTCCGAACCTACGAGATCCCAGGCGAGCTTGTAGAGTTTCATGCGCGGCAGCGCCTCCATGTCGGCGGTGCCCCACCACCGCTCGAAGCGCGATTTCAACTCGGGGTCGCGCAGAATATCGATACTCGCCGGCATCTGCATCGGCAGCCCGCCGAGCAACGTGCGGACAATATCGATGATCTCGCTGTGATGTTCCTGGCACCAGTTGAGCGTCGCATACATGAAGCGGCGGTTCGGCGTTGCATACCCTTCAGGCCAGGCTTCCCAGCCTTCGATCTGGCCATGCACCATACCGCCGACGGTCGCTTCCAGCGCCGCCACCCGACCCAGCAATTCGCGTACGCCCGGAATCCTGTCGATGCCGTTGGCCTCGCAAATCTTGCTGGCGAGACCGGCGATCAGGCTCATCTTCGCCCAGAAGCGAATGTTGCTCTGGCTGTTGGCGTAACAATTGGCTGGTGTTTCGATATACATGCGCCGCGACCAGATGCCGTCATTGTGCAGGAAGACGCGCTCCCACGGCACTTTCACGTTATCACAAACAAGCATGCAATCGCCCTCGTCGAGACGATAGCTCAGGGGATAGTCGAGTTCGTGCTGCGTCGTGCTCTCATAGGCGCGGCGCGACCATAACGAAACACCCTCCGTGTTGAAAGGTAACGCGCAAGTGATGCTCTCCGCCCTGTGTTTTTCGTCGATGGGCGTAAGGTTACCGATCCAGACTTCGTCGGCGAAGACGGCGCCCGTCGCGAGCATCTTCATGCCCGACAGCGTCACCCCGCTGTCGTCCTCCGCGACAACCTTGAGGCAAGGATCTTCGCGCAATTGGCCAGGAAACAGTTTCGAGTCGCGCACGCCCGACGGCGGCGATGTCGCAAAGCACAGGTAGAGATCGTTGTGCCGCGCGTGTTTGTAGAACTTCGTAAGATTGTCGCCGAAGCCAGCGTGCAAATCGTTCAGCACGGAAGGTTTCATGGAAAGGCCGGTCACCATGCCCGCGACATGATCAGGCGAGCGTCCGAACATGCCGAAGGTGACATCGGCGATCTGGCGCAGCGCGCGCATGCGCTTGGCGAGATCGTCTCGTGTGCGGCATTGCTTCCAGTACATGGAAAACCATTCGCCATCTTCCTCGAAGGCGAGTTCGTCGCGGCGGGCGGGATCCGACTTGAAATCGTAGAGTTCGGCAATGGTCGCTGCCGCATTGCGGAAGGCAGGATGCGTGGTGACATCGTTGACGCGCTCGGAACCGAGGTAGACGATGCGCCCGTCGCGCATCCGTTCGAGTTTCTCCTTGCCTGAAATCAGCATGTTTCCCCCGGACCAAGCGCACCGCTCGCTTTCCGCGCCGCGCATCCTTATCTTGTAGCGACAGATTAGGTTTTCACAGGGGATGCGCAAGTGGGATTGATGATCGACGGGAAGTGGTCGGACGAAGACGTCCTCGGCCGCATCGAGGGCGGACGCTACATTCGCCGCGAAAGCCAGTTCCGCAACTGGATTACGCCCGACGGCGCGGCCGGCCCTTCGGGTAAAGGCGGTTTCGCCGCAGAACCCGGCCGCTATCATCTCTACGTATCTCTCGCCTGTCCCTGGGCGCACCGGACGCTCATCATGCGCGCGCTCAAGGGCCTTGAAGAGATGATTTCCGTTTCCGTGACGCATTGGCTGATGCGCGAGAACGGGTGGAATTTTGCGGACGGGGAAGGCTTGATCCCCGACCCCGTGGGACATGCGAATTTCATGTATGAAATCTACGCGCGCGCCGACGCCGGTTATTCCGGCCGCGTCACAGTGCCCGTCCTCTGGGACAAGAAGACCGGGACCATCGTCAACAACGAATCCTCCGAAATCATCCGCATGTTCAACAATGCTTTCGATCATTGCGGTGCAGGCGCCGGCGATTATTATCCCAAAGATCTGCGCGCTGAAGTCGATTCCCTGAACGAGCGCATCTACACAACGCTCAACAACGGCGTTTACCGTTGCGGCTTTGCAACGACACAGGAAGCCTATGACGAAGCAGTGAAGGAACTCTTCACAACGCTGGACATGCTGGAGGAGCGGCTCTCAACCCGGAGATATCTCTGCGGCAATCGGATGACGCTGGCGGACATTCGCCTGTTGCCGACGCTTGTTCGCTTCGATGCGGTCTATGTCACGCATTTCAAATGTAACATCCGCCGCATCGTCGATTATCCCAACCTCTGGAATTATACGCGCGATCTCGTGCAGCGATCTGCCATCCATGCGACACTCAACCTGGATCACATCAAGCGGCACTATTACATGAGCCACCGGCACATCAATGTGCAGGGAATCGTGCCTGCCGGACCGATGATCGATTTTATGCAACCGCATGACCGCGAGCGCCTTGGACCTGAATAGCCTCAGGCCGCTGCCTGCAATGGGGCGTCCGGCATGGTGAAATATTCGATATAGCGCGGATCGATTTGCGTCACAGGCATGACAACGAACACGTCCGTCGTCCCGAACTGCCGGTCGACGACTGCGCCGTCGCCGAATTTCGCGCCAAGCCGGAGATAACCCTTGATCAGCGGCGGCAGGGACGAGAGCGCGCGGCGCATGTCGACGGCTTCAACCGGCGTCGAATCCGGCGCCGCAGCGCGCCCTGACAACGGGAAAGCGCGCCACTCGGCGTCCGCGCCCGCATTGCGTTGCAGGAATGACAAAGACGCCGAATGGCGCTGGATATCTATCCCGTCGAACGAAGCGCAACCCATCAGCACGTCGATGCGATGATGGCGGACATAGGTCCAGATGCCGCGCCAGAGAAGTTCCAGCGTACGCTTCGAGCGATATTCCGGCAGCACGCAGGAACGACCCAATTCGAGAAACCTTTTACCCGCATGGCGCTGCAACAACGGCGCAATGTCGAACTCGGTCGCGCTGTAGAAGCCGTTGCTCTTCTCGGCGACGTCCTGCCGCAACAGGCGATATACGCCGACGACTCGTGGCTTCTTCGCGCCAAACCGGTTGAGCGCATCGTGATCGACGATGAATAGGTGATCGCAGGATCGATCGAACGGACAGATGTCCCGCCGGCGCAACAGCGATTTGCGATCGGGTATGGCATTCCCCCGTTCGAAGAACACGCGCCAGCGCAGTTTCTGCGCCCTGCGGATGTCCTTCTTCGTGACGGCGAGCCGGATTTCGAGCGACCCCATTCGCCCGAGTGAGGCCGGCAGGCCCGCGAGATCGCGCACGGCGCGGCCGGGCCGAATGAAGCCGGGCAGAGCGTCCGGAAAAATGGAGATCGGAAAAGGAAACGAGCCACGCCCGCGTGGAGCAGCGGGCGTTGCGGCGGCAGCGAAATGTGCGGATTCGAGCATGTGCCGCTTATCAACCATCCTGTTTGGAAACATTTGTGACGGATAGGCGGCGCTTTTGCAAAGCGGCAGGCAATCACGCGCCCTGCGCTGTCCTGACTGGCGACTTTGCCTCCTGCAAAAGCACCGACGCCAGTTTCGCCGGATCGACGGGCTTGGTCAGAAATTCGTCGAAGCCAGCTGCAAGGCAGGCGCGACGATCGTCGTCGAAGGCATTCGCGGTCAGAGCGATCATGCGCACGGGCGACTTGCCCGCCGCCGTCTCTGCTGCCCGCACGCGCCGCGCGACTTCCATTCCGTCGTGGCCGGGCATGCGGATATCCAGCAACAAGACGTCAAAGGCCGCACGCCGCCCTTCCAGCGCGTCCAGGGCAAGCGCCAGCGCCGCTTCGCCGTCGTTGGCGCGCGTCACCTGCGCGCCGATGCGCTCAAGATGCTTGGTCGCAATCAGCGCGTTGATGTCGTTATCTTCAGCCAGCAGCACCTTGAGATTGCGCGCTTCGGGCGCTTGCGCAGCCTCCGCGACATCAGACTCGATGCGTGAAGAAAACGCATCGGTGAGACGCGCAATCAGGGAAGCGGTCCGCACGGGCTTCACCAGCCATCCATCGAAATCCTGCAGGGATTGTTCGCCGAAAGCGCGCCTTTCGAACGGGGAGAAGAGAACAAGACTGCGCCCGGCCCTCGCCGCGCGCGCCGCGCCCGCAAGTCGCTTCGTCACATCTTCGCCAAGCGCGCAATCGACGATGACGATATCGAATGGCCGCGCGCCGCCCAGTTTCTCCAGCGCCTCGTCTTCGCCGCTGGCCCGCGTGATCTTCGCGCCCGATTCGATCAACCGCTCGCCGAGCCATGGTCCTTCGAAGGGCGAATTTGCAACAACGAGCACCTGTCGTCCGTCGAGACGCGCGATGCTTACCCCGGGTTTGGATGCGGCGCTGCGCAAAGGCAGATCGCAGATGAAAACCGAACCCGTCGCATCGGAATGTTCAAGGCGCAAGTCGCCGCCCATCAGTTCGGCGATGCGGCGGGAGATCGCGAGGCCGAGGCCGGTGCCCTCGTGCTTGCGCGTCGATGAACCGTCAGCCTGTTCGAAATCCAGGAAGATCGCGGCTTGCCGTTCCTTCGGAATGCCCGGCCCTGTATCCGAAATCGCGAATCGCACTGCACCCGAAGGCGCGCGCGATACGCGCAGGCCCACGCCGCCCTTCTCGGTAAACTTCACCGCGTTGCCGGCGAGATTGATGAGCACTTGCTGAAGGCGCGGCGCATCGCCGACAAGGACCGCCGGCACGTCGGATGCGATCGACGATGCAATCTCCAGCCCCTTGCCCTGCGCGCGTGGCGCGAGCAATTCCACCACGCGTTCGACCAGCGGCGTTATCTCGAACGGCGCGCTGGCGATTTCGAGCTTGCCAGCCTCGATGCGCGAGAAGTCCAGCACCTCTTCGATCAGCGAGGCGAGAGCGCCGCCGGAAGCGCGGATCATTTCAAGATAATAGGCCTGTTCGGCGGTGAGGTTCGGTCCGCGCGTGAGATCGGCCATGCCCAGGATGCCGTTCAGCGGCGTGCGCATCTCATGGCTGACGGTGGCGAGAAAGCGCGACTTGGCCTCATTGGCCGCCTCGGCACGGTCGCGTTCCGCGGCGGCGCCCTTTAACTCCCAGATTTCATCACGCAGGCTTTCGATTTCCTGCTGAAGCGCGACATTGGGCGAAGGTTGCGGCGCGCGCTGGCGCAAAGCTATGCGCCACCCGGCCCAGAAGGCGGCGGGAACGCAGACCGCAGTGAGCAAGGCGGCAATGCCGTAGGCGATTTCCATGGCGCTACCGTCTCATGCCGCCCTTGAGAAAGGGTGAAACGAAAGCCCTCAGCCCACTTCGCGGAAGCGCCAGACGCCGGTCTTCTTGATTTCCATGTCCTCGAGGTCGCGCGACACGGGAATTCGATATTCGGCGATCTTTTCGAGACGGTCGCGCGCGAGATAGCTGCGGCCGGGATCGCCGAGCAGGACAGTTGCGCCGCGCCGGTTTAGGCTCGCAAGCCAGTGGGTGACACGCGCCGACATGTCGCGCTCGTAGGAAACATCGCCCGCCAGCACGACATCCCAGCCCTCGTCACGGTCGATCCAGTCCCCCTCGAGCGCGGTGATTTCAACGCCGTTTGCCGCGGCATTGACAGCAATCGCATCGATGGCGAAGGCGTCGATCTCGGTTGCACAAACTTCCGCAGCGCCTGCCCTGGCGGCCGCGATGGCGACGAGGCCAGAGCCGGAGGCAAAGTCGAGGACCCGCCTTCCGCGCACGATGTCGGGGCGATCGAGGATATAACGCGCCAGCGCCTGCCCTCCGGCCCAGGCGAAAGCCCAGAACGGCGGCGGCAGGCCGATCTCGCCGAGTTCGTCTTCCGTCTTTTGCCAGAGCGCGGTGGCTTCATCGGCCACATGGAGCGCGATTTCCGGCGCATGCGGCACGGGAAGAAGGCGCGTGTGCGCTGTTATGAAGGCCCTGCGTTCTTCGCTCGTCACGCTGTCACGGCGAGCGTCGTGAGCCAGCCAAGCCCGTCTTCGGTGCGTGCCGCCGGGCGATATTCAGCGCCGAGAAAGCCTTGCCATCCGCGCTTCACGATATCCGCGAACAGCGGCTTCAGGTTCACTTCGCCGAGATCCGGTTCGTTGCGCGATGGCACAGATGCAAACTGGAAATGACCGATATGGTCCCAGTGGCGATCCAGCCGCCGCGTAAGATCGCCCTCCATGATCTGGATATGATAGAAATCGAACAGCAGCTTCACTGCTGGCTGGTTCAACTCCTTCAAAAATTCGACGATTTCATCCGAGCGGGACACGAAGAAATTCGCGCGGTCGTAGGTGTTGATCGGTTCGATGACGAGGGTGACGCCTGTGCCCGCAGTCTTTCGCCCGGCGCGTTCCATGTTGCGCAGAAAAGTCTCTTTCGCGCGGGGCCGATCTTCGGGCGCAACCACGCCCGACATGCAGTGAATCGTCAGCGCGCCGAGTTGCGTCGCATAGTCGAGCGCCTGATCGAAAACTTTCGCGAATTCGTCTTCCCTGCCCGGCTGCGCCGCAAGTCCGAAGCGATCGCCGGGCCGCGTATTGAGGTGATTGATGACGATATCGTTGTCTTGCAATCGCGCGCGTATCTCGGCGACCGGAAAATCGTAGGGAAAAAGAAACTCGACAGCTTCGAAGCCGGCGCGCGCCGCTGCTGCAATCCGATCCAGCGGTTCGTATTCGCCAAAGAGCATGGAAATGTTGGCGGAAAAGCGCGTGCGTGCGGACATGAAGGCCTCCGCAGGGCTTATCGCATCGACGGCGGCAATTGAGAAGTCCGGATAGCCGTCATCCCGGCCAAACGACAACCTGAAGCGTACGGAAGCTTATCCGGAAGCGAGGCGATCCAGGACGGCAGGCGTCGACCTAGATTCCCCCCTCCATGTGGCGTTCGAGCTGCGTTTGCAATTCGCGAACACGCTTCTTGAGCCGCGAATTTTCGCGCTCGAGATCCTGCACGCGCGTCAAAGCGTCGGCCGGACCTTTCGCAGCGCGCGGATCTTCGAGAAATTCCAGACCCACCTCGTTGTCATGCCGCCAGATGACACGCGCCCTGAAGGTCTCGTCCTTGTGCGCGACGTGAAACTCGAACACCTGCGGTATCGCGTATTGATCGCCAAGCAGGATCTTCGCGCCTTCCGAGGAAATGTTGCGGATCCGGCAGTCGAGCGTCGACATGCGATTGTTGAAAATGATCTTGGCGCCCAGCATGGTGCGCTGGCGCGTCGATTTGCGTGGTTCGGCCATCTCCGGCTCCGCTGCCTGAATCCGTGACCTGCAGCAATGGCACGAAAATTTGAACAATATTTATGCGTCCGCACTGCTCCGGCGGCTAAAGACGTTCCTTTGTCCGCAAGGGTTAACGGAACACTAACGATATCGACTGCACCGCCTCTGCCAATTACTTGGCCAATGACTTGCGCTCTTCCTCGATGCGCTTTTGCAGCATGCGCCGTGCGCGCACGACGCCGACATCGTTACGGCTGTCGACCTGGTTCACGTCAGGATAGCCGCTCATCCGGGCCTGCTGCGCCTCCAGAATGGCAAAATCTTCCTCGAAAACCTTCACCATCCCGCGCGAAAACAGGTCTTCTATCGCCGGATCATCGAAGCCGAAATTGCGCGCAAAGGCGAAGAAATAGTGGCAGGTCGTCTCGGTTTCGGGCGTCGGGACGCTGAGCGCGATCACCTCGATCTTGCGCGGGCTCCGCGACAGATCCTTGTCCCAGCCGCCGTAACCGGCTTCGTAGTGATTGCTGTAATTCACGCAGAAATTCGGCACGCGATATTCGATGCAGGCGAAACGGTCGACATTGCCGGTAAACCCGCCAGCGGCCTTGTAGGCCGGCGAAGGAGGCCGGTCGGTAATCCAGCGCTCGACGCGCAACCCGTTCTCGGCTTCCTTCACGACAGGCTCGAACTCCACGAGCGACATCGCGCCGATCGTTGTCGGATGCACATAGGTGAGATGCGTGACATCGAGCACGTTGTCGCAAATCAGGTGGTAATTGCACTTGAGCCGAACCGGCAGATTTTTCGACAGCTTCCACTGCGGATGATCGGCCCAGAAGGCAGCCGGAATCTTTGCAGAATCCGCTTGTGCCGGATCGCCCATCCACACCCAGACCCACTGCCAGCGTTCGATAACCGGGTAGGACTTCACCCGCGCCTTTTCGGGAATATGCGCCTGCCCGGGAATTTCGATCACGCTGCCTGCGCCATCGAACAGATAGCCATGATAGCCGCAGCGGATGTTGTCCCCGCTCACCGTTCCCATCGAGAGCGGCAGATGGCGATGGCAGCATCGGTCCTCGATCGCCGCCACGGAACCGTCACTCTTGCGCCAGAGCACGATATCCTCGCCCATGATCTTGCGCGACAGCGGCTTCGTCGAAACCTCATCGTCCACCGCAACAATGTACCAGGCATTGCGCAGAAACATTCTATCCCCCATTGCCTGCGAAAAATCATCCAACGGTCACGCCGAAGGCGACGGGATCGCGCGGCGCAGGGCGATCTGCCGCATATCCTGTCATCGGGCCAAAATATCGTGCCCGACTAAGGTTTTTGGCCGAAATAGCGAAAGTATGACGTAACGTGACACTGAGACATTGAATTCGTCACGAATCGGGGCCATCTTCGAAGTGCCCGAATGCTCCGCGCAGCGGAACCGGGACAATGAGGAGTATCAGGCACTGAGAGCATCGCCAGGTACGCGGACGGCCAAACGGCCTCCCGAGGCTTTACTGGCTCCTGGGCAATCCGGACCGGACAGCCTTATGCAGAGCACCCTGCAACCCGCAATTTTGCAGGATGTGTTGGTCGCCCTCGACGATTCGAAGGCGGAAGAGATCGTACGGATCGATCTCGCGGGTAAAACCAGCATCGCCGATGTGATGATCGTCGCTACCGGACGTTCCAACGTCCACGTGGGCGCGATTGCCGATCGCGTGGTGAAGGCGCTCAAGGCGGCGGGCAGTCAGGCTCCGCGCGTCGAGGGCCTGCCCCATTGCGACTGGGTGCTGGTGGATGCCGGCGATGTCATCGTGCATATCTTCCGGCCGGAAGTGCGCCTGTTCTACAATCTGGAAAAGATGTGGGGCGGCGGACGGCCAGTCGAGACAGCGGGTGAGCGGCGCGCCATGTAGGCTTCCGCCCGCTGTTGCGGGTTGAGAGGAGCCATACGTGCGCATTGTGCTGGCGGCAATCGGGCGGCTCAAAGCCGGCCCCGAGCGGGAATTGTCGGCGCGTTATCTCGAGCGCGCCCAAGCCGCCTGTCGGCAGGTAGGGATCACGTCGATCGACCTGCGTGAATTCGAGGAAAGCCGCGCCCGCCGCCCCGAAGACCGCAAGACCGAAGAAGCCGAAGCCATTGCCGGCCTGTTGGCCAAGGGCGGACGGCTCATCCTTCTCGACGAGCGCGGCAAATCCATTTCCAGCGCAGATTTTTCGAAGGACATCGCGAGCGCACGCGACGCTGGCGAAGCTTCCTATGTTTTGGCCATCGGCGGGCCCGATGGACTCGCGCCGGATCTGCGCAGCAAGGCGGATATGACCATCGCCTTCGGCGCGATGACATGGCCACATCAGCTTGTACGGGTCATGGCGCTGGAGCAGATCTATCGCGCCGTGACCATTCTTTCGGGCCACCCATATCATCGCGCGTGAAGACGCCGCACAAGTTGCAGAGGCGCGGTCAGCATCTATGCTCGCCGTGATTCGCGGACAGGCCGATGCAGCGCAAATGTAGGGCGGCGACGAGGGGAATATCCCGCGCTTTGGCGCTGGCGCTGCTCGCCGCGCCGCATCCGCCCGCTATCGCTCAGGACAAACCGCTGCTGCGCGGAACCGAACAGCCCAATTCGCCTTCGAAAAAAGAAGAGATCGGCGCCCGCCAGCAGGAGTTGCAGGGCGTGCAGGATACGATCCGCGCTTCCGAAGAACAGCGCCGCCGCATCGAGGCCGAACTGGAAGGCATGCGGAGCGACCGGGCGCGCCTTAACGCGGCGCTGATAGATACTGCGGCCAAGGTTCAGCGCGCCGAAGGAAGCATGGCCACGCTGGAGGCCAAGTTGGCCGATTCGCTCAGGAACGAAGAGGGCATCCGCAAGTCGCTGGAATCGCGCCGCGCCATAATCGTCGAAATTCTCGCGGGCCTGCAGCGCATGGGCCGCAATCCGCCGCCCGCCCTGCTGATCTCGCCGGGCGACATCATGACCGCCATCCGCACCGCCATGATGATGGGCGCGGTCGTGCCGGAGTTGCGAGCCGAAACCATGATCCTCGCCGCCGATCTCGAGGAATTGGCCGCGGTCCGCAACCGAATCGCGGGAGAACGCAGCGCCCTGCAAAAGGAGGCGGAAACCCTCGGGCAGGAGCGGCTTCGTCTCGCCGCGCTCGTCGACGCCCGTCAGAAAGCGATGATCGATGTCGAACGCGCGCTCGACGCAGAGCGCCGCCGCGCCGCCGAACTCGCCCGTCAGGCCACGACTCTCAAAGATTTGATCGCGACGATGGAGCAGGAAATCGGCCCGGCGCGGCGCGGCGCTGAGGCAGCAAGACGCGCTGAGGAAGAGCGCCAGAAAACCGCCGCATTGCCGCGCGATCCTAGGAAATCGCCATTCGCCGACCGGTCCAGAACAACCCCGGCCATCGCTTTCGCGGATGCGCGAGGTTTGCTGCCATCGCCGGTTTCCGGCGCGGTGGCGAAGAGATTCGGCGAAAAGGACGATTTCGGCGGTGTCGAACGTGGAATGTCCATCGCAACCCAGGCAAAAGCGGCGGTTTCCTCGCCCTGCGATTGCTGGGTTTCATTCGCCGGCCCATATAGGACATATGGACAACTTTTAATCCTGAATGCCGGCAATGGTTATTATATAGTGCTCGCCGGTATGGAACGTATCGACATAGAGGTTGGGCAATTCGTGCAGGTCGGCGAACCCGTCGCCGTCATGGGCGAAGGCGCCGCCAGAACGGCGACAGCCATCGCTATTGGCGCGAAGCAGCCTATTCTCTATGTTGAGTTTCGTAAGGACGGGGCTGCAATCGATCCGGGGCCCTGGTGGGCGAAACCGGAGCAGGAAAAGGTTCGCGGATGATGCGCAAGGTTTCTCTTCTGCTGGCTGGCGCCGCCATTGGCGCTCTTTCGGCAACGTTCGTCGCACAGACGGGCCTCTTGTCGAGCGGCGCGTTGGCCCAGAGTTCGGGATCGCAGACCTACAGGCTCCTCAACCTGTTCGGCGACGTGTTCGAAAAGGTCCGCACCGATTACGTCGACAAGCCCGACGAGAAGAAGCTGATCGAAGCCGCGATCAACGGCATGCTGACCAGCCTCGATCCGCACTCGAGCTATATGGACACCAAGTCCTTCCGCGACATGCAGGTGCAGACGCGCGGTGAATTCGGCGGCCTCGGCATCGAGGTAACGCAGCAGGACGGCATCGTGAAGGTCGTCGCCCCGATCGACGAAACGCCCGCGGCTCGCGCCGGCGTCATGGCCGGCGATCTCATCACCCATATCGACGGCGAGCAGACGCAGGGGCTCACCCTCAATCAGGCCGTCGACAAGATGCGCGGCCAGATCGGCTCCTCGGTCAACCTCACGCTGGTGCGCGGCGAGGGCAAGCAGAAGGTCGAGGTGAAGATCACCCGCGACCGGATCCAGATCCGCGCCGTACGCGCCGAGATGGAAGGCGAGGACATTGGCTATATTCGCGTGACGCAGTTCAACGAGCAGACCTACGAAGGTCTGAAGCGCGCCATCGACAAGTTCAACGCGGACCACGGCGCCAAGATCAAGGGCTATATCATCGATCTGCGCAACAACCCCGGCGGCCTGCTCGACCAGTCCGTCGCGGTGTCGAACGCCTTCCTCGATCGCGGCGAAATCGTCTCAACCCGCGGCAAGAATCCAGACGACACGCATCGCTTCAACGCCAAACCCCAGGGCGATCTCGCGCGTGGCAAAAAGATCGTCGTGCTCATCAACGGCGGTTCGGCCTCGGCCTCGGAAATCGTCGCGGGCGCGTTGCAGGATCACAAGCGCGCCGTCGTCATTGGTTCGCGCAGCTTCGGCAAAGGCTCGGTGCAGACGATCTTGCCGCTCGGCCGCGACAACGGCGCGTTGCGTCTGACGACCGCGCGTTACTACACGCCGTCGGGCCGTTCCATCCAGGCCAAGGGCATCGAGCCGGATATCGAGATCCTGCACGAAGTGCCCGACAGCCTGAAGGGTCAGGATTCCACAAAGGGTGAAGCGGCCCTGCGCGGCCATCTCAAGAACGGCGAAGAAGAAGGCAGTGGCTCTCAGGCCTATGTTCCGCCGAACCGCAAGGAAGATAAGCAGGTCGCCGCGGCGCGGGACATCATCTACGGCGTCAAGACCGTTGCCGATTTCAAGAAGCCGGAGCCTGCAAAGGCTGCGGGCGCCAAGGAACCTGCTAAACCGGCGCAGTAAGCCCGCGGGAGAGCTTCAAACATATCGCGCTCGAATTCGGCGCGCAGGAAATCCCGCCGCTGGCGGGATTTCGTTTATTGAGCCACAGTACTGCAGTGTTTGCGTTTTGAGTCGGTGTTTGCGTTGCGATGCGCCTGTGCTGCGCAGGACCTGACCGTTCGGAATTGCATGTCCCACCTTGCCGAAGACGATCTGACGAAGCCCCTCGGCCTTGCCGCCGTAGACGCCAAACCAGCGCAGCGCTTGTCTGGGCGTGCTATAGCGACCGCCTGTGTCTGCATCGCGGGCGCCGGCGCCGCCGCCTATGTGTGGATCACAGACGATGGGCGCGGCGGCCGCCCGCAGGCCATGGTGACGATCGAGCAACAGAAGCCTGTCGCCCCGGCCCAGACCGATCCGCAACCCACTGGCTCCATTGTTACGACGTCGACAGACGGACCGGCGCAGCGCTCCACCGGCGGCGAAATCGAATCCGCAAGCGGCGTTCGCGTCGTGCGTCAGGGTGGTGGCGAAGTCCCAGGCGCGCTCATTATCACTGTACCTGAAGCCGCCCCGAGCATTGGCCTCGCACCCGCTCCCGACCGGCAACTTGTCGAGAAAGGCGCGCATGGGCCGCTGCCAAAGATCGGGGCGAACGGGCGCAAGCCCATGGATGTTTACGCCCGCCCGATGGCGACTTCATCCAAACTTCCGGCGGGCGCGCCGCGCATTGCCATCATGATCGGCGGCATGGGCCTCAGCCAGAACGCGACACGCCATGCCTTCGACAAGCTGCCACCCGCCGTCACCCTCGCCTTTGCGCCCTACGGACCCTCGCTTGCTGGACAAGTCGCGAGCGCGCGCGAACGCGGGCATGAAGTCATGTTGCAGGCTCCGATGGAGCCGTTCGATCTCGCGGGCGAAGGTCCCGGACCGCACATGCTGCGGACATCTCATGACAAGTCGGAACTGCGCGACAACCTGCACTGGCTGATGAGCCGTTACCCCGGCTATATCGGCATCGCGAATTTCCTCGGCGCAAAATTCCTGTCGGACGCAAAATCCGTGGCGGCATTGGTGGAAGAAGCCAATAGCCGCGGCCTCTTCCTGTTCGACGACGGTTCCTCGCCGCCAAGCCTGCTCGGAAAGATCGCCACTGCCGCTTCGGCGCCGCATGTCGTAGCCGACGTATTGATCGACGCAGAACGTAACGGACAGGCCATAGAGAAGGCCCTGCTGCGGCTGGAAACTGTTGCGCGCGAGAAAGGCATTGCTGTTGGCGTCGCCACCGGCCTGCCCGATACCGTCGATCGTATCGCACGTTTCGTGGGCGCTCTGGAAAAGCGCGGCATTGCGCTTGCGCCCATCAGCGCGGCCCTCGCACGCGATGCGGCGCGTCCGACCGCGCGCATTCGCATAACGCCTGAAAAGTAAGTCGGGTTGGAAATGGACCTGTCGCTCTATCGTCCCTGTGTGGGCATTATGCTGGTCAATCGCGCTGGTCTCGCCTTCGTAGGGCGGCGCGCGAACAAGAAGCTGCGCGAGCACGTCGCTCCGGGGTTCGAATGGCAGATGCCTCAAGGCGGCATCGACGAAGATGAGGACCCCTACAAGGCGGCGCTACGCGAGCTGCAGGAAGAGACGAATGTCACCAGCGTCTCGCTGATCGCCGAAGCGCCGGACTGGTTCGCCTACGATCTGCCCGACGACATTGCCATGGAAGCGTGGAAAGGCCGTTATCGCGGCCAACGCCAGAAATGGTTCGCGCTGCGATTCGAGGGCGCGGATGCGGAAATCGACATCGAGAACCCCGCCGGCGGTCATCGGCCGGAATTCGATGCCTGGCGCTGGGAGCCGATTGCGAATCTTCCCGCGCTGATCGTTCCATTCAAGCGGCCGGTCTACGAGCGCGTCGTGGCGGCGTTTGGCGACATCGGGGCGGCGTGAATCGGATTCAGAACGAATAGCCGAGACGAAGGCCGACATTCGTCAGCCCGCGATTTTGCGTGCAGATGCCGGAATTCGACGTGTGCTCGACGGTCAGCATCACACTCCAGGCTTCGTTGAAGCGATAGCCGAGATTTGCCTGTTCGTGAAAACCCCAGCCGCAGCCCATCGCATTGAAGCCCGGCGGCGGCACAAATCCAGTCTTGCCGTTATGGTAGGCGCCGCCAAAGCCCGCCTCGACAAAAATTTTCGGTGTGATGTCCAAGGTCCATGTCAGGCCGGCGTAGGCCTGACTCGTGCCGCGCCGCGTCGCCGCCGTCCCTCCCGCGTGCAGGCGCGGCACAAGCATGCTCCACGAAGCGCCGCGATGACGGTGGAAGAGATCGACGAGAAACTCGCCGTTGAAATCGGCATTGCCGCTTTCCGGGCTGACGGGATCGTGGACATAGACGCCGAGACGTAGTTCGAAGAGACGGGACTTGGCGGGCGGAGCGGAGAGCGCGCCGAAAGGCTCGGCCGCCAATGCCGCTGATCCCGCCACTTCGGTCATAACGAGGACCGCCACGGCCGCTGTCAATCGCTGCATTCCTGACAATTCCGAAATCCGATTCGCAGTCTGCTATCGCGAGATTAGGGCCAATAAAAGTCGTGCGTTGCCTGAGACTTATGCAGAATGCACCGGGCCGGAATGAGTTCCGCCATGCGCAAGCTTGGACTCAAGCCACAAGTTCGGGCTTCTTTCCGGATCGTCCCTTCACGCGCTTGTGGCGGCCCTTCGGCAATTTTTCGGCGATGCCCATCAGCTTTTCGCGCCGGGCAAGCTCCTCGCTGACGTCGGATGGCTTGATGCCGGCTTCCGCCCAGATGACAGCGAGATTGTAGAGGAGATCGGCGCTCTCGAGGATGACCTTGCGCCGGTCGCCGTGAACGGCGTCGAGCCCGACCTCGACCGCCTCCTCGACCAGCTTCTTGGCCATTTTCTGGACGCCGCTCTGGAACAGACGCGACGTCCGCGACTGCGCAGGATCGAGCCCGCGCGCGGAGAGGATCGATTTGTGAAGACGTTCGAGCGAATCAGGCATGGGCCAATCGTGCGTCGCAGATGCTGCAAATGTGTGAACGGGCATCCCCGCGAGGTTGCAATTGCCGGAATTTGATTCCTCAATGGGCAACGCGATGCGCCGGGGGCTGGCATGTCATCGCGCGGCGCGACAAAAATGCAAACCGGGACGCGCCATCCAACATGGTGGGCGCAAAATGCTTGAAAAGCTTTTCCAACTCGACGCCAACGGCACGACCGTACGCCGCGAAGTCCTCGCTGGCGTTACGACCTTCCTGACGATGGCCTATATCATCTTCGTCAATCCGGCGATCCTGAAGGACGCCGGCATGGACTTCGGCGCCGTGTTCATGGCGACGTGCCTTGCTGCGGCCTTCGGCAGCGCCTTCATGGGCCTTTATGCAAATTACCCGATCGCGCTCGCGCCGGGCATGGGGCTCAACGCCTATTTCACCTTCGGCGTCGTCAAGGGCATGGGCCTGTCCTGGCAGGTCGCGCTGGGCGCGGTTTTCATATCCGGACTGATCTTTCTCGCGTTGTCGCTGGTCAAGGTGCGAGAATGGATCGTCAATGCGATCCCGTTATCGATGAAACTGGGCATTGCCGCGGGGATAGGATTGTTTCTCGGCATCATCGCGCTCAAGAATGCAGACATCGTTGTTGCCCATCCTGCAACGCTGGTCACGCTCGGTAATGTGAAATCGGTGCCGGTGCTGCTCGCGGCGCTCGGCTTTGCTCTGATCGTCGCGCTCACGGCGCGCAAGATCACAGGCGCGATCATCATTTCGATTCTAGCAGTCACGGCGATTGCCATCGGCCTCGGCCATGCCAAGTTCGGCGGCATCGTATCTGCGCCGCCATCTATCGCACCGACCTTCCTGCAGATGGATCTCGCCGGCGCGGTGAACGTCGGCTTCTGGACGATCGTCTTCGTCTTCCTCTTCGTCGACCTCTTCGACAACACAGGCACGCTGATAGGCGTCGCCCATCGCGGCGGCATGCTCGACAAGGAGGGCAAGCTGCCGCGCATCGGCAAGGCGCTGATCGTCGATTCGACATCGGCCTCCGTCGGTGCGGCGCTCGGCACCTCGACAACGACGAGCTATATCGAAAGCGCCGCCGGCGTCGATGCAGGCGGGCGCACCGGCCTCACCGCAGTCGTCGTGGCCTTGTGCTTCCTTCTCGCGGTGTTCTTCGCGCCGCTCGCTGGCACAGTACCGGCCTTCGCGACCGCGCCGGCCCTCTTCTATGTCGCCTGCCTGATGTCGCGCAGCCTCAAGGATCTCGACTGGGAGGACGTGACGGAATTCGTCCCTGCCATGGTGACCGCGATCACCATGCCTCTGACCTTTTCAATCGCGCATGGCATCGGCATCGGTTTCATCACCTATGCGGCGGTGAAGATTCTGGCCGGACGCTGGAACGACATGGGCATCGCTGTGCCGATCATCGCCGTAGCCTTCCTCGTAAAACTGGTCGTTGCCTGATCCGCAGCAAACGGGAGAGCGTCGGCGGGGCAGGAGCTTCGCTGGCGTTTGTCCGGCATCCGCATGGTTAACCGTCGGTCATTGCATGGCCGTTCAAATCACGATCATGTGCTAACCCGAATAAAAATGGTGAGTATGCAGAATTTGAGCGATTAATTTCAGTTTTCATAAACAGACCCGGCGTAGCCACTGGTACGGGACGTATTTCAATAACGAAAGCGCGTCAGTATTTCGGTGCGCGAGAGGGAACGGTCATGACAAAGATGTCTGTCAGTCCGGAATTCGAAAAAGGGCTTTCGCGCAAGTCCGATATCGAGGCGCTGAAAGCGGGAAAGCGGCAGCCTGAAGCCGGCAGCAAACTGCCGTCATGGTTGACGGATGCTTTCAACCTCCTTCTTGCCGGCGGAATCGGCGGCGCTTGCGCATGGATCGCGGTGCGTTTCCTGATCTAGGCCGCACTTACGTGCTCGTGTCCGCAATGTTCCCGCGGTGACAGCAGACGATCGTTCAATCGCGCATGGTTTCGATCACGGAGACCGGTCCGGTCTCCACAAACCGGATCGGGACACTAGCATGCGCAAGTTCATTCTTTCAGCCATCCTCGCATCGTCTGCGCTCGGCCTCGTTTCGACGCAAGGCATTGCCGGCTCGTATGGCTCTTCGACATCCTATCAGCACGCGCAATATGGCGGCGGCTGGAATGGCGGCGGCCATCGCGAGCAGTGCTACTGGGAGCGCAAGCAGGTTCGCATCTGGGACGAAACCTATCATCGCTGGACATGGGTTTGGCGTCGTGTCCGTGTTTGCCACTAATCCAGAAGCGGCGGACCTAGCGCAGAGCGCGAGCGCCGACATGAAAGCGTAACAGTTGCACCAGCCTGGCGGGGCTGCAATGATCGGGCGGTCATACAATGACAGGCGAGCCTTGCTTGCCTGTCCTGTCGTAAAAGAAGCGCGAGACGCTTCAGCCCGGGAGAATGGGAATGATCGACCGCCGTCATATGCTCTTAGGATTTGGCGCTGCCGCCATTGCGGGATGCAAGTCGCTTGACGCATGGGCGCAGAGCGCGGCAGCAGGCACAGTCGCCGGCATGCAGGGTAACGCAACCGCGCGACGCGGCGGCGAACAGCGCTCCCTCGGAATGGGCCAGCAGATATTCGTCAGCGAGCGCATCCAGACAGCGGCAAGTTCGCGTCTTCAGGCGCGCCTCGGCCCCGCGACACAACTCTACATGGGCGAGAATACGCGCGTGATGATCGACAATCATCTCGTCCAGCGCGGCGGAACGATTCATCTCGGCGAAGGTGCCGTCATGTTCGAGCGTAGCCCGCCCGATCCCAAACCCGAGGTTACCATCCGCTCGCCCTACGCCTTGCTCGCCGTACGCGGAACGACTGTCTTTGCCGGACCGAGCAATGGCGTCTTCGGCGTCTTCGTCGTGCTCGGCGAAGTCGATGTCAGCAATGGCGCCGGTTCGGTGCGTCTGCGCGCCGGGGAGGGCACAAACATCGCAACGCCTGGCGCAAGGCCCACACCTGCGGCTGTGTGGGGCGATGCGCGCATCAACGATGCGATGCGCGCGGTGAGGTGAGCCTCACCCGAAGGTGAACACTTCGTGCTCTTCGGATTGTCCGCGCGGCACCACCTTGCCTGAGCTCACAAGGCCCGCACGCGACGAGAGGCGCTTCACCGTGCCCTCGCCGATCAGCACGCCTGAGGGGATCTCGCGTGCGAGGTTTTGCAGCCGCGCGGCGCGGTTCACCGCTTCTCCGTGTGCCGTGTAATCGAGCTTGCCGGGACCGCCGACATCGCCGACCGTGGCCTGCCCGGTATCGACGCCGATGCGCGTGCGCCCGAAGCCGAGCGTCTTCTGCCGTTCGTCGTTGCGATAACGTTCCGTCGCCGCATGGATCGCGCGCGCGCAGGCCAATGCGCGGTCGGCGTGATCCTTCTGATCGAGTGGCATGTTGAAGAAGACATGCACAGCATCGCCGACGATTTTGTCGACCATACCGCCATGCTCAACCGCGATTTTCGCGACCATTTCGAAATAATCGTTCAGCATGGCGATGAAAGGCTCGGGCGGCGTGCGCTCGCCCAGAGACGTAAAACCTTCGAGATCGGTGAACAGCGCCGTCACTTCGCGCCGCTCGCCCTCGATGCGCAGGCGATGCGGTTCGCGCGCCAGCATCTCGACGACAGCCGGCGCCAGGTAGCGGGCGAAACGCGCCTCTACCAGCGCGCGATTGCCGCGCATCCTGTTATAGGCGGCGATGCTTGCCGCGCCCGCGCTCGCAATCACAGCTGAAATCGCAGGCAGCGAATCCGCAAGCAGCAGATGAAACCGGAAAAGCAGATAGCTCGTTGCGAAACAAAGGAAGGTCAACGCGCCGGCCGTCAAAGCTGCACGCAGAGGCGAAAGCCAAGCAGCCGCAAAAGCTGCGAGCAAGCCTGCCAATGCGGCAACGATAAATTCGCTCGAAGGCGCGAAGGCAATACGTGTGAGGGCGACGCCGGCGCGCAACTGGTCGATCGCTTCGGCCTGCACGAGCAATGTCGGAATCGCCCCGCCGGCCGCGCCCGGAAGATAGGCCCCCGCCTCAGGCGCAGAACTGCCGATGACGACGATGGTGTTTTCGCCAGTATGTTTCAGCCCTGTCTCGAGCAGCGCATGCGCCGGTACGCGCCGCGTCTCCCAGTAATTCGACTCACGCGGATAAAGCCGCATCAACGTATCGCGCTCGACGGCAATGCGCGCCGTACCGATCTCGAAAAGGCGGGACGTCGGATCGACGATAATCGTCCCTGCCCCTTCGAAGACGCGGAGCGCTTCGAGTGCAAGCCCGCCGAAGGTCTGGCCAGCGCCGCGGCCACCGACATCGAGTAACAGGGGCACGCGGCGCAAACGGCCATCGCGGTCCGTGTCGAGAGACAAGACGCCAAGGCCTGCCGCCGCGTCGGCCAAGGCGGCCGGTGGGCCCGTCAGCGCGACGACGCGCGGAGGCGCAAGATCAAGCGGTGTTTCTTTCGCCGTCGCGAGCACCAGCGGAGGAAAGGTTGCTGGCTTGCTT
This sequence comes from uncultured Hyphomicrobiales bacterium, assembly GCA_903847605.1. GTDB lineage: Bacteria > Pseudomonadota > Alphaproteobacteria > Rhizobiales > Beijerinckiaceae > Terripilifer. The sequence goes on along the minus strand of CAINED010000049.1, from coordinate 1,337 downwards.
CTCGGATCGAGAGCGATCCCCAGACCCAGAACGACCGGTGCACCCTTGTCGAGACTTTCGAGAAGCAGCGCATCATCGTCAGGAAGATCGCTGGCGGCAGCAGCGATGGCCGGCTTGCCCGTCTCGCGCGCAACCCGGTTCAGCGCTGCGCGCGGACCAATGCGATCTTCCCCCTCGAACAAAATGTCGACGGCGATGGCGCGCGGCTTTGCTTCCGCGGCTTTACCGATCAGCGCTGCGATACGCGCGCGCGGCCACGGCCATGCGCCGAGTTTTGCCAGGCTGTCGCGGTCGATATCTACCAGCGCGACCTGCATGTCCGGACCCTGACGCGGAAAGGCGCGCATGAAGCTGTCGAACACCGCTTCGCGCAAGGCAAAAGCAAACCCGCCGGGATTCGTCGCAAACAACCCAATAGCGACAGCGGCCATAAGCAGACCCGCGACGAAGGCTTCACGAAAACCTTCCCGCCGCGCCAGCCTTTCACGCGCCATGCGCGCGGCCCTCGGCTTCGGCCAGCAACTTGTCGAGATCAAAAAGAAACAGCGCGCCGCGCCGTTCGATGATTCCAGCCTTTTCCAGCTCCTGCAACGCGCCGTTGATTTTCGGCCGGCTCGCGCCCAGGACCGTGGCGAGCGCCGATTGCGACAGCGGGATGGAAACCGCGATCATGCCTGCGCCGCGTTCGTGTCCCCGCTGGCGGCCATGGGCGAGAATGAAGCGCGCGAGCCGCCGGCGCAGCGAATAGAGCGCGATGCCCTCGAGCTGGTCCGTCGTATCGCGCAGGCGCTGACAGAGCTTGCGCGTGATATCGAGCAGCAGATCGGGATTGCGCGCCAGGATATCGTCGAACCGGGTGCGCGACAGAAACGCCGTGCGTGCGCCCGCCGAGGCGACGCGCGCCGAAGCCGAGCGCGGCCCGCCATCGAGCGCGCCGATCTCGCCGAAGATTTCACCCGCCGCGACATCGCGCAATGTCAGTTCGCCGCCCTCGGAGGTCGCAAGGCCAAGGCGGATGCTGCCGTCAGCGACGACGTAAAATCCGTCAGATTCGTCGCCGGCGGAGAAAAGAAGTTCGTTTGCCTGCCAGTTGCGCTCCACCATGGCGCCGGCAAGCGCGGCGAGCGTCTCGGCGCGCGCCGTGCGAAAGAGGTCAGAACGCGAGAGAATCGCGCCAAGCTGGTCGGATGCCGAGGCTTTGGCCATGAATTCATTCCGGGCGGAACGGCGCAACGCCGTCCAGACCGGCACTATAGGAAGAACGCCCGGGCCTTGTCAGCCCGCAAGTCCTTAAGACATTGCATTCAAGCCAGATGGAAATTGGTGCCCCTGGCCGG
>CAINED010000048.1 GCA_903847605.1 uncultured Hyphomicrobiales bacterium | reverse complement strand
GGCCAAAGCGTGCCGGCAAGATAATTGCCGCAGGAGGCGAGTGCGACGGCCAGCGCACGGCGTTTCATGAACCAGTGGGAGACGTCGATCATCAGCGGCGCGAAACTCGCGGATGTTCCGAGGCCGATCAGGATTTGCAACAGCGAGAAAATCGTGAGGTTCTGCGCATAGCCCGAGGCGATGTAGCCGAGCGAAATAAGCAGCGCGCCGCCGACGAGGGGCAGAAAAATTCCGGTCCGGTCGGCAAGCTTGCCCATGAAGACGCCGCCGAAGGCGAAGCCGAGCATGGTCATCGTATAGGGAAAGGAAACCTCACCGCGGGTAACGCCGAAATCCTGTTGCACGGCCGGCAGGGCGACCACAAAGGACCACATGCCGATCGAGCCGACAGTGCCTATCAAGAGAGCAATGACAAGCCGCCGCCAGGAGGCCGGGGAGTCGAGATGGGAAGGTTGGGCGTTCATGTGGCCAGCGTAGAGCAAGTTGTTTTCCCGGGAAACGCCAATGTAGGCGCTTCATGCCAGATTCCCGCCTTGAGAGCCGGCTGTCAGGCACTGCGTCGTTGACGGCGGGTTTTCCCGCGACCTACTTTGCATCCGCAAGGCGATCCGGCTCCCGAGCAGAATGAAACTTTCAATCCTTATTCCCACCCACAACAGGCGCGCGAGCCTGGAGCGGGCGCTCAAGTCGCTCGCCGCTGCAGAACATGCCGGCGATTGCGAGATCGTCGTTGTCGCCAGCGCCTGCTCTGACGATACGGCCGAATGGCTCGCCGCCTATGCGGGCCCTTTGCACGTGCGATCCATTGTCGAGCCCAGGCCTGGCGTTTCCCTTGCGCGTAACAGGGGACTCGACGCCATGACCGGCGATGCGGTCCTTTTTCTCGACGACGATGTGACGGTGCAACCGGACCTGCTGAAGGTTTATCAAGAGGCGCTCCAAGCCTATCCCGAATACGGCTGTTTCGGCGGAACGATTTCGGTTTGCCTCGAAGGCGATCCACCGCCGTTGATCCGCGATGTCGCGCGCATCCTGCCTTCCACCTTTTCGGGCCTGTGGCTCGGCGATGCGCGCCGGCCGATCGATCCGGCGGCAGAGTCGCCATTTTCTGCGAATATGGCCGTGCGCGTAGAGGCGCTGGCTGGCGCGCGATTTGTCGAAGCGCTGGGGCGCAAGGGCAACGGCAATCTCGAAGCTGGTGAGGAAACGCTTCTCTTCGAGGAAATGAGCCGCAAGGGCGTGAAGACCATGTGGCTGCCCGAGGCGCGCGTCTCGCACTGGATTCACTCCGGCCGCCAGACCATGGAATATGTGAGGGAATACTGGTATCAGATCGGCGTGATGCAGATCGCGCTGGGGCATGAAATACCATGGTATCTCAAGCGCAGGTTCGGGCGCCGTTTCGCTTTTCAATGCGCCTATCTCTTTAACAAGCTCATGAAGCGGCCGGAAATCTGGCTGCACGCGTTTGCAAACCTCATGATTTATACGGGGCACGAGGATAGTGTCACGGGAGCGCGAAAGCGCGCATTAGCGAGAGACCCATGACAGGCGCTCCAAAATTCCTTTTCCTCGACACCAACATGCAGTGCAATCTCAAATGCCGGACCTGCATGTACTGGACGCGCGAGGAAGTGGAGCTGCCCGGACACATTTCCATCGAGCGTCGCGGCGAGATCATCGACGAGTTCGCCGCAATGAACCCGTCGGGCGCAGTCGTAATCTGCGGTGGCGAATCTCTGATGAATCCGGAGCGTTACTGGCCGATCACTCAAAAATGCCGCGCGCTGGGGCTGAAATGCCTTTCGGTCATGAACGGCACGATGGTGACGGATGCCGCTATGGCGGAGAGGCTCGTTCTCGAAGGCCCCTCGGAAATCACTATTTCTTTGAATAGTCATATTTCGGATGTGCATGACGAAACGCGCGGCGTGAAGGGATCCTGGGAACTCGCAGTCAATGCGCTACGCTTGCTGCTGGAGGCGCGCGATCGTCTCGATCCCTCCATCCGCATCTATGCCATGGCGATCGTCTGCGAACGCAACTACCGCGATCTGATCGACTTTTACGATTTCGTTCTCAACGACATCAAGGCCGACAAGCTGAAGCTGAATTTTCTGCAGCCGATGTTCGGACCGCTTCGCGACGAGGACAATGTCGACAGGGACGACAAGTTCTACGCAAGGAACGTCATCCGCGATCATGACGGGCTTTTCGAAATCTTGCGCCGCTGCAACGAACTATATGATCTCAATCTCGATCCGGAATGGATGAAGACGGCGCGCATGTATCATCGCAGCGTTCATCGCAACGACGATGCGATCAAGGGCTGGCATGGCAAGGGCACGGAAGAGTTGATCTGCAATTCCTTCGAGCGCAATATCATGGTCGACTTGTTCGGCGTCGCCAGGCTTTGTTTTTCTCATACTTTTCCCGGCGCGCAATTGCGCAAGGACGGCGACCTCCGCAATTTCTGGACTTCGAACGACGCCCTGCGCGCACGCATGGCCCAATGCCGGCAATATTGCGGGATCAGCCACAGCGTCAGGCGTGTGAGCGCCACTCTCAGGCCGCAGGCAGGCGATGCGCCGGTCCTTCTCCAAGCGGCCGAGATCGAAACCCGCAATGGTCCGCTTCGAAAGCTGGGCGAGCTAGCCCGCCGCCTTGTGGGCGCCTGAGAGGGCTCCGATCATGCGCATGCCGCGATGCTGTGCGTGACAGATTGCGACGGCCAGGGCATCGGCCGCGTCGGCGCTCTTTGCTTCGGCCTTGGGGAGAAGAATGCGGATCATCGCGGCGATCTGCTGCTTCTCGGCATGGCCCGCGCCTACGACGGTTTTCTTGACGAGGTTGGCCGCATATTCGGCGACGGAAATCCCAGCCAGTGCGGGCACGACCAGTGCGATGCCGCGCGCTTGACCCAGCTTGAGCGCGGATTGCGGGTCGCGATTGACGAAGGTTTCTTCCACCGCAGCTTCGAGAGGCGCATGAGTCTGGATGACCTGCGCAAGCCCCTCGTGCAATTGCCGCAGGCGGTCGCCGAGCGACAGCTTCGCATCCGATTGCACGGTGCCGCAGGCGACGAATGACAGGCGCGAACCATCCTGCTCGATCACGCCCCAGCCGAGGTTTCGGAGGCCTGGATCGATGCCAATGATGCGAATCGGGGGAGAGCGCATATAGTAAGTTTAACAGCCCCGCGCCGGGAAGGCATTGGGGACAGAGCGGTCCCGCAAAAGTTGCACGACTTTTGCAATGAGGACATGCTCAATGCGAATAATTCTGGGGCGGAAACTTGGATTTCTCTTCGGGCCTTGCCGCCCTCGTTCACGATGTCTGGCAATTACTGCTGCAGCCGACGACATGGTTCGTTGCAGTCGTCGTGCTCGTTTCCGGCATCGTGCGCGGTTATTCGGGGTTCGGCGGCGCGCTGATCTTCATTCCGCTGACGGCGTCGATCCTCGGGCCGCGCAAGGCCGTGGCGGTTTTCTATCTCTTCGATCTCGTGAGCGCGACGCCCTACGGCTACACCTATTTTCCGAAAGCGAACTGGAAGGAAGTCGCGCCGATGTATGCCGGCGCCTTCCTTTTGCTGCCCGCCGGGACGTGGGTGCTGGCGCATAGCGATCCGCTGGCGCTGCGCTGGGCGCTGAGCCTGCTCGTCATCTTCATGCTTATGCTGCTGATGAGCGGCTGGCGCTACAAGGGCCAGCCGACCGCGCTGGCCTCGTTCGGGGTCGGCATGGTCGCCGGTTTTTCCGGCGGCTCCACGGGCATTTCCGGCCCTGTCGTGATCGCCTACTGGCTGTCGAGCGTCTCCGAAGCGGCCGTCATCCGCGCCAATATCATGGTCTTCTACGCCCTGCAGTCGACGACGACCGACGTTTATCTCTTCCTGCAGGGCTTCTTCACCTTCGACGTGGTGGTCTATGCGCTGGTGGCCTGGCCGCTCTATTCGCTCGGCCTCGCCATCGGCGCGCGCTTCTTCAAGGGCACTTCCGAGGGGTTTTACCGTTACAGCGCCTATGGCCTCATTGCCCTGTCGGCGCTCCTGTCTCTGCCGCTGTTCGACAAATGGCTGCGGTAGGTTGGACCCAACTGGCGAAGGAGTCTAAATAAAGCCCATGAAAGATGCACCTCATCCGCTCGCCATACTCATCGCCGTTCTTGTGCTGGGCATCTTCGTCTGGCCGTGGCTGAAGTACCATAATATCGCGCCGCGCGGGACACTCGCCGATGGCGTGCTCGTCGCCGCGCTTATCGGCGGCTATTATTTTTACAAGAGCTGGTGGGAGAAGAATAATCCGAAGAAATAGGCCATCGTTGACTGGTGTACATTATTAGTGTACACAAATTCGCCTAGTTGTCGTGACGTTTGCATGAGACGAAGCATACGAGTTCTGTCAGATGGAATTCGAATGGGACGAGAACAAACGTCAGAGCGTTATCAGAGAACGCGGCGTCGATATTCTCGATGCGGCGCTGATATTCGAGGGTTATGTTCTGACCCGACGGGACGAGCGCGACTACGGTGAAGCGCGTTTCATTTCGCTCGGGATGGCTGACACACAATGCTACGTGGTCGTTCATACCGAGAGAAATGGCGTGATACGGCTGATCACAGCCTGGAAAGGAGGCCAAGATGAGCGCGAAGCTTATGAGGAAAGCCTCGCTGACCGAGATCCGGAAAATGAAGGATCGCGGTGAATTGCATGTCGATCCTGCCGCAAAGGATGGCGAAAGCCTTGGCCGCGACTTCTGGGCGAGAGCGAAGATCGTGTCGCCGAGGTCGCCCCGATCGGTGCATTTGAAGCTCGATCCCGAGGTCTTCGAATTCTTCTATCGGGAATGCCGTGGCAAGGGGCATCTGACAAAGATGCAGAATGTCCTCAAGGCATATGTGAGCGCGCAAAAGGAGTGAAGGCGCGCGCCCTCACCCGCCCAGCTTCGCCATCAGCGCATCCGAAATCTCGAAATTGGCATAGACGTTCTGCACGTCGTCGTTTTCTTCGAGATTGCCGACGAGCTTGAGAATTTTTTCGCCGGTTTCGTCGTCGACGGCGACGGTGTTCTGGGGCCGCCACACGAGCTTCGACTTTTTCGGTTCGCCGAACTTCGCTTCCAGCGCCTTGGCGACTTCCGCGAAGCCTTCCAGTGACGTTGTGACGACATGCCCCTCGGCGCTTGACGCCACATCGTCCGCGCCGGCCTCGATGGCCGCTTCCATCATCGCGTCTTCGCTCGCGGCTTTCGCGTCGAATTCGATTTCGCCGACATGGTCGAACATGAAAGAGACCGCGCCGGTTTCAGCGAGCGCCCCGCCCGCCTTGGTGAAATAGGAGCGCACTTCGCTTGCGGTGCGGTTGCGGTTGTCGGTGAGCGCCTCGACGATGAGCGCGATGCCGCCGGGCGCATAGCCCTCGTAACGGATCTCGTCATAGTTCTCGCTGTCGCCGCCGGCGGCCTTCTTGATGGCGCGCTCGATATTGTCCTTCGGCATGTTTTCGGCGCGCGCGGCAAGCACGGCGAGGCGCAGGCGCGGATTCATATTGGGATCGGGCATGCCCATCTTCGCCGCGACGGTGATTTCGCGCGCCAGCTTGGAGAAGACCTTGGAGCGGATCGCATCCTGCTTCCCCTTCTTGTGCATGATGTTCTTGAACTGGCTATGACCTGCCATGGACGTCCTCTATCGCGCCTGAATATGCGGGCCGCAGCCCTGCCGTGGCGGGCTTATACGCGGCAAATTGCGATTTTTGAAGCGGCTGCGCGCCGGTTGCGATCCAAATTGCGGGGGGCGTGAAAGCGCCTTATGGTCCGCGCGCTTCTTACAACACGAATCCGGACGAACCGGAAAGGAACCGCGAAATGGGCCAGAACCTTCTTCTCGTCGGCAGCGTGCCGCTCAATTCGAACGAAGAGGTCTTTCGCGTTTTCGGCGGGGCGCTGGCAAAGCACCTGCCGGCCGTTCCGGACGGGGAAACCGGCGAGCGGCGCTCCTGGGTCAACCGCCTCTGCTACCAGATCTTTAGCGGCCATGGCGACCTCGAGGTCGTCAGGCGGCCACAGCCCGTGGACGGCGTCGAGCAGCTGCTGCCGCGCACCCGCGAGGACGCCTGGAATTTTCGCGTGAAGCCTGGCGTCGAACGCGTGCGCTTCGGAAATCCGGGCATGCGCCTCGGCTATGCGCGCGAGGCTGCGAACAGCTATTTCGTCTTCCGGACCCTGCGCGAGAAAGGCGTCTTGCCGCCGGGTCTGCGCTTCCAGATCGCCATTCCCATGGTGAACAGCGTGGTGCGGCCGCTTTACTTCCCGGTCGCGGGCGATCTCGAAAAGGTTCGGCCGGGTTACGAAGACGCGCTGGAGGCGGAGATCGCCGCGATCCTTGCGAAAATCCCCAACGAAGACCTTGCGATACAATGGGACTGCGCCTGGGAAGTCTCGGCCGTCTATGGCACCGCGAAGGACAATGCCGCCGAGGCGGAAATCGCGACGCATACGGGGGCAATCGAGCGGCTGTCGAAGAACATTCCGGACAGCGTGCAACTCGGCTTTCATTTCTGCTTCGGCACCTTCGGCGGCTGGCCGGCCTTCGCCCCTGCGAGCCTCGACCGCGCGGTGGCGCTGGTGAACGCCAGCGTGAAGGCGACCCGGCGGCGCGTCGACTGGGTGCATGTGCCGACGCTCGATACGGTGGACGAAAGATTCTACGCACCGCTGAAGGATCTCGATGTCGATGGCGCGCGCGTCTATCTCGGCGCGATCCACAACATGGCGACCTTGAAGGATCGCATCGCTGTCGCGCGCAAATATCTGCCGGATTTCGGACTGGCCGCCTATTGCGGCTTCGGCCGCACGCCGTCGGAGACAATGCCCGGTGTGTTGAAGGATCACCTCAAGGCGCTGGAAGTGGCGGGATTGGGGTGAACTTTTCGTTATGTTGAGATTCAAGTGGCCCGCTCTGGAGAGCCAAGGCGGGCTCTTGGCGTTTGACCACTATTGCTGAACGAGCCCGCTCGCCTTCACCACCGCACGCCATTTCCCGACTTCGCTCTGCCAGAATTTTCCCGCATCTGCCGGGCCGCGGAAATCGACGTCGAGGCCTTGCGCGTGAACCAGTTTCTGGAATTCATCGCTCGCGGTGTGCGCGCGGATGAGATCGCCCATGCGGTCGATGATCGCTTGCGGCGTGCCTGCGGGAACCATGATGCCGAAGAAGGAGGTGACTTCGGCGTCCTTGATGCCGAGTTCGCCGAAGGTCGGCACGTCCGGCAGTGAACGATGCCGCTTCAGCGCAGCGACGGCGAGTGGACGGATCTTGCCGGCCGAGATGTTCGGCAGCGCCGTATTGAGATTGTCGAACATCATGTCGACTTCGCTGCCGGTGAGGCCGCGCACGCAATCGGCCCAGCCCTTGTAGCCGATGTGCACGATGTCGATGCCCGTGCGCAGCTTGAACAACTCGCCGGTGAGATGGATCGTCGTGCCGACGCCGTTGGAGCCGAAGTTGAGATCGCCCGGCCGCGCCTTCGCCTGCGCAACGAGTTCGGCGACGCTGTTCGCCTTCAGCCGGGGACCGGCAACGAGGAGATTGGGCACGCTGGCGACAATGGCGACGGGGACAAGATCCTTCGCTGGATCGTAGCTCGGGTTCTTCTGCAGCGAGGCGGTGATGGCGGTGAAGGCGCCGCCGAGCAACAAGGTGTGTCCGTCCGCCGGCTGCTTCGTGACATATTCCGAACCGATGTAACCGCCGGCGCCGCCCTTGGCCTCCACGATGACGGTCTGCTTCAGTCCTTCCTGCAAGGCGGGCGCGACTAGGCGCGAGACGATATCCGTGCTGCCGCCGGGAGGCGCCGGCGAGATGATGCGGATTGTGCGATTGGAAAGGACGCCCTGCGCGAGCGCGCCGGATGCGGCGAGAAAAACAGCCGTCGCAACGGCGATGCCCGAAAATTTCATGGTTGCCTCCCTGCGGCCTTTTGCGAAACAGGCCTGGTCGCGAGCTATCGTACAGCTTTCCCGCTCGGCGGGAAGGCCCTCAACCAAGCCTTAACCCTAAGCAATTCTTAAACACTGGCCTGCTATTTCGAAGAGAAGGGAAACGCGGCGCAAGCCCTAGTTTCGTCCGAATTTCCGTTGAAAAGCGGGCACTCCCGCGAAAACACGAGGATTTAGAGAATGAATCCAGCCGACGCCGCCGGCGGCGCACCGGTCGAAATCACCATTTGGGGCATGTTCTGGGGCGCCCATCTGGTCGTGAAGCTGGTGATGATTGGGCTACTTCTCGCCTCGGTCTGGTCCTGGGCCATCATCATCAACAAGTTTATGCTGCTCGGCCGGGTCGAAAAGGCGATGGAGCGGTTCGAGGAAAACTTCTGGTCCGGCAATTCGCTGGAAGAACTCTACCATACGCTGCTGCAACGCCCCACGATCGGCATGGCCTCGCTCTTCGTCGCGGCGATGCGCGAATGGAAACGCTCCTTCACGGGCTCCAGCGCCTACATGGGCTTGCAGGCGCGCATCGAGAAGGTTCTGGACGTTTCCATCGCGCGCGAGGTGGAGCGCCTGGAATCGCAGTTGCTGGTGCTGGCGTCGGTGGCTTCTGCGGGACCGTTCGTCGGCCTCTTCGGCACGGTCTGGGGCATCATGACTTCGTTCCGCTCCATCGCGGCCTCGAAGAACACATCCTTGGCGGTCGTCGCGCCCGGTATCGCCGAAGCGCTGTTCGCGACAGCCATCGGCCTCTTTGCCGCCATTCCCGCGCTGATCTTCTACAATATCCTGCAGGGGCGCGTGGCCCGTTCGCAGGCGCGGATGGAAAGTTTCGCTGACGAGTTCTCCTCGATCCTGTCCCGGCAGATCGACCAGCATGTCGCCTCGGGCACGCCGGCGCGCGCAAATCAAGCGCCGCGCGAACCCGCGCATCAGGAGTTTTAGGCCATGGGCATGTCCGTCGGCGCTCCCGGCAAGGGCGGCCGCCGCAGGCGCGGGGTGCCGCGCTATGGCGCTATGGCCGAGATCAACATGACGCCGTTCATCGACGTCATGCTGGTGTTGCTCATCATCTTCATGGTCGCCGCGCCGCTTTTGGCGACGGGCGTTCCCATCGACCTTCCGGAAGCGAAATCCTCCGCGCTCAATATCGACCAGAAGCCGATTTCCATCGCCATCGACGAGAAAGGCGGCATCTTCGTATCGGACCAGCCTGTCGGCATCGACCAGCTTGTCGAGCGCGTGAAATCGCTCGCGAAGGCGGGGACGGACGAGCGCATCTATGTGCGCGGTTCGCGCGCGGTAAATTACGGACGTGTTGCGGAGGTGATGGCGCTCATCACGTCGGCCGGCTTCAAGAAGGTCGCGCTCGTGACGGAGCAGGACAGGAAATAGGTGGTGCGTTTGGCATTGAAGCGTAACGAGCCCGGCCTTTATGTCTCGGCAGCGGTGCACGCCGTTGTTCTCGGGGCGTCGCTCGTTGCCTTCTCGACGACGCAGAAATTCGAAGACGCGCAGGAGGCGATCCCGGTGGAAATGATCACCGAGAGCGAGATGAACCAGATCGTGAAGGGCGAGCGCACCGCGAAGCCCGAACAGACAAAGCCGCGCGTCGACGAAACATCGCAACAGGCCGAACAGCGCCCGACGCCGCCCATTGCCGAAGCGAAACGCGATATTCCCACGCCACCGCCGCCGCTGAAGCGCATTCCCGATCCGGGCGAGGACGATCCGCCCGAGCCGCCCAAGGTTGCTGCGTTGCCGCCGCCGCGTCCTGCGCCCGAACCCGTGAAACCGGAGCCCGAGCCGCCGGCTCCGCCAGTGCGCCCGACGCCGCCGAAGCCCGAGGCGAAGCCGGAACCCCCCAAGCCCGTGCCGCCGAAGCCTGTCGCCAACGATGCGCCGGAGCCTCCTCCGCCGCCGCAACGCCCGCCTCAAAAGCAGGCCGAAGCGAAGCCCGAGCCGCAGGAGACAACGCCTGCGCCGCTGCCGCCGCGCCGTCCCAACATTCCGCGCAAGGTCGAGGAAAAGCCGAAGCCCGATCAGCTTGCCAAGCTCGTTGAGGCCAATCGCGACGTGAAGCCGACGCCTGCTGCGCGTCCGCGCTCGGGCGACGAGAATTCGCAGCCGGCGACGAAATACGATCCGTCGGCGATTTCGAAAATTCTGGCGTCCAGGGAGTCCGCGCAACAGCGCGGCTCGACAGCGCCTGCGCCGGTCAATCGCCAGGCGAATCTGGGATCGCCCACGGCGAATGCGTCGAAGATGTCGCCGTCGATGTCGGCGCAACTCAACGGCCTTTTGATCGAGCAATACAAGCGTTGCTGGACCTATATTGGGACCGCGCAAGGTCGTGAGTACCAGCCGCAGGTCAGTGTGTCCTATACGCAAGGCGGCGGCCTTTCTGGCCGTCCCGTGTTGCGCAACCCGCCGAGCGATCCCGCGTTGAAGTCGCTCGCGGAAAGCGCATTGCGGGCCGTCCAGCGCTGCAACCCGCTGCAGATTCCCGCGCAATACATGCCCTATTACAACGAGTGGAAAGATCTTCTGCTGCGTTTCGATCCCGTGGAGATGATGGGATGATGCAACTTCTTTTTGCATCAGCTTCCGCGTCTCTGTGTAACGTCTGCCCTATCGTCCGGACACGAAAGACATGACGAATCATATCTCCCGCCGCCAGGCTGCCGCGCTTCTCACCGGTGCTATCGCTGCGCCCTTTGTTGCGCGCAATGCCTTTGCGCAGGGACGCCAGCTCGACATTCGCGGCGGGTCGTTCAATCCGGTGCAAATCGCGGTGACGGATTTCGTGGGCGATGCGCAGCAGGGCCCTGCGCTGACGAGCATCGTCGTCAACAACTTCAAGCGCTCGGTTTATCTCGCGCCTATCGACTCGGGCTCATTCGCTGAACGTCCCGCCAATCCCGACGCAGCGCCGAACTGGGACGCCTGGAAGATCATCAATGCGCAGTTCGTCGTCACCGGCCGCACGGGCCGCGGCGCGGACGGGCGCATGCGCACGGAATTCCGCCTCTGGGATGTCGCGCAACGCCAGCAAGTTGCGGGTCAGCAATATGTGACCGATCCGCAGAATTCGCGTCGTGTGGCGCATATCGTTTCCGATGCGATCTTCTCGAAGATCACCGGCGAGGGCGGCTTTTTCGATACGCGCGTCGTCTTCGTCGACGAAACAGGCACGCGCCAGAAACGCCGCAAGCGCCTTGCGATCATGGATCAGGACGGCGCGAACATTCGTTTTCTCACCAGCGGTAATGAACTCGTGCTGACGCCGCGCTTCTCGCCGACGTCGCAGGATGTCGCCTACATGTCTTTCGCCGACACCGATGCGAAGGTGTTCCTGATGAATGTGCAATCGGGCCAGCGCGAAGTCGTCGGCAATTTTCCGGGCATGACTTTTGCGCCGCGCTTTGCTCCGGACGGACAGCGCATCGTCATGTCGCTTTCGACGGGCTCCAATACCAATCTCTTCGCGATGGATCTTCGCTCGCGTTCGACGACGCGCCTCACGGATACGGCGGGCATCGATACCTCGCCGTCCTATTCGCCCGACGGAAGCCAGATCGTCTTCGAAAGCGATCGCGGCGGGTCGCAACAGCTTTATGTGATGGGCGCGAGCGGCGGCGGCGCGAAGCGCATCTCCTTCGGGCAGGGCGCGCGCTATTCGACGCCGGTCTGGTCGCCAAAGGGCGATTACATCGCCTTTACGCGCCAGCGCAGCGGCTCCTTCGCCATCGGCGTTATGAAACCCGACGGTTCGGGCGAGCGCATCATTGCCGATGGCTTTCATAATGAAGGCCCCACCTGGGCGCCGAACGGCCTTTACGTGATGTTCTTCCGTGATCCCGGCGGCGGCGCGGGCTCCAGGATATTCATGGCGAACATTCTGGGACGCGGCGAATTTCCCGTGCCGACGCCGTCCTTCGCGTCCGATCCGTCGTGGAGTCCGCTGATCAGGTGATGCTTGCGGGTCCATGTTTTGCGTGCTCCAATTCCCGTCGCCGAATGAGGGAGGAGCCCATGGCGCGATTGCTGGCTATGTACCGCAGGCCGAAGGATACGGCGGTCTTCGACAAATATTACTATTCAACGCATGTGCCGATCGCAAAGAAGATCGCCGGCTTGCGCAAATACGAAGTCACCACCGGCCCGATCGGCACGCCTGCCGGGCCCTCGGATCTGCATTTGATTGCGACATTGCACTTCGACTCGCTGGCCGACATTCAGGCCGCATTTGCCTCGCCGGAAGGCCAGGCGGCCGCTGCCGATCTCGCCAATTTCGCCGATGGAGGCGTCGAATTGCTTATCTGCGATACGAAAGAGATATGAAGTCGGGGCCCTTCAGCACAATCTGAATATCGACAGTTCCACCGCATCGGGCCTGCGCTGGCCAGAGCAAACGAATATCGACTCCATCATCCAGCGATATGGCTCCGCCGCCGTCTCGAAGCGGATGACCGACTTGAAATAAACCTGCGCGGGATCGACGGGTTCGCCGCGCTTGATCTTCGCCATCACATCAGGCGCGCCGAAGCGTACGCCGTTGTTCTCGACATAGACCAGCGCGCCATCGTCTGCCTGGATCGCGTAGCGCGCCTCGAGAATGGTGAATCCATTCGGCCTAATGATCTGAAAGTCCGCGCCGCCGGGCAGAACCTTGCCGTTGAATTTCGGACCTTCGATCGTACCGCCGAGAATATCGATGATGCGGCGCTCGCCCGTGCCGACATCGCCTATTTCGAACGGCTTGGCGACCTTCACGGCGACATCGCAGATGTGATCGAGAGACGTTGCAATCGGCATTGGACGAGCCTTTCTCAGTTTGCCGCACGCAGCATGTAATCGGCGCATTTCTCGCCGATCATGATCGAGGGCGCATTGGTGTTGCCGCTGATCAGCGTCGGCATGACGGAGGCGTCGGCGACTCGCAGACGCTCGACTTCGCGCACGCGCAGTTCCTCGTCGAGAATCGAGTCCGGGTCGATCCCCATCCTGCATGTGCCGACGGGATGATAGACTGTGCCCGCATATTGCTTGATGTAGGCATCGATCTCCGCATCGCTTTGCGCGGCCGGGCCGGGTTGAACTTCCTTGCTCTGCATGAAGCCGAAGGGTTTCCGGTTCAGCACATCGCGCAGAATCTTGAAACCTGCGCGCATGGTCAGCTTGTCGCCTTCGGTCGCGAGATAGTTCGCATGAATGCGCGGCGCGGCGAAGGGATCGCTGTTCTTCAACGCGATATGACCGCGGCTTTCGGGCCGCAACTGGCAAATCGTGCCGGCAAACCCGTAACCGTCGTAAACGCCGGGCAGCGGCTTTTCAAAAGGTACGCGCAAGCCATTTTGCGCGGGCACGCCCGGGAAGAAATGGATCTGAAGATCGGGATGTTCCATCTCCGGCCGCGAACGGATGAAGGCCCCGCCTTCCAGCGGCATGGATGTCGCCGGGCCCTTGCGTGTGAAAAGCGCGCGTAGCACGCTCGCGGCGGAGCGATCTATGCGGCGCAGATCGTAGAGGCTGTCCGGCTTCTGGCTGGCATGGACGACGCGGATCGTGAGATGGTCTTGCAGGTTGCGGCCGACATTCGGCCTGTCGGCGACGATCTTGACGCCGTGCTTGCGCAGTTCTTCCGCATCGCCGATACCCGAATGCATGAGCGCTGTCGGCGAAGTGATCGCGCCGCAGGACAGAACGATTTCCTGCGAAGCGAAGATACGTTCGACCTTGCCGCCGGATCTTACGTCGATGGCGATGGCGCGGCCGTTTTCGATCACGACCTTGATGAGCTGTGCGCCTGTCAGCACCGTGAGATTCTTGCGGTCGGCAATGGGGCCGATGAATGAACGTGCTGTCGACCAGCGCTGGCCGTCGCGAATGGTGAAATGATAGCGCCCGAAGCCTTCCTGTTGCTCGCCGTTGAAATCGGGATTGGCGCGATAACCGGCGTCCTGCCCCGCCGCGACGAAGGCCTTGTAGAGCGGATCGTCGACGGGCGTGCGCATCACGGGCAGTTCGCCGTTCGAGCCGTGATATTGCTCGCGTCCCTCAATCGCATTGTCGAGAAATTTTTCCGACTTCCGGAAGAAGGGCAGGACTTTCTCGTAGGACCAGTCGCGCAGACCGAGTTGTGCCCAATGATCGTAATCGCCGCGATTGCCGCGAATGTAGACCATGCCGTTCAGCTGCGATGAGCCGCCGAGCACGCGGCCGCGCGGCCAGGGAATCTGGCGGTTGTTGAGGTTGGGCTCGGGCTCGGTGAGATAGGCCCAATTATGATACTTCTTGCGCATGAAGAATGTCGCCATCAGCGGCACGCGCAGCAGCGGGTTCCAGTCCCGCGCGCCGGCTTCGACGAGCAGCACCTGCGCGGCGGGATTGGAAGACAATCTGTTCGCGACGACACAACCCGCCGAGCCGCCGCCGACAACGATGTAATCGTAACCCGTAACCATACGTTTCCTCTTTTAATCTTCTTCGTTTGTCAGGCGGCCGCCCTGATGAAGGCTGCGCCGCGTTCGGCAATCATGATGGTCGGCGCGTTGGTGTTGGCGCTGACGAGATAGGGCATGACGGATGCGTCGATGACGCGCAGGCCCTCGACGCCGCGCACGCGCAATTCCTCGTCGACCACAGAAGCCGGGTCAACGCCCATCCGGCATGTGCCGACCGGGTGGTAGATCGACGCGCCTGACTTGCGAACGAAGGCGTCGATGTCGGCGTCGGTCTTCACATTATGGCCCGGCAATGTCTCGTCGCCACGCAGACCGTCGAAAGCCTTCTGGGCAAAAATCTCGCGCACCTTCTTCACGCCTTCGCGGATGGCGATGCGATCGGATTCCGCAGAAAGGTAGTTCGCGAAGATCATCGGGCGCTCGATCGGATCGGCGTTACGCAACGTGATCCGGCCGCGGCTTTCCGGCCGCAGATGACAGACGTTGCAGGACATGCCCCAGCCTTCATAAAGGCCTTGCGGCGTCTTCAGGAATGGCGCGCGAATGCGTCCCGACGATACGCCCGGCAGAAAATGCATCTGCAGATCGGGCGCAGCGAGATCGCGCCGTGAGCGCAGGAACGCGCCTGTTTGCAGCGGGAAAGAAGCGGCGGGTCCGGTCTTGAAAAGCAGTGCGCGCGCAACAGCAATCGCTGCGCGATCGAAGCGCCGCAATGCGAAGAGCGGATCTTCCTTCGGCGATTTGAATTCGAGGCGTACGTTGAGGTGATCCTGCAGGTTCTTGCCGACGCCCGGCGCATCCGCCGCGACCTCGATGCCGAGCGCGCGCAATTCGTCGGCAGGGCCGATACCGGAATGCATGAGCACGGTTGGCGACGAGATCGCGCCGCAGGACACGATGACTTCGCGCGCCGCCGCGACATTACACTTCATGCCCTGCGCGAGAAGATCGACGCCTCGCGCCTTTCCCTTCTCGACGACGACGCGCAAGACCGATGCGCCGGTGACGATTTCGAGATTGGCCCGCGAACGCACGGGATCGATGAAGGCGCGCGCTGTCGACCATCGCCCGCCATTGTCCGACGAGGTGTGATAGCGGCCGACGCCGTCCTGACTTTCGCCGTTGAAATCGGGATTGAATGGCAGGCCCATCTGCTGGCCGGCCTCGATGAAATTGTCGAAGAGCGGCCATGCAGCCGGGCGCGTCACCGGCAGTTCGCCGTCCGCGCCGTGCCACTCGTTTTCGCCATCCTCGAAGTTTTCGAATTTCTTGAAGAAGGGCAGGAGCTTCTCGTAGCTCCATTCGCGCAAGCCGAGTTGCGCCCACTGGTCGTAATCGAAGCGGTTGCCGCGCGTGTAGATCATGCCGTTGATGGCGGAGGAGCCGCCGAGCACACGTCCGCGCGGCCATTCGATGCGTCTGTTGTCGAGATGCGGCTCGGGCTCGGTGAGATAGGCCCAGTTGTGAATCTTCGTGCGGTAATAAATGCCTGCGAAGAGCGGCACGCGTATGAGTGGATCCCAGTCGCGTGGCCCTGCCTCGACCAGCAGCACGCTGCATGATGGATCGGCGGAGAGACGGTTTGCGAGAACGCAGCCAGCGGAGCCGCCGCCGAGAATGATGTAATCGTATCCGGTTTTCATGTCGTACTTTTCTAATTCGTTCTTTCGATCACGATCTTGTCGAGTTTTTCTCCGGCGAGCCAGCGCTTGATGTTCGCGGCGACAAGGCTTGCGTGTGTCGTGCCCGTGCCTTGCGAGCCCGCGCCTGCGGTATGCGGGGTCAGCACCACGTTGTCGAGACGCCACAGCTTGTGGTCGGGCGGCAGGGGTTCGACCGCCTGCACGTCGAGCCCGGCGCCTGCGAACTTGCGCGCTTCCAGCGCCTCGATCAGCGCCGGCTCGTCGATCAGGGAGCCGCGCGCGATGTTCACGACAAAGGCGCGAGCCGGCAAAGCTTCGATCACGTCACGCGAGACGATCTGCTGCGTGGTGTCGTCGGCGAGCGCAGCGACGACGAGATAATCCGCCTTGCGCGCGGCGGCGCGCAATTCGCTGCGCGGCAATACGGCATCGAAATGCGCAGGCTTCGCAGCCGAGCGGCTGATACCGGTCACGCGCATGTCGAAGGCCTTCGCCTTGCGCGCGATGTCCTGCCCGATGGCGCCGATGCCGACGATGACGAGATGACGTCCGGAAAGATTGTCCATGCCGGCGGAGAGATCGTCGCGCGCCCAGTCTCTGCGCGCGAAGGCGTCCATGCTGCGGCGGGCGTTACGCGCCAGCGCGAGCATCAGGTAAAGCGCATGTTCGGCGACGGCGAAAGCGCGCAATCCCGCGAGATTGGTGACGATGACGCCGCGCGGGAAACCGTTGGCTGCAGCCTTGTCGATGCCCGATGTCGTGAACTGGATCCACTTGAGCGCGCCGCCATGTTCGCGGATCAGTCCGGCCGCCTGCGCGTCGTAAACGCGATTGGCGGTGATGAGCATCTCCGCTCCCGGCAGTTTGGGCAGAAGTTCGTCGGCTTTGCGGGCAATGTCGAACTCGACTTGCGGGAATGCGCGCATGGCGGCGAAAAATTCGTCCTCGTTCGTGTGCGGACTGAACAAAAGAACTTTCATCTGCGACGCGTTTCCCCCAAATTTGGCTTTCCAACTTAAGATCAAATTGGTTGTCGCGTCCACATTCGATCCGGCCCACAATTTCTTTGGCGGGCCTTTCTGCCTTCCGGCCCGAATGCCGCACTCGTTATATGTGGAATTTACGGAATCAGAATTTTTCTCGCGCGTTCGACGACGTGCGGCGCGGAGGAATAAATCCGCTTCAGGATTGCCGTCACGTCATCGCCGCTCATGTAGGACGGGGCCATATTCATGCGCGCGGCCTCGCTGCGAAAGCCCTCGTCCGAGGCCATGTCTGCAAGACCTTTGCGCATCGTGTTTGCAACATCTGCCGGTAGCGAGGGCGGCGCGATATAGGGCCGCGTGATCGACTGCGGCGCGAAAATCAATTCGAGCAACTGCCGGTCTTCGTCATTGCGCGCGAAGTCGAGCGCAAGCGGTACGTTCGGAAAATAGGGATCGCGCGTGAGGCCGATTTGCGTGACGAGAAATACGCGGCCATCGCGCACCCAATCGGGCTGCGCATTATGCGTCCAGCCGCAAAAGGCCTGTATCTCGCCTTTCTCCATGGCGAGGATCGCCTGCGCCGATCCGGTATAGCCCTGGACGAGTTTGAAGCGCGTACCCAGCACGGCGTTCAGCGCCAGCGGATAAACCGTCGAAACCGATGCGGGACCGCTTGCGCCCGCCAGCACTTCGATGCGCGACAAGTCGGCGAGGGATTTTGCGCCGGCCGAATGCCAGACCGCGCAGGCCGCGGCCTCGCCCGAGAGCGAGCCCAGGAACACGAGCTTCAGCGGATCGAACTGCGCGCCCTTGCCGTCCAGAAGCGGGCTCAGGAAATTGGGCGAGCCGGTGATCGCCACGGCGCTGCCGTCCGCCGGCGCGGCAGTCGCAATCCAGTTGGCGACGCGCAATCCGCCCGCGCCCGGCATATTCTGGACGATGATGACGGGTTGCCCGGGCAAATGGCGTCCCCAATGGCGCGCGACGAGGCGCGCATTCGTATCGTAACCGCCGCCGGGCCCATAGCCGACATGGATGTTCACGGTTTTCGGAAAGGCGGAGCCGCCTTGTGCGATCGCGCTAGGCGGTTGCGCAGCAAAGCATGACAGACAGAGCCAAATTCCCGCCGTCAGCCTGGTCGTCGCCATCTCCGCCTCCCTTTTGACGTGAGTTTGTCACAGCGCCGCCAGCTTCGCCAACCTGTGCACAGCGCCGCATTGCCGCCATCAATCTCGCGTTAACCAAGGCGCAGAATTGCTCAAATGCAACGCAATAGAAGAAGCTTCCATCAAGGTTGACGGAACCTTCGCTTAACCAACCGGGCGTTAGGTCTTGCACATGGTTCGGCGTCGTCCATGCGTGAGCTGCGTGTGAATGCTGTGCGCCCGGTGCAAGGAGTATGGATATGTTGGGGATTCAGAATGCGCGCGCGTTCAAGTTCGCGGCGGCTATCGTCGCGGTTCTCGCTGTCGCAGCCTGTTCGAAAAATCAGGATCCGAACGCGGGTGCAGGGCTTGCCGGAGGCGCGCCGGGTAGCAGGGCCGCGCCGGGCTCGGTGGAAGAGTTCGCCCAGAGCGTCGGCGACCGCGTGTTCTTCGAGACCGATTCATCCGAACTGACGCCGACGGCGCAGGCTACGCTCGACAAGCAGTCTCAGTGGCTCAACCAGTATGGGCGCTATCGCATCGTCGTCGAAGGCCATGCCGACGAGCGCGGCACGCGTGAATATAACTTTGCGCTGAGCGCGCGCCGCGCCGAGGTGACGAAAAATTATCTCGTTGGCCGGGGCGTCTCCGCGGGCCGCGTGCGCACTGCGAGCTACGGCAAGGAACGTCCGGTTGCGGTGTGCAACGACATCTCCTGCTGGTCGCAAAACCGCCGCGCCGTCACAGTGCCGACGGCTGGCGCGGGTTCCTGATCGGCAAACGATGTCATGATTTTCAAGGCCGGCGTCACGCGCCGGCCTTTTATTTTGGCGCGCGATATATCTGCGCGCCCTTTGCGCGTTCGATGAGATGCGGTGGCATCGCATAAAGCCGCGCGGCAAGCGCCTGCAGTTCTTCGCCTGCAATGGGCTCTATATCGAGTTTCAGAGTTGCGGCTTCCGCCAGCAAGGCCTTGTCGCGCATCGCCGCCATGAAAGCGGCGCGCAACAGTCTTACGCGCTCCGGCGGAACGCCTGGCGCGGCGACGAAAGACCGTCCAAAGTCCTGCGGTGCGAACAGAAGTTCGAGCGCCTGCCGGTCCTCCTCGCTGCGTGCGAAAGAAGGCGAGAGCGGAACTCCCAATTTGTTCACTTGCGCCGACCCGCGAAAATGGTTCTGCACGAGCGGCTTGACGAAGCCTCCCGAAAGCCATTCCGGCTTCTGCAGCGCCATGCCGGAATAACTGATGCCGCAGACGGCGCCCACTTCGCCGCTTTCGAGCGCCATGAGGATCTGGCGCGTGCCCGGATAGCCCGAGACGACCCTGAATTTCGTCCCGAGAAGATTGTTCAGAATGATGGGCTGCGCCCGGGTGACCGAGCCTTCGGCGCTGCCGCCCGCCACGACTTCTTTCGTTCTTGCGTCCTCAAGACTTCCCATGCCTGCATCCGCGCGCACGAAGCACATGTCGACTTCGCTGTTGGCGCTGCCGATATGAATGAGTTTGGAGGGATCGTAGCGCAGTTTCTGCACGCTTTCGTAGAGCCCGCCGACGATGGTCGGCGGCAGGACGAGGGCCAGCGCAGCGCCGTCAGGCGGTAATGAATTGACGATGTAATTTGCCGCCATGTTGCCGCCGGCGCCGCTCATGTTTGAAACGATGATGCGAGGCTCGCCAGGAATGTGCCGCCCCATATGCCGTGCGACGAGGCGCGCGTAGGTATCGTAGCCACCGCCTGCGGTACTCGCGACGACAATGGACATCTGCCGCCCTTCGTAGAAAGCTGCGTCGGCTTGTGCTTGCGCAACATTGCCCGCCAGCAACATGCAGAACAATGCGAGCAGCCGGAACCTGTTTCTCATACTGCTTCCTCCCGTTCTATTTTTTATGTTTGGGCTCAGACCATCAACGTGCGCTCCAGACCGCTTTCTCAATCATTGCGGTGACGCCGCTTTCGAGCACGGTCATGGGATCGCATTCGCTGTTGCCGGCTTCCAGATGCCTGCCCAGCATCAATGTCGCGACGCCGTGAGAAAGCGACCAGATTTCATACGCCAGTTTACGCGCGCCATCCGCTCTTGCGCCGCGTTGCTTCAAGACGCCGCCGGCTGCATTGGCGAGCGCATCGAAGGCGCGCTGCGCGGCTTCGTGTCCGCCACCCGTTGCAAGCCTCTGGGCATGTCCGAACATCGTGAAGTAATATCCGGGCTCATCGCGTGCGAAGGCGAGATAGGCGCGGCCCATGCGCTTCAGCGCTTCGCTCGCGTCGGGCCGTCCTTCATCCCATGCTGCAACGAGACGGCCGCGAAAATTATCGAAGCCCTGCCGCGCGACTTCGCCCATCAATTCGTCGCGGTCGCTGAAATGCCGATAGGGCGCTGCAGGCGTTACGCCGACGAGTTTGGCCGCTTCCGCCAGCGTGAAGCCTGCGGGGCCATGCCGTGCGACCAGCGAACGCGCCGCTTCGACAAGCGCTTCCTTCAGCCGGCCGTGGTGGTAGCCGCGCTTCTCGCTCTTGTCCCATGTGCCCCACGGGCCACGCGGCATTCTTCACTCCTCCTCACACAATTTCGCAATGCAAATACGAATTCTTGCGCTGCAAAAACAAGCCAGACTGACTGCGCTTGCGATCTCAACAATCCCGTCGAGTCGGCAGGATGGGGCCATTTCCGCTCGGGATTCAAGCATTTGATCCAAAGTCGAGCGGAAATTGCAATGCCAAGTTGAAACCGGTCGGGCAGGATATGCGTTCGGTCGGATGTCAAGACTTGCCGAAAGATTAATTCCGGCTAGTCTTGGTGTCTCAGTTGCGTACCGTTGGATCGAAAGCGAGTGCCAAAGGAGGACCTTATGGCCACCGTCCAGACGTTCGATATTATCGCGATCTGCGCAGCGTTTGCGTTTCTTGGCGCAGTCGTATTCGGAGCGTTCTGATTTCGGCACAAACTCAAGACCCGGCAAACGGGTGCCAAAAACAAAAAGACGCCGCTCTTCGGGGCGGCGTCTTTGTTTGCATTTTCTATTTTGTTATTCGTTCACCGGCGCGCGCAATTGCTTGGCGAGTTTCACGAGGCTTTCGATGAGCTGCTTGATGAGATCGCGGCCCATCTGATCGTTGAACTTGCCATTCTCGTCGAACTTCGTCTGCGCCGCGCCGATCACGACTTGCGGATTGTTCACGCAGAACGAGTTGGTGGCAATCAGCATGTGGCGCATGGCATATTGCGCGCGCACGCCGCCGAGCGGGCCGCCGGATGCGCTGATGAGGCCGACAGCCTTCATGTTCAGCGGCTGATCCGGCGGACGCGACACCCAGTCGAAAGCGTTCTTCAGCGGCGAGGCGACGGCGTAATTATATTCGGGAACGGCAAAGAGCACTGCGTCGGCTGCCGCCATCTGCGCGCGCAGGCGCTGGCAGGATGCGGGAAGGCCAGCGCTGCGCACGTCGTCGTTGTACATGGGGATATCGCTGATGTCGGCGATCTCGATGGTCACGCCCGCTGGCGCGACTTCCTGCGCCGCGCGCAACGCCGCCGAATTGTAAGAGCCTTTACGAAGGCTGCCGGAAACCGCCAGTATCTTGAAGTCGGCCATCGAACGCGATCCTTTTCATGCCTTGTTGGAATGAGACGGCGTGTCTTATCCGCCTCATCGCGGCGAGGCAATCGCTACAGCTTTGCTCAAAGAAAAGGCCCCCTCACGTTGCCGAGAAGGGGCCGATTATTTTCAGACTGGTCGCGTCAGGCGTTGGCCGGCTCGGCCTCCTGAATGGCTGAAAGCTGCCAATCCTGCTGCTTGCCGCCGGCCGGACGCACGAAGGTCCAGATTTCCGTGACCTCGCTGCGATCGACGCCGTTTCCGTCCGTCGGCTGCCCGGTGCGGCGGTCGAGGATCTGTTCGATCATCGAGAAGCGCATCGCGACGGTCGCATATTCCGCGCCGGGCTCTTTCCAGGCTTCGGCGAGGTCGCCCTGTTCGAGGCGAACATCCGAGAGACGTAGCGCGCGGTTCTCGCGCACGTTCTGTGCGATGTCCTGAGCGAAGTAATCGGCCATCTCCTCGGTGCAGAGCTGGCGCAGGGCCGTCTGGTCTTCCTTCGCGAAGGCTTCATGCACGCCTGCGAGAAGCTTCTCGAAGGCCGGGAAATCTTCCCCGGTGAGATTCAGCGGCCGGGTCGGAACCTGTTCCTGGGCCTGCGGCTGCTGACCGAACATGCCGCCTGCGGCAGCGCCCGCTCCCGCGCCGACGCCCATGGCGCCGAGCGCCGAGCCCGAACGCTCGTTACCCTGCTGCTGTCCCGCGAAGGGCGCACCCTGTTGCTGTCCGTAACCGCCCTGGGCCTGCGTGGCATAGGACGGATCGTTCTGCTGCTTGCGGCGCTGCCACCAGGAGAAGAGCAGGAAGGCGACACCGGCGAAGAGCGCAATTTGCACGAGCAGGCCGAGGATCGCGCCGAGACCGCCCAGACCGCCCGACAGGCCGTAGCCGAGCAGAAGGCCGAGCGCGCCTGCGCCGAGGAGGCCGGCCATGAAGCCGCCCTTGCTCATCGAGCCGAACATGCCGGGACGCGTGGCGTTGGCGGCCATCGCGGAATTGGCGGGCATGCCGGCGCGCGGCGCGGCGTTGTTCTGGATCGGCGTCGCGCTACGCGGCGCAGTCTGCGTCGCGGGCGGGGCCATCTGTGATTTGGAGCCACGGCTGCCTGAGCCGCCGCTCTTGCTGAGCTTTGCGTCAGCCATATCTGGAGCGATCAACAGAAAACCCGCGGTCAGCGCCGCAAAGAGTCCTGCCAGCCCAAAAAATCTCGATTTCATTCAACCCTCCTGATGATGCGGCGCGCAGCCCCTCTGCGAACGCGCTGCAGACAGAGCCCTAATATCGGGTGGTCGCGATCTTTCCGCAAGTGCGGGAACTACGGACGCTCATGCTTACGGTCGATGAAGCTGCGAGACGGAATTTTTCCACAAGTCACTGATATGGTTTCCGGAAGCAGACTCCCGCGCAATCTTGCGCGAAATTGCAGATTGTGCGGCGTCGCACAGCGCTGGCGGGCGCTTATCCTGCAGCCGCACAACCAACCTTCGTCCGAACGCTGGGGAATGTCGCCCGAGCGTTAAACATTACAACGCGTTAACTTTTGCTAAACTTTTCGGATGTGCTAGCTTGGCGAAAGGTCGGCGTAAAACAGGAGTTTCGTCATGAAGATTTTGGGTATTTCCTTCGGCGGTGCGGCTTTCGTTGGCGCAGTGCTTCTCGCGAGTGGCGCTTCGGCTGCTCCCATCATGGCGACGGGTCTGTCCGCTGCCGAGGTGTCTCCGGAGAAGATGATCGTGCAGACGCAGGGCCGCCGCTTCGCGCCGCGCGCCGTGGGTCCGCGCCGTGGCGTCGTGGTTCGCCGTGGCGGTCGTGGCGTTGGTCTGGGCGCGGCAGCCATTGGTCTCGGTGTGCTTGGCGCGGCTGTCGCGATCGGGGCGGCGAACTCCGCGCCGCGCGAATGCTGGATCGAGCGCCGCCCGGTCACCGACCGCTGGGGCAATTACATCGGCGACCGCAACGTGCGCGTCTGCAACTGATCCATATCTATATTCAGAGAGAACGCCGGCGATCGATTTCGCCGGCGTTTTTGTTTGTCACTTGAGTTGCGTATTCAGCCATTCTTTCACGCGCGGCAGAACGGATGTTTCGTCGAGCGGTTGATGTCCGGCATTTTCTATTCCCATGAATGCTTTTGGCTCTCGCGCCAGCGCGAACAGTCTTTCGCCGAAACGCAGGGGAACGACGCGATCCGCAGTTCCATGTACGATCAAAACGGGCGCCGTCACTTTTGCGATGCGCAGGTCCGAGCGGAACTGATCCTGCATCAGCCAGCGCACGGGGAACATCCAGTATATTTCGGCGGCGACATCGACAGTGCTGGAAAAGGGTGCTTCGAGAACGAGCGCCGCGACCTGCTTTTCGCTGGCAAGCGCCACGGCGACGCCGGTGCCGAGCGATTCCCCCATCAGCACGATGCGGCTTGCGTCGACGCCATCGGCCAGGATCCGGTCGTAAGCGGTGCGCGCATCTGCAACCAGCGCTTCTTCGCTCGGCGATCCGGTCGAGCCGCCATAGCTGCGATAGCTGATGGCGAGAAGACCCGTTCCGTCTTCCGTGAGCCGGGCAAAGCGATGGGCGCGGCCTGCGATTTGCCCGGCGTTGCCGTGGAAATAAAGGATGACCGGCTTGCCGGGTAAAGGCTCCGCGTACCAGGCGACGAGGGTTTCGCCGTCGTGCGTTTTGATTTCCTGCGCCTGCGCTTTTGCGAAGCCGGCGAGCGCCGGCGCAATGCGGCTACGGTCGGGCACGTACATCATGCGCCGCTGCGTTACGTAGAGCGTGAGCAGAATCGCGGCATAGGCGGCTGCCGCGAAGAAGAGGATGCTTTTGAGTGTAGTCGTCATCGGACGCTTTCCCGCGTCCGATACATTATCAGTGCGCGAGCGCCTTGACGATGTTCTCGACCATCTTCTTCGCGTCGGCAAACAGCATCATGGTGTTGTCGCGGAAGAACAGTTCGTTCTCGACGCCGGCATAGCCTGAGCCCATGCCGCGCTTGATGAAGAGAACAGTCTTCGCCTTTTCGACGTCGAGCACAGGCATGCCGAAGATCGGCGATTTCGGATCGGTCTTGGCCGAGGGATTGGTGACGTCGTTCGCGCCGATGACGAAGGCGACATCGGCCTGCGCGAACTCGCTGTTGATGTCTTCGAGTTCGAAGACTTCGTCATAGGGCACGTTGGCTTCGGCCAGCAGCACGTTCATGTGGCCGGGCATGCGGCCCGCGACGGGATGAATGGCGTAGGAAACTTCGACGCCTTCCTTCTTGAGGATATCCGCCATTTCGCGCAGCGCATGTTGCGCCTGCGCCACCGCCATGCCGTAGCCGGGCACGATGATGACCTTCGAGGAATTCTTCATGATGAAGGCCGCATCGTCTGCGGAGCCCTGTTTCACCGGGCGGGTTTCGACGTGACCGGCAGCAACCTCGGTCTCGCCGCCGAATCCGCCGAGAATGACCGATATGAAAGAGCGGTTCATGCCCTTGCACATGATGTAGCTGAGGATCGCGCCCGAAGAGCCGACAAGCGCGCCGGTGATGATCAGCGCCAGATTGCCGAGGGTGAAGCCGATGCCCGCGGCCGCCCAGCCGGAATAGGAGTTCAGCATCGACACGACGACCGGCATGTCCGCCCCGCCGATCGGAATGATCAGCAGAATGCCGAGCGCCATCGAGACGGCGCAGATGATCCAGAAGACCGCGGCGCTTTCGCTTTTGGTGAAGGCGATCAGCATCAGGAAGAGGAAGATGCCGAGGCCGGCATTCACGAGGTGACGCTGCGGCAGCATGATCGGCTTGCCGGACATGCGTCCGTCCAGCTTGGCGAAGGCGATGATCGAGCCGGTGAAGGTGATCGCGCCGATGGCGGCGCCGAGCGCCATCTCGATCAGGCTCGCGCCGCTGATTTTTCCGGGCGCGCCGATGCCGAAGGCCTGGGGCGCATAGAGCGCTCCTGCCGCCACGAGAACCGCAGCAAGGCCGACAAGGGCGTGGAAGAACGCCACGAGTTGCGGCATGTCCGTCATCTGGACGGTGCGGGCGCGCCAGGCACCGATACCGCCGCCGATGGCGATGCCGGCGATGACGAGAAGCCAGCTCGAGAAGCCCGCCGGCAGTTTGAAGAGCAGTGTGGTCACGACCGCGACGGCCATGCCGATCATGCCGAAGAGATTGCCTTGCCTCGATGTCGAAGGCGACGAAAGTCCGCGCAGGGACAGGACGAAGAGGACGCCGGCGACGAGATAGAGAACGGCTGCGAAATTGGCGCTCATGAGTTCTCAGCCCTTCTTCTTGTACATCGAGAGCATGCGTTCGGTGACGAGGAAGCCACCGAATATGTTCACGCAGGCGAGAATGAGCGCGATGAAGCCGAATATCTTCGCCCAGAGCGGTCCGTCTTCGCCTGGTGTCGAAGCGTCGACGCCGACAGCCAGCAGCGCGCCGACGACGATCACGGAGGAGATGGCATTGGTCACGGACATCAGCGGCGTATGCAATGCCGGCGTCACGGACCAGACGACGTAGTAGCCCACGAAAATCGCCATCACGAATATCGCGAGGCGAAAGACGAAGGGATCGATCGCCCCGCCGCTTGCCGCATGGGCCGCGCCGCCTGCGGCAGCGCCGATCTGGTCGGCATATTGCGTTGCGGCCTGCGTCACCGCATCGATGAATGTTTTGGTTGCGGCTTCGTTTGCCATCGGTCAGCCCTCGAAAGCGATTGTCAGGATTTCGGCTGGAAGTTCGGATGCACGATCGCGCCGTCGCGCGTCAGCAGCGTCGCCTTGACGAGTTCGTCGTCCCAGTTGATGGCGAGCGCCTTCTTCTCCTTGTCGACGAGTGTCTCGACGAAAGCCAGAAGGTTCTTGGCGTAGAGGCTCGACGACGTCGCCGCCAAACGGCCGGGCACATTAAGGTGGCCGACGATCTTCACGCCATTCTCGGTGACGGCGATTTCGCCGGGCTTTGCGAGTTCGCAATTGCCGCCGCGTTCGACTGCGAGATCTATGATGACTGAGCCCGGGCGCATCGACTTCACCATGTCTGCGGTGATCAGTTTCGGCGCGGGGCGGCCGGGGATCAGCGCGGTAGTGATAACAATGTCCTGCTTGGCGATGTGGCTCGCGGTGAGCGCCGCCTGCTTCGCCTGATACTCTTTCGACATTTCCTTGGCGTAGCCGCCGGCGGTCTGCGCCTGCTGGAATTCCTCGTCCTCGACCGCCAGAAACTTCGCGCCGAGCGATTCGACCTGTTCCTTCGTCGCGGGGCGAACGTCCGTCGCCGTAACGACAGCGCCCATGCGGCGGGCCGTCGCGATGGCCTGCAGGCCGGCGACGCCGACGCCCATGATGAAGATACGCGCGGCGGGCACGGTGCCGGCCGCCGTCATCATCATCGGCAGTGCGCGGCCGTATTCGGAGGCGCCGTCGATGACGGCGCGATAGCCCGCGAGGTTGGCCTGCGAGGAGAGAACGTCCATCACCTGCGCGCGGGTGATGCGCGGCATCAGTTCCATCGCGAAGGACGACGCGCCGGCGGCAGCCAGTTCGCCGAGCGCGGCCTCGGCGCCATAGGGGTCCATGATGGAAATGACAGCGACACCCTTCGCCGCGCCGGCGAGTGAACTCGCCGGAGGGCGGCGAACGGCGAGGACAATATCGGCGTTCGCAACGGTCTCGGAGGCGGAGCCAGCGAGCTTGGCGCCTGCAGCTTCGTAATCCGCGTCGGTTATGCCCGAGGAAAGGCCGGCGCCGCGCTGGACGGCGACTTCCGCGCCAAGTCCGATCAGGCGTTTCACCGTGTCCGGCGTGGCGGCCACGCGGGTCTCGTTACCCTGCGTCTCGGCGGGAACCGCGATGCGCATCATATCCTCCGGGCTGTTTGGCGGGTTCGCCGCCGTCACACTTTAAAGCCGATCTTGCATTCTCGCAGATTTCGCGAGCGCAAGCTTCACTCATGCGCCAAACGCGCCTGCGAGTTGCAGGCCGGACGCGCGTATTCCGGCGAGAGCCGAATGTCAGAGCAGGAATATCGCCATCAGGACGAGGATGACCACGTTGAAAATGATGCCCCACTTCGTCAGCAGCAGGAACAGCTTGTAGGTCTTTTCGTGCTCGGCATAGTCCATGCCCGAATGGGCCGGAGAATGATCCGCCGCGCCGTGCACTGTTCCGTGATTGTCAGCCATACCCCAACCTCTGCATGGAAATTGTTTGATCGCGTTTAGCCGAAATGGCGAAGTCGGGCAATCGGCCTTAAGGTTGCGGGGCAGGACCAATGGGCGCAGGCTTCAAGCTTCCGTACCGTCGGCGAGCCAGCCTCGATAGCTGACGATGGGACCGGTCAGCGGATGCGCAATTTCGACGTGGAAGCAAAAGCGGCCGTCTCTCTCGGATTCGTAGGTCTCGCCGCCCGGCGCTAGCCAGCGCGGCATGGGCAGGCCGAGCACACGCCAGTTACGCACGCGCAGATAACCCCGGCCGCTTCCGTCGAGGTCATAGGCGAGGCCGACGGTTATCGGACCGAAACGCTCGTCAATCAGCCCGGCGTTGCGGCCCCGCCCCATGGTCTGCACCGATTGAAAGCGCCGCCCGGCGAAATCGCGCTGCCAGATTTCTACGTCGCCCCTTACGTCGAACGTCACGCGCACCGGCACGTCGCGCCCTTCCGGCGGGAATCCGAAAATGGCGCCGGCGAACCGGGCGAGAGGATTCTTACCTCGCTCGATGTCGGCCCGGCCGGAGACGGTCCTGGAGTGCGGCCTGTCATGCATCTGGCGCAACGCCGGCGGCAGGCGCTCGAACGCGTCACCGAGCGCCCGGCGATAGAGTGGCGCGTTCGGGGTTTCGCTGCGGATTCCATGTGTGACTGCAAGTGTGCGGAAAAATGGCGCGAAATCTTCGAGCTCGAGAATTTGCAGGGCTGGCCGGGCGCCCGGTTCCGGTGCTCGCCCATCGAGCCAGCGCAGCACGATGGCGGCAGCGGGTATCGCCGGAATGAAGGGGCCATCGTCGCCTTCCGCCTGCATGTGCCATGTCCGCAGGAAGGTCTGGTCCTGTCGGTCGCGGCCTGAAACCCGGACGTACATTCCGCCGCGATGTTCGCCTCGCGCGAAAAAATTGCGCATCCGCAGCATCAGAGGCGCAAATCGCTCGAGCGGCAGCGCCACTCGCAGCCTGACGAGCCAGGCGCAGAAATTCAGACAGCGCTGTAGCCACGAGGGATTCATCGCCGCGCCGATCCAGACGTTGCGCAGGTCCGGCCAGACATGTTTCAGCAGGGTGAGGTCGGGCACATCCACCAGGGAAAAGCGGCGCTGGCCGAGCGGAATGCGACCGGGCGCGGCGATATGAGCCTTGCGGCTTTCGGACAGCGCATACGCCACCGCGAGCCCGCCATTGCGGGTTATGGCGATAGGCAATCCAGCATAGCTCGCGACTGCGCGTATGACGCTGAGACCGAGGTCGGCGCGCGGCGAGGGCGACAATCCCGCTTCAACGGTTTCGGGCCGGTCGCCTTCGGCCAGCAAGGACTTCACGACAGATGAGGACAGCGCCGGAAAGGTGCTCACACCGGAGTATGCGAATACGCCACGCGCCTTTGCTTCTGCATCGAGCCTTCCAATCCCCGCGACGAAATCCGATCCGTCGGCAAGGTCGAGGTAGTTAGCGCCGGCGTGTATGGCCGCGCGCGGCAAGGCGTAGGGCGCGTCGCCATAGATCTGGAACGGTCCGGCAGCATCGATCACAAGATCCGGCCGGAGCAAGGCGATCTGGCCGGGAATGTCGCCGGTGCGGTCGAAAAGGCAAGGCAGCATCTGCTGCGTGCCGGCGTAGCGCGCGCAGAAAGCCTCGGCGCGCGCCATAGAGCGTCCGGCGATCAGCAGGACGATGCGCTCTTCGTTCGCAAGCAGGCGGGCAACGCGTCCGCCAAATGTGCCGTATCCGCCCACGATCAGGATGCGCCGGGGCGCTATCATCGGATTGTGGTGTCCCTGACGCTCTCGAGCCCATCGAAGCGGCTGCGCACGGAGGCATCAGGCATAATGCAGGCGTCGGCTCGCCCGAAGATGCGATAGCGATTGCGCGCCACGCGGTCGTAAATCCAGTCGCGCAGCAACCTGGGGATAAAGCGCAAGGCGGATGTCCAGCCCCAGCGGGGCAGGCGCGAAAGAATGGCGATGACACCGTCGGATTTCAGGTACGGTCGGCCGTCGATGAAGACTGCGAAGGATTGCGGCCTGTCGGCGTCGATCCCGACTGTCGCGGCAAGTTCGCGTCCGCGATCGCCCTGGATCGGCACGAAGCGGAAAAAGGCCTCATGATCTCGGGCGATAACGAATTGTGCGGAACGTGAGCACAGGATGCACACGCTGTCGTATAGGATGATGCCCCGGCCTTCACTCATGCGGGAACGGTATGCGGCAATGTCAGCAGTTCGCCTCGAGCCGGGCATTCCTTTTCGGTGAAATAGCCCATGCCGAAGAGAAATTCGAAACCGCTGATTATGTCCTCGAAGCGGGGACGCGCGAAAGCCATGTTCTGAACGGCTGAGAACCACATGGTCTTGTCGGGACCGACGAGAAAAACCGCGGGCTCGCAACAATAGGGCGGCTCGCTCAGGCCCTTGGCGCGTGGGCGTGCTTCGGTGAGGAACAGACCCCAGTCGCGCGCCGATTGTAGCGACAAGCCATAGCCGACGCGCAATTGCTTCAGCCCCCATTCCGGCTTCGTCAGGGCTGCGCGATCTTCTTCGTCCATCGAAATCGCGACGCTGGTGATGCCGCGCTTGTCGAATTCCGGCAGCAGTTTTTCAAGTTCGCCGAGATAGGCCTTGCATTGCTGGCAATGCAGGCCGCGATAGAAGACGATCATCGAGAACAGCCCGGGATCGTCCTGCGCGAGGATATATCGCCCGCCATCGCTCAGGGCGACATCGAGCGGCGGCACGCTCTGGCGCGGCATAACGGGGACTAGATCGGTCGTAATCTTGCTGAAGGCTGTCATCGGCGCTGCTCCGGCGCGTACTCACAGCCAATCATAACAGCGAGCCGAAAGCGCGCAAACGCGCGCTGTCAGACGCGGCCGATGCGGCTCAGGCCTTCACGAGCCAGTGAGCTGTTCGGATTGACGACCAGCGCGCGGTTGTAGCTTTCGCTGGCCTTCATGCGGTCGCCCTTGCGCTCGTAGGCGACGCCCAGACCGGCCCAGGCTTCGGCATTGCGATTGTTGACGTTGAGCGCGGCGTTGAAGTCCTCGATCGCCGCATCGAGTTTGCCGGTGATGGTGAGACTTTGCCCGCGCGCTTCGTAGGGCGCAGCCACGAAGGGATTGCGGTCGATCGCATTGTCGAAATCGGAGATTGCGCGGGCGTGATCGCCCTGCCGCTGATGGATGAGGCCACGGGCGTGGAAGGATTCGGCGTTTTCCGGCGCGATACGGATCGCTTCCGTCAGGTCGGCCATGGCGGCGGTCAGATTGTTCTGGGTGCGCAGCAGGTTGGCGCGGGCGATATAGGCCGTGGCGTGGCGCGGATTGGCCTGGATGGCCGCTGTGAAATCGGCCATCGCGGCCTGATCGTTGCCGGCCTGGCGCTGGGCAAGTCCACGATTTGTGAAGGCGGCGGCATTGCCTGGGTCGATGCGAACGGCCTGGCTGAAGTCGGCGATCGCGTCCTGATAACGGCCGATGCGGGCATAGGCTGCGCCGCGGGTGTTATAGCCCTGCGCATCGCCGGGATTGGCGCGGATATATTCGCTCAGCGACTGGAGATTGTCCTTGGTCCCTTCGTCCGGCGCGGTCGT
Organism: uncultured Hyphomicrobiales bacterium; assembly: GCA_903847605.1. Classification (GTDB taxonomy): domain Bacteria; phylum Pseudomonadota; class Alphaproteobacteria; order Rhizobiales; family Beijerinckiaceae; genus Terripilifer. The sequence goes on along the minus strand of CAINED010000048.1, from coordinate 132,929 downwards.
GGCGGCGACGCCGCGGCCCATGCTGGCGCCAAGCGGGCCGGTCGAATCGCAGCCGGCCAGCAGGCCTGCCAGTCCGGCTGCCGCCAGTGCGGCGAACCAGCGGCCTTTGGGGGCCAGTCTGGAGGAGGGGGTCTGGACCGTCATGCTCATAGAATCTACCCGCCCGAAGTCCGGGCCTTTCTCGTCGCTTGCAGAATAGCCCCGAAAGGCCGGGCGAATGAGGCTGAAATGAGACTTTAGCCCGCTTTCATGCCACTCGCCGGGCGCGGCGGCGCCTCGCCCGCACATTCGCCCATGATGGTTACCAAAAAGTCACGGCGCCGCACGGAAAACCCGGGGCGCCGATAAATTCGTACTGGCCAAGCCTTGCGGCCGATGACTGCGCCTTAGCGGCCGGCGACAACCGGCTTGGGCTTCATCGGGAGGACGCCTTCGCGCTGCAGCTTCTTGCGGGCCAGCTTGCGGGCGCGGCGGACGGCTTCGGCCTTTTCACGAGCGCGACGCTCGGAGGGCTTCTCATAATGGCCGCGCAGCTTCATTTCGCGGAAAATTCCCTCGCGCTGCATTTTCTTCTTGAGCGCCTTGAGGGCCTGGTCGACGTTGTTGTCGCGAACGAGAACTTGCACTCGGATGTCCTGAGTTGGGCTGATCGCCGGGTGATCAAAGGAAAAGGGCTGTGCCGGCGCGGAAACCGCACCGGAACGTGGGCGGGCGATTAACAGAAACGGGCGGGCCTGTCCAGCGCGTGTCGCTCGATCCCTCGAGGGATTTTCCCCCTCATGCGACGGTCGTCGCCGCCTTGCTACTCTCTGCGCAGCGCGCTACGTCAGCCCATCCATAAGTATATGTCCGCAAAGGCAGGCCATGACCGCACTTCCCGAAACGATGACGGCGATCAGCATCACGCAACCGGGCGGCCCCGAAGTGCTGAAGCCGGTCACCGAAAAGACGCCACAGCCCAGGGACGGCGAAATCCTCGTCAAGGTAATGGCCGCCGGCGTGAACCGGCCCGATTGCTCCCAGCGGCTCGGCCGTTACCCGCCCCCGGCCGACGCATCGCCGCTGCCGGGGCTCGAAGTTTCGGGCGTCGTCGCCGCGACAGGAGCCGGCGTGAGCAAGTGGAAAGCCGGCGACGAAGTGATGGCCCTCTGCCATGGCGGCGGCTACGCAGAATATGTCGCGGTCAACGAAGGCCATGCGCTGGCAAAGCCAGCCGGTTTTTCCTGGGTTGAGGCTGCCGGCATCCCCGAGACGTTCTTCACGGTCTGGGTGAACGGTTTCATGACCGCGAAGATCGCCAGGGGCGAAACGGTGCTTTGCCATGGCGGCACGTCCGGCATCGGCACGACGCTAGTCATGCTCGCCAAAGAAATTGGCGCGAAGGTCATCGTCACCGCCGGCAGCGACGACAAATGCGATTTCTGCCTGAAACTCGGCGCGGACATTGCCGTCAACTACAAGACGCAGGACTTCGTCGAGGAAGTGAAAAAGTTCACCGGCGGCAAGGGCGCGAATGTCATTCTCGATATGGTCGCCGGTCCCTATGTGCAGCGCAATTTCGAGGCAGCTGCGCGCGATGCGCGTATCGGCCAGATCGCGCTGATGCAGGGCTACAAGATGGAACTCGACATCCGCCCGATTTCAGCCAAGCGCATCGTGTGGACGGGTTCGGCCCTGCGTCCGCGCAGCGTTGCCGAAAAAACGGAGATCGCGCGTTCTCTCGAACAGCATGTCGCGCCGATGTGGGCGGCCGGCAAATGCAAGCCGATCATCGATTCCACATTCAAGCTGACCGAAGCTGACAAGGCCCATGCACGCATGGAAACCAGCCAGCATATCGGCAAGATCATCATGACGGTGTGAGGACAAGTGCCCCGTAACTCGCTGCCTGTTATCGTTGCCGGCGCAGGTCCGTCCGGGCTGGCGACGGCGTTGTCGCTCGGCCTCAAGGGCGTCGATGTCGTGCTTGTCGAACGCGAACCCGGCCTCACCATCGATCTGCGCGCGGGCTCCTTTCACCCGCCGACAACGGAGATGCTCGTCAGCCTCGGCTGCGCCGCCATGCTCGAAAAGGGCATCAAGGTACCGGTGTGGCAGATCCGCGATCGTGTCGATGGCGTTATCGCCGAATTTGATCTCTCGCTCGTCGCCGACGAGACGCCCTATCCCTTCCGCCTGCATCTCGAACAGCATCGCCTGACACCGATGCTGCTGGAAAACATTCGCGCGCGCACGCCGAACGTGAAGGTCATATTTTCGAACGGTCTCAAGTCGGTGGAGGACAGGGGCACGCATGTCGCCGTCACGCTGGACGACGGCACGGGGCTCGATGGCGCCTTCATGATCGGATGCGAAGGCGCGCGCTCCATCGTGCGCAATGCAATTCAGAGCAAGTTCGTCGGTTTCACATGGCCGGAAAAGCTGCTCGTCGCTTCGACGACCTTCGATCTCGGCAAGCTTGGATTTTCCGGCGCGGGCTATATTGCGGACCCCGTCAATTTCGCCGCGGTCTTCCATGTGCCGGACGAGGGACCGCCGGGCCTCTGGCGCATCGCCTATCCCATCGATCCCGAAGCGCCCGACGATGAGGTAATGGCGGAAGGTGAAATCCGCGCGCGCCTCAAACTGGTGATGGAATATTCGGGCGCGGATATCGACAGTTTCGACCTCGTCTATAAGTCCACCTACAAGGTGCACCAGCGCGTCGCCGACAAATGGCATGGCGGACGTATGGTCATCGCGGGCGACGCCGCCCATCTCAACAATCCATTCGGCGGATTGGGATTGAATGGCGGCGTACATGACGCGGTCAATCTCGCCGAAAAGCTCGCGCCGGTGTGGCTCGCGGGCAAGGATCATGTCGAAGCCTTCACGCTTTACGAACGCCAGCGCCGCCCGGTGAACATCAAGTCCGTTCAGGCGATGAGCATTCGCAACAAGCGACTGCTGGAAGAGCGCGACCCGCAGGTGCGCAAGCAGCGGCAGGCCGAGATCGGCGCCATCGCGCGCGATCCCGTAAAGGCGCGCGCTTTTCTCATGGAAACGTCGATGATCGATTCCGTGCGCAAGGCCGCGGCGATCACGCTGGAGACGCCGGTCGAAGCCGACTGGAGCGGCGAAGAGGCAGCGTAATACTACGTTTGTGACTACGCCTTCAGTGCTTTCGCATCGATGCCGAGTTCGGCGCAGATTTCATCCGTATGTTCACCGATAAGCGGTGGCGCGATATTGACGGCGCGTGCACGTGCGCCATCGACGAAGACAGGGCAATCGATGGAAACGACTTCGCCCTGCGTCGGGTGAACCGTCTTCGCCATCGTGCCGAGCGCTGCAACCTGCGGATCGGCAACGGCTTCGGCGATGTCGTTGATGGGCGCATAGGGCACATCCGCGCCCTGGAAACCTGCGATCCATTCGGCGCGCGTTTTCGCTAGGAAGCGTTCGGCCAAGATTTTCTCGAGCGCAGGATAGTTTTTCACGCGCAGCACATGTTTGGCGAAACGCTCGTCTTCGATCAGGTGATCGAGGCCGATGGCCTTCACCATCTCCGACCAGAATTTTTCGCCCGTCGAGCAATGGAAAGCGAGCATCTTGCCGTCGGCGCATCTGAACACGAAACTTTGCGAACGCATGACGCGGCTGCGACGCGAGCCTTCGCTGCCGTCGCGCGTGTAGTTGGTGAATATGTCCGGCATGAAGGCCATCGAGGATTCGAGCATGTTGACCTCGAGCCGCCGTCCCTTGCCGGTGCGCTCGCGCTCCACCAATGCGCCCATGACGCCATAGGCCGCATACATGCCGGTGACGTTGTCGGAAATCGTCGGGCCGAAGGCCTCGGGCTTGTCGGGATCGACCATCAGGCCCGCTATCCCTGAGAGCGCCTGCCCGACGCTGTCGAAGGCGGCGCGCGCCTGATAAGGCCCCGTCGCGCCAAAGCCGGTGATCGAGCAATGGACAAGGCGCGGATTGCGCGCGCGCAGCACGTCCGGATCGAGTCCGAGCTTGATGAGAACGGGCGTGCGGTAATTGTCGATGACGACATCGGCGCTGTCGATGAGTTTCATCTGCGCCTCGCGTCCTGCGGGTGTTGTCGAATCAATCACGATGGAACGCTTGTTGCGATTATAGGCGACGAAGGTCGCGCTATATTGCGAGCCGTCGCCGCGCCGGAAGGGGTCGCCCTCGGGCCGCTCGACCTTGATGACGTCGGCGCCGAGATCGCCCAGCATCATCGCCGCCAGTGGCGCAGTGATGAACGAGCCGAGATCGATGACGCGAATGCCCTGAAGCATCATGAGAATTTCTCTCCCCGGCGAATTGAAGCCCGCCTTTCTTGCGGCGCTTATATCGCGAACGGCGAGCTGGCGGAAAGTGCCACGCCGATATTTTGTGCGTCGTTCCAATGCCATCCTGGTTAGCAGCAATGCATTGCTTTTGTCGTTCGCGATTGCGCCCTTGGCCCGCAACGCTGGCGCGTCCGGGTTGATGAGGTTTGCAGCGCCTCCTTCAATTGAAGGCGGCGCGGGATGCCGGACATTCCCCCGCTCCCGGAAGAATGTTGGTAGAAGAACCGAAAGCGCGGAGAATCTCCCGCATCCCGGCGGACTTTCGCGGCTGTTACCCCGTTACTCGCCCGATTTTTCGCGCGGAGTTTATAGGCTTGCTTCGCGTGACCCCTGGATGGCTCGCACTTCTTTCCATCCACTCTTGCCGATGAACTCTTCCCGGAATGCTCGATCCGTTTCCGCAAATCGGAACCCGGCCCGTTGCGAACCGCTTTGCGGGCGGCGCGCAGAAGAACTCCCAAACTGTTCCCGCCGGCACTGCTGACGGGGAGGACCACACGACTTGGGCCGCCATGATCCGCGCTGCGTGACGGCGCTGCAATCATGGCCTCCGCTCCCGGCCCGCCCGCTCTCACGCAAGAGCGAACCCCTCGGGCTGTAAGGCCCTTAGGCCGGGACGCGCGCATTGTGCGGGCAGTGAAGGGGGAGGGGGATAAAAAAAATTTTGGGGTTCGGAAAAATATTTGGTGAGCGCCCTTCTCCCCGTGCAACGGGGAGAAGGTGCCGAGCGAAGCGAGGCGGATGAGGGGCAGTGCCATCCTTGGGGTGAAGCACTCCAAGCTCGTCTCGCGTTCTCCAACGGACCTTCATAATTAGCGTCCGCGCAGCCCCTCATCCGGCCGCCTGCGGCGTCCACCTTCTCCCCGCAAGCAGGGAGAAGGGGTGCGCACGCTGGATCATGCTTTTTCTGCGGTGCAGGCCCGCATCACGATCCCCAGAACGGCACGGGCAGGAAGGCGAAAATCGACGTGAGATAAAGGACCAGCGACGCCGCAGCCAGAACCAGCGCGGTCTTCTGGTATTTCGTATCCGCGAGCTTCCACGCGGGCACGCAGAGGAAGATGTAAACGATTCCCGCGAGCATGAAGGGAATGAACTGCATGCCGCCCGAGGCCTGTGGCGGCCAAAGAATGGCGAGCAGCAGCCAGCCGAGGCAATAGACAGCCCCGAAGTAGCAGAATGCGATGGTGAGTTTGCGCGTCATGTGCCTATCCAATATTGGAGTGAATATTCACTTATGAAAGTGGGCGTGGATGTGCGGAGGGGCACATTATGAAGGAATTGGCTGAAAGAAGACACGAGCCTCGATCAATCATAAAGACCAGTGAAAGACGTCGAACTTAAGCCGTTATCGGCTGTTTTAGATGTCGATTTATATGATTTATTTGGGCCATTCGGTCCTTGACTTCGCTAACCTCTTGGCTGGCAAGCACGGAAACGGGTAAAACCGTGTCGCAAGGGGTAAATATCTGACACGAACATCTGCGTGTCATTTCTTGCGCCTCTTACTTTTTGCTTTTCGAGGATTCGGCATATTAGCAGCGTCCTTGTGAAATGTAAGGTAATCCTTCCAAGCCATTTCATTGGTATGATGAATGTTGATCTCTATGTAGTCGGTGCGCAATCGATCTAGAATCTCTTGCAACGCTTGATGCATATCGTGACGAGCCTGTTCGATTGCGTCCCATGCTACCTGTCCTTCTTTAGTTAGTGGCATATCACCGGGGCTAGAAAAGATAAGTAGACCACTAGGAGTGTCATGATATTCGTTGTCGTGACTTAGCGCTGTCTTCCAAGAGCGATAGAGTCGCTCAACAGCATCTTTCAGGACTGAGTCATATACATTGAAAAGTGAATTTTCGACAACGCCCCTAAAATTTTCATAAAACCAAATTGCACGGTCTGAAATACTGTGCGGCAGACTAAGCGTCAGACCCTGAAGTGTCGGCAAATGAAGTGTATTCATAAGCCATAACATATTTTCGGCATCTCGCTCGTGAGCGATTTTTTCTCGACTAAGGCCGCGCAACTCAGCGGGTCGCTTTGGTGATTTCTTGATTACTGCTTCGATTGCAGTTTTCAGTAGTTCGACCAAGTTATAGAGGCTGGTCTTGACGGTGCCTAATTCAATCCGATATCGACTCACCCGATTCTGATTGAAATCGAAGGGGAGGTCGGCTGGGAAGGTGCCGTGCGCCTCGTTAAATAAAAGTATCACTCTATCCCAACCTAATGTTGCAACCGCATAGCCCAGCTCGAATACAACATTTGGGTTGGGGCATGACCTTTCGGCGCCTTTGGCAGTAATAGTTGTGATATCTGCAATAAAGATTTCAGCTCCCTCAATCTTCTCAAGAATTTTAAGTGCTATGTTTGGGCTGCCTGACGTGTCGCGAGTGGCTTCGTCTGGAACTAGCTTTAAGGTGGGCATAGCCCGTTCGGTCGCCTTGCAGGCTTTTGATAAACTATTCCTGATCGCATTTAGATTTGTTTCTTTTGGCGAATCGCTTTGCCATGAATAGAAAACGTGGAACCTGTTAAGGGCTTCCGTCATTGCCACATCTCGCGCTTTAAAGAAAAATACCCACTAATAAGATACAATTTTATTCGAGTAAGCGTCTGCTAACAATTCTCTTCGTCTATGACCGGGCGCGCCTCTCGACGCGCCCGTTATTTATTTCCTCACGTATTCCGCAACCCTGTCGAACTCGTGCCCCGATCGGCCGGGGGAATGTGCACATCGACCAGCGCGACCTTGCCGGCGCGCATGGCTTCGACGCCCTTCTTGATGGCGGCTGGCAGGTCCTTGATGTCCTTGATCGGGCCGATGCCGACCGCGCCCTGCGATTCCACGAATTTCGCGATATCGACGCCGGGCGTGATCGCCTGTCCAATCCAGCGGTTGCCGACGGGGCGGTTGCGGCGCTTGGCGACCGTTTCCTGATGCAGCTCGTCGTTGAAATAGGACTGGTTGTTGTTGATAACGACCAGCAAGGGTATCTGGTGCTTCACTGCGGTGAAGATGGCGTGGCCGCCCATCAGGAAATCGCCGTCGCCGAGCACGGCCACCGTCTCCTTGCCGCGATCGGAATTGGCGAGCGCGACGCCGACCGAGATCGACGGCCCGGAGCCGATACCGCCACCACCGTCCTTGCCCATATAGGCAGCGGGATTGCGGAAGGGCCAGAGATCGCAGGGCCAGCCGCGCGCGACGGCGGCAAGCGAAACGTCGTCCGGATTGGCGAAGTTCTTGCGCAATTCGTTGGCGACATCGGCCATGCGAATCTTGCCTTCGTTCGGTCCCCATGTGCGGCGGGTGGCCTGACGCCACGGGTCCTTCTTGCCCTTGCCCAGCGCTGCATTGAGATCGGCAATGACGGATTCGGACGAGGCTGAGATGGAGAGGTCCGCAGGCGACATCAACTGATAAACGGTGTGCGCGCCGTTGTGCAGGTGATGGTCCATCGAGACCTTGACGATCTTCGCGTTGACGTTGCTTCCGCCCTTGGGCGGGCAGACCATGCCGCCGAGATCGATCCATTCGAACGCGAGGATCAGGTCGGCTTCGGCGGTGATATCGGTTTCCTTCTTGGCCGGCTGGTTGAAGGGCTCGATCACGTGGGCTGGATGATCGGTCGGGAAGACGGAGCCATTCTTGAGGTCTGTCATCACGCAGGCGCCGATTGTTTCGGCGAGCTGCACGCGTGCGTCCCAATCCTGTTGCGAGCGCGTGCCGCGGCCGTAGAGGATCATCGGGCGCTTGGCGGCCTTGATCATGTCAACGATGGCGGCGATGTCCTCCCCACTGGCGCGCGGCGAGGCCGGAGCCTTGAAGCGGCTCATGTCGGGCATCTTCACATCGCGTTCGAGCGAAGCTTCCTGCAGGCCGGCGTCGAGCACGATGTAAACGGGCGCGCAGGGCTCGGTGCGGGTCGCGATGTTCGCGCGCAGCATGCCATCGACGATGGCCTCGGGCGAGGAGGGCTGCACGTCGAACTTCAGGATGTCGCGGACGATGCCGGCCTGATCCTGCGAGGTGTGAATCCAGTCGATCCAGGGACGGCGCTGGTGGGAATCCACCGGGCCGGTTGCGCCCATGATGATCATGGGGACGCGGTCGCAATAGGCGTTGAAGATGGCCATGTGGCCATGCATCAGGCCGACGTTGGAATGGACGATGGCGCCCATCGGCTCGTCCGTCGCCTTGGCATAGCCGTGCGCGATGCCGACGGCATGATCTTCATGCAGGCAGAGCAGCATGCCGGGATCGCGGTTGCCGAGATGGTTCACGATAGAATCGTGCAACCCGCGATAGGACGCGCCGGGGTTCAGGCTCACATATTTGACGCCCGAGAGGCGCAGCATCTGCGCGGCGACATCCGACCCCCAGCCGATCTTGTCGTCCGGTGTACCTTCTGGCGTATCGAGTAACGGCATGTATGACTCCCTTTAGCCTTGCTTGTGAGGCGAAGCGCGTGGCGGGAGCCGCGACGGGGCAGGTTGAGTCGGCTGGATGGAGCCCTGCTCCAGCGATCCGAAATTCCTCCCGGCGGCGGTGTCTGTCGCACGGCCTTGCTTGCCAGTCCGGTCGCATGGGGGAGGGCCGCCGTCAATGGTCGCCGAAAGGATTGTGAGGGGCGCGCCTTGATTCCGGCGGGTGGGAATGCGCAAAGACGCCATGCGCCTGTCCATCGTCATGCCCGTCCTGAATGAGGCCGATACCATCGCGTCCGCGCTGGAGCGGCTGCAGGAATTGCGCGCGCGCGGCGTCGAGGTGATCGTCGCCGATGGCGGGAGTACGGATGGGACGGTCGGCAAGGCGCTGACGCTCGCCGATGTGGTTCTGCCTGCGCCGCGCGGGCGCGCGTTGCAGATGAACGCGGGCGCGCGCGAGGCGGGAGGCGATGCGCTGCTGTTCCTGCATGCGGATACGCGGTTGCCCGAGAATGCGGATGCGCTGGCGCTCGATGCGCTGCGGGCGAGCGCGTGGGGACGCTTCGACGTGCAGATCGAAGGCCGCTCCGCGATGCTGCCTGTCATTGCCGCCATGATGAACCTGCGCTCGCGTGTCACGGGCATTGCGACGGGCGATCAGGCCATGTTCATGACACGCGAAGCCTTCGACGCCATCGGCGGTTTTCCCGAGATCGCGCTGATGGAGGATATCGCGGCATCGAAGACGCTGAAGCGCGTTGGCCCGCCTGCATGCCTTCGCGTGAAGGTGACGACCTCGGGCCGCCGCTGGGAGAAAAACGGCGTCTGGCGCACGATCATGCTGATGTGGCGGTTGCGGCTGGCTTATTTCTTCGGCGCGAAGCCCGAGGATCTCGCGCGCCGCTACGGCTATCGTCCGCGCGAGGACGATGCATGAGCGCGGTCAGGCAAATCATGATCTTCGCGCGTGCGCCCGTGGCGGGCGCGTGCAAGACGCGGCTCATTCCTGCTTTGGGCGCGGAAGGCGCAGCGGCCTTGCATGCGCGTCTCGTCGAACATGCGCTGCGCATCGCCATCGAGAGTGGCGCGGGGCCGGTGTCTCTGTGGTGCGCCGGGGATATCGCGCATCCCTTCTTCGCGCATTGCGAGGACGAATTTGGCATCAAGCTTCATCCACAGCAGGGCGAGGATCTCGGCGCGCGCATGCTGCATGCCTTCGAGCAGGCCGATGGTTCCGCGCTTCTCGCCGGCAGCGACGCGCCCTGCATCACGACGCAAGACTGGCGCGACTGCGCTGCCGCGCTCGATACGCATGACGCCGTGTTTCTGCCGGCCGAGGATGGCGGCTACGGGCTCGTCGGCTTGCGCAAAGCGCGCGCTGAAATCTTCGATGGCATGACGTGGAGCCATGCGCGCGTTATGGAGGATACGCGCACGCGGATGCGCGATGCGCGCATGACATGGCGCGAAGTCCGCACGATCTGGGATGTCGATGAGGAGAAGGATCTCGCGCGTTTGCGCGAGAGTTTTCCTCATATTCTGGGATGATTCAATGCTTGGGCGCGTCGTCGGCGACGCCGCCGCGCGGCACGGCATGGCCGATGCCGAGAGGCTTCGCATCGATGAGGACGATGGCGATTTTCGCGGCCTTCGCGCCACGATTGACCCATGAATGATTGGTGCCCCGCTGGACCATGGTGTCGCCGGCCTTCATCTTCACAGTGGAATTATCCATGTCCATGTCGATCTCGCCCTCGATGCAGACGATGAGATCGATGGTCTCGGTGCGATGCATCACGCCGGGCTCGCCCGGCTCGATCTGCATGACGATGAAGCGCGTGCCATTGTCGGGCGGATAGGTGCCGAGAACACGAAGTCCCATGTCTTCAGCATTTTCGCCGATCGGAATATCCGCCGGCATGGAATCCGTGCACCAGATCAGCGTCGAGGCCGTGCCAGCCTTGCGGCTGCGGTAGGTCGGCGCAGGGCCGTCCTTCAAGACCTTGGCGACGTTGCTGCCGTCATGGCCGGTGACGATGCGCCTGATAGCATCTGGCTTCCATTCGCTCATGCTGTTTCCTCCTGTTTGTCGATCGTTGAAATTGAAAGCGGGCTCATTCGGGCCGTTACGCGCGTCCATCGTATCAGCTAGCGCGATTTTGCGCGCGCCAGCGGCGTCTGCAAGCCGATTTGCATTTCATTGCGAAAATAATTTGCGCCAGCAAGTCTGCATGGCTCGCCAAAATGGCCCGGCATGCTATCGATAGTGTTCAGGCTCCCGAACGGCAGCCGAAAAGAACGAATTTCGGGGGGAAATAACAATGGCGACCTATGTACTCGTCCACGGCGCGTGGCATGGCGGCTGGTGCTGGCGGCGCACGACGGAAATTTTGCGCGCCAAGGGACATCGCGTTTTCGAGCCCACGTTATCGGGCGTCGGCTCGCGGGCGCATGAGGCGACGCCCTCCATCGGCGTCTATACGCACGCAGCCGATGTCGCCGGGCTCGTCGAGATGGAGGAGATCAATGACATCATCCTCGTCGGCCATTCCTACGGCGGCATGGTGATTACGGCTGCGGCGGAGAAGATTGCGGATCGCGTGAAATCCATCGTCTATCTCGACGCCTTCGTGCCGAAGGACGGCGAATCCCTGATGTCGCATTTACCGCCCGAGCGTGCTTTGGGCATGATGAATGGCGCGATGAAAGAGGGTGAAGGCTGGCGCGTGCCCACGCCGCATCCGAATTATTTCGGCGTGAAAAGCGCCGATGACATCGACTGGATTGTCAGGCGCTGCACGCAGCAATCGCTGCTGACCTTCATGCAGCCGGTGCGCTCGGCAGCGGCCGCGATGGGCATAAAGCGCAAGGTCTATATCCGCGCCGAAGGCCATCCCGGTCCCACCTTCGCACCTTTCGGCGAGATGGCGAAGGCCAGCCCGGACTGGGAGTATCACGCCGTTCCCTGCGGTCATGAAATCATGATCGAGATGCCGGGCGAGTTGGCGGAGATATTGCTGAAGCTGGCGTGAGGCCCTGGTGCTCCGAGACGCCTGCTTCGCAGGCTCCTCGGCATGAGGGCTTAGGATATCACACCAGTCCGCGCTTCTCCATCAACGCGTCAGGCGTCGGCAACCGGCCGCGAAACGCGATATAGGCTTCGCCCGGTTCGCGGCTGCCGCCGGCGGAATAGATGAATTCCTTCAACCGCGAGGCGACGCCGGGATCGAAGATGTCGCCGGTTTCCTCGAAGGCGTTGAAGGCGTCGGCGTCGAGCACTTCCGACCAGAGGTAGGAGTAATAGCCCGCCGCATAGTGATCGCCGGAAAAGACATGCGAGAAATGTGGCGTGCGATGGCGCATGACGATTTCTTTGGGCATGTCGATGGCGGCGAGGCGGTCGCGCTCGAATTTCGCGGGATCGACTTTCGCAGGCGCCGGCAATTCGTGCAGATCCATGTCTATATAGGCGGAGGAGCAATATTCGACTGTCGCGAAGCCCTGGTTGAAGGTGCGCATGGCCAAAACTTTTTCGCGCAGGTCTTCGGGCATGGGCGCGCCGGTCTCGTGGTGGCGCGCAAACTTCTCCAGCACCTGCGGCTGCAGGACCCAGTGCTCATAAAGCTGCGAAGGCAATTCCACGAAGTCCGTGGGAACGCTGGTGCCGGATATGCGGGGATGCGTGACGTCGGACAGCATGCCGTGCAACGCATGGCCGAATTCGTGGAAAAGCGTGCGCGCTTCGTCGAGGGACAGCAGCACAGGCTGGCCTTCGCCGGGTTTGGCGATGTTCAGCACGTTCACGACGATGGGGCGAATGTTGCCGCGCAGCTTTTCCTGGCTGCGGAAATTCGACATCCATGCGCCGCTGCGTTTCGAGGGCCGTGCAAAATCGTCGGCGATGAAGAGCGCGACGGGATTGCCAGCCTTGTCCATGACTTCGAAGGCGCGCGCATCGGGATGGTAGAGGTCGAGTCCCTTAACTTCGTTGAAACCAAGTCCGAAGAGCTTGTTGGCGACATCGAAGGCGGCGGCGCGAATGTTGTCGAGCTGGAAGTAGGCCTTCACCTCGCCCTCATCCAGATCGAACTTCCGGTTGCGCAGCTTTTCGACATAATAGCGCCAGTCATGCGCCGCGATGGCGAAATTCGCGCCTTCCGAATCCGCAATGCGCTGCAATTCGTCGCGATCCGCATGGGCGCGCGAGAGCCCGCCCGCCCAGACGCGGTCGAGCAGATCGCGCACGGCTCCCGCGGTCTTGGCCATCGTGTTGTCGAGTTTGTAATCGGCGAATGTATCGTAGCCGAGCAGCTTTGCGCGCTCGGCGCGCAATTCCACCATTTCCGCAATCAGGCCGAGATTGTTGGTTGCGCCTTCACGTTCGCCGCGCTTCGTCCATGCATCGAAGAGAATTTCGCGCAGGTCGCGCCGTGTCGAGAATTGCAGGAAGGGCTCGACATGGGAACGCGACAGGGTGACGACATGCTTGCCCTCCATGCCGCGCGCTTTCGCGGTCGCGGCGGCGCTGGCGACGAGACTTTCCGGCAAGCCCGCGAGATCGCCAGGCGCTTCGAGCACAAGCGTGAAATCGGCCTCGTCCTTCAGCACATTCTGCCCGAAGGCGGTCGTCAGTGTCGCCATGCGCTTCGAGATTTCAGCAACGCGCGCGCGCGCGGCCTCGCTGAGTTTTGCGCCGGAGCGCACGAAGTCCTTGTGGATGAGTTCGAGGACCCGTCTTTGTTCGCCATCAAGACCGAGCGTGTCGCGACTTTCGAACAGTCTGTCGATGCGCGCGAACAACGCGCCATTCATGTAGATGGCCGAGCGATGCGTGGCGAGCTTCGGCGAAATGTCGCGCTCGATTTTCTGCAATTCATCGTTGGTGTCGGAGCCCGAAAGATTCCAGAACACGCGCCCCACGCGATGCAGAAGATCGCCGGACTTTTCGAAAGTGACGATCGTGTTCTCGAAAGTCGGCGGCTCGGGATTGTTGGCGATGGCCTCGATCTCCGCGATCTGTTCGGCCAGTCCCTTCTCGAAGGCCGGGGCATAGTGAGCCGGCTTGATTTCGCCGAAGCGAGGCGCTTCGAAAGGCGTATTCCATGATGGCGCGAAGAAGGGATTATCGAACATTCCGGGTTCCTGAGGGGATGGCGGGCGGCGGAGCCTCAATATAGGCGCATCTTCTGCTTATGCTATATTCGAACCGTCAATGCGGCGGGCCAGCCGCGCTTTCAGGGCCATGAGCGATGAGCGAAAACAATGTCTTGCGGGTGCAGCCCGCTCCTGTCCCGGCGCCCACCGTCAAGGCGGCGGTCTACAAGGTCGAGATGGACGACCGTTGCATGGTTTTCCCGGACGGGAAGACGCTGCAGCATCTGCTTGTCGCGACCGAAGGGGGCGAAATCACCATAGAGGCGGTTTACGCCTTCAACGCCTCGCGCGCCGACCCGCGGCTGCTCGCGATGCAGGTCGAGGACGCCCGCGAATTCGTGCGCGAACTGGTCGGGGTGGTCTATCAGGCCAAGACCGGCTTCTATCTGACGGACGAGTGGAAGATTTCGATCAACGTGATGGCGAACGGCTACCAGATCGATATCCTGAAAGCCGCCCAAAAGACCGAGTTGTTCCTGTCGACAGGGGTCATCTGGCGCTTCGTCAAGGCGCTGCTGATGACTCTCGACCAGGCCTCGCCCGTACAGGCGAATTAACCGGCTATACAGAGCGGCGCGGTTTTCGTTGCTTTCCGCCTTTTGCGCGCCTATATTCCGCGCCATCCCAGTCATGATCGCGTATATCGAGGCTTGCCTCGGCCCGGCCGGAGCCTGATGGCGCTTGTCCCGAATACCGCGATTGGCCGGTGACGTTGTTTGGAAGAATACGTCGCCGAAACAGATAGATAGATTGCTTTCGAGGAGATCGAACTGATGCGCACCGCTCCGCTCATGCCCAAGGCCACTGCCGTCTGGCTGGTGGAGAATACTTCGCTGACATTCGACCAGATTGCCGACTTCTGCGTGCTGCATCCGCTCGAAGTCAAGGGCATCGCGGATGGCGAAGTCGCCGCGGGCATCCGTGGCCACGATCCCATTACCTCAGGCCAGCTGACACGCGACGAGATCGCCAAAGCCGAGAAGGATCCTGAGCACAAGCTCCAGCTTGCCCAGACCAAGGTGCGCCTGCCCGAGGTGAAGAAGCAGCGCGGGCCGCGCTACACGCCGCTGTCGCGCCGGCAGGACCGGCCGAACGCCATCCTCTGGCTGGTGCGCAATCACCCCGAACTCAAGGATGCGCAGATCATGCGCCTGGTCGGCACGACCAAGTCGACTTTGCAGGCCGTCCGCGACCGCACCCACTGGAATTCGAGCAATCTGGCTCCGCTGGATCCGGTGACGCTCGGTATCTGCTCCCAGCTCGATCTCGACATGGAGGTTGGCAAGGCGAACAAGGACAAGTCGCCGCCTGTCGATCAGGGCGCGACGCTTGTGTCGGCCGAGATTACGACCGGCCCGGTCTACGAAGAGGATCGTCCGCAGCCCATTCTTTCGGACGACGTGTTCGGCGCGCCGAAGCCCGCGCGCAAGCCCGCGGACGAGGACGACTTCGACCTCGACTCCGTCTTCGGCAAGCTGAAGGGCCTGAAGACCAAAGAGTAAGCCTGCTCGCCGCCTTGTGAGCAACCTGCCCATTGCGCGGCGGGAGTCGCGATGTCATCCTGAATGGCATTGGTGAAGGCTGCCGGCCGCCGGGAGGGGGCGTCCGCCGGTTCGCCTCGGGAGGTTCGATATGACCGTGATGGATATTCCGCGGCCCTGGCTCGACAACTATCCGCCGGGCGTGCCGGCGACGCTCGACGAAAGCGCGGCAGGCACACTGCTCGACATCTTCGACGAAACCATCCGCAAATATTCGGACCGGCCTGCACTCGAAAGTTTCGGCGTGCGGATGAGCTATGCCGAACTCGGCGCGACTGCCGAGAAGTTGGCCATCGCCCTGCAGGTCGCCGGGCTGCGCAAGGGCGATCGCGTCGCGATCATGATGCCCAACGTGATGGCCTATCCGCCGGTGATCTTCGGCATTCTGCTGGCGGGCGGCGTCGTCGTGAACGTCAATCCGCTCTACACGCCGCGCGAATTGCGGCACCAGCTGAACGACTCCGGCGCGCGCATCATTTTCGTGCTTGAGAATTTCGCGCATACGCTGGCCGAATGTCTCGACGATCTGCCGGAGCTGAAATGCGGGGTGCTGGTCTCCCCCGGCGATCTCATGGGCTTCAAGGGCAAGATCGTCAATTTCGTCTCGCGGCACATCAAGAAGGCCGTGAAGCCGTTCGCGTTGCGCGGCTCGGTGCGCTTTGGCGCATTCATGGCTTGGGCGAAAAACGGCACGCTGCAAAGGCCTGAGGTCTCGCGCGACGATATCGCCTTCCTGCAATATACGGGCGGCACGACCGGCGTTTCCAAGGGCGCGGTGCTGTTGCACCGGAACATCTCGTCCAACGTGCTTCAGTGCGAATCCTGGCTGAAGCCCTATCTCGGCGCGCGGCCCGATCATGTGATGTATACGGCTCTGCCGCTCTATCACATTCTCGCGCTGACGGCCTGCAACCTCTTCATGTTCCGCATCGGCGCGATGCAGGTGCTGATCGCCAATCCGCGCGACATACCCGGCTTCATCAAGACATTGCAGAAGACGCCGCCGAGCATTCTGGTGCTCGTCAACACGCTCTACAATGTTTTGTCGCATGCGGAGGGTTTCGCCAAGATCGACTTTTCGAAACTCGACATGTGCGTCTCCGGCGGCATGGCGACGCAGGCGGCGGTCGCGCAGCGCTGGAAGCAGCTCACGGGCAAGCCGATCATCGAGGGCTATGGACTTTCGGAGACTTCGCCGCTGGTGTGCGTGAACCGCCTGGATATCGAAGATTTCACGGGAACGATTGGCATGCCCGCGCCTTCGACGGACGTTTCCGTACGTGCGCCCGATGGTACGCCCGTCCCCATCGGCGAGGCGGGCGAACTGTGCGTGCGCGGACCGCAGGTGATGGCCGGCTACTGGCAGCGTCCCGACGAGACCGCGAAGGTGATGACGCCGGACGGCTTCTTCAAGACGGGCGATGTCGCGATCCTCATGCCTGACGGGCAGGTGAAGATCGTCGACCGCATGAAGGACATGATCGCGGTATCAGGTCTCAAGGTTTTCCCGAACGAAGTGGAAGACGTATTGGCTTCCCATCCCAAGGTGCTGGAAGCGGCCGTCATCGGCGTGCCCGACGAACATTCCGGTGAAGCCGTCGCGGCCTATATCGTGCGCAAGGACATGGACGTCACGGTCGACGAGTTGCGCACCTATGCACGCGACAAGCTGGCTCCCTACAAGGTACCCAAGCACGTCGAGTTCCGCGATGCCCTGCCGAAGACCAATGTCGGCAAGATCCTGCGGCGCGAATTGCGCGATGAGGTCTTGGGGAAACAGGCGGCCTGATCAGGCTTCTTCTATCCGCTCGACCTTGTTCGGATAGAACGCCAGCCGTTCGCGGATATCGGCAACGGCGTCGAATGGCGTCTCATAACTCCAGATCGCATTCTCGATGCGCTCATCGCCATCGGCAATGCTGAAATAGCTGGCTTCGCCCTTGTAGGGACACCATGAGTTGTGCGCGGTGCGCTCCAGCATGTTCATCTTCACGTCGGCGCGCGGAAAATAATAGACGGGCGCATAAGTCGTCTCGCTCATGACGAGCGCGTCGGAACTCTCAGCAATCGTCTTGCCGCGATAGACAACGCGCATGCGCTTGCCGGACTTTTCGATCGAGATGGGGTGGTCTGGGCCGGGGAATTTTTGAACGCGAGTTGTCATTAGGCGATTTCTGTCAATTGAAGACGATCGCCAGACTATACGCATTCATGGACTGCTTGAACAACGACTAAACCATCCGTCCCTTCAGCGCGCCCGCAATTTCATCGAGGATCGCAGGATCGTCGATGGTGGCGGGCATTGTCCAGGCGTCGCCGTCGGCGATCTTCTTCATGGTTCCGCGCAGGATCTTGCCGGAGCGCGTCTTCGGCAGACGGTCGATGGTGACGGCCGTCTTGAACGCCGCCACGGGCCCGATCTTCTCGCGCACGAGGCCCACGACCTCCTTTTCGATCGTCGCGCGGTCGCGCGTGACGCCCGCCTTCAGCACGAGGAAGCCGAGCGGCGCTTCGCCCTTCAGCGCATCCTTCGCGCCGATGACGGCGCATTCGGCGACATCGGGATGCGAGGCGAGCACTTCCTCCATGCCGCCTGTCGAGAGACGATGGCCGGCGACATTGATGATGTCGTCGGTGCGGCCCATGATGTAGAGATAGCCGTCCTGATCGCGATACCCGGCATCCGACGTCTTGTAGAAGCCGGGGAATTCTTCGAGATAGCTTTCCTTCATGCGCGCATCGTTCTGCCACAGCGTGGGCAATGCGCCCGGCGGCAGCGGCAGCTTGATGACGATGGAGCCCATCGTGCCGTCGGGC
Organism: uncultured Hyphomicrobiales bacterium; assembly: GCA_903847605.1. Classification (GTDB taxonomy): domain Bacteria; phylum Pseudomonadota; class Alphaproteobacteria; order Rhizobiales; family Beijerinckiaceae; genus Terripilifer. Next base: position 114,637 of record CAINED010000048.1, on the reverse strand, counting down.
AGCGGCTTTGCGCCTTCATCGACGATCTGCACATCCCAGCCCGGCAGCGGCACGGTCGGCGATCCGTGCTTGATCGGGAGCAGGCCGAGACCAACAGGATTGCCTGCGATGCACCAGCCCGTTTCCGTCTGCCACCAGTGATCGACCACAGGCACTTTCAGGATTTGCTCGGCCCATTCGAGCGTCGGCGGATCGGCGCGCTCGCCGGCCAGGAAGAGCGTGCGGAATTTCGGAAGATTGTATTTCTTCAGATATTCCGCATTCGGATCTTCCTTGCGGATCGCGCGGAAAGCCGTTGGCGCGGTGAAGAAAGCGACGACATCGTTCTCCGCAATCACGCGCCAGAAGGTGCCGGGATCGGGCGTGCCGACAGGCTTGCCTTCAAAGCAGATCGACGTCGCGCCATGCAGCAGCGGGCCATAGACGATGTAGCTGTGGCCAACGACCCAGCCCACGTCAGACGCAGTGAAGAAAGTCTCGCCCGGCTTCACGCCGTAGAGATTTTCCATCGACCATTTCAGCGTCACCATGTGGCCGCCGGTGTCGCGCACGACGCCCTTGGGGATGCCGGTCGTGCCGGATGTGTAGAGAATGTAGAGTGGATCGGTCGCAGCCATTTCGACGCAATCGGCCTTCTTGCCCGCAGCCTTCGCTGCTGCAACGACAGAAGCCCAGTCGTGATCGCGCCCGTCCTGCATGGCCGCCGTTTCCTGCGGCCGTTGAACCAGCACGACGGCATCGGGCTTCGAATTTGAAAGCCGGATCGCTTCGTCGAGCAGCGGCTTGTATTTCACAATGCGGCCGGGTTCGATGCCGCAGGATGCCGTGAGCACGAGTTTCGGCTTGGCGTCGTCGATGCGGGTCGCAAGTTCTTTTGCGGCGAAGCCGCCGAACACTACCGAATGCACGGCGCCGATGCGCGCGCAGGCGAGCATGCCGATGACGGCTTCCGGAATCATGGGCATGTAGACGATGACGCGATCGCCCTTCGTCACGCCGAAATCCTGCAGCACGGCGGCGAGCGTCGCGACTTCGTCGCGCAATTCCGAATAGGTATATTTGCGCTTCGTATTGGTGACGGGGCTGTCGTAGATCAGCGCCGTCTGTGCGCCGCGCCCACCGTCGGCGTGACGGTCGAGCGCGTTATAGGCCATGTTGCAGGTCGCATCGGGAAACCAGCGGCCATAGACGCCGGCCGCGCCGTCGAAAATCTTCGTCGGCGGCTTGATCCAGGAAATCGCCTTCGCGGCTTCCGCCCAGAAGGCTTCCGGGTTCGATTTCCACTGCTGATAGACTTCCGCGTAACGGCTCGCCATCTCGCCCTCCAGATAATGCGCATGGGGCGCGCTTGCGCGGCCCCCGCAACTTTCGGATCTTATGAGGCGACCTTGGCGCTAACGGCGCGCGAAGGCAACGCGCGCGGATTCAGCCCTTCGGCTTAGGAAAATGGGCGAGAGCTGGCGAGTTTCCCGTTTGAAAGGGCGATTTTGACAAAATTCTAAGGCTTTTGCCGCAAGGTTGCTTCTCCTTGTCGCGAGGGCGCAAGGCAGGAGCCAACATGCCGCAGCCCAATGCCGCAACATTAGCCTCGCCAGCCGCGCGCCAGTTTCGAGGCTTCGTCCTTGCGGGCGCCGTCGGGTTTCTGCTCGATGCGGGATTGACCGCTACGCTGGCGAAAGGGCTGTCGCTCTCGCCCTATGTGGCGCGGCCACCGGCTATCGCGCTCGCCATATTCGCGACATGGCTGCTGAACCGGCGCATAGCCTTCCGCTCGGAAGATCCGAGATGGGTTCCTGAGATGATGCGTTACTATGCCGTCAGCGGCATGGGCGCAGCCATCAACTATGCCGTCTATTTCATTGCGGTGCTTGCCTTTGCCGCGATGGGCCTGACCGCGCGTGCGCCATTGGCGATGCTGATCGCCGCCGTAGCCGTGGGCTCGATTGCCGCGATGGCGTTCAATTTCATCGGCGCGCGCCGCTACGCGTTCAATCGCCAGCCGCGCGGTTAAGTCGGCTATTCCAAGGCAGGTCCGTGTGATAGGCGGGCGCGATGATTTCCGATCCCGTCTTCTATGCGATGGCCATTCCGGCCGTGATATTGCTCGGCCTTGGCAAGGGTGGATTTGGCGGCATCGGAATCCTGGCGCTGCCGTTGCTGTCGATGGTCGTGCCGCCGGTTCAGGCCGTTGCCATCACATTGCCGATTCTGATGGTGCAGGATCTCGTCAGCGTCTGGGCCTTCCGCCGCGATTATTCCATCGAGAATCTGAAAATCCTGATGCCCGGCGGATGTGTCGGGCTGACCGCCGGTTATTTCACGGCAGCCCATGTTTCGAGTGCGGTCGTGTTGATCATGGTGGGCGTGATCTCGCTGTCCTTCGTCGGTTATTCCGTGCTGCGGCGCGCGCCTGCGAATGAACCGCCGTCTCCGCCTTCCTGGCGCCGAGGCTCGTTCTGGGCGACGATTGCGGGCTTTACGAGTTTCATCGCCAATGCCGGCGGGCCGCCTTATCAGGTCTATATCGTGCCGCAGAAACTGCCGCCGAAAGTCTATGCCGGCACGGGCGCGATCTATTTCGCGATCTTCAACTACACGAAGTTTTTCGCCTTCATGCATCTCGGCTTCGTGCCGCCGGACGTGCTGCTGACTTCGGCCATTCTGTTTCCGCTGGCCATCGCCGCGACCATGGGCGGCGTCTGGCTCGTCAAGCGCGTGCCGCTGCCGATCTTCTACAAGATCGTTTACGGGCTCACATTCGTCATGGGCGTGAAGCTGATGTGGGACGGATTGCGCGGCATTGGCCTGATCTGAACGGGCAGGGGGCATGACCGCAGCCTTCCTGCGCCGACGGCGCGCGTGGAAATCCCCGAGCTCCAATAGGGTACAATGCTTGATCGACGGCTTTGCGATTTATTCGAGCGTCGCAGTGCGTAGCGGCAGGGGAGGGCCGGGCCGCCAGCGGAACCATTTTGAGGCTTTAGTGTTACACAGCGGGCGCTATGCCGCGCGACCGGACCTCGGGAATGAGCGCGACACGCAAGCGTCAATTGCATGACGGAAGAACAATCTGGCGCGCCCGGCGCATGCCTGCGCTGCAGCGGTCGCGGCTTGGGGTCTCATCGGGCAAAACCGACGTTCTCATCATCGGCGCTGGCATCAGCGGCGCCATGATCGCGGAGGCATTGAGCGATGCCGGACTCGATGTGACCATCATCGACCGGCGAGAGCCGCTGCATGGATCGACCTGCGCCTCGACGGCGCTCATTCAATATGAAATCGATACGCCTCTCACGAAGTTATCGCGGCGGATCGGCAAGCATTCGGCGCAGCGCATCTGGCTGCGCTCGAAGCTTGCGCTCGATGCGCTCCGCGAACGAACCAGGGTTATCGGCGCGCATGAGGAGTGCTCGCGCCACGACACGCTTTATCTCGACGGCGATGTCCTCTCGCAGGATGGATTGCTCAAGGAAGCATTGGCGCGGCGCGAGATCGGGCTTGAATGCACGCTTCTTGCGCCGCGCGCGTTGACGGAGCGCTTCGGCATTTCCGGGCGCAGTGCGCTGATGAGTTACGACAATATCGGCGCAGACCCGGTGCGGCTCGCTGCAAGCTTTCTGCGCGCCGCGCTCGACCGCGGCGCGAGACTGCATGCGAATTGCGAGGCCGAACATGTGGAGCCTCTTGCCCATGCAGTCCGCGTTGAACTGAAAAGCGGCGAATCGCTGCTCGCCAGCCACGTGATTTTTGCCTCCGGATATGAAATGCCGAAGGGCGTGCCGCGCAAGGGACACAAGATCATATCGACCTGGGCGATGGCGACGCGGCCGCAGCCGCGCAACATCTGGCCGGAAGGCTGTTTCATCTGGGAGGCCGCCGATCTCTATCTTTATCTCCGGCCCGGGCCGGACGGGCGCATCATCTGCGGCGGCGAAGACGAGGAATTTGGCGATGAAGAAAAGCGCAATGCGCTGACTCCGGAAAAGATAGCAACCATCGAGCGCAAGCTTGCTGAGCTTTTCCCTCATGTCGATCCGCGCGCCGATTATGCATGGACTGCCAATTTTGGCGCTTCTCAAACGGGATCGCCATCCATAGGCCCGGCGCCGCGGATGCCGCATTGTTATGCCGTGCTCGGCTATGGTGGAAACGGCATAACCTTCTCCATGCTCGCCGGACAGATGCTGCGCAACATGATCTGCGGCCATGGCGATGCGGATGCCGGCCTGTTCTCCTTCTCAAGAAAGTTCTGATTTCGCGGCGTTGCCCTTCGCCTGCACTCGTGCGACGCTGAAGCGAGCAAAAGGGGAGAGTATTCATGGACAAGTCTCTGATCCAAACCGCGCGGCTCGATCCGTTGTCTGTCGATCACAATCCGGAGTTGAAGCAGCACTTCGAAGCCTCCGTGAGAAATCTGGGCTTCGTTCCCAATTCCATGCTGATCATGCAGCGGCGTCCGGAGATCATGAAGGCATTCGCGGCGATGTCGGCGAGCCTCTGGCTGCCGTCGAGCACCGTGCCGGCGCCGCTCAAGCGCCTGATCGCTCATGTCGCCAGTCGCTCAGCCGGATGCCAGTATTGCATGGCGCATACGGCAGGCGGGGCGCTTCATGTCGGTCTCGAAGAACAAAAGCTCGCCGCGGTGTGGGAGTATCAGACAAGTCCGCTTTTTTCCGATGCAGAGCGTGCGGCTCTCGATGTCGCGGCTGCGGCGGGTTGCGTTCCCAATGCGGTGACGGACGAGATGTTCCTGCAAATGCGCAAGCATTGGAGCGAAGAGCAGATCGTCGAAATCGTCGCCGTGATTTCGGTCTTCGGTTTTCTCAACCGCTGGAACGACACGATGGCGACCCCGCTCGAGGATGAACCAGTTCACGTCGGTGAGAAGTTCCTGGCCTCGCATGGGTGGAGCGCCGGCAAACACGCGCGATGAGAATTGATTCGCGGTTTGTCATGGCAATGTCACATGCGGTGCGTTGAATCGCCGGAGTGAAATCTCCGGAGAGGAAACCATGAATGCCGACGATCCGCGCCGCAGCGCTACAGCCGAGCGCATCCGCGCCGATTTGCTCGACAGTTTCGACGAAGAGCTGGAGGAAGAGATTGACGACCAGCGTCTCGCGGATTTGCTGGATGACGCTATAAGCCACCCCCAAATCGAGGGGCTCGACCGCAAGCTGTACTTTCGCGAACTGTTTCGCCTGCAGCGCGAGCTCGTGAAACTCCAGGACTGGGTGGCCCACCACAAAAAAAAGGTGGTGGTTATTTTCGAAGGCCGCGATTCCGCCGGGAAGGGTGGCGTCATCAAGCGGATCACGCAGCGGCTCAACCCGCGCGTTTGCCGCGTGGTGGCGCTGTCCGCGCCGAACGAGCTTGAAAAAACGCAGTGGTATTTTCAGCGTTACGTTCCGCATCTGCCGGGCGGCGGTCAGATCGTCCTGTTCGACCGTTCCTGGTACAATCGGGCTGGCGTCGAACGTGTCATGGGCTTTTGCAGCGATGACGAGGTGGAAGAGTTTTTTCGTTCCGTTCCGGAATTCGAACGCATGCTCGTGCGTTCCGGCATTACGCTGATCAAATACTGGTTTTCCATCACGGACGAGGAGCAGTATCTGCGCTTTCAGATGCGTATTCACGATCCGCTCAAGCAGTGGAAACTCAGCCCGATGGATCTGGAATCGCGCACACGCTGGGAGCACTACACCAAGGCGAAGGAAGCCATGCTCGAGCGCACGCATATTGCGGAGGCGCCCTGGTGGGTTGTCGAAGCGGTCGACAAGAAGCGGGCGCGCCTCAACTGCATTGCGCATCTCCTGTCGCAGTTTCCCTACGAGGAAGTTCCGCATGCCGAGGTCGTTCTTCCGCCGCGGGTCCGAAATCCGGATTATATTCGTGGACCGGTGCCGCCGGACATGTATGTGCCGAAGACGTATTGAAACGAGAGCATAGGATAATCCTATATAGGAGTGTCCTATCTATCTGAATTCAATGGTAAAAAGCTGAATTTGAATTGCCCGGGGCGCGTCCGCGCCCTATTACTTGCGCTACGGAGGCATTTCCATGCGCAAGTTTCGGGCGAGCATCATTCTCGGCGCCTTTTCGCTTATCGCTGCCGGCGCGGCGCAAGCGCAGGAACGGTTCATCACGCTGGCCTCGACCACCTCGACCGAGCAGTCCGGCCTCTTCGATACGCTCTTGCCCGCCTTTCGCGCGGCGACGGGCATCACGGTGCGCGTCGTCGCCGTCGGCACGGGGCAGGCGCTTGCCATCGGCGCGCGCGGCGATGCGGACGCGCTGCTCGTGCATGATCGCGTCGGCGAGGACAAGTTCGTGACTGAGGGGCACGGGATCGACCGCCGCGACGTGATGTTCAACGATTTCGTCATTGTCGGCCCGAAGAACGATCCCGCCGGCATTCGCGGCCTGAAAGACGCGAAGGAGGCCTTTTCGCGCATCGCCAAGACGTCCTCGCCCTTCGCAAGCCGTGGCGACGATAGCGGCACGCACCGCATGGAGTTGCGCTTTTGGAAGACGGCAGGTGTCGCTCTCGGCGGCAAGCCGCAATGGTATCGTGAACTCGGACAAGGGATGGGCCCGACGCTCAACACGGCGGCGGGCCTGAACGCCTATGTGCTGGCGGATCGCGCGACCTGGGCGAATTTCAGAAACCGCCGCGATCTGGACATTTTGAGCGAAGGCGATCTCGCGCTCTACAATCCCTACGGCAGCATTCTGGTGAACCCTGCCAAAGGCGCGCATATCAAGGCGGCGGACGCGAAGATCTGGCACGAATGGCTGACCTCGCCATCGGGTCGGCGCACGCTCGCGTCGTTCAGGATCAACAACGAGCAGTTGTTTTTTCCGTTGCCGCCGGAACCGACGAATTGACGGACCGCGCGCGAGATCGTCGTCATGAATGATTTCTCGCGCGCATTTTCGGCTGCGCTCGAACTCATCTTGCGCGGCGATGCCGAACTTCTGGCCATCGTTCTTCTGTCGCTGAAGGTCAGCTTTTCTGCAGCCGTTATCGGATTTGCGCTCGGCGCGCCCTGCGGCGCGGCGCTCGCCTTGTGGCGCTTTCCCGGCCGCCGCCTTCTGATCGCGCTTGCGAATGCGCTGCTGGGTCTGCCGCCCGTCGTCGTCGGTCTTTTCGTCTATCTGCTGCTGACGCGCTCGGGGCCTCTCGGCTCGCTCGGCTGGCTCTTCACGCCCGCGGCGATGATCTTCGCACAAACGATTTTGACGCTGCCGATCATCATTGCGCTGTCGCATCGCGCCTGCGAGGCGGTATGGAGCCAGCATGGCGACAGTCTGCGCATCGTCGGCGCAACGCGTTTGCGTGCTGTGCCCATGGTGCTAGCGATGGCGCGCACGGGACTTGTGACAGCCTTTATCGCGGCGTTCGGGCGCGCAATCGCGGAAGTCGGCGCCATCATCATCGTTGGCGGAAACATTCGCGGCCATACGCGCACGATGACGACTTCCATCGCGCTGGAAACGAGCCGCGGCGAACTCGCGCTTGCGCTCGGTCTCGGCATCATCCTGATTGCTATATCGCTCGCGGTCAGCGTGGCCGCGCTGCTCCTTGCGCCAGCGGGCAAGCGATAAAAAAGGCAGCGTTTGCCGCTGCCTGATTATTCCCGGCAAGAGCTGAATAGTGTCACACCGGCGTTTTCAGATTGGCTGCGACCTTGTCCCAGTTCACGGTATTCCACCAGGCGCCGAGATAATCGCCGCGCCGGTTCTGGTATTTCAGGTAATAAGCGTGTTCCCACACATCGACGCCCGCCAGCACGTTCTTCGCGCCGAGTTCGAGCGGCGTGTCCTGATTGGCGGTGCTGATAATGTCGAACTTGCCGTCCTTGTTGACGATCAGCCACGCCCAGCCCGAGCCAAAGCGGCTCATCGCCGCGGCGTTCATCCGCTCCTTCATCTTGGCGACATCGCCGAACGCGCCATCGATGCCGGATTTTAACGTCGCCAGCAGGATCTTTCGCGCCGCCCGGCGTCATCAGATCCCAGAAATGCGTGTGGTTCCAGTGACCGCCGACATTGTTGCGTGCGCCGTTGCGCACGTTGGCCGGCGCCTTGTCGAGCGATTTGAGTACATCGTTGATCGGCGTCTTGCCGAGATCGGCCCATTGCGTCGCAAGCTGGTTCGCATTCGCGACATAGGCCGCGTGATGGCGGCCGTGATGGATCGTCATCGTCTGCGCGTCGATATGCGGTTCCAGCGCAGCGGCGGGATAGGCGAGGGGCGGCAGGGTGAAGGGCCCGCTCGCACCCTGTGCGAGCGCAGTCGAAGTCAGGCGTCCGGCCGTCGTCGCGACTGCCGCGCCGGCGATAAGCTTGAGCGCATGTCTGCGGTTCATCAATCCCTCCTCATGTCATTGCCATTTGAAACTTGCATTGTTGCCGTTCCGGCACAAGCGATGCGGGATGACAAATTCGGGATAGCACGCCTGTTCAGGACCAACGCTCCGCGGCGCGGTCGTCGGCGTCTTTCGCCTCGACCCATTCGCCGCTGGTTCCGTCGATATTGTGTTCCTTCTTCCAGAAGGGCGCGCGCGTCTTGAGATAATCCATCAGGAATTCGGCGGCTTCGAATGCCGCGGCGCGATGGGAAGACGTTGTAACGACGAGAACGATATTCTCGCCAGGCGCAATCTTGCCGTAGCGGTGAATGGCCGTCACGCCCTGAAGGGGCCAGCGCTGTTCGGCTTCGGTCGCGACGCGTGCGATCTCCTCTTCCGCCATGCCCGGATAATGTTCGAGCTCGAGCGCTTCGAGCTTGCCGCCTTCGTCGCGGCAGAGGCCGACGAAGGTCACGACAGCGCCGACATCCTTGCGCCCGCGCGTGAGCGCCGCCGCTTCTGCAGCGGCATCAAAATCCTCGCGCTGAATCCGGATCGTGGCCATGAAACTGCTCAGCCGCCGGTCATCGGCGGAAAGAAAGCGATCTCGCGCGCGCCTTCAATCGGCGCTTCGTGCTTTACATGCTTGCGGTCGATGGCGGCGCGAATGAACTTCGCCTTTTCGAAAGCATGCGCATATTCCTCGCCGCGGCCCGACAGCCATTCGATGAGCTGGCCGACCGTGCGCACCTCGGCTGGAGGCGCGACGTCCTCGTCGCCCTTGCCGATACGCTCGCGGACCCATGCGAAATAGACAACCTTCATCTTGCTCTACTCAATCGTCCGGAACGTGTTTGGCGCTGGAGCGCAGATAGTCCCAGCCCGTATATAGGGTGAGAAGCGCCGCCGCCCAAAGCAGAACAAGGCCGATGGTTTCCGTCCACGGCAGAACTTTTTCGCCGGCCGGCCCCGCAATCAGAAATCCGATGGCCAGAAGCTGAGCCGTGGTCTTCCATTTCGCCACTGCCGAGACGGGAAGGGAAACGCGTAACTCGGCCAGAAATTCGCGCAGGCCCGAAACCAGGATTTCGCGCGCGAGAATGATGATCGCCGCCCAGATCGAGAAGCCCGAGATCTGGCCGTCGGCGCAGAGCATCAGCAGGCAGACGGCGACCAGCAGTTTGTCGGCGATCGGGTCGAGCATCCGGCCGAGCGAGGATTGCTGCGACCATACGCGCGCCAGATAGCCATCGAAAAAATCGGTGATGGCGGCGACGGCAAAAATGCCGAGCGCCGTCCAGCGCGCCCAGTCCTTCTCCGGCCAAAACAGAAGGGCTGCGACGACCGGCACGGCGGCCACCCGGCCATAGGTCAGGAGATTGGGCAGAGCGAGGTGTTTGGATTTTTGCTTCGGAGTGTCCGGATTCATCGCCGCAGGGAACAGGGTTAGGTAGGGTAGGTCAATAGGCGCTTTTACGCGGCTCGCCGGCGGGCGCCGCCGGGCGCTTCAATCAGTCGGAAGGCGCCGTTTCGCGACGAAAATCTATTCTGCGGCCTGCTTCACGGTTTCGTGTTCGATGACCTGGCCGTTGGACGCGTCCGCCGTGACCAGGAATTCGAAATAGCGAATCTGCGGTTCGTTGCCGCCGGTGCGGGCGAGAACGGATTTGCGCCATTCTTCGTTGTGCGCGCGTTGCGCTGCTTCCTTCGACGGCCAGAAATAGACCGCACCGCCGGTTCCCTCGTCGTCGCGGAAGAAATGCTTGGCCACAAGTTCGGGATGCTTGATCCATTGATGGGCTGCATGAAGCGCTCCCGCATATTCTTCCTCGCGGGTGAGCCCCGGGCGGTTCTTGAAAGTCACGATTTCGATGATCATCCGCGCGTCCCCCGCCTTAAGATCAGCTGGCAATCAAATGAAATCATTTGATTGCCCCCAAAGCTGGTCGATTCAATAAATGGAGCATCGGTTTTGCGAAAAACCGGGCCCACTTTTTCGCCCGATGCTCCAGCCCTTGCCCTGCATAATTCTGGAATATGAATCGCGAACTGGCAAGCAATGTGCTTCCATGATGGCGATCCTGCTTGCTGGAGAAGAGCGATGTTGAAGAACGATCCAGAAATTGTGCGCGAAATCGAGGCCGCCTTCGCGGCCTACGACACGGCGCTCCTCGCCAACGACGTGGATGCGTTGAACGGCTTCTTCCACGATGATCCCTCGACGGTGCGGTTCGGCCACGCGGAGAATCTCTACGGCTTCAATGAAATCGCCGCCTTCCGCGCCTCTCGCACGGTGGTGCCGAACCAGAAACGCATGAGAACCGTCGTCACGACGTGGGGCAAGGACTTCGCGACCGTCGCCACGCTCTCGCAGGGCGGCGATGGCAGCCGCACGGGCCGGACGATGCAGACATGGGTGCGCTTCCCGCACGGCTGGCGCATCGTCGCCGCGCATGTCAGTTCGATACCGACGCCTGCGAGTTGAAATTATTTTTCGCGCGTCCGCCAGAGCGTAATCCAGTTGTCCTCATCGGCGTCGACGCCGCAGGCCACCATGATCCTGTAGTCCGCCAGACGATAAACCGCGCCATCCCAGCGCCAGCTTTCCGATGTGCCGCAATCGCCGACGCCGCGGCCCTTGTGAAAGGCGTCGATCTGCGCCGCGGTCTCGAACCCGAGGTTCGAAAGGCTGCGGCCGCGCGTTGTGGAAACGCGACCTGTCTTTGTGTTCAGCATTTCGACCGGAGCGAACTGCGCGGCGGCATGATTTTTCTCGTAGGTGAACATGTAGAGGATCGTGCCGGCCTGATAGGCCGCGCGCCAGCAATCGACTTCGAAGACCCAGCCCTTGCGGTCGAGCGGCGCTGACGAGATCACGGAGGGTTCGCCCTCGGCGATGTTCGAGCATTCGTCCTTTTTGGCGAAGCGCTTGTGAAATTCGAGGATGGCCTTTGCGAGGGAAGGATCAGGCTTGCCCTTCTTCGGTATTTCTTTCAACCGCAAGAGCGGAACAGGCTTTGCCGCGGGCACGGCCGATGCAGGCTTCTCGCCCTTTGCAACGATGGCGCTTTGCGTGCCGACGCGGCCCTGCTGCTCGTCGATGTAAAGCATCGCCGCCTTGAAGCCCTGAAGAGATATGCGTTCGTTTTCTTTCGCATCTGCATCGAAGGCGAGATGCTTGCCGTCGAGCCCGGCCGCGATAATGGCGGCAATCAGCTTCTGATCGACCAGCGCTTGCGGCGTCTTGTCGTCGCCTTCCTCGAAGGCCGAAGCCAGCAGATCGGCGATCTTCTTTCCGTCGACGAATACCGTTGCGTCCGTTTCCATCGGGCCGACGCGCAGCCAGCGGAATTTGCCTTCAGGGCCGGCTTGGCGATCGAGAATCGTCAGCGTGCCGCGCGGCAATCCATGATCGAGCGGAAAGCCCATGGCGCGGCAGGCGCCGGTGTTGTCGCACCCGACATGCCAGCCCTCGAAATCGCGAAAGCCGGTGGCCTGCGCGTGAAAGGATATCGTGATCGAAAGCGCCGCGAAGAGAAACTTTCGCGTCAATCTCATGGGATATCTCCGCAGCAAATCATGGCCGCGGGGAAGATAGCAGACGAGCGAGACGCTTGTGAAACTGCGCAAGGAGACCTGCGCAGCGCCCACCTCAGTTGGCGAAGCGGAAATGCAGCACGTCGCCATCGGCGACGACATATTCCTTGCCTTCGAGGCGCAGCTTGCCTGCGTCGCGCGCGCCGGATTCGCCGTTCAGCGAAACGTAGTCGTCGTAAGCGATGGTCTCGGAGCGGATGAAGCCTTTTTCGAAATCCGTGTGAATCACGCCAGCGGCCTGCGGGGCTTTTGTGCCCTTTTCGATGGTCCAGGCGCGTGCCTCTTTCGGGCCCACCGTGAAATAGGTGACGAGGCCGAGAAGCTGGTAGCCCGCACGGATCACGCGATTGAGGCCGGGCTCGGTGAGGCCAACGGCGTCGAGATAATCCTTCTGCTCTTCCAGCGGCAGGACCGCGATTTCGCTCTCGATCTTGGCGGACACGACGACGGCGACGGCGCCTTCCTCCTTCGCGCGTTGCGCGACTTTCGCAGAGAAGGCGTTGCCATTCTCGGCAGCCGCTTCCTCGACGTTGCAGACATAGAGGACCGGCTTCGACGACAGGAGCCCGAGCGAGTTGAAGAGCTTTCGCTCGTCGGCGCTCACCTGAGCAAGGCGCGCCGGCTTGCCTTCGCGCAACAGCACGAGGCAGCGGTTGACGAGGTCGAGCGTTTCCTTCGCTTCCTTGTCGTTCTGCTTGGCGCGTTTCTCGAGATTGATGACGCGCTTTTCAAGCGACTCGAGATCGGCCAGCATCAGCTCGGTCTCGATCGTCTCGATGTCCGCGACAGGATCGATCTTGCCTTCGACATGGGTAATGTCGCCATCCTCGAAACAGCGCACGACATGGGCGATGGCGTCGCATTCCCGGATATTGGCGAGAAACTGGTTGCCGAGACCTTCGCCCTTGGACGCGCCGCGCACGAGGCCGGCAATGTCGACGAAGGTGAGGCGAGTCGGGATGATCTCCTTCGACGTCGCGATCTTCGCCAGTTTTTCCAGGCGCACGTCGGGCACGGCGACATCGCCGACATTCGGCTCGATCGTGCAGAATGGATAATTGGCGGCCTGCGCCGCTGCCGTTTGTGTGAGGGCGTTGAACAGGGTCGATTTGCCGACGTTCGGCAGACCGACAATACCGCATTTGAATCCCATGATGGTTCCGTATCAGTTATCCGCGAGAAATGCCCCGGCATCCGTTTCGAACGGATTGAGGATGAGCATGTCCTCGATTATGTGCCCGCTGCGCAGGTCTTCGGAAAGGAAGACGCTACATCCGGCTTCCAGAGCGGAGGCCAGCAAGGTGCAGTCGGGAACCTGATATCCGGTCTCGAAGTGAAGCGCGAGCCCCTTCATGTAGACCGAGAAATTTGCGGGCGCCCGGCACCATTGTTCCATGCCGGCGAGCGCCTCCAAAACAGCGTGGGGGTCTGCGCTGCGAAATTTTCGGCGCAGCACATTGCAGAATTCGAGCACGGTCTGGGGACTGATGACGGCTGCGTCTCGCTCTGCGAGCTCAGCGATCCATTCAGCCGCCCGGCGTTGCTTTCTTGGTTCGCGAGGGTCCCGGGCGTAGATCAGTATGTTCGTGTCGAGGAAAAACCATTTCATCCCATAACTCGGCTTTGGTGGGCAGGTCTGAACTGAGTCCCGGCCACAAGGGGCCGTTCAGGAACCGCTCCGCCGCTTCCTTCTGGCTCATGGGCCGGCCAACCCTCTGTTCGATCAGGCCGGCGATGAATTTGGACAGGCTGACGCCTTCCCGGGCCGCCTCGATGCGGGCGCGCCGGGCGACGTTTTCGTCGAGGGTGATGGTCACGTTTTTCATGGCGCCGACACGGCTCCTGTGTAACACGAAAACACGGTAACACGGGGCCGGCCTTTAGTCATCCCGAACGAATACGGCTGCGAGTCCCATGCGAATATGCTTATGTCCGCCCGCTCCAGCTGTGGGATCAGGACTTGGCCTTTCTTCTCGCTCATCTTTCGGACAGCCACATCGGCCCCATCCCCAGGCCGCGCCTGCGCGATCTCGCGGGCAAAAGGGTGACGGGCTATGTGAACTGGTTGCGCCGGTCGCACATCCACAACATGGGGACGCTGGGGCAGATCACAGCCGATATCGCCGCGCATACGCCGGATCATATCGCCATGACCGGCGACATCCTGAACATTGGCCTGCCCGACGAATTTCCCCACGCCTGCCGCTGGCTGGAAACCCTGGGCAATCCACACGACGTAAGTTTCGTGCCCGGTAATCACGACGCCTATGTGCGCGGCGCGGTTCCCTATATCCGCGAATCCTTTGCGCGCTGGTGCGCCAATGACGGCGAAGGCCACATGAGCTTTCCCTATCTGCGCGTGCGCGGCGATGTGGCGCTGATCGGGCTTTCCTCGGCGATCCCGACCGGTCCCATGCTGGCGTCAGGCAATATCGGCCCGCAGCAGCGTGCGGCGTTCGAAAAGCTGCTGACACAAACGGCGGCGCAAGGCCTTTGCCGGGTGGTGATGATCCATCATCCGCCGTGGGTCGGCGGCGCATCCTTCGGGCGGGGTCTGCGCGACGCGCGCCAGTTCGAAGAGATCATTGCGCGCCATGGCGCGGAACTCGTCATTCACGGGCACAATCATCGGTTGCATGTGAAAAAGCTGAACGGCGGCGAGCGGGAGACGCCGGTGGTCGGCGTAGCCTCGGCTTCCGCTGTGCCGGGCTCGCCCCGCCATCGCGCCGCCTGGCACCTTTATTCCATCGAGCGGGCGGGCAACGCCTGGCGGATCGAGGGGCGCGTGCGCGGTTATCGCGAGGGGGGCGAGATCATCGAGGATGTGACGGCGCTCGAATTATGACCTGTTTCACGCCGCTTTGTTGAACCAGGCCTGCCACCAGCCCTCGGCGAGCGTCCAGCCGAAATAGAGCGCGCCGAACAGCGCCACCAGCAGGATGATGAAGCCGATCAGCTCGGCAAGGAAGATCACGCCTTCGACGATCGCGCTCCAGAAACGGCTGCGCCTGCGCGGTTCTTCGACCGAAGGGGCGGCAACGGCAAGCGTTTCGGCGGTCTTGCGTCCCGGCGAGGCCGGACGCCGGTTCACTCCGACTTCACGCGTGCGGTCTTGCAGGATGTCGTGCCCCTGCCCCTGCAGCGCATAGGCATGGGCGGCATCCTCGATCGTCCTGTCGGAGGCGAGCGCCTGCTCGCGCTCGTCGAGGCGGCGGGCGACATAGGTGGTGATCGTCTCCACCATCGCTTCCACCTTGTCGGATGAAGCGGCGATGACGCGGCCATGCCGCGTGTTCTGGACGAAGCGATAGGTGCGCCGGTCAGGCCCCATTTCGACAAAGCCGATGACGTCGACATAGAGGCGCGGCGTCTCGCCCGGCATTACGCCAGCATCGAAGATGTCGACATGCTCGGGCACCTGCGCGAACACGGGTTCCAGCGCCTCGGCCAGAATTTCGAGCCGCGCGATTTCAGCGCCGCGCAATTCCGCCATCACGCTCGTGCGCTCCGCCTCCTCGATGCGCGCACGGCGCACGGCGCCCTTGAGGCTCGGCGTCACCGTCTGCAGATCGGGGCGCCCTTCCGGACGCGGACCCTGCTTCGCGTCATCCATGCATCTGTGCGGCCTTGGCCGTCTCCACGTTAACTCTTTGTCAAGCATAAACCTGAACGCGCGAGGACGCGAATCCGGCGCATCGTGGCGTCGGCCTTGCATCTGGACGGGGCAGGCGCGGCGAACCTATTGTCGGCTTGCAATCACCCAAGAGAGAATTCCGGAAGCACATGCAAAAGCCGCGCTGGAATTTCTGGATCGACCGCGGCGGCACGTTCACGGACGTGATCGGGCGCGACCTGCAGGGCCGGTTGCACGTCGCCAAGCTTCTGTCGGAAATTCCGGCCGCCTATGCGGATGCGGGCGTGGCCGGCATCCGGCAACTTCTGGGCCTATCCGCGACCGCTACCATTCCGGGCGACCTCGTAGGCTCCATCAAGATGGGTACGACCGTCGCGACCAATGCGTTGCTCGAACGCAAGGGAGAGCGCACGCTCCTGCTGACGACGCGCGGCTTTCGCGATGCGCTCGAGATCGGCAATCAGGCGCGCCCGGATATATTCGCCCGGCGTATCGTCAAGCCCGAACAGCTTTATGCGGACGTTGTTGAAATCGACGAACGCCTGCGCGTCGATGGCGCGGTGAAGACGCCGCTCGATGAAACGGCCTTGCGTCGCGCGTTGATGGAGAAATTCAACGCCGGTTTTCGCGCCGTGGCCATCGTCTTCATGCATGCATGGCGTTTTCCTGCGCATGAGAAGCGCGCGGCGCAGATCGCGGGCGAGATCGGCTTCACGCAGGTGACGGCGAGTCATGAGGCTTCGCCGCTCATAAAATTCGTAGGGCGCGGCGACACGGCAGTTGCCGACGCCTATCTCACGCCCATTCTGAAATCCTATGTGGACCGCGTCGCGCGCGAACTCGGCGCCACGCAGGGACGCCAGCGACCGCGCCTGATGTTCATGATGTCGTCGGGAGGCCTGACATCTGCGGAGCGGTTTCAGGGCAAGGATGCGATTCTCTCCGGCCCGGCCGGCGGCGTCGTCGCCATGGCGAGCACGGCCGCAAGCGCCGGCTTCGACCGGGTGATCGGCTTCGACATGGGTGGCACATCGACGGATGTCGCGCATTTTGCGGGCCAGTACGAAAGGGCTTTCGAGACCGAAGTCGCCGGCGTGCGGATGCGCGCACCGATGATGCTCATTCATACGGTAGCGGCCGGTGGCGGCTCGATCCTGCATTTCGACGGCGCGCGTTTTCGCGTCGGGCCTGATTCCGCAGGCGCGCAACCCGGCCCGATGTCCTACCGCAATGGCGGTCCGCTTACTGTCACCGACGCGAATGTCATGACCGGCAAGCTGATGCCGCATTATTTCCCCAACATCTTCGGCGCTTCTCGCGACGCGCCGCTCGATGCGGACAGCGTTCGCACAGCTTTCGGCAAGCTCGCGCGAGAGTCAGGTCGCAGCGCCGAAGCAGTGGCGGACGGTTTCATCGAAATCGCCGTCGCCAACATGGCGCAAGCCATCAAGAAGATATCGGTCGCGCGCGGTTACAACGTCACACGTTATGCGCTGAATTGTTTTGGCGGCGCGGGCGGGCAGCATGCCTGTCTTGTCGCGGATGCGTTGGGCATGCGGAAAATACTTGTGCATCCGCTGTCTTCGCTGTTGTCCGCGTACGGGATGGGCCTTGCCGATATCAGCAACATCAGGAGTGCGGGAATAGAGCGGCCGCTCGATGAAAATGCATTGACGAGCGCAACACGTGTTCACGCGCGATTGAAGCGCGAGGCCATCGATGCGGTCGCGTCGCAGGGCGTCGACAAATACCGTATTTCAACGCGCGTGCAGTTGCGGCTGCGTTATGCGGGTACGGACACGCCTCTCGAGATCGCCTACGCTTCCTCAGCAACTGCGCAATCTCTGCAGAGCGCATTCGAGAAGGCGCATCGCGCAAGGTTCGGATTTATCGATCGCATGCGCGGTCTCGTCATCGAGGCGATGGATGTGGAAGCCTTCGGCGGCGGCGCGGCCCTCAGCGATCCTGTTCGCAAGGGCTTGAAACGTTCAGCGCCGCAACCGGTCGAGCGCACGAAATTCTATTCGCAGGGAAAATGGCGGCGCGCCGGCGTCTTTCTCCGCGAAAGCGTCACTGCGGGGCAGAAAATATCCGGTCCCGCCTTGTTGATCGAGCCGCACCAGACCATCGTCATCGAAGACGGTTGGCAGGCGCAGATCACGCCGCGCAATCATGTCGTGCTCACGCGCGCGAAGGCCTTGCCGCGCCGCCGCGCCATCGGCACCAAGGCGGATCCTGTTCTGCTGGAAGTCTTCAACAACCGCTTCATGTCGATCGCCGAACAGATGGGCGTGACGCTGCAGAACACGGCGAGTTCAGTGAATATCAAGGAGCGGCTCGATTTCTCCTGCGCCATCTTCGATGCGAAGGGCAATCTTGTCGCGAATGCGCCGCACATTCCTGTGCATCTCGGCTCGATGGACAAGTCGGTCGAAACCATCGCGCGACAGAATGCGGGCAAGATCAGGCCGGGCGACGTCTTCGCGCTCAACGCGCCCTATAATGGCGGCACGCATCTGCCCGATATCACCGTCTGTACCCCGGTTTTCGATGCAGCAGGAAAGCGAATCCTGTTCTGGACGGCGTCGCGCGGCCATCATGCGGATGTCGGCGGACTGACTCCCGGTTCGATGTCGCCGCGCGCGACGCATATCGAGGAAGAGGGCGTCTATCTCGACAATGTCAGGCTCGTGTCGCGCGGCCGTTTTCGTGAAGCCGAGACGGCGGCGCTTTTTGCGAACGCCAAATATCCGGCGCGCGACATTCCCCGCAACATTGCCGATCTCAAGGCGCAGATCGCGGCAAATGCGATGGGCGCGAGCCTGTTGCAGCAAATGGCTGGCGAATTCTCATTGAAGACCGTGCATGCCTACATGGCGCATGTGCAGGACAATGCCGAAGAAAGCGTCCGCCGCGTCATAGCCAAACTCAGGAATTCGGCCTTTTCAGTTGAACTCGATCAGGGCGCGCGTATCCGCGTGCGCATTCGCGTCGATCGCAAGAAGCGTGAGGCGATCATCGATTTCACGGGCACGTCGCCGCAGCAACCGGATAATTTCAACGCGCCCGAGCCAGTCACGCGCGCCGCTGTGCTCTATGTTTTTCGCGTGATGGTGGAGGATCGCATCCCCATCAACGCCGGCTGCATGCGTCCGTTGAAAGTCATTGTGCCCGAGGGATCGATGCTGGCCCCGCGCTATCCGGCCGCGGTCGTCGCCGGCAATGTCGAGACGAGTCAGAATGTCACGGATTGTCTGTTCGGCGCACTCCACGCTCTGGGATCGGCGCAGGGCACGATGAACAATCTCACGTTCGGCAATCAGCGCTATCAATATTACGAGACGATCTGTTCGGGCGCGCCGGCAGGCGAGGGTTTCGATGGCGCTGCCGCCGTGCAGGTGCACATGACGAATTCGCGGCTGACCGATCCCGAGATTCTCGAATTGCGCGTTCCCGTTCTGCTTGAAGATTTTCATATACGCCGCGGCTCAGGTGGACGCGGGAAGTGGAACGCCGGCGATGGCGTGTCGCGCACCATTCGCTTTCTGGAAGACATGGATGTCGCGATCCTCTCGAGCCGGCGACGCGTCAGAAGTTTTGGCGTCGATGGCGGGGAAGAAGGCGAGGCCGGCCGCAATCTCGTGCGGCATATCGATGGTCGGCTCGAAGAACTGCGTGGCTGCGATCAGGTCATGCTTCGCGCTGGCGAGGCTGTGACCATTATCACGCCGACGGGTGGAGGATGGGGGAAATCCGGTTCGTGAATTCACATCCCCGGGGCGCATCCGCAGGATGCGAGCCCGGGGGCCATGCCAGTTGTTTGGATAGTGGGTCCCGGGTTCGCGCTTCGCGCGCCCCGGGAATGTGAGGCCCGCGCGTTACTCAATCCCCGATATCGCCGGGCGGAACGAATATCCCGTCGTCGCGCAGCATCCCGGTTCCGCGCGGCAATGAATTATGGAGTTGCAGCGGCGCGCCGGCGCCTGGTTGCAAGCGCCCGTAAACGCCATCGCCGCCCGTATATGAAGGTTGCTGCGCAGGATAATTTCCTTGCGCAATCGTTCCCTGCGGCCGGGGCATTGCGCGCAGGCGCTCGGGCTGCATGGCGATGCCGGGATTGGCCGCCGCATAGCCGCGCGCCTGTTGACTCTGCGCATATTGCGGACCGCGCTGGCCACGCCGGGCGATATCGAGTTCGATATCGAGTTCGGGCGGATCGGGCAGGTTGTCGAGCTTCGGCGGCAGTTGCTGCTGTTGCGGTTTCGGGCGGCAGATGCGGCGCGGGCCGTGCGATGTGTTGCCATGCATCGCCAGATCGAAATGAAAATGATTGTAATGCATGGCGTCGGAGCCCGGCCCGAGCACCGTCGTGAAATGATCGCAGGCGCCGGAATGCAATTCGCGCAGGAAGGATTGCGAAGCCTGGTCGCCGCGCGTCCAGTCGCGCACGATCTTCACTTCGCGGCCATCCGCCAGCTTGAAGACGCCGAGGTCGATGGCGTTGCCGAACGCGTGTTCGGACAGGCGCGCGCCGGGCCGGTGATTGACGCTGCGGCAGCCGTAGGTATGCGCCGAGGATATTTCGACGACCGGCTGGCCGAAGCGCGCATGCGCCGCGGGCTGCACGACTTCGCTGACCCACTTGTCCATCGAGGCAATCATCGGACAACCCAGCGTGCCCGCCGATTTCAGCGACACCGTGCCGCGCGCCAGCGCCGTCACCTTGAACGGCTGTTTCAATCCGCAAATGCCGGGACCATCGATTTCGCGCGCGGGCTGGACATAGGCGGAGACCTGGACGAGGCGCTGCGTGAGGCAAGCCTGTTCCGCCTGGTTGCGCCAGGCCGGCCGTTGCGGACGCTCGGCGATCCCGCAACCTGAAAGCGCCGCTGCAAGAGAAAACAGGGCGATATGTGGCAAAACTCTACGCGCCATTTGGCGAGAAATGCGCCGATTTGATTAACCGGGCTTAAAGTTTGAAGGTTAATGCGCTTAAATGTTTGCAGGCGATTCACGTCCATCTTTCGGAGCCGCAGATGCAATTTCGTCTTGTTTCTTTCCCGCTTGCGATGCTTGCGATCGTCGCTGCCGGCGGCGCTTTTGCGCAGCCTGCGAGCAAGCCAATGTTCGCAAAGGGTCTCACGGGCACGATCGATTTTGGCTGTCGTCAGGGCGAATGCAATCGCCTCAACATTCGCAAGCGCAGCCTCATGCGCGCGGCGGGCGACGCGGAGATTTACGAACTCGAGACCGTGCGCGCCCGTTTCAGCGAAAGAGATCGTGCGGCGCGGCAGAAAGCGCAGCGCGGCGAGGGAACGCCGGGCAAGATGCATGTCATCTGCAGCTTCAAGGCGCCGGCTGTCATCTTCAAGGACGATGACGATCCCGAATTCATTCGCCATTCGCTGTCGCCGGGCGATGAGGACGGCAAGGCCGGCTACAATCTGGGGTCCTACAAAATCTATTACGCCACCTGCCACGGCCTGATGAACGACGATCTTCCATCGCGCCAGGCGCAGCGTCTCGGCTATCCCGCGAAGGGCAAGGCTGGGCAGAGCGAATACAAGAGGCTGGAAGAGGCGCTCAAGGGCGAGTGAAAATCCGTTGGGATTGTCATCCCGACCTCGCAATGCGAGAGCCGGGATCGCAATGGCATTCAATAAGGGCGCGATCCCGGAGGAAATGCTTTCGCATTTTTCCGGGATAACGATTTATTGGTTTACGCCGCCGACGCGTCGCTCGACTTGCCGCCACGGGCGCGCATGAAGGCTTCGAATTCCTCGCGGTCCTTGGCGCGGCGCAACTGCTCGATGTGATCGGAGAATTCGCGCTCGGCGGCTTCCAGCTTGCGGCGCTCCTCTTCGAGGCGGGCGAGTTCGCCGTCACGCCATTCGTCGAAGGCGGCGTTGCCGGTCGAGCGCATGGTCGAAAACCCGGCGGGCGAAAAGCCCCAGCTCGTATTCTGCCAGTTCGAAGCGTCCTGACGGCGGGCGCAGCCCCAGCGGCGCGCCTTTTCGGGCCATGAATGCATCACTTTCTCCTCGAGATTGCGCGCGGCCTGAACGAGGTCGGCCGGCTGGCCGTTCTTCGACCGCCAGAGTTTCCAGAGCAGCAGCGCCAGGCCGATCGGCCAGAACACGATGAAGCCGAGAATGACGGCGACGACTTCGAGCGGACGCCAGCGGGAGCGCTGGCGGCGGCGCTGGTGAGCCTCGCCATTGCCAGGGCCATATTCGTAGGTGGTCGACTGGGACATGGGTCTCTCCGGATGCGCTCCGCAACCGGCGAAGCGTGAATGTAAATTACATTTACATCGACCGGATTTCAAGAGGGGCGGGCCGGCCGGCGCGTAAAGTTTTGTGAAGGGGCTCATGTCCCCTCCGCATTATATAGGGAGGAGATTCGGGAGTGGCCGCCCCACCCCGACCCGCAAGCGAGGAGGTAGTCCCTCAAGATCATGCACGAACGGTCCCGCCGCGCTGGCGCGCGCAGGAGATCGAATGAGGGGCCGGGGACGCCGGGCTGACCCTGATGAATTGTGGTGTAGCTGGTCGCCCAGCATCCACGGCGCGGCTTTTTGCGGGCTCCGTCATACCCATCCTTTTGCCGCACTTGTCGTGGGGCACGGGGAACCGGACAGGGCCTTGCGTCACCTGCCCGGCAGACGGTCCGGTCCCGAGCCTGCCTCCGGTCGAGACAGTCAGGGGACGCCGCTCCCTCTCCGCCAAAAATGACCGCTCATGATCGGCCCCTCGTGGACAGGGATGAGCGCTTGATGGCATGAAATAGGAATAAAGTCAAGAATAATTTCTTATTGGCAATTCTGAGTCATCGGCAAGCCTTTTACGCTCGCAATTCAGCAGGTTTGAGTTTTGTAAAAGTTGCAGGATTGTTCGAATAGGGCTTCTATTTCTTGCGCCCTACACCGAAGATATTCGACTGTGGCCTGATAAGGGAGCTCCTGGATGCCACCGATCAAACGTCTTATCGTGGCAACTGGCGCATTCGTGATCACACCCTCGATACTGCTTGCACAAGACGTCGGGTGCCGCCCGGCGGTGATTGAGTTCCACTTCGCCACTGACGAGGGATCGGAAGGAGCAATCGCCTTCCGAAAATCGTTTCCGACTGCAATTCAGTCTGTATGCGAGTGGTGGGGAAGCACATACACCGGCCACTTTAAGGTGAAGGTGTCAGATGATTTTGCGGAGTCCCGAGCGCTCGTCCCGGCATGGAATGGAAAATTGGGCGAGATGTTTTTTCCAGAGAGCGTCGCAGTCAACGGGCGGGCCGCAACCGTCCACGAAGTCACGCATGTGTTTGCCCCCAATGCGAACAGATTTCTGGCGGAAGGCCTCGCGGTATACGCGCATGAATTCCTGAAGGGCGGACGGGCCTTTCCGAATTTCGGCGTCGATCTTCATAAGGCCGCCGGACCATTCGCGGCTGATGCCGCCATTGGCGTCTTCGACAAAGTGGCGACACCCGCCCCTTTGAGAGTGGTCGCAAAACGTCTTCAGGAGCGCGAAATCTACATTGTTGCAGGTTCGTTTGTGAGGTTCTTGATATCGGAGTTTGGTCTGGAGAAATTCAGGGAGCTTTACGCACTGACCCCCTTGATTGCGGGTGTCCGAAACGCGGGAAATCCGAACCGATGGGAAAAGGTATATGGCCACTCTATCGAGCAATTGGCGGCCAGTTGGCGTTCCCATCTTGGCATTCAATAAAAACCAAGCTTACGTTTCACTAATCTTGATTTCTGAATGTGCGTAGCGTTTGGGTTCGCCTGATATCGACTGCCTTCACTCGATGCGATCCGTCAAAGGAGCAAACCCTCGTGAAGCCCTTGCCATGCAATGCCGAATTGCTGGCACTGGCGCCGAAAGTCTTGTGGTTCGAAGCGCCGGAAAAGGCGCTGGCCGGCCCTATTCGCTTCATGGCGTATGTGATGACTTACGGCACGCCGGAAGAGATTGCGGTCGTGCGCCGGTATGTCGGCGAAGAAGGTTTTCGGGAAGCCATCGAGAACGCGCCGCCCGGCATTCTCGACGCACGTTCATGGGCCTATTGGAATGCGATGGCTGGCCGCTATCCCGCCCCGCCCATGCCGACGCGCCGCCTGCCGGATTGACGCTGTCTTCTTGGGTTGAGGCTCGCGCTCAGAACAACCGCGCCCCATCCGGCACGTCGACGTCAGGCGAGAACAGCACAACTTCGCCATCCGCATCCGGAAAGCCCAACGTCAGCACTTCGGACATGAACGGGCCGATCTGGCGGGGCGGGAAATTTATGACGGCGGCGACCTTTTTGCCCACCAGCGTCTCCGGCCGGTAGTGACGCGTGATCTGCGCGGAGGATTTTTTCACGCCGACGGGATCGCCGAAATCGATGCGCAGCTTGATGGCGGGCTTGCGCGCCTCCGGAAACGGTTCGGCGGTGACGATGGTGCCGATGCGGATATCGACCTTCAGAAAATCGGCGAAGGAAATCTCTGCAGCAGGCTGTTCAGACATTCATGCGATCCGTGTCGCGGTCGTCACGGGTGGAATCGCGTTCGCTCGCACGATCCTGCCAGCGTTCGCGCACGCGTTCGTTGAAGTCGCGGCCGCCTTGCATCAGCGCGCGGGCGAAGGTCTTGAACGGCGCGGCGAGACGGTCGAGATCCTCGAGCCTTGCGACGAGACGGCCGCCGCGATCGAGTTCCTTGTCGAGCGCAGCCATCGTGCGGTCGTTGGAATCGTCGTCGTCGAACCATACGTCGAGCACCCGCAGCCATGCCAGGACGAGTCCCTGAAGCTTGATCGTGCCAGCGGGGCCTTCGTGATCGATCTGCGCGGCCTCCAGCATGAAGCGCATGGAATTCAGCGCCACCGAATTCAGCGCGATGGCGGACATCGGATCGCGCCGCGTCCAGGCGGAAACGCCGCGGAGCCCTTCCTTGTAAGGGGCCATCGCATCGAGGCGGCGCATGAGAATGTCGAAGAGACGGTCGCGCGCGGGCTCGGCCGCTAGGTCGTCGTTGACGCCTTCGAGCACCTTGCGGTCGATGATTTTGGACAGGCCCGCGAGCACAGCGCCCTTTGACGGGAAGGCGTCGCGGAAATCGGCCAGCGATACGCCCGCGCGCCGCGCGATTTCGGAAATCGTGATTTCCTCGAAAGGCTGTTCCGCCGCCAGCGCCATCAGCGCCTCGACGATTTTCGGGCGGGGATCGGCCTGCGGCGCGGACTGACCACTCATGGCGTTCTCCTTCAAAGTTAAAGCTAATCTAGCCTGCCCGGGCGCGATGGCAATGGCGCGCCTTGCCGCGCCGCTCGCAGCATGCCAAGGCGAACTCATGCTTGGGCTTGTTGCTGATACACTTTCCATGCGGCGGCTTGGGGCCGGTGAGGCGCTCTTCCGGCAGGGCGACAGCGCGCAGAACATCTTTCATGTCGTCGAAGGCCGCTTGCGGCTCGAGCGTCACACGCCCGATGGGCGGCTCGTCGTCCTTCACGTCGCCAGGGCGGGCGAGTTTTTCGCGGAAGCTTCGTTGTTCGCCGAGCGATATCATTGTGATGCTGTAGCAATGACGCAGTCGTACGTGAGGCTGTATCCCAAGGGTGATGTTCTCGCCTCGATCGCAGCCGATCCGGCAGGTGCGGAAGGTCTGCTGTTCTATATGGCGCGACAGTTGCAAACCCTTCGTCACCGCGCGGAATTGCGTGCGGTGCGCGGCGCGGTGGAACGTGTGGTCCTTTATCTTGAGACCCTTCGGGACGCCCGCAGTCAGGTCGAATTGCCGGGCGCGCTTCAGGATATAGCAGCCGAGCTCGGATTGTCGCGGGAAGCCTTTTACCGGGCTCTTGCGCAGCTCGAAAAGAGCGGCAGGATCGAAAGATCGGGCAGCCGGATCAAGCTGCTGTGATCGCCCGTATGATTGCAATCATATGCGAATGGCAGCGGTGGAGTTAGGGGCTGCGGCGGTCGAAAGGAATCCGCCATGTTCCAAAGCTGTCATCCCCGGATTCTACTGGCCGTCATTTCCGCCCTTGCGCCAGCAGGCGTGAGTGCGCAGCATCACGGGCAGCATCCCCCTGCCAACGCGAGCGCGGTTGCGCCCGCCGTCTCGGAACCGCAGGGAGTATTTGCCGTGCGTTCATTCGGCGCGTTTCGCAACATGATGCAGAAGCAGGACTATACTTCCAAGATTGTTCTCGGCGAGGTCAAAGGCCTCGGCGCGACCGAGGCGGTTGGCGCGCTCTCCTCGCTGCGCGGCGAAATCACGATGATCGACGGCCGATTCATCGTTTCCTACGGCGGGGGCTGCGCAAACTGTCCGCCGCCTCATGCCGAAGACGCGACGCTGCTTGGCGCTGGAAGGGTGGCCGAATGGACGCCGCCCATTTCATTGTCAGCTGATTTGAGCGGAAGGGCGCTCGACGAATTCATCCTAGCACAGGCGAAATCCATTGGGCTCGATATGGGAAAGCCTTTTCCCGTGCGTCTCAAGGGCATGCTGCTCAATGTCGAGATGCATGTGATCGAAGCGCCCAATGCCGGGTTCACCGGTCACGGCTCGAAAGTGCATATGGCCAAGCAGGACGAATATCGGCACGGTTCGTTGGCGGGCGAAGTTGTCGGCTTTTATGCTCCGTCAGCTATGCAGGGGGTGCTGAGCCACCCCGGCGAACCCTTTCATTTCCACTGGGTCGATGAACAACGTACGCGTACTGCGCATCTCGACGCATTCGGTATGCAAAGCGGCGCGTTGCTCATGCTCCCGAAAAAGTAAGGCGGCAGAGCAGTTCCGAAAGTCACCCGGAAAGTTCGCCCGCGCGCCTGTTTGCCGCGCCGATGGCCTTTTTCATCAGGGGTTCGAGCCCGTCCGTCGCCATCAGCACGTCGAGCGCGGCCGCCGTGGTGCCGCCGGGCGAGGTGACGTTGATGCGCAATTGCGAAGCCGACGTCGCGGTATCGCGGAACATCAGTTCGCCCGAGCCTTCGACTGTGGCGCGTGCGAGTTGCATGGCGAGGTCCGCCGGCAGGCCAATCGCTTCGCCCGCCTTCGCCATGCACTCGACGAGGTAAAAGACATAGGCCGGTCCCGAGCCTGATACAGCGGTGACGGCGTCGATGAGCGCCTCATCTTCCAGCCAGGCAACCTTGCCGATGGCTGACAGGAGCGCAGTTGCTGTCGCGCGCTGGCCCTCGCTCACGGCGGCATTGGCGCAGGCGCCGGTGATGCCGCGCCCGACTGCGGCGGGCGTATTGGGCATGCAGCGCACGATGGCCTGCGCCGGCAGGCGCGCCGCGATATTGGCGATGGTCTTGCCGGCCATGATCGAGAGAACGAGGGTTTGCGGGCCGATAAGCGGCGCCATCGCGGCGGATGCGCTTTCCAGCATCTGCGGCTTGATCGCGAGCATGAGAACCTCGGGCGCGCTTACGCCCTCGGCGCTCGTCGCAAGGCGCACGCCATATTCGCGCGACAGCGCCTGCATCTCGTCAGACAGGTAGGGATCGATGGCCGTGATCGCGCTGCCGGGCATGCCGAGCGCCAGCCAGCCGCGCATCATCGCGCCGCCCATCTTGCCCGCGCCGACGAGCACGAGAGTATCGGGCAACGCGGACGCTTCGGCCATTCCTCAGGCCTCGCCGACGGTTTCGAACAGAGCGCCTTCGAGCGCCTCGGAGGCGGTCTTGCCGGCCCAGAGCACGAACTGGAAGGACTGGTAATAGCGCTCGCAGGACGTGACGGCCGCATTGAGGATCGCCTCGCATTGCTGCGGCGCCGGCAGGAGTCCGCCGGACAGCAGCAGCGCATGCCGGAATATGATCATGCTTTCCTTGTCCCAGATGCCGAAATGGCCGACCCACATCTGCTCGTTGATGAGCGAGATCAGCTTCGTGATTTCGCCGTGGCGGCGGTCGTTCAGCTTGATGTCGAAAGCGCAGGCCAGATGCAGCGCCTCCACTTCGTCAAGCCATGTGAAGGAGACGTGGTAATCCGCCCATCCCCCGCCCACAGTGATGGTGATTTCGTCCTCGCCGTCGCGGTCGAACGACCAGGATTGCCGCACGGCAATCTGTTCGATGACGTCGACCGGATGCTCCGGGCGTCCGGGGGTATCTTCTGCAAAATAGAGCGACATTCCCAAACCTGAGTTTCGAGCCGACGCGCGCTACGCCCTTCGACTACGGGGCTTTCACCCCGGGCAACCTGTTTCTGCGGAAGCTTGGCCGATTCACCGCAACACGCTGTGCAGGCTGATGGATTCGCGGGACTCCGTCCACTGTGTCGCACCCCCCTTCTCCACAGTCGCGGCGGCTTTTCCCCCAAGTGAGTCAATTCGCCGCGGTTCGCTGTCGCCGTCGTCGCAACGGGAGAGGACTCGACTCGTTTTGGGTTCCGCCGCACACTTGGTGCAGAAGAACGGGGAGGCGGCCATGTGCATTTTGTGCGACGGGGCAGATGCGGGCGCGCGCCGCAGCTTGCGGTGCGAGACGGTCGAAGGCGAGACAGCGTCGGGGCCTTCGCGGCGCGCCTTTCTCGGCTCCGCCGGCCTCGCCGCCGGCTCGGTGGCTTCAGGTCTCTTCGCCGGCCCGGTCAGGGCGCAAAATTCGCCTGACGCCGGAGGCGAACTCGCGCGCGTGCTGGCGAGCCCGCGCCTTCTCATCAAGGGCGGCGTCGTCCTGAGCATGGATCGCGCGGTCGGCGATCTCGCGCGCGGCGACGTGTTGATCGAGGGCGGCAAGATCCGCGAGATCAGGCCTGACATTCAGGCGTCAGGCGATGGCATTGCCGTCATCGATGCGACGAACAGGATCGTCCTGCCGGGCTTTATCGACACGCATCATCATTTCTATCAGGGCCTGTTGCGCAACATCCTTTCGAATGGCCTGCTCGCGCCCGATTACATGCGCGACATCAGCGACAGGCTGACGGCGGTCTATTCGCCCTCGGACGTTTATGCCGGAACGTATATTTCGGCGCTCGGCATGATCGACATGGGCACGACCTGCGCGGTCGACACCTCGCAGGTCAATCATTCGCCCGAACATGCCGACGCGGGCATCAAGGCCTTGCAGGACGCGGGCATTCGCGCAGTCTATGCCTTCTCGCGCGGCGCGGGACCGAAGTCGAATTATCCCGGCGACATCGGCCGCTTGCAGAAAACCTATTTCAATTCGCGTGACCAGTTGCTCACGCTCGCGCTCGGCGGCGGACTTGTCGCCGCGCAATTCCAGGCGGCGCGCGAAGCGGGCGTCAACATGGTCTCGCATGGCGTCAACAACCGCACGGAGAAGGCGTTCGGCGACCTCGCGCGCGCCAATCTTCTGCGCGCCGGCGACGAATATATTCACTGCACGCAACTCAGCGCCGCATCGTGGAAACTCATCAAGGATTCGGGCGGCGTCGTTTCGCTCTCCGCGCCGATCGAGATGATGATGGGCCACGGCATGCCCGGCATCCAGGAGGCGCTCGACATCGGCATCAGGCCGAGCCTCAGTTCGGATGTCGACGTGACCTTCGCGCAGGACCCTTTCACCGTGATGCGCGCGACGATATCGTTGCAGCGCCTCCTGCTGCTGCAGCGCGCCGACAAGGGCGAGAAGGATCTGCCGCCCCTGCTCAAGGTGCGTGACGTGCTGGAATTTGCCACAATCGACGGCGCGCATTGCGCAGGGCTCGCTGCGCGAACGGGTTCGCTCACGCCGGGCAAGGAGGCGGACATCGTCATGCTCGATGCGGGACGGCTCAGTGTCTGGCCGCTCAACAACGCGCCGGGCTGCGTCGTCAACCTGATGAACCCGGCGAACGTGGAAACGGTCTTCGTCGGCGGCAAGGCGCGTAAATGGAAAGGCGCGCTGGTCGGCGTCGACGAGGCAAAGGTGCGGGCGGAGACCGCGGCGGCGCGCGATGGCGTGGTGGCGCGCGCGGGATTTGCGGCAAACCTCTTTTGAAATCGGGGGTTGGCGGCGCTCCGCCGCAGGCGAGCGGGGGCATTTGACACAAAGCCGCCACGATTCGGGCGCTTCCTCGGTTCGTGTCGATGGGGTAAGAAGGGGCGTGATTGGGGGCAGCGCGGGGTCCGTCCAAATCCTTGATCCTTACGGGCTTTTAACGCTTTCCGGTAATAGTTTGTCCATCATGCCGGGCGTTCGTGTAACCCTGCGTCCTTCGTGCAACAGTGGTCCGGAGCGGCTTGCCGCTCGAAAAGAGTGAGTTTTGAGATTGCATCATTCGCGCCTCAGCCCGGTCTTCTGTCGCTTCGCTTCTGCCGCGCCCGTTGCGGCCAGCCTCGCTTTTCTCTCTGTGTTCGCCGCGCCAACCTCCACGCAGACCGCCATCGCCAATGGCGACACGCGCACGATCAATCTCTTCCACGCCCATCGCAAGGACAGCCTTTCCGTCACGTTCCGGCGGAACGGCAGCTACGATTCCTCGGGGCTGGAGCAGCTCAATCACTTCCTGCGCGACTGGCGCAACGATCAGGCGACGCGCATGGATCCGCGCCTGTTCGACGTGATCTGGGAATCGCAGCGCGGAGCCGGTTCGTCCGCGCCTGTCATCGTTCTGTCCGCCTATCGTTCGCCGACCACCAACGCGATGTTGCGCGCGCGCTCGCGTGCCGTCGCGAAGGAATCGCAGCACATGCATGGGAAGGCGATGGACATGCGCATGCCCGACGCCAACATGCACCGCGTTCGCGAAGTGGCGCTACGCCTGCAACGCGGCGGCGTGGGCTGGTACGGCAGCTCCAATTTCGTGCATCTCGACGTCGGCTCGGTCCGCGCCTGGCCGCGCCTCAGCTACGATCACCTCGCCCGCCTGTTCCCGGACGGGAAATCGGTTCACGTCTCCTCCGACGGGCGCGTGCTTCCCGGCTATGAAGAAGCGCGTGCGGTCGTTGCGGCGCGTGGCGGCGACTACGTGCCGACTCTGGCGCAGGTGAAGGAAAAGAGCTTTTTGGCCCGCCTGTTCGGCTGGGATGAGGACGACGAGGCCGAAGTGCGCGCCACCCGCGGCGGTCGTGGCCGTGTGGTCGCCTCTGCGGGCCGCGCGCCCGCCGCATCCGCTCCCGCCGGGACGCCCGATGAAAGTTCCTCGGCTGCCGCCTTCTTCCGCGCCGACGCCGACCGCAGGGCCGGTGTGACCCCTGCGCCGGTTCAGGTTGCGGCGGCGCCCGCCGCCCGCGCCGAGCCGCCCAAGCCCGAACCCGCCCGCCCCACGCCGATTGCCCGACGTCAGGCCGAGGAAGAGGACGACGTGCCGATGCCGCCGCGCCGTCCTTCGCCAGCCCAGATCGCCGCGCTGATCACAAAGGCCGCGCCTGACGTGCCCATGCCGCCGCAGCGGCCTGAATCTCTCATCGTCGTGGCCGAGGCCGCCCGCGCGCGTGTTGAACAGGAAGTCGCGCCGATACCGCCGGTTCGCGCAGCCGCCGTCAACGTGAACGCTCCGGGCCTTCCCGCCGTCATCACGCGCGGCGCGCCGGTCGCCGCCGGGGCTTCCGCGATGGCGTCCGCGACCGGGCTTCTCGCCTATGCGCCGACGAGCCAGCCTTCGGCCAACGAGACCATCCGCAAGGTCGCCGCCCGCAAGCCGGGAACGGCGCGTCCCGCGCCGGTCGTCGCGAAGACCGTAGGCATTCGCGCTGCGCAGACGCCCGAAGCCGTTCCCTTCATTGCCGCGCGCCTCGACCGCTCCAACTTTACCGGCCTGACCAGCGCGCGCCGCATCAGCGAACAAACGCCGGGCAGCCTGATGGGCTCGGCCATCGCGCCGCTGCGCGCCGCCGCCAGGCACGATCCCTCGCGGCTGCTCTTCGCGCCCGCCGATGCGCCGTCGCAGGGCTTCACGATCGCGCCGCTGCCTTCGCGCGCGGATGCGCCGGTCGCGCCCTCACTGCGCCAGGCGGCGAACCGGCCCACGGGAACAGCTGCGAACTGAGCGGCGTCAGCAACTCACACATCTAAAAGGCTTGCTTCGGCAGGCCTTTTTCTTTTGCATGAGTCGATTACGACAGGGAGAGACGCGATGGCTGGAAAACCTTTGGCGCTGATAGTCGGAGCAGGTGAAGGTGTTTCCGCTTCGCTGGCGCGTTTGTTGTCGCGCGAGGGCTACGACATCGCGCTCGCGGCGCGCAATGTCTTGAAGCTCGCACCGCTGGCGCAGGAAACGCAGGCGCGAACATTCTCCTGCGATGCATCCGATGCCGCCGATGTTCATGCGCTTTTCGGATCGCTGACCCATTCGCCCGATGTCGTTGTCTATAATCCTTCGTTTCGGGTGCGCGGGCCGCTCGTCGATCTCGATCCGGCGGAAGTTCATCGCACGCTGAATGTCTGCGCCTTCGGCGCATTCCTTGTTGCGCAGCAGGCGGCGAAACACATGCTCGCGAAGGGCGCGGGCACGATCCTCTTCACCGGCGCTTCGGCGGGCGTGAAAGGCTATGCGCGCTCCGCGCCGTTTGCGATGGGCAAGTTTGCGTTGCGCGGTCTCGCGCAGAGCATGGCGCGCGAGTTGCATCCGCAGAACATCCACGTCGGGCATATCGTGATCGACGGCGGAATCAGATCGTCGCGGCGTCAGGACGAGCCGGGCGCAGACAAGCTGCTCGATCCCGACGCCATCGCGCAAAGCTATCTGCATCTCATCAATCAGCCACGCTCGTCGTGGAGCTGGGAGATCGAAGTGCGGCCGTGGGTCGAAAATTTCTGACGCGCCGAGAACATTCCGGGCGCGGACGAGTTCAGTTTCGGTGAAGCTTGGTCTCCCCCGAGCCGGAAAAGAGGTTTGAGTGAGCGTCGGACTTTCGGCTCTTCTGGACGACATCGCCAAGCTGGCGAGTCTTGCATCCACATCTCTCGACGATGTCGCGACGCAGGCTGCAAAGGCGGGCGCCAAGGCCGCTGGCGTCGTCATCGACGATGCGGCCGTGACTCCGCGCTATGTGACGGGCTTTTCGCCCGCCCGTGAATTGCCGATCATCTGGCGCATTGCGTACGGATCGCTTCGCAACAAGATCGTCATCCTTCTGCCCGCCGCGCTCGCGCTCAGTTTTCTCGCGCCGTCGGCGATCATGCCGCTGCTGATGCTCGGCGGCGTCTATCTTTGTTACGAGGGTGTCAAGAAGCTTTATGAAATCCTGTTTCCGCATGCCGCCCACGAGCATGAGGGAAGCCTCGTCGCCCCGACGGTAGAGTCTGCAACGCTTGAAGACCAGAAGATCGCATCGGCGATCGCAACGGACTTCATTCTGTCTGCCGAAATCATGGCGATCACGCTCAGCACCGTCGCCGACCGGTCGGTCCCGATGCAGGCTTTCGTTCTCGCGCTCGTCGGCCTTGGCATCACGGCCGCCGTCTATGGCGCTGTAGCCATCATCGTGAAGGCCGACGACGCAGGCCTTGCGCTGGCGCGTTCATCGACCATCGGTTCGCTAAAGCATCGGGCAGGATGCGCCCTTGCGAAGGGCATGCCGTATTTTCTGAAAGCGCTTGGGGGCGTGGGAACGGCAGCGATGATCTGGGTTGGCGGCGGCATCATCGTGCATGGCCTGGAAACTTTCGGCTGGACTGCAATTGCACATTTCATGCACGCCGCCGGCGCCGCAGTGGCGGCGTTCGCTCCTGTCGCCAAGGGATTCGTTGCCTGGCTGGTCGAAGCCACGATTTCCGGCATCGTTGGGATTGTCGTTGGCATGCTCGCCATTCCGGCGATGAGTTACGTCGTTTCGCCCTTATGGCGGGTGGCGCGAGC
Organism: uncultured Hyphomicrobiales bacterium; assembly: GCA_903847605.1. Lineage (GTDB taxonomy): Bacteria > Pseudomonadota > Alphaproteobacteria > Rhizobiales > Beijerinckiaceae > Terripilifer. The sequence goes on along the minus strand of CAINED010000048.1, from coordinate 81,303 downwards.
ATACCTGCCGGCGCGCGCGCAGACGTGATGCATCCTGTGCAGGGCCGGTGAAAGATTTAGGGTGAGGCGGGTCTGGCGGGCGTGCTCGCGCTACCCAGCGCAGAGGAAACCTGGTTGAACTTGCCGAATATCGAAGTGCCCACCATTTCGACCGCGCCGATGATGATGACGCCGATGAGACCGCCGATCAAGCCATATTCAATAGCTGTCGCGCCGGATTCGCAGGTTGCGAATCTCGCGATTATCAATTTGACTTGACGCATTCCACGCATTTCGAGCTCGGTCTCGACGCCTGCTTATCACTCTGCATGAAAAGCAGGCAATATTGATGCAATTGTTAATCGATGCCGGTGCGCGAGGTTTTGCGTTAAGTTCGGATAATGCGGGCTTTACGAAATCGATAAAGTTTTAATCGCTGCGATCGCATGCCGCGCATGTGCGATCCAATACATCGAAACGCGTTCGTCCCGTGCATTATCCCGTGTCGCGACAACGACAAGAGCAAGACAAATGACTTCCGAAGCCTATGAGAAGTTTCGCTATGCCTTTTTCGACGATCCCTATTCGGCGCGCGATTATCTCGATGTGGATACGTTACGCGGGCTCGAAGACGAGGACCGGAAAAAGGCCGAGCAAGCCTTGCTGGATTTCCTGCCCGATTTGCGCGCGGTGATCGGGTTGGGATTGTTGCGCTCGCAGTGTGCGCAATCCGCGATACGCGCGATGTTCGCGGCGCCCGCGCCCTTGCAATGCAGGAGCCGCGATGTCGAAATCGCGAAAGCCTTGTACCTGATCGCGCCCGCGAAAGAATACGTGCTCTATCTCTGCGATGTGCTGCGCGGTTCGCGCGATTGGCTGACGCGGATGGAGGCCGCGCTCGCGCTGGCGGAAACGCCTGATGCTGCGGCAATATCCGCACTGGAAGCAGCGCTCGATGACAGGGATCATCTCGTACGACATCACGCCGCGCGCGCATTGCTGAAGCTGCATGGTCTGCCTGCGGACAGCAACGAGCCCGAGGACGCGCTTTATCGCATCATGTCCGAAGACGCTTTCCGCCGCGAAGGCGGCAAGCGCGATGTGCTCGCGGCGATTGCGGGACGGGAGATGACACGATCGTCGGAGGGTGGATAATCGCAGCTCTTTCAGCGCCTCGATTTGCGCCAGTTCGTCCAGTCGACGATTTCGGGTTCTTGCGCGGAAAGCGTAATGTCGTCGGGCGCGAAGCGCTCGGTGAAGAGGACGAGGTTGGCGCAGTCGTGGCGGGCGCTCGGCACGATCAATCCGTCGAACCCGAGAAACAATGCCGTCTCGGCAACCGCCGACGTTTTCGCGTAGTCGCGTTCGCGATAATGCGCGGTATCGACACCGAGCCTCGCGAGCATGTCGAGATCGGCGAGCCGCAAGGTTTGCGACGTGCGCACGTCCAGTCGATAAAGCAGGCTGACGATTTTCGACGGAAAGACCGGCTGCAATTTCAGCAGCGCATCGACTTCCGCCATCGCGCCATCACGGGCTAACGAAGTGTAGAGAACATCGAAGGTGCCGTCGCACCAGCGACTGAAAGAGGCGCTGCCGAGGAGCGGATCGCGCCCCTTGCGCGCAACGCGCCACGCTTCGCCGACATATTGCTCGCGCGCGCAGGCGTCGAGCGCATCCATCAACGCGACATGGCGCGTTGGACGAAGCGGCGGCGGCATTCAAGTATAGGCCCCGGCATCGAGCGCTTCGATGACGGCGAGGACTTCCTGGGTGCGACCGGCGTTGATCAGTTCGATGGCGCGCGCGCCGTCCAGCATCTGATGTGGCGTATGCAGCCAAAGCCGGATTTCATCGGGTTCGTAAAAGTCCGAGAGGCGGTCGACGACATAGCGCAGTTCGGCAATCACGGTTTGCGTGCGCAAATCCGGCATGGCTTTGCCGTTGCTCCAGCGCGAAACTGTCGCTGGCGAGACCTGCACGATATTGGCGAGATCGCGGCCCTGCAGGCCGCCGTCGTCGCGCAGGTGGTCGAGAATTCGCGTCACGGCAGAGGACATGGTGGTTCCGTTTCAATTTCTCATTGAAGATATATGAAATCGAAACGAAACTCCAGCATTCCCGCCTTCGGTTCGGTTTACACCTCCCCCCCAATCCGCTAATGCACGCCCGCAATGGGCCCCGCGCAACCGTTGCTGGTTGCGGCGGGGTTTTTTCTGGCCTGAAAGGGACTTGCGCCCTGCCGGCCGCTGCCGGGCCTCGCCCGGACGATTCGGCTTGAGAATATCGGAACCCGGCTATGGCGAATGTGGTGGTGGTCGGCGCCCAGTGGGGCGACGAGGGCAAGGGCAAGATTGTCGACTGGCTGTCGATCGAGGCGGACGTGGTCGTGCGCTTCCAGGGCGGGCATAATGCCGGGCATACGCTGGTCATCGACGGCAAGACCTACAAGCTCTCGCTGCTCCCCTCCGGCATCGTGCGGCCCGGCAAGCTCTCGGTCATCGGCAACGGCGTCGTCTTCGACCCCGCGCATTTCGTGAAGGAAATCGCGGGACTGCGGGCCGTGGGCGTCGCGGTGTCGCGTGAGAATCTTCGCGTTGCGGAAAATGCGCCGCTGATCTTGTCGCTGCATCGCGAACTCGACGCCATGCGCGAGAATACGGCTGCCGCCGGCACGAAGATCGGCACGACGATGCGCGGCATTGGTCCCGCCTACGAGGACAAGGTCGGCCGCCGGGCCATTCGCGTGATGGATCTCGCGGATTTTTCGACGATCGACGCGAAGATCGCGCGCCTGCTCACCCATCACAACGCCATCCGCCGCGGCCTAAGCATGGAAGAGGTGAAGCCCGAAGCCATCCGCGCGGAACTTGCCGCCGTGGCCGAGGAAGTCCTCGAATACGTCGATCGCACGTGGTCGCTGCTGGAAGACCTGCGCCGCGCCGGCAAACGCATTCTCTTTGAGGGCGCGCAGGGCGCGCTGCTCGATATCGACCACGGCACTTACCCCTATGTGACGTCGTCCAACACGGTCGCGGCGAATGCGGCGACAGGATCGGGCCTCGGCCCGAAGGCTGCGCAATACGTGCTCGGCATCGCCAAGGCCTATACGACGCGCGTCGGCGAGGGCCCGTTCCCCTGCGAGTTGAAGGACGCCACCGGGCAGCTCATCGGCGAACGCGGTCATGAATTCGGCACGGTGACGGGACGCGCCCGCCGCTGCGGCTGGTTCGACGCCGTGCTGGTGCGCCAGACCGTGAAGACCTCCGGCATCGACGGTATCGCGCTGACCAAGCTCGACGTGCTCGACGGCTTTAAAGAGATCAAGGTCTGCACGGCCTACAGGCTGGATGGCGAAACCATCGACTATCTGCCGGCGGCGCAGGCCGCGCAGGCGCGGGTCGAGCCGATCTACGAGACAATCGAAGGCTGGGACGGCACGACGCAGGGCGCGCGCTCATGGGCGCAGTTGCCCGCCGCCGCCATCAAGTACGTGCGCCGCATCGAGGAGTTGATCGGCGCGCCGGTGTCGCTGCTCTCGACAAGTCCGGAGCGCGCCGACACAATTCTGGTCCATAATCCTTTCCAGGATTGAGATTCGCGCCGCGCTTGTCCTTTCCCGACCGGGATTGACGAGACGGCGCTGGAATGATCTGAACGCGCGATGGCCGATTATTATCCCCTCCTTTCGCGAGCCGTGGCCGGCCTGCAAACGCAGACGCCTGAAGCGCGCCGGGCGATCTACGATCGCGCGGGCAAGGCCCTTCTGGGCCAGCTGAGGACCTTGCAGCCGCCCGTTCCGGCTTCCGATATTGCCAATGAAGAAAAGGCGCTGCAGGAGGCCATTGCCCGTATCGAACTCGAATATGCCGCGAAGCAGACGCCCGAGCAGGCGGCGGCCGCCGCCATCGAGGCGGCGCTCAGCGAATTGAGCCAGCAGCCGGGCGCTGCGCCGGGCAGGACTCAGGAGCGTGGCTCCGCGCCGGAGGGCGATCCCGAACGGCCGCTTCGCCCGCCGTCGCCGCGGGGGCCGGCTGCGTCGCGCGGATTCGGCGAGGATAAGCGCAAGCGGCCCGTATGGATTTATGCCGTCGGCGGCCTTGTACTTCTGGCGGTGGCCGGCGGCGTCGGATTCTTCGCCTGGAAGACGCGGACGCCTGCCGATCAATTCAAGCAGGGCCGGGTGGCGCGCGCGCCTGTCGCGACGCCCGCGCCGGCTCCCGCACCAACTCCGGCCCCCGCGCCGAAGGTCGAGGAGCGCATTTCGGAACGCGTGCCGCCGCTTGGATCGGAACCCACGCCGTCGCCCGCTCTTTCCCCCGCTCCTGCGCCAGCCCCTGCGTCCAGTTCGCCGCAAGAACCGCAGCGACAGGAAGCCGCGACACCGTCGCCGGTGACGCCATCGCCTTCACCTTCGCCTGCCCCCGCCGCTACGGCGACACAGGAGCCGGGCGTGCCGGTCGGCCAACGCGGAGCGATACTGATTTCCGCGCCGACGCGGGACAATCCGCAGAATGTGCAGACCTATGTCGGCAACGTCGTCTGGCGTCTCGACACGGTCAATCGCGGACCGGGTCAGCCCGCATCGCCCGCGGTGCGCGCCGATATCGATATTCCCGATGCGAAATTCTCGGCGGTCATGACTATCGAGAAGAACAACGACACGACGCTGCCCGCTTCGCATACGGTGACGTGGCGCTTCAATCGCGCCGCCGATAGTCCGATCCCGGAAATCGCGGAAACCGATACGCTGCAGATGCGCGACGAAAGCTCTCCGCAGGTCGATCCGCTGATGGGCGCGCGGGCGCGGATCACGTCCAATATCTTCATCATCGCGCTCGCGGCGGGCGATGCGCTCGTCAAACGAAATATCGAATTGCTGCAAACCAAGGGATGGTTCGATCTGCCGGTGCGCACCGCAGACAACAGGATCGCCAAGATCACCCTGGAAAAAGGCAGCCCCGGCGAAAAGATAATGCAAGATGCATTTGCAAAATGGAGCGAATAGCGAGGCGCTCGCTGCTCCACAGGCCGAAGTCGTTGCGCCCGATAAACCGGCGCCAGCGATAGTCCCGGACAGAGTGAAAGCGGCGGCACTTCGCAAGGACGCCGCGCTCGCGATCCAGCGTAGCGATTGGCCGAACGCTGCGCGTTTGCTCTCCGAATTTCTCGCGTTACAGCCATCCGATCTGCGCGCGCAATCGCAACTGACCAATGTTTTGTTTCGGCAGCGGCGCTGGAACGATGCGCTGAAGTCTGTGGCTGCCGAACTGGCGCTCGCGCCTGACAACGGCGGCGCAATCCTGAAATATCTGCAGACGGCGCTGCGCGCAGATCGCATATCGCACGACGAACTGGCCGCGGTCGCGCGCCGTGCGCTCGAAGGACGCTTTGCCATACCCGGCATGTTGCGGATGAGTGGACAGGCGCTGCTCGTCGCTGGTCATCCGCGCGAAGCGGTCGATCCGCTCACCTGGGCGCTTGCCGCCAATCCGGGCGATCTCAGCGGCTACGGCCTGCTCGCAAGAGCGCTCGAACAGAGCCGCGATTTTCTCGAGGCCGCGAAAACTCTGGAAAGCCGTGCGCAGGCCTTTCCCGACGATCCCCTGCATTGGCGCCACGCCGCCAGTGCGTGGACGCGCGCCGGCGACCGCGAGAAAGCGGCGGCGGCGTTCAGGCGCAGCATCGAGATGCGCGCGGGAACATTTGCCGACGATTTCGAGACGGGGCTTTCATCGTTCCCGCGTCTGGATGTGCGGTTGCCGCAGGAGCGTTTCGACTGGGCATACGAGATTGCAAGGGCAGGTGGCGTTGCAAGCGCACAGAACCCGCAAGATCGCGAGGCGTGGACTGCGCAGGCGCAATGGGGCTCCGATGCCGACCAGTTTCTGATGGACTGGCTGGAAATATTTCCGGAGCGCTGGGAAGACGTCGCGCGCCGCATTTCCATATCCGGCGCCGAGCAACTTGCCGATGCCTTGTCTGCGGGCCGCGGCGCTTTCGTCGCCATTGCGCATATGGGGCCTGTCATGGCGATGCCCTGCGCGATGATGGCGTTGGGATTGCCCTTCGCATGGGTCTCCGGCGCATCGGCGGCAGGCGGCGGACCCATTGCGGAGCGGCTGATTTCGACGAAGGATTTGGCGCCGCGCGATGCGCTGGCGATGATGCAACAAACGCTCGCCAGCGGCGGCGCGCTTGTCAGCGCGAGCGATTCGGAAACGCGCGGCGCGACAAGCAATTTTTACGGACAGGAGATCTGCGTCAGCGAGACTGCAACCTATCTCGCATGGCGCGAGAAGGCGGCGTGTTTCTTCCTGCGCGGACGCTGGACGGAGGACCGGCAGATCACCTTCGATCTCGAATGGCTTGCCAGTCCGGAAGCGGAAGAAAGCGCGGAGGCTTTTACCTCACGCTGGCGCAGCGCCTATCTCGATGCATTGCATCGGGCGCTTGTCACCGAACCCGAGAACCTGAAATTACGCGGTGGCTTCTGGCATCACGTGAAGGCGCGCGGATAGGTTTCCGCAGCTTTCGCTGAATCATCCAGCACGACATAAATTGGCGCGACCCCCACCTGGTCTCCGCTTCGCGGAGCCAACCCTCCCCACAAGGGGGAGGGTATATTCAAACGCGGGCGGGCAGCGCTTCGACGCCCTTCGGCAACAGCGCCACCGGGGCCTCGATTTTCGCGAGGCCCGACTTCACGGCCTGTTGCACCTTTTCGAAGGCGCGCACCTCGATCTGGCGCACGCGCTCGCGTGATATGCCGAATTCCTCGGACAGTTGTTCCAGGGTGATCGGATCGTCCTGCAGGCGGCGCGCCTCGAAGATGCGGCGTTCGCGCTCATTGAGAACGCCGAGCGCGCCACGGAGCGCTGTGAGGCGGTTGTCCTTTTCCTCCTCCTCGATCAGGCGGCTTTCCTGGCCGGGCGAATCGTCGACCAGCCAGTCCTGCCATTCGCCTTCGCCATCGATGCGCAGGGGCGCGTTGAGCGAGGTGTCGCCACCGAGGCGGCGGTTCATCTCGATCACTTCCTGTTCATGGACGCCGAGCTTTTTCGCGATGGTCTTGACCTGATCGGGCCGCAGGTCGCCTTCTTCCAGCGCGCTGATCTGGCTCTTGGCCTTGCGCAGGTTGAAGAACAGCTTCTTCTGGTTCGCGGTGGTGCCCATTTTCACGAGCGACCAGGAACGCAGGATGTACTCTTGAATGGAAGCGCGGATCCACCACATCGCGTAGGTCGCGAGGCGGAAGCCCTTTTCGGGCTCGAAGCGCTTCACAGCCTGCATCAGACCGACATTGCCTTCGGAGATGACTTCGCCGATCGGCAAGCCGTAGCCGCGATAGCCCATGGCGATCTTGGCGACGAGGCGCAGGTGCGATGTGATGAGTTTCTGGGCCGCGTCGCGGTCCTCATGCTCGCGCCAGCGACGGGCGAGCATGTATTCCTCTTCCGGTTCCAGCATGGGGAAACGGCGGATCTCAGCAAGGTAACGGTTCAGCCCACTTTCGGACGACAGAACCGGCAAAGCTGCAGCCATATTTCTCTTCCTCCTTGGGGGTCCCCCATCAGGGGCGGCTCCCGAACGGCCGCAAATCGCCGGCCGCGCACGTGAACATATAGGGGGGCGCGACCTTGTCCGAAAGAGGGCAAGGGCGATGACATCGGGGTCACGAAGTCGTGGGTGCTGTTAAATCGTATGAATTCAATTAGTTGGATGAAATGCCGGAACGGCTGGCTTTTCGCGCGGGCTTTGCTATGAGCAGTGCCGGAGCCCATGGGGCCGGAATTTCGGGGTCAGCAGACATGAAATATTCTTCGGGCATTCCGGCGGTCGATCGCTACGTCGAGCACGACTACGACAGCGTTTTCGGCATGTCCTCGCAATTCGCGGCCATCATCGCCGCGCATGTCATGGACCGGCAAACGAAGCTCGGCATCAAGGGCAATATCGCTGAGATCGGCACGTTTGAGGGGCGCTTCTACATCGCCATGACGCTCGCAACCCAGCCAGGCGAGCGCGGCGTCGGCATCGACACTTTCGAATGGCCGAGCCCCAAGGTGCGCGACAAGCTGCACGCCCACATGGAGCGGCTGGGCGTGCGCACTGCGGACCAGACGATACTGACCGCCAACAGTGAAAACCTGACGGCTGCCGACATTTCCAAGGCCGTTGGCGGCGGGCCCGTGCGTTTCTTCCATATCGACGGCGACCACACGCCGAAGGCGCTCAAGCACGATCTCGACCTCGCTTATGCCGTCATGCACGAGAAGGGTGTCATCTGCCTCGACGACATGCTGCATCCCGGCTTTCCGCTGCTGACGGTCGCTGTTTTCGACTGGCTGGAAAAGCATCCTGATATGCGCGTCTTCTGCGTCATCGACCGAGAGGACATCGTCGCCGCGCCAAAATTCATGCTGTGCAGGCACGAGGCTGCCGAACTTTACGAACAAGACCTGCTGGCGAGTTTCCCCGACTGGCATTTCGAGGCGGCTTCGCAATGGGAGAAATGGGTCGCGATCGTTCTGACGCCGCACCCGCGCTTCGCGATCGTGGAGTGAGGCTGATCCCAGTAGATATGCGGTAGTGCATATCTGTATTGCAAAATTCGCGGATCAATGTATTTTCGATGATATTGATCCGGGCCCCTCTGGTGCGAGCAGGCGCTCCACGATGTCGGATCAGCCGGTGCGAAACCGTTTCGGTTTTGCCTTGCTGATCGGGCCGGACACGGAAAATCCCCCACAGCCAGGTTCCCCGAAGCGGCGCACTGATCCAAAGCGCTCTGGCTCAGGGAGTAAGCATGTCGCTCGTGTCCTATCGTAAGCCGCTACTGTCGGAAAAATTCATCAGGGAAGAAATGGAAATCTATCGCACCTCGCAGTTCATGGAGGCGGTTGTGGCCGCCTATGCCATCGTCGCCCATGCTGACGGCGAGGTGGCGCCGTCCGAACGCCGGCGGCTGATGTCGCTCGCGCGGCACGAGCCGCTTCTGGCTTCCTTCTCGCGCCGCGATGTCGCGGAAGAACTCGCGATCCACGAGGCGAATTACGAGCTCGACAACGAGGTGGCGGGCGAGATGGCCGTCGAGAAGCTGGCGCCCCTGCATGAATTCCCGCGCGAGGCGCGCGCCATCGTGGAAGCGGCGAAATCAGCTATTCCCGCCGATGGCATCGCTCATCCCGCCGAGTTTCGCGCGCTGGCCAAGGTCAAACTCGTTCTGAGGCTGCACGAGGGCTAGCGGCCTTTCACGCAACGGACGGCTGCGGCAACGCGCTTCGGCGCGAATGCCGACGGCTGTCCAAGGCCATCGACTTCCGGACACCTGCAACCGCGAAAATTGAAAATGGATACGATCCTTACTCTTCTCACCGCAAACTGGCTCGGCATGCCCGCATGGGTATGGTTCGGCTTCATCCTCATCGTGCTTTCCATCATGGCGGTCGATCTCGGCCTTTTTCACAAGGAGGCGCATGAGCCGTCATTGAAGGAAAGCACAGTGCTTGCCGGCATCTGCATGACGCTCGGCCTGTCCTTCTCGGCCGTGGTCTGGTGGCTCTATTACAGGGGCTACGCGTCTTCGCTCGACCCGGATATCGCTGCGGCGGCGACGCCAGCCATGCGCGCCTGGACGGCATGGGAGCTCTATGTCACCGGCTGGGTGGTGGAACAGACGCTCGCCTTCGACAACGTCTTCGTCATGGCGATGATCTTCTCCTATTTCGCGATTCCCGCGAAATATCAGCATCGCGTGCTGTTTTACGGAATCCTCGGCGTCATCGTGCTACGCGCGATCATGATCGGCCTCGGCGCTGCGCTGGTTCACAAGTTCGGCTGGATCCTCTTCGTATTCTCGGCCTTCCTCGTCTTCACCGGCGTGAAGATGCTGATCATGGCCGAGCAGAAGCCGGATCTCGAAGCCAATCCGCTGCTGAAGTGGATGCGCAAGCATCTGCGCATCACCAGGGAGATTCACGGCCAGAACTTCTTCGTGAAGCTGCCGGATGGCAAGACCGGCAAGATCGTGCGTCACGCGACGCCGCTCTTTGTCGCGCTCATGCTGATCGAATTTGCCGACCTGATCTTCGCGGTGGACTCGATACCGGCTATCTTCGCGATCACGCAGGATCCCTTCATCGTCTACACGTCGAACATCTTCGCGATCCTCGGTCTGCGTGCGCTCTACTTCGTGCTCTCTTCGATGGTGGATCGCTTCCACTATCTGAAATATGCGCTCGCGCTGGTGCTGATCTACGTCGGCGCGAAGATCTTCGTGCAGCAGTTCGTCGGCAAGATTCCGCCGGAAATCAGCCTCGGCGTCACTGTGTCAATCCTCGCCGGCGGCATTTTCTACTCGCTGTGGAAGACGCGAAAGACTGCCCCCGAAGACCTGCCCGAAAGCGGCAGGCAGCAGGAAGCGTAAGCGCAACGCAGCGCAAACGCGGGCAAAGCCTGGCGGGGCCGGGAGCGCAAGCTTCCGGCCTTCACCGTTTCAGCCCGAACGTGCTATGCCGCACGCATGAACTCGAAAGTGAAACAACGCCACGCCCGCGGCATTTACGGCCCGCTTGCCGAATACGAGGCGGAAGTCGCCGAAGCGGAGGCGAAAGTCACCGCCAAGGCGCAGCAGAGGGCGCTCACAACGCCGGAAGCGGGGCTGCGTTCGTTCGAGGTCGGCGAAGCGGATCACGGCCAGCGCATCGACAAGTTTCTGGCGGCGCAGGCTGCCGCCGCCGGCGAAGCCCTGTCGCGCACCCGCATGCAGGCGCTGATCGAGGAAGGTCTCGTTTCGCTCGACGGCAAGCGCGTCGAGGATACGGGCGCGAAGGTGCGGACGGGGCAGATGGTGGCCATCACCGTGCCGGAAGCCGCGCCTGCCGAGCCGAAGGGCGAAACGATCCCGCTCGATATCGTTTTCGAGGACGCCCATCTTATCGTCATCGACAAACCGGCGGGTCTCGTCGTGCATCCCGCGGCGGGACACGAGAGCGGCACGCTCGTCAACGCGCTCATCGCCCATTGCGGCGAGACGCTCTCCGGCATCGGCGGCGTGAAGCGGCCGGGCATCGTGCATCGGCTCGACAAGGATACGACCGGACTGCTCGTCGTCGCCAAGACCGATGCCGCGCATCAGGGCCTTGCCGAACTCTTCGCCGATCATGGCCGCACGCTCAATCTCACGCGCGAATATCTTGCGCTCGTCTGGGGCGCCTTGCCGCGCGTGCAGGGCACTGTCGATGCGCCGGTCGGCCGCCATCCTTACCAGCGCGAACGGCAGGCCGTCGTGCATGGAGAAAAGGGCCGCGAGGCCGTGACGCATTGGGCCGTCGAGGAATATTTCAGCGCCGAGGGCGTGCGCGTCGCAACGCTCGCGCGCTGCGCGCTCGAAACAGGACGCACGCATCAGATTCGCGTTCACATGGCCCATCTCGGCCATCCCGTGTTGGCCGATCCGATCTATGCCTCCGGCTACAAGACGAAAGTGTCGAAACTGCCGGAAAAAGGGCGCAAGGCGCACGACGCGATGAAGCGGCAGGCGCTGCACGCGGCTGTGCTCGGCTTCACGCATCCGGTGACCGGCGAAGAACTGAAGTTCGAGAGCAAGATGCCTGCGGACATGGCGAAACTTGTGAAGGCGTTGCGCTAGCGTCCGTGATATCGCGGGTTGCGCGCTTCCTTCCCAGGGCTAGAATGCTCCCAAAAATAACCAGGGAGGGATCGTCATGCGCCTCGTCGCTACCGCTTGCCTTGCTACCGCTGCATTTTTCTCGGCGCCAGCGCTCGCGCAAAAATCCGCGGATACGCTGCGCATTCCGCTCAACGATCCCATCCAGGTCATCTCCTATTATCTCGATCCCAAGACCGAGACGATCCTGACGAGCGACGCGGTTTACGACACGCTCATCGGCTATGACGAAGACAAGCAGACGTACGAACCTCTGCTCGCGAAATCGTGGCGGCGCATCGACGATAAGACAATCGAGTTCGAATTGCGCGACGATGTGAAATGGCACGACGGCAAGCCATTCACAGCCGACGATGTCGTCTACACCATGGAATGGCTGACCGACCCCAAGACATTGCTGCGCTTCAAGAGTTATTGGGAATGGATCGACAAAGCGGAAAAGCTCGGGCCGCATAAAGTGCGCATCACCGCGAAACAGCCGACGCCGTTCGATCTGGCGCGCTATGCTTTCCTGACGACCATTCTGGCAAAACACGCCCATGGCGCAGCGCCCGACAAGATGGTCTATGGCCGCAAGCCGATAGGCACGAGCATGTATCGCGCCGTCTATGTCGATCCGCAGCGCGGCATCGAACTCGTACGCAACCCCGATTACAAACACGGCGGTACAGTGAAGCCGGCAAGCAATATCGGCAAGATCGTGTTTCGACAGGTGCCTGACCCCGGCACGCGCATCGCGGAATTCATGTCCGGCGGCGTCGAGATGCTGCCGCGCGACACGCCGCTCGAACAGGCGCTGGAACTCGGCAAGATGCCCGGCAAGACGATCACAGCGGGGCAGGGCACCTATTACAATTACATCGCCATCAACGCGACGGGACGTGCGGGACTTGAGCCGTTGACGAAGCTCGCGGTGCGCAAGGCGATGATGATGGCGATCGATCGCGATGCGCTCGCGCCGCTGGCTCTCGGCCCATTCAAGCATTTGCCGCGTCCCGAAAGCATGTGCTGGCGCATTCAGGCGGGTTGCGACTATTCGATTCCCTTGCCGAAATACGATCCCGAAGCTGCCAAGAAACTGCTGGCGGAAGCGGGCTATCCCAATGGTTTCGAACTCGTCGTCTCGACGTTCACCAACGAGGGCATTCGCAGCGTCGCGGAAGCCGTCATGGGCCAGTGGCGCAGGATCGGCATCAGGGGCACCCTCGAGCCGATGACGCTCGGCGCCTATCGCAAGAAGCAGGCGGAAGGACGGCTGCATGTTTTCGCCGGCGGATGGCCGGGCGGCGGCATGCCGGATATCACCGGCACGATCGGCTTTCTCTACGACGTGCAGCCGCAGACCGATTATCACAATGATGCGGAGTTGAAGAAGCTCGCCGTCGAGGTCGACACGATCATGGACCCGGACAAGCGCAAGGCGCTGGGACGCCGCATCTTCGATATCGGGCTCGAACGCGGTTACTTCATGCCGACGACGCCGGGGCCGGCCATCGTGGTCCATAGCGACGAGTTGCGCCTGAAATCGGGCACGTTGCGCGGGCAGGGCATAGATGTCTGGAACATGAATTGGAAGTGAGGGATGGCGTGTATCGCTTCTCCCCGCAAAGCGGGGAGAAGGAAGTAATCCCCCGAGGATGATGCTTACTTATAAATCTCCTTCGCCAATGCGAGTCCCTCGTTCTGGCGATTGATGTCCGTCGTGCCCATCAGCGGCGCATTGGCGATGGCGCGTACCTCTTCGGGAATCTTGTCGGCGAGGCCGTCGCGGGTGATGGCCATGCCGGTGCGCGCCCACATGAGCTGCGCCTCTTCGGACATCCAGTAGTCGATATAGACGAGCGCGGCATTGGGATGGGGCGCGTTGCGGTTCACCACATGGCCGTAGGTGACGTAAGGGCTGCCCTCTTTGGGAATGATGGATTTCACCGGCAGTCCCTTGAGGTTGATGATGTCGGTGTAGATGAAGGGAATATAGACGGGATATTCGCCGCGCCCGACGCGGCGCGTGTTGTCGCGCATGGCGCGGTTGAAGACGAGATCGTTCTTGGCGAATTCCTCGTGAAACTTGCGGCCGAGCGCAGGTGAATTCAGCGTGGCGAAGAACATGAGATAGCCGCCACCGATGGCGCGCGTATCGTCGCTGAGAATCTTGCCCTTCCATTTGGGGTTGGCGAGATCGGCCCATGATTGCGGTTCGTCGCCCGGCTTCACGATGTTCGTATTGATGAGAATGCCGTAGGCGATGTTCATGACCGGCGCGAAGAGGCCGTCGTGCTTGAACTGCGGCTTCAGCGCCTTGATGTTCGGCGTCGGCTGATGCGGCACATAGGACTTGTCCTCGCGCGCGATCAGTTCGCCCTGTCCGTTGGTCGTGAAGGTGACGTCGCCCAAAAATCGCCCGGCCGCCTGTTCGGTGCGCGTGCGTTCGCGGATTTCCGTTGCGCGGCCCTCGAGCACATCAACCTTGATGCCGTAGATTTTGGTGAATTGTGCGACGATGGCTTTCAGCGTCGGGTCGCCAACAAGGTTGGAATAGACAACGACCGTGCCTTCCTTCTTGGCGTTGGCGACGATCGCGTTCCAGTCCTGCGCGTGCGCCGAACCGGCAGCCAGCGCCATCGCGCCGAATATCGCGCCTTGCAGAAGTCTTCTCATGCCTGCCTCCATCTCGCGCTCAACGCGCATTTCGCTTGGTGATTTCCACGATGCCGGTGTCGCCGTCGACTTTCACCCAATCACCCGTCTCGATGATGTCAAGCGGGTCGCGGTCGAAATCGGTGACGGCAGGCGCGTGTGTGACGACCGCGCCGAGCGCCATCTTCGTGTTGGTTTTCGTATAGAGCATGGCCTTCGGCGCAGCGCTCGAGAGGCGCGCGAGATGAAAGTAATGCGACCAGCCGGACGAACCCTTCGCGCCGGGAAAGACGAGCACCTTGTCCTTGAAACTTTGCCCGCGCAGTTCGTGGCGCGTCTCAATCACTGTGCCGGTGCGCGGATCGATACCGCCCCAGCCGGAAATCGCTTCCTTCGTCACGAGCGCTTCGCCCTCGACGATACCGCCGACGATGGCGCGGCCGTGCAGCACGATCTTCGCGTTGGAGAGGGTCTCGGTCATCGCAATCCGCCCTTCCACTGGCCTGTCACGGCGGCGTCGACGCAATCTTCCACCGTGCCGAACCAGCATTGGGCGCCGGTGATCGCCGGCAGGTAATGCGCCTGTTTCGCGCTGTCGACGGCGGTCACTTTCGTGCCCTTGGGCATCTGGCGGGAGATGGCGGGGCAGGTGTCGACATAGACGCGCCCGCCCGCTTTCTCGATGATCTCGGTGAAGCCGTTGCGGTCGGATACATCCTTGATGGCGCGCGGCGTGAAGACCCACAGCGCGCTGGAAGCGCTCACCTTGCGTCCGTCGAGCACACGCGCGACGCGGCTCATCTGCTCGATGGAATTGTGCGGGCAGCCGAGCATCACGAAATCGACAGCGCTGTCCTTGGCCGTCGAATTCAGATCCTCGTAGGTCTTGCGTCGCTCGGTCGCGCCATAACGTAAGGTTTTGCGAATCCGGTTGCCGGAAAAAGCGTCCTCGACGCTGCGCGCTTCCGGCGTCGTGCCGGGCACATGATACATTTCGACGCCGCCGCTTGAGGCCGCCGCCGCACCGAAATGCTTCAGCTTGATCATGCTGGGCGAAATCAGTTTGCCGTTGAGAACCGGTATGTCTTCTTCCACTTCCCAGCCGAGCCAGTAGCCGAGCATGCCCCAGTCCATGATGTCGTCGGTGTCGACATCGACCTCGACAAGATGCGTGCCGCGCCGGTTCTCGGGGATGTGATAGCCCCAATAGGGAATGCGCTTGGTGATGCTGGCCGCGCCGGTGCTTTCGCGCCCTTCCGTATTGGTGCGCGCGCCCAGCACGGAGTTGCAATAGACGACGGCGGAAGATTCCATCCACGCGCAATGCTCGCCCATGACAGGCACGTTGCCGACCTGATAGGGCGTGCAGGTCGAGAACATCGCGACGCCGCGCTTGCCGAAATAGGCTTCGCCGGCCTTCTGCAGATCGGCGGCATCGCCCGTGGCTTCACGCATTTCCGGGCTCGCTGGATCGACGCCCTGGATCAGCTGGCAGGAATAGGCTTCCGTATGCGGCGTCTCGACGACCTCGCGGCTGTCGAGATTGAACTCGGAGAAGACCGCGTCCATGCCATTGCGCGTATAGTCGCGCAGGATCGGGTTGGAGACGGTCCACACGCCCGCGACATTGTTGGTTTCGCAGAAGCGTTCGGCGCCGAGCGCGTCGGCGTAACGGATCAGCAGATCCATGGCCTTCTGCTTGGCCTTGCCGTGCACGCCATCGGCAAGCGCCTTCTCGTGATCCGTCAGCTTCACGCTCATGGTCTGATCTCCCATGGCGCATCCTTGCGGTCGAGATTATCGCCGACGCGCTTCTGCAGCGCGGCGATGTCGATCTGGTGCACGCTGCCGGAGCCCGCGAGATCGAGCGCATGGGCGGCGGCGGCGCCCATCGCCATGCAGGGTCCCATCACGCGCACGCTGGAGAGTGCTGCGAGATCGGCGTCGATGCAGCGGCCGGCCGCGACGATGTTATCGCACTCGTGCGGAATGAGCGACCCGAGCGGCACGTAGTGGACGTGATCGATCGGGAACGACTGCCAGACATAGCCTTTGTCGGTGTCGTGCAGTTCGACCGGCCATGCCGTGCGGCCAATGGCGTCGGGATGGCGAAAGCCACTGCGTACTTCATCGAGCGTCAGTTGATGACGCCCCGCAATCCAGCGCGTCTGACGTATGCCGGGATTGCCATAGGCGCGCACCTTGCAGTCGCCGAAGCATTCCGGAAACTCCTTGCGCAGAAAATGCACGGCGAGGTCAGCCTGATTCTTGCCGTCGAGGGCCGACTTCGACATGGCGAAAGGTTCAAGCGGCGTTTCGGTGTGCGTGATGTTCAGCGCAGCGACGCGGCGGCCGGGGATGACGAAGGACACTGCGTTACGGCGCATCAACCCATATTCGTCGCCCTTCTCCTCCATGCGGATGCGCATTTCATCGCGCGTCGGGTGCTTGTCTTCGACGATGTTTTCGACGACCACCATCTGCGTGCCGTAGACGGGATGCCCGGCGCTCTCGCGGCATTCGAAACCCGCCTGCCATGTCAGCGCCGCGTCGCCGCTCGCATCGACATAACCTGTCGCCTCGATGATGACATCGCCATAGCGCGTGGCGAATTCGGCGGATTTGATGCGGCGGCCGTCGCGTTCGACGTTGCGCAGGAACGCGCCAAGCAGAACGGTGATGCCGTGCTTCTGCACATTGGTCTCGACCCAGCGCGACAGCGCGATCTCGTCATAATAGACGACGGTCGTGACGGGGCCGTGGCGGTAGTAGAGCGCCTTGTCGAGCTTGCCGAGATCGTTGAGGATGTCGTCGGCGACGCCGTGCGTGAATTGATAGCCGTAGGCGCCGTTGGAATAGAGCCCGCAATAGGTGCCGATGATGGAATTGACGGCCTGGCCGCCGAGCGCGGGAAGGCCGTCGACGAGAATGACCTTACGGCCGAGCCGCGCTGCCTCTATCGCGGCGGAAATTCCCGCCGCGCCGGAGCCGATCACGCAGATGTCGCAACCGATCTTTTGCGCGCGGGCGTTTGCAGCGCGGCGAACCGAGCGCGTGCCGGTTTCCGGATTACCCGCGCTCTCGGGATGTTCGTTTTGTGCGGCATCGGAAATGCCCATTCGCGGTTCCTCCTCGCGCTCGTTATAGCCCGATAGCATACCGGCCGGATGCGGCAAAAGGATTGGTGTCCCACTACTGTTCTGTCGATCCCACACTTGCCGTCAGCCATCTGGCGTTGCAATGTGGCTTCGATCAACTGCGGCGCTGGCCTCGATGCCCGAAGTTCGCCAAAAAGATGAGGAACGCCAATGAAATTCGGACTATTCGACCACCTTGAACGCTCCGACGACCGGCCGCTTTACACCCAGTTCGACGAGCGGCTTGAATTCGCCGCCGCCGCCGACGAGGCCGGATTCTATGCGCTGCAGGTGGCCGAGCATCACTCCTCGCCCTTGAACATGGTGCCGGTTCCCGGCCTCTGGCTCTCGGCCGTCGCGCGCGCCACCAAGCAAATGCGGATCGGTACGCTTTGCTACCTCCTGCCGCTCTATTCGCCGCTGCGGCTGCTGGAAGAAATCTGCATGCTCGACCAGCTCAGCAAGGGCCGTCTCGAGATCGGCATCGGCCGTGGCGTTTCGCCTTTCGAGATGAAATATCATCACGTCGAGCATTCGGACTCCCGCGAGATCATGATCGACCACTACAAGTGCCTGCGCGCGGGGCTCGGGCAGAGCGAATTCAGCTACGAGGGCAAGCATTACCAGTACAAGAACGTGCCGCTGCCGTTCAAGCCTGTGCAGGAGGGTGGGCCGGCCTTCTGGTATGGCTCGTCCAACACCACGGGCGCGCAATGGTCGGGCGAACATCGCATGCATTTCGTCGCAAATGGCGGCGCGGATTTCGCCAAGCCGAACATCGACGCCTATCGCGCTGCGCTGGCGAAAGTCGGCGGCAAGGTGGAGCATCCCAAGTCGGAATTTCCGGGCGGCGGCGTTGTCGGCCATCTGCGCCATGTGGTCGTCGCCGACACGGATGAAGAGGCGGTGCGGATCGCAAAGCCTGCGGTCGAGCATCACGCAGGGTCGCTGAACTGGATCCGCAAGCGCCATAACCAGACCGAATTCGCGGATCGCCTGCATGTCCATCGCACGGAGAGTTTTGAGGACTGGGCGCGGCTCGGCATGGTCGTCGCGGGAAGCCCCGAGACGGTCGTGCGCGAACTGACGAAGCAGGCCGAATTCCTCGGCGTGAACTATCAGCTGCTCTACATGTTCTTCGGAACGATGACGCTGCCGCAGGCGCTGCGCTCGATGCATCTCTTCCGAAACGAAGTGATGCCGAAGATGGCGCATGTCGGCACGAGTGTTCCCGCGCTCGCGCAGGCGGCGGAATAGGTCATCGCGATCTCAATCGCTTTGGGTTGCGCGAACATTCGCGCAGCCATCCCGCATGAATGGAGCGCATATGACGCAAGAGGCCATCGCCGAACTCAAAGCCCTGCTCGGCCCGCGCGGCTGGCTCGAGGGCGAGGACGCCGCCACTTACACGCAGGACATTCGCGGCACGTATAAGGGCGATGCTTTGCTCGTCGTGCGCCCTACTTCGACGGAAGAAGTTTCGGGCGTCGTGAAGATCTGCAACAGGCACGGTATCGTCATCGTGCCGCAGGGCGGCAATACGGGCCTGTGCGGCGGGGCGATCCCGCGCGGCAACCGGCCGAGCATCGTGTTGTCCGTTGCGCGCATGAACAAGATCATCTCGGTCGATCCCCTGCGCTATTCGGTGACGGCGGAAGCCGGATGCATCGTGCAGACAATTCATGACGCCGCTGCGGAAGTGGATCGCGCCTTCGCGCTCGACTGGGGCGCGCGGGGCTCGGCCGTCATCGGCGGCGCCATCTCGACCAATGCCGGCGGCATCAACGTGCTGCGCTTCGGCAATACGCGCGACCAGGTGCTCGGCCTTGAAGTCGTGCTGCCCGATGGGCGGATCTGGAACGGTTTGCGCGCATTGCGCAAGGATTCCTCCGGCTACGACATGAAGCATCTCTTCATCGGCGCGGAGGGCACGCTGGGCATCGTCACCAAGGCCGTCATGCGCCTGCATCCGCGCCCGCTGCGCGACCAGACGATGTATGCCTCCGTCGGCGATATCGAGCGCCTCATGGAACTCTTCGCGCTGGCGCGCTCGGTTGGCGACAGCAATCTTACCGCCTTCGAATTGATCCCCGGCCACATGGTCGACAGGGCCATCGCCAAATATCCGGTGCTCACGCGCCCCATGGAAACGCGCGCGGAATGGTACGTTCTCGTGCGCTTCTCCGGCGGCGAGGACATCACCGAGAAACTGGAAACCTTCTTCGGCGAGGCCGCCGAACGCGGCCTGCTCACCGATGCCGCGCTTGCGCAGAACATGGCGCAGGAGAAAAACCTCTGGGATCTGCGCGACGAAATTCCGCCGCTGAAACTGATGACCGGCAAGATGCTGAAATGGGATACGTCGGTGCCCATCGACCGCATCATTCCCTTCCTCGCCGAATGCGAGAAAGTCGCGTGCGCCATCCATCCGCCGTCGAAGGTCATCGCCTTCGGCCATGTCGGCGACGGCAACCTGCACATGAGCATCTGGCCGGAAGGCACGATCGGCGAGCCTGTCTTCGACAAGCTGTGCAAGGACATCGTCTCCGCGATCGACAACCTGATCTGGCAATACGGCGGCTCGATCTGCGCCGAGCACGGCGTCGGCGTGGAGAACTATGACCGCGTGCAGGGCCAGAAGTCGCCGCTCGAATTCGAGATGATGGCGAAGATCAAGCAGGTCTTCGACCCCCAGAACCTCTTCAATCCCGGCAAGATGTTTAATCCGGCCTATGGGGACGTAAAGCAGGCGGCGGAGTAATTTTTGTCATCCCGGATCGCGCGTCGCGCGTCCGGGAAGACATGCTCTTACTTCTTCAATCGGATTGCCTCTTTCGTCTTCGCAATCAGGTCCGGCGGCGAGGCGTAGATGCGTTCGATCATGGTCTGGATCTCCTCGCCGGGCCGCGGATCGACGCTCAGCATCATCTTGTTCATTTCTGCCAGCACTTCCGGATCCTTCCACGTTGCCATGAAGGCCTTGCGCAAGGCGGCAAGTCTGTCCGCAGGCACTTCCGGCGCGACGAAATAGGGCCGCGCGAAAACCTCCTGCGAATAGATGATTTCCATGATGCGCTTTGCATCTTCCGATTTTGCGAAATCGATGGTCTTGGGGATGCCGAGCTTGTCCATCTCGGGATGGCCGATGGCGGAATCCTGCACGATCACCTTGATCTTGCCGTCCTTCCACATCTGCGAATATTGCGCGTTGAGGCTCGACCAGTTGAGCCCGCACATGCCATGCACTTCGCCCTTCTCGATGGCGGCCATGATCTCGCGGCTGCCGGGATAGCCGAAGACCGGCCTGAACTTCGTGCCCAGCACATTGTTGAGCATCACAGGCAGATAGCCAGTCGAACCACGCTCTGCCGTGCCGCCGGTCGCGACTTCCGCCTTGAAGGCGTCGGCAAAGGTGGTTGCGGGCGCATCGGGCCGCACGACGCAGAGGAAAATGTCGGTCGTGGCGGAGCCGAGATAGTTCAGCTTGCGCGGTTCGTAGCGCAATTGCGAGATGTCTTCGAGGACGCCCGCCAACGGCTGGGTGGAAAAGGGCGCGGCAATGACCGTGCCGTCCTTCGCGCCGGCGTTTGCTACATGCGCCGACATGATGTTCGAGCCCGCGCCAGGCATGTTGGAGACGATGAAGCGCGGATTGCCGGGCATGTGCCTGCCCATGGCGCGGCTCATCACGCGCGCATAGGTGTCGTAGCCGCCGCCGGCGGAAGTGCCGACGATGATCGTGATCGTCCTGCCGCTGTAAAAGCCTGCTATCGAATCCTGCGCCGTAGCGGCGCCTGGAGCCGCCATGAGGACGGCAAGGCCAATCGTTGCGGTAAATCTCATCGTTCCCTCCGGTCGCCGCTCTGGTGGCGGCGGTTGATGGCGACAGGGTAGCCAACGGGGCGCTTGCGTCAATGCGCCGAGCAGCCAGCGCCCGCCCTTGACACTGCCGGTGCTTTCTCTTCACAAGCGGAGCAAGATCGGAAGAACGCCGGGAGGAACAGATGGCCGACATTGCAGCCCTGAAGCAGGAACTCGTCACCGCCAATCGCATTCTCGCGAAGGAAAACGTACTGGACTCCTTCGGCCACATCACCGTGCGCCATCCCGAGAAACCCAACCACTTCTTCATGTCGCGGGCCCGCGCGCCGGAGGTATTGGATGAGGGCGACATTCTCGAAATGACGCTGGAAGGCGTCGTCGTTGGTCCGACGCCCTCGCCCGGCAAACCTTATTCCGAACGCTTCATCCACGGCGCGATCTTCGAGGCGCGTCCGGATGTGATGGCCGTCGTCCACAATCACTCGCCGAGCGTGATCCCCTTCACCGTGACAGGTAAGAAGATGCGCCCGATCATGCATATGTGCGCGCCGATCGGGAACGACATTCCGACCTGGGACATCCGCACGAAGTTCGGCGACACGAACCTGCTCGTCACCAACATGGACATGGGCCGGGATCTTGCGAAGGCGCTCGGCCCGCGCACGGTCTCCTTGATGCGCGGCCACGGCAGCGTCGTCGTCGGCAAATCGATCCGCGAGGTGGTGTTCACCTCGATCTATATGGAGAAGAACGCCGACATGCTGATCAAGGCGCTCACCATCGGCGGCGGCGAGGTGATGTATCTCTCCGACGGCGAAGTCGAGATCAACACGCGCGGACGCGCCGGCTTCACGCTGGAGCGCGGCTGGGAGAACTGGTGCAACAAGGTCGAGCGTCCCTATGTCTCCCAGGACTGGGACATGGGACCTGGCTTTTCGAAGACCGACAAGTAAGACCGGGCAGCGCCTTAGCCTGATCTGTCTTCAGTACTGCAAGACGCTGTTCTGCGAATATTGCGACATGCCCAATGTGGCGCAGTCCGTAATGCTCTGGGAGAGCGCGACGGCGCCGTTCGACGTGAAGTCGTGGACGATCAGTTTCGTGCAGTTGGAGCCCTTGCTCCCCATATTCCCGGACATGGTGACCGACGAATTGGGGAAGTAGAGAACGCCGTCGGCGAATATGTTCGCGCCGGGGCCCCATGTGAGATTCACGTTTTCCGTGATGGCGGGATCCTGATAGATCGCAACGCCGCGCCACGGGTTGGCGCTATCCTGCGCCGGCGATATCCGCAGGTAGGCCGAATGACCGTTGCCTTGCGGAAATACGATCTGATGGCTCTTGTTCGATGCAGAGCCGGTCAGGATCAGCGTCGTGCGCAGCAATGTCGCATCGGCATCCTTTGCTAATGTGAGCGAGCCGTTTTCGATCACGATGATGGAATCGCTGGTTGTCGAACCGAACAACGTGCCTGAGCCTTTCACCGTCACGGTTCCACACAGGTGATATTCGGTCTGGCCATTCGCGTTCACGTAAGTGATCAGATTTGGCGAAGACGGCAGCGTTCCCACGTTCCACGTAATGCTGTTGGCCGTGGTGCTGCAGCGTTTGTTGATGTTGCTGGCAAGCGGGGCGTGCGTATCCGGCACGGAGGGCGAATGTTCCTGCGGATTGGCGCATCCAGGGGCTGTGCCCACCGCGATCGAGGCGCTGGCGTTGCCGCTGTGCCCGTTGCATTCCATGCTGGCGTTCGAGCGCAGGGCGCAACCCGAGAGATTGAGATTGGGTCCGCCGTTCAGCGTGATCGTGTCGGCGCTCGTCAGCATGTTGCCGCTGAGCGCCAGAATGCAGGACTGATCGTCGAACTTCTTGGACGCCTTGGCGCGCAGGTTCAGAACGACATTGTCGCGGCCGATCAGCTTCATCATCGTCGTGGGCAGGGTGACCGTCACAGCGCCTGCGTAGGAACCATCCGTGTTGGATGTGAACACCGGCGTTCCGCTTTCGCCGTCGAGATTGCGGGCCTGCGCCGCATAGACGCCCTGCGCATAGGCGTCGCGGCTGGGGACCGCGAGTTGCACGCCGGACAGGACCGCGGAGTCGAGTGCCGCCTGCAATCGCGCGGTCACGCGCGTGGTCCGCGAAAAATCGAGCGCCGCGCCGCTGGCGATGCCGATGGGAATGGCCGAGAGCGCAAAGACCGTCGATGTGCCGCCGCAGGTGTTGCGAAGAAAGCGCAGGAAAGACGTGCCGAGCATCGTTGTTTTCCGAAGGTGTGAAGCCTTCGATTAACATGCGACGCGTCAATCAATTCCTGCCGGCACGTTTAAAGTTTTATCTGTCCCGTTTTATTCGGCTGTACTTTTCAACAACAGCGTCAGTTAACCTTGAATCCCGTCGCTTTCACGATGCGATGCCAGCGCGCCGAACCTTCCTGGATCTGCTTGAAAAACGCATCGCTTTCGAGGCCCGAGGGCTCCAGACCCTGTTTGCGCAAGGTTTCCTGCACGCGTTCGTCCCTGTGCGCGGCGGCGAGATAGGCGTCGAGCCGCGTGCGCAATGAATGGAATCAGGCGTCCAGCAGCGCGTTCCGCAGGCGTTCGTGGTATGCGAAGCGCGACAGAAGCCCCATCAACTCACTCTGACTGGATAGCTTCATGCGTGCGAAGACGGATTTGATATGGCTGCGCGCCGTCTCGTAGGCCATGCCGCAATCGGCGGCGGCTGCGCGCAAATTCGAGCCTACGAGACGCACGACCAGCATACTCTCGGCCCGTGTGAGACCGAACGTTTCGCGCAGTGACAATGCAAGTGGCCCGTTCGGATCGGCTTGCCATGCGCCGAGCATCGGCGCATCGGCGCGGGTATCCCAGGCGATCAGCAATTCGTCGCCGTTGGCGAAAATGGACCCGTTGCGCCGCCATGGCACCGCATAGATCATCAGCTTGCGGCCGGATGGCGTCGTCACCGAATATTGGCTGGCCCGCAGCCGGTCGAGCGGCAGAAGAGTCTTCAAGTCGGGGGCCGTCGCATCCGAAGGTATTGGCAAAGGCTGCGCCGCGGCGACTGCGCCCGGAAAGTGCAGGATTTCGCCCAGCAGTCTTGACGCGCAGTCGTTCTGCTTGCGCACCCATCCCTCTCGGTTGAGAACGAAAGCCGATGTGCCGCCGGAGTCCAGAACGCGCAGCACCATGTCCTGCTGCGCCTCGCGCACGACCAGCTCCATGTCCGCCGCGCGTTCGAGTTGCGCGATGCATTTGCCGACGTTGCTGCAATCGCCGTCATGTGCGGAGTCGATCGGCGCTTCGATCAACAGCGCATGAAAGCCCTCGGGGCTGTCGATCGCGAATGCGAGCAAAGCCTGCTCGAAGAACATTTCGACAAAGTCATCGCCGTCCTTCTCGAAGTCGGCGTGGGTCGGCTCGAATATGTAGCGATTGTCGCCGCCGGCCTCCCTTGCGCTGTTATCGCCGTGGGCGTCACGCCAGCGTTTCAGGAAGGCCCGCGAGGCCAACAGCTTCACCGGCGCGCTGGTTGCGCCATCGTACTTGCCTATTTCGAGACACAGGACGCGTACCGTTCCCGCGCCGATGCTTTGGGCGATGGCTTCGGCGGCTTCCTGCCATGGGATGCGCCCAAGCGCCGATTCCCGGATCAGCGGCGCTGCGCGGCACATTTCCTGGACTTGTTCGGGCTCTGCTTCGGTTGCGATTGCTAAGGTCATGACGAATTTATTGCAGCGTCCGCGCTTATCCTCCATGCGATGAATCAAGACGGCACAGCTGGGAAAGTCACCCAAACGGGTGAGGTAACTATGCATCATATGCGAAAATTACAATTGAATACCAACGATTTAACCCCGGTTGGTGATTTCAATCAAAGCTCCGCGATGCTTTGGCTGTCATGAATTCAACGAGTAGAACAACGAGGGGCAGCAAATGTCGAAGCGTAATGGTGTAGTTCTTCTGGCGAGCGCGGCTTTTACCGTCGCAGCTTTCTCGGTCGTCGCTGCAGACCTGCCGGCGCGTGCGCCTGCCGTCGCGCCTGCGCCGATCATGGTCGCAGCCGGTTGGAGCGGTTTCTACATCGGTGTCTCCGGCGGCGTTCAGGATACTCAGAACGTGTGGCGCACCAGAAACTTCTGCCATGCCTCGCTGTTCGGCGCGCCGGGCTGCATCGGCGGCTTTACACAGTACGGGCCGGTTGCGGCCAGCAACAACCGCGACTTCGGCAAGACCGACGGGCGCTTTGGCGGTTTCATCGGCTATAATTATCAACTCGGCGCATCTGTGGTTGCAGGCGTCGAAGCCGATATCGGTTGGAATCTCGGTTCGGGCCGCCGCCAGGTCGGCATACCCGGCACTTTCCCCAGCCTGATTCCTTTGAATACCGGCACAGGCGACTCGAGCAGCTCCAAGACGCAATGGGACGGCAGCTTGCGTGCCCGTATCGGCTTCCTCGCGACACCGGGCTTGCTAATCTACGGGACCGGCGGCGTTGCGTGGCAGGACTTCTCGGCAACGGCGCGTTGCAACGGCAATGCGGTCGTGTCGCAATGCGACGGCGTTTTCATCATCTTCCCGCTCAATGCGCCGCCGCATACTTCGAGTGTAAACAAGACGCTCTTCGGCTGGACCGCGGGCGCCGGCGCCGAAATGAAATTGTGGAACAACTGGACCGCGCGCGTCGAATATCGCTATTCCGATTTCGAGCGCTTCAACCACACGTTCTTCCGCAATCTCGGGCATGAAGTGCGCACCGCGCACAAGGTCTCGACACACAACATCTCGGTTGGCCTTGCCTACAACTTCTGGAGCAGCCCGGCTGCGGTCGTCGCGAAATACTGATCTGATCGCCTACGCACTACGTTGATCAAGGCCGCCTCCGGGCGGCCTTTTTCTTACAAGGCGATCGCCTGTTGCGAACAGAGAATGTTTACGGTGCGACCGTCACCTGCATCCGCACAGTGCGAGTCGTCGGGTTGCCGCGCTCATCGAGTCCGGTACGCATATAGGTGAATGAGTCGCTGCCGACGTAACCGGCGCGTGGCAGATAGGTGATCCGGTTCCGAAGCGTTACCAAGTTACCATGCGCTGGATTGGCCAGAATTTTCAGGCCATCAATCGGTCCTCGGCTGGATGTCATCGATACCGAACAGCGCTTGCCGGATTTAACCATCATGTATCCCGTTACGGTAAGGTTTTCGGGAGTGCGAATTCTTGGCACGCTGCAGTTGGTTTGTTGCGCTACGGCGTTTACTGGAAGTGCGACAGCAAGAAGAGCGACGGCATATATCCATTTCATGCTAATTCCCCCCGATTATAAAGGGCTGCCATAGTCTCCCGTCCCGAAATGCTTGTCAAAAAAAACGCCCGGCAAAAGCCGGGCGTCTGTTTCATGAATGCCAAAGAACTTACTTGATGCCCAGATGCATCTGCGCGTTCTTGTAGCAGATCTTTTCCATGTCTTCCTTGGGGAAATCCAGCTTCTCCATGATGGCGATGGTTTCGCGGATGTAGCCGGGGCCCTTTTCGGGATCGAACGGGCAGTCGGAAGCGAACATGGCGCGGTCCGCGCCGTAGAAGGCGAGGCCGCAATCGGTCGCAGCCTTCGAGCCGAACACCGCGGTGTCGGCGAAGAAGTCCTTGAAGTAGTCGAGCGGACGGCGCTTCATGTTCTTGAGCAGCGTCTTGTAGTCCTCGTCCGTCGTGCGGTTGCCGAGCTGATCCCAGCCGGGGCCGACGCGTCCCTCGAAATACGGCACCATCGCGCCGAGGTGATGGGCGAGCACCTTCATCTTCGGGAATTCATCCATCACGCCGCCGAAGACGAGACGGGCCATGGCGACCGAGGTCTCGTAGGGCCAGCCGAAGGTCCACCAGATCTCGTAGAGCGACTTCTTCTCGGTCTTGTAGTCCGCGAGGTCGAATGCGCCGCGCGAGGGATGCAGGAAGACCATCTTGTCGTGAGCGGCGGCGACTTCGAAGACCGCGCGGAATTCCGGAAGATCGAGCGGCTTGCCGTTGATGTTGGTGTGGAGTTGAACGCCGCAGGCGCCGTTCTTGAACGCGCGTTCGAGTTCCTTGGCGGCGTTCTCAGAGTTCATCGGCAGCGAGGCGAGCCAGCCGCAGAAATAGTCGCTTTCCTTGGCGCAGAGATCGGCCATGCCGTCGTTGCCGAGCTTGGCGAATTCCTCGACTTCCGCCGGCGTGCCCAGCGCTTCCAGCGGCGGCATGCCCAGCGAGATGACCTGCTTGTAATCGTACTTCACGCGGAAGAGGTCGCAGACTTCCTTGCGGCGGTCGAGGTCATAGATGGCGGGAACGCCACGCATGCGCGCGCCGATATCGGCCACTGCGCCCGGGGTGGACATCATCTTGTCCCACAGCGCCTTCGGGAAGAAATGGTTGAAACAGTCGATGTAACGCATGATCCTTGGTTCCTCCGGTGGGGATTTTCAGCGGGCGTTGTGGCCTCGTCGGGTCCGGGCGGACACCTAGCGCATATCCCCGCAAAGTTGAAGCCATTTCACGGGCCGGCCTGGAGTGGTTCCGCGCCCATCGCGGGGACTTTGCCGGGTGGTTTGGCCCATTTTTTGATGCCTGCTAGGCTCGCCCTCCAACAACGAAAAATCCCGGGAGGCCCTTCATGACGCAATCCGCAATCGACCTGCGCCTTTTGCGCGCCGATCACAACGGCAGCCTCGTCTCGCCGCAATATCTCAAGGACGCCTTCAAGGCTCTTGCGGACGGATCGATCGGCGAAGGCGAATTGCGCGTGGCGCAGGACCGCGCCATCCGCCACGCCATCGCCAAACAGGAAGAGACCGGCATGCCCGTCGTCAGCGACGGCGAATTCCGGCGGCGCAATTTCCAGGAGAGTTTTGCCGCGGCGGTGACAGGCTTCGATGTGCCGGCGGGGCAGGAGAAATCGGTGGAGAGGCTCGAACCCAACCGGCCGCTGTCGCGCACCGAGCAGGATTTTCAGGCGGCCGGGCCCGCGCTGCTGACGCGGCGGCCTGTCGTCGAGCGGCTGAAACTCGCGCGCAACGTGATTGCCGACGAGTATCGCTTTTCCTCGGCCATCGCCACGCGGCCGGTGAAAGTCGCGCTGATCGGACCCGACCGCATTTCGCAGCGCTTTGCGTGGGAAAAGTCGCAGGCGATCTACAAGGATATGGACGCGTTTCTTGCCGATGTCATCGCCATCGAACGCCAGATGATCCGCGAACTCGTCGACGCCGGCTGCCGCTATGTGCACATGGATGCGCCGGGGCTCACCGCCTATGTCGATCAGGTGTCGCTGGAGCGCATGCGCGCGCGCGGCGAAGATCCGCAGAAGAATCTCGAACGCGCGATCCGCGCCGAGAACGACGTGATCCGCGACTTTCCCGGCGTGACGTTCGCCTTGCATATCTGCCGGGGCAATCCGCGTGGCGTCGATGCTTCCGGCAAGGTGCTGCCGCAATGGCATCGCGAGGGCCACTACGACGCCATTGCCGAGCAGCTTTATACGGGCCTGAAGCATGACAGGTTCATGCTGGAATATGACAGCGAACGTGCAGGCTCGTTCGAAACGTTGCGCTTTATTCCCAGGGACAGGATCGCGGTGCTGGGCCTCGTCACGACCAAGAGCGCCGATGTGGAGAGCAAGGAGTTTCTTAAGCGCCGCATCGATGAAGCCGCGCGTTATCTGCCGCTCGAACAGCTCGCGCTCAGCCCGCAATGCGGCTTCGGCGGCGTCACCTCGATCCAGCTTGCGGAAGAAGAGGCCTGGGCGAAGTTCCGGCGTATCGTCGAGACGGCGCAGGAGGTCTGGGGCGGGGTGTGAGCAGGTCCGGCGAGACGGAGAAAAATCATGGCTGCAACGCGCATTCTCACAACGCATGTCGGCAGCCTGCCGCGTCCGCCCGATCTCGTGGAACTTTTGCGCGAGCGCCATGCGGGACGCGCCATTGCACGCGATGTATTCGATGCGGCCGTCGCCGCCGCCGTCGCAGATGTCGTGAAAATGCAGGTCGAGGCGGGGATCGATATCGTCAACGATGGCGAGATGTCGAAGGTTTCATACTCCTATTATGTTCAGGAGCGTTTGCAGGGTCTTTCGCCCGCCGCCGATGCCGAAATGTCGGGCGTGGCGCTGAGAAAATTCCAGTCGATCGAGACGGTCGATCCGGCTTTCCCCGATTTTGCAGCGGCGTTTCGTGCGCTCGGGCGCGGGCCGGATTCGGCTGCGCCGCCAGTCGGCACCGGGCCGCTTGTTTACGCGGGTTCGCAGGATGTCGCTCTGGATCTCGCGAATTTGCAGCAAGCCGCGCGCATCGCCGGCGCCGCGCGCACGTTCATGACGGCAGCCTCGCCCGGCGTCATCGCGATGTTCGCGTCGCGCACCAGCCACTACCAAACCGAGGATGACTATGTCTTTGCGCTCGCCGATGCGATGCGCGTGGAATACGAGGCGATCCATCGCGCTGGCGTCATGTTGCAGGTCGATTGTCCCGATCTCGCGCTCGCGCCGCACATGAATTACCAGGGCAGCGAGCCGGACTTTCATCGCATCGTCGCGCGCAATATCGAGGCGCTGAACCACGCGACTTCGAACATCCCGCCCGCCGCCATGCGTGTGCATCTGTGCTGGGGCAATTATCCGGGTCCGCATGTGCGCGATCTTGAAGTGCGGCATCTCTTTGCGCATCTGCGCAAGTTGCGCGCGCGCGCCGTGAGTTTTGAAGGCGCGAACCCGCGCCACGAACACGAATGGGAAGACTGGCGCGATGGCGGTCTGCCCGACGACATGGTCGTCATTCCCGGCGTTATCGACAGCACCACCAATTTCGTCGAACATCCGCGGCTCGTTGCGCAGCGCATTTTGAACTATGCGCGAATCTTTGGCGCGGATCGGGTCATCGCCGGCGTCGATTGCGGCTTTGGCACTTTCGCGACGCAGGGGCTGCGTTCGTTTCCGACCATTGTCAGCGCGAAGCTGAGTGCGCTGGCGGAGGGCGCGGCGATTGCTTCAAGACTGCTCTGAGAGGGGGTACTATGCGAAAGTCGATTGCAGCCATCGCGCTCTGTCTCGCCTCCGGCGCGATGGCGCAAACATCGCCCTATTTCGAGAACAAGGCGATCACGGTCATCGTCGGCAACGATGCGGGCAGCGGTTACGATGCCTATGCGCGGCTGCTGACGCGGCACATGGGCAAGCATATTCCCGGTAATCCGAATTTCGTCGTGCGCAACATGCCGGGCGCGGGCAGCATCGTCGCTGCGCAGCATGTGTTTAATGTCGCGCCGAAGGATGGCACGCTCATCGCAACGCTGTTTCCCGGCGCTCTCGTCGAGCCGCTCACCGGAGATCCCGCGAAATACCGCTACGATCCCACGAAGTTCGAATATATCGGCACGGCAGACAGCGGCACGCGGCTCTGCTTCACGATGGCGTCCTCGCCGGTGAAGACTTTTGAGGATGCGCGCAAGCAAAAGGTCGTCATCGCCGGCACGGCGGCGGGTTCCTCGACCACGGACTACTCATGGTTCCTGAATGCGCTGGCGGGTACGAAGTTCGAGGTCGTCACGGGCTACAAGGGGCCCGGCGATCTTTTTCTCGCGCTGGAACGCGGCGAAGCGGCGGGCGTGTGCTCGCTCGATTCGGGAACGCTGATGACCATGCGGCCAGACTGGATATCGTCGGGCCGGATCAACGTGATCGTGCAGGCAGGGCTGGAAACGAATGCGCGATTCAAAGCGCCGCCGATGCAGGATTTCATGAGCGGCGAGAATCGTGAAGTCGCCGAACTCATAGTCAGCCAGCAGGTGTTCGGGCGTCCCTTCCTCGCGCCGCCGGGCACGGCGTCCGAACCGCGAGATATCCTGCGCAGTGCTTTCATGGCTGCGATGAAGGACGAGGCCTTGCTTGCGGAAGCGACGAAGATGAAACTCGACATCAATCCGAAAGGCGGCGCGGAGATCGGCGCGCTGGTCGCGAAAATATATTCGTCGCCGCCGGCGCTGATCGAGAAGATGAAGAAAGCGCTGCGGCCGTAGGGCTTTTTTGCGCGTGATCCCCTCGTGCTTCGAGACGCAGCGATAAATCGCTGCTCATCAGCATGAGGGGATCGGTATATTCGTGACGTAGAAAAAATCAAATATCGCCCTCATGCTGAGGAGGCGCGAAGCGCCGTCTCGAAGCACGAGGGCCTGCGCCCGTTCTCAATCCAGTTGAATGTTCGCGGCCTTCACCACGCTCGTCCAGCGCGCGATGTCCTTAGGCAGATAGGCGCGCAGGAATTCCACGCTGCGGCGTTCCTTGGAGGGAATGCCGACGCCGATCTGGTTGAAGCGTTCCTTCAATGCGGGCGCATCGAGCGCCTTGTCCGTGGCTTCCGCAAGCTTGCGGATGATCGGCTCTGGCGTTCCCTTCGGCGCGACGAGCGCGCCCCAGGAGCCGCAATCGAGATCGGGCAGGCCCGCTTCCTTTGATGTCGGAACATTGGCGAGCGCGGGCACGCGATCCTCTCCGAGTACGGCGATGGCCTTGATCGAGCCGGCTTCGACGAGCGACACGATCGTCGCAATCTGCTCGGCGATGAAATCGAGCCTCCCGGCGACGAGATCCTGCATGGCCGGGCCCGAGCCGCGATAGGGCACATGGGTGATCTTCGTGCCGTTGATGGCGTCGAGCATGAGCGGGCAGATGTGCGAGCCCGAGCCGACGCCCGCGGAGCCATATTGCATCTTCGCGCCATTGGCCTTGGCATAGGCGTTGAATTCGGCGAGCGTATTGGCCGGAAAATCCTTGCGCACGACGAGCACGCGCGCCTGATCGGAGAAGATCGAGATCATCTCGAAATCCTTCTGTCCGTCAACGAGCGGCTTCTTGTAGATGAGCTGGTTCTGCGCCAGCACGGCGGAGCCCGCATGCAGCAGGCGGTAGCCATCGGGCGCGGATTGCGCGACGCGCTGCGAGCCGACCATGCCGCCGGCGCCGCCGACATTCTCCACGACCACCTGTTGCTTCAACGCTTCGCCGAGATGCTGCGCGAAGATGCGCGCGACCGTATCGACGGGGCCGCCGGCGGCATAGGGCACGACATAGGTGATCGCGCGCGCGGGATAGTCCTGCGCCACTGCAGCGGTGAACGAAAGCGTCAGCGCGGCTGCGGCCGCGAGAGATGTGGATCGTGTGCGCAAGTGTCCCTCCGTCATGCCGCGCGAAATTCGCCTAGGCTCCCTTGCTCTTTCCACGCGGACCGCGAGCCAACACGAAGGCGCTGTCGTTGTCAAAGAGTGTGGGCTGATTGCTCAGCCTTGCGCGTTCGATGGTGAGCATGCGCATCTTCGTTTCAACGCCGCCCGGCGCGCTGAAGCCGGTCATCTTGCCGTTGGCGCCGACGATGCGATGACAGGGCACGACGATGGGGAAAGGATTGGCTCCGAGTGCGACGCCGACGGCGCGCGACAGCGCGATGTCGCCGAGTCCTTTGGCAAGGTCGCCATAGGTGCGGGTCTCGCCCGGCGGGATCTCGCGCGCGAGCGCATAGACTGCGCGGTGAAATGGCGGCACGCCGGTCATGTCGAGATCGATGGTGCGCAGATCATCCTTGCCGCCTTCGAACAGGGCGACGATGCGCTGGATGGCGAGCACGATAAATTTCGGCGGCTTTACCTCTTCGATCAATGTAAAACTGTCGCGCATCGTGTTGCGCGTGACGCTTTCATCCGGGGAGGGAAGAAGCACGCGAAACACGCCAGCCGCGCTCCAGCCGATGGCGCAGCGGCCGAGGGCCGTATCGAACAGGCAGAAGGCGTGCGTCGGCTTCATGAGGCCATATTACCAGTTCCGAAGGCTGCGTTGCATTCGCCGTCCAGTCCATGCACAGTCTGTTTACAGGACCCGGCAACAGGGTCCGTGAGCGGGAGGACGGCATGATCCGTGGATTTCTGCGCGCCGTAACATGCGCCCTGACGATAGCGGGCGCGGGAGATGCTCTGGCGCAATTCGGTTCCGGCAATGTGCGTATTGTTTTTCCCTTTGCGGCGGGGGGCAATGCCGACGCCGTCGCGCGCATTCTCGCCGAGCGGATATCGAAACAAACGGGGAGATCCGCGCTGGTCGAAAATATCACCGGCGCGAGCGGGCATATCGGCATGCGCGCCGTAAGGGATGCCAAGCCCGACGGCGGCACACTCCTGTTTTCCCCGTCATCGCCGATGACGCTTCACGAACACTTTTTCGGTGACCGCCTGACCTTCGATCCCTTCAGGGATTTTGCGCCGGTCTCCCAGGCTGTGATGTTCGACTATGCGCTGGCCGTGCATCCAAATGTTCCCGTGGCAAGCGTGAAGGACTTCGTCGCGTGGCTGAAAGCCAATCCGTCGCGCGCCAGCTTTGCGACGCCCGGCGCGGGCGCTCTCGGGCATTTCCTTGGCCTCGAGCTCGGGCAGTTGTGGGGCCTGGAAAATCGTCATGTCCCTTATCGCGGCTCGCCGCCGGCCGTGAACGATCTGGCCGCCGGTCATGTCACGATGGCGATCCTCAACACGACGGAGTTCGCGCAGTTTCACAATGACGGAAAGCTTCGGATACTCGGCACCTTCACGAACAAGCCGTCGCCATTTGTGTCCAACGTGCCGACGATGCGCGAGCAGGGCGTGGAGATCGAAGCCTATGGCTGGCATGCGCTTTATGCGCCGGGAAAAACGCCGCCCGAGATTATTTCGGCGCTCAACAAAATCGTCGTCGACACGATGCGCGAGCCAGCGATGCGCGAGCGCATTTTCAAGATGGGCCTCATTGCGACAGGGACATCGCCGGACGAATTGCGCGCCATCCAGCAGCGCGACAAGGATTTCTGGGGGCCGATCGTGAAACGCTCGGGCTTCAAGCCGGAGCTTTAGACCCGGGGTCTTAAACCCATCTGGCGACGACGGCCGCGATCACGAGATAGCGGCCTATCTTGGCAATGGAAACCAGCGCGAGCACGATCCAGAAGGGTTCGCGCAGAAAGCCTGCGGCGATGGTGAGGGGATCGCCGATGACGGGAACCCAGCTCAGGAGCAGCGACCAGCAGCCCCAGCGGCGATACCAGCCCTCGGCCCGCGCGAGTTTTTCACGATCCACGGGAAAGCGCGGATGCTCGCGCGCCATGGCGAGGCCGCGCCCGATCCCCCAGTTGGTGAGCGAGCCCAGGATGTTGCCGGCGCTGGCGATGGCGATCAGGATTGCCCAGGGCTCGGAGGATGCGGCCAGCAGCCCGGCAAGCACGGCTTCCGACGACATCGGCAGGATTGTCGCGGCCAGAAAGCTCGTGACGAAGAGGGAGAGGTAGATGCCGAGGGAGGTCACCGGGCAGGGTTAGCAAGTTTGCTGTGCGGATAACAGTTCGGGTCCCGCCACATTCCCGGGGCAGGCGCAGCCCGAACCCGGGAACCATGCGCTTGCGGTAAAGATGAGCCCCGGATGCGTCCGGGAATGTAGGGGCACCAGACGTGACCTTCGTCGCTTGACCACCCCCATCACAGGGCGCATCACCGCGCCTGCGTCAGTGGAGCCGCGCGAATCACGATCATGGCCTTTTCCGTGCCCGTTCTTGCGATAGCCTATCCGCAGATCGACCCGGTGCTCGTGAACATCGGGCCGCTGCCGATCCGCTGGTATGCGCTGGCCTATATATTCGGACTGGTGCTCGGCTGGTGGTATGCACGTTATATCGTGCAGAAGGACTCTTTCTGGGGCGCGACGCCACGGCCGGATGCGGCTTCGCTCGATGATCTTCTGATCTATGTCGCCTTCGGCGTCATCTTCGGCGGGCGCATCGGTTATGTGCTGTTTTATAATATCGAATTCTTCTTCGCCAACCCGCTGAAGATTTTCGCCGTGTGGGAAGGCGGCATGTCCTTCCATGGCGGGCTTGCGGGCGCGGCGCTTGCCGTCTGGCTGTTTGCGCGGCGCTACCAGGTCTCCGCGCTCACGGTGTCCGACATCTGTTGCGCCGTTGTGCCGATCGGGATCGGTCTTGGGCGTATCGCCAATTTCATCAAGCCGGAATTGTGGGGGCGGCCCACCGACGTCGCCTGGGCGATGGTCTTTCCCGATGCGGGGCCGCTCGCGCGCCATCCGAGCCAGCTCTATGAGGCGGCGACCGAGGGCTTTCTGCTGCTGCTACTACTGTGGGTGGCGGTGCGAGCCGGCTGGCTGAAACGGCCGGGCACGGTGAGCGGACTTTTCGCCATCGGCTATGGCCTCGCGCGCATCTTCTGCGAATTTTTCCGCGAGCCGGACCCGCAACTCGGGTTCCTCTTCGGCGGGGCGACGATGGGCATGCTGCTGTCGCTGCCGCTGATCGCTGTGGGCATCGCGCTTCTGGGCATTGCGAATGCCCGGCTGGCGCGCAAATCTTGATCATGAGCGCGCTGGCCGACGAAATATGCGAGATGATCGCCACGGAAGGTCCGATGGGGATCGACCGTTACATGGCGCTGGCGCTCGGCCATCCCAAGCACGGCTACTACATCAAGCGCGATCCCTTCGGCCTCGCCGGCGATTTCATCACCGCGCCGGAAATCAGCCAGATGTTCGGAGAGTTGATTGGGCTGTGGGCGGCGGAAGTCTGGGCGAACATGGGCCAGCCGGCGGCGGTCAATCTCGTCGAACTCGGGCCGGGGCGCGGCACGTTGATCTCCGATGCCCTGCGCGCGCTGCGGGTGGTCGAGGATTTTGCGCGGGCTATCACCGTTCATCTCGTCGAAACCAGCCCGATCCTGCGGGCGCGCCAGCAGGGCATGCTGGATTCGAGCGGTTTTGCGCTGCGCTGGCACAGATCTTTCGCCGAAGTGCCTGTTGGCCCAAGCATCGTGATCGCCAATGAATTCTTCGATGCGCTGCCGGTGAAACATTTCGTGCGCACGGAGGCCGGCTGGAATGAGAGGGTCGTCGGCCTCAATGAAATCGGCGCATTTGCTTTCGGCCTGTCGCCGGTCGTAGAAACCGGCATTCGCGCGGAGGCGCAGCCGGGCACGATCATCGAGATCGGCGCGGCCGGCCATCGCGTCATGGCCGAAATCGCCGAACGCGTTGCGCAATATGGCGGCGCGGCGCTCGCCATAGATTACGGTCATACGGAAACAGGCTTCGGCGAAACCTTGCAGGCGATGCAAAATCACCTGAAGGTCGATCCGCTGGACGAGCCCGGCGAAGCCGACATCACCGCGCATGTGGATTTTGCCTCGCTCGCGCGCGCGGCGCGGGCAGGCGGCGCGAATGTCCTGGGGCCGGTGACGCAAGGGGATTTTCTGACGTCGCTGGGAATCTTCGAGCGCGCTGCAGGATTGAAGAAACGCGCCGATCCGCGCCAGTCGCTCGATATCGACCGCGCGCTGTTGCGTCTCGTCAGCAAGGGACGGGAAATGGGTATCGACGGCAGGATGGTTCCGAGCATGGGCGCGCTGTTCAAGGTGATCTGCGTCGCCCATCCGCAACTGCCGCTGCCGCCGGGCTTTGAAACACGCGCGGACGACGCATGACGGCTAACTCGACTCCGGGCTATCTAAGCGCGCCATCGTTGCGCACGGTTGGCGTCTCGCACGCGTTTTTTACGCGTGAGGGTGGAACAAGCAGCGGCGTCTATGCGTCGCTGAATGGCGGCGTCGGATCGAAGGATGATGCCGCGGCCGTTGCCGAGAATCGCGCCCGCATGGCGAAAGTCATCGGCGTCGATGCCGCCCATCTTCTCGTGCCGTTTCAAATTCATTCCGCTGATGCGCTGCATGTCCATGCGCCCTGGGCCACAGGTGAAAGGCCGCGTTGCGATGGTCTGGTCACCGCGACGCGCGGCCTTGCGCTCGGCGTCACAGGCGCGGACTGCGGCATGATCCTGTTCGCCGACGGGAAGAACGGCGTCGTCGGCGCATGTCATGCCGGCTGGAAAGGCGCGCTTACGGGTATCCTGGAATCGACCATCGCCGCGATGGAGACGTTGGGCGCTTTGCGCGCCCATATCCATTGCGCGCTCGGGCCCACCATCGCGCAAGCGTCCTATGAAGTGGGGCCGGAGTTCGTGGAACGCTTCGCCGCAACAGATCGCGAGCATGCACGCTATTTCATTCCCTCCGAGCGCGATGGGCATGCGATGTTCGATCTGCCCGCCTTCATCGCCATGCGACTCGAGCGCGCCAATGTGGGCAGCTTCCACGATCTTGCGCAGGATACCTACGCGAACGACGAGAAATACTATTCGTACCGGCGCAGCGTACATCGCAAGGAGCCCGATTACGGCAGGCTCGTCTCTGCGATAGCGCTGGTGTAAGGTCCGCGCCGAAACTTGCTACACAAATTCCATCGAGGAGACGTCCATGAAAACCGGCGAAGCCATTGCCGAAATCCTGAAGCGCGAAGGCATTGAAATTCTCTTCGGCTATCCCGTGAATTCGATTTTCGAATACGTGGCAAAGGCCGGGATCAAGCCGATCATTGTGCGGCAGGAGCGCATCGGCATCCACATGGCCGACGCCATTTCGCGTCTCTCATCCGGCAAGAAGATCGGCGCTTTCGCCATGCAGCACGGTCCGGGTACTGAGAACGCGTTCGGCGGCGTCGCGCAATCCTACAGCGAGAGTATCCCGGTGCTGGTGCTGCCCGGCGGCTACGACCGCAGACTCGAGAACGTCGATCCGAATTTCTCGGCCGTGAAGAATTTCGCGCATGTGTCGAAATCGGTGGAGCAGCTTACTTCCGCGAAGGATATCGGAAATGTCTTCCGCCGCGCCTTCACGCAATTGCGCAACGGACGCGGCGGACCCTGCATCGTCGAACTGCCGAAGGATGTCTGGCCCGAAGATGTGCCCGAGAATTTCGACTACACGCCTGTCATTACCACAAAGTATGGGCCCGACGCGGCCTCCGTACAGGCAGCTGCGAAACTTCTGAAGGAGGCGAAGCGCCCGGTGCTCTATGTGGGGCAGGGTGTGCATTACGCCGAGGCATGGCCACAGGTGAAGGCGCTTGCTGAGCTGCTGGGAACGCCGGTCTGCACGTCGCTTGAAGGCAAGTCGGCATTCGACGAGACGCATGAACTCTCGCTCGGCTCCGGTGGCGCTGCGATGCCGAAGATGGTGCGCATGTTCCTCGACAACGCCGATGTCATCTTCGGCATCGGCTGTTCGTTCGGCGAGACAGCCTTCGGCGTCACCATGCCGCGCGGCAAGACCATCATCCACGCGACCCTCGATTCCAAGCATCTGAACAAGGACATCGAAGCGAAGGTCGGACTCATCGGCGACGCCGGTCTGACACTGTATGCGTTGCTCGACGTCCTGCGCAAGGATATTCCTTCAAATCGCGACCGCACGGCCATCGTGAAGGAAATCGCCGACATGCGCGCGGAATGGATGAAGGACTGGACGTCGAAACTCACGTCCGACGAGACGCCGCTCACGCCCTACCGTGTCATCAACGATCTCTGGCACACGGTCGATGTGAAGAACACGATCATCACGCATGATGCCGGGTCGCCGCGCGACCAGCTTTCGCCGTTCTGGAAATCGATCACGCCGCTTAGCTATCTCGGCTGGGGCAAGACAACGCAACTCGGCTATGGCCTCGGCCTCGCGATGGGCGCGAAGCTCGCCTGTCCCGACAAGACCTGCATCAACGTGTGGGGCGATGCGGCGATCGGCTTCACCGGCATGGATTTCGAGACGGCGGCGCGTTACAAGATTCCGATCCTGTCGATCCTCTTCAACAATTTCTCCATGGCCTGCGAATTGCCGATCATGGAATATTCGACCGAGCATTATCGTTCGACGGACATCTCCGGCAATTATGCGGATTTCGCGACCGCGCTCGGCGGCTATGGCGAGCGCGTGACGACGCCGGACCAGATCGTGCCCGCCATCAAGCGCGGGCTCGAAAAGAATGCGCAAGGTATTCCCGTGCTGCTCGAATTCATCACGTCCAAGGAACTCGCGCAGTCGCGCTGGCCGCTGAAGGGCTAGCCAGAAAGCCTGGCCGGTGGCAGACTTCCCGCAAGGACAAAAGTCCGGGCGGGGAGGAATGCGATGACACCCATGCGGCTGGTGGCTGTGACGATTGCGTTGACCTTTTGCGGGTCCAATGCGGCGACGGCGCAACAGGACATTTTCAAGGGCAAGACGATCAGGCTGTCCAGCGGGGTAAGCCCCGGCGGCGGATTCGATCTGATCACGCGGGTCTTTGCCGATTTCGTCGGCAAACATATTCCCGGCAATCCGACCGTCATCGCCGACAACCGGCCGGGCGCCGGTGGCCGTGTGCTCGCCAACTGGCTCTATTCCGTTGCTGCCAAGGACGGAACGCAGATCGGCATGATCGGTCCCTGGACGGTTCTTGAGCCGCTATGGGGCACGCAGGGGGCGCAGTTCGATGCATCGAAATTCAACTGGATCGTCAACGCCAATCGCGAAGCCTCCAGCTGCGTTTTCTGGCGGGGACGCGGGGTTGAGAATTTCGAGGACATGAAGCGACGCGAAGTGACAATCGGCTCGAATGTGCCGACGTCGACGATGACGCAGGACGCGATGGCGCTCAACGTCATGCTCGGCACGAAGATCAAGATCGTGCAGGGCTACAAGGGTACGAACGATGTCATACTTGCCGCCGAGCGCGGCGAGGTCGATGGCGCCTGCGGGGTCTGGGCGTCAAGCGCCACGTCGGCGTTCGCCGGTTCGATCAAGAGCGGTTCGCTGAAAGTCGCGGTGCAACTGGGTCTTCAGGATCACCCGGATTTCGCCGGGGTCTATAATCCAGTCAACAAGGTGACCAGCGAAGAAGACAAGCAGTCCATGAAGCTCATCTTCGGACAGCTGGAAATCGCGCGGCCCTTTGCTCTGCCACCGGATGTTTCACCTGAGATCGTCTCCATCATGCGCAGGGCGTTCTGGGAAACGTTGCAGGATCCGGCTTTTATCGCATCGGCGAAGCAGCGCGGCTTCGAATTCCGGCCCGAACAGGGCGAGAAGATTCAGGCCTTCGTCTCGGACATGTATGCCACGCCGGCCCCCGTGGTGCAGAGGGTGAAGACGATCCTCGGTTATTGAGAGAACGAAGGCTGCGCATACGGCATTGGGATGCGCTACTTGCGCATCCCCGTGAACTTCAGGATCTCGTCGCTCAGCGAGGTGTCTGCTGTTCCGATGGCATAGGTCTCGGAAATGTGGCTGTGATCCTTCAACGCGACGAAGTGGGGACATTTCCCGGCGCTGCAGAGAATCTTGTTCATTTCCTGCGCCTGCGTGACGAAGAGTTGCGGATCGAGTTCCGCATGAACCAGCATCAGCGGGAAAGTCGCTTTCGGCAGGCTTTTTATGGATGAGGCGGCAGCATAGTTGGCGGGATTTTCGCCGAGATAGGCTTTCTCCGCCGCGCTCGCATCTTCCGGTCGGAAGTCGTAGAAGGCCGACACCATGATCGCGCCCGCGAGCGGCTTCTCGCCCTTTTCCGCGAGCATCGCGACATATGCAGCCACATGCATGGCTCCGGCGGAATGACCCATCAGATAAATACGGGCGGGATCGCCGTCGTGTTTGGAAATGTTGCGGCGAACGAATTCGACGGCGCGCGCGACATCGTCGCGTCCTGCAGGCCAGGGATTCTTCGGCGCGAGACGATAGGTCATGTTCACGCCGAGAAAGCCGTTCTTCACGGCCCATGACATGACGTTGGCATAGAAGGGCGGCGCACCGACGCGATCGCCGCGCACGAAGCCGCCGCCGTGAACATAGATAAGCACGGGACGCGGTTTGCCGTCCGGTTCTTTCGGCGAGGCGATGTCGAGAAGTTGACGGTCGTCCGGTCCATATTTCAGATCGGTCTGCGCATGGGCGCCCGCATAGGGCATTGGATCGTGCAAGGGACGATAAAGCTCGC
Organism: uncultured Hyphomicrobiales bacterium; assembly: GCA_903847605.1. Lineage (GTDB taxonomy): Bacteria > Pseudomonadota > Alphaproteobacteria > Rhizobiales > Beijerinckiaceae > Terripilifer. The sequence continues at coordinate 40,137 of CAINED010000048.1, read as the reverse complement.
CAGTCTTCGGCGGATCGACGACCCGGCCGATTTCACGCAGCTTTGCAGCAAGTTCGGGCGGAACCTGCGCGACGGCTGGCGACAGTGCGAAAGCAAAACATAGCGCGGCAGCGCCGGCGAATTTGAACATGAATCTCTCCAGTCAGGTGGAATAGGCGTTTTCGGGAACATAGTGTTTCGTCGCGCTATTCATGCGCGCGAGGATGGCGGGATCGCGGTCGCAGGTTGGTTCCGGGTCGATATCCCAATGGCCGAAACGGTCTTCCCCGCAGAGCAGCGACGCACTGCGCCGCCCTGTCGTCGAGCGCACGTGCGGCTGCATCAGGATCATGCTGAAACCGACGCGACGGTGCGAACTCCGGTTCGGCTGCGAGCAATGCAGCACATGGCCGTGATGGAACGAACATTCCCCCGGGGCGAGAGGCGCAGCTATGGACTTTGCCATATCGACGCCGCGCACGGTCTGTCCGCGGGTGAGCAAGTTATCTGCCGCCATCGTGATTTCGTGGTCGATCAGCCCCTGTGTATGACTGCCCGGCATAAAGCGCATGCAGCCCGCCTCTTCGCTCGCATCCGAGAGCGCGATCCAGATGTTGCAGGCAGCATCCGAGGGCTTGATGCCGAAGTAATTCACGTCCTGATGCCAGCTGACGAATTTTTCGTCCGACGGCAGCTTGCTCCACAGGCGCGAGGCGAGAACGAGCACATCCGGTCCCATCACTGACTGCACGGCGTCGATGACCTTCTCGCTACGCGCAATGCGCCAGAGCCATGAAAAGTAGATGTGGGATTTCATGTGCAAGGCGTCGGTCGAACCATGTTCGGCTTCGTATTCGGCCAGCTTGTGCATGGCATCCGCAGTCTCGCTTGCGGAAATGACGCGAAGGCCGGAGACAAAGCCATTATGCCTGTAGTGTTCGATTTGCGAGGCTTCCAAAGGCATTGCGCTCCTCCCGCATGATTTGCTTGGGCGCAGGCTATTCGATCAGGCGCGCTCACGCAAAACGGCGGGATTGACTTCATAGCATCCCGTAATATTGTCTGACAATCTTGTCAGCATCAGGAGGGATGGATGCCTGTCTCGAGGGGAGTGGCGCTTGCCTTCGCATGCGCCGTGACGATTTCCGGCGCAAATGCGCAGACGGCGATCACGCTGGGCCATGCGCCCATCGCAGAAGCGCAGAACGCCTATGCGGCCGTGGAGCAGGGCTATTTCGCCAACAACGGCATTTCCGCGAAATTGCTGCGCATGGGGCCGAACAGCGTCGAGGCGCTGGTGAGCGGTTCGGTGCAGATCAGCATGGTGCCCTCGACGTCGCTGCTGCAAGCGGTGGAGAACGGCATCGACCTCGTCGTCGTGGCGGGGTGCGGCGTCATCAGCCCGACGATCCGTTCGGTCGCGCTGACGGCGCATGTGAAGTCGGGCATCGCTTCGATCGCCGATCTCAAGGGCAAGAAAGTCGGCGTGCCCAGCATCGGCGCCTTTCTCGACGTGATTTTCCGCCGCTGGCTGATGCAGAACAAGATCGATCCCCGGGGCATACAATTTGTCGAGATTGCAATTCCGAATACGGTCGATGTGATGCGGGCCGGGCAGGTTGACGCCATCGTCGCCGGCCAGCCCTTCACGAGCCGCATCGAAGAGATGGGCGCAGGCAAGGTAATCAGCTATTTTACGACCGACCTTCCGGCGGGAACGCCTTACGTCGTCTTCGCGGTGATGCGCGACTATGCCAAGAAAAACCCTCAAGTGATCGAAGGCTTCCAGAAGGCGATGCGCGCCGGCGCGGATTTCGGCCGCAGCGAACCCGCAAAGATGAAGGAATATGTCTCGAAATATACCGGCCAGCCGCTTGAGATCATCAATCGCGTGCCGGCGCCGGAGTGCAAGGCGGATTTCGAACCGTCGCAATATAGCTGGCTGATCGATGTGCTCATGGAGCAAGGCCGGATGCAGAAAAAGCTCGATCCCGCCGCTTTCGTCATTCGCTGACAGGATATGGCCATGTTGCAACTGACGGGTGGCGAGGCGCTGGTGCGTGCGCTTGCGCCGGAGCGCATACCCTTTGCCTTCGGCATTATCGGCGGCAAGATTGCGCCGTTCTTGAAAGCACTGTCGCAGCAGAATTCGATACGCCATATCGGCGCGCGGCATGAATCGACCAGCGCCTATATGGCCACCGCAGTTCACGCCGCGACCGGCCAGATCGCCGTCGCCTTCAGCGAATTGGGGCCTGGCACGAGCAATGTCGTCGCGGGCGTGACCGGCGCCTACAACAATCGCATTCCCTTCCTGCTGATCACGTCGAACAACCAGCACGCGGCGAGCTACCCTTCGAGCGGCATGTTCATGGAGCTTGAGACACAGGCGCTGCTGAAGCCCGTCGTGAAGTGGAACGCGACGGTCCACGATGGTCGGCGCATTCCCGAACTCGTGCGGCGCGCATTGCGAGAGGCGACGAGCGGACGGCAGGGCCCGGTTCATATCGACGTTCCCCAGGACATACTCATGCGCAAGCATGACTATGAGGACAGCGAATTCGACTGGATGCCGAAACAGTATCGGCAGACGTCCGGACCCGCGCCGCATAACGGCGACATCGACCTTGCGGCATCGCTTCTCGCGGGGGCAAAGCGTCCCGTTGTCATCGCGGGCGGTGGACTCGGCAGATCGGGCGGCGTCGAAGCGGCGCGGCAAATCGTAACTCTGCTCGATTGCCCCGCACTAGCCACGCAAATGGGCATCGGCGCATTTCTTCCCTCGATGCCACAATTCATCGGGCATGGCGGGATCGTCGGCAGCGATGCCGTTGTAGCGGCATTGAGAGAAGCCGACGTTGTTCTGGCCATCGGGTGCCGCTTCTCGTCCTGGCTCTGGGACGAGAAGGGACCGCTGGTGCGCGGCGAAACCAGGCTCATCCACATCGACAGCGACGCCGGCGTGCTCGGCGATAACGCGCGCGCGGAAGTTGCCATTCACGCCGATGCAGGTTTCGCCGTCCCGCTGCTCGCTGAAGCGCTCCTGCTTCGTCACAAGCCATCCGTCGATGTGGAGTGGCGCGCGCGCATATTGCAGATGTATGCCGCGCATCGCGCGAAACTCGATGGTCTTGCGGCGGAGCGAAGCCCGGTCATGCATCCGGCGGCGCTGGCGGCCGAGATAGGAAGCGCGATTCCGAAAGACGCGTTCGTCACCTATGATGGCGGCCACACCAGTTTCTGGAGTAACGATTTCACGCCTGTGGAAGCGCCGCGCACGCGCTTTCACGAACCGGGCATGGCGCAACTCGGTTTCGGCCTGCCGTGGGCGATAGCGCTGTCGCTGGCGCATCCTGGGCAGCCGGTCTTTAATATCACCGGCGACGGCGCCTTCGGCTTCACGATTCAGGAACTCGATACGGCGCGCCGCTACAACACGCCTGTCGTCAATATCGTGCACAACAATGCGCTGTGGGGCGTCGTTGCAGCGGGCCAGAAGAATCAGGGTTTCGATCTCGGCGGCGATCTTTCGGGCACGGACTATGCCGCCATCGCTCGTGGTTTCGGCTGCCATGGCGAGCGCGTCGAGAAACTCGAAGACGTGGGGCCTGCCATTATGCGTGCGCTTTCCTCCGGCAAGCCAGCCGTGATCGATTGCGTCACGCGCTTCGTACCGCATCCCATGTTGCCGGCCTTCGGCAAGATGGGCGGCAACAGGATACCGGCATGACGGCGATGAAGACGATCAGGGCGCAAACGGCGGCGAAGGCTTCGGTGGCCGATCGCGTCGCGGCTTCCGTTCTCCAATCCCTGCGCGATGGCGATGTTGTGCCGGGGCAACGACTCGTCGAGACCGAGACCGCACAGCGCACGGGCTCGAGCCGCCCTGCGGTGCGCGAGGCATTCGCGCGGCTGGCGGCAGAGGGCGTCGTCGAATTTGCGCGCAATCGCGGCGTTACGATCCGCAAGCTCTCGCCGGACGAAGTGCGCGACATCTTTCAGGTGCGCGCAAACCTCGAAGGCCTTGCTGCGCGTCTTGCCGTTTCCGCTTCGGACAAAATGATCGCGCGTATCGAGAAACTGCATCACATCGTGGTCGCGGCGGCGGAGCAGGGTGACAGTTCCGCCTATGTCGAGGCCAATGTCGCCTTCCACGAGGCCATTGTCGAAGCCGGCGGCAACGGCGTTCTTGCCGATGCGCTGCGCCGCCTCGGCAATACGATAGCCGGTTTGCAATTTCGCCGCGCGTTGACGCGCACGACAATGCTGGCGTCGGCGCGCGAGCACGGCCGGATCGTCAAGGCGATCCGCGCGCGCAATGCGGCGGCGGCGCAAGCGCAGGCGATCGCCCATGTGGAAGCTTCGCTGGCGCTGCTCGAGCAGTCGTTCCGGCGCGAGACGGACGTGCCGTAGAACGGCGGAGTCAGGGCTTGGCTGACGCCGAAAAACGGATAGTGTCCGACGATAGGGAACCGGAGGGGCCGGAGGGTGCTGGAAAAGCAACACGCGGGTTCGCCCGTGCTGCATATCGATCGCGTGAATCTGACCCTTGGCGGTCATGAAATTCTGCGCGACATCAATCTTTCCATTCGCGAAGGCGAATTCGTCTGCGTGGTCGGCCCCTCGGGCTGCGGCAAGACGACGATGCTGCGCTTGCTGGCGGGCCTTTATCAGCCGACGTCCGGTGATGTGACCTATCGCAGCACGCGCATGACGCATCCGCGGCAGGATATCGCCATCGTCTTTCAGGATTACGGCAAGGCGCTGCTGCCCTGGCGCACGGCGCATGGCAATGTTTCGCTCGCCTTCGAGGCGCTCAATGCGCCGCGCGAAGGTCGCGACGACAAGATCGAGCAATTGCTTGCAAAGGTCGGCCTTGGCGGACAGGGCAAGAAATATCCGAACCAGCTTTCCGGCGGTATGCAGCAACGCCTGCAGATCGCGCGCTGCCTCGCGCAGACTCCCTCCGTTCTCCTGATGGACGAACCCTTCGGCGCGCTCGACGCGATGACGAGGCAGGGCTTGCAGGACGAGATTTTGTCCATCGTGCGTGGCACCGGCGCTACGGCTTTCTTCGTGACGCACGATCTCGAGGAAGCAATCTATCTGGGCGACCGCGTGATCGGCCTGCTGCCGCATCCGGGCCGCGTCGCCATCGAAGTCGAGGTCAACCTGCCACGGGACCGCAATCAGCTCACGACGCGTGAAGATCCGGAGTTTTTGCGCCTGCGCCGCCAGCTCTTCGACTTCATCAAGGAAGCGGAGTCATGAACGCGTTGCTGCGCATCGATCCGCGCGGGCTCGTATTGCCTGTCGGCTTGCTGGTTCTCGCCGAAGTATTCGCGCGCGCCACAAATCTGCAAAGCGATGCGCTGGCGCCGCCTTCGGATATATTCGTATCAGGCATTGCTGCGCTGGCCGATGGCAGCATGCTCTATGCGACATGGCAGACGCTTGCCAATGCGGGCTTCGGTCTCGCCATCGGTTTCAGCATCGGCATGGCGCTCGGCATACTCATGGGTCTCTTCGCGCCGCTCAACCGGCTGCTTGAAGTGACCGTGGAAGTGCTGCGTCCAATTCCCTCTGTCGCGCTCATTCCGATTGCCTTGCTGGTTTATGGCTTCGGGCACCGGCTCGAATTCTCCATCGTCGCTTTCGCAACCATGTGGCCCGCGCTCATTCTCACGCGCTCGGCGATTGCGGGCATCGAGCCGCGCCTCATCGAAGTCTCGCGTGCGCTGCAATTGTCGCTGTCAGCGCGCATCTTCAAGATCGTCATTCCTGCAGCGCTACCACGCATTTTCGTGGCGCTGCGCCTTGGCGTCGGCATTTCTCTCATCGTTGCGGTCACTGTCGAAGTCACGACCAATCCGATGGGCGTCGGCTACAAGATGATGGAAGCAAGCCAGGCGCTGCGTCCGGGCCTTGCGCTCGCCTATCTCGTCTGGGTCGGCATTCTCGGCTGGGCGGTGAACGGATTGATGCTGCTCATCCAGAAACACCTCTTCGGCCCGGCCGCGAATATCGAGGCGCGGCTATGAAGATCGACCGCCTCCTCTGGACGGGTGCGAGCCTGCTGTTCTTCGCGGCGCTGATCTGGTTCTGGCAGTTCGTGTCGGACAATCGCTGGGTGTCGCCGGTCTTTTTACCGGGGCCGGATCGCGCCTGGAATGCGATGATGCGCGGTTTGCAGACGGGCGATCTCGGCCTGCGCTGGATCGCGACCATCGAGCGCATGATCTATGGCTGGCTGCTGGCTTCGCTCGCCGGAATTTTCTTGGGCGCCGTGATTGGCTCCTCGGAAATGGCGCGCGCCTATATAGGTCCATCGCTCGAGCTCATGCGACCGTTGCCGGCCTCGGCTGTCGTCCCGCTCGCCATCGCGCTGCTCGGCCTGTCAGAATCCATGGTGCTCGGCGTCATTGCCTTCGGCGCGCTGTGGCCGATGCTGCTTGCGACCGTGCATGGATTTTCCGCCGTCGAGCCACGACTTTATGAAGTCAGCCGTGCGCTCGGCCTCTCGCGATCTGCGGTCATCTTCAAGATCTCCCTACCGAGTTCCATGCCCGATATTCTTGCAGGCATGCGTCTCAGTCTGACTGTGGCCCTCATCCTCGCAGTCGTTGGTGAAATGCTCGCGAGCCGCGAAGGGCTCGGCAGTCACATCATGCTGGCCGCGCGCGCCTTCCGCTCTGCGGATCTCTTCGCAGGCGTCATATTGCTTGGCGTGACGGGACTTGTCAGCGCATTGCTGCTCGGCTGGTTCGAAAGCTGGATGCTGCGCTGGCGGGAGTCGCGATAAGAAGATGATCGCCCCGTGCTTCGATACGTCGCCTGCGGCGACTACTCAGCATGAGGACATTACATCGTCCTGAGTAGCTCGCGTATCCACGGACATCACAGCACATTCCCGCTGGCCTGATGCCAGGGCACCAGCAGGCGTCGCAGCAAGGTCACCGCGCCATACATGGCAAGGCCGATCAGCGTCAGCATGAGAATCACGGCGAAGAGGCCATCGACCTGCAACTCCTGCAGCTTGGCCAAGGCAAGATGGCCAAGGCCGGCATTGCCGCCGATGAACTCGCCAACGATGGCGCCGATGGTTGCGAGCACAATGGCGATTTCCATGCCCGTGAGAATGACGGGCAAGGCCGAGGGCCATTCCAGCATGACAAATGTTTGCAAGGGACTGGCGCGCAGGCTCGCAAAGACTTCACGATCCCCGGCGTCGACGGATTTGATGGCGAGCAGTGTGTTCGCGAAGATCGGGAAAAATGAAAGAACTGCCGAAATCACGATCTTGGATTCGAGACCGAAGCCGAACCACAGCACGAAGAGCGGCGCGAGAGCGATTTTCGGAACGAGTTGCAGAATGATGATGAAGGGTTTGAATGTCCATTCGAGCGGCGGAAATTTCGCCATCGCCGTGCCCGCCAGAATGCCGACCACCGTTGCCGAGAGAAAACCGCCAAGCGTTTCCGTCACCGTGATGCGCGCATGCCGCCACGCTGCCGGATCGAAGACGAGATTATAGAAGGCTGTCGCAATCTTGCCTGGCGGGGGCAAGACGAAAGGCGAGATTTCCGCATTGCGAACGTAAAGCGTCCAGAATCCGAAAACCGCTGCGAGGCAAAGGGTCGGTAGCGCGATGCGCAGGATGTTTTCGTTGGCGCTTTTCATGATGGGTAGCCCGCGATATCCGTGCGGATGGCGCGCACGTGATTTTGAAACTCTGGCGTTTCCTGCATGTCGATGGTGCGCGGCCGCGGCAGTTCGATCTTGTGTATGGCGTGGATGCGGCCCGGCCGCGGCGTCAGCACCACGACACGGTCGGCGAGAAAGACGGCCTCAGCGATGGAATGGGTGATGAGCACGACGGTTGCATTCGTCGTCGCGCAGATGCGCTGCAACTCGATGTTCATCTGGTCGCGGGTCATCGCATCCAGAGCGCCGAAGGGTTCGTCGAGCAACAGGAGTTTCGGCGAAACCGACAAGGCGCGCGCGAGCGAGGCGCGCTGGCGCATCCCGCCCGAAAGCTGGCTGGGCCGCGCCGTTTCAAACCCTTTCAATCCGACGAGCTGACACAGATCGCGCGAGCGTTTGATTCTCTCCGATGCGGAAACGCCGCGCAGCCGCAGAGGCAGCGCGATATTTTCCTCGATGGTGAACCACGGGAACAGCCGCGATTCCTGAAAGGCGAAAGCGAGTTCGCCAAGCCGCGCCTCCGCAGCATTGCCGCCGCTCAGGATCGACTGGCCGCTCATGCGCACATCGCCTTGCGATGGCGCGATCAGCCCACCGATCATGCGCAGCAAAGTTGTCTTGCCGCAGCCGGAGGGACCGAGAATGGCGATAAACTCGCCTTGCGCGACTTCGATCTCGATTCCGCGCACGGCTTCGACAGCGCCGCCCGCCGTCGCAAACGTCTTGCCAACACCTTCGATTTGCAGCGCGGCCGAACTCACGACTTGCCGAGCGCCCTGTCGAGAAAGGAATTGTCGTAAAGCGTTCTGGGGTCGGGCTTTTGTTTGAGAATGCCGCCAGCTGAAAGCGTATCGACAGCGGCAGCCCAGTGATCCGGGATGTTGCGCAACAGGTTTTCGCGGCCTTTGGCTGCCCATGTCTGCGAATTGCGCGTGATATCCTCAATGGCGGTCGGTGTATCCTTGATGCCCGGTATTTCGAATTTGGCGCCGATGGCGTCGAGAATGACCTTCTTATCCTTCGCGTCGAGAATAGCATTCACCGATGCATGCACCGCGCGCAGGAATTTGACGTAGTGATCGCCATTCGCCGCGAGCGACTTCGGCGTGGCGACATAAATCTGGCCGGGTACGCCATCGTCGATAGGAATGGCAAAGGCCGAAGGAACGGCGGCGAGAATCTTGATGACCGAACTGATGCTCGCCATGAAGCCGTAGATGCGTCCGGCCTCTATAAGTCCATAGCTCGCGGGCACATCGGCGACTTTCACGCGCTCGACAGTCGATGCATCGACCGAAGCGTTCGACAGCATGAGACGGAGCGTGTCTTCCATGGACCCGCCGAGCGAGGCGACGCCGATGGTCTTGCCTTTCATGTCGCCGGGCGAATTGATCTTCGCCTTGGGCGACGACACGATGAAGAAGGGCGACACCTGGGCAATCGTGCCGATAGCAACGAGCGGCGCGCCGGAGTTGACGCGCGCCACCATGTAGTTGGCGCCGCCCGAGCGTGACACCTGCGCCTGCCCCGCAATGACGAGTTGAAGAGCGACCGATGCGCCCTTGCCATTGACGACCTCGACATCGAGACCTTCCTTCGCGAACAGGCCCGATGCTACCGCATAAAGCACAGGCGAAAAGGAAAGCGAGAAATTGAACGGCGTCACGTAGCGCATCGCCGTTGCCGCGCGCGCCTGGATCGGCACAAGCAGGCCAGCGGATGCGCTGGCGGCCATCATTATCGCGTCGCGGCGCGAAAACCCAGTGCCTCTGTTCGACATGTTTGAAGTCCCTTCTCGTTTTCTTATTCAAACACGAGTCCGGCGAGAGCAAAAGCCCTCCTGACATCCGTTATATTACGGAGCGCTCAGACGGCGCAGAATTGCAGAGACCATAGAATAGGCGACTGTCAGCGATGTCTTGGGGTTATCGGGCGAGACCCGCCCCTCGATTTTCATCGTGAAATCCGCGCAGGCCGAACGCACTGAAATTTCGTGCACATTGCGGGAGGCGGCAGGATCGGCGATGAGGCGTACTTGTGTTCTGTCGAAGCCGACGCCTGCGAGTGCCAGTGTCGCCGCGACATTGGCGTTCTGCGGATAATCGCGCGCGGCCGTGCCCGCATCGCCGTCGAAGAATATGTATTCCGACGATATCGTGGCCAGATCGACAAGCGTTTCGGCGCGTGTGCCTTTCCAGGCTTTCGGCGGTTTGCGGCCGGTGTAAGTCACGCTTTCGATGCCCGCAAGTTTGGCCGCTGCGAGAATATCGAGCCCGCCGATTGCGCCGGGTATGAAATCGCAGCACGAACCACCGCGCGCCGCGGCTTCGTCAAGCTGTTTGCGCAGCATTTCATGCGCCAGCGCCCCGACTGACGACACCAGAAGATCGATTCCATTTTCCAGCAGTTTCGGCCCTGCGGTGCGAAGCGCATCGTGTCCGGCGGCCTCGAAGGCGAATGCGGGCTTTCCGGCAATCGCCTGCACGATATCCGATGTGATCAGAAGTTCACGCGCAAGCGAGGGGCGTTCGGCCACGATTTCACGTGCGCGCGCCTCCGCGCCGGGCTTGCAATAAAGGATGAGCAGTTCCAGAGGCGCGGCGATGTTGTCTGCGAGTGTCGCGAATGTCTGTTTGACGATCGCGCCGTAGCCGATGGCGAGCAACCGCCCGCCGGACATTATTTTGAGCCTCCGGCAGCGCCCGCCGGCGGCCCGCCGAAGCGTTCTGCAAAGGGACCGATGGCGATCATGTCGACTTCGATGAGCGTCGGACCGGGACGTGTGAGAGCCGCGTCGAATTCGGTCTCGAACGCTGCGGCGTCGTTGATGCGCACATGTTGGAGGCCGAGGGATTCCGCATAAAGTTCGAAATCGGGCGTCAGCAGACGGCAATAGGCCTGCCGATTGGCATATTGCGCGTCCTGTATATTGGCGATGACGCCATAGGCCTGATCGTTCATCAGCACGAAGATGATTTCGCTTTGATTTTCGACAGCAGTTGCAAATTCGCCGAGGTTGACCTGCGTTCCGCCGTCGCCGAGGAGCGTGATCGTCTTGCGATCCGGCGCGGCGAAGGATGCGCCGATGCCCATGGCCGTGCCCATGCCGATGCCGCCGCCGAGCGCGTGGACACCGAGATGGGGTTGCGCAAAGCAAACATAACGATTGCCGAAGGTCGAATTGGAGATCGTGACGTCGCGCACCCACGGCAACGCCTTCTTCATCACACGATCGCGGAGAACATCGACGATGGGTTCGTAAGGCTTGAGTCCGGCGCGCAGACGCTCCTCGCCCTTTTTGCGCGCAGCCGCGACGCTATCGGCGAAGCGAGCATCGGTGTCGAGTTTCGCAGTCAGGCGCGCGAGAAGGCCTTCGAGCGCGAGGCGCGCGTCGCCGTGAACGAAGAGATCCGTCGGGTAATTGCGCCCGCCTTGCGAGGCGTCGGCGTCGATTTGCACCAGCGGCTTACCAAGGCGCATCGCATTGTTGCGGGTCTCGTTGCCGCGCAGGCGTGAACCGGCGACGATCATCAGATCGCAAGCATCATATATGGCCTGCGCTTCCGGCGTCATGTTGAAGGCGCCGAGGTTATGCGGATGGTCCTCGCTTACGACGGCGCGCCCGTTGGTGCTCGACACCGTGCAGACGCCGCGCGCGACAAGGGCACTTGCCGCTTCGCCTGCATCCTTGGCGCCGCCGCCGAGCCAGAGCATCGGACGCCTTGCCTTGCGAATCATGTCCGCGAGGAGATCGAGCTGTGTCGCATCAGGGATGATGCGATTGAGGAGGGGCTTACCGATCCGCGCCGGAATGCGTGCGGGCATACGCTGCACATCGACGGGAATTTCGAGACTGACGGGACCGGCCGGCGCGGAAAGCGCAGCGGACATCGCGGCCTGCATCACGGGGATGCAGCCGTTGGCGTCCCAGATGCGATAATAGGCTTTCGACACGGCTTTCAGCATGTCTGGCTGTCGCGGCACATCATGAATGGCGGCGCGGTCGCGATCCATCCAGGGCGTATCGATTTGCGTGGTGATGTGCAGCACGGGCGAGCCCGCCGTGAGAGCTTCCACCTGCGAACCCGCCGCATTGCCGGCGGCCGTGCCCGTCGATGTGATGCATACGCCGAGCGATTTCGAGACGCGTGCGAAAGCGTCGGCCATATTCATCGCGCCGGCCTCGCCGCGCGCGGGCACAAACTTGATCCGGTTCTGGCGCAGGATCGCATCGAGAATCGGCATGTTGTGGATGGAGATGACGCCGAAGGCATGCGTGACGCCCGCTTCCGCGAGCGCGCGTGCGATGAGATCGCCGACTGGTTCTTCCTGTCCGGCCTTTGCGGTCAGAGATGGATCGATCGCATTCATGCGCAAACCCTCGAGTTCATGAATTCAAATGAAGCGTGAAACGCCGCCGGAAATTTCGAGCGATGCGCCGGTCACGTAGCCGGCGGCGGGCGACGACAGGTAAACGATGGAGCGCGCGACTTCGTCCGGTTCGCCGAGGCGGCGGAACGGAATGTGCTTGGATGCGGCGAGCTTCTCGATCCAGTCCTTTCGCGATTGCGATTTGTCTTCCCGCGCCTGAAACCGGCGTTCCCATTGGCCGGAGTCGATAAGGCCCAGCACGACCGAGTTGACACGAATACGCGGCGCAAACTCCGTCGCGAGAGACTTGACGAGGCTTTGCACACCCGCGCGCGCGGCGGACGTGCAGACCATGTAGGGCTCGGGCTGCAATGCAAGCAGCGAGTTCACGGTGAGTATCGCTGCTGCATCGCTTTTTTCGAGTAGCGGCAGGAAGGCGCGCACGGGATGAATCTGACTGAAGAATTTCAGATCGAGTTCTTCGCGCCACATCTCGTCTGTCGTCGTGGCGAAGGTCGTCATGCGGCCTTGGCCGGCATTGTTGACGAGGATATCGGCCTTGCCGCGCCAGGCCTCGACCGCCGCGGCAAAAGCCTTGACGTCGTCGGCCTTCGTGACGTCGCACGACTTTGCAAGAATGCGAACTTCGCCTTCGGTTGACAGAGATTTCACGGCAGCGTCGAGGCGTTCGGCATTGCGTCCGCATATCGCGACATAAGCGCCTTCGCGCAGGAACGTGCGCGCGCTCGCAAGGCCAATGCCGGACGTTCCGCCTGTGATGACGGCGGTGCGATCGCGAAGGCCGAGATCCATGTCTTGTCTCCCCGTGCCGCGATCAGAGCTTTTGGCGCTTGACCTTGGAGAGCGGGTGATTTTCCGGATAGGTCGGCGTCTCCGGCTTGGTCGAGCCTATCATCACGCACATCAGCGCTTCCTCGCGTCCCTCGTTGACGAGGCCGCGATAGACGCCCGGCGGCACCGAGATGAGATCGCGATTGCCGAGAATGGTTTCGATGAGTTCGCCGTTATGCTCGATCATCAGGCGGATGCGTTCGCCGCGCATGATGAAGAAGATTTCCTCCGCATCGGTGTGGAGATGCAGCGGGCCTTCGCAACCGGCGGGAAGCACCATGGTGGAGAAAGTGAAATTTTCCGCGGGAACGGTGTTGTCGTCGGCCGCAACGCCTGTCGCGCCGGTGCCCATGTAACGCATCTGGGCGCGCTTGTATTTCGGATCGTAGTCGGCCTGAAACTTGAGCGCGTTCCAATCGAGCGAACGGGTTTCGAAACGGGCCACGCGGGATTCAATCCACTGCGCAAGCGTCTTGCCTGCGGGGATCTTCACGTCCTTCGGAAAAACCTCTTCCTTGTAGAAACCCGTCATCGCTGCCTCCTTCAAACGTATTCGCCGGACCCGCCAGAAACGCCGTCGCTGTCGGCCTTGGCCTTTTTGGACTTTACAAACCTTACACGTAACGATAGCATGTTGCAAATACGAAATATAGTTTCACATATGAAACGTATATAACGTCGATATGCGAAGCTTGAGGCGGTGGAGTGTCGTCGTGGCGGATGCCGGGGATTCGATCCTTCTGACAGTGTTTCTTCGGCACGATCAGTCGAACAACCTCGACGCCGTGCAGACGAAGCTGAAAGATGCGGACTGGTGGGAGCGCTTTCCGCCCGAGGGCGTCGAGGTCGTCTCCTGGTATGTTGCGATGGGTTTTGGGCAGATCGTGACATTAAGGGTGCCGCCCGCGAAACTCGCGGAAGTGAATGTGGAACTCGAACGCTCGGCGTGGGGCGTGTTCAGGACAGAATGCTATCCCGCCTATGATTTCGTTCCGGTGCGCGAACGCATTCGCGAGCGCGTGCGGCAGGGCGGGAAATAATCCGCCGATACAATCGAACCGCTGTTCAGTGTTCATTGCGAGAGGAAGAGGCAGTCATGCAGTTTCATCCAAAAGGGCAATCGCTCAATCCGCATCAGCATCGCGATCATGAACCTTCCGACTACGAAAACGTCCTAGGCGATGCGCTCGAACGTTCCTTCGCTGCGGGCATTCACGACCTCGATGGCATCGTGAAGGGCCTCGTCGATTATGGCGTGCCAGCGCCGCAAGGGAAAAACTGGACTGCAGAGTTTCTTGCAGCCGAACTCAAACGCCTCGGCCAGTGAGATAAAGGGAGTCGACCATGCCTTACGATGCCGCCGACAAAGTTCTCGAAAGAGGCCTGCGCAACATCTGGTACGGAATCTGTCCGTCGAATTTCATCGGCACTAAGCCCGTGCAGCTTCATCGCTGCGGCTATCGCATGGTGATGTGGCGCGACAATCGGGGCAAGCTCTATGCGCTTGAGGATTACTGCCCGCATCGCGGCGCGCCGATGTCGCTTGGCATCAATCTGGGCGATCGTATCGCCTGCGGCTATCACGGCGTGCAGGTCGATGGGAATGGCGTCGCGGTTTCCGTTCCCGGAAGCCCGGGCTGCAAGCTTGAGGGCCTGAAGGCGACCAAGAGCTTTCCTGTGGAGGAACATGCGGGCCTGATCTTCGCCTATATCGGCGACGAGAAGCATCCGAACCCGCCGCCGCTTGTGCTTCCGGAGCAACTCACTTCTCCTGAGTATTCGAGCTTTCTGTGCTATGCCGAATGGGGCGGCGACTATCGTTTCGTCATGGACAATGTCATGGACCCGATGCATGGCAGCTATCTGCATAAGCAGTCGCATTCCATGTCCTTCGGCGAGGCGCAGGCCCAATTTCAGATTCGCGACACCGAACACGGCTATGTCTTTGAGAAGGTCGGTCAGCGCAACGTGAACTTCGACTGGACGGAGTGGGGTGAAACGGGCCTGCACTGGATGCGCCTCGAAATTCCCTATCCGAAGACCGGAGGCCCCGGCGGCAATTTCGTCATCGTCGGCACCTATACACCGATCACCTCGACGATGGCGGCGGTCATTCACTGGCGTTGCCGCAAGGTCGAGGGATGGCAGCGCGACGCCTGGCGTTTCCTTTACAAGAACCGTCTCGAAGCGCGTCACTGGCATGTGCTTGAGCAGGATCGCGTCATGATCGAGCAATATGCTCCGGATGCGCGCGATTATGAAAATCTCTATCAGCACGACACCGGCCTCGTGCGCTTGCGCCGCCGCATGCGTTCACTGGCGCAGGAGCAGATCAGGGAAGGCGCGGCGAGCGCTGCGTGAAATTCACATGGGACTGGTTCCGGCGCAGCAGATGCGCTGGGACCACTAAAAGATCTCTCGTCAACGAGATCTTTCGAAGCCGGCAGAATAGCTGGCGCAAGAATTGAATAAACATAATTCAATGCGTGCAGAGCGGGGAACAGGGTTGGCGATGACGAAAGTCAGGCTCGAATTTCGGAATGTCGCGAAGCGCTTTCCCGCGCAGCGCAAGAGCGGCGACATTGTCACCGCGGTCGAGCATCTCGATTTCGCTCTGGCGGAAGGGGAAGTCGTCTCGATCATCGGTCCGTCAGGTTGCGGAAAGAGCACCCTGCTGAACATGGGCTCCGGACTGGATCCCGCCAGCAGCGGCGAAGTTTTCGTCGATGGCGAAAAGGTCGTGAAGCCCAACGAGCATGTCGCCTTCATGCTGCAGAAGGATTTGCTTCTGCCATGGCGGACGATCCGCGAGAATGTCGAAATAGGGCTAGAAATTCGCGGCGTATCCGCGCGCGAACGCGAACCGATTTCATTGTCGCTGCTGAAGCGCTGCCGCCTCGGGGATTTCGTCAATCACTATCCGCACCAGCTTTCCGGCGGCATGCGCCAGCGCGCGGCATTGGCGCGTACGCTCGCCGTCGATCCGGCCGTTCTGCTTCTCGACGAGCCATTCTCCGCGCTCGATGCGCAGACGAAAATGGTGCTGCAACAGGATCTCGGCCAGATGCTCGGCGAGACAGGAAAGACCGCGCTCTTCGTGACGCACGATCTCGTCGAGGCGATCGCTCTCTCCGATCGCGTGCTCGTGATGAGCCAGCGCCCGGGCCGTATCGTGAAGGAAATCGTCATCGACATACCCGATCGGCCCAACCCCATGGAACGGCGCAAGAGCCCGAAAGTCGGTCCTTACGTGGCCGATCTCATGAGCCTTCTGCATATCGATGAAGCTGTCGTCTAACAGGAAGGGAAGCATGAAAATGACAAAGCAAGCAGGACTCATTCGCAAGGCGCTGATTGCGACGGCGGCGATGGCCGCACTCGCCGGTTTTTCCCCGGCGCGCGCGCAGCAACCTCTCACGGATGTCATCTATCTGTTGCCTGCGCCGGCGACCTTGCCCGCCTTCGGTCCGTGGATGGTGGCGCAGCAGCGCGGCTACTTCACGCAGGAAGGCCTGAAGGTGACGTTCCAGGTCGCGCGTGGCGGCGTCGATGTCGCCAAGATGGTCGGCGCCGGCAATGCGACGATCGGCGGCGCGATCGGCGATACGCCGATCATGGTGCGCTCCAACGGCATTCCGGTAAAGGCCGTCGCCGTTCTCGGCGGCCGCTCGCTGATGCAGCTCGTCATCAACAAGGACAAGGGCATCAATTCGTTGAAGGACCTCAAGGGCAAAACGATCACTGCGCTCGCGTTCCAGGATACGACCTATTTCGCGCTGCTTGGGATGCTCTCGACCGTCGGCCTGACGAAGAACGACGTGAATGCACAGGCAGCAGGTCCCGCAGGCATCTACAAGCTCTTCCTCGCCGGACAGGCAGACGCCATGGCCTCGGTGCCGGACTGGACCTATATCGTGAAAACGCAAGGCAAGATGAAGATCGACATCATCCCGTCCGATACGGTCTTCAAGAGCATGGCGCAGGCGATCGTCGCATCCGACGAATTGATCGCAAAGAATCCGGAGCTCATCCGCAAGATCGTGCGTGCGACGCTCAAGGGCATGAAGGACATCATGGATAATCCGGCCGGCGCGGCCGCCGATTACGTGAAGATCAATCCGCAGGCGAAAGCGGACGAGATCGCCGAGATCTTCAAGATGTTCAACGAATACGTCTATCAGGGCCAGGCCGTGCTCGGCGAAATGGACGAGGCGCGCCTGTCCAACCTGCAGGACTTCTATCTCTCGCAGGGCATCATCGAGAAGAAGACGCCGGTCAACGAACTCTACACGAACCAGTTCGTCAAGTAGCGCGCACGGGACAGCGGGGCCAGCGGATATGGGCGATTTTGCAAATCCATCGACGCAACGGATGATGGCGGGAAGCCTTGCGCTTTTCGTCGTCTTCCTCGCCGCATGGGAATGGGGGCCCGCTCTCACGGGCATCCCGCCGTTCATCATTCCGCCGGCCTCGCAGGTCTGGAATTCGTTTCTGCGCATGCTGGCGAACGACCAGCTGATGTATCATACGGCCATCACCGCCTTTCAGGTGGTGATCGGCTTTATCCTTGGGATGATTCTCGGCATGGTCGTCGGCTTCATTCTGGGCATGTCGCCGACGGCGGAATTCATTCTCTCGCCCTATATTCTGGCGTTGCAGATCGCGCCGAAAGTCGCCTTCGCGCCGCTGTTCGTGATCTGGTTCGGCTACACCGTCTATCCGAAAATTCTCGTTGCGGTGCTGATCGTCTTCTTCCCTGTCATGATCAATGTGCTGGGCGCAGTGCGCGCCATCGATCCCGACATTGTGCGGCTTGCGAAATCCTTCAATGCGAGCCGCACGCAGGTTTTCTGGAAGATCGAGTTTCCCGCATCGCTGCCGCCTTTCTTCGCCGGGCTGCGCATCGCGGCGACCCTCGCTGTGATCGGCGTCGTCGTCGGCGAAATCGTCGGCGGCAATACGGGCCTCGGTTATCTGCTCACCTACGGCGAGGGATCCGGCAATACGGCGATGGTCTTCGTGACGATCATCATGCTGACGATCATAGGCATCCTGCTCTATGGCGCCATCGTCATGATCGAGAATCGCGTGCTGCACTGGCTGCCCGGCCGAATGCGCCCGGCCTGAGCGAACGGACGACAAGATGGATCTTGAGGGACGTATCATCGTGGTGACGGGCGGGGCGCGCGGATTGGGTCGCGCCTTTGCCGAAGCCTGCGCCAAGGAGAAAGCGCAGAGCGTCGTCATCGCCGATATTCTGGAGGAAGGCGCGAAGACGGCGGAAGAGCTGCGTGCGCAAGGATTCGACGCGCATTTCATGCGCTACGATCAGGGCGATCCGGATTCCATCGAGGGCTTTGGATCGCAGCTTGCGGAAAAATTTGGTCGCATCGACGGGCTCGTCAACAATGCCGCCATCGCCACGGGCATCGGCGGGAAGACCTATGAAGAGATCGACATCGACACCTGGGACCGCGTGATGCGCGTCAACGTGCGCGGCGTCTGGCTCGTCATCAAGGCGTTGACGCCGCTGCTGCGCAAATCGCAGCTCGGTGGTCGTATCGTCAATCTCGCCTCGGATACGGCGCTGTGGGGCGCGCCGCGGCTGCTGCACTATGTCGGTAGCAAGGGCGCGATCATGTCGATGACGCGGTCGCTCGCGCGCGAGATCGGCGAATATGGAATCACGATCAACGCCATCGCGCCGGGCATCACCATCGTCGAGGCGACGGAATATGTGCCGCAGGAACGGCACGATCTATACGTTTACGGCAGGCCCTTCCAGCGCAAACAGATGCCGGACGATGTGGTTGGTCCTGTCGTCTATCTGCTCGGCCCGGGCGCGGGCTTTGTTACGGGACAGGTGATACCGGTCAATGGCGGCTTCGTCTTTAATTAGGGAATGTGTCGCCGAGACTAAAGGCGGGCGCATTTCATATCGCGAGGCGGGCGGAGGTCCGGTCCTCCTGCTGTTGCACGGCATCGGTTCTGGGGCGCGGTCGTGGACAGCGCAACTGCAGGGGTTGTCGGATGCGCGGCGTGTCATCGCTTGGAATGCGCCGGGCTACGATAGTTCCACGCCTCTGGTTCCGGATGCGCCCGACGTGCAGAGTTATGCCGAGGCGATCCAATCGCTTCTCGATGCTTTGTCTGTTGCGCGATGCGACATCGTCGGGCATTCGCTCGGGGCATTGATGGCCGCGCGTTTTGTCTGTGCATTCCCGAAATATATTCGCACGCTGACTCTGGCCGGATGCGCCATTGGCCATGCGCGCTATGACGCAAGCGAACGTGCGCGTTTGCTGCAGAGCCGCATCGGCGACGTGGAAGACCTTGGCGTGCGCGGCATGGCCGAGAAGCGCGGGCCTCGTCTCGTCAGCGGCACTGCCAGCGAAGAGATGCGCCGGCAAGTGGTCGAGACGATGGCGAGCGTTCACCCTCACGGCTATGCGCAGGCTTCGCGCATGCTTTCGCAAGGGGACATGCTCGGCGATCTCGAAGCGATGAGTGCGGATATCCCCGTGCAATTCATCTATGGCAGCGCCGACGTCATCACGCCGCCCGATGTCAATCTGAAGGCGGCAGTCATGCGTCCGCGCGCACCCGTTCATGTGATCGAGGGCGCTGGGCACGCGCTCTATGTCGAGCGTGCCGAAGAATTCAATGCGCTTGTGCGCGCCTTCCTGGAGGCCGGCCATGCTCGATAAGGACAAACTTCAAGGCCGCTATATCGTGCCGGCGCTAGCGCAGGGGTTACAGGTATTGTCGCTGTTCACGCGGGATCGTACGCGCCTGTCCGCGCCGGAAATAGCGCACGAACTGGAATTGTCGCGCACGACCGTTTTCCGTCTTCTGCATACGCTCGTTGCCGCGGGCTATCTGCGCAAGGAAGACGACGAACGCCATTACAGTCCCGGCCCGGCCATGCTCGGCAGCGGATTTTCTTATCTCGCATCGCTCGATGTCGTGGAAGTCGCACAACCCGTCCTGCAGAAGCTGCGCGACGATACCGGACTATCCGCGCATCTTGCGATTCGCGACGGACGCGAGATCGTCTATGTCGCGCGCTACGCCGCCAAGACGACAGTGCGCTCGAGTGTCACGATCGGCACGCGATTTCCGGTGCATGCGACAATCATGGGACGCATGATGCTGCTCGATGCGAGCGATGCGGAACTCGATGCGATGTATCCGGAACAGAAATTGCCGCAGTTCAGCGAGCAAACGCCTGTTACCCTCGACGAACTGAAGAAATTGCTGAAAGAAGATCGCAAGCGCGGTTATGCAGCGAGTCAGTCTTTCTTCGAACGCGGTGTCAGTTCCGTGGCTGCGCCTGTGCGCGATGCGGGCGGCGCCATCATCGCGGCTGTCAATGTGACGCTGGTCGATTCCTATTTCGATCCCGATGTAATGAACGGGCGCATCAAGGATCTCGTCGTCGAGGCAGGCCGCGAGATCACGCGCTGGATTTCGCACGACGCCCGCAGAGATGCAGATCGGTTGGCGACGGTTTAGTTGTGTCGCGCTCAGCACTTCGAGACGCGACGGTACGCGTTGCTCCTCAGCATGAGGGAGACGTTACCTCCACGCGTCGACAGTGCAATGGATCGCGCCGGGTTCGCCGATGCCGCCAACGGTGCGCAGGGCCTTGTCTGTATCTGCCAGTGCAAAAGAGTGCGTGCACAATTCTTCCAGCGGATACTTGCCTGAGGCGATGATCTCAAGGCCGAGTTCCACGCCCTTGTAGGAATGGCCGCGCATGCCGCGCATGGTGAGAAAGCGCATCACCAGAAGGTCTGACATGAATTCGGGGATGGGCTGGAACTTGCGTCCGCCGAGAATGATGCGCCCGCGCTTGCGCGTGATATTGATGGCGCCCGTCACGGTTGCAGGACCGCCCGAAGCGCAATCGATGACGAGATCGGCCATGTGTCCGCCGGTGAGATCGGCGATCGTTTCGAGCAGATCATGTTCCTCGACGCTGAAGACGTGATCGGCGCCGAGTTTTTTCGCGAGTTCGAGACGGCGCTGGTCGGCGGGGTTGGAAAGGCCTGTCACGATGATGTTCGACGCGCCGGCTTCCTTCGCCGCTACGACGCAGGCAAGACCCTGCTGTCCCGGGCCCTGAATGACGACGGCTTCGCCGATCTTCGCGCCGCCCTGCAGATAGGCCCATTCGACGCCATTGCCGAGCGGCAACGCCAGAGATGCAAGTTTCGCGGGCACATGCGAGGGCACCTTGTGGAATACGGAATTGGGATGCAGGTACTGATATTGCGAATATCCGCCCCAGAGCGCGGGCGCGATGGATGTCGGTGTCGAGCCGAAGCGTATGGCGTTCGGGCGGTTCAGCGTGTCTGTCTCTTCGCACAATCTGAAGTCGCCCTCGCGGCAGTAGTCGCAATGGCCGCAGGGCAGGTATTCCTCCAGCGCGACGTAATCGCCTTCCTTCACGCCGAAGCGCTTGCCCGCATATTTGCCGAGCCTGTCGACATAACCGACGGCCTCATGGCCGAGGATCAGCGGTCCCTTCGACTTCGGGTAATTGTTGTAATGCGGCCAGTCGCTGCCACACACGCCCGAGAGTTCGACTTTCAGCAAGCCGGCATCTTCAGGGATTTCGGGAAAGGGAAATTCCTGCACCTGCGTTTGCAGGCCGGGCAGGGAGACGGCAGCGAGAAGGGACTGGGGCATTTCATTTCCCGGAGTTTGTCGTTCGTCGCCCTCGTGCTTCGAGACGCCGCTTTCAGCGGCTCCTCAGCATGAGGGCTCAGGGATGGCTGCTCAGAAAACCCTCATGCTGAGGAGCAATGCGACAGCATTGCGTCTCGAAGCACGACGGTTTTCGAGACATCATATCGCCACATGCGACGTGCCGGCCTTCGCGATGAAGGCCTTGTCGCGCATGATGAGGAAGGATTCCGATTGCGGGAGGACGTAGGTGCAGGAGCGCACTGCATGGCAATCGGGCGTCAGCGCTGGCGGCGGCGTGCCTTTCTCCTGCAGCGCGAGCGCCGATTTGCGCAGGCGCGAGCGCGCCATGATGATGGCGTTGTCAGTCGTGCAGAGATTTTCCTTCGTGCGGTCGACGATCGGCCCCATGCTCTCCTGCAGCGAGCCGTCCTGCACGGCAATGCCATGCACGCCGCTAAAAGTCTTGCCCGCCTTCTGTCCGGCGCGATCGATCAGGTAATCGTTATCCTTGTTGGCGAGCGGGCGGAACGTGCCGGGCACGTATTTCGTGTGAATGCCGCCGCCAGCGTCCATCACTTCGCGCTCCATGCGTGAGAGCGGACGCGCGGGATGATAGGTGAAGGTCCAGGCGAAGCAGTTCTCGTCGTCGATGGGCACCCAGGCATGGCCGTTCAGCGCATTGTCGCCGTAGGGCGGCACCATCGTGTACATGGGCATGATGAATTGCGTGATGCGCCAGTAATACTGATCCTGCTCCGCCTTGCGACGCGCGGCGATGTAAAGTCCGCCTTCGGATTCCACGATCTCGAACACGGGATGCTTGTCGGCCTGATAGCTCGCGCCCTTGGTGGAGCGATGCAGCGGATCGCTGTGCAGGTCCATCGAATGCAGCCACGACACATGGGCTGAATCGATGCCGCCTTCCATCGCCTGCAGCCAGTTGTTCTCCTGCAGCCGCTTTGAGAAATAGCAATGTTCGGCGGAGAGGTTCTGCCATTCGAAGCCGGGCAGGCGCGGCTGCTCCTCGGGCGGGCCCATATAGGCCCAGAGCACGCCGCCTGACGCCACCAGCGGATAGGATTTAAGCTTGATCTTCTTGGCGTAGCCCGATTCCACAGGCTCGGACGGCACTTCGACGCACTGGCCCGTCACGTCGAATTTCCAGCCGTGATAGGGACAGCGCAGCCCGCATTCCTCGTTGCGTCCGAACCATAGCGACACGCCGCGATGGGCGCAGAATTCGTCGATCAGGCCGAGCCTGCCCTCGCTGTCGCGGAAGGCCAGCAGCCTTTCGCCGAGCAGCTTCACGCGTACGGGCGGGGAATCGTTCTCGGGCAGTTCGCTGGCGAGCAAGGTCGGCAGCCAGTAGCGGCGAAAGAGTTCGCCCATGGGCGTGCCCGCGCCCGTGCGGGTGAGGAGAGTGTTTTCTTCGGGGCGCATTTTCCTCTCAACCTTTGTCATCCCGGCCAAGCGAAGGGCGAGCCGGGATCGCTGATTTTTATTTTCGTTGCGATCCCGGATAAATCGCTGCGCGATTTTCCGGGATGACGTCCGGCTACTTCACATCCCAATACACAAAGCCCTGCGCCGTGCCGGTACCGGCGGGGGAGCGATAGCAGGGGATGTAATCGACTTCGGTCATGGCGATGTCCTCGTTCTCGAGGAAGCCCATCATGGATATCCACGATTTCAGTTCGGACGTGCCCGCTTGCAGCGTCTTCAGCGGTATCGAGGTGAGCCAGTCCTTGTCGCGCTTCTTCAGCGCGGCGAGGAAGGCGCGGTCGAAATCCTCGTCGATGGTGAAGTGCGTCATGCCGCCCGAGCCGAAGACGGCGATCTTTTTGTCGGTATTCCAGCTGTCGACAGCCTTCTTCACGCATTTGCCGAACTCGTAAGCGCGGCGTGCGGAGGGTTGGTTCGGCGGAAAGAAAGTGTTCTGGTAGATCGGCACGTTCGGCACGACGTCGTCGCGCATGACCTGACGGTAGATATGGCCGAAGGCGTGGCTCGCGCCGTTCTTCGCGCCCTTGGGCCATGCCTTGGATGCGGTGACGTCGAAGTCATGCTCGACGAGCGTGCGGATGATGTGCTCGCCAAGATCGGGCACGCCGTCATATTCGCGATATTCGGGCGCTGCATGGCCGGGCTCGGCTTCGGCGATGCCAGGGGGCAGGTTCTTCTTGCTCTCTTCGTCCTGCGGGTAATGCGGGATCTTGTCGCCGTAGAAGACCATGAAGGGCGGGTTCAGATCGTCGCCGTAGATTTCATGCTGGTCGTTGCCGAAGATGATGGCGATGTCGGGCTTCACTTCAGCCCACTTGTCGGCCATGGCGGTCATCGCCTGTTCGCAACGTTCGCGGGCCTGCTTCATGGCGGACATGGTGGAGCGTTCGGCGAGGTTCTCGCCCTTGCGCAGTTCCACGAGATCGTCGAAGGAATAGACGCCGTCGCGGTAGGGATGCATGTTCTTCTTGTCGGCAGGCAGGCGCAGCGCCCACTGCTCGGCTGTGGTGTGGAGCTGCGGGCCGTGCGTGGTGCACATGGCGAGCGCGATCTTCTTACCCATGCGTTTCCTCCTTGGGCCATTGCGGCCGAAATCCGTTGCCAGCTTTTAGCATGAAACCGGTGCGGCGGTCATGCCCGTGCGACCCTATGGCCAGCGCATCCGGATGATGGCTTCCAGCCAGCCGGGAACCGGGACCAGCGACAGGAAGAGATCGGTGCTCACCGACAGCATGAGTGCGCCGAGCAGCGACAGGAACGTCGTGAGGACGATCCCTTTCGAGAAGACCTCATGGTCGCGGTTGAGCCACCAGGAGAAGAACAGCCGGAACACGAGAGTCGTGCGCAGGATGGGCGCCACCACGGCGACCGGCACCATGGCGAGGGCGGCATAGCGGAAGACCTGCGCCGCCCCTACGGAAAATCCGGCGAAGGCGAACCACGGCAGGGCGGTACGCTCCGTAGAGATGGCTTCCTTTCCCCGTCCCAGCAGAATGACTATGACGAAGAGGACCACGCTGGCGGCGAAGTAGGAGATCGCGCCCGCCGCCATGCTGGCGCCGGGGCTCGCATCCTGAAGTCCCGCACGAACGAAGATCGGGCTCAGCCCGTAGCAGATGCCGGCCATGATTGCGCCGAAATAGCCGCGGCCAAGCTGCGGCGTGAATTTCAGCTTTTGCGTGCCTTGACCGCGCGCCGTCTTGATGTCGCTGCGCAGGGTGAGAAGGGGCGAGCCGATGATGAGCACGATGCCCGCGACGCGCAACGGCGTGAGATATTCCCCGAGCAGCCAGATCGCGAGGCCCAGCGAAACCACGATATCGAGTTGCTGAACCGTGCCGGTGATATTGGACCCCGCCGCCTGGACGCCCCAGTAGTTGAAGAAGCGTCCTGCGAGGAAATGATTGACGCCCGCCAGCGACAGCCACATCACGGATGTCGCGCTGAAGGCGAAGATGTCGCCGGCATGGCCGATGGCGAAGGCGATCAGAAGAAAGAGAGGCACACCCATCGGCACGGTGATGCAGAGGGCCTGCAACACGGTGCCCGTGAGTACGCCGCGGCGCGTGGAAGCCTGATTCAGCGCGAAGGTCGCCGCCGACAGCAGCGCCAGAAATCCCCCAAGCACGTCGGCTCCCCGATCATTGTTTTGATTGTTTGCGTGGCTTCGCCGAGATGACTTTAATCAGCCGGCCTGCCATCGCCAAGCCAAATGAATCCGCTTGTTATTGCGATTTCGGCGGGACAGCGTCCGCCGCGAATTCATTCGTGAAGAGCGCCGCGACCGGAAGCGCTGCAAGCTCCGGCTGCTTCCAGGCTCTCGCCGCAAGATCGAGGGCTTCCTTCAGGCTCTCGGCGCTGATCTGGGGATCGCTGTTCAAATTCATGATCACCGTGTCGTGGAGCCGCTCGGCATAGCCGTTGTCGGTGATGCGCGCATATTCCTTGAGCAGGTCGATGGACCATTTGCGGTCGGACTGCATGTGGGTAAGCGCCTGCGTCGTCGCGGCGATGAAGGCCTTGAGGTCGCGCTGGCGCGTTTCGATCATCCGGGTAGAGGCGACATACCCGCTGACGAGGAAAGGCGCATGATCGAGGCCGAGATCGAAGACGATGCGGGCGCGTCCGGCGCTGACTTCACGCAGGCCGAGCAGGGCCGAACTGATGATGGCGTCGACCTTGCCGGCGCGCAGTTCCGGCACGATGGCGCCCGCGCCGAGCGATACGAGATCGAACTTGATGCTGTGGTTCTCGGCCGTCAGTTGCGCCGCCATGTCCGACAGCGAATGGGTCGAGGAAACGCCTACCGATTTGCCGGCAAGCTGCCTGATTGTCGGAATGACGGCGTCCTCGCGCGAGACGACTGTCCAGCCGTAAAAGCCGTTGGCGGCACCCGCCACGATCTTGCCGCCCGCGCCGCCCGGGAAAGCCTGTGCCGCGGCGGGCCCCGATGCGTCGATAATGTCGGCCTGACCGGATTTCAGCGCCTGCTGGATGTTTTCCGCGCCGCGGATATTGAGACGGCGGATCTGGATGTCGGCATCGCGAAAGAGGCCGAGACGTTCGGCCGCGAAGACGGGCGCGAGATAGATGTCGTCGGAGATGGCGAAGGCGATGCGAATTTCGGCAGCAGCGGCGGGCATGGCAAAGAGCGGCAGAAATGCCGCTGTCATCGCCGTCATCGCGAGCCGCTTCAACATCGCTGCCTCGCCGCGGGCCGCCCCATCCCGCATAGATTAAAGAGTGCATTTGGTGCTTAGTCGCCTGACATGGCTTGTCAACGGCGAAAACGCGCCGAAGCGAAGGCGTTCACGGATAAATGACACCTATTCGGCCGGAGCTTGCATGGCGATGCGCTGCAAGCGGCTCTCACGCTGTTTGCGCGAGAAGCGGCTCATCAGGATATAGATCACGGGCGTCGTGTAGAGCGTCAGGATTTGCGACAGCACGAGGCCGCCAACGATGGTGATGCCGAGGGGACGGCGCAATTCCGAGCCCGGGCCTGTCCCCAGAGCGAGCGGCAGCGCGCCGAGGATGGCGGCGAGCGTCGTCATCAGGATCGGTCGATAGCGCTGCAAGCAGGCCTCGCGGATCGACTGCTCCGGCGTCAGGCCGCGCGCGCGCTCCGCGGCGATGGCGAAGTCGACCATCATGATGCCGTTCTTCTTCACGATGCCGATGAGCATGATGATGCCGATCAGGGCGACGAGCGACAGTTCCGTTCCCGCGAGATTGAGCGCGAAGAGCGCGCCAAGCCCGGCAGGCGGCAGGGTCGAGATGATCGTCAGCGGATGGATGAGGCTCTCGTAGAGAATGCCCAGGATAATATAGACGGCGATCAGCGCCGCGACGATCAGCCAGAACTGGTTCGAGGAATTCTCCCGGAAGGCCTTTGCGTCGCCGGCGAAGTCGGCGTTGATCGTCTCCGGCAGATGAAGGCCGGCGACGGCCGTGCGAATGGCCTGCGTCGCCTCTTCCAGCGTCTTTCCTTCGGCGAGATCGTAAGTGAAGGTGATCGCCGGCAAGCCGCCCTGATGGGCCACCGATTGTGTGGCGACGCCGCGCTCGATCTTCGCCATCGCGGACAGCGGAATTTGCTTGCCGCCACTCGCGGGTACGTAGAGCGAGGCAAGATCGTCGGGATCGCGCTGGCGCGAGGGCATCGTCTCCAGCACGACGCGATATTGATTGCGCTGCGTATAGATCGTCGCGACCTGGCGCTGGCTGAAGGCGTTCGACAGCACCGTCGATATGTCTTTCACGGAGACGCCGAGACGCGAGGCCGTCGCGCGGTCGATCACGACCGTCGCCTGCAATCCGCCCTGATCGCGATCGCTGGAAACGTCCACGAGTTCCGGCAGCGTTTCCAGTTTTTCCTCGACGACAGTCGTGGCAGCGAGCAGCGCCGGATAGTCCGCGCTCCACAGCGTGAACTGATATTGCGAGCGGCCGACCCGGCCGCCGACGCGCACGTCGCGCATCGGATAAAGGCTGACCTCGATGCCCGCGAGTTGCGAAAACTGGCGGCGCAGACGGCCGACGACGCGCTCGGCGGGAACGCCGCGCTCCCCAGCCGATTTCAGCGTGACGAAGAAGCGCCCGGAATTGGTGGAATTGCCGCTGCCGACGAAGGCTGCGAGCGATTGCACCGCAGGATCTCTCTGGATGATGGCCGAGGCCTGCTTCATCAGCGGCGTCATCGCCGCGAAAGATGTGTCTTCCGGCGCCGAGGCCCAGCCGAAGAGGAGACTGGTGTCGTCGGCCGGCACCCAGCCCTTCGGCGTGGTGCGGTAGAGATGCACCGTCAGTCCGATCGTTGCGACAAACACCAGCAACACAATCCAGGGATGGCGCAGGGTGAAGCCGAGCGTGCGGCCGTAATTCTGCTGCATGCCATTCAGCGTGCCTTCGATGACGCGGTCGAAGATATTCGGCTTGCGCGGCTGCGGATTGCGCCTGTAGTGCGCAGCGATCATCGGCGTGACCGTCAGCGAGACAAGCATCGAGACGAGGATTGCAAAGCACAGTGTCAGCGAGAACTCGCGGAACATGCGCCCGATGATGCCGGGCATGAAGATCAGCGGAATGAAGGCCGCGATCAGCGACAGGGTGATCGACACGACCGTGAAGCCGATCTGGCGCGTGCCCGCGAGCGCAGCTTCCAGCCGGCTCATGCCGCGCTCCATGTTACGGTGGATGTTCTCGATCATCACGATGGCGTCGTCGATGACGAAGCCGACCGCGATGGTGATCGCCATCAGCGAGAGATTGTCGATGGAAAAACCCGCCGCCCACATCGCCGCGAACGTACCGGCCAGCGAAAGCGGCACCGTCACGGCCGCCGCGAGCGTCGAGACGATCTGGCGCAGAAACAGAAACACGACCAGCGTGACGAGGCCGATGGAGATCGCCAGCATCTTTTCGAGATCGAGCACGGAGGCGCGGATCGTCTCCGAACGGTCCGACATGATTTCGATATCGACGCCTTCCGGCAGCAGCCGCTTGATCTCCGGCAATGCCGCCTTCACGCCCTCGATGGTCTGAATGATGTTGGAGCCCGGCTCCTGCGTCACATTGATGATGACGGCGGGCTTGTCGTTGAACCAGCCCGCGTTGAGCGTATTGCGCACGCCCATCTCGATCTCGGCGATATCGCCGAGATGAATGCTCGTGCCGTTCTTCATGCGGATGGGAATGCGGCGATATTCTTCAGGCGTGTCGAGCTGCGCCTCCATGGCGATCATCTCGAAGCGCTGGCCGCCATCGAATGCGCCGAGCGGCGAAGGCGCATTTGCCGCGGCAATGGCCGCGCGCACTTCGTCGAAGCCGAGACCCATCGTGCCCAGGCGCACCGGATCGACCTTGATGCGAACGGCCGGCTGCTCCGCGCCGCTGACGCTGACATCGCCGACGCCCTTCACCTGCGCGATGCGTTGCACGACGAGCGTGTCGGCGACATCGTAGATATCCGAGGGCGAGACGTTCTTCGACGTCATCGCGAAGATGAGAATAGGACGTGCCGCCGGATTGAACTTGCTGATGCGCGGCATGTTCGGCAGATCGCCGGGCAATTCGGGAATCGCTGCGTTCAAAGCCGCCTGGGCGTCGCGCGCTGCGGCCTCGATCTTGCGCGACAGGTCGAACTGGAGGGTGATGCGCGTGCGCCCGAGCGATGAACTCGACGTCAGTTCCGTCACGCCCGCAATCGTGCCGAGAGCGCGTTCGAGCGGCGCGGCGACGGAACTCGCCATGGTCGCGGGGTCAGCTCCGGGGCGCGTGACGAAAATCTGCAGGGTCGGAAATTCGACCGCGGGCATGCTGGCGACAGGCAAACGCGGCCATGCCGCAAGGCCGAGCAGCATGATCGCTATCGCCATCAGCGTCGTGCCGACAGGCCTCAGGACGAAAGGCGCGGAAAAGTTCATCACGGACGAACCTCCGGCGCCGGTTCGTTTCTGGCCTGCGCGAGCTTGCGCTCGTCGCTCATTTTGCTGACACCGCCGAGCCGCAGACGCAGGCTTTCGACGGCGAGATAGATGACCGGCGTCGTATAGAGCGTGAGCAACTGGCTGAGCAGCAGGCCGCCGATGATGCTGACGCCGAGCGGCACGCGCAATTCGCTGCCCATGCCCGTGCCGAAGGCAAGGGGTATTGCGCCGAAGAGCGCGGCAAGCGTCGTCATCATGATCGGGCGGAAGCGCAGCAGGCAAGCGCGCACGATGGCGTCCTGCGGCGCAAGGCCGTCGCGTCGCTCCGCCTCGATGGCGAAGTCGATCATCATGATCGCATTCTTCTTCACGATTCCCATGAGGAGGATGATGCCGATGAGCGCGATCAGCGAGAGTTCATGACCCGTGAGTTGCAACGCGAGCAGGGCGCCGACGCCGGCCGAAGGCAAGGTCGTCAGGATCGTGAAGGGATGCGCGAAGCTCTCGTAGAGTATGCCGAGCACCAGATAGATGCTGACGATGGCCGCGAGGATCAGCCAGGGCTGTGTCGCCAGCGAACTCTGGAATTCCGCCGCATCCGCATGAAAGCTCGTCGTGATCGAAGGCGGCATGTCGATGGCGCGCTGCGCGTCCGAGATCGCCTGGACGGCCTGGCTCAGCGACATGCCCGGCGCGAGATCAAAGCTGATGGTGGCGGCCGGGAATTGATCCTGATGGGCGATGAGCAGAGGCGCGGTCGTGCGCCGCAAGGTCGCGAAAGACTCGAAGGGAATCTGCGCGCCGCCGGCGGCGGCGACATAAAGCTGCGACAAGGACGCGGGATCGTTCTGGTAGCGCGGCGAGGCTTCGAGGATCACGCGATACTGGTTCGTCTGCGCATAGATCGTCGAGATCTGGCGCTGACCGAAAGCGCTGTTCAGCGTGTCGGCGATGGCCTGAATCGAAATGCCGAGGCGGCCGGCCTTCTCGCGGTCGATGTCGACGAAGGCGCGCAGGCCGCCATCCTGATTTTCATTAGCGACATTGCGCAGGACAGGCGATGCGCGCAGGCGTTCTGTCAGACGCTGCGCGCCCGCTGCAACCTCCGCGCGGTCCGAGCCCGACAGCGTGTACTGATATTGCGAGCGGCTTGAGCGCGTCGTGATCTGGATGTCCTGCACGGGCGACAGGTAGAGGTTGACGCCGGGAATGCGAATGACGCTGCCGCGCAGGCGCTCGGCAATCGCGTGCGCGTCCGCCGCGCGTTGATCCTTCGGCTTCAGCACGATGGCGAGGCGCGCCGTATTGCCGGTCGCATTCAGGGGGCCGATGCCGAGCACGGAGATGACGTCGGCAACATCGCGATCCTCGCGAATGGCTTTCGTCGCGCGTTCCTGCGCCGCCGCCATTTCCTGAAAGGAAACATCGGGCGAGGATTCCAGCACGGCGGAAATGAGGCCCGTATCCTGCTGCGGCAGAAATCCCTTGGGGCTGACGATATACATGTCGATGGTGAGGCCGAGCGTCGCCAGCGTCACCAGCATCATGAAACCGCGATGGCGCAGCGCCCAGCCGAGCGTGCGCCCGTAGAGCCGCGCCATCATGTCGAAAGGCGCTTCGGCAATGCGCAGGAGGCGCGATCTGCTCGCCTGCCGTCCTGGCTTGAGAAGCTGCGCGCACATCATCGGCGTCAATGTCAGCGACACGACGGCGGAAACGACAACGGCGATAGTGAGTGTCAGCGCGAATTCGCGGAACATGCGCCCGACAAGGCCGGACATGAAGAGCAGGGGAATGAAGACCGCGATCAGCGAGAAAGTCAGCGAGATCACCGTGAAGCCGATTTCGCGCGCGCCTTCGAGCGCGGCGTCGAGCGGATTGCGGCCTTCCTCCAGCTTGCGGACAATGTTCTCGATCATCACGATGGCGTCGTCGACGACGAAGCCGGTGCCGATCGTCAGCGCCATCAGGGAGAGATTGTTGAGGCTGAAGCCCATGAGATACATCACGCCGAATGTCGCGACGAGCGAAAGCGGTAATGTGATGCCTGCAACGATGGTGGCGCGCAGCGAGCGCAGGAACAGAAGCACGACGAGGACGACGAGGCCGACGGCGAGAACGAGCGTGAACTCGACTTCATCGACCGAGGCGCGGATGGTCGGCGTGCGATCCTGAACGATGGAGAATTCGACGCCTGCCGGCATCAGCCGCTGCAGGCGCGGCACTTCGCGGCGCAGCCTGTCGAGCGTGGCGATGATGTTTGCGCCCGGCTGCTTCTGCACGTCGACGATGACGGCGGGCCTGCCATTGTACCAGCCGCCGACGCGCACGTTTTCGAGTCCGTCGATCACCTCTGCGAGATCGCGCAGCAGCACCGGCGTGCCGTTGCGCGTGGCGATGACGACGTTGCGATAGGCTTCCGCCGCCTGGATCTGGTCGTTGGCGGAAATGATCCAGGCCTGCCGTTCACCGTCGAGCGTGCCTTTCGAGCCCGCGACATTGGCGTTGACGATGGCCTGCCGGACTTCCTCGAGTCCGATCTTGTAGGAGGCAAGGCGGGCAAGATCGGCCTGAATGCGAACGGCCGGACGTATGCCGCCCTGTATCGTCACGAGTCCGACGCCGCTGACTTCCGCGAGGCGCGGCGACACCAAGGTGTCCGCGAGGTCGCTGAGCACACGCAATTCCGCCGTATCGGACACGAGCGCCAGCGACACGATGGGCGCATCGGCGGGATTCACCTTCGAATAGACGGGCGGATAGGGCAGGTTGCGCGGCAACGTGCCCGATGCGGTCGTGATCGCCGCCTGCACATCCTGCGAGGCTGCGTCGATGTCGCGGCCGAGATCGAATTGGAGGGTGATCTGACTGTAGCCGAAAGAAGATTGCGATGACATCGAGACAAGCGCAGGGATTTGTCCGAGCGAGCGTTCGAGCGGCGCCGTCACGATGGAGGACATCGTTTCAGGGTTTGCGCCGGGCAATTGCGTCTTGACGATGATGGTCGGGAAATCGACCTGCGGCAGAGATGCGACAGGCAGCCGCCAGTAGCCCAGGATTCCGCACAGCAGGATCGCAACGCCGAGAAGCGATGTCGCGACAGGCCGCAGGATGAAGGGCGACGATACGTTCATATGCTTTCGTTCTTGGGAATTCCCGCTGTTGCGTTCAATTCATCATCCACGCCTGCCGCGACGGCGATTGCCTTCGGGCTGTTCCTCCGCAGACGGCGGCGGTTTTGTCTCGTCCTGCATCGTCACGGTGACGACGGTCTCGTCGCTCAAACGGCCGAAGCCGGACGTGACGACGACAGCGCCCGGCTCGACGCCCTTGACGACCACAGCCAGTGTTTCGTTCTGCAAGCCCAGCGTCACGTTGGTTTGAGCGACCTTGCCGTCTTTCACGACATAGACGTAAGGGCCGGTCGGGCCGCGCTGGACGGCCGATGCCGGCACCGTGGTCGCGCCCCTCAGCGTGCTGATGAAGACGCGCACATTGACGAACTGGCCGGGCCACAGCCGCAAATCCGCATTGGCGAATTGCGCCTTGATTTTCACAGTGCCGGTCGTCGCATCGACCTGATTGTCGATCACGTCGATGCGGCCGGAATCCATGAGCGTCTTGTTGTCGGGTTCGAGCGCCTGCACCGGGACTTCGCCGCTCTTCATGGCGTCGCGCAATGCCTGCAACTGCTGCTGCGGCAGGTTGAAGACCAGCGAAATCGGCGTCACCTGCGTGATCGTGACGAGGCCTGTCGCATCGCCGGCGCGCACGATGTTGCCGGCATCGACAAGGCGTATGCCGGTGCGCCCGGGGATCGGCGCGCGGATCGTCGTGAAATCGAGTTGCGTCTTCGCGGCGTCGATCTGCGCCTGATCGACCTTCAGCTGCGCTTCGAGCTGCGCGACCAGCGCGCGTTGCGTATCGGCCTGCTGTTTCGAACCGGAATTCGTCGCTGCGAGGCGGATATAGCGTTCGAGGTCGAGACGCGCATTGGCGAGTTGCGCCGAATCCTGCGCGTGTTTGGCGACGGCCTGATCGTATTGCGCCTGATAGGTGCGCGGATCGATGCGGGCGAGAATGTCGCCGGCCTTCACATCCTGTCCCTCGCGAAAAACAACTTCCAGCAGACGGCCTTCGACCTGCGCGCGCACGGTGGCGGTGTTCAGCGCCTGTATCGTGCCGGCAGCGTCGGCGGTGACCGCCACGTCCTCCGTGCGCACGCGCGCGGCGAGCACCGGCACGGCAGGCTTTTCGCGCGCGGCCTGCGGCGCGCGGCCGAAGCCGAAGCGCGGAATGGCGGGACGCGCGCCTTCGGCGAGCTCCTGCCTCGGCAGGAAGGCGACGGGGATCGTCACCCAGTGACGGTAATGGGCATAGACGGCCGCCGCAGCGAGTACGAGGACGAGCGCAATGAGCTTCCTCATTGGGTCGCTCCCGTTGCCGTAACTGCGTTCTGCACGCGCCCATCGGGTAGGGGCTCGCGCAAGGGTTCACGCAAGGGCTCACGGAGGAAGCCGCCGCCGAGCGCCTGAAACAGGCTCACCAGCGCCTGCAGCCGTTGATAACGCGCGAGCGAAAGCGAATCCTGCGCGCTGAACAGGCTCTGCTGTGTCGTGACGAGAACGATCACGTCGATCGTGCCTTCGCGCAGGCGTTGTTCTGTCAGGTCGAGCGCACGGCGTGCAGAGACAACGGCGCGCGCGCGCATGGTTTCCGTCTCCGCGCTCTTGCGCACGGCGATCAGGGCATTCTCGACATCGGCAAGGGAGGACACGATGGCCTTCCGGTAATTGGCGAGAAGTTCGAGCCATCGCGCGCGATTGGCTTCGAGTTGCGCTTCGAGATTATAGCCGTTGAAAATCGGTTGCGTGAGGCCTGAAGCCAGGGAGAGCGCGAGCGCCTCCGGACGCAGCAGGTTTTTCAGCGCGATGCTTTCGAGCGAGGCGCCCGCCGTCAGCGTGATCGAGGGATAGAAGGCAGCGCGCGCCGCCGTAATATTGGCGTCCGCCGCTTCGAGGCGCGCTTCGGCGGCGGCGATGTCGGGACGGCGCAAGAGCAACGCGGAAGGAAGGCCGGGATTGACGCGCGGCAGCGCAATGGCTTTGAGCCGCGCGCCGCGCGCTTTCAGGCTTTCGGGGGTGCGCCCCGCCAGCACGGCGACGAGATTGCGGCTCTGCTGTTCCTGCTGTTCGAGTTGCGGGACATTGGCGCGCTGGTTGGCGAGCAGGGTTTCCTGCTGCGCGACTTCGAGCGCATTGCCGGTGCCGGCGTCGAGGCGCTGCCGCAGGGCGTTCAGCGCGCGTTCGGCGGTGCGGATATTGTCGCGCGCGAGGCGAAGCCGGTCCTGCGCCACCGCCATCTGAAAATAGGCGTTGCAGAGCGCCGCGAGCGTCGAGATGGCGACGGTCTCGTAATCGTAGCGCGTGGCGGTCGCCGAGAGTTTTCCCGCCTGCGCCAGCGCGCGGTTGCGGCCCCAGAAATCGAGCGCATAGCTCGCGGTAATGCCGAGGCCGAAGCGGTTGCCGACGGACGAATTGAACGGCGGCTCCTTGCTGCGCAACGTGCCCGGCGAGAGGCTGCGCGAAGCGTCGGCGTCGGCGTTGATCTGCGGATAGAGCGCCGAGCCTGCGGCGATGGCGATGGCATCGGCTTCCGCGATCCGCGCCCCGGCGGCGTCGAGATCGAAATTGCCGTCCAGCGCCCGCGCCGCCAGCGCGGTCAGTTCGGCGACGCCGAACAGGGCGACCCAATCCGTGGTGACATTGATGCGGGCGGAGCGGCCGGAATTGTCGTACTGCACGGGAAGCGCCGGTTCGAGCCCGTCGAGCCGAGGGGACGCGAGATTGCAGCCCGCCAGCGCGGGCAGGAGCGGCAATAGCAGCAAGCCTCTGTAAAAACGCGACTTCAAATCCCTGTCCCGCATGCCGCCGGCGGCAGTCCCTTTCCGCAGCGGCCCCGTTTCATTATCCCATCGTCACCCGGCGCGATACCGAGGGGCAAATTACATTTCTTTCATGACATAGGGCTGAGATTAGGGCTGAGATTGGGGCTGAAATCGCCCATCAACTCTTCTTGCTTTGCGCCCGCGTCCGTCTGCTCCAGATAATGCTTACCGACACTGGAGGGCCGCAGATGATCCGCACCGCTACGCTTCTCGCCGTTCTCATCGTTTCCCCCGCCGCTTCGGCGCAGGTTTTGACGGGGCCTCAGGCTCTCGGCGACTGGCAGACGGACAGGCCCGGCGTGCAGCGGAAAATCGCGCCCGGCGACCTGCCCGCGCCCTATGCCAGCCGGTCCGCCAGCAATCCGACGCGGCAGGTGCGCCGCCCCGCCAACGCCATTCCGCAGGCGCCCGCGGGCTTCGAGGTGAAGCTCTATGCGCAGGGCTTCGAGGGGCCGCGCGCCCTGCGCACCGCGCCGAACGGCGATGTCTTCGTCGCGGAGACGTGGCGCGGGCGCATCCTCGTCTTTCCCGCTGGCGCGAACCGGCCCAACCTTCAGGGGCTGCAACAGCCGGAGGTCTTCACGACCGGGCTCAATAGCGTGTTCGGCCTCGCCTTCGGCCCGTCGCCCGAAAAACCCGAATATCTTTACGCCGCCGTGCCGACCGGCGTCGTGCGCTACCGCTGGCGGCCCGGCGAGACCAAGCCACAGGGGCCGGCGCAATGGATCGTGCGCGATATTCCCGGCGGCGGGCACGGCATGCGCGATCTCGCCATGTCGCCCGATGGCAAGACACTGTTCGTTTCGGTAGGATCGTTGTCGAACGTGGCGCAGGGCACGGGGGACCGTCCTCGCGATCTCGCCGGGTTCGAGGCCACGCGCGCGCCGGGCGCAGCCTGGGGACAGGAGGACGGGCGCGCGGCGCTGCTGGCCTTCGATCCGGATGGCGGCGGCCGCCGCTTTCTTGCGACGGGCCTGCGCAACTGTTCAGGCTTGGCGATCCAGCCTGCAACCGGCCTGCCTTGGTGCGTCGTCAACGAGCGCGACGGGCTCGGCGACGACCTGCCGCCGGATTATGCGACATCGGTGAAATCAGGCGGCTTCTACGGCTGGCCCTGGTATTACACCGGCGCCAACGAAGACCCGCGCCACAAGGGCGCGCGGCCCGATCTGCGGGAACGCGCGCTGACGCCCGACGTATTGCTGCAGCCGCATTCCGCGCCGCTCGGCATCACGTTCTACGACGGCGAAATGTTTCCGAAAGACTATCGCGGCGACGCCTTCGTCACGCTGCATGGCTCATGGAACCGCGCCAAGCGCACGGGATACAAGGTGGTGCGCCTGCGTTTGGAGAACGGCAAGCCAGCGGGTGTTTACGAGGATTTTCTGACCGGATTCGTGCTGGACGACGCCAGCGTCTGGGGCCGTCCCGTCGGCGTCACCGTGATGAAGGATGGTTCGCTGCTCGTCAGCGAGGATGCCGGCAATACGATCTGGCGCGTGAGTTATGCGGGCAAGTAGTTGAAGCTAGCCCTCGTGCTTCGAGACGCCTGCTTCGCAGGCTCCTCAGCATGAGGGCCAGAAAACCTCATGCTGAGTAGCGCCGCAGGCGCTTATCGAAGCACGAGGTTTTCCTGTCGAAACTTTAGCGACGCATCAATCCTCGGCCGGCGTCGCCATGAACAGCATCCGCCCCTGATTGTGACCGATGTTGCGCTCGGCGCGATGCGCGGAAAAACCACGCGCCTTCAATCGCTCGATAAAGGCTTCCGGCGTGTAGCGTGTCAGTCCCAGCTTGTCGCGCAGCTTGCGGTAGTCGGAAAACACTGTGCGCAATACACCGAGAAAGGCCGCGGTAAGAAACCCGCCTTCCCAGCCGAAGCGGAAGAGCGCCAGTGTATCGGCCACGGCATTGTCATTCGCGTGGATCACGTCGCCGATGGCGAGTGTCCCTTTCGGTTTAAGCTTTTCGCGCAACAGGTCGAGCGCGGCGTCGAGCTGCTCGTGCGAGAGATATTGCACGACGGAGTTTATGATGACCAAATCGAGGGAATGATCGGACAGCGCCTCGAGTTGCGCTTCGTCGAGCACGGCGATTTTCGGATTGCTTTCGAACTTGCGGCGCAGATTGGCGACGACGCTGTCTGCGGTGTCGAAGAGATAGAGTTTGGCGCAGGCGCGTGCGACGGCGTCCGCCGCATCCGCCTCGCCGCAACCCCAGTCGAGCGCGATAGCCTCGCGCGAGGGAATCAGCGCGGCAATGTCCCGGGCGATCCTGTCGAAATGCAGCGCGCGATGGCGCGCGTTCACATAGATGGGGTGCGGGCCGTTCCAGTATTCTTTCCAGTCCATGCGCGGGGTTCCAATCGCTTGCATCTCTCTATGCGAAAGCTCAGGCCGCGATGCAAGGATAACTACTACCAACGGTGGGGCGGTCCACGAAAACTTTGCCTCACTGCACAACGTAGAGACTTTGTATAAATTACAAAACTTACTTTCGTTTGCCGAAGCGCCAAGATTTGGTTTGCGCTATGGAGGATTTAAAATCGATGCTGCCGTCGAGAGGAACGCACTTTCCGGCCACAATCCAATTATAGGGAACTATCCGGCCGTCATGAGTTTCAGCAAACATGGCGAGGTTCAAATCGCATCGCTTACGAATTTCCCGGCGCAATGTTTGAAATATCGCGGTCAATCTTTTGCCTTTCGCCGCATCCGGATAACGGCTCTGCGCAAGCATGAGCATGGTGCCCTGAAATAGAATTTTTCTGTCGGGCGTCAGGATCGAAGGCTTGAAACGAATATTGTAGGATTTCTCGTAGTCGATGTCGAAACCTTGATCATTGCCCGAGGCGTACGTTCGAGTTGCTACGGGGCCGGGCGAGAGCTCTCTGAATCCAATTTGCAACGTTACAACGCCATCAAATGGGCCAGTTAGCAAGTCTGAAGTCACACTCTCAGGAGTTGCCATTCTGAACTTGGTCGCAGGCCGCGCGGCCATTGCAAGCCATAAATCGTACCGCGCGCTGGCCCGCTTCAATATGTCAATGAATTCGTCGGGCATTAGAAAGAAATATACTCCGGCCACTTACAATCCTCGTCATTTGCTGCGATCGGGCTTGGTCGCCGAATTCGTTGCCCTCACTTCCGCTTATACGGTCCCAGCGTTTTCACTGCATCGGCAGCGATCGTCTCGTCCATGGCGTCGGCCAGCGTGACATTCGTCTGCAGCAATCCCTGCGCGCGGAAATAATCGAGATCGGCCTGCAGGCTTTCCGGGCGCAGGCGTCCGTCGGGGTCGGCGCTGTGGACGAGAATGCGTCGGTAGATCGCGGCGTCCTTGATGACGCTGTATTGCGTGAGAATGGCGATCATCTCTTCCGCGCCCGGCCCGGCGAGGCGGCCCTTGTCGATGGCGTCGTTGTAATCGCGATTGCCGCGCAACAGCGCGCGCATGAATTTCACCGCCGTGGCGCGATCCCCCTTGATGAATTTTTCCGAAAACAGCGTCACGGCGATCTGGTGATGCGGAAAGATTTCATCGTCGCCGATGAGGCGCACGGCGAGGCCGCGCGCGAGCACGGTCGAGACCATGGGCTCGGTCAGAAAGCCGCCGTCGATGGCCTTGTTCTCGAAGGCCGTCACCATCTGCGGAAAGGAGAGATAGACCGGCTCCATATCCTTCAGCGACAGTCCCTCCCTGTCGAAGGCGCGGTCGAGCGAATTGCTGGTCGCGGTGCCCGGCGCGGGCAGGGCGATCCTGAAACCCCTAAAATCCTTCAAGGACTTGTAGCGGCCGCTGTCGACGTGATCCTTGCGCACCATCAGCGCGCCGGCGCCGTAGACGGGCGTCGAGGTGTTCTTGTCGGCGACGATCTTGAGACCGATGCCTCGCCCCACGGCGTTGAAAAGGCCGGCAGCCACGCCGCCGCCGCCGACTTCCAATTCCCCGGAGCCGAGCGCCGTGATCATGCGCGCAGCGGCGGCGAAGGGAATGAATTCGACCTTGAGCCCTTCCTGCGCAAAATATCCGCGCTTGTCGGCGACGAAGAAGCCGACATCGGCGATGACATTGGTGATGCCGACGCGCACGGGCGTTGGTTGCCGGGTTTGCGCAGCGGCTATGCCGCCGTGCGCCAAAGCGATGACGAGTGTCAGAGATCCTGCGATGACCTTGCGCATGATGATCCTCCCGGGCAGCGAGGTTTTATTTTGAGATTGCCCGTCCGGAGGCGCGGGAGCAAGGAGTCCGTGCGGGGCAGGGCTCTCGCAAAACTCCTCCCGACCCTTTAAGGTGCCGGAACAATTCACAACGAGGCCGCCGGGGAGACGACATGGACGATTCACGACAGGTGCGCGCGGAGGTTCCTGCGACCCGAGCTGCGCTCTCGCCACAGGAGGCCGCCGAGCGCCTCGCCCTGATGCGCGCCTATCCCCATTCCTTCGACCTGCGCGAGCGCGCCCGCAAGCTGATGCCCAATTTCGCCTTCGAATATGCCGATGGCGGCGCGGGCATGGACGGCAATATCAAAAGCAACTGGGCGGCGCTCGACTCGGTTCAACTCGTCCCGCGCTACGGCAAGGTCGTCGCGCCGCCGCCGGCGGACTGCACGATTTTCGGGCGGCATTATTCCGCGCCTGTGGGCATCGCACCCATCGG